>NZ_JBQBFF010000002.1:0-75331 GCF_051919185.1 Aeromonas sp. 97A | reverse complement strand
GATTCCATCGCCCACCGTCAGCTCTGGACCACGCAGGCAACCCGCAGGCAGGTAATTGCACTCATCCAGACCCGGGTTGCGACGGTTGTAGAGGAGTAAATTGAATCATGAGCGAGCACAATATAATGATCCGCTGGATCTGGATGGACTGGATCAACTGTTTGGTGACGACATCAGTATGCCTAGCGCTGCAGACTACTTGGCCCCCACCAGTAGTAGCAAACAGCGGGATCTCTCCTTCTTTCGCCAGATCCCCGTCAAGGTGACGCTGGAAGTGGCCAGTACCGAAGTGCCGCTCGGCGATTTGATGCGCGTGGGGCGGACATGACCCTGTTCTCGGTATCGCCAGGCGCTTCAGGGGGCGAGGACTACAACATCAAGTTGCAGATCCTCTTCTTCATGACCCTGTTGGGTCTGCTTCCGACCTTGTTACTGATGATGACCAGTTTTACCCGGATCATCATCGTGCTGGCCATATTGAGACAGGCCCTTGGCCTGCAGCAGAGCCCTCCCAACCGGGTGCTGATCGGCATCAGCCTCATCCTGACTGTGGTGATTATGCGTCCGGTCTGGACGGACATGTATCAGAATGCATTTGTCCCTTATGACCAGAATGAAATAACCCTGTCAGAGGGGTTCGCCAAGGCAGAAAAACCCCTGCGCAAATTCATGCTGGCCCAGACCCGTGAACCGGATCTGGAGCAGATGCTGCGCATCTCTGGCGAACCAACTACGGTCGCCAAAGAGGATGTGCCTTTCGGTGTGCTGTTGCCCGCGTTTGTCTTGAGTGAGTTGAATACCGCATTTCAGATTGGCTTTATGCTGTTTATCCCCTTTCTGGTGATTGACTTGGTGGTCGCCAGCGTCTTGATGGCGATGGGGATGATGATGCTCTCACCGCTGATCATCTCGTTACCCTTCAAACTGATGGTGTTTGTGCTGGTCGATGGTTGGTCGATGACCGTCGGCACTTTGGCTGCCAGCTTTGGTGGGGGAGGCTGATATGACCCCTGAGCAGAGCGTTGCCCTGGTTGGTGGCGCGGTCAATCTGGTGGTGACCATGGTCTCGGTGCTGATTGTACCGGGCCTGATTGTGGGACTGGTGGTCAGTATTTTTCAGGCGGCGACCCAGATCCAGGAGCAGACGCTCAGTTTTCTTCCTCGTTTTATCGTGACTCTGATGACCCTTATCTTTACGGGTAACTGGCTGTTGTCGCAGATAACCACCTTGTTCCAGGATCTTTTTCTTAAAATCCCCGGGTTTATCGGATGAATTCGCTGCTGTCCCTCAGTGCTGCTGACCTGACCGCATGGTTGGGACAGTGGTGGTGGCCGTTTATCCGGATCGGTATGGCATTCTGGGTGATGCCGGTCTTTGGGGATACCCGGGTGCCTGCGCAAGTTCGCCTGATGCTGGCGTTTATTATCAGCCTGCTGCTGGCCCCCATGATGAAGGATATGCCGGTTGTCGATCCTTTCAGTGCCGGTGCGCTGGTCCTGGCGGTCGAGCAGCTGCTGTTTGGTTTGTTGTTTGGTCTGTGTGTCCAGCTGCTCTATATGGTGATGACCACTGCGGGGCAGATCCTCTCCATGCAGATGGGGCTCGCGATGGCGGTGATGAATGATCCGGTCAACGGGGATTCAGCCCCCATCATCAGTCAGGTCATGATGGTGTTTTGCGCATTGCTCTTTCTGGGGCTGAATGGCCACCTGGTGGTACTGGATATTCTGGTGCAGAGCCTGCGTAGCTGGCCGCCGGGTTCATCTCTGGATCTGATCGATATGAAAGGTGTGATCGGGTTGTTTGGCTGGTCTATCGGTGCCGCCCTGTTGCTGACGTTGCCAGCCGTTGTCGCCATGTTGATGGTTAACCTGACCTTCGGGGTGATGAACCGGACCGCCCCTTCGCTCAATATCTTCTCTCTCGGTTTTCCCATGACCCTGTTGCTCGGGTTGCTCACCATGGCGCTCTCCATCAGTGGTGTGCCCTCCCGTTATCTGGATTTGGTTACCCATGTGCTTGAACAGCTGCGAGGCTTGACCCCGGCATGAGTCAGAACAGCGCACAGGACAAAACCGAAGAGGCCTCCAGCCAGAAACGCCAGAAAGCGAGAGATGAGGGGCAGATCGCCCGCTCAAAAGAGCTCAGTTCTGCCGGTTTGCTGCTGCTTGGCGGGTTGGTGATGCAGTGGATGGTGCCGGGGTTTGGCCAGTTCTTTGCCGAGTTGATGAAGCGTCCGCAGCGTTTTGACTGGCAAGGTGCCCGTGACCCGCAGATGATGATCCATTGGCTGGGGGAAGCGCTGATAAACATGCTGTGGGTGCTGCTGCCCCTGTTTGGCTTTCTGGCCCTGATGCTGGTGTTGCTCAGCATAGTGCCGGGCGGTATGGCGCTGACCTGGAAAAAGCTGCTACCCAGTTGCGAGAAGATGAACCCTTTGAAGGGGCTGGGGCGGATGTTCTCCAAGAACAGCCTGATGGAGTTGCTGAAGTCACTGCTCAAGGTGACGCTGATCGGCGGCACGCTGGCGTTGATGTTAAATCATCAATGGCCTTCCTTGTTGATGATGAACCGGATGCCCCCTCAGGCGGCCCTCGAGCAAGCGCTACGGATCCTCTCCCAGGCATTTATTCTGCTGGGGAGCGTTCAGATGCTGATTGCCGTGCTGGATGTGCCCTATCAGCGCTGGTCGCTTAACAAGCAGCTCAGGATGACCAAACAAGAGGTCAAGGATGAGCACAAGAACAGCGAAGGGCGTCCCGAAATCAAAGCCAAAATCCGCCAGGTACAGGGAATGCTTGCCCGCGCGCGTATCGAACAGCGGGTACCGCAGGCAGATGTGATTATCGTTAACCCGACCCATTATGCGGTGGCAATAAAATATGATGCGACTCGTGCCAATGCCCCTTTCGTGATTGCCAAAGGGGTCGACAGTATGGCCGAGCGGATCCGTCAGGTTGCCAAGCAGCATGACAAGATGGTGATGAGCTTGCCTGAGTTGACGCGAGCCATCTATCACTCGACCAGGGTGGATCAGGAAGTCCCCGCAGGTCTGTACACGGCAGTTGCCTATGTATTGAACCATGTATTGCAGTTAAGGGCGTATGAGGCAGGCAAGGGGAGGAAACCGACCCCTCTTGCCCCGTTATATGTACCGCCCGAGTTACGTCAACCTGAGAGGTAAGTTGTGAACTGGCGTGTATTCACCCAATCCTATACCGCAATTCCGCTGATGTTATTGGCCATTCTGGCCATGATGATCCTGCCTCTGCCCGGTTGGCTGCTGGATGCGCTCTTTACCTTCAACATCGTGTTGGCGGTTCTGGTGTTGCTGGTATCCGTCTCGGCCCGCAGACCACTCGATTTCTCGGTATTCCCAACCGTGTTGCTGGTGGCCACCTTGATGCGGCTGTCGCTGAACGTGGCCTCTACCCGGGTTGTGTTGCTGCATGGTCACGAAGGGCATGAAGCAGCCGGTAAGGTCATCCAGGCATTCGGTGAAGTGGTGATCGGTGGCAACTATGTCGTCGGTCTGGTGGTCTTCGTGATCCTGATGATCATCAACTTTGTGGTGATCACCAAGGGTGGCGAGCGGATTTCGGAAGTATCCGCCCGCTTCACGCTGGATGCCATGCCCGGCAAGCAGATGGCCATCGATGCCGACTTGAATGCCGGCACCATGGATCAGCATCAGGCCAGGGCTCGCCGTGAGGAGATCGCGCGAGAAGCGGACTTCTATGGTGCAATGGATGGTGCTTCCAAGTTCGTTCGTGGTGACGCGATAGCTGGCATGTTGGTGCTGATCATCAACCTGGTGGGTGGGTTGGCCATCGGTATTTTCCAGCATGCCTTGCCCGTTGCAGAAGCCTTCCAGCGTTATGCGCTGCTGACCATTGGTGATGGTCTGGTTGCCCAGATCCCGTCCCTGCTGATGTCGACTGCTGCGGCCATTATCGTGACCCGGGTCAGTGATGAGGGGGAGATGGCTGATCAGGTTGGTCAGCAGATCCTGGCATCCCCTCGCGTTATCTATACCTCTGCAACGATAATGCTGATCCTGGGTCTGGTGCCCGGGATGCCTATGCTCGCATTCCTCAGTTTCGCAGCTGTACTGGCCTGGACTGGCTGGAGTGTCAGCAAGCGAGCCGTCAATGTGCCGGATCTGGATGCAGCGCAAGAGCTGACTCGTCAAATGATTCAGCCTGAACAGCAAGCACTGGAGTGGCAGGATTTGCCACCAGTCGATACGGTCGCCATCGAGCTTGGTTATCGTCTGGTGCCATTGGCTGAAACGGATAAAGGGGCTGAACTGCTTGCACGAGTGCGCGGGATCCGCAAAACCCTCTCCGAGCAGTACGGTTTTCTGCTCCCCGAGATCCGGGTGCGCGACAATCTGCAACTGCAGCCGGATCAGTACCGGATCAAGCTGTCCGGCGTCGCGTTGGCGATGGGGAATGTGGATTGTCAGCGCTTGATGGCCATCAGCAGTGGTGAGACCTATGGCGCTTTAGATGGCGAGTTGACTCAGGACCCGGCCTACGGCATGAGTGCGGTCTGGATCTCCCCTGAGCAAAAGGCCAAGGCACTTAATCTTGGTTACTCGGTGGTGGATTCGGCCACCGTGATTGCCACTCACGCCAGCAAGCTGTTACGTGAACAACTTGATGCACTGTTTGGCCACGATGAAGTGGGCAAACTGGGCCAATATCTGGCCAGTCAGTCCCCCCGGTTGGCTGAAGAGCTGAATCTGGCGCTGACCCAGATGCAGCAATTGAGAGTGTTTCGTCAATTGCTAAAGGAACAGGTCAGTCTTACCGATATACGAACCATAGCCACGACGCTGCTGGATGCGAGCGAGCTGACCAAAGACCCTGTCTTGTTGGCATCTGATGTACGCTGTGCCTTGAAGCGCCAGATTGTGCGGCAGGCCATTGGCAATCGCGATGTGTTGGCCACTTTTACGCTGGATGATCGCCTTGAGCAGACATTGCTGGCTGCAATGAATCAGTCACAACAGCAGGGCAAAATCCAGCTGGACAGCTTCCCGGTCGATCCGCAATTGCTGGCCCAATTGCAGCAAAATATGCCGTTGGTGAAGGAGCAGTTGCAGCAGTTGGGACATGCACCGGTTCTGGTCGTCATGCCGCAGCTAAGGCCGTTGATAGCTCGTTATGCTCGATCATTTGCAAAGGGTCTCAAAGTTCTCTCATATAACGAAATCCCCGAAGAGTTACGGGTGGAGGTAATTGGTACACTTGGTTAATTACTGTTGGATAAATATCCTGAAGGGAAGTGTTTTTTCCGCCCCAGCTTGAATTGCCGTATGAATACTATATGATGTGGCGAAAATTGACGCAGCAATGTGTGAAAGTTAAATAAAAAAAACAATATTAATTGTGTTGCTACACGCTTAGACCATCAGGTCGGGTCCGTGTTATCACATGATAAGGGCAAACTGAACTGAAAAGTCAGGACGCAAAGCCTCCGGTCTAACAGCAGGAAAGCTAATGACAGCGGGGTTACCAAGGTGAATTTCCCGCCTTGATTTTTACCATATAGACTTGGGTACGCTGTTTTGGGTGCGGTTTTGTACAGCGTCTTTGTTTTTGACTACTTCAGTTCTGTTGATTGTTCTATCCACAATCACAGGTGTCAGACTTCTATGTTTTCGGGATTATCAATAAATAAAATCATCGGGTTATGTAGCGATATTGAACCACATATATTATTGATTCAGCCGTATCAAATGAAAATGATGTTGAACAGGCCTATCAAAGGAGGGCATCAGGGTATCAAGTGTTAATTCTGTTAAACAATCAAAGGGCATTATCGCTGATGATAATGTCAATTTGATCCTGCTCGATATGGATGCCATGACCGAGCTCGGGCCGCGTGGTCTGCGTGAATTCAGGGACTGATTGCGTCATTCTGGTCAACGAGCATCAGGCCTACCATTGCTGCGGAAGCCATGCGTGCCGGGGCCATCGACTACATCATCAAACCCTTCTGCCCCCAGCAATTGCTCGATGTGGTGAAGTGGGCTTTGCGCCTGCGTCAGGCCATCCCCAATCTTATCGCCGTCCCGCCCATGAGCCTGCAGGTGTTGCAACTGGCCCGACGAGCAGCCAAGACCTCTGCCACCATTCTGATCGGTGGTGAGTCAGGGACAGGCAAGGAGCGACTGGCCCGTTATATCCACGAGATGTCCAGCCGGGCTGGCAAGCCATTTCGTGGCCATCAACTGTGCAGCCATTCCTGAATCCATGCTCGAGTCCATCCTGTTTGGACACAACAAGGGGGCCTTCACCGGTGCAACGGGAGCCAGGCCGGGAAATTCGAGCAGGCTCAGGGGGCACCCTGCTGCTCGATGAAATCTCAGAACTGCCGCTGGCGCTGCAGGCCAAATTGCTGCGGGTGTTGCAGGAAAAAGAAGTTGAACGGCTCGGCAGCACCAAACCATTGCTCTGGATGTTCGGATCATCGCCGCCAGCAACAAGGATCTGCGCACCTGGTTGCAGGGGACTGTTTCGCGAAGACCTTTTCTACCGTCTGGATGTGCTGCCGATGAGCTGGCCGGCACTGCGGGAGAGCGCCCTGACGATATTATTCCGCTGGCGGAATACTTCATTGAACGCTACGCCGCATCCCAGCAGGGCTATCGCCTCAGTGAAAATGCCCGTCAGCAACTGCTGTCATATGAATGGCCTGGCAATGTGCGTGAGCTGGACAATGTCATTCAACGTTCATTAATTATGGCTCGCGGTTTGCATATTCAGGCCGTCGATTTGATGCTGCCCATTACAGAGCCGAAATGGTTGCCGCAGGCGTGGCTTGTTCCCCGAGGGGCTGAGTGAGACCCGGCGGCATGCAGAATTTCAATTTGTATTAGAGACCTTGCGCCGCTTTCGTGGCCATCGGACCCGCACAGCCGAAGCCCTCGGATGACGACCCGGGCACTGCGATACAAGCTGGCGGCCATGCGTGAGCAGGGCATAGATATTGAGCAGCAGATTCAAAACTAAGGGATAAACCGAGTGAAGATTGAGATGATGTCATCACAGGTGACGCTCTGCAGCAGATGCAGGAGATGCAGCGAGTCGCCAGCCAAACCCCTTCCATCGAACCGAATGATCGTCAGGCGTCTCATTCGGTGATGCCATGCGCGACGTGGTCGGCCGCGTCAACGAACAGCAGAATATCGCCTCACGGTTGATGACCGCCGTCGATGCGGGTCAGAGCGACGATCTGGTGGGGGCCATGGTGGCCAGCCAGAAGGCCGGCTTCAGTTTTTCCGCCTTGATGCAGGTGCGCAACAAGCTGATGACCGGTTTTGATGACATTATGCGCATGCCGCTCTGAGGTAACATGACTGAACTGGTAACGTCCTCCGCACCGGGGGCGTCGGGCCCCTGCTGGCCCGGGTCAGGACAAGGGGATTACGCAACTGGCGTACCCTGTCCCGCGACAACAAATCCATCCTGACCATCGCGCTGCTGGCCGCCATTGTGGCAGGCACCATAGTCATTATCCTGTGGACCTCCAGCAAAAACTATGTGCCCCTGTATGGCAAACAGGAGCTTTACGACACCGCCAACATCATGGAGATGCTGGAGAAAGAGCAGGTACCTTTCCGTCTGGAAAAGAGCACCGGTCAGGATACTGGTTCCTGAAAACCAGCTGGCTCATGTCCGGATGGCGCTTGCTGCACGAGGGGTGAGGCAGCCATGCCGTCTGGTCTGGAAGGGCTGGACAACGTAACCGGACTGGGTACCAGCGAATTTATGGAAGGGGCGCGTTATCGTCATGCCCTGGAAGGGGAGCTGGCCCGCACCATCATAGCGCTCGATGCCGTGCGCAGTGCCCGTGTTCATCTGGCTATTCCGAAGCGGACGCTGTTCGTGGGGCGCGATGAGGAGAAACCCAGCGCATCGGTAATGCTGGATCTGCAACCGGGCCAGATCCATGGAGCCGGGTCAGGTCGAGGCGATTGCCAACCTGGTGGCGGGCAGTATCTCCGGAATGAAGCCGGTGCCGTGACCGTGGTGGATCAATCTGGCCAGTTGCTCAGCGCAGAGCTGGGGGACAAGGTCGGTTTTGGCAAGCAGAGCGTTCAGCAGATGGAGTATGTCCGCAAGCTGGAACAATACATTCGTCAGCGTGCCAATGACATGCTCTATCCCATGCTGGGCAGCACCAATTTCAAGGTGCAGATTGCGGCAGACGTTAACTTCAACGCTGTCGAAGAGACCCAGCAGCAGCTCGATCCGCAAGGCCGTGGTGACCGCGAGTCCAACAAGTCAGACAAGACCATCGATGCGTTGGCGATGGGGATCCCCGGCGCTATCCAACCGCCCGCCTGAAACGGCGGCAAAAAATGAAAAGGCAGCCTGACAAAGGCAATGCAAATACCGCTACACAACAGAACGACACTCGCACCGAGCGTCAGGAAGTCAGCAAGCAGTACGAAAACAGTCGCACCATAGTGCACACCCGTTACCAGCAGGGACGTCTGGAGAAAATTAACGTCTCCATTCTGCTCAATCAGCAGATTGCTCCGAAGGGGGGTGGAGTGCCGAGCAACTGGAACAGATCCGTCAGATGGTAGAGCGTGCTGTCGGTTTCGATGAGACGCGTGGCGATCAGATTAGTCTGCAGGCCTTCGATTTCAATGGTGCGGTACCAGTAGCTGCTCCCGAATCCAGCTGGTGGGAAACCCCTTACTGGCAAGACTCCCTGCGTTATCTGGTCGGTGGTTTGCTTGGCCTGACACTGGTCTTCTTCGGTATTCGGCCGTTGGTGAAACATCTGGTTCGTACCCAGCAGCAGCCGGATATGGAAATGGGTGAGACGGAAGAAGAGCTGGAGCCCACGGTCGGATTGTCCATGCGCAGGGATGACGATGATCCCCAGCTGACGTCTGCTCTTTCAAATAGTCTGATCCGTACTGACAACAAGATGGAGCCCCAGTTCTCGTCACTCGATATGGAGTCGTTGCCGGAACCGGGATCCGAGCTGGAGGTTCAGCTCAAGCATTTGCAGTTGCTGGTTGAAAAAGACACCGCCCGGGTGGCGGAGGTTGTCAGAGCATGGGTGAGTGGCAATGAACAGCGTTAACTTGAATCAGAGTGCCGTTGATATCGATATCGACAACCTGGAGAAGGCCGCCATCTTGTTGCTGAGCATGGGGACCGAGGCTGCTGCCAAGGTAATGCAAAAGCTCTCCCGTGACGAGGTGCAGCGTTTGATTTCCAAGATGGCCTCCCTCTCTGGCGTCAGCTCGATGGAAGCCAAGTGGACGTTGCAGCAGTTCTTCAATCACTACCGTGAGCAGAGCGGAATTGGCAGCGCCTCACGGGAGTATCTGGAACAGACGCTGGATCTTGCTCTGGGGCAACGACTCTCCCGTAGTTTGCTCGACAGTCTGTACGGCGATGTGATGAGCCAGGATATCCAGCGTCTGCAGTGGGTGCCTGCCGATGTGCTGGCCCGCTTCTTCCGTAACGAACATCCCCAGATGCAGGCTGTGCTGCTGGCCTTCCTGCCACCCCAGACTGCGTCCGCCGTGCTCGATGCCTTGCCCGGTTCGGTGCACGACGATTTGCTGGTGCGTGTCGCCAGTCTCAGCAGTGTCAGTGAACATGTGCTGGGTGAGCTCAGGCTGACACTGGATCGTTGCCTCACCTACGTGGCCGATCAATCTGGTGCCAAGGTAAACGGGGTGCGGCAGGTAGCCGATATTCTCAACCGTTATCAGGGGGACAAGGAGCAGATGCTCTCCCTGTTGCGCGAACACGACGGTGACATGGCGCTGGAGATCGAGAAGAACATGTTCGATTTCATGGCGTTGCGCCGTCAGAGCGACGACACCTTGCAACGTTTGGTGCAGGAGCTGCCCAGCGAATTGCTGGCATTGGCTCTCAAGAACACCGAAACCAGCTTCCGCAAAGTGGTGTTGGGTGCCATGCCGAAGCGGATGGCTCAGGCGCTGGACGATCAGATCCAGAACCAGGGCAGTGTCTCTTTGCGCAAGGTCGAGCAGGCAAGGGAAGAGGTCATGCAACTGGTCCGCGAGTTGGTGGAGCAGGGCGAGATCGAGTTCCAGCTGTTCGAAGAGCCCACCGTCAGTTAACAGGAGGCATTCATGAGTCACAATGTGCGCAAATTGATGCCTGGGGCGACCCGTCTGTATCGTTTCCCTGCGCTCGGTCAGAGTGGGGAAGAGGCACGGAGTCAGCAAGAACAGTTTGAATTCGGCTATCAGCAGGGGCTGGAGCAAGGTCATGACGAAGGTTATCAGGCCGGCTATCAGCAAGGGCTGACCAGCGGCCTGCAGGAAGGCGAGAGCACCGGTTTGCAACAAGGGCAAACCCGCGGGTTTGCTCAGGGCCTTTCGGAGGGGCGAGCCGCCTTCGAACAGGCAATGGTGCCGTTTGCCAAGCTGCAAGAGCAGTGGGAGTCACTGAGCCGGGCTCGGATGGTCGAGCAGAAAGAGCTGATTGCCCAGCTGGTGGCGCAGGTGGCCAAGCGGGTCATTATGGCGGAGTTTACTCTCAATCCCCAGCAGGTTATGAATCAGGTCGAGCAGGCGTTGGCTACCTTGCCGAGTGAGTCGGAAGAGCTGGTGATCTACCTCAGCGAAGGAGACCGACAGCGACTTGCCGAGCAGGGGGTGACTCGCTGCGAAGGGTGGCCATTGCAAGTCGATGCAGCGCTCGGGGTAGGCGATGCCCGTATCGAGACCCGCGCTGCCGTCGTCGAGGTCAACACCAGCTCCCGCCTGGCAACCTGCATCGAACAGCTCAACAGCTCGCTGGACGTGCCGCAAGATGCATGAAGCCTTGCAGCAGGCACTGACCAGTGCGCTGGACAATCTGGATGAGCTGCCAGCGTTTCGTCGTTTTGGCCGGTTGGTGCGAGTCACCGGCCTGACTCTCGAGGTAGTCGGCTGTCAACTGGTGATGGGGCAGCGTTGTCGTGTCAGCACGGCAAGTGGCACCCCCTTGCTGGCCGAGGTGGTCGGTTTTAACCGGGATATCTCTTACCTGATGCCGCTGCAGCCGATGAGTGGCCTCTTCGCGGGGGCTCAGGTCGAACCGATCGATGGAGAAGAAACTGTTCGGCTTGGTAGTCATCTGCTGGGGCGGGTACTCGATGGCCTGCTGCAGCCCCTGGACGGGCAGCCGTTACCCGATGTTGGTGACAGTGTCCCCCTGTTTGCTCTTCCCCCCAATCCGCTATTGCGAACCCCGGTACGTGAACCGCTGGATGTCGGTATCCGCGCCATCAATGGCCTGCTGACTGTTGGCAAGGGCCAGCGTCTGGGGCTGTTCGCCGGCTCGGGGGTCGGCAAGAGTATGTTGCTGGGCATGATGACCCGCAATACCGCTGCCCAGATTGTGGTGGTGGGGCTGATTGGTGAGCGGGGCCGTGAAGTGCGCGAATTCATCGAACACAGTCTGGGGGCGGAGGGGCTGGCTCGCGCCGTGGTCATTGCGGCGCCAGCGGATCAATCTCCCTGATGCGGCTGCGAGCGGCCCAGCTATGCCACCGAATTGCCGAGTATTTCCGTGAGCAGGGGCAGGATGTGCTGCTGCTGATGGATTCACTGACCCGCTATGCCCAGGCGCAGCGGGAAATCGCGCTGGCCATCGGTGAACCTCCTGCGACCAGGGGTTATCCGCCCTCGGTATTCAGCATGCTGACCCAGCTGGTGGAGCGAGCCGGTAACGGCACGCATCCGGATGGCAGTTTGAGTGCGTTCTACACAGTGCTGGCGGAAGGGGATGACCAGCAGGATCCGGTGGTCGATGCGGCGCGCGCCATTCTCGATGGTCATATCGTGCTGACCCGCCGTCTTGCGGAAGAGGGCCACTATCCCGCCATCGATATCGGTGCCTCGGTCAGTCGGGTTATGCCGCAAGTCGTACCTGCCGAATGGCAAACGCTGGCGGTCACCTTGCGCCAGCTGTGGGGACGCTATCAGCAGGTGCGTGAACTGCTGCCACTGGGTGGTTATCAACCCGGGGCCGATCCGCAGATGGATGAAGCTGTTCAGCGTTATCCGGCCATTGCGGCATTTCTGCAGCAAGGCTTGCATGAAGAGATGGCCTTTGAGCAGGTGATGGTTGGTCTCAAGCAGGTGCTGGGGCAGGGATAAGGATTCGTTATGCTGAAGTCTTATCTGGGGTTGCAACAGGAAGAGCTGGAAAATCTTGGCGCCGAGCGTCGACGCTTGCGGGAGCTGGCGTTGCGGGAAGAGCAGCGAGCACACAAATTGCAGGAAGTGATCTCTTCGCTGCGGCCCGGTTCCGACAAGTTTCACCCTTTGCTATGGCAAAACAAGCAACAGATGGATGGCCAGTTGCGCCGTTTGCTCTCCCATCAGGTGCAGCAATCTGCGCTGGCCAGACTGGATCTGGAGCGCCACGAAGGGGAACTTGTCCGGCAGTTCGGGCGGGTCAAGGGGCTGGAGCTATTGCTGGCAAGACGTGATGATGTTGCTCGCCAGCAACAGGAGAGGCGGGATCAGCTACAGCTGGATGAGCTGGCGAGTTTGCGTCACCTGACCCGCCAAGAGTAAAGCGGAAGGTTAATCCGTAATGCTGTCCGGGTCGCGATAACCTGACTCTTGTCCCAACAGTGAATGAATCGTCTCCATCTGACCTGCCAGCAGGCGGCCATTGAGATCATTCTGGCGCAGACACTGATGCAGCAGCTGTTCAAGCTGTTGCCATTGATTGGCTACCGTGGTGCGCAGGGGAAGTGGCAGCTTGGCTATCAGGGTGGCCATCCCCTTCTCATCTGGTTTGAGGCCCAATGTCTGCAGCTGCTGGCAGCGTAACTTTGCCTGTTGTGTCACCTTGGCCATCAGCGTTGTCTGCTGCTCGTTATGGGCTTGCAGACCATCGACATCATGGCTTGCCAGCAGTGCATGCTGGCGCAGCAACAGGGCGGTGAGTTCGGTATAGTGGCCGTAATCCTGCTGGATCCCGAGGATCAATGCCTTGACGGTGGCCTTGGTATCCACGCTCATCGGCGATGCATATCCAGAATGGCCTGACCCAGCGCATCCAGATCGATCTCCAGCTTGCCTTCACTGATGGCTTTGCGGATCTCGTTGACCTTGTCCATGTCGACGTCGGATGTGGTGGCCAGCTGGCTGCGGGCGTTGGCTACTGACTGCGCTGTGCTGCTGATCCGTGCTTCGGATGACTGTGCGGACCTGGTTTCCGGCTTGGTCGTTACATCCGGTTTGCGGCCAGGCTGGGCCTGAATATAGAGCGAGTCAGTACGGGTAATTTTCATAACATAAATTCCTGATGGTCTGTTTATGACAAGCGACCCAAGGCTTGTCGAACTTGAATCAAATTGCGATCTTGGTTCAAAAACGGGTTTCAACTTCCCCTATATCAGTCACCCATGCCTGTATCTCTTTGCCAGAGCTAAGATTTTTCACTCTGATCCCGTCGCCTATTCCGCCATTATCGAGGGCCTCCCCTCTGGTTGTGGCGGAGAACTCACCTTTCCCTGCGCGGATCAGTACCCCTTCCCCCTGTTTGACCGCCCAACTTTTTTGTAAATCCAGCTCACCGATGAGCTGCCCGCTTCTCAGATGCCGGTTGCTTTTATGGCCCAGCAGGGTGTGATTACTCGGGGTGAACCCGCGCTGTATGCGGCTGACATCCAGCTCTTTCTCCACCAGATCGCTGGCGCTGATGCTCTGACCTTTTGCGATATCCCGTGCAGCAACCCAGACCGGCAACAGCAACGAGACCTCTACCCGCCCGCGCACTTGCCAGGCGGGATCTGTGCATTCGATGAGATAGGGGCGTCGTCCCCAGGGTTGCCGATACTGACCACCTGCTTGTAACGAGAGTGAGTGTGAGGGGCAGGGAGGAAGGTGCTCGGCGGAAGGAGCAAGCCAGACCTTAAACTCCCCTGAGGTTGCAGGCCATCCCTGCTGGGTGATGTAGTCATCAAGACTCTGGCGGGCATCTTGTTCAAGCAACTGTTCAAGCATGGCGCTTTGCGCCTGCGGGGCACCGTGAGCCAATGCGCTCAGCAGTAGCCAGAGGATGCCGCTCCATTTCCACACGGGAAGTCGCACTTCCTCATTTCTCATCTGCTTGCAGTGGATGGTGCATGGTAACCGCTTGAAACTAGGTATCTTCATGGTTGGCATGAGTCTTGATAAGGGTAACCCCGGTCTGAGTGAACGATAAAGGATGAAGCATGAGTATCTCATTTGACAGCGCCCTCGGCGTACACCCTTATGCCCTCGATGTCAGGGCGGAGCGGGCGCGTATTCTGGCGGGAAATCTGGCCAACGTGGATACACCGGGCTATCTGGCTCGGGATGTCGATTATAAGACGATTCTGGGCCGTGTCGCGCAGCAAGTTGCTGCGGGCGAGGAGAGTCAGGCCATCAGCCAGGGCGCCATGCGTGACGATATGCATCACCCCCTCTATCGCATTCCTTATCAGGTCTCCATGGATGGCAATACCGCCGAATTGGGGGTTGAGCAGGGCAAATTTGCCAACAACGCCACCGATTTTCAGACCAGTCTCACTTTCCTCAATATGAAGATTACCGGGATCGCCAAGGCGATCGAGGGCCGTTAACCATGTCGTTCAACAAGATTTATGACATCGCCGGCAGTGCCATGCGCGCCCAGACCGTGCGGCTGGATACCGTTGCCTCCAACCTGGCCAACGTGGATAGCGCGGCCGCCAGTGAAGACGCCGCGTTTCGTGCCATCAAGCCGGTTTTTTCCACTCTCTATCAGAAGATTCAGGATGCCGATGGCCTCGGGGCTGCGTCGGTGCAAGTGGCGGGTATCGTACAGTCCGACCGTCAGGTCGAGAAACGGCTGGAGCCGACCAACCCGATGGCCGATCAGGATGGCTTTGTTTACTACTCCAACGTCAACGTGGTGGAAGAGATGGCCGACATGATGAGCGCCTCTCGCGGTTTTGAAACCTCGGTGGAGGTGATCAACCGGATCAACAGTATGCAGCAAGGTTTGTTGCGTCTTGGTCAGGGAGCCTAAGCCATGAGTCTGCCACAGATAAGCAGTCTGGATACGGCGCGTGGTACGGGTCAGGCTGCGCTGACCCCAAGATCGCCAGCAATGGCGCCGGTGCTGCTCAGGAAACGCAAGCCAACCAGAATAGCGGGATGCAACTGCGTAACGAATTCCTGCAGATGATGGTGGCACAGATCCAGAACCAAGATCCCACCAACCCGCTTGATGGGGCCCAATATGTCACCCAGCTGGCCCAGTTCAGCATGGTGGAAGGGGTCGAGAGCCTGAAGCTTCTGCAGCAGAAGTCCATCAACATGATGGATACCCAGCAGGTACTGCAGAGCACGGATCTGATCGACAAAGAGGTGATGGTACCCAGCAAGACCCTCACCCAGAGAGCATGACAAAGCTATTCGCGGGCAGGTCGAGCTGGCGGGGGCCGCCGATCAGGTCGAGCTTAAGGTGTATGACGAACACGGCACTTTGGTGGCGACCAAGAGCTGGGGTGAAAGCAAGGCTGGTGGTCTGGATTATGAACTGCCGGAGCTGCCTGCCGGGGAGTACAGCTTCGAGGTCAAGGCGTCACTCAACGGGGTTGCCACCACATCCAAAAATTATGTTGCCAGCAAGGTGGAACGCGTCACTTTGCCCGGTACGGGTGAAATCATGCTGCAGGTTGCCGGTGTGGGCGATGTCCCGCTGTTCAGTGCAATCCAGTTCGGTAAATCGGCGTAATCAGAGAGGAGCGACACTGTGTCTTTCAGTATCGGATTGAGCGGCCTGCGCGCCGTGAACCAGGAATTAAGTGTAATCAGTAACAACGTGGCCAATGCCAGTACCGCAGGCTTCAAATCCAGCCGTGCCGAGTTTGCCGCCATTTATGGTGGTGGTCAGGCTGGCGGTGTCGAGATGAACAACGTCTCCCAGAACTTTGATCGCAACGGCGATGTGATGCGGACCGGGCGTGGGCTCGATCTGGCGATTTCTGGCAGTGGCTTTTTTGTGCTGAAAGATGGCAGCGGACAGACCTCTTATACCAGAGCCGGTATGTTCCAGCGGGATCCGAATAATTATCTGACAACAGCCAATGGCAACCGACTGCAGGGTTATACCACCAATGATGCTGGTGAGCTGCAATCCGGCGTGATCGGTGACATTCAGGTAAAAGCTGGCAGCCTGCCTGCCAAGGCATCCGACAAGCTGGAGTTCGTTGCCAACCTGAAGGCGGATGCCAGCGTGATCGATCCCGCTCTTCATCCCTTCGATCCAGCCAAGTCAGACAGTTTCAGCTACTCCCAATCCAGCAAGGTCTATGACTCGCTCGGGGTTGAGCACACGGTCACCCAGTATTTTGTCAAAACCGGCGCCAACACCTGGCAGGTCAACTATGCCTTCAATGGCACCACGACCGGAGCTCCGGTGACTATGGAGTTCAACAGCAACGGGACGCTCAAGGCGCCGACTACCTCTCCGGTTCTGGCACTTGCCCCAGCGGGGGCAGACCCCATTTCGCTGCAGGTGGACATTGCACGTGTCAGCCAGTATGCCTCTGACTTCAACGCCACTCGTAACCAGTCCAACGGTTACACCGCTGGCGATTTGACCGGTATACGGGTTGATGCCGATGGTGGTGTCTATGCCACCTTTACCAACGGTCAGAGCCTGAAGCAGGGTCAGGTGGTCATGGCAAACTTCGCCAACCCCAATGGTCTGCTGCAGACCAACAACACCACCTGGCAGCAATCTTTCAGTTCTGGTCAGCCTGTACTGGGGGCGCCGGGAACCGGCACCATGGGTCAGTTGACTGCCGGGGCCTACGAGAGCTCCAACGTGGATCTGACCGGTGAACTGGTTAGCCTGATGACTTCCCAGCGTAACTATCAGGCCAACGCCAAGACCATCAGTTCCGCTGACAAAATGACTCAGGTTCTGTTCAACTCCTTCTAAGGGTAACCCGTGGAAAAGCTTATCTACACCGCCATGTCCGGGGCGCAGCATACCCTGATGGCCCAGCAAATCCGGGCCAATAACCTGGCCAACGTCAATACCGCCGGTTTTCGGGCTGACTTTGAGCGGGTTTCTGCTTATGCCCTGACGGGCGATGGTTATCAGAGCCGGGTGATGGCCAGAGAAGAGATGGCCGGGACCAACTTCAAAGCTGGCCCTCTGATGCAGACGGGTCGCAAGCTGGATGTGGCGATTCGTGGCGAGGGTTTTCTGGCGGTGCAGACGCCGGATGGCAAAGAGGCCTATACCCGTGCTGGTAACCTGGAGGCCGATGCCGACGGGCTGTTGACCCTCAATGGTCGGCCGGTGCTGGGGGAGGGGGGCGAGCTGGTGCTGCCCGCTTATCGTGACATCAGTTTCGGCAAGGATGGCACCCTGAGCATCACTCCTCCGGGTGGTGGTGCCCGGCTTGATGTAGGCCGCCTGAAGCTGGTCAATCCTGATCCGGCCGAGCTGGTAAAAGGCCACGATGGTCTGTTCCGGATGCGCCAGGGCGGGGATGCCGAAAGCAGCGAGCAGGTGGTGATGGCATCCGGCTTTTGGAAGGGGCCAACGTCAATGCTGTGGATGAGCTGGTCAGCAGTATGTCATTGACCCGCAATTTCGAACTGCAGGTCAAGTTGATGAAAGCGGCGGATGATCAGGCTCGTCAAGGGGCCAAATTGATTTCCGGTCAGGGTTGATTTTGACGGCATCGGGCAGATACCCGATGCCTTGCCACATCCCAGTGGATGAGGCTTGATGAACAAGGTGGAATAACAATGCACGCAGCATTATGGGTCAGTAAAACAGGTCTGTCGGCACAAGATGCCAAGATGTCCAGTATCTCCAACAACCTGGCTAACGTGAACACGGTCGGCTTCAAGCGCGATCGGGTAGCGTTTGAAGATCTCTTTTATCAGGTGCAGCGCCAGCCGGGTGCCCAGCAGGATCAGCAGAATTTGGCGCCTATCGGTATTCAGATGGGTAATGGTGTGCGGGTGGTGGGTACCCAAAAGGTCTTCACCTCCGGCCAATTCCAGAATACCAATCAGGAGCTGGATATGGCGGTGGTCGGTGCCGGTTTCTTCGGGGTTGAGCGCCCGGATGGCGAGACGGCCTATACCCGTAATGGTCAATGGCATCGCAATGCCGAGGGGCAGCTGGTTAACGCGGATGGTTTGCCCATGGTGCCGCAGATCCAGATCCCTGATAACGCCACCAAGATCTCCATCGGTACCGACGGCACTGTCAGCGCCTCGTTGCCCGGTCAGCAAGAGAACGTCGAGCTGGGCCGCATCACCCTGACCAATTTCGCCAACCCGGCCGGTCTGGAAGCGCTCGGTGGCAACCTCTACCGTGCAACCGGCGCGTCCGGTGAGCCCATTGAAGGTGTACCGGGTGAAGAGGCGATGGGGGCCGTCAAGCAATTCACGCTGGAGAGTTCCAACGTGAACGTGGTGGAGGAGATGGTTGACATGATCACCACCCAGCGGGCTTACGAGATGAATGCCAAGGTGGTCTCTTCCGCCGACCAGATGCTCAAGTTTGTCACTCAGGCACTGTAATGATGAAGTCGATGCTGCGTTATATCTGGTTGGTATTGCTGTTGGGCGGCTGTGCCACCTATGAGCTGCAGGCGCCCGAGCCAGGTGACGAGAAATGGGCGCCATCCCGTCCCAAGGTGACCGCGGCTGCGCAGGGCGAAGATGGTGGCCTCTATCGTGGCAACTACATGATGACCCTGTTTCAGGATCGGCGAGCTTACCGTGTTGGTGACATTCTCACCGTGGTGCTGGAAGAGCGTACCCAGTCGAGCAAGAAAGCCAATACCAGCATGAGCAAAAACAGCAGCATGAATGTGCCGGCCCCCTCATTGGCGGTAAACTGCGCCCCGACTGGGGGGCCCCTCAGCGCGGATCGGGATTTTGATGGCGGTGCGACCTCCAGCCAGCAAAATACCCTGGCAGGTTCCATCACCGTGACGGTCGCGGAAGTGATGCCCAACGGTGTGCTGGGGATCCGCGGTGAAAAGTGGATCCGCCTCAATCAGGGGGATGAGTATATCCGCTTGGGTGGCATGGTGCGGGTCGAGGATATCGACCAGAGCAACCGTATCTCGTCCCAGCGCATTGCCGATGCCCGCATCACCTATGCCGGTCGTGGTGCCCTCGCCGACAGTAACCAGATGGGGTGGCTGGGCCGCTTCTTCAGCTCGGCGTTTGCGCCATTTTGAGGAATTCATGAACAGATGGTTTATCGCCCTGCTGTGTCTCTGCTTGCCCTTGTTTAGTCAGGCTGCCGCACCGGCCAAACGAGCCTTGCTGGATATTGCCGATGTGCAGGGGCTGAGAACCAACCAGCTGGTGGGTTATGGTCTGGTGGTCGGTCTCTCCGGGACCGGTGACAAAGCCAGGTCAAATTTACCGGCCAATCCATGGCCAACATGCTCAAGCAGTTTGGCGTGCAGTTACCGGACGATATCGATCCCAAGCTCAAGAACGTGGCAGCCGTTTCGGTGCAGGCCACGCTACCCGCTTTGGCAGGCAAGGGGCAGTTGCTCGATGTGACCGTGACTTCCATTGGTGATGCCAAGAGTCTGCGTGGCGGTTCTCTGTTGCTGACCCCACTGCGCGGTATCGACGGTGAAGTCTATGCCGTGGCGCAGGGCAATCTGGTTGTCGCTGGGGTGAAAGCGGAAGGGCAATCAGGTTCATCGGTCACGATTAACGTGCCGACAGCCGGGATTATCCCCAACGGCGCCACCATCGAGCGAGAGGTGGTCAGCAATTTTGCCGAAAAGCCGGAAGTGACCCTCAATCTGCATCAACCCAACTTCAAGACCGCGCGCAATGTGGAGCGTGCCATCAACCATCAGCTGGGGCCGGTTGCCCGAGCGGTCAGTGCCGGGCGGGTTCAGGTTGCAGCCCCCAGGGACGAGAGCCAGCGCATCGCGTTTATGGCCCTGCTGGAGGATATCAAGGTGGATCCGGGTCAGGAGCGGCCGAAGGTGGTCTTCAACAGTCGAACCGGCACTGTGGTGATGGGGCAGGGGGTCAAGGTTCACAAGGCTGCCGTCAGTCATGGCAGTCTGACGGTGACCATTGGCGAGAGTCAGACGGTCAGTCAGCCCAACGCCTTCTCCAATGGGCAGACCACCACGACCCCCAACTCCAAGATCCAGGTCGATCGGGAACGTAACAACATGTTTGTCTGGCCGGATGGCACCTCCTTGGAAGTGATCGTCAAGGCTGTCAACTCACTCGGTGCAACCCCCGATGATGTTATGGCCATCTTGCAAGCGCTTGATGAGGCTGGCGCCCTCGAAGGTGAGTTGGTGGTTATCTAAGGATTATCATGACCAGAATTACCTCGGATCCCAGTTTTTATCAGGATCTCAATGAATTGCAGCAGATCAAAAGCAACCCGGATCAGCGTGCCGCGCTGGATGCTGCAGCCGGTCAGTTTGAAGTCAGTTTTTTGCAAACCGTGCTCAAACATATGCGCTCGGCGACGGATGCCCTGCAGGATGAGGACGACAAGATTATCAAGGGGCAATCCCTCTATCGCGATATGTATGACAGCCAGTTGGCGATGAGCATGGTCAAGCGAGGTGGCATCGGTCTGCGGGAGCAGATGGTCAACCAGCTGGCTCCGTCATTAAAGAATCCGGACGGGGTGGTCGCTTCAGAGCAGCAGACCCTGGCTGCGTTCAGCCAGCCTCTCAACTCGGTAAAAATGAGGAAAGTTGACTGATGTCGCTGCTCAATATCGGTTTTAGCGGACTTAACGCGGCCCAGATCGCGTTGAATGTCACCGCCCAGAATATCGCCAACGTCAACACCATCGGCTACAGCCGCCAGGAGGCCATGATGGGCAGCCTGTCCGGTTTTGGTCGGCTGGATAATGGCCAGGGGGTAGAGGTAACCGGTGTTCGCAGGATCACGGATGATTATCTGGTTTCCCAGCATTGGCGTAGCCGCTCGGCGACCGGCTCCTCCTACTCGTTTTACCAGTACATCAACACTACAGAGCAGCTGCTGGGTAGTGAATCGATGAATATCACCAAGGGGCTCGACAGCTTCTTTGCCTCCCTCAGCGCTGCGCTCGACAGCCCGGAAACCCCGGCACAGCGCAGCCAGATCGTCAGCTCGGCCGGTGCGCTGGCCAACCGCTTTGGTCAGCTCAACGAGAGTATGTTGACCCAGGAGAAGCAGATCGACGATCAGCTGAACAGCACCGTTTCTCAGGTCAACAGTTATCTGAAGCAGGTTGCCGAACTGAATACCCAGATCAGCGAACAGGCTTCCAAAGGGGTCAATACATCCACACTGGAAGACAGCCGCGAACAGGTCGTGCGCGAGCTGTCGACCTATATGGAGGTGAGGGTTAACCGGCAGAGCGATGGTTCGTTCTCGATCAGCCTGCCTCAGGGGCAGCCGTTGGTACTATCCGGCAGCAGCAGTACCCTTTCGCTGGCCGGTGACAAACTTAGCCTGAGTTTCGGTCCGCAAACCTTTGAGGTTCCAAGCTGCATGGCGGGTCTCTGGCGGGGTGATGGATTATCGCGCCAATGTGCTGCGTCCGCTTCGCGACGAGCTCAATCAGATGGCGAAGAAGCTGGCTGATGACTTCAATGCCAAGCAGGCCGGTGGTGTCGATTTGAATGGTGATCCAGGTAAACCCCTGTTTAGCTACGATCCGCTCAACCCTTCCGGAACCTTGAAGGTTGCCGATGGTTTTACCGGCGATCACCTCGCCTTTGCAAAGGCCGGCGGTGGTAAAGGTGACAACCGCAATTTGCAGGAGCTGCATCACCATCAAGGAAGGCCAGTACGACGCGTACAGTGCTCTGCTTGGCCGGATTGCGGTACAGAGTGGACAGGCCAAGGCGACCATGCAGGCTGATGCCAATATGGAGAAGCAGATGGCCACCAAGCTGAGCAGCGTGAGTGGGGTCAACACCGATGAAGAGGGGGTCAAAATCATGGCATACACCAAGGTTTATCAGGCCAATGCCAAGGTGATCAGCACCTCGGATCAGCTCTTCAATTCCATCCTGAACATGTTCTGACGGAGTGACCATGCGCATCAGTACCAACCAGATCCAGCTCAGCATGCTTGATAATCTGCAGCACGGTTTCGGCGAGTATGCCCGCCTCGATCGCCAGATCTCCTCAAACAAACGGATCCTGCAGCCTTCCGATGATCCTGTGGGAAGTGTGCGGCTGCTCGGCCTCAAGAAGGAGCAGGTGGCGATGGAGCAGTATCAGAAGAATATTGCCAATGCCAAAAGCCAGCTTTCTCAGGGCGAAATCCAGCTGGAGTCGATGACCAACATGCTGATGCGCTTGCGTGAGTTGACCCAGACTGCTGCAAACGGCTCGCTTTCCGAAGATGATCGCCGTGCCGTGGCGACCGAGGCGGCGATTATCAAAGATGGCTTGTTCGATCTTGCCAATGCGCGCAATGAGAGTGGTTCCAGCCTGTTTACCGGTAGCAAGGTCGATCAGCCTGCCTTGGTCAAGGTCACAGATCCGGCAGATCCTGACTTCGGCAGTTACAAGTACCAGGGCGATAGTCTGGTTCGCGAAGTCAGCATTGCCAATGGTGTGACGGTGGGGCTCAACCAGACTGCGGACAAGCTGTTTATCGACAATGGCGACTTCTTCAAACAGCTGGATTCCATGGTCGCCGCGATGGAGAGCGGAGCCCCCGATGCTGCCGATCAGGCTCGCGGCATGCTGGATCGCAGCAAGGTGTTGCAGGACGATATCAGCCAGATGGTGAGCACCATCGGTGCACGTATGAACCTGCTTGATCAGGTCGATGAGGGGCATGCCGAGAAAGGGGTCTATAGCAAGGAAGTGAGCAATCAGATAGAGTCCCTCGACTATGCCAGTGCTGTTACCCAGCAGGCCCATGTGTTGATGGCTTTGCAAGTTCAGCAGCAGGCATTTGCCAAGGTGAACGGACTCAGCCTCTTCAACTACATGCCATAAATTCAGGTTCAGGGAGCCATGATGCAGATTCAGCAAACCCGTTTGGGTGGAGTGGTCGAAACACCTGCCCAGCCCAGATTGCACGGGCGCCTAACTGCTCAGAGTGCGTCCCGGCCAACCGGCGAAACTGAGCGTCACCCCAATATCGTCCGGCTGGATCGGTGGGCTTTGATCGGGACTGCGCAGCAGCGGATCGCTCAGGCTCAAGGGGGAGAGCAGGCTTTGAGCCAGATTTGGGGTGAATTGAAGCGCCTCGAACAGCAACTCGGCCAGAATCGGGCGGCGAGCGGCGATCTGGTGTCACGCCTGAAAGTGTTGGAAGAGAAGTTGACCCAACCCCAAGCTCCCTTACCACCGAATTAAAGCCACGTTTGCTGGCATCTGCAGGGGACAGTCGGGTGAGTTATGGCTCAGAGCGACTTGACCTGCTCACCCCCAAGTCGGGTGCCGAGCGCCTGGTGTTCTCTTTCCCACAGAGCAGCAGTGCAGTTGAAGTGATGCTGCCTGCTGGAGCCAATGAATCGGAAGTGGTCACCCGGCTGGATCGTGCACTACGCAAAGAGCATATTCAGGCGCGCCTCAACGAGTTGGGCAAGCTGGAGTTAAGTGTTCCGGAGTTGCATCGACGTAAACTGGACGAGCCGGTTCTGCTTAGTGGGGAAGGCATCCGTATTCCCGCCGGCAACCCTGTTCCGGTGCAATTCAAGGCCAAAGCCGGGGCAGTTGACCCAGCTGGGCGAAGGTATCGACAAAGGCGAGCTGCGACAGGAGCAACAGCGCCTGAGAAGATTGCTTGGGGAGATTGAGCAGTCGGTGCGGGAGCTGAAGCAGTTCCGCCAGCGGATGGTCAAGCAGCTCGATCGGGTCAAGGCGCGTAGCCAGAATATGAAACAGCAGGAGCTTGAACAGCTTCAGGGCAAGCTGGGTGAGCAGCTCAAGGAGGGTGGTTTTATGGGAACCATGTCAGGTCTGCTGGCTCAGGCCAACGTATCGCGCCAGAATGTAGTGGCACTGCTCACATAAAGGATGACGTGCTACATCACCGCCAAGATGGAAAACCGCCAGCAACATGCTGGCGGTCTTTTTTCAGGGTTTCAGCAAGGCGTATAGGTGAGGTCGGATGAAAAACCTGAGGTACTTAGTCCCTCTGTTCTATGGTCTTGAGAAAGTTCCGGTTGTGCTGGCGTATGGTGTGATAACTGTAGAAAAGAGGTTGATGACATCCTGTTCTTCCAGCTCCTTGTCCATGGCCAGCAGACACAGGTAGTTGCGCAGCAGGAAGTAATCGATAACCAGGAGCTGATAGGCCTGGAAGGGCGTCGTCTGCTGCAGTGGAAGTTGTTGTTGTAGACGTAATAGAGCAGGTAGTTGTTGAGAATGTGAGGCCTTGTGGCCAGAAAGGGAGTTACCTTGTTGAGCCAGACCTGCTGCAGCAATGCAAGCTTGCTTTCGTCATAAACGCCCTCCAGTACCTGATTTATTTTGTCGAGGCAGAACTGCATGGTCTGCCGGCCACGCCTTCCCTGCGAATATGCCAGCAGCTGATGGGTGATGGTTCTCAGTCCCCACCACTGCAATGTGGGCATGGAGGGCAACTGTCGAACATGACGTGAGTTCCCCCTGCTCGGCCATTACCGCTACCTGCTCGAGAAATGCTTCGTGCGACAAGGAGGTTGCATCCCGATGAAGCAGCAGTCCGATAAGCCATAGGCGCAGTTCGCCACGGGAGATCCGTGGCGGTCAGCACGTGGATGCTCAGGCTGTGCAGGGTTGCCATTGCTGTGGAGGGCGGCGTGGTAAAGGGGAGAGGCTGCCTGAGCGGGGTCTCCTCGGTCTGCATTGCCATTGGGTCTAGCAACAGGTGTCGGCAGACCTCGGGACAGGAGAGCACCAGAGATTTCTTGAGCTGGTTGGCGAGCCGGGTTTGGGTTCTGGGGTAGGTCTTGCAAGTCTGGCTCAGTGCATCTGGCCCTGCCTTGCCGTGGATCTGACACAATCGCTTCTCATCAAGAAAAGGGCAGGCTCCCTGCTCGTCAAGGGTTATGACACCCCACTGTTCATTGCTCTCTTTACCTTGCGGATGTGTTGTTTGCTCAGGGATTGTATTACGGTCCGGGTGTTTTTCATAGCTGCGGAAGGTCGCTTTATCGATACTGATGGTCCAGCTATGGCAGCAGTTGTCTTTGCAGCCATCTCCAATGCATTGGAAATGTTGACAAACATGAGGGGTATATAGAAATGCTGCCATGTCGCTTTCCGATAGTGAAGGATTGCGTTTCAAAGCAATAAACATGCCTATAAATTAATCCGGCGAGTTTATCACGGCCATTCCTATCCATTGAGCAACCTGAAAAAATATAAGAACAGAGCCCTAAATTTCTGCGCGAAAAGTTGTCGTCTCTATCTGATGTCAACCTAACATGCTGCGCCGCAGCGTCATATCGAGGATTACATCATGGGCTTGTCCATTCATACCAACTTTGCTTCCCTGACTACTCAAAGTCAGCTCAATACCACCAACAAGATGCTGGGTACCGCCATGCAGCGTCTGGGCACCGGTCTGCGTATCAACTCCGCAGCCGACGACGCTGCCGGCCTGCAAATGGCTACCCGCCTGCAGTCCCAGTCCAGCGGTCAGAAGGTTGGTATGCGCAACTCTCAGGATGCCATCTCCATGATGCAGACTGCTGAAGGTGCTATGGATGAGATGAGCAATATCGTTCAGCGCATGAAGGATCTGGCTACCCAGTCTGCTAACGGCACCAGTACCGCAGAAGACCGTAAAGCCATGGATGCCGAGTTTACCGAATTGCGCTCCGAGCTTGACAACATCACCAACAACACCACTTTCGGCGGGCAAGAACTGCTCAAGACTGGCAAGGGCTTCCAGGAAGATGTGACATTCCAGATAGGCGGTACTTCCGCTGAGAAGCTTGAGTTGAAAAAAACAGGAACCCTAGCCAAGGCTCTGGCGGAGGTCGTTGGCACTGGTAAGGGTACCTTGGACACTGATATTGCTGCAGGGATCGGGGATCAAAAGAAAGCTACCGATGCTATGGCTAAGCTGGATACTTTCTCCCAGAAAATCGGTGAGTCTCGTTCTGCATTTGGTGCCAACATCAACCGTCTGGAGCACACCGTCAACAACCTCTCCAACATGAAAGAGAACACCGATATGGCGAACGGTCGCATCATGGATGCCGATTTCGCTCAGGAGAGCACCAACATGACCAAGAACCAGATGCTGATGCAGGCTGGCATGTCCGTGCTGTCCAACTCCAACCAGATGACCGGCATGGTAACTTCCCTGCTGCGTTAATGCTGTGCGGCACTCATCCTGATTTTTGGTGTGGGTGCCTTTTTTATTTTCTCTCTTCAGCCCGCTCTTATGTTCTTCTGTTTTGCCTCTATTCCTCTAATTTCTATTTCCTGATTCAAGTCTTGCTCACAGCTGTCGCTTCTTACTTTTGTACGGTTATTTGCTGCGAACGCAGCTTTAAATGAGGATCATGTTATGGGTTTGTCTATTCACACCAATTTCGCTTCTCTGACTACTCAGAATCAGCTGAACAACACCAACAAGATGTTGGGTACCGCCATGCAGCGTCTGGGTACCGGTCTGCGTATCAACTCCGCTGCCGATGATGCCGCAGGTCTGCAGATGGCTACTCGTCTGCAAGCGCAGTCCAGCGGTCAGAAAGTTGGTATGCGTAACTCTCAGGATGCCATCTCCATGATGCAGACTGCTGAAGGTGCCATGGACGAGATGAGCAATATCGTTCAGCGCATGAAGGATCTGGCTACCCAGTCTGCGAACGGAACAAGCACCAGAGATCGCACAGCAATGAACGCAGAGTTCACTGAGCTGCGTGCTGAGCTTGATAACATCACCAACAATACCACTTTTGGTGGTCAGAAACTGCTTGCTGCAAGGGTGGCTCCTTTGGTTTCCAAGGGAACGTACCTTCCAAATCGGTGCATCCAGTACTGAAAAACTGGATGTAGAAACGATGAAGGTACACCGGTACTGCCCTGAGGAGCTGAGGGTATTGCGGACGCTGGTACTTGTCGCTGGCATGTGAGTGATCAAACCAAAGCGAGTAAAGCTATTGATGCGACAAGTGCTCTTTCTTGAGGGGATCGGTGAGGCTCGTTCCACCTTCGGTGCCAACATCAACCGTCTGGAGCACACCGTCAACAACCTCTCCAACATGAAAGAGAACACCGATATGGCGAACGGCCGCATCATGGATGCCGACTTCGCCCAGGAGAGCACCAACATGACCAAGAACCAGATGCTGATGCAGGCTGGCATGTCCGTGCTGTCCAACTCCAACCAGATGACCGGCATGGTGACTTCCCTGCTGCGTTAATGGTGATATGGCCGCTCCTATGGGGGCGGCTTTTGTTTAGCCATTACCGTTGTCGGTTGGAAAGGGATTAAAGGACATTTTCCAACAGGCATGCCACCGAATAAGGGTGTAATGATGCAAGTAGATCCGGCCAGCATGGCAATGCAACTGGTAGCCGTCGAGCGCCAGAACATGGATAAGCTGCTGAAGAAGCAGATGGACAGTATCAAGGGCAGCAGAGCGCCATCAGCACACTCACCACCAAGCTGTCGACCTTCCAGACCATGCTCAAGGATCTGAACAAGGCAGCAACCTACAAGCCCAGAAGGCCACCATGTCCCAAGAAGGGCTCATGACGGTGACGAGCAATGGAAAGGCCAGCTCGGGGCAATACAACTTCTTCGTGGAGCAGTTAGCCCAGTCTCATCAGGTTGGTCTTAGCAGCTTGATAGCGACACGGCCCCCCTGCCTGCGGATGGTATCTTTTCTCTCACCGTCAAGGCAAGACGCTATCGACATCGATCTGGCTACCCTGCCTGCTGGATCGACAGTGAAGGATCTGGTTTCCCATATTAACAATGCCAAGGATAACCCGGGTGTGAAAGCCACACTGGTTCGGACTGATGGCAAGGTCAGCATGGTGTTGACCAGCAAGGATAGTGGTGAAGAGAATGCCATTACGGTGAATTACAGCGGTGATGCAAGCTCTTGCCTTGGGAACTGCCATTGCCAACAAGAGCGGACATCACCCAGGCCCAGAATGCCAAGTTGCGATGGGCGAACAATCCGCTAACCATCACCTCGGCCAGCAACAAGATTGAAAATGTGGTCGATGGCCTTACCCTCCAGCTCACCAAAGCACAGAAGAGCGGCGATGCGCCTCTGCAGGTTACTGTCGAACAGGATAAAGAGGCGGTCACCGGCTCTCTCAAGAAGTTTGTCGACAGTTATAACGAGCTGATCGACGAGCTGGCCAAGATGATGTCCAGTGACCCCAAGGCTCCGGGAGCCTCTCTTCCGACAGCGGTGTACGCAGCCTCAAGAGCGTGCTTGCCAACAGCGTGCGGGAGCTGCCCAATGGTCTTAGCCTGAGCAGTCTTGGCATCAAGACCGACAAGACCGGCAAGCTATCCTTCAACGAGACTGACTTCAACAAGGCGCTGGAGAAAGATCCCGAGCTGCTGGGCAAGGCACTGATGGGCGATGATGGTCTGCTCAAGCGGATGAGCAATTCACTCGATCCCTACACCAAGCGCGATGGCGCACTCAAAGGGCGCAAGACCGGCTTGGAAGCCAGTGAGAAAGCGGGTGAATGAGCGGATGGAAGCGCTGGATCGCCGTATGAATTCCGCGTATAAGCGCTACCTCAATCAGTTTACCACCATGAATCAGATGATGCAGACCATGGGCGCCCTGTAAGGGGTCTTGCTATTTGGCTGCCTCATCCGGAGCAAGCGAGTTTTACATGTTTGAACATCAAGATGGTTACGATGCTTATCAGTTCGCCGCTACTCAGGCCAAGGCTGCGAGCGCTGATCCGCATCAGTTGGTACTGATGCTGATGGAGGGGCTGCTCGACGAAATGGCCAGAGCCGAAGGCCATATTCTGGCCCGCCAGTTTGAGCGAAAGGGTCAGTCAATCAACAAGTGTTTGCAGATTCTTGGCGGGTTGGACAGCGCACTTGATATGGATAAAGGTGGCGAGCTGGCAGCCAACCTGCACCGTCTTTATGACTACTGCGGTCAGCGGCTGTTCGAAATCAGCGTGTCCAACGATGTTGCTGGGATTTGCCGAAGTGCGTCGCATCCTGCTGGAGCTGAAAGAGGGTTGGGAAGCAATGGCGCGTCATCCTCGTTGATGCGGAAGTCATGCTTCCTTCTTCCTCTGTTCTTCCTCACGCCCAACATATTGAAATTTCTTAGTTCTCGGTCTGGCCCACTCCTTGCTTGTGGGCTGGTTTATCTTCTTTTTGGGGCTCGTCATGTCAGGTATTGCTCCCGTGTTGCGTGAGACCGAACTGCAGACTCGCCAGCGTCAGTTATTGGGGTTGGGTACGCTATTGCTGCAACAAGCGCAAGCTGGCCAGTGGGATGCAGTCAGGCTAACCGATGGGCGTTTCGCACACTTTGTCTCTCAAGTTAGCCGCAATCCCCAACTCTGGGCTGCGTTGCAACCAGCAAGAGATAAAGCCCGAATTTTGTATCGACAGGCATTGCAACTCTGCGAGCAGGAAACCCTGGTTCGTAACAGGAGTGGCAGCAGCTTTCTTCGATTCGTGAAGGCTTGACCGCCTACGGTGAGACAGAGCAATGGGATTGATTCAATTTAGCGGTTTTGACGCTGTGCATTCGCCTGATGTCACGGCCTTGAACCGTTTGTCCGGCCAAGCTGGCAGTGAAGGAGAGCTGTATCAACCGCTGGATGAGGTGGTTGACCCTCTGCTTACATTGCCCTTGCCCGAGCTGGCTGCCAGCGATGTTGCGGTAGAGCAGAAAGAGAGAACAGCCGGGCGGAAGGCGACCCAGCTGAACAGCTGCCAGCGTTTACCAATATGCCTCCTCTCTTTGTCAGAGTAAGTGATGCCGATCTTGATGGTTTTCGTGTAAGCCGTACTTTTTCCCGAGCTGAAGGTAGCACCGGTGGCCAGCAGGTGGTGGTGGATAACAAATTGCCGCCCTCTCTTCGTACCTTGATGGGGAGTGCGACCACGCTGCCCGAGCAAGAGGTGATGCCGCGTCGTGAAACGGTCTCTGCCGCTGCAGAACAGGCGCTCTCTACGTTGCTTGTCAAATCAAATGGGCAAACCGGTGTATTGCCCGGCCGCTTCACCTTGCCGGTTATGGCTGCCGGTTTGGATATGGAAATGTGCCAGATACCGCTGCGGTAGAAAACAGGTTGCCAGATGCTCGCCAGCTGGCTGTCGGACAACTCGCCGCTGCACCGCTGCGTCCGGTCGAGTATCAATGGGCTCCTGTGAAATTGGTCGACAACCCCGCCAGTGGGGACAGCAGCTGATGGATGTGCTGAAAGACAAGGTGGAGCTTCAGGTCAACCAGCAGGTGAAGCAGGCCCATATCCGGCTTGACCCGCCAGAGCTGGGCCGACTCGAGTTGACTGTCGTCTTGAGGGGGACCGGCTCAATGTCCAGCTCAACGTAACCAATCCTGCGGTGCGCGAGGCGATGATCCAGTCGATGGAACGCTTGCGGATGAGCCTGGCTCCCCATCATGCCGGGGGAGTCGAGGTCAACGTGGGGCAGGGGGGTGAACAAGACGGCAGGGTAAGTGGCAACAACAGCAAATCATGGCCGGACGACGTCAATGGCAGGAAGAGTTCGAGCCTGCCGATGGTACGGTGCACGACTGGCTCAACACCCTGGTTTGATTTTTAACCCGGCAATAGCGAGAGTGGTTTTACATTATGCGGCGAGTGGTTAAGTGGTTGATGATGGGCGTGATGGCTCTGTGCCTGCTGGCCATGCTGGCCTATGGCGCATGGCTTAAACGCGATGTGGTTGCCGTCTGGCTCGGATTGGCAGAGCCAAAGCCAGAGCTCAGCGCCACTCCGCTGTTCAAGCCGATGGAGCGCTTTGTCATCAGCCTGGAGGGGGGCTTGAGTCCCATTATCTCGTGCTCGAGCTGGCTTTGGTGACCCACAATCCGGCACAGCTCAATTCGCTCAATGAGCTGACACCATTGATCCGCAATGCCATGGTGCAGTATTTCAGTCACCGTACCCATGATGACGTAAAAGTCGAGCTGCAGAATATTTCCAAGTTGCAAAGTCTCTCTGCGCGACAAGCTGGTCACTACGGTACAGGGATATGGCTACAAGCCCTATCTTGATGAAGTGCTGATCACCAAGGTGCTGGTGCAGTAGCCACGATATGACTGATTCCGTTTGGGATGCTCCGCAAGAGTTTGCCGATACTCCGCAACTTCCTCGCACGGGAGAGCCCGCCATTCTTGCTCGCTATCTACCCTTGGTGAAGCGAGCCGCCAGTCATCTGCGCAGCCAGGTCAGTGCCTGTTTTGATCAGGAGGACATGGAGCAGGTGGGAATGATGGGATTGCTGGAGGCGTGGCGCCGTTATGGCAGCGAGCCCGATGCCCAGTTTGAAAGTTATGCCTTCAAACGGATTCGTGGCGCCATGCTCGATGAGTTGCGCCGTCTGGATTGGCGACCCCGCCAACTGCGACAGCAGGTACACGGCCATAATCAGGCGCAGCGTGAACTGCACAATCGTTTGGGGCGCCCCCTCAGAGCAAGAACTTGCTGCTGCGCTCGACTGTTCGGTGGATGAGGTGCGTCAGTTGTCCTACGCCAGCCAGGCTGAAGCGCTGCAGAGTCTGGAAGAGTGGCTGGAGAATGGCGGCAAAGCTCCGACCACAGAGTCTGATGATGTCGATATGGCGATGACCATCAGCAAGGTGTTGGCCACTCTGGATAAACGCGAGCAGTTATTGCTTTCCCTCTATTACCAGCAAGAGCTCAATATGAAAGAGATCGCGCTGGTGCTGGGATTAACCGAATCCCGGGTTTGTCAGCTGCACAAACAATGTGTACTTCAGCTAAAGCAGCGATTGGTCGACTCCATATAGTAGTGCTTCACCTTTACTGGTGACCCTTCTTGTATCGTGCGGGAACATTCATGCAAAAACAGATTGGCATCGGCGTCATATTAGTGTGCGTGCTGGGTGGCTTCATGATGGCCGGGGGCAAACCTCGCAGCCTTGTGGCAGCCAGCCGAGCTCATCATCATCATCGGCGCAGCGGTAGGCTCCATGTTTCTGGGCAACTCGAAAGAGGTGATGCATGAAATGTGGCGGCAGATAAAGATGTGCTTCAAAGCGAATAAAGAAGAGAAAGAGGTCTATCGTGAGCTGTTGACTCTGATGCATCAACTGCTTGAAGAGACACGCAACAAGGGTATGAAGGCGCTCGACGAGCATATTGAAAATCCCCAGCAGAGCTCGGTTTTCTTGATGTATCCCCAGATTTCGGAAGATCCCCAACTGCTTGGTTTCATTATCGATAACCTGCGTCTGCTCGGAATGGGCAAGATCACACCCCATGAACTGGATACCGTGCTGGAGCAGGAGATCATGGCCATTGAAGAGGACATGCTCAAGCCTGCTCATGCCTTGCACAAAACCGGCGAGGCCTGCCCGGGCTTCGGCATTCTTGCTGCGGTGATGGGGATCATCATCACCATGCAGCAACTGGACGGCCCCCTGAGCAATATCGGTGTCCATGTGGCGGCGGCGCTGGTAGGCACCTTTATCGGTATTTTCCTCTGCTACTGCTTGCTGGAGCCAATCAGCAATGCCATGGAAGAGATGGTCAAGCGCCGTATCGGCCTGTTGATGTGCATCAAGTCGATCCTGATTGCCCAGTTGCGTGGCAAGACACCGCTGCTTGCCGTCGATTCGGGTCGCAAGATCCTGGAACCTGAAGTCAAACCAAGCTTCCTTGAGCTGGAAGATTGGGTGACCAACAGGGCGATGTAATGCGCAATCACGAACAGATTATCGTCAAGCGCCAGCAGCGTCGTAACAGCGGTCCCAAAGGGGGCGGCGCCTGGAAGGTGGCATTTGCCGACTTCACGTTGGCCATGATGGCTTTCTTCATGGTGCTCTGGATCCTGGCTGTGTCCAATCAGGAGGAGCGGGAAGTCGTTGCCAGCCGCCTGCGGGACTACAGCATCATGGACAGTGAGGCCAACCCGTTTGATATTCGCAACAGCCCCTATCCTGCCGATCTCGGTGGCAATCCCTCCGTGATTGATGAGTTGAACCCCAAGTTCGATCAGCAGGGTCAGCTGATGCCAAAGCATATGGACCGTAATCAGAGCATTTTTTCTGACGGTCCGGGCGGTGGATATGAAAAGCTGTTGATAGGCAAGCTTGAGGGGGAAGCCCAGATGAAGCAGCTGGCCAGCTTTATCGACCATCTTGCTGAGCAGATGCAGGCGAAGAATAACCTCGAGATTCAAATTGTTCCCCAAGGATTGCGGATCCTGATCCGTGATGACGCGGATCGGGAAATGTATAGCCGCGGCAGTGCCCGTATTAGCCCTTTCTTTCGCCATATGTTGATGGCGCTGGCCCCCATATTCCAGCGTATCGAGAATCGGGTCATGATTTCTGGCCATACCGACAGCACACCGTTTGCCGGTGACAACTACAGCAACTGGGAGCTATCGTCAGACCGCGCCATGATGGCAAGACGGGTGTTGCTGGCGGGAGGCATGCCACCTGAACGGGTCGGGCAGGTTGTCGCGATGGCCGATACCATGCTGGAAGATACCCGCAATCCACAAAGCAGCCGTAATCGGCGCATTGAATTGCTGGTCATGACAACCCAGGCAGAAACTAATCTGGAGCAACTTTTCAGCTCCCAAACGCAAGCGGCAACCAGCCATGCCAAGGAGATGATTTCCCATGGACGACCCTGAGAGTAGAGTTTCCGCTGCATACCTCGCACAATGATCCACGCAGAAAAGTACCGCGCTGGTATCTGCACGATGGAACAACGCCTTTCGAGTCACAGAGTTGTGGTATTGCGGCCAGATTGCTGATTTCCGGATTTGCTGTTTGACAAGAGCATTGGCCGCGCAGTGATCAAAGACATTGGTCCGGGCGGGTTGGTTTCCTTGCTCCTGCTCGATTTGAATTACCCGAAACGGTGACACTCTCCCTGTTGCCGCGAATTGCGCTGGATTGCAACATCACTCATCGTCGCGCCATTGGCCGGCAGCTCTGCTTTTATGGTGCTCGCTGGTCATATCCGGAAGAGGTCGATTTGGCTCCGGTACTGAGCCATTGGCGCCACTGTTTCATGGTGCCGCAATCAGCGGCCGCTTCTGCTGAATCCCAAGAGGATCAGGCAAGCGTTCCAGCCTGATCTCGCCTCGACTCATATCCAATCCTCTTGCTGCTTGCAGCAACAAGGGGTCATGCAAGCTTTCCAGTGATACTGCTTTGACAATGGCGGTCGCTTTGCTGTTCCGGTGTGTTGGTGGGGGCTTTCCCCTTGCTGTAGACGATCGGGACAGTTGGTGATCCCTTGAGCATCGGGAGCTGCCACGCCGGATTCCAGCGGCTTGCTTCATTCATCGCTACCCCCTTTGCCATGGCCCACTGCAACAGTGAGCAGCCATCCGGATGCATGGAATATTTGCAAGTCATTGCCGCTGTGCCATGGCGGAAGGGTGAGCTGGTGTTGTTCTGCTCATATCAAGCAATTGGCCAGCGCGATAAAGCGAGCCACATAGAAGCGTGTTTCCGTGGGTAACTGCAGCTCCCATACATTACGTGTCCCCGCATTGAGCACAGCTTTCAGTACTCGGCCCTCCCCTGCGTTATAGGCCGCCAGCGCCAGTAACCAGTCCTGCCCAAAGAATTGATGAAGCCAGCTGAGATAGGAAAGCGCAGCATCGGTCGCCAGGGGCAGGAGTAGCGGCCATCAAAGCTTGGCATCATGGGAATGGCAAATCGTGCGGCTGTGTCCGGCATCAGCTGCCAGGGGCCTGCGGCTCCTGCTGTCGATACCACATCCAGCCGATAACTGCTCTCAATCAGTGGCAAAAAGGCCAGCATACTGGGCAACTTGCGTTCTAACCTGTTGTTCCACCCAGCGAATCATTGGCTGGGATTGCGCAAGACGTTGTTGCAGATGATCTCGTTGCTTCAACAGAAACTGGGTTTGCTGAGTGACCAAGTCAGCTCCTTTTCCTTGTATTGGGGTAGGAAAACCAGCCTGCCAATGATAGTTATGATAGGCATAACAATAAGGAGATAGTCATTAGCAGTACGCTAACTAGCCAGCGGATAGCTCGAGTCATGATGCGGGGTTGAAAGATCAAGCAGCGCTAAAAAATAAAAACATGATGTATCTCAACAGTTTTCGATAGTTTTTGTCGACTGTTCATGTGGAATCCAGGATGTGATAAGCATGATAGCACGAGTAAAAAAGACCCCAAAAGCGGGCAAGGCGATCCAGAAATTTCTACTGTATTTGATTCTCGCCAATTTTGTATTGATGGGACTTTATGTCGTGCATGCCGGAGAGCTGGCATTTGGTACCAATATCCTGCTGACGTTCCTGCTGATTATCTATAATCTGCTGCTTTGCCAGCTGGTCTGCCTGCGGGCTCGACGTGCCGGGGATGGCTACATCATTTATCCCGTGGTCGGTGTTAGCATCATCTTGTGTGCCGTGGTGTTGTTCCGCTTCATTATTTCCCCCTGACAGAGTCGGCATTCAGGTCGACAGCTAATTAATCGATACACCTCTTTCGCAAATAACTTGTGGAAAATCAACTCATTTAATTCTCGCGGCTGAAACGCTGCGTCAATATGTTCCCCATGCCCGAGATCCTCGCTTGAAAAGCCCTCAGCACGTCCTTAAACTTCAAGGTGGGGAAAAGTGGATCAAAGTGGTTTTTATCGGCAATTTGCCCCCTTTAACTCATTTTCAGGGACTGCAATTTGTTGCGTGGTGCGCATGCCATCAGCCTCGACAGCAAGGGGCGATTGGCGATTCCGACCAAGTACCGTGATTGGCTGCGCGACGAAAGCGAGGGCCAGCTGGTCTGCACCATCGATATTGCCCATCCCTGCCTGCTGCTTTACCCCCTGAACGAATGGGAAGAGATCGAGCGCAAGCTCAAGACGCTCTCCAGCATGAATCCCCTTGAGCGCCGCCTGCAGCGGCTGTTGCTCGGGCATGCGACCGAATGCGAGCTGGACGGCAATGGCCGTCTGCTGCTCAGCCAGCCACTGCGCAGCCATGCCGGGCTGGACAAGAAGATCATGCTGGTGGGCCAGCTCAACAAGTTTGAGCTGTGGGATGAAGCCCGCTGGCAACAACAGGTCAATGACGACATTCAGGGCCTGCCCGAAGACGACTGGGCAAGCTCGCCACGACTACAGGATTTCTCTTTATAAATGACCCAAGCCGCTGAACACATCACAGTGCTGCTGCACGAAGCCGTTGAAGGGCTGGCCATCAAGCCGGACGGCATCTACGTCGACGGTACGTTTGGCCGGGGTGGTCACTCTCGTCTCATTCTCCAGCAGCTTGGCCCCAACGGCCGGCTGATCGCCATCGACCGGGATCCCCAGGCCATTGCCGAAGCGGCCAAGATCCAGGATCCCCGTTTCGAAATCGTGCACGGCCCCTTCTCCGGCATTGCCTCCTATCTGGATGAACGCGGCTTGCTGGGCAAGGTAGACGGTTTCCTGCTGGATCTGGGGGTCTCTTCTCCCCAGCTGGACGATGCCGAGCGCGGTTTCAGCTTCATGAAGGACGGTCCGCTCGACATGCGGATGGACCCCACCTCCGGTCAGAGCGCCGCCGAATGGCTGGCTCGCGCCGATGTGGACGACATCGCCTGGGTGCTGAAGACCTTCGGCGAGGAGCGTTTCGCCAAAGAAGATCGCCCGCGCCATCGTGCACGATCGGGTGACCGAGCCCTATGTCCGCACCCGTCAACTGGCGGAGATGATTGCCCGGGTCAATCCGAGCAAGGAGAAGGGCAAGCACGCCGCTACCCGCAGCTTCCAGGCCATCCGCATCTACATCAACAGCGAGCTGGACGAGATCGAAACCGCGCTCAACGGCGCGCTGCAAGTGCTGGCTCCGGAAGGTCGTCTCTCCGTCATCAGCTTCCACTCGCTGGAAGATCGGCTGGTAAAGCATTTCATCCGCAAGCACGAGAAAGGGCCGGAAGTGCCGCACGGCATTCCGTTGACCGAGGCCCAGCTGGCCGGCGGTCGCAAATTGAAGTCGGTCGGCAAGGCGCTCAAGCCTTCCGAACACGAAGTCAGCGAAAACAGCCGATCCCGCAGCTCGGTGCTGCGGGTCGCCCAGCGGTTGGCGGAGTAAGCCATGAGCGAGGTGCGCGTTCATCTGGCCAGGGAGATCGTTGCCGATCTCTGGCGGCACAAGCTGCAGGTGGTGCTGGCCATCGCCGTGCTGATCACCGCCTTTGCGGTGATCCTGGTGACCAACATGACCCGCGGTCTGACGGCCAAGCAGAACGACCTGATGGCGGAGGAGGATCGCCTCAACATCGAATGGCGGCACCTGTTGCTGGAGCAGGGCACGCTGGCCGAGCACTCCCGGGTGGCGAGTCTGGCCATGGACAAGTTGCAGATGGCTCGTCCCGCTGGTGACCACCGAGAAGGTAATTACACAACCATGAACGCAAGGCTTCCGCCAAAGGCTGGCCAAAGCCCAAGGTCAAAGCTCCGTCACTCTATCCGTGGCGCTTTCGCACGCTGGTGTTCTTCATCGGCATTGCGTTTGCCGGCTGATCCTGCGACTGGCCTGGATCCAGGTGATCGACCCGGATCGGTTGCGCCAGGAAGGGGACATGCGCTCCCTGCGTACCACCTCCACCCAGGCGGTGCGCGGCATGATCACCGATCGCAACGGCGAGCAGCTGGCGGTTTCGGTGCCTGTTGAGGCTGTCTGGGCCGATCCCAAGACGGTGCATGAATCCGGCGCCATCCATAACGAGCGGGCCTGGCTGGCCCTGTCCGCCGTGCTCAAGCTCGACATCAACACCCTCAAGCACCGTATCTCCAACCCGAGCAAGCGCTTCGTCTACCTGCAGCGTCAGGTGACGCCTGCGGTGGCGGAATACATCAAGGGGCTCAAGCTGGGTGGCATCTATCTGCGCCCCGAGGCGCGCCGTTTCTACCCGACCGGCGAAATCAGCGCCCACCTGGTGGGGGTGACCAACATCGATGGCAGCGGTATCGAGGGGATCGAGCGCAGCTACAACGAGTGGCTGACGGCAACCCCTGGCGAGATGCGGGTGCGCAAGGACAGACAGGGCCGCGTCATCGAGCGGCTTGGCCTGGTGAAAGAGGGCAAGAACGCCAACGACCTGCAGCTGAGCATCGATCAGCGGGTGCAGGCGCTGGCCTACCGGGCCCTCAAGCGGGCCACCGACGAGAACAAGGCGACCTCCGGCTCCATGGTGATGCTGGATGTCAAGACCGGCGAAGTGCTCGCCATGGTCAACACCCCCTCCTACAACCCCAACAACCGCGGCCAGTACCAGAGTTTCCGGGTGCGCAACCGGGTGGTGACCGATACCTATGAGCCGGGCTCCACCGTCAAGCCGTTGATCCTGCTCAGCGCCCTGCAGGCCGGCGTCACCAGCTGGAAGGACACCATTCCGGGTGGCCCTTTGTTCATCGGGGCCAAGCAGATCCGCGACGTGAGTATCCACAAGGCGACCAACCTGTACGACATCCTGCGCTACTCCTCCAACATCGGCATGTCGCGCATCGCGCTGCGGATGCCGGCGCAGGAGATGATCAACACCCTCAGCATGGTGGGCTTCGGCATGGATACCGGCAGCGGCCTGATGGGTGAGAGCAGCGGCATGCTGCCCCAGCGTCGGCGCTGGTCCGATATCGAGCGAGCCACCCTGTCGTTCGGCTATGGCCTGCGGGTCACCCCGCTGCAGCTGGCCTCCGCCTATGCCACCCTGGCCAACAAGGGCAAGCGGGTGCCGCTCTCCATCGTCAAGGTGACCGACGCCTCCCAAGGGTGAGCAGGTCATCGATCACAACAACGCCACTGCCATGTTGCAGGCGCTGGAGTACGTGGTCAGCAGTGCCATTCCGAAAGCACAGATCCCCGGTTATCGCGTCGGTGGCAAGAGTGGTACCGCCAAGGTCGCGGTCGCGGGTGGCTATGGCAAGGACTACATGGCCTGGTTCGCCGGTTTCGCCCCGGCCAGCAATCCCCGTTTCGTCATGGTGGTGGTGATCAACGAGCCCAAGGGCGACGCCTACTATGGCGGCGCCGTGGCGACACCGCCGTTTGCCGAAGCCATGGGCGGGGTGCTGCAGCTCTTCAATATTCGTCCCGACGCGGTGCCGCCTGCGGTGCCCACCAAACTTGCCCGTACGGAGGCTTCCAATGTTGTCCCGCGCACTTGATGCAACTGATGCGCCCCTTCGGCATTCCAGGCGCTGGCGCTCGCGCTTACCGACATCCAGCTGGACAGTCGGCGGGTCGGGCCCGGTTGTCTCTTCGTGGCGATTCGCGGGCATCAGGTGGATGGCAGACGGTTTATCGAACAGGCGGTGGCTCAGGGAGCGACCGCCGTACTGTTTGAAGAGGACGGTGAATTCGTGGCACCGGCTCTGAGCGTGCCTTGTCTCGGGATGCCGGATCTGCCCGCCAGGCTCTCTGCTGGCTGGCTATTCTACGACCAGCCGGCCAGCAAGCTGGATCTGGTGGGCATCACCGGCACCAACGGCAAGAGCACCACGGCGCTGCTGGTGGCCAACTGGCGTACCCTGCTGGGTGGCAAGGCCGGGGTGATGGGCACCATCGGCAACGGTCTGTTCGGCGAACTGGTGGAAGCGGAAAACACCACTGGCAGCGCGGTGCAGGTGCAGGCCAATCTGGCCGCTCTGCAAGCGCAGGGGGCGGATCTGGTGGCGATGGAGGTGTCCAGCCACGGCCTGGTACAGCATCGCGTGGCGGCCCTGCCGTTTGCTGCCGCCGTATTCACCAACCTGAGCCGGGATCATCTGGACTATCACGGCACCATGGAGGCCTACGGCGCCGCCAAGGAAGAGCTGCTGAAACTGGTGGACGAACCCTGCGCCGTGCTCAATGCCGACGACCGGTTGGGTCGCCAATGGCTGGCCGCCTATCCGGCCGCGGTGGCGTTCAGTGTGCACGGTCCGGTGGCTAGTCACCCGGGGCGACAGCTGACGGCGCAGGATCCCCATTTCCACCAGCAAGGTTTTCGCACGCAGATTAACTCCAGCTGGGGGAATGGTGTATTATCCGCCCCCTTGCTCGGGCGCTTCAACGTCAGCAACGTGCTGGCCGCGATGGGCGCCATGCTGGTGCTCGGTTATGACTTCGACGAGTTGCTGGCCAGCGCGCCGCAACTGCAGCCGGTAACCGGCCGCATGGAGTGCTTCGGTGGCGGCAATACGCCGCTCGCCGTGGTCGATTACGCCCACACCCCGGATGCGCTGGAGAAGGCATTGCAGGCCCTGCGGGTGCACTGTGACAGGGCGGCTCTGGTGCCTGGTGGGTTGTGGTGGCGACAGGGATCGCGGCAAGCGCCCCATGATGGCCGCCATGGCCGAGCAGCATGCGGATCGCGTGATCCTGACCGACGACAATCCCCGTACCGAGGAGCCGGCCCGGATCATGGCCGACATGGTGGCGGGTCTTCGCGATCCTGCTGCGGTGCAGGTGGAGCACGACAGGGTCAAGGCGATTGCGCTGGCCATCGGTCAGGCGAGCAAACAGGACATCATCCTGGTGGCCGGTAAGGGTCACGAGGATTATCAGATCATTGGAACCGACAAGCGGCACTACAGCGACCGGGAAACCGTTGCGGCCGCCTTGCACACATTATTGGAGTCATTCAAATGATGACCCTCAGGCTTGCCGAGCTGGCGCAGGTACTCGATGCCCGTCTGATTGGTAACGATGGCGAGATCACCGTCGTCAGTACCGACACCCGCACACTGGGCGCGGGTGCCCTGTTCGTTGCCCTGCGCGGCGAGCGCTTCGATGCCCACGATTTTTGCGAGCAGGCCGTTCAGGCAGGGGCCTCTGCCCTGCTGGTCGAGCGTGAGCTGCCGTTGGCCATCCCCCAGCTGGTGGTGACCGACACTCTGAAAGGACTGGGCCGCCTCGGCAAACTGGTGCGCGAGCGCATCAACCCGAAAGTGCTGGCCATTACCGGCAGCTGCGGCAAGACCACGGTGAAGGAGATGGCAACCGCCATCCTGCGCAACGAAGGGGAAGTGCTGGCCACCGCTGGCAACTTCAACAACGAGGTGGGCGTGCCGCTCACCCTGCTGCGCCTCGAGCCGCAACACAAGTTTGCGGTGATGGAGCTGGGTGCCAACCATCCGGGCGAGATCGCCTGGACTACCTCGCTGGCCAAACCCGATGCCGCCATCATCAACAACGTGGCGGCGGCCCATCTGGAGGGCTTCGGCTCGCTGGAAGGGGTGTTCCACGCCAAGAGCGAAATCTTTGAGGGGCTGAGCGAAGGCGGCACCGCCATCGTCAATGCCGACAACGAATTCTGGCCGAAGTGGCGGGAACGCGGCATTCAGTGCGCCTTCACCATCGAAGATCAGTGCCAGCCGTTCCACGCGCGCAACCTTGTGCTCAACGAGCGAGGCTGCGCCGAGTTCGTGATGGTGACCCCGCAAGGCGAGCTGAGCCTGACTCTGGCGATCCCGGGTCGCCACAACGTGGCCAATGCGTTGGCTGCCGCCGCGGGCTGTCTGGCACTCGGCGCATCCCTCGCCGGTGTCAAGGCGGGGCTGGAGCAGATGGCTCCGGTCAAGGGGCGCTTCTGCGTGCAGCGCTGGGGCGGTCTGACCCTGGTAGATGATACCTACAATGCTAGCGTGGAGTCCGTGCTGGCGGGCATCGATGCCCTGACCGCCATGGGCGGCTTCAAGGTGCTGGTGTTTGGTGATATGCGGGAACTGGGTGAGGAGTCTGCCGAGCAACACGCCCGGGTTGGCCGTCATGCCCGCGAGTGCGGTCTGGATGCCGTGCTGACAGTGGGAGAAGAGAGTCGCCATACCGCAGATGCCGCGGCGGGCCGACATTTCGATAACAAGGCGTCGTTGTTTGAAGTGCTTGCGCAAATGATAAATACACATCAGGAAATTTCGATTCTGGTCAAGGGGGCACGTGGCTCCCGCATGGAAGATATCGTCGAGATGGTCAAAGACCGTCAGGAGTCAGCCACATGCTAGTCTGGCTGGCCGAACTGCTCACCCCGCACTTCACCTTCTTCAACGTCTTCTCCTACCTGACGTTTCGCGCCATCCTGTCGATCATCACCGGACTGGGGGTTGCCCTCTGGATGGGGCCACGCCTGATACGTCGCCTGCAGATCCTGAAGTTTGGTCAGGTGATCCGCAACGACGGTCCCGAGTCCCACCTCAGCAAGCGGGGTACCCCGACCATGGGTGGCCTGATGATCATTGCTGCGATTTTTACGTCTGTGCTGCTCTGGTGCCGCCTCGACAACCCCTATGTCTGGCTGGTGCTGTTTGTGCTGGGTGCCTATGGCGCCATCGGCTTTGCCGACGACTACCTCAAGGTGGTGCGCAAGAATACCGACGGCCTGATCGCGCGCTGGAAGTATTTCTGGCAATCCGCGGTAGCGCTGGCGGTGGCTGTGTTCCTCTATGCGACCGCAACCCATGAGGGGCAGACCCAGCTGGTGGTGCCTTTCCTCAAGGATGTGATGCCGCAGCTTGGCTTGATGTTTATCGTGCTGACCTACTTTGTCATCGTCGGCACCTCCAACGCGGTCAACCTGACCGACGGTCTCGACGGCCTGGCCATCATGCCGACCGTGATGGTGGCGGGGGGCTTTGCCCTGATCGCCTGGGCCACCGGCAACGTCAACTTTGCCAACTACCTGCACATTCCCTACGTGCCCTATACCTCCGAGCTGGTGATCGTCTGTACCGCCATCGTCGGGGCGGGTCTGGGTTTCCTCTGGTTCAACACCTATCCGGCGCAGGTCTTCATGGGGGACGTCGGTTCCCTGGCGCTGGGCGGCGCGCTCGGCACCATCGCCGTGCTGGTCCGTCAGGAGTTCCTGCTGGTGATCATGGGCGGCGTCTTCGTGATGGAGACCGTCTCGGTGATCCTGCAGGTGGGGTCCTACAAGCTGCGCGGCGTGCGGATCTTCCGCATGGCACCGATCCATCACCACTACGAGAAGAAGGGCTGGCCGGAGCCGCGCGTCATCGTGCGCTTCTGGATCATCACCCTCGTGCTGGTGCTGCTGGGTCTTGCCACCCTGAAGGTGAGGTAAGGCCATGGTCATCATCATCGGACTCGGCAAAACCGGACTCTCCTGTGTCGATTACTTCCTCGGCCGTGGCGTGACGCCGCTGGTGATGGATACCCGCGCCAACCCGCCCGGCAGGGATCAACTGCCTGCCGAGGTGGAGCTCATCCACGGGCTGGATGGCGAGCTGCTCAAGCAGGCGCACATGATAGTGGCGAGCCCGGGTATCGCGCTGGCGACCCCCGAACTGAAAGCCGCTGCCGAGTTCGGGGTGCAGATCGTCGGTGACATCGAGCTGTTTGTGCGCGAGACCCAGGTGCCGGTCATCGCCATCACCGGCTCCAACGGCAAGAGCACCGTCACCACCCTAGTGGGCGAGATGATTGCCGAAGCCGGCCTCAAGGTCGGTGTGGGCGGCAATATCGGCACGCCGGCGCTGGAGCTGCTCAAGCAGCCGATGGATCTGTGCGTGCTGGAGCTCTCCAGCTTCCAGCTGGAAACTACTCACAGCCTGCGCGCCGCCGCCTCCGTGGTATTGAACCTCTCCGAAGATCACATGGATCGCTATCAGGGCATGGCCGACTATCGCGCCGCCAAGATGGAGATCCATCAGCACTCCAAACACATTCTGATCAATCGCGACGATGCCCAGACCCTGCCCGATGTGGGCCAGGTGTGGCAGAGCTTTGGCCTTGACTGCAACGGTTACGGTCGTTGCGAGCTGGATGGCCGTCACTGGCTGACCCTGCACGGCGAACCGTTGCTGGCGGTGGACGAGATGAAGATCGTCGGCGCCCACAACCAGGCCAACGCGCTGGCCGCCATGGCCCTGTGCGATGCGGTCGGTATCCCGTGCGAGCCGCAGCTGCGAGTGCTGCGCCGTTTCGAGGGGCTGCCTCACCGTGCCCGCTTCGTGCGGGAGGTGAACGGGGTGCGCTGGATCAACGACTCCAAGGCCACCAACGTGGGGGCGACCCTGGCTGCCGTTGCCGGTGTGCGCGAGTCGGTGAAGGGCCGTCTGCTGCTGCTGGCCGGTGGCCAGGGCAAGGGCCAGGATTTCGGCCCGGTTCAGGCGCTGCTCGGCAGCCAGATCGATCACATGTACTGTTTCGGCCAGGATGCCGAGGTGCTGCTGGCGCTGGGTGAGCAGACCGAACGGGTCGCGGATCTGGATGCCGCGGTCGCCAAGGCGGCCGCCGATGCCAGACCCGGCGACTGGGTGCTGCTGGCGCCGGCCTGCGCCAGCCTCGATCAGTTCAAGTCTTTCGAAGCGCGCGGTGATCGTTTCACCGAGCTGGTACAGGTTATGAACGCCCTTCGCGCAGTCGCAGGCTTCTTGCAGCGCTGGCTGTTGCCGGCGCGCCCTGCCGGTCTCTATGACCGGCAGCTGGTCGTGCTGGCGCTGGCGCTGATGGCGGTGGGTCTGGTCATCGTGGCCTCCGCCTCGATCCCGAAGGGATCGCCATCAACAACGATCCCTTCATGTTCGTGAAGCGTCACGGCCTGTTTCTGCTGATGGCGCTCGGCATCTCCTGGTTTGTGCTGCAGGTGCCGATGGCGCGCTGGCAGCACTACAACGGCCCCATGCTGCTGCTGGCCATCGTCATGCTGGTGCTGGTGCTGCTGGTGGGCCGCAGCGTCAACGGCTCGGTGCGCTGGTTGCCGCTTGGCCCCTTCAACCTGCAGCCGGCCGAGTTCGGCAAGCTGGCGCTGTTCGTCTATCTGGCGGCTACCTGGTGCGCCGTCAGAGCGAGGTGCGCGAGCGTTTCATCGGTTTCATGAAGCCGATGGCGGTGCTGTTCGTGGTGGCCATCCTGCTGCTGGCCCAGCCCGATCTGGGCTCGGTGGTGGTGATGTTCGTCACCTCGCTCGGCATGCTGTTCCTGGCCGGCGCCCGCCTGGTGCAGTTCATCGGTCTCATCCTGGTGGGGGTGAGCGCGGTGGTGACCCTGATCATCGCCGAGCCGTACCGGATGCGGCGGGTGACCTCCTTCCTCGACCCCTGGGCCGATCCGTTCGGCAGCGGCTACCAGCTGACCCAGTCGCTGATGGCCTTCGGCCGTGGCAGCTGGTTTGGCGAGGGGCTTGGCAACTCCATCCAGAAGATGGAGTACCTGCCGGAGGCGCACACCGACTTCGTGTTCGCCATCCTGGGTGAAGAGCTGGGCTATGTGGGCGTGCTGGGCGCGCTGTTTCTCATCTTTGCGCTGGCAATCAAGGCGCTCAAGCTGGGGCACCAGGCGCTGGTGGCCGAGCGACTGTATGAAGGCTATCTGGCCATCGGCATCGGCATCTGGTTCAGCTTCCAGACCTTCGTCAACGTGGGCGCAGCCAGCGGCATGATGCCGACCAAGGGGCTGACCCTGCCGCTGGTCAGTTATGGTGGTTCGAGCCTCATCATCATGATGGTGGCGGTGAGCATGTTGATTCGTATCGATTTCGAGTTGCGCCAGGCCAGTGCCCAGGCGCGCGTGCGGGAGGTTTAGTGAGCAAGACGCTGTTGGTGATGGCAGGCGGTACCGGGGGCCATGTGTTCCCCGGCTTGGCCGTGGCTGATCGCCTCAAGGCCCAGGGCTGGACCATTCACTGGCTCGGCACCGCCGACCGGATGGAGGCCGAGCTGGTGCCTGCCCATGGTTACCCCATCTCCTTCATCGATATCCAGGGGGTGCGTGGCAACGGCATCAAGCGTCTGCTGGTCGCGCCCTATCGCATCGTCAAATCAGTGCTGCAGGCGCGCCGGGTGCTCAAGACCATTCGCCCCGACGTGGTGCTCGGCATGGGTGGCTTTGCCTCCGGCCCGGGTGGCGTGGCGGCCTGGCTGTCCGGCATCCCGCTGCTGCTGCACGAGCAAAATGCTGCGGCCGGCCTGACCAACAAGCTGCTGGCTCGCCTCGCCAAGCGGGTGCTGATGGCATTTCCGGGCGCCTTCGCGCCGAGCCATCGCACCGCCGTGGTGGGCAACCCGGTACGCCCCGAAGTGGTGGCGCTGCCGGATCCTCAACTGCGCAGCGGCGCTGAGCCACTGCGGCTGCTGATCGTCGGTGGCAGCCTGGGGGCCCGGGTGCTCAACGAGCAGGTGCCGCCAGCGGTGGCGGCGGCCGGCGTGCCCATCGAGGTGCGTCACCAGTGTGGCAAGGGCAATCGCGATGCCGTGGCCGAAGCCTACGCCAAAGAGGGCGTTGCGGCCGAAGTGAGCGAATTTATCAAGGACATGGCCGATGCCTATGCCTGGGCCGACTGGTGGTGTGCCGGGCGGGGGCGCTGACCGTCTCCGAAGTGGCTGCCGCCGGGGTCGCCGCCATTTTCGTACCGCTGCCTCACGCGGTGGATGATCACCAGACCCGCAACGCCCTGACCCTGGTCGACGGCGGTGCGGCTGAATTCCTGCCCCAATCCGAGCTGACGACGGCCTCGCTGGCCGCGCGTCTCTCCTGGCTCGCCGGGCGCAGGGAAACCCTATTGAACATGGCCCAGGCCGCCCGTCGCGTGGCCATTACCGATGCCGCCGAGCGGGTTGCCGACACCGAGTGCAAACGCCTGGCGACCGGGCAGATTGAGAGAGAGACTATGACCAAGGTTGAACTGGCAAAACTGCGTACCGTTATCCCTGAAATGCGCCGCGTGCGTCGCATCCACTTCATCGGCATCGGTGGTGCCGGTATGGGCGGTATCGCCGAAGTGCTTGCCAACGAAGGGTATCAGGTAACCGGCTCGGATCTGGCCCGCAATGCGGTGACCGAGCGACTCGAGTCCCTTGGGCGCCCACATTTTCGTCGGTCACAGTGCCGAACACGTGAACGAGGCGAGCGTGGTGGTGGTCTCCACCGCCATCAAGCAGGACAACCCCGAGCTGCTGGCCGCCCGCGAGCTGCGCATCCCCGTGGTGCGCCGCGCCGAGATGCTGGCCGAGCTGATGCGCTTCCGCCACGGCATCGCCATCGCCGGCACCCACGGCAAGACCACCACCACCAGTCTGGTGGCGAGCATCTATGCCGAAGCGGACCGGGATCCGACCTTCGTCATCGGTGGTCTGCTCAACAGCGCCGGCACCAATGCCCGCCTGGGCAGCAGCCGCTATCTGATTGCCGAGGCGGACGAGAGCGACGCCTCCTTCCTGCATCTGCAGCCGATGGTTTCCATCGTGACCAACATCGAAGCGGATCACATGGACACCTATGGTGGCGACTTCTCCAAGCTGAAGGCCACCTTCATCGACTTCCTGCACAACCTGCCGTTCTACGGGCTGGCCGTGGTGTGCGTGGATGACCCGGTGATCCGCGGCATGTTGCCGGAGATCGCCCGTCCCACCATCACCTACGGCCTGAGTGATGATGCCGATGTGCAGGTGCTGGACTTCGTGCAGACCAGCAACCGCAGTCGCTTCCGGGTGCGCCGCAAAGATGCCGGCGAGCTGGAGGTGACCCTCAATCTGCCCGGCATCCACAACGCGCTCAATGCCGCCGCGGCGATTGCGGTCGCCACCGAGGACGGGATCGGCGATGATGCCATCATCCGGGCACTGGCCAAGTTTGAAGGGGTAGGTCGCCGCTTCCAGCAATATGGCGAGTTCGAGACCGGTCGCGGCAAGGCCATGCTGGTGGACGACTACGGTCACCACCCGAGCGAGGTCAAGGTCACCATCAACGCCGCTCGCGCCGGCTGGCCCGAGAAGCGGTTGGTGATGGTGTTCCAGCCGCACCGCTACACCCGTACCCGCGATCTCTACGAAGACTTCGCGGACGTGCTCTCCAAGGTGGATGTGCTGGTGATGCTGGAGGTTTATGCCGCCGGTGAAGAGCCGATTCCGGGCGCCGATGGCCGCGCCCTGTGCCGTTCCATCCGCTCCCGCGGCAGCCTGGAGCCCATCTTTGTCGCGACGCCGGACGATGTGCCGGCGGTGCTGGCCGGGCTGGTCGGCGAGGGCGATCTGGTACTGACCCAGGGGGCAGGGAACGTCGGCGCACTGGCTCGCCGTCTCGGCGAGATGAAATTGAGCATCGAGAGCATGAAATCCGGCGCCTGAGGGCCCAATGAGTATTTTGACCGCCAAGCCGGGGCCTATATAATGGCGAACCGGTCTGCAAAGGGCCGGCATGGCGCGTTAAACGGGGATCGATCGGGTGGAGGCAAGGGCACAAGGGCGCACCAAGGGGGGCTTCATCGCCGGGGTGGGATTTTTCATCCTGGTCATGTGGGGCCTCTACCAGACCGCGCTGGATGTTAAAGATTGGCTGACGGATGCCAATCGGTTGCCCATGAGCGAGCTGTTGCTGCAGGGGCAACACCAGTATTTGCAAACCGATGAACTGCGCAGCGCCGTGCTGGATGGCGCCGAGTTGCGCAACTTCTTCGAGTTGGATGTGAACGAATTGCAGGCGCGGTTGAACGCCTTGCCTTGGGTGGCCCAGGTCTCGGTACGCAAGAAGTGGCCGAACAAGATCAAGGTCTACCTCACCGAACAGGCGGTCGCGGCCCGCTGGAATGGCAACCGCTTCGTCAACACCAAGGGTGAGGTGTTCAGTGCGCCGGACAGGGTGAAGACCCCTCTGATGCAGCTGTCCGGGCCAGAAGATCAGGCCGTCAAGGTGCTGGAGGCCAGCCGCCAGTACGAGGCGCAGCTGGCGGCCAGAGGGTACAAGCTGCTGGGGGTGAATCTGACCCCCGCCATGCCTGGGAACTGACCCTGGATGGCAACATTCAGCTGTTTTTGGGGCGCTCGGATATCGCGCTTCGACTGCAGCGGTTTATCGATGCCTTTCCGGTCATCGAACCTCGTGAGCGGGTTGCTTACGTGGATCTTCGATACGACACCGGAATGGCAGTTGGCTGGAAGAAGAACGAAGAGAAAGTGAATGACCAAAACCGCAGATAGAAATCTGATTGTCGGGCTGGATATCGGCACAACCAAGGTGGCGGTTCTGGTTGGCGAAGTGCTGCCAGACGGTGAACTCAATGTCATCGGCATGGGCAGTCACGCCTCTCGCGGCATGGACAAGGGCGGGGTCAACGATCTTGATTCCGTGGTCAAGTCCCTGCGTCGCGCGGTGGAAGAGGCTGAAATGATGGCTGACTGCCAGATCAGCTCCGTCTATCTGGGGTTGTCCGGCAAGCATATCGACTGTCGCAATGAAACCGGCATGGTGCCCATCTCCGATGAAGAGGTGACCCAGGAAGACGTGGACAACGTCATCCACACCGCCAAGTCGGTACGGTTGTCCGATGAGCTGAGGGTGCTGCACGTGCTGCCCCAGGAGTTCGCCATCGACTACCAGGAAGGGATCAAGAACCCGGTCGGCCTCTCCGGCGTGCGGATGGCGGCCAAGGTGCACCTGATCACCTGCCACAACGACATGGCTCGCAACATCGAGAAATGCGTGGAGAAGGTGGGGCTGCGGGTGGATCAGCTGATCTTCTCCGCACTGGCGTCCAGCTACGCCGTGCTGACCGAGGACGAGAAGGAGCTGGGTGTCTGCGTGGTGGACATCGGTGGCGGCACCATGGACATGTCGCTGTTTACCGGCGGTGCCCTGCGTCACACCAAGGTGATCCCGTACGCCGGCAGCACGGTGACCAGCGATATCGCCTATGCCTTCGGCACCCCGCCGCTGGACGCGGAGGCGATCAAGGTGCGCTATGGCTGCGCCCTCGGCCGGCTGGTCAGCAAGGAAGACAATATCGAAGTACCCAGTGTCGGCGGTCGTCCGGCGCGCAGCCTGCAGCGGCAGACACTGGCTGAAGTGATTGAGCCCCGTTACACCGAGTTGCTCTCCATGGTGAATGATGAGCTGGTGCGGGTACAAAGCGAATTGAAAGCGCAGGGGGTCAAGCATCAGCTGGCCGCCGGTGTGGTCTTGACCGGCGGCGCTGCTCAGATCGAAGGCATTGTGGAGTGCGCAGAGCAGATCTTCCAGAGCCAGGTCCGGGTAGGGGAGCCCATGAATATCCGGGGATTGAGTGATTATGTGCAGGCGCCTGTGTACTCGACCGCGGTCGGGTTGCTGCAGTATGGCCGCACCCATCAATCCACCGGCAGTAGCAAGGAATATGCCGCCAAGGCAAGCGTAGGTGGGCTGGTCAAACGGGTCAGCAACTGGTTGCGTGGCGAGTTCTAAAAGATTTTGCTGAGTCAGGCAAATAAAGCGGAGAGACAACATGTTTGAATTTATGGATAGCCACACTGACGAAGCCGTCATCAAGGTGATAGGTGTGGGTGGCGGCGGCGGCAACGCAGTCGAGCACATGGTTCGTCAAAACATCGAAGGCGTTGAGTTCATCACCGTGAACACCGACGCCCAGGCACTGCGCAACTCCAGCGCCAATACCACCTTGCAGATCGGCGGTGGCATCACCAAGGGTCTGGGTGCCGGGGCCAACCCGGAAGTGGGTCGTGATGCGGCCATGGAAGATCGGGAAGCGCTGCGCGAGCTGCTGACCGGTTCCGACATGGTGTTCATCGCCGCTGGCATGGGTGGTGGTACCGGTACAGGTGCTGCACCGATCGTGGCCGAAGTGGCCCGCGAGATGGGTATCCTGACAGTTGCTGTCGTAACCAAGCCGTTCTCCTTCGAAGGGAAGAAGCGGATGGGCTTTGCTGCTCACGGCATCGAAGAGCTGTCCAAGAACGTCGACTCCCTGATCACCATCCCCAACGACAAGTTGCTGAAGGTGCTGGGCCGCGGCATCTCCCTGCTGGACGCCTTCAAGGCTGCCAACGACGTACTGCTTGGCGCGGTACAGGGCATTGCCGAGCTGATCACCCGCCCGGGCTTCATCAACGTCGACTTCGCGGACGTGCGTACCGTGATGCGTGAAATGGGTACCGCCATGATGGGTACCGGCTCCGCCTCCGGTGATGACCGTGCCGAAGAAGCGGCCGAGAAAGCCATCTCCAGCCCGCTGCTGGAAGACGTGGATACTGGCCGGTGCCCGCGGCATCCTGGTCAACATCACCGCCGGCATGGACATGACCATCGAAGAGTTCGAAACCGTGGGTAACGCGGTCAAGGCCTTCGCCTCCGAGAACGCCACCGTGGTGGTGGGTACCGTAATCGACCCGGAAATGCACGACGAACTGCGCGTGACCGTGGTTGCCACCGGTATCGGTGCCGAGCGCAAGCCGGACATCACGCTGGTGAAGAACAACATGGTACAAGAGCGTCCGGCCCGTCAGCCCCTGATCAGCGAAGCCCTGCAGTCTCGCGTGATGGAAGAGGCCCCGGCCAAGGTGGTCAACGCCGAGCCGCAAGCTCGTCGCGAACCGGATTATCTCGATATTCCTGCGTTCCTGCGCAAGCAAGCTGACTAAGCCTCCAATGACGCTGGTTTGTTTGTTGCTTAAGGAATGTGCTAAGATGGCCCGGCAACGACCATCTGGTCAGGAATTTGAGCTGTTAAGCGGATACGCCCATGATTAGACAAAGAACCTTGAAAACGAGTGTCCAGGCCACCGGTGTCGGCCTGCATTCGGGCCGGAAAGTCACAATGACGTTCCGTCCGGCGCCTGTTAACACAGGGATCGTTTACTTGCGTACCGATCTGAATCCTGTGGTAGAGCTGCCAGCCAATGCCGATCAGGTGCGTGATACCGTGCTTTGTACCGCTCTGGTCAATGAAGCCGGTGTCCGAGTCTCTACCATTGAGCACCTCTCTGCCGCGCTGGCCGGGATGGGCATCGACAACCTCTATGTCGAGGTTGATGCGCCCGAGATCCCGGTGATGGACGGCAGTGCGCACCCCTTTATTTACCTGCTGCAAGAAGTCGGTATCCGTGAACAGAATGCACCCAAGCAGTTTGTGCGGATCAAGCAGAGCATCCGGGTTGAAGACGGCGACAAGTGGGCGGAATTCCACCCCTATCGCAACGGCTTCAAGATGGATCTCGAGATCGACTTTCAGCATCCGGTATTTGAAGGACGCAACCAGCGTTGCGTGCTTGACTTCTCCGGTGCCTCTTTCGTGAAAGAGATCAGCCGTCGTGCTCGTACGTTCGGTTTCATGCGTGACATCGAGTACCTGCGTTCCCAGAACCTGGCACTGGGTGGAAGCCTGGAAAACGCCGTGGTGCTGGATGACTACCGGGTACTGAACGAAGATGGTCTGCGCTATGAAGATGAATTCGTCAAACACAAGATGTTGGATGCGATCGGTGACCTTTACATGTGTAACCGCAGCATCATCGGCGAATTCCGTGCCTACAAGACCGGCCATGCCCTGAACAACAAGCTGCTGCGTGCCTTGCTGGCCAAGCAGGAGGCCTGGGAACTGGTGACCTTCGAGGGTGAGGGCGACAAAGCGCCCATCGCTTACTACGATAACGGTCTGGTTCTGGCCTGATAGCTGTGCAACGGAACGTCGGTCCTCTCTCCGCACCGACGTTCCGTCATTTGTTTACTCCATTCTGTAATACCGATTATCTCCCGGTTTTATTTCCCGTGCGGGCCAATGGCCACACCTGACCGAGCAGACTGATTTCTATGAGCATTACCCTGATCCTCAATGGCAAGCAGCGACGCAAGTTGCACTTACCGAAACAACGTCTGGCCTGGGTCGGCGGTATCTTCTTCACTGTATTGGCCCTGAGTGGTGGCTGGCTCTGGCAGAGCTGGCATCAAAAAATGGAGGCGCTGGAAGTCGCGCTGGCCATGGCCGAACAGCAAAAATCCACGCAAGGGGCTGATGAAGCCCGCGAACAGCTTGCCATGCTGGCCGCCCAGGTGGGCACCATGCAGGGGCAGCTGGGTCGTCTCAACGCGCTCGGCGAGCGGCTGACCGAAAAGGCTGACCTCGATCCCGAAGAGTTCAATTTCAAGGAGCTGCCTCCCATGGGTGGCCCCTCCTATGATGCGGATCTGGAAGTCAGCCTCAACGAGCTGCAGGACTCCATGAAGCATCTCAGCCAGCAGCTCAGCAGTCGTGAAGAGCAGCTGTCGGTACTTGAATCTTTCATCATGAATCACCATATAACCGATGCCGGCTTTATTTCCGGAACACCGGTCAAGCAGGAGCGGGTTTGGGTCTCCTCTGGCTTCGGTGGCCGGGTCAATCCGTTCAACGGTCGCGCCAAGATGCACAAAGGGGTGGATTTCCGTGGCAAGCCCGGCACCCCCATTCTGGCGACGGGCCCAGGGGTTGTGAGCTGGGCGGGCCGTCATCCGGAATTTGGCAACATGGTGGAGATCAACCACGGCAATGGTTTGGTGACCCGCTATGCCCACAACTCCAAGTTGCTGGTCGAAGTGGGCACCCTGGTCGATGAGGGCCAGAAAATTGCCTTGATGGGACGCACCGGTCGCGCGACCGGGGTCCATTTGCATTACGAAGTGTTGAAAGATGGTCGTCAGGTGGACCCCGCGCGTTTTCTCAATGCCAGACGGGGTTAGGTTTTTCTCCAGGTTCCAGTGACGGAACACTTATATAACCAGAAATAGTTGGTACCCATGATTAGCACACTGCTTACCAAGATTATCGGCAGCCGGAACGACAGAACGCTCAAGGCTCTGCGCAAAATTGTAAAACAGATCAATGCGATGGAGCCTCAGTTCGAAGCTCTGTCCGATGCACAGCTGCAGGCCAAGACGGCCGAGTATCGTCAGCGTCTGGAGCAGGGTGAGACACTGGAGCAGTTGCTGCCGGAGGCCTTTGCCACCGTGCGTGAAGCCTCTCGCCGGGTGTTCGGCATGCGTCACTTCGACGTCCAGCTGATCGGTGGCATGGTGCTGAACTCCAACCGCATCGCCGAGATGAAGACAGGTGAAGGTAAGACCCTCACCGCGACCCTGCCGGCCTACCTGAACGCCCTGAGCGGTCGCGGTGTGCACGTGGTGACCGTGAACGACTATCTGGCCAAGCGTGACGCCGAGGCGAACCGCCCGCTGTTCGCCTTCCTCGGCATGACAGTCGACTGCAATGTGCCCGGCATGGACGCGTCCCAGAAGCGTGATGCCTATGCCGCCGATATCACTTACGGTACCAACAACGAATTCGGTTTCGACTACCTGCGCGACAACATGGCGTTCTCGCCCGAGCAGCGCGTGCAGCGTCCGCTCAACTACGCGCTGGTGGATGAGGTGGACTCGGTACTCATCGATGAAGCCCGTACCCCGCTCATCATCTCCGGCCCTGCCGAAGACAGCTCCGAGCTCTATATCCGCGTCAACAAGCTGATCCCGCTGCTGGTCAAGCAGGACAAGGAAGACTCTGAAGAGTACACCGGCGACGGTCACTACACGGTGGACGAGAAGAACCGTCAGGCGCTGCTGACCGAAAACGGCCAGATCTTCGTGGAAGAGCTGCTCAAGAAAGAGGGGCTGCTGGCCGAGGACGACTCCCTGTTCTCCGCCACCAACATCAGCCTGCTGCACCACGTCAACGCCGGCCTGCGCGCTCATACCCTGTTTGAGCGCAACGTCGACTATATCGTCCAGAAGGACGAGATCGTCATCGTCGACGAGCACACCGGCCGTACCATGCCGGGTCGTCGCTGGTCCGATGGTCTGCATCAGGCGGTCGAGGCGAAGGAAGGGGTCAAGATCCAGAACGAGAACCAGACCCTGGCCTCCATCACCTTCCAGAACTACTTCCGTCTGTACGACAAGCTGGCGGGCATGACGGGTACTGCCGATACCGAAGCCTTTGAATTCCAGCAAATTTATGGCCTGGATACCGTGGTTATCCCGACCAACAAGCCGATGGTGCGCAAGGACATGGGCGATCTGGTCTACCTGACCGCCAACGAGAAGTATGCCGCCATCATCGAAGACATTCGCGGTTGCGTCGAGCGCGGCCAGCCGGTGCTGGTCGGTACCGTCTCCATCGAGAACTCCGAGCTGCTCTCCGGCATCCTGACCAAGGAAAACATCCCGCACAAGGTGCTGAACGCCAAGTTCCACGCCATGGAAGCGGAGATCGTCGCCCAGGCAGGCCAGACTGGCGCCGTCACTATCGCCACCAACATGGCCGGTCGTGGTACCGACATAGTGCTCGGCGGCAACTGGCAGGCAGAGATCGCCCAGCTGGAGAACCCGACCGAGGCACAAATCGCCGAGCTGAAAGCGGCCTGGCAGGTGCGTCATGATGCGGTATTGGCCGCCGGTGGTCTGCACATCATAGGTACCGAGCGCCACGAATCCCGTCGTATCGACAACCAGCTGCGCGGCCGTTCCGGTCGTCAGGGCGACCCGGGCTCCTCCCGTTTCTACCTCTCCATGGAAGATACCCTGATGCGGATCTTCGCCTCCGATCGCGTCACCGGCATGATGAAGAAGCTGGGGATGGAAGAGGGCGAGGCCATCGAGCACCCGTGGGTGACCAAGGCGATCGAAAATGCCCAGCGCAAGGTGGAAGGTCGCAACTTCGACATCCGCAAGAGCCTGCTGGAATTTGATGACGTGGCCAACGACCAGCGCAAGGTGGTCTACGAGCAGCGCAACGAGCTGCTGGACACCAGCGACATCTCCGAGACCATCCACGTCATCCGTGACGATGTCTATGGCGCCATCATCGACGAGTACATCCCGCCGCAGTCCCTGGAAGAGATGTGGGACGTGCCGGGTCTGGAAGCTCGCCTGAAGTCCGACTTCGCGCTGGATCTGCCGTTGCAGCAGTGGCTGGCGGAAGACGACAAGCTCTATGAAGAGAAGCTGCGCGAGCGCATCCTGGATGAAGCCACCAAACTCTATGCCCATAAGGAAGAGCTGGTCGGCAAGGAGGTGCTGCGCAACTTCGAGAAGGCGGTAATGCTGCAAACTCTGGACGGCCTGTGGAAAGAGCACCTGGCGGCCATGGATCACCTGCGTCAGGGCATCCATCTGCGTGGTTACGCCCAGAAGAACCCCAAGCAGGAGTACAAGCGCGAATCCTTCGATCTGTTCACCCAGATGCTGGAAACCCTCAAGCGCGATGTAGTCAGCATCCTGAGCCGGGTACAGGTTCAGGAGCGCGACGTGGAGGCGATGGAAGAGCAGCAGCGCCAGCAGGCCGAAGCCGCTCCCCGCACCTACACCCATGCCGCGGCCGACAACCAGCTGGCTGACGATGAGGCCCAGGCCGAAGCGGCACCGGTTACCTTCGTGCGGGACGAGCAGAAGGTGGGACGCAATGACCCCTGCCCATGCGGTTCAGGCAAAAAATACAAGCACTGCCACGGTCAGTTGACCTGATAGCGCAATGACGATGATGCACCGCCTCCGGGCGGTGCATTCATTTCCGGCAGGCAAAGAAGGAGAGCCGTGCGATGAGCAAGATGCCGACAGGATGGGATACTACTGCCCACAACAGCTGGCTGGCCGGCCAGCGCCAGGTTGCCATCCAGCAACTGCTGGCCCGGCTCAACGGCAGCACGGCCAAGCCGGTAGCCTTGCAGCTGCAGTTTGCCTATTACCTCTTTCTGTGCGATGACCCGGCTTCCGCGGCGCAGGTGCTGGAAATGGCCCACAAGGCCGAACCCGGCAATGACGAGGTGCTGCGCAACCTCTGCGCTTGCCTGTCGCGGGCCGGCCAGTACGAGCTGGCAGTGGCACGCTTGCAAACCTTGCTGCAGCGCGCCCCCGACGATTTCCATGCGCTGGACGCCCTCTGCGCCTCGCTGGCCAAGCTGGATCGCTACGATGAGGCCGCCCTGGCGGGAACTCGCTCACTGACCCTGAAGGCCCGGTCGGCGAGCAAGGCGCCACCATCCTGGTCATTGCCTGCGGCAGAACCGGCCGTCTTGTTGGCCGATGGCAGTTGCAAGCTGGATGTCATCGCTTTTTCCCTGTGGGGCAGCGAGCCTCGCTATCTGCGGGGGGCCATCGACAATGTGCTGGCAGCGGCCTATCTCTACCCGGGCTGGTGGGTGCGTTTCTACGTGGATGAGAGCGTGCCGGCCGAGTTGCTCGTTGCGTTGCGCGAACTGGGGGCAGAGCTCTTGTTGCAACCTGCCGGTCAGCCTTTGCGTCAGCGTCTGTGCTGGCGCTTCCAGGTGGCCAATGATCCATTGGTGGGGCGCTTCCTGGTGCGGGATGTGGATTCGGTACCGGGCGTGCGCGAGCGACTGGCGGTACAGGAGTGGCTTGCATCGACGCGCTGGTTTCATATCATGCGCGACTGGTGGAGTCATACCGATCTGGTGCTGGCGGGGATGTGGGGCGGGGTGGCCGGCGTATTGCCGCCGTTGGCACCCCTGCTCGAAGGCTATCAGCCCGACGTGATGGAGACGCCGAATATCGACCAATGGTTTTTGCGCGACCGGCTCTGGGGTTATCTCTCGCAGAGCTGTCTGGTGCACGATCGCTGCTTCACGCCGCCCGGTGCCATTCCCTGGCCGCAGCCCGCCCCTGGCGGGAGCGAACATGTGGGGCAGGATATCTTTACGGCACAAGGGAGCCGCAGGCCCGTCGGCTGGCGCCCTGGATTGCCCGTTTGCCGTGTTTACGTTGAGGACAATGATGGAACAGAAGAAACGGATCTGGGTGGCGGTCGGCGTCATCGAGAACGAACGGGGCGATATCTTCATCGCCAAACGCTCCGCCGATCGCCATCAGGGGGATCGCTGGGAGTTTCCTGGCGGCAAGGTGGAAGCCGGGGAGGATCTGCTTACCGCGCTGGATCGCGAACTGTGGGAAGAGATCGGGATCCGGGTGCAGGATTGCGCCCCCTTCATGGAACTGCACCACGACTACCCGGACAAGCAGGTACTGCTGGATATCTGGAAGGTGACCCGCTTCAGCGGCGAGCCGTTTGGCAAGGAGGGGCAGGAGTGTCGCTGGGTGCCGCTGGCTTCGTTGCACGAGTACCACTTTCCCGACGCCAATGGCCCAATCGTGACGCGCCTGCAGGCATCGCTGGCCGCACAGGGCTGATGTGAGCCGCAGTGCATACCAAAGCAAAAAGGGCCGTATCGGCCCTTTTTGCTTGCTGGCTTACTGCCACTGCTCCCCTTCTTCGGGGTAGGGCAGCAGCTCCGGGTCTATTTCCCCCGGGATCCGCTTCTCCTCGTCGGCCCATTCGCCGAGATCGATCAGCTGGCAGCGCTTGCTGCAGAACGGGCGAAACGGGCTTTGCGGGCCCCATTCCAGCTCGGTTTGGCAGGTCGGGCACTTTACTTTGGTCACCATGAATGCTCCTCAGCAGCAGGCAAGCTGGAAGGGGACATCACCGATCTGCTGCTCCGTGGTGGGCAGGAAACGCAGGGCGAACCGGTTCTTGTGGCCGCTCAGGGTGGGGTAGCACTGCTGGGTGCCGGTCAGACGGATGCGGATCAGCTCGGCGCTCTCGGCGGTATCCTGGAAGAAGCCGTTGACGGCAACCTGCTCGCTGAAGTTGCCGGACTCACGCCACAGCCGCAGCAGCAGGGAGATGGCGTTCATCAACAGATTGATGTCGCTCAGCCACAGCTGCATCTGCTGATGACGGGCGATGGCCGGGGTAGCGAGCCAGTGGTGCAGTTGCGGCACGTCGAAGGCGCACAATCCGCCGGAATGGAGAAGCGCTGGCGAATGGAGCCGAGCAGCCGATCCTCTTTGAGGCGGGCACCGGGACGCGGGGCACTCAGCAGGTTGCGGGAGAGCTGGGCGCTCTCCTGTTGCATCTGGCTGATCTGCTCCAGGTCAACATCGGGCAGGCTAGCCCAGTGGCTCAGGCGCTGGCCGAGGCGCTCCAGATCCTTGATCAGGTCGGCGCGCAGGTCGCCGCGTTCCAGCAACTCCTGCAGGTCGAACAGACCCTTGAAAAAGGCGATATGTGCCCAGGACTGGTCGCTCTCCAGATTGTCGCGGATCTGGGAAAACAGGGACTCCAGACGAAGATAGGTCCGGCTTTTTTCATTGAGGGGAAAATCGTAAATCATGCCTAATCCTGGCCAGCCATAAACCGGCCTAGTGTACTCACAGTTGGCTGGCTTGTTGAGAGGCAAATGCCAGATATGTCTCGTGCAGCGCTAAAATTCGGCTCTTTATTGCCTCGGGCGTGCCATTCTGGTTGTCCAGCACATCGTCGGCTGCCGCCAGCCGCTGGGCCCGGCTCGCCTGGGCGGCCAGGATGGCTTGGGCCTGCTCGCGGCTCACGCCGTCCCGGCGGCAGGTACGCTCAATCTGGGTCGCCTCGTCCACGTCGATCACCAATACCCGATTGGCCAGGGCAGTGAGCCGGTTTTCCACCAGCAAGGGCACTACCAGCAAGCAATAAGGGGAGCGAGCAGCCGCACACTGGCGCTGCATCTCGGTGCGAATGAGAGGGTGGAGCAGGGCGTTGAGCCAGCCCTTGGCCTGCGGGTCAGTGAAGACCCGCTCACGCAGCCGACGTCGATCGAGCTGGCCAGCGGGGGTGATGACTGCTGAGCCAAAATGGGCAGCGATGGCGGCCAGGGCTGGGGTACCGGGCTCGACGACCTCGCGGGCGATGACGTCCGCATCCACTACTTCGATGCCGAGCTCTGCAAACTGATTGGCAACCGTGGTCTTGCCGCTGCCAATTCCGCCGGTGATTGCGACTACATACATGGGTCAGTGCTGCCTTTGATCAGAGAAACGTCGTGAGGTACCAGCGGGTGATGGTATCGCCCCACAGCAGCGCGATCCAGCCGGCGATGGCCAGATAGGGGCCGAAGGGGATGGGTTTGTTCTGATGATGGTTGCGCAGCAGAATGAGACCAATCCCGATGAAAGCGCCCACCAGCGACGAGAGCAGCAGCACGATGGGCAGTGCCTGCCAGCCGAGCCAGGCGCCCAGCGCCGCCAGCAGCTTGAAGTCGCCATAGCCCATCCCTTCCTTGCCGGTCAGCAGCTTGAAGGCCCAGTAGAGGCTCCAGAGCACCAGATAGCCGGCCATAGCGCCGATCACCGCATCGGCCAGCGGTGCAAATCCCCCTGCCAAATTGAACAGCAGACCGCCCCACAGCAGTGGCAGGGTCAGCTGGTCAGGCAGCAGCATCTTGTCCAGATCGATGAAAGTGAGTGCCACCAGCACCCAGGTGAGCAGCAGGGCGGCCAGCAAGCCCCAGCCCGGTGCGAATGTTGCGGCGACGACCAGCGAGAGCAGGGCCGTCAGCAATTCCACCAGAGGATAACGGGCCGAGATGGGGGCCTGGCATTCACGGCAGCGCCCCTTGAGCCAGAGCCAGCTGAGCAGGGGGATGTTCTCCATGGCCGTGATGGCGTGGCCGCAATGGGGACAGGCAGAACGCGGCACTATCAGGTTGTAGCGCTCTTCCTGCTGCGGCTGTGTTTCTGGATTGAAATAGCCGAGATATTCGGCCTGCCACTCCCGCTCCAGCATGATGGGCAGGCGATGGATGACCACGTTGAGAAAACTGCCGATCATCAGAGAAAAGAGGAATACCAGCGAGAAATAGAGCCAGGGCAGGCTGTGAAAAACGTCAGTGATCAGCAACATTGAGTCTCGGATTGGTCGGGGATCAGTGGATCACCGACCCCAGTTTGAAGATGGGCAGATACATGGCGACCACCATGCCGCCGACCAGAACCCCCAGCACCACCATGATGAGAGGCTCCAGCAGGCTGGTGAGGCCGTCGACCAGATCGTCCACCTCCTGCTCGAAGATGGTGGCGACCTTGGAGAGCATATCATCGATGGCGCCAGACTCCTCGCCGATCATCACCATCTGGATCACCATGTCCGGGAACAGATCGACGGTGCGCATGGCCACGTTGATCTGCATGCCGGCCACCACCTCGTTGCGAATGGCCATGACGGCAGTGCGATAGACATAGTTGCCGGAGGCACCTGCCGCAGAGACCAAGGCATCCACCAGTGGAATACCGGCGGAGAAGGTCGTGGAGAGGGTTCGGGCGAAACGGGCCATGGCGGCCTTGTGCAATATCATGCCAACCACCGGGATGGTCAGTATGAACTTGTCGGTGTTGTCCTTGACCTTCTGGGAGGCGCGCCAGGCGCGCACGTAGAGAAAGATGGAAAGCGCTATGCCGCCAAAGATCACATACCACCAATGCTGCATGAAGCGGGAGATGCCGATGACGAACTGGGTAAAGATGGGCAGCTCGGCACCAAAGCTCTTGAAGATGTCCTCGAACTGGGGAATGACAAACAGCAGCAGGATGGAGGTAACAACAATGGCCACCAGGATGACCATGGTGGGGTAGAACATGGCTTTCTTGATCTTGGACTTGAGTGCTTCCGATTTCTCGCGATAGGTAGCGATGCGATCGTAGATGGTCTCGAGGGCGCCGGACTGCTCGCCAGCCTCCACCAGATCGCAGTAGAGATCGTCAAAGTGACGGGGATGGCGGCGCAGTGCCTCGGACATAGGCGTGCCGGTCTCCACATCGGCGGCAATCTGCCCCATGAGCTCGCGCATGGCCGCCTTCTCGTGGCTGCGAGCGATGATTTGCAAGCTCTGGACCAGAGGTACACCGGCTGACAGCATGGTCGTGATCTGGCGGGAAACGACGGCGATGTCCATCGGCTTGATCTTGGCGCCGCCCTTGGAGAAGAGCCCCTGGCTCTTCTTGCTCACCTTGGTGACGTTGACACCCTGTTTGCGCAGCTCTGCCTTGACCGTGTTGATGCTGTCGGCCTGCAATTCGCCAGAGACCTTCTGGCCCTTGCGGTTCACCCCGCTCCAGCGAAAGGCGAAGACTTTCTTGGGGGCATTCTGTTTCTGGGTTAGCGTGGCCATCACTGCGTCCTGCAATGGGGCTCGGGTTGCTCGTCATGAGGAGAAGCAGCCTCGGCCTGATGGAAGGTCATCGGGCCGGCGGCACCTGGATGAACCGGCTCAGCGATAGACTCTGTCAGTTGGTTGTTACCCGGTTTATCTCTGCCAGACTGGTCACCCCCAAGCGGGCCTTCTCAAGGCCGGAGGTACGCAAGGTACGCATGCCTTCCTTCTGGGCGATGGCGGCAATCTGCAGAGAGTTGGCCCCTTGCATGATCAATTTTGCGATGTTTTCAGACATTAGCATGATTTCGTAGATGCCGACCCGGCCCTTGTACCCACCTGAGCACTCTTTGCAGCCAACCGGTTTGAACAACCGCAAACCTGCGGCCAGCTGCTGCTGGGTAAAACCCAGCTCAAGCAGCTCAGCCTCTGGCACCACTTCGGGGGCTTTGCAGTGATCGCACAGTTTACGCGCCAGCCGCTGAGCCATGATCAGGGTGACCGAGGAGGCGATATTGAAGGCGGGTACCCCCATGTTCATCATCCGGGTCAGCGTCTCCGCCGCCGAGTTGGTGTGCAGGGTTGATAGCACCAAGTGGCCGGTCTGGGCGGCCTTGATGGCGATTTCGGCGGTCTCCAGATCCCGGATTTCACCCACCATGACCACATCGGGGTCTTGTCGCAGGAAAGAACGCAGGGCACTGGCGAAGGTCAGTCCTGCCTTGGGATTGACTTGCACCTGATTGACGCCGGGCAGGTTGATCTCCACCGGATCTTCGGCGGTGGAGATATTGACCTCGGTGGTATTGAGAATATTGAGACCGGTATAGAGTGAAACCGTCTTGCCCGAACCGGTAGGGCCGGTCACCAGGATCATGCCTTGCGGCTTCGAGAGGGCTCGCAGATATTGCGCCTTCTGGCGATCGTCAAACCGAGCTGCTCGATATTGAGGCGTGCGGCGGAGGAGTCGAGCAGACGGATAACGATCTTTTCGCCCCACATGGTGGGCAGGGTATTGACCCGCATATCCATCGACTTGTTGCGCGACAGCTTGAGTTGATGCGGCCATCTTGGGGTAGTCGCCGCTCGGCGATGTCAGCTGTGCCATCACCTTGAGGCGAGCCGAGAAGCGGTTGGCCAGATTGACTGGCGGAGTCGCTATTTCATGCAGGATCCCGTCTATCCGAAAGCGGATGCGATATTTGGTCTCATAGGGTTCGAAGTGAAGGTCGGAGGCTCCGCGCTTGATGGCATCCATCATGATTTTGTTGATGTATTTGACGATGGGCGCGTCGTCGTCGGCCGTGTTGACACTTTCGTCGAGTCGCGATCCCTCATCTGACACTTCCAGCTCGGAAATCTCGGACTCGTCGATGTCCTCCATGCCGAGGGCATCCTGATCGCTCTCCATCAGCTTGCCGATGGCCGTGGTGAGCTTGTTTTCTTCGACCAGCAGCGCCTCGGTATGCAACCCGAAGCTGAAGCCAAAATCCTCCAGTGCAGACACATTGGTCGGGTCTGACATGGCGATATAGAGGGTGTGTCCCTGGGTGTAGATGGGCAGGACGTGATGTTTTTCAATCAGCTTTTGATTGAGGTATTTCTGCGGGATCTCGGCCAGGTCGAAGGCGGCAAGATCCAGCAGAGGTACCCCATACTCCAGCTCACAGAAGTCAGCCAGTGCTTTGCTGTCCAGGATTTCATTTTCGATCAGAAAGGTCACAAAAGGTTTGCGCTGGGCCTTGGCTTGACTCAGATAGCGTTGTGAGTCGGACTCACTGAGCAGGGAAGAGGCGGCCAGGCTTAGCGCCAGGCCGCTATTGGGGCTAGAGGTCATGCGTTAGCAAAGACCATCAGTTCTGCAAGAACCAGATATTTGCCAGATTATATTGGAACCTGCAGAGGGCACGGTACCACCAGATACAGCAAGCTCATAGGTTGTTGCCTGACCGAAAACAGCAGATTGCCCTGTTCCAGTTATAGCTAATGTAGATGTGTCAACGGCAACGGCATTGACTATTGCAGTGTTGAAGGCGCCACTGACAGCAGCATTACCTGCTGCGGCGCAGTCTGATGCGAGGCTGGAACCGGTGTAACCCTGAACGCACACCTCAACAGCTGTTTTGGCTGGTCCTACCGCGGCAATTACTTCGGAGAATTTTGCCCGTTTGGTGTAGGTCTGATAAGCCGGCAGCGCGATGGCGGCCAGGATAGCGACGATCGCGACCACGATCATCAATTCGATAAGGGTAAAGCCTGATTGTTTCTTCATTTCAAATATCCTTTTTGTCCTTGGTTCCTGGGAAGTGCCGGTGGAAAACTATCCACACGTCAGTATCTTATCCGAGCTGTTTGACTTGGCAACAGAGGCCGGGGACTTTGTTAACAATCTTTCTGTCATTTAGTGAAATTTTAGATAAAATCAAAGATTAAATGGCTTCCATCGACTCTTGTCATGAGGCGGGAGGGCCCATCTTCACACTCCTTTGCCGAGGGATCCTGCCTTAAAGAAAAGGCGCCCGTGGCGCCTTTTGCAAGTCCTTCGAGCTTGTTATATGTTAGCGACAAGACGGGGGGATGATGCCTCTGCGGCTAGATGAATCGCATGGAGAGATCCAAGGCGCGGACATGCTTGGTCAGGGCGCCGACCGAGATAAAATCGACGCCGGTGGCGGCATAGTCCGCCAGGGTATCCAGCGTGACATTGCCAGAGACTTCCAGCTTGGCCCGACCCTGATTGAGGGCAACCGCCTCGCGCATCATGGGAATGTCGAAGTTATCCAGCATCACTATGTCGGCGCTTGCAGCCAATGCCTGCTCCAGCTCGACCAGGGATTCGACTTCTACCTCTACCGGTTTACCCGGGTTGAGACGGCGCGCTTCGTTGATTGCTTCAGCGATGCCGCCACAGGCGAGAATGTGATTCTCCTTGATGAGGTAAGCGTCGAACAGGCCGATCCTGTGGTTCTTGCCACCGCCACAGGTGACTGCGTACTTCTGGGCGCTGCGCAGCCCTGGCAGGGTCTTGCGGGTATCGAGCAGCCGACAGTCGGTATCTGCCAGCTCGGCTACGTAGCGGGCGGTCAGGGTGGCTACCCCGGAGAGGGTCTGCACGAAGTTGAGGGCATTGCGCTCACCGGTCAGCAACACGCGGGCCGGGCCATGCAGGCGAAACAGTTCTTGATTGGGGGAGAGCACTTCGCCATCTTGTACCAGCCATTCAACTCTGACTTCGCCACCAAGCTGGACAAACACCTCATCGACCCAGGGCTGGCCGCAAAATACGCCAGCCTCGCGGGTGATGACCCTGGCGCTGGCGAGGCGATCCGCCGGGATCAGCTGGGCCGTGATGTCGGCACCGGCATCCGGTTGATCCAAAGGGGTGAGGGCATCGCCCAAGTCTTCGAGTAGTGCGGCGCGCACGGCGCGGCGGATGTCCTGTTGTAGCATGCCTTTTATTCCTGCAAAGGTCTGAGCAGCAACTGCCGCTCCTTTTGAACCAGCTCCAGCCGGCCGAGGGCGTTCATGCCTACCAGCACCTCGTCGCCAGCCGCTGCCGGATTGATAAAGATGGCCAGATCGTACAAGGTCAGCGGTCCCATCGCCAGCGTTTCGATGGTGCCGTTGCCGACCCGGATAAAGCCGGCTGCCGTATTGACCTGGCTGCTGCCGCGGGCGGTCAGGCCAAGCCGCTCGGCGACCTGTTGTGGCACGGTAATGCGGGTTGCTCCGGTATCGAGCAGCAGTTGCACCGGCTGACCGTTGATGGCACCCTCCAGACGATAGTGGCCGCTGGCATCGGCCTTGAGCAGCAGGTCGCCGCTGGCGGTGACTGATGGTTGTTCGCGGGCATGAAAATAGAGGGTCAGCAATCCCATCAGGGAGAGCCAGGCCAGCAACCAGAAGCGGCGTGCCATCGGGTGCATATCCTTTCCTGAGTCGAGCGGAAGATGGCCCAGCCTACCACAGTTGCCCGTTGTCATGAGGCGACTGCGATGAGCCTGAGAGGTGGATCGCCTTGTTGCCCGTCCAGTGTTGCCAGATGCGCCATTCCATTGCAGAGCGAGTAGACAATGACTCAGCCAAAAATAGTATTTTCCATTGATTCAGACGGTTGGTGTGAGCAGGCCCGCAAGGTGCCATCACCGCACCACAACGAGCGGGCCACCCCGGAGGATATCTCCCTGCTGGTGGTGCATGGCATCAGCCTGCCGCCTGGCGAGTTTGGCGGTCCCTTCATCGATGATCTTTTCCTTGGGCGACTCGATCCCGACGCTCATCCCTATTTTGCCGGTATTCATCAGCTGCGGGTCTCGGCACACTGCCTGATCCGGCGCGACGGTGAGCTGGTGCAATATGTGCCGTTTGGTGCCAGAGCCTGGCATGCGGGGGTCTCGAGCTGGCAGGGACGCGAGGCGTGCAACGACTTTTCCATCGGGATCGAACTGGAAGGGACCGATGAGCAGCCCTACACCGACGCACAATACGAGGCATTGGTCGGGCTCAGCCGAACCTTGTCCAGCCATTACCCCGCCATTACGGCGGATCGCATCGTCGGCCATTGCGATATAGCGCCGGGGCGCAAGACGGATCCGGGTGACAGTTTCGAATGGCCGCGCTACCGTCAGGCACTCAACTTTAAGTAATTATTCTAAAAATAATTTTGTGTTTTTAGAATCAATGGCTTGCCTTTATGGCAGGCCATTTTTACTGGCTGTTGATCAAATGTTGCCGGTGAGCGAGTCAAAAATATTGGTCTGACCAATTTCTATGAGCTAAATCATAAATCCCTCTCTTTACCCCTTAAGTGGCAAGGTTGATTCTTGATTCAGATCATCTTTTGGGTGGACTTTTCCCATGCCCTCTGCTAATTTTCGCCCCAACCATAAAATTGGTAATACCAATTTAACAAAGCAGCCTCATGCCCTATCTCAAGATTAACTCAACCCAAGCTGGCCGACGCCATTGTCGCCGAGCTGGAACAGATGATTCTGGAAGGCAGTTTGCAGCCGGGCCAGAAGTTGCCGCCTGAGCGGGAACTGGCCATCCAGTTTCAGGTGTCGCGCCCCTCGCTGCGCGAAGCCATCCAGCGCCTCGAGGCAAGAGGACTCTTGTATCGTCGTCAGGGCGGCGGCACTTACGTACAAAACGCCTTGAGCAAGGGGATTGCCGACCCCCTGTTCGAACTGCTCAGCACTCACCCGGAAGCCCAGTACGACCTGCTGGAGTTTCGCCACGCACTGGAAGGCATCTGCGCCTACTATGCGGCGTTGCGGGGCACCGACGCCGATTTCGAGCGCATCCGTCAGGTGCAGTCCGCCATCGAGGAAGCCGGCCAGCAAGGGTCGCTGGTCAGCGAATCCGCTGCCGTCACCCAGTTCTATCTGGCGGTGGCCGAGGCGTCCCACAACGTGGTGCTGCTGCATCTGCTGCGGGCCATGGGCCCCATGCTCGAGCAGAACATTTTACGCAATAACGAAATTTTGAATCGCCGTCCGGGAGTGGTCGCCAAGATCCGTCGCCATCGCGCGCATCTGATCGAGGCTATCCTGTCGGGGGCTCCGGAGCGGGCCAGGGCTGCTTGTCATGAGCACCTGGCCTTTATCGAGGACACCTTGTTGGATATGCAGAGGGAAGACAGCCGGATCCAGCGATCCATGCGTCGGATCCGTCAGCAGGAAAACTAATCCACAAGGCTTTCTTAATTGTCGAATGCTTGCGCCCTTCGCCGTGCAATGCCGTGCAATCACAACAACATAGGAACCAGCCATGTCTGATATCCTGAAGAACGATGTGGACCCGATAGAAACGCTGGAGTGGCTTGCCTCTCTGGAATCCCTGCTGCGTGAAGAGGGTCCGCAACGCGCTCAGTTCATCCTTGAACAGTTGGCCGAGAAAGCCCGCGCAAGCGGTGTGGACGTGGCTGCCAAGGCAAACCGCGATTACATCAACACCATCCCGTCCAGCGAAGAGCCGGACTACCCGGGCGACCTGGAGATGGAGCGCCGCATTCGCGCCATCATCCGCTGGAACGCCATGATGATCGTGCTGCGCGCTTCCAAGAAAGACCTGGACCTGGGTGGTCACATGTCTTCCTTCGCTTCTTCCGCGACCATCTACGAAGTCTGCTACAACCACTTCTTCCGCGCTCGCAGCGAGAAGGACGGTGGCGACTTGGTCTACTTCCAGGGTCACATCTCCCCGGGCATCTATGCCCGTGCCTTCGCCGAAGGTCGTCTGACCGAAGAGCAGCTGGACAACTTCCGTCAGGAAGTGGATGGCAAGGGTATCCCTTCCTACCCGCACCCGAAACTGATGCCGGACTTCTGGCAGTTCCCGACCGTTTCCATGGGTCTGGGCCCCATCGCCGCCATCTATCAGGCTCGCTTCCTGAAGTACCTGACCGACCGTGGCATCAAGGATTGCTCCGAGCAGACCGTTTATGCCTTCCTGGGTGACGGCGAGATGGACGAGCCGGAAGCCAAGGGCGCCCTGACCGTTGCCGTGCGTGAAAAGCTCGACAACCTGGTGTTCGTGGTCAACTGCAACCTGCAGCGTCTGGATGGTCCGGTTGTCGGCAACGGCAAGGTTATCAACGAGCTGGAAGGCCTGTTCGCCGGCGCCGGCTGGGACGTCACCAAGGTTATCTGGGGTCGCAAGTGGGATGAGCTGCTGAAGAAAGACACTTCCGGCAAGCTGATCCAGCTGATGAACGAGACCGTGGATGGTGACTACCAGACCATGAAGTCCCGCGATGGCGGCTACGTGCGCGAGCACTTCTTCAACCGTTACCCGGAAACCGCCGCGCTGGTCAAAGATATGACCGACGAGGAGATCTTCGCCCTGAACCGCGGTGGTCACGACCCTCGCAAACTGTTTGCCGCCTTCTCCAAAGCCGCACAGACCAAGGGCAAGCCGACCGTGATCCTGGCCAAGACCATCAAGGGCTATGGCATGGGCGAAGCGGCCGAAGGCAAGAACATCGCTCACCAGGTCAAGAAGATGGATCTGGGCTCCGTGCGTCACCTGCGCGATCGTTTCAACCTGCCGGTGACCGACGAGCAGCTGGAAAACCTGCCGTACCTGAAGATCGAAGAGGGTACCGAAGAGCACAAGTACCTGCACGCCCGTCGTGCCGCGCTGAAGGGCTATGTTCCGACCCGTCTGCGCGAGAGCACCACCAAGCTGGAAATTCCGGCACTGGATGCCTTCGGTCCGCTGCTGGGTGAACAGGCGCGCGAAATCTCCACCACCATGGCGTTCGTGCGTTCCCTGAACGTGATGCTGAAAGACAAGTCCATCGGCAAGCGCATCGTCCCGATCCTGGCTGACGAAGCCCGTACCTTCGGTATGGAAGGCCTGTTCCGCCAGATTGGTATCTACAGCCCGCACGGTCAGCAGTACACCCCGCAAGACCGCGACATCGTCTCCTACTACAAGGAAGACAAGCAGGGTCAGGTTCTGCAAGACGGTATCAACGAGCTGGGCGCCATGTCCTCCTGGCTGGCTGCTGCCACCTCTTACAGCACCAACGACTGCCCGATGATCCCGTTCTACATCTACTACTCCATGTTCGGCTTCCAGCGGATCGGCGACATGGCGTGGGCAGCCGGTGACCAGCAAGCCCGTGGCTTCCTGCTGGGCGCGACCTCCGGTCGTACCACTCTTAACGGAGAGGGCTTGCAGCACGAAGATGGTCACAGCCACATCCTGGCCAACACCATCCCGAACTGCATCTCCTACGACCCGTCCTACGCCTATGAAGTGGCGGTGATCGTACAGGACGGCCTGCGCCGCATGTACGGTGAGAACCCGGAAAACGTGTTCTACTACATCACTACCCTGAACGAGAACTATGCCATGCCGGCTATGCCGGAAGGCGCCGAGGAAGGCATCCGCAAGGGTATCTACAAGCTGGAAACCGTGGCCGGCACCAAGGCCAAGGTACAGCTACTGGGTTGTGGCTCCATCCTGGGTCACGTGCGCACTGCCGCTCAAATCCTGGCCAGCGAGTACGGCGTGGGTTCCGACGTGTTCAGCGTCACCTCCTTCAACGAACTGGCTCGTGACGGTCAGGACGCGGATCGCTGGAACATGCTGCACCCGACCGCCGAAGCGCGTGTGCCCTACATCGCTCAGGTACTGGGTTCCGAAGCCACCATCGCCGCGACCGACTACATGAAGTCCTTCGCCGATCAGGTGCGTGCCTTCGTTCCGACCGAGAACTACCGTGTACTGGGTACCGACGGTTACGGCCGCTCCGACAGCCGTGCCAACCTGCGTCGTCACTTCGAAGTGAACGAGTTCTACGTAGTGGTTGCTGCCCTGACCGAACTGGCCAAGCGCGGCGAGGTAGACAAGCAGGTTGTGGCTGAGGCCATCGCCAAGTACGGCATCGATGCCGACAAGGTCAACCCGCTGTACGCGTAAGAGGATTGAGTGTCGCGCCGGGTATCCGGCGCGACCTTGCCTGGGTTTAAACGGATAACGCGGGATGCGCGTGGTGATGCTCAGGCAGCCACGCGGATGCACGCAAGAGGATAAAGCGCAATGTCCAAACAGATTATGGTGCCGGATATCGGTGCCGATGAAGTTGAAGTCACCGAGATCATGGTGGCCGTGGGTGACAAGGTCGAACTGGACCAGTCCCTGATTGCCGTGGAAGGTGACAAGGCCTCCATGGAAGTCCCGGCCCCCGCCGCCGGTATCGTCAAAGAGATCCTGATCAAGGTGGGCGACAAGGTTGCCACCGGTTCCCAGATCATGGTCTTCGAAGCCGAGGGCGCTGCCGCACCGGCTCCGGCCCAGGCTGCTGCCCCGGTTGCTGCCGCACCGGCCGCCGCCCCTGCCGCTGCCGCTCGTCAGGACGTCAACGTGCCGGACATCGGTGGTGACGAAGTCGAAGTGACTGAAATCATGGTTGCCGTGGGCGACATGGTTGAAGCCGACCAGTCCATCATCGCCGTGGAAGGTGACAAGGCCTCCATGGAAGTGCCGGCACCGTTCGCGGGCCGCGTGGTCGAGATCAAGGTCGCCGCCGGCGCCAAGGTTTCCACCGGCTCCCTGGTGATGGTCTTCGAAGTGGCGGGCGCTGCCCCGGCAGCTGTTGCCGCGCCGGCTCCTGCTGCTGCCCCCGTGGCTGCCGCTGCTCCGGTTGCCGCCGGTGCCAAAGACGTCAACGTGCCGGACATCGGTGGTGACGAAGTGGAAGTGACCGAAATCATGGTCGCCGTGGGTGACAAGGTTGAAGCCGACCAGTCCCTGATCACCGTGGAAGGCGACAAGGCCTCCATGGAAGTGCCTGCGCCGTTCGCCGGCGTGGTCAAGGAGATCAAGGTGAAGGCGGGTGACAAGGTCTCCACCGGTTCCCTGATCATGGTATTCGAAGTGGCGGGTGCCGCTCCGGCTGCCGTGGCTGCTCCGGCTCCTGCCGCAGCGCCCGTTGCTGCCGCGCCGGCTGCCGCCGCTCCTGCGCCGGTTGCCCAGGCTGCTGCCGCCTCCGATTTCGTGGCCAACGACGCCTACGTTCACGCCTCCCCGGCAGTACGCCGTCTGGCGCGCGAGTTCGGCGTCAACCTGGCCAAGGTGAAAGCCTCCGGTCGCAAGGGTCGCATCGTCAAAGAAGACGTGCAGGCTTACGTGAAGGATGCGGTCAAGCGCGCCGAGTCCGCTCCGGCTGCCGGCACCGGCACTGGCAACGGCATGAGCGTCGTGGCCTGGCCGAAGGTTGATTTCAGCAAGTTCGGCCCTGTCGAAGAGCTGGAACTGACCCGGATCCAGAAGATCTCCGGTCCTGCCCTGCACCGCAACTGGGCCATGATCCCCCACGTCACCCAGTTCGACGAAGCCGATACCACGGATCTGGAAGCGTTCCGCAAAGAGCAGAACATCCTGGCCGAGAAGCAGAAGCTGGACGTGAAGATCACCCCGCTGGTGTTCATCCTGAAGGCGGCCGCCAAGGCCCTGGAAGCCCATCCGCGCTTCTGCAGCGCCCTGTCCGAAGACGGCAGCAAGCTGATCATGAAGAAGTACATCCACATCGGTGTGGCGGTGGATACCCCCAACGGCCTGGTGGTTCCGGTGGTGCGCGACGTCAACAAGAAGGGCATCCACGAGCTGTCCCGCGATCTGGCCGAGATCTCCAAGAAGGCCCGTGCCGGCAAGCTGACCGCTGCCGACATGCAGGGCGGTTGCTTCACCATCTCCAGCCTGGGTGGCATCGGCGGTACCAGCTTTACCCCGATCGTCAACGCGCCGGAAGTGGCCATCCTGGGCGTCTCCAAGTCCGAGATGAAGCCGAAGTGGAACGGTAAAGAGTTCGTGCCGCGCCTGATGCTGCCGCTGGCTCTGAGCTACGACCACCGCGTCATCGATGGCGCCGACGGTGCCCGCTTCATCACCACCCTGAGTGGTGTGTTGTCCGACATTCGTCGACTGGTCCTGTAAGTGAGAGGGCGGGCCCAGAGCCCGCCCTTTTTGCTTCTCATTTCGTTAACAGGATTGTAAACTTGCCCCGTTTTTTTCACGGCTGCAGCGGCCTTGTTTGGCATAAGACTGTGCTGTCCGGGGATATAAGAACGACAAAGAGGTCATGATGAGTAAAGAAATCAAAACCCAGGTCGTAGTACTGGGTGCTGGCCCTGCCGGTTATTCCGCTGCCTTCCGTGCGGCTGACTTGGGTCTGGATACCATTATCGTCGAGCGTTACTCCACCCTGGGTGGCGTCTGCCTGAACGTGGGTTGCATCCCGTCCAAGGCACTGCTGCACGTCGCCAAAGTCATTGAAGAAGCCAAGGCGCTGGCCGAGCACGGCATCGTCTTCGGTGCCCCGCAGACCGACATCGACAAGGTGCGTCTGTGGAAAGAGAAGGTCATCAACCAGCTGACCGGCGGTCTGGCTGGCATGGCCAAGATGCGTAAAGTCCAGGTTGTTAACGGTTTCGGCAAGTTCACCGGTCCGAACACCCTGGAAGTGGAAGGCGCCGACGGCAAGACCACCGTCACCTTCGACAACGCCATCATCGCCGCCGGTTCCCGTCCGGTGAAACTGCCGTTCATCCCCCATGACGACCCGCGCGTATGGGACTCTACCGATGCGCTGGAACTGACTACCGTTCCGGGCAAGCTGCTGGTCATCGGTGGCGGCATCATCGGTCTGGAGATGGGTACCGTGTACTCCTCCCTGGGCTCCAGAATCGACGTGGTGGAATTTGCCGACCAGCTGGTTCCGGCTGCCGACAAAGACATCGTCAAGATCTACACCAAGCGCGTTGCCAAGAAATTCAACATCATGCTGGAGACCAAGGTCACCGCCGTTGAAGCCCGTGAAGACGGTCTGTACGTCTCCTATGAAGGCGAGCACGCCGGCCGAGCCGGTTCGCTACGACAACGTGCTGGTTGCCGTAGGTCGTGTGCCGAACGGCAAGATGCTGGATGCCGAGAAGGCCGGTGTTGCCGTCACCGAGCGCGGTTTCATCGAGGTGGACAAGCAGCTGCGCACCAACGTGGCCCACATCCACGCCATCGGTGACATCGTTGGTCAGCCGATGCTGGCCCACAAGGGTGTACATGAAGGCCACGTGGCTGCCGAAGTCATCGCCGGCAAGAAGCACTACTTCGATCCGAAAGTGATCCCGTCCATCGCCTACACCGGAGATGGCCTGGGTGGGTCTGACCGAGAAGGAAGCCAAGCAACAGGGCTGAACTTCGAAGTGGCCACCTTCCCGTGGGCGGCCTCCGGTCGCGCCATCGCGTCCGACTGCTCCGACGGCATGACCAAGCTGATCTTTCGACAAGGAGAGCGGCCGCGTCATCGGTGGTGCCATCGTGGGTACCGACGGTGGTGAACTGCTGGGTGAAATCGGTCTGGCCATCGAGATCGGTGCAACCGAAGACATCGCGCTGACCATCCACGCTCACCCGACTCTGCACGAGTCCGTGGGTCTGGCTGCCGAAGTGTTCGAAGGCTCCATCACCGACCTGCCGAACGCCAAGGCCAAGAAGAAGAAGTAATTCGCTTCTGCCTGTAAAAAAGCCGCTCAATCGAGCGGCTTTTTTGTTTTTGTATATGGCTGAGATTTGTTCGGGACTAACTGCTATGCTAATGACTTCCATATCACTTGCTGGAGTCAGCCATGCAAACACCGGCTATCCCTGACAATGAAAGATTGCGCCTCGACGCATTGCGCCAAATATCCCATTCTCGACAGTTCCGGCGAAGAGCGTTTCAATCGGATCACCAGGATGGCGCGCAGCATGTTTGATGTGCCCATCTCGTTGGTGTCGCTGGTGGATGAAAACCGGCAGTGGTAGAACGTCTGTGGTTGCCCGGTGCAGGAGACACCGCGCGACGTCTCTTTCTGCGGGCATGCCATTCTCGGTGATGGTCTGTTCGTGGTGGAGGATACAGCAGAATCTGCGCTTGCCGATAATCCGCTGGTATCCGGTGAACCCCATATCCGCTTCTATGCAGGCTGTCCGTTACAGATTGGCGAAGGCTACAAGCTGGGCACTCTGTGCATCATTGACCGCAAGCCGCGACTGCTGGATTCGCGCCAACAGGGCTTGCTGACGGATCTGGCCGGCATGGTGGAGCGCGAGCTGGCCGCGATCCAGCTGGCTACGCTCGATGAACTGACCGGTATTACCAATCGACGCGGCTTCATGCTGCTGGCACAAAAATGTCTGCAACTGGTTCACCGGCAGGAGCGGGAGGCTACCCTGCTGTTCATCGATCTCAACCGTTTCAAGGAGATCAACGACCAGCTTGGGCACGATGTGGGTGACGATGCCTTGCAACAGATGGCCGGTCTGATGTGCCGGGTTTGGGGAGGCGGATATTTTTGCCCGGCTGGGGGGCGATGAATTTGCGGTGCTGCTGCTGGGTTCAGGGCCTCTTGAGATAACAAGGGTATTGGCCCGTTTTGCCGAGGCTCTGACTGTCTTCGATCAGGAGGGTGGCAAACCCTATCAGCTGGCCTGCTCGATCGGCGTGGGACATTATGACGGACGCTCGCCGCCTGCGCTGGAACAGCTGCTGCAGCAGGCGGACCAGAAGATGTATGACTGTAAAAAAGGGCGCTAGCAGCGCCCTTTCTTGGCTTGTCCCGGTGGACAGAAGGTACCGTAACCCCCTCGATCCCCGTCGCTGACCCGGATCCGGGTATCGTCCACGCTCATCGGCGCCGTGTACCGTTCACCCGCTGTGCGGCGCTGAACGGCTTCGGCGAGGACATCATCACTACCAGCTTGCCCATAACTTCTCCTCTCATTTTCCTGATTATGGGGCATTTTCAGCAGCGGGTGGAGGCAGCACAAAAAGCCCTGCGTAGCGGCCTGCCGTGAGTGGCGACAGCAGCGCCCTCTGGGGGAGTCATCAGGCCGTCAATGCTATCTACAGGCGGAAGTGGCCGACCAGCTTGTCCAGCTCGCCGGAGAGCTGCTGCAGGCCGCGACTGGCATCGGTCAGCTGGTGGGCAATGTCAGCAGTTTCCATGGTGAGCTGGTTGATGT
>NZ_JBQBFF010000001.1:4577500-4774475 GCF_051919185.1 Aeromonas sp. 97A | reverse complement strand
AGCAGCCAGCCAAGCCCCGAGCCTGCGCTGTAGACCAGCGACTCGGCAAAATCGTAATCCCGCTGCGCCATAAACATCACCCCACCAAAGATGGCGCAGTGCACCGTCAACAGCGGCAGATAGATGCCGAGCGCCTGATAGAGCGCCGGAACGTACTTGTCGAGCACCATCTCCATCACCTGCACCAGCGCCGCCAACACCCCGATGTAGATGATGTAATCGAGAAATCCCAGATCGAATTCCCCGAAAAAGGTACTGCCTGCCCGCAAGATATGACGGTAAATCAAGTTGTTGAGGGGAATAGCGATCACCATCACCACCAGGATCGTCATGCCAAGGCCAAAGGCGGTGTTGATGTTCTTCGAGACGGCCAGAAAAGTACACATCCCCAGAAAGAACGCCAGGGCGAGGTTTTCGACAAATATTGAGTGAATAAACAGGTTGAGGTAGTAGTCCATAGGTGTGCTCACCAGGTGTTTGCGCAAAGAGAAAGTCTGCCTCTGGCCGATGGCCAGCAGCATGGACGAAACAACAGAAAGCGCGGACGCAGCACCGGACGATAGAGCGCAGGCAGCAGGTGTCAGCCTGCCCCGTCAGTCAATCAGGAGCGTTAAAAGCAGTGTGAAAGCGTGGATGAGCGTCCGCCAGCAGGGTGAGCTAGTCGCCGTGACAGAAGCGAAATGGCAGATGGTGGCCGCAGAGTTGCCGTTTATGCAGATAGCCAACGTGGCCACAAGCTTGTCTGACATAGATCAGCGGCACAAAGAACAACAGGCCACAGAGCAGGCCGAGTGTACAGATCTAGTTATCACCTGACACCGGCCTCAAACCGGTGTCTTGTTTACGCTACTTTAGAGCGCACTTCCTTCGGTATCAATTTCAGACCCTTCTTGAACATGCTGTAGGGGGTTTGACCCTCCATCATCCTGCCCTGATGTGGCCGCTGGGTGTTGTAGTGCACCAGATAGCTATCCAGGTCTGTCTGCATCTGCTCTACCGACTCATACCAGGTCGTCCTCCCCTTGATGCGGAAGTGTTCATCCAGCAAGGTTCGATGCAGCCGCTCGATAAAGCCGTTGCTCTGCGGCCTGCGCACCTTGGTGGTTCGGTGCTCAATCCCCTCCAGTTGCAGGAACAGCTCGTAGGGATGGTGGTCTGGGCGCCCACAGAACTCGCGCCCGTTGTCCGACAGGATGGTATAGACCCGCGCCTCGTGGGCCTCGAAAAACGGCAGCACCGTTTCATTGAGCACATGAACCGAGGTCACCGGCAGCTTGCTGGTGTAGAGCCGTCCCCAGGCGTGGCGACTGTAGCAGTCCAGCACGGTTTGTAGATACACCTTGCCAACCCCCTTGAGCGCGCCGACGAAGAAGGTGTCGACCGCCACCAGTTCTCCGGTGTAATGAACCTCAATCTGGCGTTCTCGGAACTCGGGACTGAATCGTTCTAACAGGCGAATTTGCTCGTCATTGAGCTCAATGGTCTGCTCACGGTGAGTTTTCTCAAGGCGCAGCAAGCGGTCGTGTTTAGAGAGCAAGTCGTGCCGTTGCCACACGCCACGCACACCGCCCGCACTGACATTGATGCCTTACAGAGCCAGTTCTTGCGCGACCCGCAGCGGGCCTTGAGTTGGTCTGGTGAGGGAGTAATCGAGGATGGCCTGTTCAATCTCGGGCGCAACCCGATTGGGATGAGCCCCTTTACAGCCCGGCAATTTGTCGAGCAAGCCCTCGGCGCCATAGGTCTGGTAATTACGGCGAATTTCGTAGAACTGCTGGCGGCTGTAGCCAATGAGCTTGCAGGCTTTACTGACGTTATTGAGCTCTTTGGCGAGCTCTAGCAGGCTGAGTTTGCGACGTGCTACTTTCTCGTTGGTGGTCATACGGTGACTCCAGATAACACGGTAGGGGTACCGTTTTGTTATCCGGTTTGAAGCCGTATGACCACTCCCTTTTGTGGGCAACTGTCAGGTGAATACCATCTCCATACAGGCCGAGGATGTCGTGCTGGAACCAGGCCAGCAGCATCTGGTAGAGATGGCCGTCCCGCTCCTTCGCCAACCGCCGCCCCTGCTCGACCTCGTGGCGCCACTGGTTGCCCGGCAGCAAACCGACCGTGTCGACCAGACGTTGGTTGAGCGGGTCTTGCAGTGCCATCCCCGCCATCGCCCCGGCAGATGGCCCCTGCGAAACGGCGCTCAGCCCAGCTGCGGCAAAAGCAGCGAGCCACAGAATGCAGGCGATGGCAAAGGCCATTGCACCGTACTGTATGCGGCTTGGGGGTAAGCGACTGGCAAGAGGCAAGGATCGAGCTCCTTCAGGGATGACAGGAATGCGGGGATAAATATATCACAAGCCATCACTTTATTGGATTTTGATATTCACCTAATCATGCAAATCAGCACTAAACACTTAATTATCACTGAACTTGGCATTTAAAAACTAAAACAAATGGGGGAGCATCTGCTCCCCCGTCCGATCACTGGCTCACCCTCAATGGCAATAGCCATCCTCTTCACATCGCCTGCAGGCAGCAGATCACATAGCCGTAACTGCCCAGATATTGGCGGTGGATGGCTACTTCCCGGCTCAAGTCCTGCCAGGCGGCACTCTCCCCCAGCTCGTCTCGATAGCGCACCAGATTGACCTCAATAGGGTCCAGATAGTTGTTCCAGGCGCTCATCGGCAACGGAGTGTGTGACAGGCAGCGGTAGCCTGCCGCTTGTATCGTCTCAAGCAGGCCCGCCAGCGTCTGCATGGCGGGATAATCCTGCTGCCAGAATGCCAACGCCTTCTCGGGCGGGTTATCGGTCAGCCAGACCGCATCACTCAGCACGATGCAAGCCTGCGGGCTCGCGAGCAGCGGACGCCACGCCTTCAGCGCATTAGCAACCCCCATCACGTAAGCACTCCCCTCTGCCCAGATGAGGTCGGCCGGGGCCAGATCGTCCGGCAGTGCCGCCATGTTGGCGCAGAGGGTGGAGACATGCTCAAAGCCCGCTGCACGGGCGGAGTCCGCCACGGCGGCCAGTGCCTCCTCTTCCAGATCGATGGCTACGATGGCGGCATCGGTCACCTGAGCCAGCGCCATGGTCGAGGCACCGCGCCCGCAGCCCATGTCGAGGATCCGGCGCGGCCGGATGGGCAAGGCGGCAAACTGCTGCTGAGTGAAGGCGCGATCCCCCGGCCCCCAGTAACTCATGCCATCCAGCAGCTGGATAAAGTCCTTGATGTAACGCTCATGTTCATTCATGTCTTTGCTCAACCATTGCAAGTGGTAGCGATCTTTCTCGCTAAAACCCTGTTTCATCACCCAAGCGAAGTAGGCCTCCGGTGCCTCGCGCTGCAGCTGCAGCTGCCAGGCCTTGAATTCCTCACCGGAGCGCGGGCGCAGCCCTGCCAGATCCGCCAACAGATCCCGGGCGCGCTGCATCCGCGCCAGCTCCTCATCCAGCTCCCTGACCCGGGCCTGCAATGCCGCCTGATCTATCTCGCCAGCCAGACAGGCGAGGCACTGCTTGAGGCTGAGGCCACCTGCCTGCAGGGCCTGCACCATCTGCAGTCGCTGCAGATCCCCCTCGTCATAGTGGCGATAGCCGTTGGCGGCCCGGGTGCCGGCAATCACCCCCAGCTTCTCGTAATAGAGCAGGGTGGAGCGGGCGAGGCCGCAGCGGCGGGCCAGTTCGGATATTTTCATGGCAATCACTCACGGTGAGGGCCCTCAGGTGACCCGATAGAGACGAGCTTAAACTGTGAAGCTATAGACGGGTCAACGCCCTTTTCCAGAAATCCGCCAACAAAAATGGCCACCCGAGGGTGGCCGTTGTCAGCGCTATCTGTGATAAAGCGGCGATAGAGCAGCGATGCTACCGGCTCAGAGACCGCCCGCCTCCAGATGCTCCACCAGCAGCTGCACGCTGCGGTTGCCGCGCCACTCGTTGACATCGAGCCGGTAGACAAGCCGCACCCGCTTGACCGAGGCATCGGGCCAGCGCTTGAGATCGACGCCGAAGGCGATGGCATCCACCGCGTGACCAGAATCGGTTGTCAGCATCATCTTGAGGTGCTTCTCCCCCACCAGCCGCTGCTGCACCAGCACGAACTCGCCGTCAAACAGCGGCTCGGGGAAGGCCTGACCCCAGGGGCCGGAGGCGCGAATAAGCTCCGCCAGCTCGAGGGTAAGCTCATCCGGCAACAACTCGCCATCGGTGAGCAACACCCCGGTCAAAAGCTCCGGTGTCACCAGCTGACTGATGACAGCCTCAAAGGCCCGACCGAACGCCTCGATATTGGCCTTGGGCAGGGTCAGCCCTGCCGCCATGGCGTGGCCGCCAAACTTGCCCATCAGGCCCGGGTGGCGGGTATCGAGCAGTTCCAGCGCATCGCGCAGGTGCACGCCGGGGATGGAGCGGCCGGAGCCCTTGAGCTCGCTCTCGCTGCTCTCGGCAAAGGCAATGACCGGGCGGTAGTACTTCTCCTTCACCTTGGAAGCCACCAGCCCCACCACCCCCTGATGCCACTCGTTGCGGTGCAGCACTATGCCCGACGGCACCTCGCCATCGCGAAACCGGATCTGCTCCAGGGTGGCGAGGGCCTCCTGCTGCATCCCCTGCTCGATCTCCTTGCGCTCCTGATTGAGGCTGTCCATCTCGGCCGCAAGCTGGCGCGCCAGATTAAGATCATCACAGAGCAGACAGGCGACCCCGAGGGACATGTCATCGAGGCGCCCTACCGCGTTGAGGCGCGGCCCCAGCGCAAAGCCGAGGTCGGCGGCAGTGAGGCGGCGACCATCGCGGCCCGACACATCCACCAGCGCCTGAATGCCGGGGCGACAACGGCCAGCCCGGATCCGCTGCAACCCCTGATGGACCAGAATGCGGTTGTTGCCATCGAGCGCCACCACGTCGGCGACCGTGCCAAGGGCCACCAGGTCGAGGTAATCCGCCACATTGGGGGCTCGCAACCCTTGCCGTTCGTACCAGCCAAGCTGACGCAGATGGGTGTTGAGGGCCGCCATCAGGTAAAAGGCTACCCCCACCCCGGCCAGCGACTTGGAGGGGAAATCGCAACCGCGCTGGTTCGGGTTGACGATGGCATCGGCGTCAGGCAGCTCCTGACCCGGCAAATGGTGATCGGTAACCAGTACCTGCATGCCGGCCGCCTTGGCAGCCGCCACCCCGGCGATGCTGGAGATGCCGTTATCCACCGTGATCAGGAACTCGGCGCCGCGCGCCACCGCCAGCTCGACAATTTCGGGGGTAAGGCCATAGCCAAACTCGAAGCGGTTGGGCACCAGAAAATCGATGTGGCGACCGCCCATGGCGCGCAGGGCCAGCACACACAGCGCCGAACTGGTGGCACCATCGCAGTCGAAGTCGCCGACAATCAGAATCCGTTTCTGGACAATCAGGGCATCCGCCAGCAGCGGCACCGCCTGCTCCATCCCATAAAGGCGCTGGGGCGGCAACAGCTGGCTGGCGCTGCGCTCCAGCAGGGCGGGATCCTCTACGCCACGACTGGCGAAGATTTGGCGAAGCAGAGGATGCAAGGTGGCAGGCAGATGGGAATCATCAACTCGCGGACGACGACGGATTTGCAGGGACATCAATATGATCCAGTATCTTGAGCAGCTGTTCGGGGCTCTGATACCCGCGCACCAGATCCCCGTCGGAGGAGACCCAGGCCGGCAGTACCTTGACCCCCAACCATTGGCTCAGGCCAATATTTTGGATAAGGGTCTCACTACATGCCGTTTGAGGCAAATAGGCTTTTAACGGATCATTTTGCAGCAGGGGATCGCTGCACCAGTCGGCGGCCCGTTCGGCGTGATCAATCACCGGATAGAGAGCCACGCTCACCCCGGATGCCTGCAGGTGTTGCAAGGTGCCGGAGAGCTGACGACGTTTGGCATCCTGCTCACCGAGAAACAGCGCAACCCGGTGACGCTCATCCCGGGCCTTGAGCACAATGGGGGCATGAGCCACCTGCGCCAAACCAAGTCGGCGCTGCTCGCGCATACCCGAGATGGTCAGGTTCTTCATGTCGCGGGTCATATCCAGCATAACCCCCTGCACCACATAATCCCCTTTGGCATCGCTGTAGAGCACCCCCTGTGAGGTGCCCAGCATATACAACCCCGCGATCGGGGTCGGTTCAACCAGATAGACGGGGACCCCCAGCCGGGCTGTGATGGTCTGTTTCAAGGCTTGGGTATCCATCCCCGCTCTGGCAGCAAATGTGCACAAAAGCATCATTCCCAGTAGTAAATACTTCACTTGTTTACTCACGTGGTATGAATGAATCGACCCAGCAAACTACAGTAGCACAGCTCATCATTCAACCAGCTACTTACCAAAAAATTAATATCACTTTGTACCAAAAAAATGGTTCCCCCCGATTGCCAAGGACTCATAACGCCCGCAAGCTAGTCAGGACGACAGGAACAACGCGGCTTAGCCTCTGTTTTTCCTGACAAGAGTTCGCCCTTTGGCAAGGGTAATCAACGCGCTATCTTGTTTAATTTCGGAGGAAATAATGAGTCTGATTCAAGAGTTCAAAGCCTTTGCCGCTCGCGGCAACGTCATCGATATGGCGGTCGGTATCATCATTGGTGCCGCCTTCGGCAAAATTGTCTCCTCTTTTGTCGGTGACGTGATCATGCCGCCCATCGGCCTGATCCTGGGCGGCGTGGACTTCAGCGACCTAGCTGTCACCCTGAAGGCCGCAGAAGGTACAACACCCGCCGTGGTCATCGCCTATGGCAAGTTCATCCAGACCATCATCGACTTTCTGATCATCTCCTTCGCCATCTTCATGGGACTGAAGGCCATCAACACCCTGAAGAAGAAGCAGGAAGAGGAAGCCGCCGCCCCGGCAGGCCCGACCAAGGATCAGGAGCTGCTGACCGAGATCCGTGATCTGCTGAAATCCCAGCAAGGGAAATAAGCGCCATCTCCTGTCGTGTAGAGATAAAAAAACCGCCTGCTGGCGGTTTTTTGTTTTTGGGAGGCCAGCCACTCAGGCTCTGGGGTGATGCTCCCCGTGCAGCGCCTTAAGTCGCTCGTTGGCCACATGGGTGTAGATTTGGGTGGTGGAGAGATCCGCATGGCCCAGCAGCATCTGCACCACCCGCAAGTCGGCGCCGTGGTTGAGCAGATGGGTGGCGAAGGCGTGGCGCAAGGTATGGGGGGACAGCTCACCGTTTATCCCGGCCCGCAGGGCATAGAGCTTGATGCGATGCCAGAAGGTCTGGCGGGTCATCATACGGGCCTGCTTGGAGGGAAACACCACATCCGAGCTGGAGCCCCCCAGCAGCAGGGTACGGGCCTCCCGGTAGTAACGCTCCAGCCAGTACATCGCCTCCTCGCCCATCGGCACCAACCGTTCCTTGTTGCCCTTGCCCACTACGCGCACCAAGCCCTGACGCAAACTGACATGCTCGGCAGTAAGCCCCACCAGCTCGGAAACCCGCAGCCCGGTGGCGTAGAGCAGCTCCAGCATCGCCTTGTCCCGCAGCTCCAGCGGGTCATCCACCAGCGGCGCACTCAAGAGTGCCTCCACTTCCGCTTCGCTTAAATCTGAGGGTAGTTTTTTCGGCAGCTTGGGCCCCTCCAGCAGCACGGTCGGATCATCGCTGCGCAGCTTCTCGCGGTTAAGGTACTGGTAAAAGCGGCGCAGGGCCGACAGGAAGCGGGCGGTGCTGCTCGCCGCAAACTGGTGATCGACCCGCCAGGCGAGGTAGTGCTGGATCTCGTCCATCCCTGCCAGCAGCAGCGAGCTCCCCTGCTCGTCGAGCCAGAGGGAGAACTTCTCCAGATCGCTGCGATAGGAGCTGACCGTGTTGTCAGACAATCCCCGCTCCAGCCAGAGGGCGTCGAGAAAGGGTTCAATCAGGGGATGGGGGTCGGGTTTGCTCATGGTGCGCTGCAATCAGGGGATCGATGGCCCATTGTAACGCGTCAACTCCTTGGAAAGACAAGGCACTTTCATTGGAAAGATAAGGCACGTTTGCCACGCCCCTTGCCGGGCGGTGAAGGTCGAATGGCAATCTGCTAGACTGGCGCCCTCCCCTTACGTTACCCATCGTGTTGCCAACATGGCGCAGCCCACACGAGCATGCGAGAACGCGCCAAAAGCAAGCGAGAAAGCGCCAACAGAGAGAAGAGCGATGAAGATTGGTCTGTTTTACGGTTCCACCACCTGCTACACCGAGATGGCTGCCGAGAAGATCCGCGCCCTCATCGGCCCCGAGCTGGTGGATATTCACAATATCAAGGATGTCTCCCTGCGCCGGATGGAGGATTACGAGATCCTGATCCTCGGCATCTCCACCTGGGATTTTGGCGAACTGCAGGAGGACTGGGAGTCCCGCTGGGAAGATATCACCGATCTCCATCTGGAGGGGCGCATCGTGGCCCTGTTTGGCCTCGGCGATCAGCTCGGTTATGGTGAATGGTTCCAGGACGCCCTCGGCATGCTGCACGATCAGCTGGTGCCAAAAGGGGTCAAGCTGGTGGGCTACTGGCCCAACGAAGGGTACGAATTCGATGCCTCCAAGGCACTGATCGACGATGGCCGTCACTTCGTCGGGCTGGCCCTCGATGATGCCAACCAATATGACCAGACCGATCCGCGCATCGAGCAGTGGGTCGAGCAGATCCTGAGCGAAATCCACGCCCTGCTCTGATCTTTCCCACGTTTTGGCAAAACGACTCTGAGCGCCTGGCCCTGGCTGCCGGGCGCAGTTATCGCACCGATTTTCTCAATCGGTATCATCGCATGACGCTATAGCGACTTTTTTGTGCTGGTCTGCAACAATGGACTCGACATCCCATAACAATCAGAGCCGGATGTCGGAAGCAAACGGACAGACCAGAAAAGGATATTCTATGACTCCATTCTCCCTGTTGGCCCCCGCCATTGCCCGTGACGTGCTCGATCACGCGCTGGCGCTGGGTGCCGATTTTGCCGAGCTGTTTGTCGAGCGCAAGCGCCGCAGCCAGCTCAGCCTGCTCTCCAGCCAGATAGAGAACATCAGCGGTGGCCTCGATTTCGGCATCGGCGTGCGCCTCTGCTACGGCCACAAGGTACTCTACGGCTACACCAATCTGGCCAGCCGCGACGAGCTGCTGCGCATCGTCACCCTGCTGGCGGCCAAAGACCGCCGCGACCCCGTGGTGACCGCCACCGCCTTCGATTTCACCCGCCTGAGCGATCGCAACCCGGTGGCCCTGCCCTTGTCGGCAGACAAGCTGCTGGAGCAGAAGATCGCCTATCTGCACGCCATGGATGCGGCGGCCCGCGCCGAGAGCGACAAGGTGAGCCAGTTCTCCGGCAACGTGCTGGGCTGGGAGCAAGAGGTGGAAATCTTCAACAGCGAAGGGCTGCAAGTCGCCGATCGCCGCCACTACAACCGCATCATGGCCCAGACCATCGCCATGGAAGGGAGCGAGCAGAGCGTCGGTTACGAGGCCCCCGGCGCCCTGATGGGGTGGGAGCATGCCGATCGCATCGATCCGCGCGAGCTGGCCCTCACCGCCACCCGTCAGGCACTGGTGAAACTGGGCGCGGCTCCCTGCCCGAGCGGCACCCTGCCGGTCATCATGGAGAACGGCTTTGGCGGCGTCATCTTCCACGAGGCGTGCGGTCATCTGCTGGAGACCACCTCGGTGGCCAAGAAGGCGTCGGTGTTCCACGACAAGATGGGCCAGCTTATCGCCAATCCGGTGGTCAATGCGGTGGACGAGGGACTGCAAGGCAACGCCTGGGGCTCCATCAACGTCGATGACGAGGGGATGGCGACCCAGCATACCCAGCTCATCAAGGACGGCGTACTGACCGGCTTTCTGGTGGACAGAATGGGTGCCCTCAAAACGGGCTACGCACGCACCGGCTCGGGGCGGCGCGAATCCTACAAGTACGCCCCCACCTCGCGCATGCGCAACACCTATATCGAACCGGGCCACCACAGCCTCGACGATATGCTGGCCACGGTAGAGCACGGCATCTACGCCAAGAAGATGGGGGGCGGCTCGGTACAGCCCGGCACCGGCGAGTTCAACTTCAATGTACAGGAGGCCTACCTCATCGAGCACGGCAAAATCACCAAGCCGCTCAAGTCAGCCACCCTGATCGGTACCGGCCCGCAGGTGCTGAAAGAGATCTCCATGGTGGGCAGCAATCTGGCGCTGGCCGCCGGTATGTGCGGCTCGGTCTCGGGCTCGGTGCCCACCTCGGTGGGCCAGCCGGCGCTGAAAGTGGACAACATTCTGGTGGGAGGGAACGCCTGATGAGCACCATCGACATGAATCAACTGCTCACCCGCCTGCTCGACAAGGTGGCCGACCTCAACGCCGAGGCAGACATCATCGCCAATCAGGAGAAGGCCTTCTCCCTCAAGGCAGACAAGGGCGAGCTGGGTGAATACAAGGTCACCAGCAGCCAGCAGCTCGGTATTCGCCTGATCAAAGAGGGTCGGGTCGGCATCGCCTACTCGGAATCCCTCGATGAGCTGGCGCTGGATGCCATGCTGCAGGATGCGCTCGATGCCAGCCGCTTTGCCAAGGTGGATCCGGATCAGCGCATCTCGGTGGCCAATAGCCGGATCACCACAGATTGCGCCGAGATCAACCAGCCCGATACCACGCCGGTTGAGAAGAAGATCGCCCTGGCCCTGCGCCTCGAATCAGACATGCTGACCATGCCCGATGTGAGCGGCGCCCCCTACAACAGCTTCTTCGAAGGTGAGAGCCAGCTCTGGCTCGCCAACAGTCAGGGTACCCTCTGCCAGCACGGCGAGTTCAGCGTCGGCTGCTACACCTCGGCGCTGGTGGAACGGGATAGCCGCCAGTCGATGCACTCGCAGGGGCAGTATGGCCGTCGCTTCGACGAGCTGGATAGTCAGGCCCTAATCGAGCAGATCTACGCCATCGCCGATGGTCTGCTGCCCGGTGAAGCGGTGCCGAGCGGTCGCTACAGCGTCATCTTCAGTACCAACTGCTTTGCCAGCCTGTTTGGCTGCTTTCAGGGTGTGCTGTCGGGCAAGTGGGCCCAGCAGGGGATCAACCCCTGGCGGGAGAAGGTGGGACAGAGCGTCGCCTCGCGCTGGCTCACCCTGGAGAGCCGGGTCTATATGCCGGGCGGCATGAACATCAAGGCGTTTGATGGCGAGGGGGCGGCCAGCTCGGATCTGCTGCTGATTGGCGAAGGGGAACTCAAAACCCTGCTCCACAACAGCGCCACCGCCCGCCACTTTGGCGTCGCCAGCAACGGCTCGGCCGCCCGCGGTGCCCGCAGCGCCCTCGATGTGACCGCTCGCCATCTGGTGTTTGGCGCCGGCCCCCATAGCGAAGCGGAGGTGCAGAGCGGCGACTATCTGGAGCTGGTCAAGCTGGACGGTCTGCATTCGGGTGCCGATGCGGTGAGCGGCGACTTCTCGTTTGGCGCATCAGGGTTCCTCTGCCGCGATGGAGTTCGCCTGCAGCCGGTGCGCGGCATCACGGTAGCAGGCAACTTCTACCGCCTGCTGGGCGAGCTGGAAGCGGTCGGCGATACCCTGCACCACAACGACGGCAAGGGCTTCTACGCCCCGCAGATCCGTTTTGGCGGCCTCTCCGTCGCGGGCAAGTAAACGTCCCGACGAAACCTGCAAGCAAGAAAAAGGCGCCTGATGGCGCCTTTTTCTCGTTATCTCGTCCACATTGATGGCATGACTCAGGGCGAGAGCGGCTCGCGATGATACTCGGCGCAGCCACATTCGGGGCAGGTATCGAGCTGTTGTGGGTGTAGCACGGTATGGCGCCAGCCACACTGGTCGCACACCATGACCCCAAGCCCCACCCAGTCGCCCGCCTCATAGACGCCCTTGTGCTCCAGCTCGTCGGCCAGCTCGCGCCACTCCACCTGGGCGCGGTCGGTCACATCCGCCAGCCAGGACCAGGCGGTATCTTTGAGCGCCAGCATAAAGGCAGACTCCTCCACCAGCTCATCCTTGCGCCCCTCGTCATAGTTGCCCAGATCCCGCTTCACATACTCGGCGATCAGCGCCAGCTCGTCCTGAGTGAGGTCACTTGCTGCCTCCAGATAGGCCTGCACCTTGGCAATCATCCGGTTGAGGCGCTCCCCCTGGAACTGCTCTGTCTCTTGCCACTGCTTTTGCAGTTCGGCAATGAAGGTTTCATACCCTTTTTGACGTTTGTCCATGGCTGTTACTCCTCTGCTAAATCCCTTTCTGGCCCGGCTTCAGGCTTGACGGATGCTGGCGGTTGTTGCCGCCGCAGGATATGGGTATTCTATTGCGATTTCCCAGCTGATTTATCTATTCATTTCACAGATCCGGATGTCACCAATGCAAGAGCAATACGTTCCCCAATCAATCGAACCAGCAGTGCAGAAGCACTGGGATGCCAAGAAAACCTTCAAGGCCGTGGAAAAAGTAGACAAAGAGAAGTTCTACTGCCTCTCCATGTTCCCCTATCCGTCTGGTCGTCTACACATGGGGCACGTTCGCAACTACACCATAGGTGATGTGATCTCCCGTTATCAACGCCTCAATGGCAAGAACGTGCTGCAACCCATCGGTTGGGATGCGTTCGGTCTGCCGGCGGAAAACGCCGCCATCAAGAACAACACGGCGCCGGCCCCCTGGACCTACGAAAACATCGAATACATGAAGAACCAGCTGAAGATGCTGGGTCTGGGTTATGACTGGGATCGTGAAGTCGCCACCTGCAAGCCGGACTACTACCGCTGGGAACAGTGGTTCTTCACCAAGCTCTACGAGAAGGGTCTGGTCTACAAGAAGACCTCCTCCGTCAACTGGTGCCCGAACGACATGACCGTACTGGCCAACGAGCAGGTGGTCGACAACTGCTGCTGGCGCTGTGACACCCCGGTGGAGCAGAAAGAGATCCCCCAGTGGTTCATCAAGATCACCGACTACGCTGAAGAGCTGCTCAACGACATCGACAATCTGGAAGGCTGGCCGGAGATGGTCAAGACCATGCAGCGCAACTGGATTGGCCGCTCCGAAGGGGTCAACATCAGCTTCGCCATCGAGGGTCAGGCTGAGCAGCTGGAGGTCTACACCACCCGTCCGGACACCTTCATGGGCGTCACCTATGTCGGTATCGCCGCTGGCCACCCGCTGGCCCAGCAGGCCGCCGAAAACAATCCGGAACTGGCAGCCTTTATCGAAGAGTGCAAGAACACCAAGGTAGCCGAAGCCGAACTGGCCACCATGGAGAAGAAGGGCATGGCCACTGGCCTCTACGCCATTCACCCGCTGGATGGCCGCAAGGTGCCGGTCTGGGTCGCCAACTTCGTGCTGATGAACTATGGCACCGGCGCCGTGATGGCGGTACCAGCCCACGATCAACGTGACTTCGAATTCGCCACCAAATATGGCCTCGACATCAAGGCGGTCATCAAGCCGGTTGATGGCGACGTCGACGTGAGCGAAGCCGCTTACACCGAGAAGGGCGTGCTGTTCAACTCCGGCGAGTTCGACGGTCTCGACTTCCAGGGCGCCTTTGATGCCATCGCCAACAAGCTGGAAACGCTGGGCAAGGGCAAGCGCACCGTCAACTTCCGTCTGCGCGACTGGGGTGTCTCCCGTCAGCGCTACTGGGGTGCCCCCATCCCGATGCTGACCCTGGCTGACGGTACCGTAGTGCCGACGCCGGAAGACCAGCTGCCGGTACTGCTGCCGGAAGATGTGGTGATGGATGGCATCCAGAGCCCAATCAAGGCCGACGCCGAGTGGGCCAAGACCACCTACAACGGTCAGGAAGCGTTCCGCGAAACCGATACCTTCGACACCTTCATGGAGTCCTCCTGGTACTACGCGCGCTACTGCTCTCCGGACTACGACAAGGGCATGCTGGACCCGGCGGCTGCCAACCACTGGCTGCCGGTGGATCAGTACATCGGCGGCATCGAGCACGCCTGTATGCACCTGCTCTATGCCCGCTTCTTCCACAAGCTGCTGCGTGACGCAGGGCTGGTCAACAGCGACGAGCCGTTCAAGCGCCTGCTCTGCCAGGGCATGGTGCTGGCCGACGCCTTCTACTATAAAGACGAGAAGGGCGGCAACGTCTGGGTCAGCCCGACCGACGTCAAGGTAGAGCGTGACGAAAAGGGTCGCATCACCAAGGCCATCGACAACGAAGGCCGTGAAGTGATTCACTCCGGTATGACCAAGATGTCCAAGTCCAAGAACAACGGCATCGACCCGCAGTTGATGGTCGAGCGTTACGGCGCCGATACCGTCCGTCTGTTCATGATGTTCGCCTCTCCGGCCGAGATGACTCTGGAGTGGTCCGACTCCGGCGTAGAGGGTGCCCAGCGCTTCCTGCGTCGCCTGTGGCGCGTCACCTTCGAACACGTCTCCGGTGGCGCCGTTGCCGCACTCGATGTCGCTGCTCTCACCAACGAGCAGAAAGCCATTCGTCGTGAACTGCACAAGACCATCGCCAAGGTGAGTGATGACGTGGGTCGCCGTCAGACCTTCAACACCGCCATCGCCGCCATCATGGAGCTGATGAACAACCTCGCCAAGCTGGGTAGCGACGAGCAGGACCGCGCCCTGATGCAGGAAGCGCTGGAAGCCGTGGTAGTCATGCTCTACCCCATCACTCCGCACATCGGCTTCGAGCTGTGGAAGATGCTGGGCAAGGGCGACGACATCGATCACGCAGCCTGGCCGGTGGCCGATGAAGCGGCCATGGTCGAGACCGAGAAACTGGTGGTAGTGCAGATCAACGGCAAGATGCGTGGCAAGCTGACCGTGCCGGCCGAGATCAGCCAGGCCGACATCGAGAAGCTGGCAATGGCCGATGCCTCCGTGCAGAAGTTCACCGACGGTCTGACCGTGCGCAAGGTGATCTATGTACCTGGCAAGCTGCTCAATATTGTCGCTAACTGATCGGTTGCCAACTGATGTCATACCATTTGGCGACCTTGGCTGACTGTGTGGCCACTCATGGGTAACGACGTACCGGCCCATGACAGCTCAACATTGTCGCTAACTAATTGGCTGCCAACTGATCATTGCCAATCTGTGACAGCAAACGGATGATAACGGCGGGCCCTGCGCCCGCCGCTTTCCCTTAATGCAAAGAGGATTTTCTATGGGCACCATCTTCACCCGCTGGATGGCCATCGTGCTGGCAGGTCTGCTGCTGCAAGGCTGCGGCTTTCACATGCGCGGTAACGGCATTCCGAGCGAGCTGATGACCATGAAGGTCGTGGGCGACAACAAGAGCGACTTCTACCGGATGGTTACCACCCGTCTGAAGGCCTCTGGCGTGACCCTGGCCGACAAGGAGGGCATTCCGGTGCTCACTCTGGGCGGCGTAGGCAGCACCAGTCAGGTTGCCTCGGTCAACGCGCTGGGGACGGACACCGAATATGTGCTGGGCTTTGGTACCCAGTTCACCATCTCGGTACCGGGCAAGCCAACTCAGGTCTTCCCCATCAACTTCAACCGCAGCTTCCTCAACAAGCCGGATGCAGCGCTCGCCTCCTCCCGTGAGCAGGAGCAGCTCAACCGCGAAATGCAGGAGCAGGCGGCCAATCAGGTGATCCGGCAGTTGAGTCAGGTCAGCTTCTGATGCGGATTTACCCGGAACAATTTGGTGACCACCTCAAAGCAGGGCTTCGGCCCTGCTATCTCGTTTTTGGCGACGAGCCCCTGTTGCGACTGGAGGCCATCGATGCCATCCGTCAGATCGCCCGCAAGCAGGGTTTCGATGAGCGCCACACCTTCGTGGTGGAGCAGGGGCTGGACTGGAATCAGGTCTACGATGCCTGTCAGGCCATGAGCCTCTTCTCCGCCCGCCAGATCATCGAGCTGGAGCTGCCCGCCAAGGTGGACAAGGATCTGGCCGCCCGTATCAGCGAAATTGGCAAGCAGCTTCATCCCGACCTGCTGCTGGTGCTGAGTGGCGGTCGCCTCAATCAGACCCAGATGAAGGCAGCCTGGTTCGACAAGCTCTACCAGATTGGCACCTATGTGCCGGTCAACCATCCGGAGCCCAAGTTCTTCCCGCGCTGGATGAGCGGCCGTTTTGCGCGTTTCGGCCTCAAGGCGCTGCCGGATGCCATCAACTTCATGTGCCACTCCTACGAGGGCAACCTGCTGGCCGCCAGCCAGGAGATCGAGAAGCTGACCCTGCTCTCGCCGCCCCAGCCCATCAGCGTCACCTATCTGCAAGAGACCATTATCCGCCACGCCCACTTCACCCCGTTCCAGCTGGTTGATACCCTGCTGGAGGGCAAGGTGAACCGGGCCCAGCGCATTCTGGCAGCTCTGCGGGCCGAAGGCACCGAGCCGGGGATGCTGGCCTGGACCCTCTGCCGCGAGCTGGAGCAGCTGACCGAGCTGTCGCTGGCGATGCGCAACGGCCAGCCGCTGGGTGAGCACTTCAGCCGCTTGCGCATCTGGCAGAGCCGCCAGCAGCTCATTCAGCAAGCACTGACCCGCCTGCCGTTTGCCAAGTTGCAGCAACTGTGGCAACTGATGGCCCAGCTGGACGATGCCCAGCGCCGCTTCGATACCGAACAGGCGTGGCTGATGCTGCAGACCATTGCCCTCGGCTTTCGTGATGGCACCCCGCTGCCGCTGGTTATGGAGAGCAGCCCGTGCTGAAGGCGCCCATTGGCCTGCTGGGGGGCACGTTCGATCCTATCCATATCGGCCATCTGCGCCCGGCCATCGAGGCGCGCGATGCCCTCGGGCTGGCCGAGATGCGGCTGATCCCGAACCATATCCCGCCCCACCGTGCCAATCCGTTCTGCTCCAGCGAACAGCGCCTTGCCATGGTCAAACTGGCGGCGGCGGAGAACCACCACTTTGTGGTAGATGAGCGTGAGCTGAGACGGGACAAGCCCTCTTACACCATCGATACCCTGATCGAGCTGCGTCGTGAACTGCCCGAGACGCCGCTCTGTTTTCTGATGGGGATGGATTCCCTGCTGAGCCTGCCAAGCTGGCACCGCTGGCAGGAGCTGCTCGACCATGCCCATCTGGTGGTGAGCGTGCGGCCGGGCTGGCAACCGGATTATCCGGCCGGGGTGGCGCAGCTGCTGGCGCGCCATCACACCGCGGATGCCAACGCGCTGCATCAGCGTCTGGCCGGTCATATCTGGCTGGCGGACAACCAGCCCATCGAACTGTCAGCCACCCGACTGCGGGCCTTGCTGGATGCGGGGCAAGACACCCGCTACCTCTTGCCCGAGTCGGTTGCGCACTATATTGATCAACAGGGGCTCTACCGCGCCAACCGCCGCTAGCCCCTGTCGTAATCCCGCCCCACCCGATGGGAAACGGGAGTGACCATGATATAATCCGCCGCCCTGACGCAAACGTTGCGCGCCGGAATACAGGAGAGACTCATTGCAAGGCCAAGAATTGCATGCCTTTATCATCGACAAGATCGATGACATGAAAGGCCGCGACATCATCACCCTCGATGTACGCGGCAAATCCAGCATTACTGACACCATGATCATCTGTTCCGGCAACTCCAGTCGTCACGTCAGCGCCATTGCCCACCATCTGGCCAGCGAGGCCCGCCACGCGGGTCTGGACCTGCTGAGCGTGGAAGGGCAACTGAGCGGTGAATGGGTGCTGGTAGATATGGGCTCGGTGATCGTGCATGTGATGCAGGATGAACACCGAGACTTCTACCAACTGGAAAAGCTGTGGAGCGGTGCCGCTCAAATGAATACGCAATAAGAGCACAAGTGTAACGACCATGAAGATCCAGTTGATTGCGGTGGGCACCAAGATGCCCGCCTGGGTAGAGCATGGCTTCGAAGAGTATCGTCGCCGCTTCCCCAAAGACATGCCGTTTGAACTCGTCGAGATCGGCGCAGGCAAACGGGGCAAAAATGCCGACATTCCCCGCATCCTGCAGAAGGAAGGGGAAGCCATGCTGGCGGCTGCGGGGCGCTCGCGCATCGTCACCCTCGATATTCCGGGCAAGCCCTGGACCACGGAGCAGCTGGCCACCCAGCTGGAGGCGTGGAAACTCGATGGCCGCGATGTCGCTCTGCTGGTAGGCGGGCCGGAAGGCTTGTCCCCCGAGTGCAAGGCTGCTGCTGAACAGAGCTGGTCACTGTCACCGCTCACCCTGCCCCATCCGCTGGTGCGGGTGCTGGTGGCAGAGAGCCTCTATCGGGCCTGGAGCATCACCACCAATCATCCGTATCATAGAGAGTGAGCCATGCGTCTCTGGAGTCTCACCGCTCATATTCACCCCTATCACAGAGAGTGAACAATGCAGTTCCTGCTCTTATTGCCCCCAAGGGTCTTGAGGTAAAGGCATGCTGAAACAACGCATCGAAATGCGCGATCACAGTGCCGAGGGCAATCTGTTCTTCCGGCGCACCCTGGTAGCCTACATCGGTATCGTCGTGCTGATGCTGGTGCTGCTGGGCAATCTCTATTATCTGCAGGTCGAGTCCTACGACACCTACCAGACTCGCTCCAACTCCAACCGCATCCGCGTGGTACCGGTGGCGCCGCCACGGGGCCTCATCTATGACACCAACGGTGTGCTGCTGGCGGAAAACCGCCCGGTCTACAGTCTGGAAATCGTGCCGGAAGAGACCAAGGATCTCGAAAAAACCGCCGACCAGCTGATCACCCTGCTGAGTCTGCCGGAAGGCACCAAGGAGAAGTTCCTCGCCGAAGTGAAGCGCCAGCGCCGCTTCAAGCCGGTCCCCCTCTACGAGAAACTGACCGAATATCAGGTAGCCCTCTTCTCGGTCAATCAGCATAACTACCCGGGCGCCAGCATCGAGGCCTACCTCAAGCGCTACTACCCGTTTGGGGACACCCTCACCCACGCTTTGGGCTATGTGGCCAAGATTAATACCCGTGACGTGGAGCGCCTCGAGAAGGAAGAAAAACTCGCCAACTACGCGGCCACCAAGGATATCGGCAAGCAGGGGGTGGAGAAGTATTACGAAGATGAGCTGCACGGTGTGGCGGGCTATCAGGAGGTCGAGGTGAACAACCGCGGCCGGATTGTCCGCACCCTCAAGTTCCAGCCACCTATTCCGGGCAAGGATATCTACCTCAATATCGACGTCCGGATGCAGCTCAAGGCCCAGCAACTGCTGGCTGGCCAGCGCGGTGCCATCGTGATGATGGACCCGAAAACCGGCGCCATCCTGGCCCTGGAATCGAGCCCCAGCTACGACCCCAACCTGTTCGTGACCGGTATCTCCAGCGCCAACTACTCGGCGCTCCTCAACGATCCGGCGCGGCCGCTGGTGAACCGCACCACTCAGGGCATTTATGCCCCTGCCTCCACCGTCAAGCCCATGATGTCCATCATGGGTCTCAACGAGGGGGCCATTACCCCGGGCTACCGCTATTTCGGCGGCCCGAGCTTCTCCATTCCCGGTACCACCAAGAAGTTTCGCGACTGGCGCCGCTGGGGTCATGGCTGGCTCGACGTCTATCGCGCCATCGAGGTCTCGGCAGATACCTACTTCTACGATCTCGCCTATCGGGTCGGCATCGACAAGATCCACAGCTACATGACCAAGTTTGGCTTCGGTCAGTACACAGGGGTCGATCTCTATGAAGAGACCAAGGGTGTCATGCCGTCCCGTGACTGGAAGATGGCCCGTTGGCGCCAGCCCTGGTATCAGGGTGACACCATCTCTGTCGGTATCGGTCAGGGCTACTGGAGCGCCACCCCGCTCCAACTAGCCAAGGCGATCAGCATCCTGACCCAGAATGGTCACGACGTCACCCCGCACCTGCTCAAGAGCACCGCCTCCCAGGCGGGGGTGGTCGATGCCCCCATCAACCCCAATATCGCCCTCAAGCTCAAGAACGACAGCTTCTGGAAAGTGGCGCAGGATGGGATGTGGCGAGTCAACCATGGCAGTGAAGGCAGTGGCCGTCACTCGTTTGCCAAGGCGCCTTACTCCTCAGGCGGCAAATCGGGCACAGCCCAGGTAGTCGGTTTGAAGGAAAATCAGGTTTACAACATCAAGACGGTCAAGGCGGAACATCGCGATAACGCTTTGTTCGTTGCTTATGCCCCCTTCGAGGCGCCCAAAGCGGTGGTAGCTCTGGTACTGGAAAACTCCATCGGAGGTGGCGGTGGTCGAGCTGCATCGCCCATTGCACGCCAGATGCTGGATGCCTATCTGCTGCCCCCTGATCCGCAACTGCCACCGGCACCGGAAAAGCCGTCCCAACCGAGTGAGGTCGCCCCCAATGAGTAATTCTGCCCGCCAGCAGAGCATCTGGTACAAGCTGCATATCGACTTGCCCCTGCTGCTCGGTCTGCTGGCCGTGATGACCCTCTCCATGGTGGTGCTCTACTCCGCCTCCGGTCAGGATATGGACTCCATCGTGCGCCAGCTGGTGCGCGGCGGTCTCGCCTTTGCTCTGATGATCGGCCTGGCCCAACTGCCCCCCTCCCTCTACGCCCGCTGGTCGGTGCCGCTGTTCGCCGTGGTGGTGCTGATGCTGATTGCGGTGGACGTGTTCGGCCACATCGGCAAGGGGGCCCAGCGCTGGCTCGATCTGGGCTTTATGAAGTTCCAGCCCTCCGAGGTGATGAAGCTCTCCATGCCGATCATGGTGGCCGCCTGGCTCAGTCGCCACTCGCTGCCCCCCAAGTTCAGCCATGTGGTGATCGCCCTCATCATGGTGCTGCTGCCCACCCTGCTGATCGCCGCCCAGCCTGACCTTGGCACCTCCATTCTGGTGGCCGCCTCCGGCTTCTTCGTCATCTTCCTGGCGGGGCTCAGCTGGTGGCTGATCGGCTTGGCGGTCCTGCTGATGCTGGCCTTTATGCCAGTGCTCTGGTTCTTCCTGATGCACGACTACCAGCGCCAGCGGGTGCTGATGCTGCTCGACCCGGAGAAAGACCCGCTCGGCCGCGGCTATCACATCATCCAGTCCAAGATTGCCATCGGCTCCGGCGGCGTCTTTGGCAAGGGGTGGCTGCAAGGGACCCAGTCCCAGCTGGAGTTCCTGCCTGAGCGCCATACCGACTTCATCTTCGCAGTATTCAGCGAGGAGTTCGGTCTGGTGGGGGTTGCCCTGCTGCTGGTGCTCTACCTCTACGTCATCAGCCGCTGTCTGTTTATCTCGATGCAGGCCCAGAACAGCTTCGAGCGGCTGCTGGGCGGCGCCATCACCCTCACCTTCTTCGTCTATGTGTTCGTCAACATGGGCATGGTGAGCGGCATCTTGCCGGTGGTGGGGGTGCCCCTGCCGCTGGTGAGCTATGGCGGTACCTCCATGGTGACCCTGATGGCCGGATTCGGTATCCTGATGTCCATCCAGACTCATAGAAGACTGCTCGCCTGATGAGACGGGTTGGATTGCTGCTCTCGCTCGCCACCACGATGGCGACCGCCGCCGTGGCGCCGGATCGGTTGGCCCTGCTCGCCGACCAGCAGCAGGTGCCGCTGGCGGAGCTGCAGGCTGCCGTCGCCCGCGCCCAGTTACGGCAGGAGGTGCTCGACACCATCAGCAAGCCGTGGGAGGCCAAGCCCTGGCATCGCTACCGGCCGCTGTTTGTTACCCCGGATCGCATCCGTGATGGCCAGCAGTTCTGGCAGCAACATGCCGAGACGCTGGCCCGCGCGGAGCAGACCTATCGGGTGCCCGCCTCGCTCATCGTGGCCATCATAGGGGTAGAAACCTTCTATGGTCGCCAGATGGGCCGTCATCCGGTGCTCGATAGCCTCTACACCCTGGGGTTTCACTACCCCGAGCGGGCCGACTTCTTTGCCAAGGAGTTTGCCCAGCTGGTGGTGCTGGCCAAAGAGGAAGGGTGGCAACTCGATGCCCTCAAAGGCTCCTATGCCGGCGCCATGGGGATGGGGCAGTTCATGCCCTCCAGCTACCGCCACTACGCCATCGATTTTGACGGGGATGGCAAGCGGGATCTGTTTGCCAACCCGGTCGATGCCATCGGCAGCGTGGCCAACTATTTTGCCAGCCACCAGTGGCGCTGGGGAGAATCCGTGGTGGAGCCGGCCCAGATCGGGTTGATGGCAGTCGAACCTCTACTCAGGCCTGAGCCCGAGTTAACACAACAGTGGTCAGAACTGGCGGCGGCAGGGATTGAGCTCGCCACGCCGCTGGCCCCACAGACGCCGGTCAAGTTGCTGGCGTTTGCCCAAGCCGATGGACCGGAATACTGGGTCGCACGGCATAACTTTTATGTGATCACCCGTTACAATCGCAGCCCACTCTATGCGATGGCGGTGTATCAACTTAGCCAAGCCATTCAGGAAGCGTATGCATCTTCGTCACAAACTCCTCCCGCTCAGCCTGAGCTTGTTGTTGGCCGCCTGTAGCAGCCAGCCGGAACAGTCCGTCCCCGTCGAGCCGCAAGCACCGGTCAGCAAGCCACCCGTTATCGAGATCCCGCAAGCCACCGGCGCCATTCCGCGCCCCGAGCCCCTGAGTGCCAGCGGCAACCGGGACTACTGGATCGGCAAGCAGAAGCACGAGGTGTGGCGCGACATCAAACACTACAGCGAAGAGGGCACCGCCAGCTGGCTGTCGCCAGATCTGGACGGCCAGAAGACCGCCAACGGCGATGTGCTGGACAGCAAGCTGTTCAGTGCCGCCCACCGCAACCTGCCCATCCCGAGCTATGTGCGGGTCACCAATCTGGACAACGGGCTGGAGACCATAGTGCGGGTCAATGACCGCGGCCCGTTCAACAGCCCGCGCCTGATCGACCTATCCTACGCAGCGGCCAAGCAGCTGGAGATGGTCGATAGCGGTGAGGCCCGAGTACGGCTGGAGCTGATCAGCGACACTCCGGACCAGATGGTGATCATGGAGCCGATGAAGCCCATCGAAATGACTCCGACCACTCCGGCTGCGGCCTCCAACACGCTGTCGCAAGATGGCTTCCTGGGTGAACCAACCGCACTGGCGATGGCCACTCCCGCCGCCGAACCCGCTCCTGTCAAGGCGCCCGCCGCCAAGCCCGCCAAAGCGGCACCTGTCAAGCCAGCGCCAGCCAAGGCTGCAGCTCCTGCCAGCAGTGGGGATGGCAAGATGATCCAGGTACTGGCCAGCGGCTCCCGGGATCGGGCCGAGGCGATGGGCAAGGTGATGACCCAGCGTTACGGCGTGCCCTACCGGATCGATGCCCATGGCGCCATTTTCCGGGTGCTGATTGGCCCGGTCGCCGCCGACCAGCAGGCAAGTGTGCTGGAAAAAGTACGTCAGGGCGGGCTGGAACAGGCCTTTATCGTGCCCTGATCGCCCCACTTTGCTGCGGATGTGACTAACCGCTTACTCACTGTCATCACGTCGTTTTATGGCGTGATGACAGGGAGTGATGGATAAAAAACCAGTTCTGATCGCCATCTCGGGCTATAACCTGCGGGCGCATCTGGTATAGTTAGGCCCGCATTTTATCCCCATCTGGCTCGCAGGAATTTCAAGATGTCCAAATTTGCCCGTTCAGTTCTTCTGGCCTCACTGATCAGCGTAACCGCCCAGGCCAATACGCCGGTGCCGACACCGACCCCGAATGCCATGCCCATGGTGGTTCCCGCCGCGCCGGAGATCTCCGCCAAGGCCCATATTCTGATCGACTACTACTCAGGTCAGGTGCTGGCCGAGCAGAACGCCGAAGAGCGTCTGCCGCCCGCCAGTCTGACCAAGATGATGACCTCCTACATCATCGGCCAGGAGCTGCTGAAGGGGAACATCAAGCGCACCGACATAGTGACCATCAGCCAGAACGCCTGGTCCAAGAACTACTCCGACTCCTCCAAGATGTTTATCGAGGTGGGCAAGCAGGTCTCCGTCGATGATCTCAACAAGGGCATCATCATCCAGTCCGGCAACGACGCCTGTGTCGCCATGGCCGAATTCCTGGCGGGCAGCACCGACTCCTTCGCCAGCCTGATGAACAGCTGGGCCGCCAAGCTCGGCATGAATGACAGCCACTTCATGAACCCGCACGGTCTGGATGCGGAAGGTCACTACAGTACCGCTCACGACATGGCCCGTCTGGGTCAGGCGCTGATCCGCGACCTGCCGGAGGAGTACAAGATCTACTCCCAGAAATCCTTCGTGTTCAACGGCATCACCCAGCACAACCGCAACCGCCTGCTGTGGGATCAATCCCTGCAGGTGGATGGCATCAAGACCGGCCACGTCAGCCAGGTCGGCTATAACCTGGTCTCCTCTGCCACCAACAACGAAGGCATGCGCCTGATCGCCGTGGTACTGGGCGCCAGCAGCGAAGCCTCCCGCGCCGCCGAGAGCAAAAAACTGCTCACCTATGGCTTCCGCTTCTTCCAGAGCCTGACCCCGTACAAGGCAGGCACCGAGTTGGTCACCCAGAAGATCTGGATGGGCGACAAACCGGAAGTGAAACTGGGCGTCGATAAAGATGTCTCCGTGCTGGTCACCCGCGGTCAGGGCAACAACCTGAAGGCTGACTTCCAGCTCGACAGCGAGCTGAAAGCGCCGCTGGCCAAGGGTCAGCGCGTCGGTACCGTGTTCCTGAAGCAGGGCGACAAAGAGATCAAGCAGGTGCCGCTGGTAGCCCTGGAAGAGGTGCAGGAAGGTGGCTTGATGAGCCGTCTGTGGGACTACCTGGTACTGCTGGTCACCAGCTGGTTCAAGTAATCCAACGCACAATCCTCACCAAACAGCGGCGCCAACAGGCGCCGCTGCTGTCTGTGACCGGCAAAGGCAGTGAATAACCCTGTAAACTGCAGGTTCCGCCTTACCCTGATTTGTGGTAAAAAGCAGCACTTCCATCCTTGTCTGACCGATCCTGGCCTTGATCCCGGTCCGGGCAGCGCCCATATAGTTATGAGCCGTGCCCATATAGACTTGAAATGGCGGCCTCCACGGGCCATCGGCCACTAGCCATCCAAGATGAAGTCATCCCGGTGATGACGCAAAAGGTGAGTAAATGAATACCAAGTTTGATGAACTGCTGGAGTTTCCCTGCAAATTCCCGTTCAAGGTACTCGGCGTTGCCGACCCGGCACTGCCGGAAATGGTGGTTGAAGTGCTGCAGCAGCACGCCCCCGGCACTTACAGCCCGACCGTCCAGCCCAGCTCCAAGGGCAACTACCACTCGGTCCGCGTGACCGTGACTGCCCAGAGCAAGGAGCACATCGAAGCGATGTACCACGCCCTTGGCAAGATCGAGCTGGTGAAATACGTACTGTAATTTCTCTCTCGCCCCGTTCTGCGGGGCGACTGTTTTTGGCCGCAGCACGCCGCGAGGACGCCATGTCATCCCAGATCCCCGCCCAGTCCAGCCTGATTGTCAGGCAGCTGGGTCGCCGCCCCTACCAGCCGGTATGGGACGCCATGAAAGCCTTCACCGACAACCGCACCAGCGACACCCCGGACGAGTTCTGGGTGGTCGAGCACGATCCCGTCTACACCCAGGGTCAGGCCGGCAAGGCCGAACACCTGCTCAATCCGGGCAATATCCCGGTGGTGCAGAGCGATCGCGGCGGTCAGGTGACCTATCACGGCCCGGGCCAGCTGGTGCTCTACGTACTGGTGGATGTCCGCCGCTGCAAATTCTCGGTTCGCGAGCTGGTGACCGCGCTGGAGACAGCCATCATCAACACCCTCGCCAAAAGCGATATCCAGGCCTATGCCAAGGCCGATGCCCCCGGGGTCTATGTGAAAAATGACCTTGGCATGGAGGCAAAACTGGCCTCGCTGGGTCTGCGCATCCGCAAGGGGTGCTCGTTCCACGGGCTGGCCCTCAACATCAACATGGACATGACCCCCTTCCTGCACATCAATCCGTGCGGCTATGCGGGCATGGCCATGACCCAGACCAGCGCTCTGGGCGGCCCGCAGAGCGTGGCCGAGGCGCAATCCATTCTGGTGGCCGAGCTGGCCCGCCTGATTGGCTATCAAACAATAACAAACACCGAGAGTGAATCATGAGCAAACCCGTTCGTATGGAGCCGGGCGTCAAGCTGCGCGATGGCGACAAGATGGCCCTGATCCCGGTGAAATTCATGCCGGATCCCAACGAAGAACTCCTTCGCAAGCCGGACTGGATGCGGATCAAGCTGCCCCCCTCCAGCCAGAAGATCGAACACATCAAGAGCACCTTGCGCAAGAACAAGCTGCACTCGGTCTGTGAAGAGGCTTCCTGCCCCAACCTGGCGGAGTGCTTCAACCACGGCACCGCCACCTTCATGATCATGGGTGCCATCTGCACCCGCCGTTGCCCCTTCTGCGACGTGGCCCACGGCCGCCCGCTGGCACTCGATCCGGAAGAGCCGAAGAAGCTGGCGCTGACCATCAAGGAGATGAACCTCAAGTATGTGGTGATCACCTCGGTGGACCGCGACGATCTGCGTGACGGCGGTGCCCAGCACTTCGCCGACTGCATCCGCGAGATCCGCGAGCACAGCCCGCAGACCCGCATCGAGATCCTGACCCCGGACTTCCGTGGCCGGATGGAGCAGGCACTGGAGGTGTTCCGCGAGACCCCGCCGGACGTCTTCAACCACAACCTGGAAACCGCGCCGCGCATGTATCGCGTCGCCCGCCCGGGCGCCGACTACAAGTGGTCGCTGGAGCTGCTGCGCCGCATCAAGGAGATGCACCCCCACGTACCGACCAAGTCCGGTCTGATGATGGGCCTTGGCGAGACCAACGAAGAGATCGTCGAGGTACTCAAGGATCTGCGCGCCCACGGCGTCAACATGCTGACCCTGGGTCAGTATCTGCAGCCGAGCCGCCACCACCTGCCGGTGAAACGCTACGTGCCGCCAGCAGAGTTTGACGAGCTGAAAGATGTCGCCATGGAGTTGGGCTTTACCCACGCCGCCTGCGGTCCTTTCGTTCGCTCTTCCTACCATGCTGATCTGCAAGCCAAGGGCGAAGAGGTCAAATGATCTCGCACGACAGAGTGGCCAAGTAACTGCCACCCTCGCAATGAAAAAGAGCGCCTATTGGCGCTCTTTTTATTGGTGTCACTGACCGTTGCTGCTTGATCTACTTCAGTAGCCGTGGTCGAAGATCCCCTGCTGATGCCAGCGTTGCAGCTGGGCCAGCACCCGGGTCTCTCGCGCCGTCCACTGGGGACAGGGCCCCGCCAGCTGGGTCTTGTTGGTCTGCAGCGCTTCGTCGAGGGCAAACCAGCCGGGCACGAAGCCAAGGCGGATCTCGTAGGGCTGCGGCTGCGGGGCCACCAGCTGATCGCCAATCCGGCACAAGTAGTAGAGCGAGCGGATGCAGTAGGCATCGAACCCCGGCTCGCGGGCGGCGCGATATTCACGGGTCTCGCCAAGCAGGCCCCCCACTTCCCGCAGCTCGGCACCACACTCCTCCAGCAGCTCGCGAGCGAGCGCCACATGGTGGCTCTCCCCCGCTTCAATGCCGCCCCCGGGGAACATCAGATCGCCGTTGACCCGGGAGTGCACCAGCAGCAGCTCGTCGCCACGGGGCACCACGGCACGCACCGTGAGGCGCTCAAGCGTGCGGCCATCGGTACGTACCTCGCCATGAACGAAAGAGAGATCGAACGGATTGGGCCAGCAGCTGGCCGGGGAGAGCATCGTCATCACTGCCTCAGGGCCGGTAGTTGCCATGCTTGAGCTGCTCGACAATTTCGGCAGCCCGCACATCGTAACCATCCTGCTCTGTCTTGCTCAGGGTGTGGTAGATGCCAAAACGCTTGGCTGAGACCTCGGGGCTATCCTGAAACGACTCGCTCACCTTGCCCCACAAATAGGCCAACCCGTACTGTTTCTGACCCATATAGAGGGTGCTGAGGGAGGTGAACATGCGGCTGTTCACCTTATCCCCCTCCTGATAGAGGGATAGGCCATGCTGCAGGGTGGCAATGGCCTTTTCGGGGTCGCTCTTGGCGTAGATACCGCCGAGCGCCAGTTGCAGCTCGGGTTCATCCAGCGCCTTGGTGCCTTCCAGCGCCATAAACTGCTGACGAGCCAACTCGTTGGTGTTGTTGGTCCAGTGCCAGAGCAACAGGTAGGGATCTTGCGAATTGCGGGTCGCCGCATCGAGCTGGGCCAACTGATCCCCGGCCGCCAGCATACCCTCGACCCGTGGACTCTTCTGCTCGCGGGCATTCTTGTATTCAATGCTGGTGGAGCGCTCGGCACACTTGAGATAGCGCTCAAGGTTGCGCATCAGCTCGTACTTGCGCCGATCCGTCCCCTCTTCCTTGAGATAGAAGCGACTGCGGATCACATCGGTACGCTCGTAGCGACACCAGCCATCGTCCACCAGATCCTGGCAGAGCTCGGGATGATTGCCACAGATATTGTGGATCCGATCGTCATTGCAGCCAGCCACGGCAAGGCCGACTGAAAGCATGATGAAGGTCTGTCGCAGGGGGAAATTGGCCATGGTTCACATCTTGTTGGTAACGCGGGTTGGTAACAACTGGCGCCTTTACGGGCCACCTCCGGCTAGCAAACCGGTTACATATCCATTACAATGCGCGCGCCATATAAGGCCGCGATTGCAGAATAATATAACGAAATATACACCCCTACACTGATCTGCATTCGACGAATTTTCTATTTACACCAACAACGTGAAATAAAGGATCTGGTCAATGACCCACGAGCACTACTTGCAAGCGTGGCAGGAGAGCCAGGAGCTCGCCGAAGCCATGCAGCCCTTGATTGGTCGCCTCTACCGACAACAAGGGGTCGAGATCACCCTCTACGGCCGCCCGCTGCAAAACGCCTCCACCATCGATATCCTCAAGGCCCACCGGGTCGTCCGCCGCCACCAGGGCGCGCCCCTCCCCATCCAGCAAAGCTTCCCCCTGCTTCAGGCCATCGTTGCCCTCAAACCCACCGCCGCCGAGGTTGACCTTGGCAAGCTGGCGGTTGGTTACTGGCAGGATCATCAGGATGAGGCGGGGATCGAGGACTATCTGCAAGCGCGACTGGCTCCGGCCCTTGGCCGCAGCCAGATGCCGCAGCCGACCGACGTGGTGCTCTACGGCTTTGGCCGTATCGGCCGCCTGCTGGCCCGCCTGCTGATCGAGCGTACCGGCGCTGCCAATCCGCTGCGACTGCGCGCCATCGTGGTACGCGGTGGTCGCGACGGAGATCTGGAGAAACGTGCCAGCCTGCTGCGACGCGACTCAGTGCACGGCCCCTTCAATGGCTCCATCGAGGTGGATGTGGAGCGCAGCGCTATCATCGCCAACGGCACCTTCATTCAGGTGATCTACGCCAATAGCCCGGCCGACATCGACTACACCGCCTACGGCATTCACGATGCGCTGATCGTCGACAACACCGGCGTCTGGCGCGATGATGCGGGTCTCTCCGAGCACCTGAAAGCGCGCGGTGCCGGCAAGGTGCTGCTGACCGCTCCCGGCAAAGGGGAGATGAAGAACGTGGTGTTCGGGGTCAACCATGAGGTGATAGGTCCCGATGACAGGATCATCTCCGCCGCCTCCTGCACCACCAATGCCATCACTCCGGTACTCAAGGTGATGCAGGAGCGGTTCGGCATCCGCCACGGCCACGTGGAGACGGTCCACTCCTACACCAACGATCAGAACCTCATCGACAACTACCACAAAGGCGAGCGCCGCGGTCGCAGCGCGGCCCTCAATATGGTGATGACCAGCACCGGCGCCGCCAAGGCGGTGGCCAAGGCGCTGCCCGAGCTCAAGGGCAAGCTGACCGGCAACGCCATCCGGGTGCCGACCCCCAATGTGTCGCTGGCGATTATCAATCTGTCGCTGGAGCAGGCCACCGATCGGGAGAGCCTCAACGCCTATCTGCAGCAGATGGCGTTAAGCTCGGCCCTCCATCGCCAGATCGACTTCAGCGCTAGTACCGAGCTGGTCTCCTCCGACATGGTAGGTTCCCGTTATGCGGGCATCGTCGACTCCCAAGCGACCATCGCCGAGGGGGATCACTGTGTGCTCTACGTATGGTATGACAACGAGTTCGGGTACAGTTGTCAGGTAGTGCGGGTGATGGAGCAGATGGCTGGCGTAGTCCGCCAGGATCTGCCGGCATAGACCGATAGGGTCTACCTGCATGGCCCATCAGATCCCGCTGTTTATGGCTCAATAGTTCAAGGAGAGGCCGGATGTCGTTTCAACAGGGTGAGTTTTTACAAGCTATCAGGCAGATGCCCGAAGAGGTGTACGAGCGGCTCAAAACCGCAGTCGAGCTGGGCAAGTGGCCCGATGGCAAGCCCCTCACCGACGAGCAGAAAGCCACCTCACTGCAAGCCGTGATGGCATGGCAGGCGATGCATCTCGACAACCCCGAGCACATGAACATCGGTCGTGACGGCGAAATCGTGATGAAGAGCAAGAGCGAACTCAAGCGTCAGTATCGCGACGAGGAAGAGATAGTGCGGGTCGACCTCAACCACTGAGTCTTACCCGGCAGGCCGCTCGCTGCGGCCACAACAGAGAGGGGAGCCATGATGGCTCCCCTCTTTTTCCTAACTTATCACCCCTCGTCACCAGTGCAATGCGCTGCGCTTATTGCACCCTACCGCGAGGGTTATCAGGGAGTCAGCTCCCCACGCAACGACTGCTGCATCAGCTCGCGAATGCGGTGGGAGGGCAAGTCCTGGCTCAACAGGAAGTGCAGCTTGGTGAGCGCCGCTTCGGCGGTCATGTCAAAGCCCGAGATCACCCCGGCCCGCGACAGGGCGTTGCCGGTAGCATAGCCACCCATGTTGACCTTGCCGTGCAGACACTGGCTCAGGTTGACGATGATGACGCCGCGGGCCGAAGCCTCGGAAAGCAGCGCCAGCATGGCCGGGTTTTGCGGCGCATTGCCGACCCCGAATGACAGCAGGATCAGCGCCTTCACCGGCTGTTGCAGGATATTGGCGATCACCTCACTGGAGATCCCCGGATAGAGGGTCACCACGCCGATGGGCTGGGGGGTGATGTCGTGCAGCACCAGCGGCCGCGCGGAGGGCACGCCCAGCTCACCCGCTTCCAGCGAGATGGCGATCCCGGCGTTGAGCAGCGGCGGATAGTTGGGGGAATCGAAGGCGTGGAAGCCGTCGGCGTGCACCTTCTTGCTGCGGTTGCCGCGATAGAGCTGGTTGTTGAAGAACAGCGTCACCTCGTGGATCGGGTAGTTGGCCGCGATATAGAGGGCGTTGAGCAGATTCTGCTGACCGTCGGAGCGCAACTCGGCGAGCGGGATCTGGGAACCGGTGATGATAACCGGCTTGTGCAGATCTTCCAGCATGAAAGAGAGCGCCGAGGCGGTGAACGACATGGTGTCGGTACCGTGCAAAATGACAAAACCGTCGTACTTGTCGTAGTTGTCGCGAATATCCTCGGCGATGCGCTGCCAATCCGCCGGGGTCATGTCGGAGGAGTCGATGAGGGGCGCATACTCGTGGATATGGTAATCCGGCATCTCGGGGCGGTGGAACTCGGGCATCCGCGCCAGACAGTCTTCCATAAAGCCCGCCATCGGCACGTAGCCGTGATCGGAACGCTGCATCCCAATGGTGCCGCCTGTGTAGGCAATGTAGATAGACTTCTTCACACCCTCTCCTCTTGATGAAGTGAACACCGCCGGAACATGAACCATGTCGGGGTGAACCACAATGTCAACGCCCGCCAGCGCCTCTGCGTGCAGCGGAAACCGGCGAATTATAGAGACTGGCGCCCCAAATGACAGCCGTTCCATGCACCCTTTTCGGCTTTTCTGCCCTCTACCTACATAGTGTTAAATGTCACAATAAACCACTAAAACGAGCATTAATACGACAAAGATGGAATTAAACGATGCTTTTTGCTACAATCCGCCGGATTTTACTAAAATCTCATCTGGATGCCTGAGCATTTCAGGCCCGCACAAGCCCCATCTTTCCTGGGGCGGGGAGATGTTTCCCCTTCTTTGCTGGCACATAAGCCACACTGTTTTCATCCCGGCTGAATCTGTAAGTCTTTTGCTATGAAAGACACAGCCAATCAACATGGGAGTACTGAATGTTACAACTTGATTCCTACGCAACGCTGGTCGCTGCCACTCTGGTATTGCTGCTTGGCCGGGTGTTGGTTACCCGAGTCGGGCTGCTGCGTACCTTCAACATCCCCAAACCGGTAGCCGGCGGCCTGGTGGTCGCGCTGGTACTGCTGCTGCTGCGCTCCACCCTGCAGATGGAGCTGCAATTTGATACCAGTCTGCAAACCCCGCTGATGTTGGCCTTCTTCGCCTCCATCGGCCTCTCCGCCGATCTCGCCAGCCTGAAACGCGGCGGCAAGGCGGTGGTTACCTTCCTGATGGTGGTCACCGGCCTGCTGCTGGTGCAGAACAGTCTGGGTGTCGGTCTGGCGACCCTGCTCGGTCTGGATCCCCACATGGGGCTGCTGGCAGGCTCCATCACTCTCTCCGGCGGCCACGGCACCGGGGCGGCCTGGAGTGCTACCTTCTCCGAGAAATATGGCGTGCAATCCGCCGCCGAGCTCGCCATCGCCTGTGCCACCTTCGGTCTGGTGCTGGGCGGCCTGATCGGTGGCCCGGTGGCTCGCTATCTGGTAAAGAAAGTGCAGGTGCCCGGTGAGGAGCACAATCAGGATGAGGCTCCCCAGGGCTTCGAAATGCCGGATATGGAGCGCCCCCTCACCACTTTCAGCGTTATCGAAACGCTGGCACTGATCGCCATCAGCCTAAAGGGCGGCGAGCTGCTCTCTGCTTCCCTCAAAGGGGGCGCCTTCGAGCTGCCGATCTTTGTCTGCGTGCTGTTTGTCGGCGTGCTGCTGCGCAACCTGCTCACTCTCTTCAACTGGCATGAGGTAAGCGATCGCGAAGTATCGCTGCTGGGCAACGTCAGCCTGTCACTGTTCCTGGCGATGGCACTGATGAGCCTGAAACTGTGGGATCTGGCCAGCCTGGCGCTGCCCATCTTCATCCTGCTGGCCGCCCAGACAGTGGCGATGGCGCTCTACGCCATCTTCGTCACCTTCCGGGTGATGGGCAAAAATTACGATGCGGCCGTACTGGCGGCAGGTCACTGCGGCTTTGGCCTCGGGGCCACCCCGACCGCGATTGCCAATATGCAGGCCATCACCCAGCGCTTCGGTCCCTCCCACCTGGCGTTTCTGGTGGTGCCCATGGTGGGCGCCTTCTTTATCGACATCATCAACGCCATGGTGATCAAGCTGTTTATGGCGATGCCATTCCTGTAATTCCCTTTCCGTCAGACGTATATGATCAGAGCCCACCTTTCGGTGGGCTCTTTGTTTGTTCTCTACTCGCCAGCTGACGCAGGCAGAGCCGGGGCACGTATCCGGTACCAGGGTGACCCGCGAGCAACCCGGACGGAGCTTAATCCCCACATCCCGCACTCCCCCGAACAACAAAAAGCCCCGCACTCGACAGAGGGCGGGGCTTGTTTATCTCAGCCGGAACAGGCCGGGACGTGCACTTTACAGGATAAAGGTCGACACCTGCTGGTTAAGGTCTGCAGCACGCCCTTTGAGGCTGTGGGCCTGATCCAGATCGCGCATGGCGGCGGCGGTGATCTCGTCACTCACATCCTTGATGGCGGTGGTGTTCTGGGTGATCTCGCCGGTCACCTGGGTCTGCTCCTCGGCGGCAGTGGCGATCTGACCCGCCATGTCGGAGATGAGGGAGATGGCGCTGGTGATCTCTTCCAGCGCGCGCACCGCCTGATCGGCATCCTGCACACTGTTGTCCGCCAGCCCCTGACTGGTCTGCATCAGGCTCACCGCACGGGCAGTGGTCTGCTGCAGGGTCTCGATGGTGGACTGGATCTGCTGGGTGGAGTCCTGGGTACGGCGCGACAGCACCCGCACCTCATCAGCCACCACCGCAAAACCACGACCCTGCTCACCGGCGCGAGCTGCCTCGATGGCTGCGTTCAGCGCCAGCAGGTTGGTCTGCTCGGCAATCCCCTGAATGGTGGAGAGAATGCTGGTGATCGCCTGCGCGTGACGGCTCAGCTCGCCGATCACCTCGGTCGCCTGCCCCACCTCTTCGGCCAGACCATTGATGGACTGGCGGGTCTTGTTGACCAGCATCTTGCCCTGCTCACTGCTCTGGGCAGATTGCTGGGCAGCGGCGGCGGTGTTCTCGGCGTTGCCGGCGATCTCCATGGTGGCGCTCGCCATCTCGGTGACCGCAGTGGCGACCATGGTCACCTCCTGCTGCTGACGCTGCAACTCGTCTACCGCGGCCTGGTTGGTCACCAGACTGCGCTCGGCATCGGCGTTCAACTCGTTGGCCAGCTGACGGATATTGCCGATCAGCTGATGCTGACTGCCTACGAAACGGTTGAAGCTGTTGGCCAGTTGGCCCACTTCGTCGTTGGCGTCGATCTTGATGCGCTGGGTCAGATCGCCGTTACCATCGGCAATGCGGGCCAGAGCCAGGGAGACCTTGGTGAGCGGGCCAAGCAGCATGCTGACCAGCCAGGAGATAGCGAGGATGCTGCCCACCAGCACCAGCAGCGCCATGCCCAGCTGGGTCATCAGCAGGGAGGAGAGCGGCGCTTCCAGCGCGGCCTTGTCCAGCACCAGTACCAGTTCCCAGTCTGTGTCGGGGATATCAACCGCCCACAACAGCTTGTCGCGACCTTCGCTGTCAAAATAAGCTGGTACCAGATCCTTGCTTGACTTGCTCTGCTCGATCAGCGCGTTGGTCAGATCGTTGTCGATCTCGCTGGCAGGTTTCATCGCCTTGGCAGCATCCTTGTAGGCGATGATGGTGCCATCCTTGTGCATCATGATGGCGAAACCGTCGGCAGGCAGCTGCATCTTGGTCACGTCTTCCACTAGCGAGGCGATGGAGAGGTCACCACCGACTACCCCGCCAGAAACCGGCTGGGCCAGAGTCACCACCATGATGTTGTAAGCCACGTCGAGATAGGGCTTGGTGACAATCAGGCCACCTTTGCTCATCGCCTCCTGATACCAGCCACGGGAGCGCGGGTCGTAGCCATCGCGGTTGATGGAGGGATCGGAGTCATTCATCTTGCCACTGCTCTCACCGAAATAGGTGAGCTGGAAACGGCCGGAAACTTGTGCCTGTTGCAAGGCATTGAGGGGGTCGGCACCGGCCTTGTTGCCGAGCGCCTGGATCACGTCGCGACGGGCTGCGAGCCAGTCGCTGACACGCTCGGCCTGCTGGGTACCCAGCCGTTGCAACTGCTCCTGGCTGCCTTGCAGCAACAGGGATTTCTGGCTGCTATAGCTCTGCCAGGAGAGCAACAAAATCACCAACGAAAGGGCGATCACCACTGACAACAGTATCTTCTGCTTGAGTGACAGGTTTTTCATCATGTGTTCTTCTTATTGAGGTGAGGAGCGGGTTTTTCCCTAAATTGCACAACACTACACGTAGTCATTAGCGACCCGAATGGCCAAAACTGAACCTGAAAATGGGTCGGCGGGCGATATTTTCTACCGAGGTGGAGAAAAGTGCACCAGAAATTGACGGCATGAGCCGCACAAGCCAAGGCAACCCTGTTTATTCCTTCCACAATTGGCTAGAATATCCCGTTTTTAAATCACATCGACCCTGAGAGTTTTCACGATGTTCGAAGTTAATCCCGTATTAAATAAACTTAAGGAGCTGTCTGAGCGGACCGAGCTTCTTAGGGGGTACCTTTGACTATGACGCCAAGAAAGAGCGTCTAGAAGAGGTCAACGCCGAGCTGGAACAGCCGGACGTATGGAATGAACCCGAGCGCGCACAGGCGCTGGGTAAAGAGCGCGTTGCGCTGGAAAACGTGGTCGGCACCATCGACACCCTGACCCAGGGCGTGGATGACGTCGAGATGCTGGTGAGCCTGGCCGTGGAAGGGGAAGACGAAGAGACCTTCAACGAAGCCATCGCCGAATCCGAACAGCTGGAAGCCAAGCTGGTGGACCTCGAGTTCCGCCGCATGTTCTCCGGCCAGCACGACGGCTCCGACTGCTATATCGATATTCAATCCGGCTCCGGTGGTACCGAAGCGCAGGATTGGGCCAACATGGTACTGCGCATGTACCTGCGCTGGGGCGATGCCCACGGCTACAAGCCCGAGCTGATTGAATGCTCCGAAGGCGACGTGGCCGGCATCAAATCCGCCACCATCAAGTTCACCGGCGAATATGCGTTCGGCTGGCTGCGTACCGAAACCGGCGTTCACCGTCTGGTTCGCAAGTCCCCGTTCGATTCCGGTGGCCGCCGTCACACCTCCTTCTGTTCTGTGTTCGTCTACCCCGAGATCGACGACGATATCGATATCGAGATCAACCCGGCGGATCTGCGGATCGACGTCTACCGCGCCTCCGGTGCCGGTGGTCAGCACGTTAACCGAACCGAATCCGCGGTGCGTATTACCCACGTTCCGACCGGTGTCGTGGTACAGTGCCAGAACGACCGTTCCCAGCACAAAAACAAAGACCAGTGTATGAAGCAGCTGAAAGCCAAGCTCTACGAGCTGGAAATTCAGAAGCAGAACGCTGAGAAACAAGCCCTGGAAGAGACCAAGTCTGATATCGGTTGGGGCAGCCAGATCCGTTCCTATGTGCTGGATGACTCCCGTATCAAGGATCTGCGCACCGGCGTCGAAACCCGTAATACCCAATCGGTGCTCGACGGTGACTTGGACAAGTTTATCGAAGCCAGCCTGAAATCAGGTCTGTAAACAAGCAGGAATCACCATGTCTGAACAAACCATCACTCCGGAAGTCGACCAAACTCTCGAACTCAACAACGAGATGACCGAGCGTCGTTCCAAGCTGGCCGCCCTGCGCGCCCAGGGTAATCCTTTCCCCAACGACTTCCGTCGCGACAGCCTCTCTGGCGATCTGCACGCAGAGTTCGACGACAAAAGCGCCGAGGAGCTGACGAGCCTGGGTAAACGGGTGAAGATTGCCGGTCGCATCATGACCCGCCGGATCATGGGCAAGGCTTCTTTCGCCACCCTGCAGGACATGGCCGGCAAGATCCAGGTCTACGTCACCCGTGACGACCTGCCGGAAGGTTTCTACAACGAGCAGTTCAAGAAGTGGGATCTGGGCGACATCGTGGGTGTCGAAGGTACCCTGTTCAAGACCCAGACCGGTGAGCTCTCCGTTCACGTTTCCGATATCCGCCTGCTGACCAAGGCGCTGCGTCCGCTGCCCGAGAAGCACAAAGGCCTGACCGACCAGGAAGCTCGCTGCCGCCAGCGCTACCTGGATCTGATCGCCAACGAAGAGTCTCGCAAGACCTTCATGATCCGCACCCAGGTGGTTGCCGGTATCCGCAAGTTCTTCAACGAAAAGCGCTTCATGGAAGTGGAAACCCCGATGATGCAAGTCATCCCGGGTGGTGCCTCCGCGCGTCCGTTCGTCACTCACCACAATGCGCTGGACATCGACATGTACCTGCGTATCGCTCCGGAGCTCTACCTGAAGCGTCTGGTGGTTGGTGGTTTCGAGCGTGTCTACGAGATCAACCGCAACTTCCGTAACGAAGGTATCTCGGTTCGTCACAACCCCGAGTTCACCATGATCGAGTTCTACATGGCCTACGCCGACTACATCGATCTGATGGACCTGACCGAAGAGCTGCTGCGCACCCTGGCGCAGGACATCCTGGGCGACACCAAGATCCGTTACGCCAAAGAGGGCGAAGAGGGCCTGACCATCGATTTCGGTCAGCCGTTCCAGCGCCTCACCATGGTCGAGTCCATCCTGAAGTTCAATCCGGATGTGACCCTGGATGATCTGGCTACCCTCGAGAGCGCCAAGGCCGTTGCCAAGCGTCTGCACATCGAGCTGATGAAGGGTTGGGAGCTGGGCCACGTGATCACCGCGATCTTCGAAGAGACCGTGGAGCACATGCTGCTGCAACCGACCTTTATCACCGAGTACCCGGCTGCCGTTTCTCCGCTGGCTCGTCGCAACGACGTGAACCCGGACGTAACCGACCGCTTCGAATTCTTCATCGGTGGCCGCGAGCTGGCCAACGGCTTCTCCGAGCTGAACGATGCAGAAGACCAGGCCAAGCGCTTCCAGGATCAGGTTGATCAGAAAGAAGCTGGCGACGACGAAGCCATGTTCTACGACGCCGACTTCGTCACCGCACTGGAACACGGCCTGCCGCCGACTGCCGGTCAGGGTATCGGTATCGACCGTCTGGTCATGCTGTTCACCAACAGCCACACCATCCGTGACGTCATTCTGTTCCCGGCCCTGCGTCCGCAGAAATAAGGCCCACAGAAGTCAGCTACATCCCTTGGGTCAATCCCAAGCGTGATAGCCAATAAAAACGCCCCGCAACTGCGGGGCGTTTTTCTATCTCCTTTACCGCCAAATCACTTTATAAATTCAATAATGGAATAAAGAAGATATTTTTATTCTTTGTTGTTAGCCAACACGCCCTTTAATCTGGCCAAAAATCAGACCATGGAAGACGCGTGTGATGCAATTGAAGGATTCCCCATTCAACCTATCCCCCCTCTCTGACGAGCAGCAACGTCAGCTGGGCCAGGTACTCTCGACCCTCAATACCCAGCAACTGGCCTGGGTGAGCGGATATCTCTACGGCCTCTCCCAGAGCGGTCACCAGAACGTTGCTGCCAGCGCCGCCGTGGCTACGCCCAGCGGCAGCCTGACCATTCTCTACGGCTCCCAGACAGGCAACGCCAAAGGGGTCGCGAGTGCCATCAAGGCGCAGGCCGAGGCCCGCGGCCTCCCCGTCACCCTAGCGTCGATGGCCGACTACAAACCCAAGCAGCTCAAGAAAGAGAGCCACCTGCTGGTGGTAGTGAGCACTTACGGGGAGGGTGAACCGCCGGAGAGCGCCGTCGATCTGTTCGAGCAGCTTAAAAAAGGCAAGATTGGCAAGCTGGACGGGCTCAAGTTCGCGGTACTGGGGCTGGGTGACAGCTCCTACGAATTTTTCTGCCAGACCGGCAAAGATTTTGACGACTTCCTTGCCAAAGCAGGGGCCGAGCGGGTTTATGAGCTCGCCAGCCTCGATGTGGATTATCAGGATGCAGCCAAGGCGTGGGGCGAACAGGCACTCAACGCCATCACCGCAACCCTCTCTACCGGAGCGGCTAGCAGCAGCGTAACCAGCGCGGTGCAGCAGGCGGTTGGCCACAGCCAATACAGCAAGGAAAACCCCTTCCCTGCCCGCCTGTCGGTCAATCAGAAGATCACCGGCCGGGATTCCACCAAGGATATCCGCCATATCGAGATCAATCTGGCCGACTCCGGCCTCACCTATCAGCCGGGGGATGCCCTCGGCGTCTGGTTCGACAATGACGCCGAACTGGTGGGCGAAGTGCTGGCCCTGACCGGCCTCTCTGGCGATGAAGCCACGGCCCACGGCACCTTGCGCGCCGCCCTGTCCAGTCACTTCGAACTGACCCGGCTGCACGGCGGCTTTATCACAGGACTCGCTGACATATCGGAGAACGCAGCGCTGAAAGATCTGGCTGGCGACAAGGCCCAGGTCAATGCATTAGTCGCCTCTGCCCAAGTGGTGGATGTACTGAAACGCTTCCCGACCGCCCTCACGGCCGAGCAGCTGGTTGGCCTGCTGCGACCCCTCACCCCGCGCCTCTACTCCATCGCCTCCGCCCAGAGCGAGGTGGAAGAGGAGGTGCACCTGACAGTCGGTGTGGTGCGCTACCTGCAGGAAGATGGCACAGTGCGCAGCGGCGCCGCCTCCTCCTATCTGGCGGATCGGCTGATTGAGAATGGCGAGGTGCGGGTATTCGTCGAACACAACGATAACTTCCGCCTGCCGCAAAACCCCGACACCCCCGTCATCATGGTGGGGCCGGGCACCGGCATCGCCCCGTTCCGCGCCTTTATGCAGGAGCGGGAAGCCCAAGGTGCCGAGGGTAAGAACTGGCTCTTCTTCGGCAACCCCCACTTTACCCAGGATTTCCTCTATCAGGTGGAGTGGCAGCGTTATGTGAAATCGGGGCTGCTGTCGAAGATCTCCCTGGCCTTCAGCCGGGATCAGGCCAACAAGATTTATGTGCAGGACCGCCTGCGCGAGGCAGGGCTTGAACTCTACCAGTGGCTGGAAGCAGGCGCTCACTTCTATGTGTGTGGCGACGCCAACAAGATGGCCAAGGATGTGCAGGAGGCCCTGCTGGATGTGATTGCCGAACACGGCCACAAGAGCCGTGAGGAAGCAGAAGAGTATTTGAGCGAATTGCGTCGTGCCAAACGTTATCAAAGGGATGTCTATTGATGAGCAAACAACCTCTTTCTCACCCAAAAGCGGGACCGGTCGAAGGGCCGCTGGCCGACAACGAGCGCCTCAAGCGCGAAAGCAACTTCCTGCGCGGCACCATAGAGCAGGATCTGCAAGACCCGCTCACCGGAGGCTTCAACGGCGACAACTTCCAGCTGATCCGCTTTCACGGCATGTATCAGCAGGATGACCGCGACATCCGCCCGGAGCGCGCCGCCCAGAAGCTGGAGCCGCTGCACAACGTCATGCTGCGTGCCCGCCTGCCGGGTGGGATCATCACCCCGGCCCAGTGGCAGATCATCGACAAGTTCGCCGAAGAGCACAGCCTCTACGGCAGCATCCGTCTGACCACCCGTCAGACCTTCCAGTTCCACGGGGTATTGAAGCGCGACATCAAGCTGATGCACCAGACCCTCAACAGCACCGGTATCGACAGTATTGCCACCGCGGGCGACGTGAACCGCAACGTGCTCTGCACCAGCAACCCGGTGGAGTCCGAACTGCATCAGGAGGCCTACGAGTGGGCCAAGAAGATATCCGAACACCTGCTACCCAAGACCCGCGCCTACGTGGAGATCTGGCTGGACGGTGAAAAACTGGGGCAGGACGAGGAGCCGATCCTGGGGTCCAACTACCTGCCGCGCAAATTCAAGACGACCGTGGTGATCCCGCCCCACAACGACGTGGATATCCACGCCAACGATCTCAACTTCGTGGCCATTGCCGAACACGGCAAGCTGGTGGGCTTCAACGTGCTGGTGGGCGGCGGGCTGGCCATGACCCACGGCGACACCAGCACCTACCCGCGCAAGGCGAGCGACTTTGGCTTTATTCCGCTCTCCCACGTGCTGGAGGTGGCGGCCGCCGTGGTCAGCACCCAGCGCGACTGGGGCAACCGGGTCAACCGCAAGAACGCCAAGACCAAGTACACCCTCGAGCGCGTCGGTGTCGAAGCGTTCAAGGCCGAGGTGGAGAGCCGCGCCGGCATCCAGTTCGGGCCGGTTCGCCCCTATGAGTTCACCAGCCGTGGCGATCGCTTCGGTTGGGTCGAGGGGATCGACGGCAAGCATCACCTCACCCTGTTTATCGAGAATGGCCGCCTACTGGACTTCCCGGGCAAGCCGCTCAAAACCGGCATGCTGGAGATCGCCAGGGTGCATCAGGGGGACTTTCGCCTGACCGCCAACCAGAACCTCATCATCGCAGGGGTGCCTGCCGGCGAGAAGGCCCGCATCGAAGGGCTGGCGCGCCAGTACGGCCTGCTGGATGACGGCGTGAGCGAGCAGCGCAAGCAGTCCATGGCCTGCGTGGCCCTGCCTACCTGCCCGCTGGCGATGGCCGAGGCCGAGCGCATGCTGCCGGCGTTTGTCACCGACATCGAAGGGCTGCTGACCAAGCACGGTCTGGCGGATGACGCCATCATCTTCCGCGTCACCGGCTGCCCCAACGGCTGCGGCCGCGCCATGCTGGCGGAGGTGGGTCTGGTGGGCAAGGCGCCGGGCCGCTACAACCTGCATCTGGGGGGCAACCTGGAGGGCACCCGCATTCCGCGCCTCTATCAGGAGAACATCACCGAACCGCAGATTTTGGCCGAACTCGACGCGTTGATCGGCCGCTGGGCCACCGAGCGCAATCAGGGCGAATGCTTTGGCGACTTCGTGATCCGGGTTGGGGTGATTGCGCCCGTTATCGATTCTGCGAGGGACTTCTATGCCGCTTAATGTCACTGAAGATGGCCGCCTTGACCTGCAGGCACTGCTGGCCCTCGGCCGTGAAGAGCAGACCGAGGCGCTGGCGCCCCTCAACCGGGAGCTGGATACCATGAGTGCCCCCGAGCGGGTGCGCTGGGCCCTGGCCAATCTGCCGGGGGAGCATGTGCTCTCATCCAGCTTCGGCATTCAGGCGGCACTGATGCTCCATCTGGTAAGCCGCGAGCGGGCCGACGTGCCCGTGGTGCTGACCGATACCGGTTATCTGTTCCCGGAGACCTACCGCTTTATCGACGAGCTGACCGAGCGCCTCGCGCTCAATCTGAAGATCTACCGGGCCGAGCTCAGTCCTGCCTGGCAGGAGGCTCGATTTGGTCTCTTGTGGGAGCAGGGGGTAGAGGGGATCACCCGCTACAACCAGCTCAACAAGGTGGAGCCGATGGACCGCGCCCTGCGTGAGCTGGGGGCCCAGACCTGGTTCTCCGGCCTGCGCCGGGAGCAGTCCGGCAGCCGTGGCAAGCTGCCGGTGCTGGGCATCCAGCGCGGCCGCTTCAAGTTCCTGCCGGTGATCGACTGGAGCAACAAGGATGTCTTCTACTACTTCAAGGAGTTCGACCTCCCCTACCACCCGCTGTGGGAGCAGGGTTATCTCTCGGTGGGCGATGTCCACACCACCGCCAAGTGGGAACCGGGCATGAGCGAGGAGCAGACCCGCTTCTTCGGACTCAAGCGCGAGTGCGGTTTGCACGAGGAAAATGGCGAGAACGACGGCTCAGGCATCTAATCTCGTCTTGAAACCCCAACAGAACAACAAGGGCATCCGAAGATGCCCTTGTTGTTATTTGCCCATTAGCATTCGTCCGTCAGCGGCGCTGCCAGGTCTCGAAGCTATAGGGGTACGGGTTCTTCTCATCGGCAGAGTGGCTCTCGCAATCAACGCATTGCCACTGACCATCGTCAAAAGCAGGGAAGCGGGTATCCCCCTCCACCGCCAGATCGATACGGGTCAGGTAGAGACAATCCGCGCTCGGCAACATCTCGGCATAGAGATGACCACCACCAATCACCATCAACTCCTCCACCGAGCTGCCTGCCAACAGAGCCAGCGCGGCCTCGACGGAGCCCAACACCTCAATGCCCTCGGCCTGATAGCCGGGATTGCGGCTGATCACCAGATTGCGCCGTCCGGGCAGCGGTCGACCGATGGATTCGAAGGTTTTGCGCCCCATCAATACCGGTTTACCGAGGGTGACACGCTTGAAGTGAGCCAGATCGGCAGGCAGATGCCAGGGCATCTGGTTGTCCTTGCCGATCACCCTGTCGTGGGCCATGGCGGCAATCATGGAAATCTTCATGGGGCCTCTCACCGTCTGTCAGATTATGGGGCGGTTACGGTACACGACCAGAGAGGGGATCGCCAAACCGAAACTGAGGGCCCCGACGATAAAGAGCGCCTTGAGGCCGTTCTCCACCGCACTCTGGATCAACTCCATAGTCACGCCGTTGATATTGAGCTCCACCACCGCAATCATGGTCTTGAACGCATAACTGCCCGGGATCATCGGAATGATGGAGGCAACGCTGAACACCGGACGCGGCGCCAGCAGACGGCGCGACCAGTAGACGCAGACAAAGCCGACCGTGGTCGCCGCCGCCAGCGTCGCCCACTCGATGGGCATGCCGTAGTGGATCAGCAGGGTACGCAGGCTGTGGGCCAGCGCGCCGCCCATGGCGCAATACTTCAGCATCCGTGGTGGCACGTTGAACAGCATGGCAAACCCCACCGCCGGAATGGAGGACCAGAAGGCATCCTTGGCCAGTAGCCAGAGTAAGTCCATCATACTTTCCACCCCCAGATCCCGGTGACCGACATAGCCAAAATGATACCTATGGCGGCGCTGATGGTCAGCAGGGTCGCCGTGCCCCAACGCGCCAGCCCCATGTTGAAGTAGCCCTTCACCATGTCGGAGACCGCATTGATCAGCGGAAAGCCCGGCACCAGCAGCAGCACGCTGGCCGCCATCGCGAGATAGGGCTGGTCACCCCAGTTAAAGAAGGTGGCGCTGGAGGAGAGCAGGGTGGCAATAAAGCCGGTGGCAGCAAAGTTGATGAGCGGACTGTGGTGGTGGCGGGCCATCAGCTGGCGCCCCCGCATCGCCACGGCAGACGAGAAACAGGTCACCAGGAAGATGGGCCAATCACCGCCAAACAGCAGGCTAAAGGCGCCACAGGAGAGCCCCACCATGGGGACCACCAGCCGGGGGGGATAGTGAAAGGGGACGATGGCCTCGAGGCGCTGGCGCACTTCACGGGCACCGATCAGCTCTTTTTCCGCCATGATGCAGATCCGCTGGATCTCGCACACCACCTGCATATTGATGCCATGTTCGCGCACCCGCCGGGTAGTGGTGACGCAACCCCCCTGATAGAGACTGGTGAGCACGATGGCACTGGAAGAGATGGCCATTTCGACACTCTCCAGCCCCAGCGCCATCCCCAGCCGCACCGTGGTCTGCTCGATGATCCGGCTCTCCGCCCCGAACTGGGCCAACATCTGACCCACCTTGACGATAATGCGGGTGATCTCTGTCTGTTGCTCCCGCGACAACACCCGTCTTGGTGTGATACTTCTCATAATCCCTTCGAGTCGTAGCAATAAAAATTTCGGCCATATTAGCCTAACTTTTACTGTTATTCATCCACCCCTATCACAACCTGACTAATAAGTTATTACAAGAAGGAGAAAAGAAATTACATCACAAATACATTACGACTAACATTAAAAACCATAACAATCAGGTCGCCAGCAATTCCCTTTATCATGGCCTCACCGATTTGGCTGAAATATCAACCAAGGGGGTTATTGCAGATTATTTGCGACGTTGATAGTCCGCCAGACGGATTATTTTACCACTGCCATCGCTTTCAGGCGGAGGGTCCCCCTCTTCCCTGAACTGGCTCATTTCGCTGCGCATCAAATAAAAAGATTCCCGCATCATGTTGGTAATCCGGATACAGCTATCAAGATTGTTTTTCGCCAGACGGCGCTGACCATCAATCTTGAACTGCAACCCGCGCAGACGGCGCTGCTGATCGGGGCTCGCTCGGGCCATCAACTGGTCGATCTGCTGCTCCAGAATCGCATCCAGCCGGGAGGGCTCACTCGCAGCCAACTCCTTCAGGGTGTCAAAATCAGGCAACTCCATATGCCCTCCTTGGCGACTATTGCTGGCAACACACTGCGGTACCACACCATCACGTCCCAGCCATATAAATCTGTATATACGACGCGGCTAAAAAGGGTTCAATCCATCCACTGGCGACTAAACCGGACAATGGTCACTACGAGGGTGTCTATCTATTTTAATTGTGTTTGGAAACAAGCGATTGTTTTTAATTCAGGCGAGATAAAACACTTATACATTTTAGGTTGTGATTTTCTGTTTTTTATTGCCAATAAAAATCCGGGTGGCCTTATTTTGCTTCATTCGACACTTTATTCTTCCCTCACCGCCCCGCATCATCTTCTGACGGTTTAACATATCTCACTGATTATGTTATTTTAATTGCCACTTTTATCGGACATTCAAGAGCAGACCATGAGCAAGGCAAAAATCGGTATCGTCACCGTCAGCGATCGCGCCAGCGCGGGCATCTATGAAGACCTCTCCGGCAAGGCCATCATCGACACCCTGAACGCCTATCTGACCTCAGAGTGGGAACCTGTCTATCAGGTGATCCCCGATGAGCAGGAGCAGATTGAAGCGACCCTGATCCGACTGGCGGATGAGGAGCAGTGTTGCCTTATCGTCACCACAGGCGGCACCGGTCCGGCCAAGCGGGATGTCACGCCGGAAGCGACCGAGGCGGTATGTGATCGCATGATGCCGGGCTTTGGCGAGCTGATGCGGGCCGAATCCCTCAAGTTTGTGCCGACCGCCATTCTGTCGCGCCAGACAGCCGGGCTGCGCGACGATACCCTGATCGTCAATCTGCCGGGCAAGCCCAAATCAATCCGCGAATGTCTGGATGCCGTCTTCCCCGCCATCCCCTACTGTATCGATTTGATGGAAGGGCCGTATCTCGAGTGCGATGAAACCGTCATCAAGCCGTTTCGGCCGAAAAAATAGCGAACCCGACCATAAAAAATAATGGCGAGCCACGGCTCGCCATTATTTTTAACTCATCTGTCTGCGCAGAAAAACCGCATCAATTATTTGCGGCCGAATACTTTTACGCCCGCTTTGCTGCGCTCTGAATTACCATACACTTCGATTTTTTTCACACAGCGACGCGAGCCCAGTGATTTCCACTCGGTCTCTTTATCACTGCTCATTTCCCGATCGAAACGAATGGTCTTGGTACGATCACCACCATAGGTCACCACCACCCGATCCAGGGTCAAATCACGCTCCGCCTTCACCTTGATATATTTGGTCTGACGGCAAACCACCAAAGGAATTGTCGCACCATGATCACCGGCTCCCAGCAAAATAGTCCGCCCCAGCGTGAACTGATCGTCACCGGCATGGCTGGCTGACGCCACCACCAGCAAGGCACCACCCAGCAAGCTGCGTGCAGAAAAACGGGAATTCCAGATAGACATCAAGGACATAACACCTCCAATAAAAAATGGAGTGTGATGATAAGGGTTAAACCATAACGGAAGCTGTATCACGGCTGAATTTGCTGCGAATGTGCGGGGATAAACAGAGAAAACAGCGCGACTTTTCGGCAAAAAGAGAAGAGCCGCAGATAGCGGCCCTTGCGGCAAGAGAGCGCTTAGCGCTCCATGATTTGGGTCACGTCATCTTTCTTGATCATCACCTCGCGCCCTTCATGATCGTAATAGCGATACATGCCGGTACTCTCGTCCAGCTTGGGCTTGCTCTCTGTGGTGATCATCTTGCCATCCTTGGTGCTCATGATGTATTGGGAGCTGCATGCCACCAGCCCCAGGGCGCACACCAGGATCATCATCAGTTTTTTCATTGCGGCCTCTTCTGCGATCATCCTCACCACGAGGATGTTTCTTGAAGCCTAGTTCAATCGCACGGCACGGGATGACGCGATGAGCAAAGCGGGATCGCCGTCAATAATCAGCGACTTAGCCTCGCTATCTGGCCGGGTGGCGAGCGCAATGAAAAAGGCCGAACATCTCTGTCCGGCCTCTTCTTTTCAGCGCTAGCGCGCAATCATGACTTGGCTGGCTGACGCTCACCGGTCACGGTCGGGTTCTTGGGATCCATGCTCCACTCGTACCAACCGCCGTCGTAGACGCTGATCTGTTTCCAGTCCATCAGCCAGGCGTAGAAGAAGGCCTCGGAGGCGCGCCAGCCGGTACCGCAGTAGAACGCAGCCTGCTGGGTTGGCTCGATGTTCCACTGGTCCCACATGGCGAGGATCTCGCGGGCCGGCTTCATGGTGCCGTCCGGGTTGTGGAAATCGCTCATGCTGTTGGCATCGACGCCGCCGTGACCCCACTTGGCCCCCGGGATATCGCCCTTCGGCTTGATGTAGCTGTAACCTGAGGTGTTGCCGACAAACTCGTCCCAGGTGCGCACGCTGACCAGCGCGCTATCGGGCTGCTTGAGCAGCTCTTTAGCCTGACTTAGCGTGGTGTAGTACTCGGGGTGAGCGGGAATGGCCACGCCAAACTCCTTCACCGGCTCATATTTGTTGGGCAGACCGGTTTCGGTACGCAGGTGCTGGATAAACCAGGCATCCAGGCCACCGTCCAGCAGGCGCACATCTTCCACCCCCGCATACATCATCAGGTGCGCAGCACGGGCAGCCGCCATGGTGTTGCGACCATAGAGGATGACGGTGGTGTCGTGACGGATGCCGTTATCCAGCAGCAGCTTCTTGAGCGCTTCGTCAGAGACCTTGTTCCACAGCGGCTCCTCTTCGAGGCTGTTGGTATCGATATAACCGGCCCCCGGGATGTGGCTGATGAGGTAGGCCTTGGGTGAACCCCAATCCACTTCAAACAGCTTCCAGTCACCCTTGGGCGCCGCGGCAACCGGCTTGCCCTCTTGCAGATCCGCCAGCCAGCGCGGATAGACCAGCTGCTGCCAGCGTGCCAGCGACTCGCGCGGTGCGGCTTGCCACCCTTGCAGCTCGAACAGCTGCTTGATCCCCTGTTTGCGCAGCAGACGGGCCACCTCGGCCACTTCGCGGGACGCGCCATAGAGGGCAACCGGACGATCGGCCTTCAGCCCCTTGATCTCGAGCGCCTTTGGCCACTCTTCATCGCTGTATTTCCACTCGGCAGAGAGGTTCTCGGCGCCCGCCACATGGCCGCCCTGCTTCTCCCCTTCCATCGGCCACCCCTGATAGAAGTAGCTGGCGCGGGTATCCAGGATGACAGCCTGTTTGGCCTTGGCATCGGCCAGCGAGAGCGGTGGCAACTCCCCTGCCACGGCGGGCAGGGCACACCAGAGCAGTAAGGCCGCCAACGCGGCCTGCAGGAAGCGAAGATGTCGTTTCATGGTGATTTCTCGATTCATAGTGAACAAGGTTAAAAAATGGAGCGACCCAGCCGCTCGGCCAGCAGCTCCAGCGCCGCCGTGCCCGCCAGCGAGTTGCCGGCTTTGTTGAGCTCGGGCGACCAGACACAGACGCAGAGCTCGCCCGGGATCAGGGCGATGATACCGCCGCCGACACCCGATTTGCCCGGCATGCCGACACGATAGGCAAAATCGCCCGCCTCATCATAGAGACCGCAGGTGGCGAGCAGGGCGTTGACCTGCTTGGTGGTGCGGGCGGGCAGCAGCGGCACGCTCTCGCCCAGTGGCACACCACGGTTGGCCAGATAGATGAATGCCCGCGCCAGATCAACGCAGCTCATGCGAATGGCACAGGCATTGAAGTAGCTTTGCAGCACCTTGTCCACTTCGTTTTCGAAGTTGCCATAGGCCTTCATCAGATAGGCGATAGCGGCGTTGCGGGCAGAGTGCTGATATTCGGAGCGGGCGACCACCTGATCCGCCATAATGGCCGGATTGCCGGAAAGACGGCGCACCAGCTCGAGGGTTCGCTGACGCGGCGCAGTGAGGCGGGTCTCCAGCAGATCGCTCACTACCAGCGCTCCGGCATTGATAAAGGGGTTGCGGGGGATCCCCTGCTCGAACTCGAGCTGTACCAGCGAGTTGAAGGGCTGGCCGGAGGGCTCCTTGCCGACACGGGCCCAGATCTCCTCCTCCTGATAGAGAGTGAGTGCCAGGGTCAGGCTCAGGGCCTTGGAAATACTCTGGATGGAGAAGGGTTCAAAAGCGTCACCGGCGGTGAACAGCTCCCCCTCGACGGTACAGACTGCGATACCCAGCCGATCGGCAGGCACCTGAGCCAGTGCCGGAATGTAGTCGGCCACCTTGCCTTGTCCCAGCAACGGGCGCACCTCTTCAAGGATGCTAGCCAGTAATTCGGATGACAACACCATAAGCAATAAGCGATTCCATGACTAAAACAGCGGTGGAGATCCCATCCCCACTGACAAAAATCCCGCCAGCGGCGGGATTTTTCAGTTACCCACAACAAGGCGCCAGATGCGGCAGCCTTGTATCAGGCCGGTTCACCGTACCAGAGGTCGAACAGCTCGGTAACGACCACGGCTTCCATCCCCTTGCCTTCCAGCCAGGATTTGACGGCGGCGCGGTCTTCTTCGGTACACTTGCCCAGTTGCTGGGTGCAGATCATCCCTTCCCAGGCCAGGTGACCGGAGCCGGCAAAAGCCAGTTTACGGGGTTCAACAACCTCATCGATCATCGCATCGACTACCGCATCGATGGTCTCTTCGGCAGTGCCGACCGGGAAGTTGAAACTGATGTCGAAACCCATTTCCTGGAATTCATCGACGCGCAGTTTCTTGCGCAGGCGGCGGCTACGATTGGCCATGATAGCTCCTCAAGTTAGTTGATACGCTAGGTGTGTTGACGTGCCAGCTTAGCTGACACGCTTGAAAATCAGATCCCAAACCCCGTGGCCGAGACGGTGGCCACGTTGCTCAAATTTGGTCAGCGGACGCCAGTCCGGACGCGGCACCCAGTTGCCGGTGGCAGAGGTGTTCTCGTAACCCTCGGCGGCGCTCATCACTTCCAGCATGTGCTCGGCATAGTTTTCCCAATCGGTCGCCATGTGGAACACGCCACCGATGGCCAGCTTCTGGCGAATATCCTGGGCAAACGCAGGCTGTACGATGCGACGCTTGTGGTGACGGCTCTTGTGCCAGGGATCCGGGAAGAAGAGCTGCAGGCAGGAGAGTGAACCGTTCGGGATCATGTGCTCCAGCACTTCCACCGCATCGTGGCAGATCACTTTCAGATTGGTGACGCCCGCTTCCTGAGCGGTGCCCAGACAGGCACCCACGCCCGGGGAGTGCACTTCGATGCCGATGAAGTTCTTCTCGGGGGCATTCTTGGCCATCTCCACCAGAGAGGCGCCCATGCCAAAGCCGATCTCCAGCACTACAGGTGCTTCACGGCCAAACAGCGCGACCAGATCGAGCTGCTTTGGCTCGAAATCGATGCCCATGACCGGCCAAAGCTCTTCCAGGGCCTTCTCCTGCCCTTTGGTCAGGCGGCCTTCGCGACGGACAAAGCTGCGGATCTTGCGCATGAACTTGCCGTCTTCGTTAAATACATCTTGGGTCACAGGCATAATGGTCTCGTTATTTCATCAATCCGGGTAATACATCTTGTGTCCGATCCCGAGCGGGACCGCTCGCGGCTCGGCATTTCATCGACCCGCGAAAACAGGGGAGCGAATTATCCCAAGATAGGCCCAAGGCGCAAGTGTTTCGCGCAACAAATATTCCGGCCATCCACTTCCCTGCTCCCTCAGTGGCATCACCACACCGACTAACCGTCCAATATAATCCGCAGTAGAGTCGTTCCAGCCCTTTTTTGGCGATTTTTGTGACAATCATTGCCTCATTTCTGAAATCTGATACAAACGGATAACCTGGCGGTCGAATGGAGCGACCGCCCACATGCCGAGAGAATTGTCTATGCAGCCGTTTTTTGCCCAGCGCTTCGAGAAGGTTGAACCTTCCTTTATCCGTGAAATCCTCAAAGTTGCCGCCAATCCGGAGATCATCTCCTTCGCTGGTGGCCTGCCCAATCCCCACCTGTTTCCGGTCAAGGCGATCGATCAGGCCTGTCAGGATGTACTGCGCGAGCAAGGGGCTGCTGCCCTGCAATATGCGGCGACCGAAGGCTTCGCCCCGCTGCGCCAATATATTGCCGACCGCTATCTGGCCCGCCACGGCATGCAGGTCAATCCGGACAACATCCTGATCACCAGCGGCTCCCAGCAGGCGCTGGATCTGCTGGGCAAGGTTCTGATCGACGAGGGTCAGGATCTCATCATCGAAGAGCCGGGTTACCTTGGCGCCATTCAGGCCTTTTCTGTCTACCAGCCCACCTTCAAGCCGATCACCCTTGAAGAAGAGGGGCTGGACCTGGCGGCGCTGGATGCGCTGCTGGCAAGCGGCTCCAATGCCAAGCTGCTCTACGGCGTGCCCAACTTCCAGAACCCGAGCGGTGTCTCCTACAGTCGTGCCAACCGCGAGGCACTGGCGGAGCGGCTGATCAGCCACGAGCTGTTGATGGTGGAAGATGATCCCTACGGCGAGCTGCGCTTCGAGGGCGAGCATCTGCCCCCCATTGCCAAGCTGGCGCCAAACAATACCGTGCTGCTCGGCTCATTCTCGAAAACCGTGGTGCCCGCCTTCCGGCTGGGCTGGATGGTAATGCCGGACTGGCTGCGCAAGAAGGTGACCATCGCCAAGCAGGCGACCGATCTGCACAGCAACGCCTTCAGCCAGCAGGTGCTGCACCGCTTCCTGACCGACAACTCCCTCGACGCTCACTTGGAGAAGATCAAGGAGGTCTATGGTCGCCAGCGTGCCGCCATGGAGGCCGCGCTGGCCCGTCACTGCCCGCCCGGTGTCAGCTACACCCGACCGGAAGGGGGTATGTTCCTCTGGCTGACCCTGCCAGCCCACATCAGTGCCATGGCGCTGTTTGACGAGGCGATCAAGGAGAAGGTGGCCTTCGTACCCGGCGCCCCCTTCTACGTGCGCCCCGAGATCAAGAACACCCTGCGCCTGAGCTTCTCCTGCGTCGATGAAGCGACCATCGAGGAGGGGGTTAAACGCTTGGCCCGCGCCCTCCAGCGCATGCTCTGAACGCCCAAGCCAAACCGTACCAACAAAAAACCAGCGAGCGATCGCTGGTTTTTTTATGCTCCCCCATTCAACCGTTCAACCATTCAACCATTCAACCGTTCAACCATTCAGCCAAACAGAGTCTTGCAAAACTGCTTCATCGGGATGGGGCGGCTGTAACGATACCCTTGCAGATAGTCAACGTGGCGCGCCCGCAGGTAGTCCGCCTGCGACTGCTTCTCGACCCCCTCAGCGATCAGGATCAATTCAAGTCGCTTCGCCAGATCAATCACGTTTTCAACGATATGGCTGGAGAGTGCATCCGTGCCGATCATCTCCACAAAGCTCCGATCAATCTTGAGTGCATCTACCTGAAACTGTTGCAGATAGGTGAGACTGGAGTGACCGGTACCAAAATCATCGATAGAGATCAACACGCCCAGTTTGCGCAATTCGGCAAACATCTGAGCCGTTGTCTCATCAGCCACCAGCAGTTCACGCTCAGTCAGCTCCAGCCCCAAATCAACGGGATTCTCCTTAAACGCGTCGAGAAAGGCCTTGCAGTCAGCCAACAGGTCGAGATCCTGAAAGTGTTTGGCGCTGATATTGAAGCAAAAATGGAACTTGGCCGGCAACTTGCGGGCATAAGGGGAGAAGTGATCGCGCACCTGCGCCATCAACAGGCTGGTCATGGGCACGATCAACCCGCTATCTTCCGCCAGCGGAATAAAGCGATCCGGCGAGATCATCCCCTGCTTGGGATGCTGCCAGCGCATCAGCACCTCACAGCCACGCCACTGCTCATCCTCACCGGAGACCACTGGCTGCAGGTAGGGGATAAACTCCTCTTCGATCAACGCCCGCTTTAGCTCCTCCGCTGGCGAGCTGCTACGCCCCATCAGCCTGAAGGTGCCGAATCCAATCAGCAGCGCCAGCAACGGAGAGAGGATCAAGGTATATCTGGAGTATCGCCATGCGTGGCTCCAGTAGTCATGCACCGTGACCTGGGTGACGACCTGATAGGGGAAATCAGCCGAAGCGAGGGCAATATAACCCTCTTCTGTCGGAGAGGGCGCCGCCCCGACCTGACCTGAGCCAAACAGTGCCCTCTGCCCCACCACCAGAGCCATCGGGGAGTTCTTGCTGGAGATCTCCAGGGTATTGCGCAGGTAGTAGCCATCTACACCGATCAGCACACTCCCCTTGTCCGTTTCATGACGCAGCACGATCAAGGGGCGATCCGGTGTGACCTCATTGCCAGGCAGCAGTTGCAACCTGCCATCCACATAGCGGTCGGGATTGAAGGGGCCATCGTAGTCACCATAGAGCGAGGTGCAGTAGATGTGGCTGCCGACAGCCAGATTGGCGGAACGGACATAAGGCACCGTGGCCACCTGTTCGCGCAGCAGTTGTGCCGCCTCCTTGCAGGAGTGACCAAGCATCCCCTTCACATTGATGGCCGCCTGCTGGGCATGGCCGATGGAGCGCTCAAACATCACACGGGCATGCTGCAACCGTGAATCGGCATCACGCTCTGTCTCCGTCACGGTCTGCCAGATAACGGCAACAACCCCCAGCAGCAGGATCCCGCCCCCCATCAGCAGCGCCAAAAGAATCCTCGAGTAAAGCTGGCGAAGTTTCAAACGACGAAATGGCATGGCGGCCTCTTTGATACTCGGATAATGGGTGACAGCCTCGGTGGACAGGCGAAAAGGGTCGCCATAATAGCGATTGATCAACAAATGTCCACCCAACAAAAATCAATCAATTCAAACTATTGTTCAACAATATGTCGTAAGAAGAGGATAGAGTTAAAACCAGTCGAGCGAACAAAACATGCCAAACTCGTCCACTTGTTGCAGGAGGACGACGCCATTAGAGTAGAGCAAACGGCAGCAGGAGCGTGCAGCGATGAAGATTCTTATTACCGGAGGGACCGGCTTTATCGGCCGCAAGCTGGTTGCCCATCTCAAGGTCAATCACGAGGTCGTGGTATTGAGCAGGCAGGGGAGCCGCGCTTACTCCCTGCTCGGCCACGATATCAAGGTATTGGATAACCTCGACCGGCTTGATGACCTCAATGACGTGGATGCGGTGATCAATCTGGCCGGCGAACCCATCGCCGCCGGACGCTGGAGCGAGTCGCGCAAACAGCTGCTCTGCGATAGCCGGTGGCTACTGACCGAGCAACTGGTAGATCTCATCAAGCTATCCAGCACACCGCCCAAGGTGCTGATCAACGCCTCCGCCATCGGCTGGTATGGCAGACAGGGCACCGAAACCCTCGACGAGCAGTGCCGCTCTCCCAACGACGAGTTTACCCACCAGCTCTGCCAGCAGTGGGAGACCCTGGCGCAGGAGGCCCAGAGCCGCCAGACACGGGTCTGTATCGTGCGGATCGGGCTGGTGCTTGGCATGGATGGCGGCGCCCTGCCCAAAATGCTCCCCCCCTATAGACTCGGGCTCGGCGGCCCCATGGGGTCAGGCAGCCAGATGATGAGCTGGATCCATGTGCAGGATCTGGTGCGTGCCATGCTGTTCCTGCTGGAGCATGAGGAGTGTAGCGGCATCTTCAACGGCACTGCGCCCCATCCGGTCAGCAACCGGGAGTTCAGCCAGACCCTTGCCACCACGCTGCACCGCCCGCACATCTTTTTCGTGCCCGCCCCCCTGCTGCAACTGGTGATGGGTGAAGCGGCCGATCTGCTGCTGACCGGACAAAAGGTGATACCAGCACGGCTGCAACAGGCCGGTTTTCACTTCAGCTATCCCGAGCTGCCGAGCGCCCTCACCAATCTGCTGCGTGAGCCCCGCTAACTCACACCCGCTCGCTGCGTCCACTCGTCAGCACCTCATATAGCAAGCAGCCCGGCCAATGGCCGGGCTGCTTGTTTATGGTGGCTGCGCTATTGCACCTTGTGGCATCGACTCGTTCTGGCGGGATTACAACAACCCCTGACCCAGACCCCGCAGCCGATCGCTCAGGGTGCCAGCCAGCAGCTGGCGCTGCATCCCCTGCCCGGCCAGCGTCACCAGCAAGGCCCCCAGCGTCGGCAGACCGAGCCAGATGGCCCAGTGGAACTGCCACTGCCCCTCGAACCACCACCACTGCAAGCCAAAGGAGCAGAGCTCCACCACCATGGCGGCACAGAGCCCCGCCAGCGCACCACTGGCCACCAGCTCCCAGCGCAGCATCTTTTTCAGCAGGTCGCTGCTGGCACCCAGGGTGCGCATCAGCAACAGCTCGCGCCGACGCTGAGCCATGCTGGCCTGGGTCTGGGTCAGCAGCACCAGCAGCGCAGCCACAGTCACCAGCCCCAACATCAGCGCCAGCGCCCGGCTCACCTGCTCCGATACCTGAGTGAGCCGCGCAATCAGGTCATCCACATCGATAAGACTCACCGTGGGGTGGCGGCGGATCAACTCCACCTCGGCAGAGCGCCCCGCCTCGGGCAATCGGTAACTACCAAGCCAGGTACGGGAGAAGGGTGCCAGCAGATCCTCGGAGAAGATCATGTAGAAGTTGGGGCGCATGTTGTCCCACTTGATGCTGCGCAAACTGGTGACCCTGGCGCCAAAGCTGCGCCCCTCGATAGTAAAGGCGAGCATGTCCCCCAACTTGATATCGAGCCGCTTGGCCAGCTCGCTATCCACCGACACCTCGCCGGGCCCGGCAAGCCATTTACCGGCCACCAGCTTGTTGTCGATTGGCAGGGTCGCCGTGGTAGTGAAGTTAAGCTCCCGATCGACCCCTTCACGACCACTACTCGCCCCCTCGCCCACCGCCTCACCGGCGATATGGGTCAGCCTGCCGCGCACCATGGGGTAGAAGTCGGAGGTGTTGGCCCCGGCTGCCGCCAGCTCGCTCAGGATCACCTCCCGCTCGTTCTCGGCCACATTAACCAGAAAACGGTTGGGCGCATCGACGGGGAGACGTGCCGAAAACTCATCCAGCAGATCGACCCGGGCCGCCCAGAGCAAGCCAAACAGCATCAGCGCCAGCGCAAAGCCCGCCAGCTGAAACAGGCCGCTACTGCGCTCGCGCGACAGGTGGGCCAGCGCCAGCCGCAAGGCATGAGGCCCGCTCACTCTCGCCCCCAACCGCAACATCAGTGCTGCCAGCAGGGCCAACAGCCCCATCAGCAAGCCCATGCCACCCACCAGACCCAGCGCCAGCCGCACATCGGCGGTAAAGCCCCAGACCAGCGCAAACAGCCCGAACAGGCCGACCGGCAGGGCCAGCCAAGGGGGAATCCCCGCCTCCAGCTCCCGGCGCAATACCCGCAGCGGCGGCACCTTCAGCAGCCGCAAGAAGGGCACAAAAGCGAGCAACAGGGTGATAAAGAGCGCTACCGCCACCCCCAGCGCAAAGGGGCGCCAGGAGGGGGGCGGCAGATCCGGCGGCAGCAGGTCCCCCAGCAACTGCAAGGTGATCCACTGCATGGCTGTGCCCGCCACCAGACCCAGCAACGCACCAATCAGCGTCAGCGACAGCAGCAGGGTTCCCATCAGTTGCCAGAGCGAGCGACGGGATGCCCCCAGGGTCTTGAGCAGCGCCACCATATTGGTCTGGCGCTCGGCAAAGTGGCGCACCGCAATACCCATCGCCAACGCCCCCAGCAACACCCCGCTTAGCGAGGCAAGCCGGAAGAAACGCTCGGCATTGGCCAGCGAGCGACCCACTTGGGATTCGCTGTCATCCGGTTTGATCCACTTCTGTCCGGCCTGCAATTGCGGCAACAACCATTGCTCGTAACGGGCTAGCGACTCTCGCGGCCCCTTGAACAGATAGCGCCACTGCTGGCGGCTGCCGGGGAGCAGGGCTCCGGTCGCCTCGATATCGGCACTGTGGATCAGCGCACGCGGCGCCAGCAGGAAGGGGCTGAAGCCCTGATCGGGCTCCTCGCCAAGCAGGCCTGCCACCTTGAGCACCGTATTACCCACCTCCAGCTCATCCCCCGTTTTGGCCTTGAGCAGCTGCATCACCCGGGCGGAGAGCCAGATCTCGCCGGGAGCCGGGGCGCGGGCAGGTTCCAGAGTGAGCTTGCCGTAAAAGGGAAAACCGTCTGGCACCGCCCGAATGGAGGCAAGCTGCAACGTATCACCGTGAAACAGCATGCTGTTGAAGCTGACGGTGGTCTGCACCGCCAAGCCATCCTGTTTAGCCCGGGCTAGCCAGCCCTCCGGCAGGGCGGCGGCGGTGCGCAGCACCCGATCCGCTCCGATAAAGTCGCGGCCCGACGCCTTGAGTCCGGCATCGAGCCGATCCGCCACCAATGCCACACTCAAGACGCACGCCACGCTCAGAGCCAGCGCCAGCACAAACCAGCGCAGCTCGCCGCTGAAACCTTCCCGGCGAAGCAGTCGCCATCCCAATCGCCACTGCATCATCCCTTGCATCTCCCGCCTGACCCGCAGCTCACCCCGTTACACCACATCATGGGCCACCTCGCGATCCAGCCGACCCGCCGTCATGACCAGTTGCCGCTGGCAGCGTTCGGCCAGCTGATGGTCATGGGTTACCACCACTAGCGTGGTGCCGTGCTTGCGATTGAGTTCAAACAGCAGCTCGATCACCTTCTCGCCGGTCTTGCTGTCGAGGTTGCCGGTCGGCTCGTCCGCCAGCAGCAGGCTTGGACGGGTCATAAAGGCGCGGGCGATGGCCACCCGCTGCTGCTCGCCGCCAGAGAGCCGTGGCGGCAGATGGTGCAAGCGCTCGCCAAGCCCGACTGCCGCCAGCAGCTCGCGAGCTCTTGGTTCGCAATCCCGCTCGCCGCGCAGCTCGGCGGGCAGCATCACATTCTCCAGCGCCGTCATGGTCGGGAGCAGCAGGAACGACTGGAACACAAAACCGATCTGCTCGGCGCGCAATCGGGCCCGCCCCTCCTCATCCAGCTCACCGAGAGATTTGCCGAGGATTTCGATATCCCCCTGACTCGGCAGATCGAGCCCGGCCAGCAGCCCCAGCAGGGTGGACTTGCCGGAGCCGGAGGCACCGACCAGCGCCACCGTCTCGCCGCTATTGACTTGCAGATCGATCCCTTCAAGGATGGTGAGGCTTTCCTGGCCGAGGCGAACCGATTTGCCGAGGCCCTTGACGACAATAATGGGGGTTGAACTCATGCTCTGTATCCTTTGTTCCAATCCCTTGATGACAATCCATAGCGGGAGTTGAATTGATGGTGCGTATTCTGTTTGTCTTGTTCGTTGGCCTCGGCAGCCTGCTCTCGTCGGCTCAGGCCCAGACCCTGCTGGTGCTGGGAGACAGCCTGAGCGCCGGCTATCAGATGCAGGTTGAGCAGAGCTGGCCCGCCCTGCTAAACCAGAAATGGCAGGAGGAGGGGGGCAAACACACCCTGCTCAATGCCAGCATCAGCGGTGAAACGACACAAGGGGCGCTGGCCCGTCTGCCCGCTCTGCTGAAGGAGCACAAGCCGGACTGGCTGCTGATCGAACTGGGGGGCAACGATGGCCTGCGTGGCTTCGCACCGACCATTACCCGCCAAAATCTGGCCAGCATGATCGCGCTCGCCAAGGAGCAGCAGACCCGTGTGGTGTTGACCCAAATCCAGCTGCCCCGCAACTACGGTGCCCGCTATCTGCGCCAGTTCGAACAGATCTTTCCCGAGCTGGCCCAGGCTAACGATCTGCCGCTGCTCCCCTTCTTTATGGATGATATTGCGCTGCGCCCTGAACTTATGATGAACGATGGTATTCATCCACCCCGGCGGCCCAGCCCCAAATCCGCGATAAAGTCGCCCGCTTTATGGAGCCGCTGCTCAGCCAATAAGCCCGCCGTCTATCACCAATATCCCATAACAAAATATCCCGCCAAAATCGGATGTTTTGGGCAGTCGACGATCTCTGCTTGGCACCTTGATTCACCCAATCCATCGCCAATACCCAATAACAAAACATCCCGCTTCAGCGGGATGTTTTGTTATTGATTTAGCATAACCGGCAGGCAGCTTCTCAGCTTTCCAGCACCTGACGCAGCCGCTCCTGCGCCACACCGACCAGCAAGTCGGGCTGGAATTTGGAGATAAAGCGGTCACACCCCACCTTCTTGACCATGGCTTCGTTGAAATTGCCGCTCAGGGAGGTGTTGAGGGTGATAAAGAGATCGGACATACGCGGATCACTGCGCACCTCGTGGGTCAGGCGGTAGCCGTCCATCTCCGGCATTTCGGCATCGGTGATCATCAGCAGGATCTCGTCGGTCACCTTCTTGCCAGCATCGCACCACCCCTTGAGCAGGGTCAGCGCCTGCAAACCATCCTGACACTCGATCACCTCAAGCCCAAGCTGGCCCAGGGTCTCGCGCACCAGATTGCGGGCGGTGCTGGAGTCATCGACGATCAGCACTTTGCGGCCATGCATCTCGGGCAGGATCTCCCGATCCAGCACCTCTTCGGAGATGCGGATGTCATAAGTGATGATCTCCGCCAGCACCTTCTCCACATCGATGATCTCAACGATCTGATCCACTCCATCTTCGGGAATGCGGGTGATGGCGGTGAGGTAGTTGGCGCGCCCGGCGGAGCGTGGCGGCGGCAGTATATCCTTCCAGGTCATGTTGACGATGTTGGCCACCTGCCCCACCAGAAAGCCCTGAATGGTGCGGTTGTACTCGGTGATGATGAGGTTGGATTCACTGTCGATGGGCATGGGACGCATGCCGATGGCGCTGCGCAGGTTGATCACCGGGATCGAGGTACCGCGGATATTGGCCACCCCGCTGATATTGTGATGGGAGCCCGGCATCTTGCTCAGATGGGGCAACTTGACCACTTCCCGTACCTTGAAGACGTTGATGGCGAACATCTGACGGGTGCCGAGACGAAACATCAACAACTCGAGGCGGTTTTCACCCACCAGTTGAGTTCGTTGATCAACGGAATCCAATATACTCGCCATACGCTGATATCCATCTGATTATTAATCGACTCTATTATAGAGGCTGCCCGCCAGGAAAGGCAGGCGCATTTTCAACCAGAGCGACCAACCAGACAAAAAAAGTGAGGCCGAAGCCTCACTTATCTCATTGATTTTAAAATCAATAGCTACAGACAGACTTCCAGCTGCCATCGGTTGCCTTGGGCTCGCTGCTGGTCCACCAGTTTGCTTGCCACACCACCTTGTTATGGGTGATGCGATCGCCGCCATTGGCATGATCCCCCTGCGGCCAGATCGGATAGGCCTTGTAGGCCGCCGGATTAACGTTCTGGCTGCTGCAGCTGGTACCCGGATTCTCGCCGCCACCCGAGCCCAGCACGGCCTCCGGCAGGGTCGGGAACTCGGCCTTGAGACCAATGGTCTGGCTGCCGCTGATGATGCGCATACCGCTCGGCACGCCAGCGGCGGGCAGGTAGTAGGTCATGGCGACTTCAATCTCGGCCCCCGGTGCCAGGGTCTGCCATCCCGGCAGGTTCATGGCGACCTTGTGGAAGTCCTTCTCATTGGCAATGCCTTCCGAGTTGTCGTTGCCGCCGCTCTCCACTACTTTCAGCCCCATCCCGCTCTGGTCGGTGATGGTGTCAGAGGTAGAGGTGGGCACCAGGAACTCGATGCGGGCGCCGCCCGGAATGGTCTGGGTCGAGTTGTTGGTGAGCTTCAGGGTCGGGTTGATCGGATAGTTGGAATCACCCTCCTTGAAGCCGGAGAGGCTCACCGCGATGTCGAGCTGGGCCGCCGGAGCTGCCAGCTCGTTCTGCCTGGCGTTGTACTTGCTCGCCTTGGCAAACTTGTCGTAGGCGAGCGTGGTCAGGGTATCCCCCATTCCGTACTCTTTTTTCACCGGATCGTAGGCGTAGTCACCCGCCATCTCCCAGAACATCACGCCACCCAGACCACGATTGACGATGTAGTCGAGCTTGTGACCCATGGACTCCTCATCCTCGGTGGAGAGGAACACCTTTTTCTCCTCGTTCCACAGCCAGGGAGCATGAGCCTTGTCGTCGTAGTAACGGACATACTTGCCCTGCATCACATGGGCCGGGTTGTTGGGATCCAGACCCCAGGCCTGGCCGTAGCTCGGCATGCTGGTGATCCCCAAATCGGCTGCGTGCTCCAGGTTCTTGGCATGCCACATGGGGACGGCGCCACCGCCGATCTCCTTGCCGTTCTTGTCCAGATCGTGCCAGATGTTGTCGATGCCGACCGCCCCGTTACCACACGGAATGGTGCCGCCACCGGTACCCGGCTGACAATTGCTCTGACTCGGCAGTGCTGCCTTGCCGCCCAGACCGTGGGTGCCACCGCTGACCCCCTGCCAACCGCGGGTGTAATAGGGCACACCCACGTTGATCTTGCCGGCAGCCAGCGCACCACGGAAGTAGTGAGCAGACCAGGCTGCGTTGAGGTAGCCGATGCCGCCAAACTCTTTCTGGGTGTAGACGCCCCACTGCGCCAGCTCGGCGTCTGCCTTGTTGTCAAACAGGGCGGCGTTGTGGCCGACAAAGTGGTTCCAGGCACCGTGGAAGTCGTAGGTCATCAGGTTGACGTAGTCGAGGTACTGGGTGACCTGGAAGTTCTCCATGCCGCGCAGCAGATAAGCGGAAGCTGGCGAGGCGATGGTCAGCATGTACTTGCGGCCATCCTCGCTGCCCGCCGTATCCAGCTTGCTGCGCAGGGTCTGCATCATCACCTTGTAGTTGGCAAAGAGCTTGCTGCGGCACTGGTTGGAGAGCGGGAAGTCGTTGGGGTTGCCCGCATCCTTCATGGAGGTGGGGTATTCGTAGTCGATATCGACCCCGTCAAAACCGTACTGACGGATAAAACTCACCGCCGACGTGGCAAGCGCATTGATGCCATCGGTGTTGACCGAGCAGTCGCCCTTGGTGGTAGCGGTGTAGAAGCCGCGCGTATCGGCCCAGCCCCCGACCGAGATCAGGGTTTTCACGTCCGGATACTGCTTCTTGAACTTCGACAGCAGGTTGAAGTGCCCCTTGTAGGCGAACTCCGGATCCATCTCGGCACCCGGCACGCCATCCCAGGTCATCTTGGTCGCCGAATCATCCACCCTGATGGTGTGGCTCTGCTCGTCTACCGCCGCGAAGGCGTAGTTGATGTGGGTGATCTTGCTCCACGGAATGTCGCTCACCAGATAGGCGGGCAGGCCATTCTTGCCGGTGCGCCAGGAGGTGAAGTAGCCGATGACCCGGCGGGCATGGTCATCCCCCATGCACTCGTAGCCATCAGGACGATAGATCTGGCGGATATCGCAGGAGAGGTTGCCACCGGATGGCGGCAGCGCGGCCTCCTCGACAGTGACGTTCACTGCCGCCGACTCGCCGCTCAGATTGGTTTTGTCGGTGGCAACCAGCTTGAGGGCGGCACTGCCCTTGGCATCGGGCGTCCAGTTGACCTGCCAAGGGGCGGCATTGTCTTCCCCTACCTTCTTGCCATCGACAAACAGCTCGACTTTGGTCACATCGTTGTTGGCATCGGTGACGTTGCCGCTCACCGCCACGCTGCGACCCAGCGTTACCTTGGCACCACTTGCCGGGCTGCTGATGCTCACCTTGGGCGCCTCTGGCGCTACCACTGCGGCAACGTTGAAGCTCGAATCAGCCTCGCTCAGTACCTTGCCATCCTTATCCAGCGCCCGCGCTTTCAGGGCATGCGCCCCAACGCCCGCAGCACTCCAGCTGGCGCCCCAGGGCGAGGCGCTGGCCGTGGCAGCAAGCTTGCCGTCGATAAGGTATTCCACCCGAACCAGCGCCGTCACCGGGCCACTCAGGGTCACCGCCAGCGCCACGCTGGCACCTTCGTTGAAGCTGGCACCGGCAGCCGGAGAGCTGACGGCCACGCCGAGCGCCGGTGGCGGCACTTCGCCGCCGTAGAGCTTCCAGGCATCCGCCCAGACCACCCCGACACCGGGTTCATAGTGATAGGGGGATGCCCCGCACCAACCCGAGTAGGGGAACTCTTTGCATTCATAGAGGGCGCCGGCATTGCTGACGATGTCACCGGCTTTGTAGGCAGTACCGGCCTTGTAGGCGGGATAGGCTGCCTGCGCCCAGGCGGGCATGGCAGCGATGGCCACCAGCACGGCAAGCCGGCTGGGCCTCAGGAACTGTTGCATATTGTTATCTTCCTTGTTTTGTCTTGGCTTGGTCACCAAGGCAAAGAACAATCGCAACCTGCATGATGGGCGCAGACAACTGGCAATGGACCTGCCACAAAAACCACCCCTCACCCAGGGAAACCCCGCTATCTGGATCCACGATCGAGACCGGAAGCATTGCGCCCCGACATCACTGCCGGTTTGCCCTTTACCTGGGTTCCGTGAGGAACGAACCCAGTATAGGAAGGCGACAAGATCCCCTCAATCTTTATTCTCAAAGAGAATTATCCCCTGCCACGAAAGCGTCATGATCACAGGGTTAAAATTGATTGAATTATCAAAAAAATCATATCGTTACTGGGATCATAAAAACGCTTTCCCGCACCTTCCCAGATTCATTTAATGTGCGTTGGCTCACTGGTATGACATGCCAGAAATGTGACAATGCGCGCCCTTGGTCAACGAGCCAAGGCTATGGAATCACTGGCAAAAATAAAAAAGGAACACCTATGAAAGGTACTCGTACCCTGCTGTCGCTGGCCGTGGGGCTGGCACTTGCATCCTCAGGCGCCCATGCGGCATTTGTCTGCCCGTCCGATCCGGCTCAACTCACCCCCATCCCGACCATTCAGGGCACAGGCTCCGCCAGCGCGCTGGCCACCCAGACCGTGACCGACAAGAACGGCAATGTGACCGGTAAAATCAGCACGGGCACCTTCAACGTTCGCGGTATCGTGACGACGCTGGGCCAAAGCCTGACCAAGGGTTTCTATCTGACAGACCCGGTGGGCGATGGCAATCCGGCCACCTCTGATGGCATCTTTGTCTATCTGAACGACAAGGACTTCGCAACCAAATATAAAGACATCAAACCGGGGAGCGAAGTCTGTCTGGAAGCACAGGTGCAAGAGTTTTACGGCGGCACCCAGCTGACCCCGTTAGTCGACAAGGCCACCAAAAAAGCCCACTTGCAAGTCACCGCACAAGGGCTGAATGTGCCGACCAGCGTATTGCAGGTGAATGAAGGGGAGACGCTGGCGCAAGCGCTCAATCGCCACGAAGGGATGCGGGTACGTCTCGACAGCAGCAGTGACCTGCACCTGACCCGCAACTATGGCTTCGACTACAAGGTCGAGCGCAACAACGTAGAGTTGGCCCACAAAACCCCGCTGATCAAACCGACCCAACTTCATGTTGCCAACAGTGCGGACGCTGTCGCACTGGCCACCAAAAATGGCAGCAACCGTCTGGTAGTCGAGTCGGATTACAAAGCGCCGGATGGCGTACTGCCCTGGTTCCCGAGCTGGGATGCCGATCAGGGATATCTGCGCATCGGTGATCAACTGACCGGGCTGGAGGGGGTGATCGTATACAACAAGGATGCCTTCCGTCTGGTGGTACCGAGCGATGTCACCCTGACTGCCGGCGCCCTGCTGCGCACCCCTGAAGAGGATCGTCAAGACGCGCCGACTCGCCTCTCTGGCAGCGATCTGCGGATCGGCAGCTTCAACGTGCTCAACTACTTCACCAGTCACTCCAGCATCGGCGGTGCACTCAATATCCTGTGCAAGGATCAGGCGGATGCCGACAACGCCAAAGGTTGCAACCGGGGTGCCAAGAGCCAGCCCGAGTTCGAGAAACAGCGCACCAAGATCGTCAATGCCATTACCGCAATGGATGCCGATCTGCTCGGCCTGATGGAGATGGAGAACAACGGCTTCGAGGATAACTCGGCCCTCCACAATCTGGTGACCCGCCTCAACGAACAGCAGAAGGATGCGAGCAAACACTACGCCTATGTGCGCCTGCCGGTCAAGGCACTTACCGATGGCAAGTTCTTCGGCGGCGACGCCATCATGGTGGCGATGATCTACCGTCCTGCCCTGCTCACCCCCAGCGGAGATGCCAGCGTCATCAAGCTGCCGGAGCAGCGCTACACCACTGGTGGTGTGGCCAAGACAGCCGGTCAGCGCGATTCTCTGGTTCAGACCTTCACCCTCGCCAAGAGCAAGGAGCCGCTGACGCTGGTGGTCAACCACCTCAAATCCAAGGGGTCAGGCTGCTACGAAAATGGCGATGGCAAGACAGAACCGGCCGACCTGCAGGGCAAGTGCACCGAGTTCCGGGTCTCTGCCGCCAAGGTGCTGGGTGAAGCGGTCAACAAACTGCCGGGCCAGGTGCTGCTGGTAGGCGACTTCAACTCCTACGCCAAGGAAGATCCGATCCGGGTACTGACCGACTACAACCCGGCCACCAGCGAGCGGAAGATCGTATCGGCCTCCCACACCTTTATCGGTGAGCAGTCCTATGAACAGCTCGGTCGCGAAGTAACTCGCAGCTACGGCCTGATCGATCTCAACGTCAAATTCAACAAGGAGAAAGCCATCTCCTACAGCTACGACGGGGAGCTGGGCACTCTGGACTATGCCCTCGCCAACCCGGCGCTGGCCAGCAAGGTGGCTGGTGTCGCCGACTGGCACATCAACTCCTTCGAAAGCTCCCTGTTCGAATACGGCAGCAAGTACACCGGCTCCCTGCTCAAGTCTGACAACCCCTTCAGTGCCTCCGACCATGATCCCATCATCGTCGACCTGAGACTGGAGAGCGATGCCACCAAACCGGACACCTCCTCAGGCGGTGGTGCACTGGGACTCGGCCTGCTGGCCCTGTTACCGCTGGCCTGGCGACGTCGCCGTTAACCACAAGCGCATCTGAATAGTGCAAGCAAAGCCCGCGAGTCTCGCGGGCTTTTTCATTCAGGTCATTGGATTTACAAATGAAAGGCGCGGGCGTATGGAGAAAATAAATGATGGAGAAAACAAAAAGGCCACCGCGATGCGGTGGCCTTTTTGTTTCTTGTAACAAGAATTTGGTGGAGCTACGCGGGATCGAACCGCGGACCTCTTGCATGCCATGCAAGCGCTCTCCCAGCTGAGCTATAACCCCGATTTTTGTGAATGACCGGCAGTCACTCTGAATTTGGTGGAGCTACGCGGGATCGAACCGCGGACCTCTTGCATGCCATGCAAGCGCTCTCCCAGCTGAGCTATAACCCCAAATTCGGTACTGAATGAATGGTTCTGGCGGCCATTCATCCTAAATAGTGGTGGAGCTACGCGGGATCGAACCGCGGACCTCTTGCATGCCATGCAAGCGCTCTCCCAGCTGAGCTATAACCCCACAAAGGTCGGCTTGGGTGATACACACCGCACTGCCCTGGGTATTCAGTACAACAATCAGGAATCTGGTGGAGCTACGCGGGATCGAACCGCGGACCTCTTGCATGCCATGCAAGCGCTCTCCCAGCTGAGCTATAACCCCTTTGATTCCAGATTGTTCGAGGAGAATTTGGTGGAGCTACGCGGGATCGAACCGCGGACCTCTTGCATGCCATGCAAGCGCTCTCCCAGCTGAGCTATAACCCCAACTCACCTCGGCGCTGACGAAGTTATCTCCGGCAACGGAGGCGCATGATAGGCATCACCCGCTTTGCTGTCAACCCTAAAATAACCGCGACTGATTCGTTTAGTCAAAATTGCAGCAGTTCGCTGTTTTTACCAGCAAGACGCGTGCTATCTCTCTGTTTTATGTCACAAATCGGCTCAAGCACCTATAAAGGAGAGGCCGTGCAGCAAGCCTCTTTCCCCGTGCAACGCCCCCGCTCTCAGGCCCCTTTTGCTAGCTGATCATCAGCTTCTCCCCCGTCACCTCGGGAAAGCCTTTCCATAAAGGGCATTGCATTTGAAAACCCTTTCCATGATTTTTGTAAATTTACAACACAGAAAGTTGATCTAGCTCACAAATGACCATAGGATCAAACCGTGACCCAGGTCACACACCATAACCATAAATGACAGAGCGATGAGGTAAACCATGTTTGAGAATCTGGCAGTCCTGTTCCACCTGCGCGGTGCAACTACCAAGAACGGCGTTGTAGAGAAAGATGCCTATGCCCCCTCCACCCGTGAATACTACTTCCGCTACGGCAAGTAATTGCTGAAAGCCTTTCACGGAAAATGTAATAAAAAAACAACACACATCATTACACAGCCCTTTCGAGGCGCTGTCCTGTCTGGGCCAGATGTTCCACGGCCAAACCTGAACTCCACCAAACAAGAATGGGGCCCGCAGGCCCCATCTTTTATTGCTCCAGACTGTGATTACACCAGATAGTGCGCTGGCTAATCGGTAAGCCTTGTAACCCTGAAACGGCTCAGAGCTTGATCCAGGCATCGGCCCAGGCCGTACCCTTGCCCGGCTCATAGGCCCAGGCGGCACCGGCACACCAGCCGGTGTAGGGATGCGGTTTGCACTCGTAGCTGGCACCGCCGTTGCTGACCCGCTCGCCCGCCTTGTAGGGAGTCCCCTCTTTATAGGCTGGATAGTCAGGCGGCGTTACGCCCCCCTCCTCTCCTTTCACCAGCAGGCTATGGGTGGTGCTGCGGCTCAGATTGCCTTCATCTGTGACCGTCAGTTTGATATCCAGCTTGGTATCGCTGGCCGGCTTGGTCAGAGTCAACTCCAGAGTGACCTGATCCAGTGCCGGGGCAGAGGCTCCAGCCGGGATTGTCCAGGCATAGGAGAGCGGCTTGCCTTCCGGATCGCTGGAGTGCTGGCCAGAAAGGGTCATCTTGCTGCCGCCTTCGGCCTGCGCCGGGCCGGTGATATTGGCCACCGGCGGTAGGTTGGTGCACCGCCGTTATCCTCGATCACCACCTCCGGATAGAAGTGCTGAACGCAGCGGCTGTAATCCCCCGCCTTGAAGGCGCTGAACCGGGTCTGGTAGCCCACCAGCTTGCACGCGTAACTCTTGCCGCCGTTGGGGTTCTCTGCCACATAGCTCCAGTCCTGCTCCCAATAGATGGGCAAGGCACCGGCGCCATTGTCGTCAAACACCTTCATGTTCTTGCAACCCAGCACCTCATCGGATGGCACCGCTACCCCGAGGTAGTTGGCAAACTCGCGGTAGTAGTTGATGCGATTCTGGGACTGGGCGTGCTCGACCGGGCCGCCGCACTCCACCCCACCGTTGATGATCTGGGTGGTAACCCCGAAGCCCGGCACCAGACCGTTCTGCTTGTCATGGTCATTCGGCTGCCAGGTGCCATCGATGACATGGAGCATGGAAGGCTTGGGTGGCTGCGGATAGGTATAGAAGAACACCGCACTGGCCAGGTTCAGCCAGGTGTCGGCCACCAGATCGGGGCGGTCGAGCAGGGTGCGCACCGTGCCGAACATCGCCTCGGAGAAGGGGCCGTAGTTGTAGTTGTAGGAGAGCTGTTTGGCGCCGCGGCCAAAGTAGCTCTTGAACTCGCCATTGTCGAACGTACCGCACGGCCACTGCTGACCCTGCCACACATCGGGACGGCACTCGGCGTTGTAACCGCCGCGCATGGTCTCATTCCATCCCATCTCGCGCACGTAGACCAGCGCCTGACGCCACTCGGCCTCCGGGCGCCAGTTTTCATGGCCGCCGGTCTCCTGGGCGAAGTGGGCGAACATGGTCGCCAAGGTCTTGCGGCAGATGGCGTCAGCATCGCGGCCGTCGCTGTAGTCGCCGCACAGGGCCGGGAACTTGGCCGCCGCCTGCAACAGGCCACGATAGGTGTACTCGGGGGCGCGTAGCGGGAAGAGGTAGTTGAACTGGCTCTCGCTCAGCAGGCTTTCGACCCGTTTGACGTTGCCCGGGTTGTCGGCACGACCCGGCAGCACCGCCTCGACCACCAGATTGTCCCGGGTAGCGATGGAGGCCTTGACCGCTTCCATCGCCGGGAAGTCGGTCAGCGCCTTCTCTTTGGCATCCAGCTCGGCCTGGCTCATATAGACGGGAGTGGTGCTGCCATCCGGCGGGGTAGGCGTCGGCGGATTGGGCTTGTCATCGCCGCCGGTGTCCGGCGGGGTCACTTCCCCTTCGCCGACAAGCTTCCACGGGGTATCCCACTCATTGGCAGCCGCCATGCCGGGAGTCTGACCCGGGTTGACCCACCACTTGGCCTCGAAAACCTGGCCGTTGTAATTGACCTGGCTACCGCCCGGATAGGATTTGTTGATGTCGTATGCCTCGGCCGCCCACAGGTGGCCGCTCAGCATCATGCCGGCAAGCAGAAGGGTGATGCGGTTTTTTTTCATTATTGTTGCTCTCTATGGTTTTGTGGCAAAAGGCGGAGCCCGCCTGAACAGGCTCCGCCATCTTCATCATGGACTCAACCTAGGGGCAGTTTGCCGCCCCGACATCCAGCCAGACATCGTGCTTGCCCGGCTCATTGCCTTGAGTCCACCACTTGGCCTTCCACTGACGGCCATTGTGGTTGGTCAGCTCACCGCCGTTGTAGGCAACGGTCGCGCTCCAGCCCAGCTCAACCTGACTCGCCAGCGCCCACTGATCGGCGGCGCGGCTCGGTTCATTGCCCTGAGTCCAGTATTTGGCACGCCATACCAGCTGGTTGTGGCTCACCTTGTCGCCGCCGTTGTAGACCTTGCTGGCCTGCCATGCGGGAACATTCGCCGCTTCCGGATCGGTGGTGTTGCAAGAGCCATCGACCACGGGCGCCAACGTCAGCACGATGCGCCCTTCGCTCTGATGTACCCCGTCCGAGACGCTCACACTCAGCTCATGCTGCTCGCTGGTGGTGACAACCGGCGGTAACAGACGCAGGTTGGCACTGGTCTCGCCCTCCGCCTGCCAGCCCGCCGGGAAGTGCCAGCGGTAGCTGAGCGCATCCCCCTCAGGATCGCTCGCCTCGGCAGTGATGGTCAGCCACTCACCACCGATGCCGCCGAGCTGCGCCGGTACGGTCACCACCGGAGGCTGGTTCTCAACCACGCCCTGCTCCAGCGGCCGCCCGTTGACGGTAAAGGAGAGGGTCTGCTGCGGTGGCAGCAAGCTCTGCTGTACCAGTGTCTGGCCACGGCACTGGATGGTGGCGCGGCCGGGCTCGCTGGCGGTGGGCAGGTTGATGTGGAACTTGTTCATGACGCTGCTGGCCGCCCGGTGATTGGCCAGCCTGAAGCGCTGCAGACCATCGCGGGTCTCCACCTGCAACTGACAGTCATTGCCGGACAGGGTGCTGCTGTCATCCGGGTAGGTGAAGCCATAGGCGCCGTGCAGCGCCGGATAGATGTAGCTGCGCAGGGCTCCTTGCGGATCGTAATAGCCCACCAGGGTGGTCACCGGCACGCCGAACTGCTCGGGCTTGCGTGCAATCTTGGTATCGATGGGGGAGACCTCCACCCAGCTCTGGCCATCCGAGGTGAAGCTCTTCTTGAAGCCCCGGTTCACCACAATTTCCTTGCCGTTGATAAAGAGGCGACTGTTGTAACCGGCCCCGTGATCGATGGTCAGACTACGCCCACGGTTGTCAGCAGAGGCAACCGGCACCCGGATATCACGAGTCCAGCGTCCATCCCACATGGCGACCCTTACCAAGCCGTAATCCGCCAGCAGGGCACTCAGTCCGGCCTCGCTCAGGGCATCCATGGGAGCATCGACCTTCTCGATCCCCTCGATTGTGTGCTGATAGGGCTCCATCCTGGCCGTCGCACTGTTCCACTTGCTAAAGCCGGTGGCCGAGTTGGCATCGAACACCGCCTTGCTCTCCAGAAAACGCTGGATGATGGCGGCGGAATTGGGGGTATAGAGGGTGAAACGGTTGGCGCCGGAGAGAGGGCGGCCGCCCGCCATCGCATCGTAGCCAAACTTGCGGCCATCGAACGGTGGCTGGCACTGGCCATCCAGACAGGCATCCTCATTGGTGCGGGTCGGCGAGAAGTTGGGGATGAAACGGTGTTTGTCACTGTCCCAGCCCCAGCTGGAGTTGAGCTGATCGGCACTGCGATGAACCGAGCCACGGAAGCCATCTACATAGTGGCCAAGGCCGAAGTTATGGCCCACTTCGTGGCTGAACTCGTTGCCCAGCGAATCATCCAGTGTGACGATGCCACCGCCACCTGACCCACCGTGCACCTGAACTCCATTGGCATACTTGCCGCGACTGTTGTGCGCCGTCAGTTGGGCCGCCACAAAGGGATGGCTTCCCTCCCCTTCACCGGCACTGCTGTTGATGCCGTAGTTGGCATTGTCGATGCCGTGGGAGATGAGCTCCTTGCCGATGCGCTGGCGCATGGTGCCGCCATGCCAACCCCCTTCGCTCGGGTCAAAATCGGTCAGCAAGGTGCCGTTGGGCAGCATCACCTCAGGCAGGGAGAGCGGTGCATACTGACTGACGATCAAACGGCTGGCCGGGATGGTCTGGAAGTATTCGCGATGAGCCACCTTGTCAGTGGCAAAGGCAAAGCGATCCCGTGGCGTGGTGAGCATGCCGATGTCGATGGTGTGCAGCAGCAGCTCGCCTGGGGCGCCGACCTTGATGTCACGCAGTTCACCACTGAGATTGCCCTGACGAACGGAGAGGTTCAGTCCGGGCTGGATCCACTCGGCAGGCAGCTCGCCGCTCCAGGTATCCGCTGCATAGGTGATGCGGTTGTTCTCCAGCTCCCCCTCGCGGAACCACTGCCCATTGGCAAACTTGAACTGCAGGGTCTGGCCACGGGAGACGGTCACCTGTCGCTCGCCATAGAAGGCCGTCGAGTTATAACCGGCGCTGGAGCGGATCCGCACCATCTTGCCCTCCAGCTCCGGGCTAACGGGCAGGTAGATATCCCGAACCCAGCGGCCGTCGGCGGTCTGGATCTCCACCAGCGCTCGACCAGTCAACCGATCCTTGAGGAAGGCGCCGCTCTTGTCGTTCAGTTTGGCCAAATCAGCACTGCTGCTGATGACGGCAGTGGTGCCGCTCTCCGGGATGAAGCTCACTCCCCCTTCGGGAACCCCCGCGAGGTGGTAGACAGTCTCGGGCAGCGCCGATGGCGGTGACAAGGTCAGGGTGCCCAGCAGCGTGCCACTGCCGTCACGGGCCTCCACAGTCATGGGGGTCACCCCGTCGGCCTGGAGTGGTTTCACCAGCAGCAGGCTCTTGCGCAGGCTGGTCAGGATGGGTTGGCGATCCCCCTCTTTGGGATGGGAAGGCAGGATCTGGCTCTGGGCAAACTGCACGCTGGCAGCCAGGCTACCCGCCAGATCGCTTTGCGGTGTCGTGTCATTGAATATAAGGGACGAGGTGGCGGCAGACAGGGGGCCAGCCGCCAGGGTTGCCATGATGAGGGCAGCGATTCGGGTCACATTTGTGGTCATTGTCGGGTTCTCGTTCATATTGCTACCGGGAATGAGGGGCATGTCGCCATGCCCCGTCATCGGTGAGGAGGCCTCAGTTACAGCTTGCTGCCCCGATATCCAGCCAGACATCGTGCTTGCCCGGCTCATTGCCTTGAGTCCACCACTTGGCCTTCCACTGACGGCCGTTGTGGTTGGTGAGATCCCCGCCGTTGTAGGCAACGGCAGCGTTCCAGCCCAGATCAACCTGACTCAGCAGCGCCCACTGATCGGCGGCGCGGCTCGGCTCATTACCCTGAGTCCAGTACTTGGCCTGCCATACCAGCTGGTTGTGGCTCACCTTGTCACCGCCGTTGTAGACCTTGCTGGCCTGCCATGCGGGAACGTTGGCCGCTTCCGGGTCGGTGGTATTGCAAGAGCCCCCCTCACCGCCTTCGTTGACTGGCGTGACGGTGAGACGGGTGGCCGCGTTGGTGTCGAGTGCGCCATCGGAGACGGTCACTGAAAGGTCATAACCGGTTTCGACATCGACCGCCGGGCCGGTGACCACCAGAATGGCGCTGTTCTGGCCGGTCGCCGTGATACCGGCAGGCACTTGCCATTGATAGATCAGCTCGTCGTCGTTGGGGTCGGATGCCTTGGCGGTGATGGTCACTTGCTTGCCCTCTTCCACTTTGACGCTGGCAGGCAAAGTCACCACCGGAGGCAGGTTGGGCTGCGGCGCCTTGTTGGTCACCACCACCTGATCCCTGGCGGTCAGTTGATGGTCATCGGTCACCGTCAGCTCGAACACCAGATTGATGTCGGCGGACACTGCATCGAGTACAACCCGAGCCTTGGCCTGAGTGGCATCAAGTAGAGCGGCCTGCGGGCCGGAGACCTGCTTCCAGCTATAGGTGAGGTGGCCATTTTCCGGGTCGTGGGAGGCGGAGCCGTTCAGCGTCACCTCGGTCGGGCCGGTGACACTCAGATCGCTGCCCGCATTGGCGACTGGCGGCTTGTTGGCTGGCGGGGTAACCCCTTCACCGTGACCGAGACCTTCGTGCATGGCGTTGAGGATGTCGCCGTTGTCGGCATCGATCTCCCAGGAGAAGAGCCCGCCCAACTTGTTGGCCAGCACGTATTGGCCTTTCGCCTTGACCGAGCGCTCGTCGTCATAGGTGATCAGCTCGCCGGTGGAGGGCTTGAACAGGGTGGCCGCTTCGGCAGTCTCGTCGTAGTTGTACTCCCAGCCTGCGCCCATATGGTTGTTGACGATGTGGCGATAATCCAGCACGCCATCTTCCCAGGTGCCCTTGATCTTGCCGGTGGCGGTGCCGGTGAAGGGATCGTTGCCCTGATATCCGCTCACCCCTTTCCAGCCGCGACCGTAGGCGGCGGCACCGATCACCAGCTTCCCGGAGTCGACCCCCTGCGCCAGCAACTGCTGCACCGCTGCATCAGTGTTGTAGCGCTTGTTGGCCGAGCCGTTGGTGGCCTGATAGAGGTTGGCCTGATGACCCAGGGAGGTATTGCTCCAGGCACCGTTGTAGTCGTAGCTCATCACGAAGAGGTGATCCATGTACTGCTGGGCAGCCTTGTAATCCACATCCTCAATCTTGTCGTAACCGGCCCCGATGGCGGAGGTGAGCTGATAGGTGCGACCGGTCTCGGCCTCCAGCTCGTCGAGCATGGCGCGCAGATCCTTCATGATCAGCACATAGGTTTCACCATCTTTGGTCTTGTCCCCCAGATTGGGGTTGGCGCCATCGCCCCCCGGGAACTCATAGTCGATATCGACACCGTCGAAGAACTTCCAGGTCTGCAGGAACTCTTTGACCGAGGCGACGAACACGTCACGCTTGGCCTTCTCATGCATGAAGAAGAAGGGGTCGGAGAGGGTCCAGCCACCGACTGAGGGGAGGATCTTCAGGTCCGGATAGGCCTGCTTGAGGGCCATCAGATTGCCGAAGTTGCCCTTGTAGGGCTCATCCCAGGCGACCAGTGACCCCTGCCCTTTTTGCAGCGCGGCCCAGGGATCGTGAATGGCGACCTGGAAATCCTTGCGCCCGGCACAGGCACGTTGCAGCGCCTGGAAGCTGCCGGCAATCTCTTTGAGGCTGTCGTTGAGGCCATCACCGCCACAGATCGGGGTGAAGCCATAGAGGATATGGGTCAGGTTCTGGGCCGGCAGCTTGTCCACGGTGAAGTTGCGATCATAGACCCCCCACTCCACATAGTAGGTGCCGACCACCTTGCCGGATTTGTTGACATAGGGTTTGTTATTCTCCTGCAGGGCTGGCTTGAGTGGTGCGAGGTGGCTGCCGTCGGTATCGGCGACCACGATCTCCTTGGCATCAGACAGGGTGCAGCCATCGCCGTTGCACAGCGCGACCTGCATCTGATAGCGGCCCCCCTTGTGCACCTTGAAGGTGGCAGTGCCAGCGGCGGAAGAGGGACCGGACCAGACTTCCTTGCCATCCAGCAGCACCTTGGCACTCTGGCCGATATCGCCGTTCCAGAGATTCCAGGTGACGGTCACATCGGCGCCATCCTTCACCTTGACCAGCTCGTTATAAGCGGTCGCGGACTGGCTGACTTCGACGATGGCAAACTTGGTGGGGCCCCAACCGATGGCGGGTTTGCCGGGAGCTGCCGCATAAGCGGCGGAGGAGGCGAGCAGGGTACCGACCATCATGGCCAGCAGTGCGGGTTTTGGACTTAGCATATTGCTTTCCTTTTCGTTTCGTTATGGGAAAAACGAAAGGGCAACGCAACACGACAGGTGACACAAAAACGGCCACCCCTTGGCAAAGGCAGCCTGCATTCTACTGTGGTGGCCCCGCTATCCTAGGTCGTCTTGACCCTTAGACCGGAAGCTTTGCGTCCCGACTTTTCAATCGGTTTGCCCTTGTCACAACGTTATTTCTGGCGATAAATAATCGCCGATTGACTGTAGGGTAATTCTGATAAGTAAGCAAATCGGACCATTGCCAGCCCACCAGTTACCAACCCCGACAATTACCCACTTTCAAGAAATTAATGTTTAAAAAACAGCCGGATATGCAGACATAATCTCATCACCTCCAACCAGATACCTCACACCATTTTTTTGATCTGCATCACACCAAATTGAGAAAAATCAATGAGTAAGAACAATATGCGACAAAAGACCCATCTGTATCGCAACTAATGAATTTATAATCGCCGCTTTGCATGGCCAGCAGGTGTCTTCATGCCCAGCGAATTGCCCTCACGCACCCGGTTATCCAGATACGACAAATTTGTTCGTTTGACGATTTATGCCTTGCCACTGGCCGGGATGATCTGGCTTATCAACAGCCTCAATGGCTGGCAAAGGGCGCCGCTTGCCAGCACCTTGCTAGTCCAGAGCTACCTTATCTGCACCTTCTGGCTCTATCGCCACTACCGCTACCATCTGCACCGCCAGTGGCAGCATCTGAGTGAGGCGCTCAAGATCAACGAAACCACCGCCGAACTGGCCCGCAACTCGGCGCAATACCAGACCGAAGAGGCCTTTCTGGAGGATCTGCTCAGACGAGCCGTGATGTTGATCCCGGGAGCCGAGATGGGCTGCCTGATCAAGCTGCTGCCGGGCACAGGCATGTTGAGGTATGAAGCGGCCATCGGCATGGATCTGGTGAAACTGCGGCGGATCAATCTGCCGCTGGAGCACACCTTTCAGTACAAGCTGACTCAGGGGCGCTGCAACAAAACCTTGCTGATCAACGACCTGTCGAAGATAAATGCCACCATGCCCCTGTCCGAACAGGACAGAGAGCTGCTGGTCAACTGCACCGACCTGCCCATCCAGGCCACGCTGGCGACCCCGATCCATATCGATGGTCAGCTCTACGGCATGATCAATATAGACAGCAGCAAACGTAATGCCTTTACCCGCTACGACAGCCACCTGATGGCGATCCTGGCGCGGGATATTCGCCACGCCATCACCATCTATCAGCAGTCCCGCCGCATCTATCAGCTGGCCAATACCGACCAGCTGACCGGGCTCGCCAATCGCCAGCAATTCGAACTCGCTCTGCAGGGGCAGCCGGAAGGCACCCTGCTGCTGATCGACATGGATAATCTCAAACAGCTCAATGACAGCAGTGGCCATTTGGCGGGTGATCAGGCCCTGCGCCTTATCGCAGACGGCATACGCCAGCACTTCGGTCAGGGGGTGATTGCCGCCCGCTTCGGCGGGGATGAGTTTGTGCTGCTCACCACTCTGACACCGACCGAGCTGCAACAGACGATGGCCAGGCTGACGGCCATGCTGGCCAGCGCCTCTCCCACTATCTCGTGCAGCATGGGGATGGCCCCCTATCGCGGCGACTTTGCCGCCGCGTTTGCCAGAGCCGATGCCGGCATGTATCAACACAAGCGGCACCACAAAGGGCAGCGTGCGGCACAGATGCCAGCTATCGGGGAGAACATTAATCACTAGCCCGGAAGGGCTGCTTTGCAGGCACAAAAGGGAAGCTGGGTGGGGAAACCGGTTGGCAGACCCGCCAGAATGTGGCGAAGCGGGGAGAAAAAACGGGGCATGACAGGCATGCCCCGCCACCATTCAACGCTTATTTACAACTGGCGACTCCCACATCCTGCCAGACGTCGTGTTTGCCGGGCTCATTGCCCTTGGTCCAGTACTGCGCCTTCCACTGACGGCCGTTATGGGTGGTGAGCTCGCCACCGTTGTAGGCCACATTGGCATCCCAACCCAGTTGCACCTTGCTCACCAGCAGCCACTGATCCGCGGTGCGGCTAGGCTCGTTGCCCTGGGTCCAGTACTTGGCCTGCCACACCAGCTGGTTGTGACTCACCTTGTCGCCGCTGTTATAGGTGCTGGCTGCTTTCCAGACTGGCCAGTTGGCCGCATCCGGATCGGTCGCCGTGCAACCACCGCCGCTGCTGGCCGGTTTGACCGTCAGACGGGTTGCCGCGCTGGCATCCAGCCCGCCGTCGGAGACGGTGACGCTCAGGTCATAGCCGGTGTCGCTGGTGACGTTCGGGCCAGTCACCACCAGGGTGGCGCTGTTCTGACCCGTTGCGGTGATGCCTGCCGGCACGCTCCACTGATAGGTCAGGGGATCACCGTTCGGATCAGAGGCGGTCGCCTTGAGGGTCACCTGCTTGCCAGATTCCACGGAGGCCGTGGCAGGTACACTCACCACCGGCGCCAGATTGGCCTGCGGCGCCTTGTTGGTCACCACCACCTGATCCTTGGCACTCAACTGCTGGTCATCGGTCACGGTCAGCTCGAACACCAGATTGATGTCGGCAGTCACCGCATCGAGTACAACACGGGCCTTGGCCTGAGTGGCATCAAGCAGGGCAGCCTGCGGGCCGGAGATCTGCTTCCAGCTGAAGCTGAGCGCGCTGTTTTCCGGATCGTGGGAGGCCGACCCATCCAGCGTCACCTCGGTCGGGCCGGTCACCTTGAAGTCACTGCCCGCGTTGGCCAGCGGCGGCTTGTTGGCTGGTGGAGTCGTCCCCTCGCCGTGGCCCAACCCCTCGTGCATGGCGTTGAGGATGTCGCCGTTGTCGGCATCGATCTCCCAGGAGAAGAGGCCACCGAGCTTGTTGGCCAGCACATACTGCCCCTTGGCCTTGACCGAGCGATCGTTGTCATAGGTGATGAGATCGCCGGTCGCCGCCTTGAACAGATAGGGCGCCTCGGCCACTTCGTCGTAGCCCTTCTCCCAGCCAGCCCCCATCCGGTTGTTGACGATGTCGCGGTAATCCACCACCCCGTCCTCCCAGGTGCCTTTCACCTTGCCGGTCGCCTTGCCGGTGAAGGGGTTGTTGCCCTGATAACCGCTCACCCCGGTCCAGCCACGGCCATACATGGCAGCCCCGACCACCAGCTTGCCCGGTTCAACCCCCTGCGCCAGCAGCTGATTCACCGCCTTGTCGGTGGTGTACTTGGTAGCGGGATCCCAGCTCGCCGCATAAAGGTTGGTCTGGTGGCCCAGCTCGGTGTTGCTCCAGGCACCGTTGTAGTCGTAGGTCATCATGAAGATGTGGTCCATGTAGGGCTGGGCCGCCTTGTAGTCCACATCCTGGATCTTGTCGCCCCCCGCCCCGATGGCCGAGGTGAGCTCATACTGGCGACCGGTCTCTGCCTCCAGCTCGTCGAGCATGGCGCGCAGCTCCTTCATCAGCACCACATAGGTGGCACCATCACTCGGGCTGCCCAGTTTCGGGTTGGCCCCCTGTCCGCCCGGGTACTCCCAGTCGATATCCACACCGTCGAAGAACTTCCAGGTCTGCAGGAACTCTTTCACCGAGCCGACAAACACGTCACGCTTGGTTTTGTCACCGAGGAAATAGAAGGGGTCGGAGAGGGTCCAACCGCCGACCGAGGGGAGGATCTTGAGGTGCGGATAGGCCTGCTTGAGCGCCATCAGAGCGCCAAAGTTGCCCTTGTAGGGCTCATCATGGGCGGTGAGGTTGCCTTGCGGCATCTGGATGGCGGCCCAGGGATCGTGCATCGCCACCTTGAAGTCGGCGCGACCGGCACACGCCCGCTGCAGCGCCTGGAAGCTCCCTTCGATCTCCTTGAGGCTGTCGTTGAGGCCATCCCCGCCGCAGATGGGGGTGAAACCATAGAGGATATGGGTCAGGTTCTGGGCCGGGATCTTGTCCACCATAAACTTGCGGCCATAGACCCCCCACTCCACATAGTAAGTCCCCACCACCTTGCCGGACTTGTTGGCGTAGGGCTTGTTGTTCTCCTGCAGCGGCGCCTTGAGTGGCGCCAGATGACTGCCGTCGGTATCGGCGACCACGATCTCCTTGGCATCAGAGAGGGTACAGCCATCGGCGTTGCACAGCGCCACCTGCATCTGGTAGCGCCCCCCTTTCTTCACCTTGAATTTGGCGCTGCCCGCCGCGGCCGAGGGGCCGGACCACACCTCCTGACCATTTAGCAGTACCTTGGCACTCTGGCCCAGATCGCCGCTCCAGAGGTTCCAGTTCACCTCCACATCGGCGGCATCCTTTACCTTGACCAGATTGTTGTAGGCAGTGGCCGCCTGATCGACTTCAACAATGGAAAACTTGGTGGGGCCCCATCCGATGGTCGGCTTGCCGGGCGCCGCAGCATAAGCGGACGAGGCGCAGCACAGACCGACCGCAAGGGCCAGCATGGTAGGCTTTGGACTTAGCATTTTTTATATTTCCCTATTTCGTTATGTTGGCAACGAAAAGGGCTACGCCCTGACAGGTAACGCAGACGGCAGTGCGGCCTCTTGGCAAAGGTGCACAACAACCTGTGGTGGCCCCGCTATCTCAAGTACGGCTCATCCCTGGACCGGAAGCTTTGCGTCCCGATCTTGCGATCGGTTTGCCCTTCGGTTACTTCATTTGCGATGCAAAAAATCGCATCCCGACTATAGAGTGAGCCAATCCGGTCTGCCACTGTCGGCGTTCAACGACAGTGGCAAGCCAATACTGTAACTGGCGGCGATTGCGCAGGAAGATGAAGAGATCTTCGCCAATAAATCTCTGTTTTCGCATTCATCCATGACCACGGGCCACAGGATCATTGCGCGGTTTTGTGAGCCGGTTCACGGCTAGCCGCCCCGGATGTGGCTAGCGCAGCAGCAGGCTGTTCATCAGGGCCCGCAGTTTGAGCGGTTTGACCGGTTTGCTGATGTAGCCATACCCCCGCTCGCGGATCTGCGCCTGCAACTCGCTCTTGCGATCGGCACTGATGATGATGCCTCCCAGCTCGTCGCCACACACCCGTTGCAGGGTAGCGAGAGCCTCCAACCCGGTCTTGCCATCGTCGAGGTGGTAGTCGGAGAGCACCAGTCTCGGCACAAACCCTTGTGCCACCAGCTCCTCGGCTTCGGCCAGATCGACGGCGCAGCGCACCTCGCAGCCCCAACGGCCGAGCAGGGTGCTCATGGCGGTCAGAATGTCCCGCTCGTTGTCGATACATAGCACGGCTACCCCCTCCAGCTGGCTGTCACGCGCCACCGGCGCGGCCAGCTGATGGGCAGTGACCGGCCGGGTCGCCAGATTGAGGGTCACCGCAAAAACCGATCCCTTGCCCGGCCAGCTCTGCAATGTGAGCTGATGACCGAGCACCTGCGAGATGCCACGGGCGATGGCAAGCCCCAGACCCAGCCCCTGCTCCTTGGCGGTGCGGGAGTGATCGAGGCGGGAGAACTCGTCAAAAATAGCCTCCTGCTTGTCCTGCGGGATGCCGGGGCCGTTGTCCCACACCTCGATGCGGATCTTCTCCCCCATCCGGCGGCAACCAAGCAGCACCCTGCCCCCCGGGTTGTAGCGAAACGCATTGGTGAGGAAGTTCTGCAGCACCCGACGCAGCAGCCGCACATCGCTGTGCACCGCATGCTTGCTCTCCACCACCGAGAAGTGGATCCCCCCCGCCTGGGCCAGCACGCCAAACTCCGCCTTGAGGTTGTCGAGCAGATCGCGCAGTGCGAAGTCGAGCTTCTTGGCCTTGAACTTGCCCGCTTCGAGCCGCGAGATATCGAGCAGATCGGTGATAAGATCCTCGGTCGCCCCCAGCGCATCGTCGATATGGCGGGCGATGCGGGCCTGCTCACCAGCATCGGGCAGCATCTCCAGCAGGGAGGAGGTAAACAGCTTGGCGGCATTGAGGGGCTGGGTCAGATCATGGCTGACCGCCGCCAGAAAACGGCTCTTGGATTGATTGGCCCGCTCCACCTGCTGGTTCACCAGCAGCAGTTGACGGTTGAGCTCGGAGAGCTCACGGGTGCGCTCGGCCACCCGCGCCTCCAGATGTTCGTTCGCTTCGCGCAGCACCCGCTCCGCATCGCGAAACGGCGTGATGTCGGTAAAGGTCATGACGAAACCACCGGCGGGCATGGGGTTGCCCTGCATCTCGATCACCCGCCCGTCCGGGCGCTCCCGCGCCGAGATATGGGCGCTACCGCGCTTCATAAAGGCGACCCGCCGCGCCACATGATCCTCGATATCACCGGAGCCACAGAGCCCCTGCTGGGCGTTGTAGCGGATGATCTCCTCAATAGGACGCCCAGCCTGAATAAGCCCGGGCGGATAGTGGAACAGCTCGATGTAGCGGCGGTTCCAGGCCACCAGCCGAAGCTCCCTGTCCACCACCGAGATCCCCTGCCCGATATGCTCGATCGCCCCCTGCAGCAGGCCGCGGTTGAAGCGAAACACGTCGGAAGCCTCATCGACTATGGTGGCGATCTCCTCAAGCTGCATGTTGCGCCCCTGCAGAGCAGAGGCGAGCACCAGCCGTGCCGACGAGGTGCCAAACACCCCCGCCAGCAGCCGCTCGGTGTGGGCAATCAGCTCGGCCGAGGCCTGCATCTGCGGAGCAAGGGTGCCGCCCCGCTCACCGGCGAAGCGACCAAAAGCGCGCTTGACCCGGCTTGAACCGACAAAGCGGGCCGCCAGCATCTCCAGCTCCTTGACCGAGACCCGCGCCTGATAGAGGGCGGCGGTATCGCGGCTCGGCTTGCCGACAAAATTGGCCGCCTGCAGCCGCTCGCTCACCGCAGGGCGCGACAGCAGAGAACCGGCCACATAACCGAGCAGGTTGAAGAGCAGGCTCAGGAAGATGCACCAGGCCCCGAGACTCAGCTCGCGAAATGCGGGCCAGTCCGGCGGCGCCAGCAGCTCGGCCAAGGGCGAGCCCGCCAGCAGCCCGCTCTCCACCAGCAGGGTCACGAACCAGAGGCTCACCCCGAGGCTCAACCCAAGATAGACCCCCTTGCGATTGCCGTGACGCCAGTAGAGGCCGAGCAGCAGGGCCGGCGCAAACTGGGCCACCGCGCCAAAGGAGAGGTAACCGATGCGCGACAAGCTGGTGAGATCGCCGAGCCAGAGGTAGAGCCCCCAGGCCGCCAGCAAGATCAGCAGGATGGCGCCACGGCGCACCTGCAACAGCAGCCGCACCAGCCGCTCGTCGCGCCCCTGCCGCCAGAAGCGGCGTAACAGCACCGGCAGCACCAGATCGTTGCTCACCATGATCGCCAGTGCGATGGTGCAGACGATCACCATGCCGGTGGCCGCCGAGGTGCCGCCGAGAAACGCCAGCATCGCCATGCCATCGAAACCGAGGGCCATCGGCAGACTGATCACATAGGTGTCGGAGGCCATGTCAGCCCCGACCCACTGCTTGCCCGCCAGCGCCAGCGGCCAGATAAAGAGCCCCATCACGAACAGGTAGAGCGGGAAGATCCAGCGCGCCCAGTGCAGATCCTGCCCCTGATTGTTCTCCACCACAGTCACATGAAACTGGCGCGGCAGGCAGATGACGGCGCACATCGCCAGCACTGTATAGATGGCAAGCTCCAGCAGGTTGCCGGGGCTCACCGCCACCACCTGTGCAAAAAAGTCGCGGGTCACCTGCTCGTGAGCCTCGCCCGGTTTGCTCAGGATCAGCCAGAGGGCGAAGCCCCCCACCGCGATAAAGGCCAGCAATTTGACCACCGACTCGAAAGCGATGGCCACCACCATCCCCCTGTGGTGCTCGGTGGCATCGAGATGGCGAGTACCGAACAGGATGCTGAACAGCGCCAGCAGCAGGGTGACCCCGAGCGCCAGCTCGCTGGTATTGCTGGTCGGGCTGATGCCGCCGCTGTTGACCATCAGCAGATCCAGCCCGGTGACAATGGCTTTGAGCTGCAACACCAGATAGGGGAGGATCCCCATGATGGCGATGAGGGCGATCACCATGGCAAGCCGCTGGGATTTGCCGTAACGGGCGGCGATAAAGTCGGCGATGGAGGTGATGTGCTCGCGCTTGGCCACCAGAATAAGGCGGGCCAGCAGCCGCCAGCCAAACAGAAAGACCAGCATGGGGCCAAGGTAGATGGGCACCGGCGACCAGGGGGATTCACTCGCCTGCCCCACGGTGCCGAAGAAGGTCCAGGAGGTGCAGTAGACAGCCAGCGACAGGCTGTAGAGCAGCGGTTGCCCCTTGAGACGGTGCCGTTTGTGCTTGTCTGCCACGAAGGCGATCAGAAACAGCAGCCCCAGATAGGTGAGCGACAATCCGATCAGCAGCCATCCCTGGTGCATCGATAACTCCTTGTCCATGTTGAGTTTTTGTATACAACCTCGCCAGTCTAGAGAGGCAGCAGCCAAAAGTCATCCCCTTCGGACAGATTGAAATTATCGTTTTTCAATAAGTTTTATCTTGACTGTATATCGCAAAACAATAAACATTGCCGATGTGAATATTGATAAACGATAAACTTTACCTTTCAGATAAAACCATCACAGTGAGGAATGAGATGATCTCCAACAAACTCGAACGCTCGAGCATGCTGATCGAATGGCTGCTGCTGCTGGCACTGCTGGCTACCCCTTTGATCACCTTGCTGGAGGTGTGGACCCCCTTCGGTGGCGCCGATTTTCTGCAGGAGAAGCTCAACAAACCTCTCGATCCTCAAGAATGGCCACGCCAAGGCGGTGCGCTTCTCCACTCTGGAGGCCATCTGCCGTGAACTCAAATGCCAGCCCGGCGATCTGCTGGGCTACGAGCAGGAGCGCTAACCCTCTTATGAGTCGTCATATCACCCTGTTTGCCCTGTGGCTGCTGCCGCTGTGGGCCTGCGCAGGCAATGACGCGAGCGGCCCCCGCTACCTTATCGAGCAGGGCGCCAGCGCCAATGTGCTGCAAGTGCGCCTCACCATGCAGGGCAAGCCTCCCTTTACCCTGCACCCCGCTCGTCAGTTGCCGAGCCGTGCTGCGCCGGTTTCCCCCGCGCTGGTCTGCCTTGCAGACAACCAGCCGGTTGCCCTCAACCAACCCTTCTCTTGCAAGGAGATCGGCTGGCAGATCACGCTCACACCGGCTCCGGCAGAGGGTGCGGATGCCTCGGCCCAACAGTCGCTGCTGTTTGCTCCCAACCAGTGGCTATTGACCGAGTGGGGTAACTTTGTGCGCCAGATGGGGAGCCGCCAAGGAAAGGTTTGTCTGCCGGATGGCAGCTGCCAACCACTGCCGGATGTCAACCGGCCGCCGCTGATCCTGCCATTTGGTCTGGACACTGTGCCCGTCACCAAGCCGGATCCGCGGCTGGTGCTGAGCCATGACGAGACCGCCAATCAGCTCGATCTGCCGGCCTTGCAGCAGCAACTGAATGAGATCATCGACTATCTGGCCTTCCAGCTTGATGTGGCCCCGCCCACTCATCCATGGCAACAGGTGTGGCTCGGGCGAGATGTGGCAACCCACTCCCTTGGCGGAGCCGCCGGGGATCAGGTGTTTGTCTCCAACTACCCAACCATGAATGGCAAGCCGACGCCACAGGCGCCCCTGCGCCTGCTACGCACCTCGGCCCACGAGGCGGTGCATATCCTCAGCGCTCGCCACTCTGCTCCACAACCCACCTAGGTCAACGAGAGCCTCGCCGAATACCTTGCCATCAAAGCGCTGCGCCGCTTTCGGCTGCATCAAGTCACGGCGGTCAACGAGCTGGCCGAGCGGGGCAAACAGCTGCCCCATAGCGATAGCGGCCTCTATCGGGCTGCTCGCGAGGTGCTGACGGGCGATCACTCCTACTACCCGCTCTTTTACGTCAAGGGGAGCGCCTTCTGGGAAGCGCTGGAGCGGGAGCTGCAGCACAATGACGTGACGCTGGCGCAACTGCTGCCCCAACTGGGCTGGCTGCCGGATGGCCGCTTTGATGCCGCCTCCAATGAGCTGCTTGCCGGCACCATCGGCTCGGATACTTGCCGCCGCCTCAGCCGCCTCTATCTTGGCGAGCAGCAGTAACGCCGCAAACCGCAGCAACGAAAAAGGGAGAGCCGTGGCTCTCCCTTTTGTTAGGTGATGATTCAAATAGACAAATATCAGGCTGGAGCACTCTCCTGCGCAGACGGCGCAAAGGGGCGCAGCCGCAGGAAGAACACCGGCAAGACCACCAGCACCATCAGGAAGAAGATGCCGCCGCCGAGAGGCTCGAACAGCACGCCGCAGAGTGCCATCAGAGCCGCCACCGTCATGCCGAGGCCAAGGGCCGCATAGAGCGCCTGAGTCGGGATCAACTGCTCGGCGGGCAGCTGGCGAGTCATAAAACGCACCGCCCCGAGATGACTCATGCCGAACGTCACCGAGTGGAGCAATTGCCCCGCCACCAGCACCCACAACTCGGTCGAGGCACCCAACAATACCCAGCGCACAACACAACCGATGGCACCTGCGATAAAGAGACTCTGGGCGCCAAAGCGCTGCAAGAAACGCTTGTCGGCGGCAAACATACAGATCTCCGCCACCACCCCGAGCGCCCAGAGATAGCCGATGATGGTGCCGCTATATCCTTGCGCCTTCCAGTAGATGGCGCTGAAACCGTAATAGGCGGCGTGGCTCCCCTGCAGCAGAGCTGTCAGCAACAGGAAACGCCGCACCGGTGCGCTGCGCAGAGTCGCCAGCAAAGAGGCCTTGGCCCGCTCGCCCTGACTATCCTGTGGCGCCGGATAGAGCGGCAGCCAGCTGAGCAGCAGCATCAGCGCCAACCCCGCTACCATGGTGTGCAAAATCCAGTCGCTACCAAAATTCCCCACCAGCGCCCCCACCAAGGTCGAGGCGACAATAAAGGCAAAGGAGCCGCACAGCCGCACCTTGCCGTAATCGAGGTGCGCCTGCACCACCATGCGGGTCGCCAGCGCCTCCCCCACCGGCATCAGGGTCGGATAAATAAAGTTCGCCAGCAGGGTCAAGCCCACCAGCCACCAGAGGTTATGACTGAGATAGAAACCGAGAAACGCCAGCAAACTGAGCAGGGAGAGCAACCGGGTAACCGGCAACAGATGGCCCGCCCCCTTGATCTGCCCCATCACCATCAGGTTGCCGGCAAAGCGGATCGCCATCCCCGCCCCCAGCAGGAGACCAATCATCTCGGCGCTGACGCCCACCCCCTCCAGCCAGAGCGACCAGAACGGCAAGTAAGCACCGTAGACAAAATAGAAGGCGCCGAAAAAGAACGCTAACCAGGAAAACGCGGGCATAGATCCTCTGCAACCGGATGACGGGAGCAGAATGATAACCCATCCGCCACCGCAGATCCCGATGGAAACCCTGCGCAGAAAACGAAAAAACTTCAATAAAATTGAACTATTACCGAAGAGGTGGGGTCTACTTGGTAACACCTCCTCCTGGTTAGTGTTGCAATCCTTCCACCCGCCCACGGCGGGTTTCTTTTGCTCAACACCATCTTGAGCCGCCCCGGCATCAATCCTGCCGACTATCCCCTTCACTTCTCCACCCGGCTGCTCGGCACCCTGGTACAGCTGTTGCCGGATCTGGTCTTTATGATGATGCTCTGGCAACTGCGCCAGCTGTTTCGTGGCTACCGCGCCGGTCTGCTCTTCACCTTCGAGCAGATCCGCCGCTATCGGCAGATCGGACTGCTGCTCTGTACAACCTTCCTGGTCGAGTTGATCCTGACCCCCTTGCTGGATACGGTGCTCACCATGAGAGGCCCGGAAGTACTCGGTACCATAGCGCTGAGTACCTCAGATTTCCGGGTACTGCTGGCGGGACTGATCGTACTGGCGCTGGCACTGGTCATGCGCGAGGCAAAACTGCTGGCCGATGAACAGCAACTGACGGTGTGAGGATCCTATGCCCATTATCATCCGCCTCGATGCACTGCTGGCCGAGCGCAAAATGACCGCCCGCGAACTGGCCCAGCGTATCGACATCACCGAGGCCAACCTCTCGATCCTCAAGAATGGCCACGCCAAGGCGGTGCGCTTCTCCACTCTGGAGGCCATCTGCCGTGAACTCAAATGCCAGCCCGGCGATCTGCTGGGCTACGAGCAGGAGCGCTAACCCTCTTATGAGTCGTCATATCACCCTGTTTGCCCTGTGGCTGCTGCCGCTGTGGGCCTGCGCAGGCAATGACGCGAGCGGCCCCCGCTACCTTATCGAGCAGGGCGCCAGCGCCAATGTGCTGCAAGTGCGCCTCACCATGCAGGGCAAGCCTCCCTTTACCCTGCACCCCGCTCGTCAGTTGCCGAGCCGTGCTGCGCCGGTTTCCCCCGCGCTGGTCTGCCTTGCAGACAACCAGCCGGTTGCCCTCAACCAACCCTTCTCTTGCAAGGAGATCGGCTGGCAGATCACGCTCACACCGGCTCCGGCAGAGGGTGCGGATGCCTCGGCCCAACAGTCGCTGCTGTTTGCTCCCAACCAGTGGCTATTGACCGAGTGGGGTAACTTTGTGCGCCAGATGGGGAGCCGCCAAGGAAAGGTTTGTCTGCCGGATGGCAGCTGCCAACCACTGCCGGATGTCAACCGGCCGCCGCTGATCCTGCCATTTGGTCTGGACACTGTGCCCGTCACCAAGCCGGATCCGCGGCTGGTGCTGAGCCATGACGAGACCGCCAATCAGCTCGATCTGCCGGCCTTGCAGCAGCAACTGAATGAGATCATCGACTATCTGGCCTTCCAGCTTGATGTGGCCCCGCCCACTCATCCATGGCAACAGGTGTGGCTCGGGCGAGATGTGGCAACCCACTCCCTTGGCGGAGCCGCCGGGGATCAGGTGTTTGTCTCCAACTACCCAACCATGAATGGCAAGCCGACGCCACAGGCGCCCCTGCGCCTGCTACGCACCTCGGCCCACGAGGCGGTGCATATCCTCAGCGCTCGCCACTCTGCTCCACAACCCACCTAGGTCAACGAGAGCCTCGCCGAATACCTTGCCATCAAAGCGCTGCGCCGCTTTCGGCTGCATCAAGTCACGGCGGTCAACGAGCTGGCCGAGCGGGGCAAACAGCTGCCCCATAGCGATAGCGGCCTCTATCGGGCTGCTCGCGAGGTGCTGACGGGCGATCACTCCTACTACCCGCTCTTTTACGTCAAGGGGAGCGCCTTCTGGGAAGCGCTGGAGCGGGAGCTGCAGCACAATGACGTGACGCTGGCGCAACTGCTGCCCCAACTGGGCTGGCTGCCGGATGGCCGCTTTGATGCCGCCTCCAATGAGCTGCTTGCCGGCACCATCGGCTCGGATACTTGCCGCCGCCTCAGCCGCCTCTATCTTGGCGAGCAGCAGTAACGCCGCAAACCGCAGCAACGAAAAAGGGAGAGCCGTGGCTCTCCCTTTTGTTAGGTGATGATTCAAATAGACAAATATCAGGCTGGAGCACTCTCCTGCGCAGACGGCGCAAAGGGGCGCAGCCGCAGGAAGAACACCGGCAAGACCACCAGCACCATCAGGAAGAAGATGCCGCCGCCGAGAGGCTCGAACAGCACGCCGCAGAGTGCCATCAGAGCCGCCACCGTCATGCCGAGGCCAAGGGCCGCATAGAGCGCCTGAGTCGGGATCAACTGCTCGGCGGGCAGCTGGCGAGTCATAAAACGCACCGCCCCGAGATGACTCATGCCGAACGTCACCGAGTGGAGCAATTGCCCCGCCACCAGCACCCACAACTCGGTCGAGGCACCCAACAATACCCAGCGCACAACACAACCGATGGCACCTGCGATAAAGAGACTCTGGGCGCCAAAGCGCTGCAAGAAACGCTTGTCGGCGGCAAACATACAGATCTCCGCCACCACCCCGAGCGCCCAGAGATAGCCGATGATGGTGCCGCTATATCCTTGCGCCTTCCAGTAGATGGCGCTGAAACCGTAATAGGCGGCGTGGCTCCCCTGCAGCAGAGCTGTCAGCAACAGGAAACGCCGCACCGGTGCGCTGCGCAGAGTCGCCAGCAAAGAGGCCTTGGCCCGCTCGCCCTGACTATCCTGTGGCGCCGGATAGAGCGGCAGCCAGCTGAGCAGCAGCATCAGCGCCAACCCCGCTACCATGGTGTGCAAAATCCAGTCGCTACCAAAATTCCCCACCAGCGCCCCCACCAAGGTCGAGGCGACAATAAAGGCAAAGGAGCCGCACAGCCGCACCTTGCCGTAATCGAGGTGCGCCTGCACCACCATGCGGGTCGCCAGCGCCTCCCCCACCGGCATCAGGGTCGGATAAATAAAGTTCGCCAGCAGGGTCAAGCCCACCAGCCACCAGAGGTTATGACTGAGATAGAAACCGAGAAACGCCAGCAAACTGAGCAGGGAGAGCAACCGGGTAACCGGCAACAGATGGCCCGCCCCCTTGATCTGCCCCATCACCATCAGGTTGCCGGCAAAGCGGATCGCCATCCCCGCCCCCAGCAGGAGACCAATCATCTCGGCGCTGACGCCCACCCCCTCCAGCCAGAGCGACCAGAACGGCAAGTAAGCACCGTAGACAAAATAGAAGGCGCCGAAAAAGAACGCTAACCAGGAAAACGCGGGCATAGATCCTCTGCAACCGGATGACGGGAGCAGAATGATAACCCATCCGCCACCGCAGATCCCGATGGAAACCCTGCGCAGAAAACGAAAAAACTTCAATAAAATTGAACTATTACCGAAGAGGTGGGGTCTACTTGGTAACACCTCCTCCTGGTTAGTGTTGCAATCCTTCCACCCGCCCACGGCGGGTTTCTTTTTTAGGCAAACATTTGATCTGCTCCATCGTCACAACATGGCGGCGACAAAAAAGGGGCCGAAGCCCCTTTGATCATCTGCGTCTGTTGTTTGCTCTTTAGAATACGTATTTGACCCGTGCACTCAGGTTGCGGCCCGGTTCGGTCATCATGCTGTTATCGGAGCCCTCGGCACGACCGGCGATGCGCTCGTAGCTGGTGTACTCCTTGTCAAACAGGTTGAAGACCCCGACGTTGAGCTGCAGGTCGGTCATCGGGTTGAACTGGGCGTACATATCCACCACACCCCAACCGGCGCTCTTCACATAATCGTTGCCTTTGCTGTCTTTACGGACTTTGTCCATGTCGTCAGCAAAGCGCAGCGCGGTGTTGAAGTTCCATTGGGACTGTTCCAGACGCACACCGATCGAGCCATTGAGCGGGCTCATGCTGTTGATGTAGTTGCCATCCCCATCCTTACCTTCGATGTAGGCGAGGTTGCCCCATACATTGACGATGTCGTTGAGCCAGTAATCCGCCTTGGCTTCGACCCCTTTGGTGGTCGCCTTGCTCAGGTTCTGGTACTGGTAGACAGCGGTTCTCCCCTCTTTGCCCACTTCAACCATCTCGATGAAGTCTTCAAACTTGTTGTAGAAGCTGGCTACTTCATAGCTGAAGCCATTGCTGCTGCCACGTACGCCGAGATCGATGCCGTCGCTGCTCTCCGGATTGAGGTTCGGGTTGGGCTCGATGCGATAGCCGTACGCCTGATGGTTCAGGGTGGAGAAGGCGCTGTCATACATGGGGGCCTTGAAACCGTGGCTGTACTGGGCGAACAGGTTGGCCGCCTCGTGGGCCTTGAACACCAGACCCAGCTTGGGTGACAACTCCCCTTCGGAGAACTTGTGCAGCTTGTCGCCTGTGTAGGCCGGATCGTTGTCCGGGGTCATCCGGTAGTAGTCATAACGGGCACCCGGGGTCAGTACCCAGCGCTCGCCAAACTTGATCTCGTCAAAGGCCCACAGGGCGCTGCGCTCGCTGGTGGTAGCCGGGAAGCTCAGCTCGTTGTAGCCGACAAAATCACCGGGAGTCGTCGGCCCCTTGTAACGGGTACGTTCGTTGTCGGTGTGCTCGTATTCAGCCCCCCAGGCCAGGCGATGGTTGGCGACCGCCTTGTGGAACTGCAGCTGGGCGCCGATGTTCTTCTGATCGAACACGTTGTGATCCAGCGAGTTTTTGGTCACATAGGGGTTGCCGGGGCTGACCGGATACTTGGATGAGGCGTACTGATCCAGCGTCTGCTTGGTGCGGGCGAAGTAAACCTTGCTATCCATCCGATCGGCCCAGCCTTGATTCAGCGCGATGCCGTGATCCAGCACCACAGAGAGGTTGTCGGTCTGCTTGTCGGTGATGGGCTGATCAAAGACACGGGCAGTACCGGTACCGACCTTGTTGAGCTTGACCGCATCCGGCTCCTCGCCATCGGTCAGGTAGTCAACGGTCAGCTTGAGGAACTGCTCATCGGAGAGGTTCCACTTGCTCTTGAGCAGCAGGGCGTGGGTACCGATATCGAAGTCGTTCTTGGTGGAGTCGAAATTCTGGGTCACACCGCCATCGCGCCAGGTGTAGCGCAGCAGGTTCTCCACTTCACCAGTGCGCAGGGCGCCGGTAAAGCCCGCCATCTTCTGGTGGCTGCTGGAGGCGTAACCGCTGGTCACATCCAGATAGCTCTCCTTGCCCTTGAGGAAATCGCTGGCATCCTTGGTGGTGATGGCAATCACGCCACCCAGCGCATCGGAGCCGTAGGCGGCAGACGCCGGCCCCTTGGCCACTTCCACCTGCTTGATCATGTCGGTATCAAAGTAGCTCTGACCGACACCGCCCTTGCTGTAAGCATCGTTCTGGCGCACACCGTCGCGCACCACCTTGACCCGGTTTTCACCCATGCCGCGGATGATGAAGGTCTGCGCATCACCCTGACCGCCGAGCACGGTCACACCGGGTTCGTAGCGGAACAGGTCGGCGACGTTGGTGACGACCTGCTCTTCAATCTGCTTGGCGGTGATCACCGAGATGGGGCCGGAGACATCTTCCAGTTTTTGCTCCATCCGTGAGCCGCTGACGACCACGACTTCATCCGCCTTCTGGGTGGCAGCAAAGACCTGGGAAGAGAGACCGGCTGCCACGGCGAGGGCAACCAGAGAGAGTGCGTTATGATGGGTCACAGCGAATCCTTATTGAGAACTGTTATCAAACAGGCCGCATATTACCCGGCTCTCGACAAAGATCAACAAGAAACGAAATCATTCTCATTTGTTTTGAACCAAATTGGTTTTACACTGTCGCCCTGTGTTGCCCTTATTCTCTATTAGCCCCCCGAGATGCACCGGCATCCGGGCATATCAGCCGTGAGATCCCATGATTAGACGACTTCCCCTGCTCGCCCTGCCGCTGCTACTGGCAGCCTGTGCCACCCCCACCCAACCGACCCAGTCATCACAGTTGCAGACGCTCTATGACTACCGGCTAAGCAGCGAGGGAGACGCAGACCTGACGCTGGAGCAGACAATCGCGCGCATTGCCGACGCCGACATCATTCTGGTGGGGGAGCTGCACAGCCATCCCGCCGTGCATCTGTTACAATCGCGCCTGCTGAGCGGGCTCTACACTGCTGGCCAGCAGCACGGGCGGCCATTGGCCCTCTCCATGGAGCAGTTCAGCCGCGCCGATCAGAAGACGCTGGATGCCTATCTGGCGAACCAGATTGGTGAAGCTGCCTTGATCCGCGAAGGCAACGCCTGGCCCAACTATCCGAGCGACTACCGCCCGCTGGTGGAGTTTGCCAAGACTCACCGGATGCCGGTGATCGCCGCCAACGCCCCCAAGCCGCTGGTGAGCTGTGTCGGTCAGGAGGGGGCTGAGTGGCTCGACAAACTGCCCGCGTCGCGTCGCAGCCAGCTGGCCCGCCAGCTGACGCTGGGGGATGACCCCTATCGCCAGAAATTTATGGCCTCCATGCACCACGGCGATGCCGACAGCAACGCCCGCCGCTTCGCCGCCCAGACCAGTTGGGATGACACCATGGCCGAGAGCATGGTGGATTATCTCGCCAAGCACCCGGGCCAGCAGATCATGCATATCGCCGGCAATTTCCACGTCGAGGGGGGGCTTGGGCTCACCAGTCGCATCGCCAGCCGCAATCCTGCCCTCAAGGTAGCGCTGGTCGTGCCCCGTACAGATGAGACCTCTGTTGCAGATCCCGCAGCCGATGTGCAGGTAACCATCATGCCGCTGCCTAAGCGCTGGCAAAACAGTGACGAGATGAAGCAAGATATGGGCGCGCTGCATCAATCCCGCAGTCGTGACTGCAGCCAGTGGCTGCAACCCTAATCTTCCAGGAAACGGCGGGTAAAATATGGATGTGTTACTGATCATCGATGTGCAGCAAGGCTTGTTCAACGAGCCCCGTTACCGCCAGGAGCAGGTGCTGGCCAATATCAATCGGGCTGCAGCCCATGTCAGGCAGCAACAGGGACGGGTCATCTATATCCAGCATGACTCGCCCCCCGGTACCGAACTGGAACCGGGCACCCCGGGTTGGCAGTTGCACAGTGCGCTGCAACCGGCCAAGGGGGAGAGCCGGGTACGCAAGACAGCCTGTGACAGCTTTCTCGATACCGAGCTTGCTTTCCTGCTGGCCGAGCAGCCGGTCGATCGACTCATTCTCTGTGGCTGCGCCACCGATTTTTGCGTCGACACCACGGTGCGCAGTGCCGCCTCCCATGGGTACGAGGTGCTGGTGTTGAGCGATGGTCACACCACCGCTGATCGCCCCCACCTGAGCGCGGCCCAGATCACCGAGCACCATCACTGGATGTGGCGCCACCTCAGTCTGCCGGAGGGGCGCAGTGTGACCCTGCTCACCACCGACGAGCTGCTGGCAGTAACACCCGCCCTGCAGCCGTGCTAATCTGCGAGCCTCGCCTCGTTTCTCACTGGAGTCTGTCGTGCGCCTGTTGTCTGCCACCCTGTTGTTGATTGTTCCCCTGCTGTCGGCCTGCTCCAGCTTGCCCGGACAGAAGTATGACGGGCCGGAGCCCCTGTTTCTGACCCACATCAACGAGGAGGGGAGCAAGCGCTTCACCTTTGAAGCCGCGCCCAACGACACCTTGCCGCGCGGTCTCTCGGCGGCCCAGAGCCAGCGGCTGCTGGAACAGCGAGAGGCGTTACAGGAGAACCTGCTGACCGAGACCCTGGCGACCAAGCAGTATTGCCGTCAGGGGTACATCGTGCTGAGCCAGACCTCCTGGAAGGTGCGGGGGGAGTGCAACGAAACGGCCACCGACGCCGATCGTCGCGCCTTTCCCAACAAGGCCAGCTGGCAGGATTGAAAAGACCGGATGAGATAATGCAATAAAAACGGGCAGCCCAGTGGCTGCCCGTTTTGTTATGACGGCTGTCGTGGTCGACAGGGATCGTCAGACCGGCGCATCGGCCGGGCTGGTGAGCTCGGCACCGTTGTCGATGCGCTTGTGCCCTTCCACCAGATGGACGAAATCCACCAGCTCGTCACCGGAAACCGCGAACGCCTGTCCGAAGCCCTTGACGAACAGCCCCTGTTCCGGTTTGAGGCGGAACAGTTTGAAATCCTTGAGGTTGGAGAGACCCTTGATGATCTCGCCAAAACGCCCCTCCAGCGCCGTCACCGCCTTGCTCCAGCGGGCGTCGTCACGGGCCACCACTTCAGCCACCGCATCGAAGGTCAGGCGCTTGCGGGCAAACAGCTCGCGGGCACCGCTCTCATCCTCGATCAGCATCAGGGATACTCGCGGCACCTGTTGCAGGTTACGGGCGTGGCGAGCGATCTCGGAGATCAGCACATAGTAGCCATCTTCCTGCAGCACGAACGGGGCATAGCTGGCGTTGGGGTTGCCTTCGCCATCGACTGTGGCGAGCTGCAGGGTGCGGCAGCTGTCGCGAAACTCGCGGATCTCCGGTTGCAGGCGGTTCTGCAGACGCTCCTGACGTTCACTCATGCTTTGACTTCCTCTTGAGAGTTGTGGCGCAGCGCCATGAAACGGGTGACCTGATCGGCCAGCAGCTGGCGTTTCTCGTCGCGACCCAGATAGACCTTGAAAATGCAGCGGCCGGAGTGACCGAAGAACTGGAAGGAGTGCCCCTCCTTGCCCATGAACAGCTTGCTGACCAGCGCAATCCCCGCCACGTTGTCGAGCTTGAGGTGACCATGCAGCTCACCGTCGCGGCCCATCAGGTTGTAGTAACCGCGTGCGTCCTTGCCTTTCGGGAAGGGGGCTTTTACCTCGAAGATGGATCCTTCTGATTCAACGATGGTGGTCACCGGGCCCCAGTCGGCCAAATCTTCCAGCAGACCTTGTGCGCGATCGGCGGGCAACAGGGTCACCAGCTCGGCGGGCAAATGGCGAACCACCTCCCATTCACTGATGGCAAGCTGGGCCGCCAGGATGGACGGATGAGCGCCGGGATCCTGCTCCAGCAGCGCGTGAATGCGTTGTGCAATGCTCATGTTTTCTCCCTCTGCGGGACCAGGTCGTCCCGCTGTTTATCATGGCGGCTACTCTAATAAAGCACTGGAATCAATGCAATTGATAATTGCTATCATTATCAGTGCATTTTTTCCAAAGCCTTGATATTCTCGGCGGCACACCCGTTTCATTCACCCCTTCGGAGGTTAGCATGGGCCGTCGTCTTGCCCTCGCCATCACCCTGCTCTGCAGTTCATTCTCTCCCTTCTCTGCCGTTGCCGCCGACGGCCAGAAAGAGCGTATCGTCAGTATCGGCCCGGCCACCACAGAACTCATTCTGGCCCTTGGCGGTGAATCGAGCCTGATCGCCACCGATGTCAGCAGTCCCTTGCCAAAAGGGCTGCCCAAGGTGGGTTATCACCGGGCACTGGCCGCCGAAGGGATCCTGAGCCTCTCCCCCACCCGACTGGTGGGCAGTGACGAGATGGGGCCGGCCCCGACCCTGGATCAGCTGCGCCGTGCCGGGGTCAAGGTGGAGGTGCTGGATACCGCGCCGACTCTCGCCAACCTCAACCAGCGTATCGACACCCTCGCCAGCCTGCTGGGCGATAAAGCTGCTGGCGATCGCCTGAAGGCAGAGATCCAGGCTCAGACCGATCAGCTGGCGGCGCAAGCCAAACAGAACAAACCGCTCAAGGTAGCCTTCCTGCTGCTGCACAAGGGGCAACCCACCAGCATCGCCGGGGGGGACACCACCGCCAGCGCGCTGATCTCGCTGGCAGGCGGCATCAATCCGGTCGCCGAGTTGCGCAACTACAAGCCGGTATCCGCCGAATCCCTCATCGAGATGCAGCCCGATCTGGTGCTGGTCAGCGGTCGTGACTGGCAGCAGTATGCCGATCCGGCCAAGGTGCTGGCCGAAGTGCCCGCCTTGGCGGCTACCCCGGCAGGCAAGCGCAACGCCATTCACGCCATCGACGGTCACGCCCTGCAAGGGGGCCTGAGCCTCAACTCCCTGCAACAGGCGAACCAGATCGCCCAGTGGATCAAGCAGGGGTCATGATGCGGTTACCCCTCTCCTGGCTGCTGGCCTTCACCACGGCCGCACTGGCGCTGTTGCTGCTCGGTTCGCTGGCAACCGGCCCCATGACCCTCACCCTGGGCGAGAGTCTGCGGGCGCTGTTTGCCGGGCAGGAGAGCGGGATTGAGTCGCACAAACTGCTGATCGTGCAGGAAATTCGCCTGCCGAGAACCCTGCTCTGCATCGCAGTGGGGGGGATCCTCGGGCTCTGTGGCGCCGTGATGCAGGGGCTGTTTCGCAACCCCCTGGCTGACCCCGGCATCATAGGTGTCTCCGGCGGTGCGGCGCTCGGCGCGGCGCTCGCCATCGTGCTGCTGGCCCCCCTCGGCCAGCAGCTGCAAACCACCATCGGGGTTGGTCTGCTGCCGCTGCTCGCCTTTCTCGGCGGCGCGCTCACCACCACCCTGGTCTATCTGCTCGGCACCCGTGAGGGGGGCACCTCGGTCACTGTCATGCTGCTGGCCGGGGTCGCCATCACGGCGCTCTCCGGTGCAGTGATCGGCCTGCTCACCTATCTGGCGGACGATCAGATGCTGCGCAACCTGAGCCTGTGGCAGATGGGAACGCTGGCGGCAGGCAAACCGGCCGATGTGGCGCTGGCCCTGCTCACCCTGGCGGCCCTGCTGTGGCTCTTTATGCGCGATGCCAATCCCCTCAACGCCCTGCTGCTGGGTGAAGGAGAGGCCCGTCATCTTGGGGTCAATGTGCAATCCCTCAAACGTCGCCTGATCCTGCTCACCGCAGCGGGCGTCGGGGTGGCGGTGGCGGTAGCCGGGATGATCGGCTTCGTCGGGCTGGTAGTGCCCCATCTGGTGCGCCTGCTAGCGGGCCCCAACCATGTCAGGTTGCTGCCGCTCTCGGCCCTGCTTGGCGCCGCCCTGCTGCTGGCAGCCGATATGCTGGCACGCACCCTGCTGGCCCCGGCCGAGCTGCCGGTGGGCATCATCACCGCTCTGCTCGGCGCCCCCTTCTTCATCTGGCTGCTGGTAAAAGGCCGCCGCGCCCTGTGATACGGACTGTTATGCAACCACTCTCATCCTCACTCTCCGCCCCCCTGTTGAGCTGCAGCCGACTCAGCCTGCGCCGTGGCCAGCGCCAGATCCTGGATGGGCTCGATCTTAGTCTCGAGAGCGGCACCCTCACCGCGCTGCTCGGCCCCAACGGGGCGGGCAAGAGCTCGCTGCTCAAGTGCCTGACCGGCGAGCTGGAATATGAGGGTTCCATCACTCTGTTTGGCGCGGATCGCCGGCAGTGGGACAGCAGCCAGCTGGCCCACCGGCTCGGGGTATTGCCGCAAAGCTCCTCCCTCAACTTCCCCTTTCTCTGCGAGGAAGTGGTTGCCATGGGGCGCTTGCCCCACAGTGAACCGGCGGCGCGGCGTGACGAAATTGTGGCAGCGGCCATGACCCATGCCGGGGTCGAGCATCTGGCCAAACGGCTCTATCCCGGGCTCTCCGGCGGCGAGCGGCAGCGGGTGCAGTTTGCCCGGGTGCTGGCGCAGATCTGGCAAGCTCCCTCCCCGACCGAGCAAGCCGAGCAACCCCGCCTGCTGCTGCTCGACGAACCCACCTCGGCGCTGGACCTGAAATACCAGCATCAGCTGCTCACCATGGCGCGCGCCCTGGCCAGCCGCAATACAGCTGTGCTGGTGGTGCTGCACGACCTCAATCTGGCGGCGCGCTATGCCGATCGGCTGGTGATGCTGGAACGGGGCAAACTGATGGCCGATGGCACACCTGCCGAGGTGCTGACCCCCGAGCTGATTGCCCGTCTCTATGACTATCCGGCACAGGTGATCCATCACCCCGAGAGCGGCCTGCCGATGGTGGTGTGACAAACTCAGAGTGCGGTAATGGTTGGCAGCGCGCGCTATTCATCCCGAAAACTGCTGCGTATAAACCGGTTTTTCACACCCTATGTCGCCCTGCTAACATTCATCATCGCCAGATATGTGGTGTGAATATCCTCACACTTTACTCAGGCAAAACCCCCGCAGCATCACCGTCTACTTATAATGGCGCCGCCTCACAGAAGGCATAACTCATTGATGCTACGGAACAATTACAATGAAAAATATCAACAAAACCCTACTGGCTGCCGCCATCTCTCTCGGGATGCTGGCTGGCTGCAACAGCGACAACGACTCAAAGGCAGCTGATCCCATGGTTCGTTTTGCCACCTTCAACCTCTCTTTTGATCGCACTGCCGCCGGTATGCTGACCGGTGAGCTGGCGCTGACCCGCACCGAGCAGGATGCCCTGCTGGCCCGCCTCGCCGAAGGGAGCCTGAGCGGCGCCACTGAAACCAAAGCCAAGAACGTGCAGCAGATCCGCAACGTGGCTGAGATCATCCAGCGCACCCGCCCGGATGTGTTCCTGCTCAACGAGTTCGACAACGACGGCAAAGGCGAGAGCACCGCCGATCTGAAAGCCTTCAACGACAACTATCTGGCTCACGCCCAGCACGCCGAAGTGACCGCCATCAGCTATCCGGTGATGCAGAATTTCGCCACCAACACCGGCCTGATGAGCGGTTATGACCTCAATCTGGATGGCAAGGTCAACATCGGCCCCGACGATGCCTGGGGCTTTGGCAACTACCACGGCCAGTACGCCTTTGCGGTGATGTCCAAATACCCCATCGACACCAAGCAGATCCGAACCTTCCAGCACTTCAAGTGGAAGGATATGCCGGGCGAGCAGAACCCCGTCATCGATGACTGCAACAATCCCAAGGTCAAGATCCCGGCCAGCCGCCAGTGTGGCGATGCCTGGTATGAAGACGCAGCCTGGCAGCAGTACCCGCTCTCCTCCAAGAACCACGCCGATGTGCCGGTACGGATCAAGACCGAGAAGGGGGAAGAGGTGATCCACTTCCTGATCTCCCACCCGACCCCGCCGATCTTTGCCAACGCAGCGCGTCACACCGTCAAACACAACCGCGCCGAGATCGCCTTCTGGAATGACTACGTCAAGGGTCTCAACTACATGACCGATGACAAAGGCACCAAGGGTGGGTTGGCCAAAAACGCCAAGTTCGTCATCGCCGGGGATCTCAATGCCGATCCGCTCACCGGTGACGGTGACCTGACCGCCATTCAGGATCTGCTAAACAACCCGCTGATGAATCAGGCCATCACCAATGGCACCCTGATCCCGGTCAGCGAAGGGGGCCCGGAGTGTGTCAGCAAGGGGACCGACTGCAAACGCAACCTCACTCGCCCCAACCCGGAACGCATCACCAACTCCAGCGTGCTGCAGCTGGATCACGTCATCCCCTCCGCCAACCTCAACGCGGTCAAGAGCGGCGTCTTCTGGCCTGCCAGCTTCGAGGCCGGTTATCACCTGGTCTATGATGCGAAACTCGGCATCGCCAAAGGGGTCAGCTCGGATCACCGCATGGTGTGGGTCGATCTCAAACTCGACTAACTCTGCCATGACCCCGCTGCGGCGGGGTCTTTTCTTGGCGATGACTGGCGAGTTGACCACGGCTCATTAATCCACCGCTTGGCATTGAGTTATCCATCCATAACTCATCCATAGCCGTTGAATAGGCCCTCCGATCACAGAACCGCCGCGCCAATGGTGGTAGCATGCCTCCTCTTGCCATCCGGCCGCACGGCGGATCCGGTGGCCCTCCCTCCTCCGCTTTCACTTTTTGAGGAACGATTTGATGGAACTGCTTCTGCTTAGCAACGGTAAAGCCAACGAATTTCCCGGCCTGCTCGGCTGGGCCCGCGACCGGGTGCAGAGCCTGCTGGCTCGCAAACAGGTCAAACGCATTCTGCTCATCCCCTACGCGGTGATCCGCAGCGACTGGGATGCCCGCGCCAACGAACTTACCGAGAGCCTCGGGATCGAGACCATCAGCATTCACCACTTCGATGATCCGGTCGATGCCGTCAATCAGGCGGACGCCATCTTTATCAGCGGCGGCAACACCTGGCGCCTGAATCAGCTGCTGCATGAAAACGGCCTGATCGTGCCGATCCAGCGTGCCGTGCGCGAGCGGGGCGTCCCCTATGTGGGCTGGAGCGCCGGTTGCAACGTGGCGACCCCGAGCATACGCACCACCAACGACATGCCGGTCTGCAACGCCGCCGTGCTGCCCGCGCTGGGCCTGTTCCCGCTGCAGATCAACCCGCACTATCTGGACGCCTGCATCAGCGGCCACATGGGCGAGACCCGCGACGAGCGTCTGGCCGAGTTCTGCGCCATCAACCCGAGCGAATATGTGGTGGCCCTGCGCGAAGCGAGTCTGCTGCAAATCACCGGAGAAAACGGCAGCGAGCGTCTGGAGTACTGGAGCGCCCGCGAGCAGGACTTCAAGATCTTCAAACAGGGTCAGGAGCCGCAAGCCTTTATGGACGCCGCCCCGCTGGCCGAGCTGACCCCCTTCAAGGTCGGCTGAGCCACGCAGAGCGCCGCGCCACTTGCAAGCGGATAGCTCGCGAAACCGTTAAAACAAAAGAGGGATGGCTCAATGCCATCCCTCTTTTTTATCGTCATCTTTCAGCTGGTTGCAGCCTGATTACTCACCCTGCAGGGTCACCAGCACCTTGCGGGCACCGCCATCGACGCGATGTTCGCCAAGCCAGATCCCCTGCCAGGTGCCAAGTGCCAGCTGACCGTCACGGATCGGCAGTAGCAGGCTCACCCCGAGCAGGGAGGATTTGATGTGGGCGGGCATGTCATCCGCCCCCTCATAGGTGTGGCGATAGTAAGGGGCATCTTCCGGCGCCAGCCGGTGCAGATGGGCCTCCATATCGCTGCGCACGCTGGGGTCGCAATTCTCGTTGAGGGTGAGCGAGGCGGAGGTATGTTGCAGCAGCAGGTGCGCCATGCCAATTCGGTAATCGGCCAGCATCGGCAGCTTGGCCACCAGCTCGTCAGTCACCAGATGAAAGCCCCGTGAACGGGGCTTCAGAGTCAGCAGGCACTGCTGCCACATCAGACGTACTCCATAAAGACGCGGGAGGTGAGTTTGGTGATGAGCTCGTAGGGGATAGTGCCAATCTCGTCGGCCACCCGCTCCACCGGCAACCCCTCGCCCCACAGTACCGCCTCGTCACCGGCCTTGTCGGTTGCGCCGGGCCCAAGATCGACCGTGCTCATATCCATGGAGACACGCCCCACCAGCGGCACGATGCGGCCGTTGATCAGCACGGAAGTGCCATTGGGCGCCATGCGCGGATAACCGTCACCGTAGCCGATGGCGATCACCCCGAGCCGGGTATCGCGCTCTGACACCCAGTTGGCGCCATAGCCCACCGGCTCGCCCGCCTTGTGATCCCGCACTGCAATCAGCTGGGTTTTCAAGGTCATCACCGGCTGCAGGTCATAATCGGCCGCTACCGTGTTGGGGAACGGGGAGACGCCATAGAGGATGACACCGGGGCGAACCCAGTCGCAGTGGGAGTCTGGCCAGGCCAGAATGCCCGCCGAGTTGGCCATGGCCCGCTCGCCCGCCAGCGGTGCGGTCAACTTGCTGAAGAGGTCGATCTGCTCGCGGGTGGTGGGCTGCTCCAGCTCATCGGAGCGGCTGAAGTGGGTCATGATGTTGAACGGCTGCACCACGTTCTTGCACTTGCCGAGTCGTTCGATAAAGGCGGGCATCTCGTCGGCACGCACCCCGAGGCGGTGCATGCCGGTGTCGAGCTTGAGCCAGGCCACCACGGGGGCTGGCAGCTCGACTTGCTCCAGCGCTTCGAGCTGCTCCCAGGTGTGAACCGCCGTCTGCAGGTTGTTGGCCGCCAGCACCGGCAGGTCGTCGGCGGAGAAGAAGCCCTCCAGCAGCACGATGGGCTTGACCACGGCGCAGGAGCGCAGCATCAGCGCCTCTTCGATACGGGCCACCGCATAGGCATCCGCATCCACCAGGGTGCGGGCGACCGGCAGCAGTCCGTGGCCATAGGCGTTGGCCTTGACCACAGCGATGATCTTGCAAGCGGGAGCGTGGCGCTTGACCACGGCGAGGTTGTGGCGCAAGGCCGCAGTATTGATTTGGGCAGTAGCCGCTTTCATGGTTTTCCCTTACGAGGGCACAAATGGTCTCCCCCTCATCGGGCCGAAGACCGCCACTCACTTATCGTCGTCGAAGGCCGGACCGGCATAATTGTCGAACCGGGAAAACAGGCCCTGAGCAGCAACCAATGACTGGCTGTCGATCAGGGCAGTCGTGGTAATGACGAAACCGCCATCACCTTGGGTTTACATCAATAGTCGTCATCAAACGCCGGACCGGCGTAGTTGTCGAACCGGGAGAACTGACCCTGGAAGGTGAGACGCACACGGCCGATGGGGCCGTTACGCTGCTTGCCGATGATGATCTCTGCAATCCCCTTGTCCGGGCTGTCATCGTGATAAACCTCATCACGATAGATAAACATGATCAAATCCGCATCCTGCTCGATGGAACCCGATTCACGAAGGTCCGAGTTGACCGGGCGCTTGTCGGCCCGCTGTTCCAGGCTTCGGTTCAGCTGGGAGAGCGCCACCACAGGGCACTGCAGCTCTTTCGCCAAGGCCTTGAGGGAGCGGGAGATCTCGCCGATCTCCAGGGTACGGTTGTCAGAGAGCGCTGGCACCCGCATCAGCTGCAGGTAGTCCACCATGATCATGGATAGGCCACCGTGCTCGCGTGCCACCCGACGGGCACGGGAACGTACATCGGTCGGAGTGAGGCCGGAGGCGTCATCGATATACATCTTGCCCTTCTCCAGCAGCAATCCCATGGTGGAGGAGAGGCGTGCCCAATCCTCGTCGTCGAGCTGACCGGTACGCACCTTGGTCTGGTCGATGCGACCGACCGAGGCAAGCATACGCATGATGATCTGCTCGGAGGGCATCTCCAGCGAGAAGATAAGCACCGGCTTGTCGGCCGTGAGGGCCGCATGCTCACAGAGGTTCATGGCAAAGGTGGTCTTGCCCATGGAAGGACGGGCCGCCACGATGATCAAATCCGAACGCTGCAAACCGGCGGTCATCTTGTCGAGATCGTTGTAACCGCTCGATACCCCGGTCACCCCGTTGTGGGGGGTCTTGAACAGCTCTTCAATCTTGTCGACGGTCTGCTCGAGGATCAGCTTCAGGGGCTGGGGCCCCTCGTTGGCGCTGGTGCGCTGCTCGGCAATCTTGAATACCTTGCTCTCGGCCAGATCGAGCAGATCGCCGGACGTACGGCCCTGTGGCTCGTAGCCTGCTTCGACTATCTCGTTGGCGACCGAGATCATCTCCCGTACGACCGCCCGCTCACGCACGATTTCGGCGTAGGCGTTGATGTTGGCAGCACTCGGGGTGTTCTTGGCGATCTCCACCAGATAGGCGAAGCCGCCCGCCTCTTCCAGCTGTTCGGAGCGTTCCAGCTCCTCCTGCAGGGTGATGAGGTCGATGGGGTTGCCCGCGTTGGAGAGGCGGGTCATGGCCTGGAAGATCAACCGGTGCGGGCGGCTGTAGAAATCCTGATCGATCACCCGTTCGGCAACCCGATCCCAGGCGTCATTATCCAGCATCAGGCCGCCCAGTACGGACTGTTCGGCCTCAAAAGAGTGGGGAGGAACTTTCAGCTGTTGTGTCTTGGCGTCTTTTTTCGCCGTCACTTGCTCTGCCATACACATAAAAACCGCAGCGGGAAGGGGACGGGAATTTTACAAAAGAAAGCCAACTACGGCGAGCCCTATCTGGCGGCTCATACCATCATAAAGGGCCAAACCAGAGTCTGCTCTACCTTGACCATTTTGATTTTGCTTCGCATTTTGCGCTCCTTGCGACTCAATCTTCTGCTTTTCATCCGGTTTACTCCTCTTGTTTGACGCCGCATCGCGGCAACCTCGTTCATGAATAATTCATGCCAGAGGTGATATTGATGAATACAAGCTGCGACACAATTAGGGACAGGCAGCCTGCCATGCGCCTTGCTGAGCTTGCCAAAGCGGAGCATGCCCCACCCACAGACGAGAGTGAAAAGAGTCAAAATGAAAAAGATGCTGACCCTGTTTGCCGTGATCCTGGCCATTGGCCTGGGGGCACCTCACGCCGAAGCCAAGAAGTTTGGCGGCGGCAAATCCTTTGGTAAAAGTTACAAAACTGCGCCGGCCCAGCCTGCGGCCAAACCGGTCGACAACAAGAATCCGACACTGAATGCCCAGACTCCGCCGAAAAAGAGCGGCATGATGGGTGGCCTGCTGGGCGGCCTGCTGGCTGGCGGCCTGTTTGCCTACCTGCTGGGCAGCGGTGCCTTTGAAGGTTTGCAAGGAATGGACTTCCTGCTGATCGCACTGCTGGCGCTGGGTGCTGTCTTCCTGATCCGTACCCTGCGCAAGGGCAAGGTCGCGACGCCACAGCCACAACAGGCGGCCTATGCGGGCTATCAGCCACCGCAATCTGCGGCCCCGCAGCAGTTTGAGCAGAGCAACAGCGCACCGCAAGCCACCGGCTTTGCCGACAGCGACGTGCCGTTCCGCCTGCCGCCGGGCTTTGACATGAACAGCTTCCTGGCCGGTGCCCGCGATCACTATCGCACCCTGCAAGAGGCGTGGAACAAGAACGATCTGGAAAAGGTGCGCGAGTACGTCAGCCCCGAGCTGTTTGAGCAGCTCAAAGCCGAGCGCGCCGAACTGACTGGCGACCAGCACACAGAAGTAATGTACGTCGATACCCAGCTGGTACGCGCCGACTACGGCAGCGACTGGGCTCAGGTGAGCGTGCGCTTCAGCGGCCGCTACATGGACCGTCAGGAGCAGGTCGAAGAAGACATCAAAGAGGTGTGGCACCTCGAGCGCGATCTGGCCAAGAACAATGCCCCTTGGCATATCGTCGGTATCGAGCAGCTGTAAGGCTTCGAGCCTATCAGTTAGTCACTAGGCAATAGCCAGTCAGTTAAGCCTGACTGGCTATTTTTTTATGGGGCACAACGAGACCAAATAGAGACTGACGCTGGCTCGTTATAGCTGTTGGAACATGAAGTAACTTGGTCATATTGTGCTGATGAAGACACCGATTTGATGACTCGTTTGCAGATGGCGTTTGCGCTCCGCACAAAAGCCCCATCGCGGAACCGAGAGGGAATAATCTGAGCATTAACCAAAAATAAGCGGCCCTGTTAGCTTGGGAAAAGCCGCGAGCCTATTTGACAGACATAAAAAATCCGAAGCCAGAACAACCGGCTTCGGATTTCATCATCCAAGGAGGAGCAATTAATGAGCATTAATTGCTCGGTATGACTCCTACGGCAGATTTCTTATCATCGGCATGGCCGTGATCAGTGGTGATGGCCTTTGCCACCACAACCGCCGCCACCGCAGCAGCCGCCGTGACCATGGTCGTCACCGTGGTCGTGACCATGATCGTGACCGTGGCCAGCACCACCGCAGCAACCGCCGTGGCCGTGATCCTCATCGTGGTCGTGACCATGACCGCCACAGCAGCCGCCGTGATCGTGGTCATGACCGTGATCGTGACCGCAACCACCGGCACCGTGAACGTGGCCGTGAGCCAGCTCTTCGGCAGTGGCGGCGCGCACGTCCTTGATCTCGACCTTGAAGCCCAGAGTCACGCCAGCCAGCGGATGGTTGCCATCTACCTTGACGAACTCTTCGGACACTTCAACCACGGTCACCGGACGGTGACCATCGTCGGTTTCAGCCACAAAAGTATCCCCTTCGGAGACTTCCATGCCGTCGAACAGCTCGCCCGGTACTTCTTGTACCAGTGTCTCGTCATATTCGCCGTAGGCCTGGCTCGGTGCCAGAGTCACTTCGAAGGCTTCACCTACCGCGCGACCTTCCAGCTCGGCTTCCAGGCCTGAGACCAGGTAACGGGTGCCGTGCAGATAGACCAGCGGCTCTTTGCCGACAGTGCTGTCGATGACTTCACCGTGCTCGTCGGTGACTGTGTATTCCAGCGTAACCACGCTCAGAGGAGCTACTTTCATGTCAGGATCCTGCGGATAGAAAAAAACGGGCTCAGAATACCCTAAAAAGCGGGCCGCGCATATGCCGTGCCGCGCCACAGAGTGATGAAAAAAACGGCAACAGCGTCAGCGAGGAGACCCGCACTCCACCCGCCGTTCCCTTATCAGGGGCGAAACACCCCGATCACCTCTTCCGCCTCGCGAGTCTGCTTGTCGACCTCGGCGGGTGTTTGTACCTGGGTATCGCCACAGGCGACGCAGGTCACCTTCTCGACTCCATGCTCCAGATACAGCATCATGTTGTCCAATTTGCCGCACGCTGGGCAAACCGCACCGGCAATGAAGCGTTTTTTACGTCTGGTTTCCATATTTGTTACCTCCAGGCAGCATCATATCAGGGTTTTTACATGCATCACGCCATCGAGTATCACCATTTTTCCTGCCAGGGCCTGCACGCCGGCAACCGCAAACGAACTCCGGTCGGGCAGTTGTTGCGGATCACCCAGGGCGCCGCGCTGCTGAGACTGGGCCAACATGAGCTGTTGCTGCCGGCAGGCAGCAGCTTCTGGCTCTGCGCCGATGCCCTCGCGGCCTTCAGCCCCCTCAGCGGTTGCGAGTACGATCAGCTGAGCGTCTCTTTGCGCGTGGCTCAGCCGCAGCAAGCTGGCTGGCTGCAGGCCACCCCGCTGCTCGATGCCCTGCTCGACTCTCTGGCCCGGTGGCAACGTCCGAAAGAGTGGCAAGGGGCCTACGGTCAGCGACTGCAGGTGATCCTGGATGAGCTGCAACAGTGCGCCATCAGCCAGCAGGGTCACGGTGAGCTGCAAGCCTGCTGGCAAGCGCTGTCCAATGGCCAGCCTGAGTCTCTGCAACTGTGGGCACAACATGCCGATACTCCGGTGGAAGGGAGTGAATTGCAACAACAGTGGCAGCTGCTGCAGGCGCTCAGATTGCTCAAGGGCGGCAGCAAACCCGCACAGGTGGCCAGCAAGCTGGGTTATGCCGATGAGGCCGCATTGCAAGCGGCCTGCCAGCAGTGGGGCGTTGGCGAGGATAGCGATCAATAACCGGACGCCGGTGTGAGTGTGCCAACGAAATTGGCTGAATGAGTCCAGTTTTTTACCAGATGGTCGTTAACAAGGAAGGGCCATTCCCCCCGTAATCCTTTATGCTAGAGGCCTGAAGTGACTGCCAACGTTTCGACCAACAGGACATCTGCCATGACGAGCAAAGCCAATCAATCCCAGGGCATGTTGCTGTTTCACCTTTCAGCCAAACAATCCTTTGCCATCGGTACCCTCAAGGTGAAGGAGATAGTGCCCTACACCCAGCTGACGGCAATGCCGCACTCGCACCCGACCGTGTTGGGGGCCGCCAATATGCGCGGCTCCACCATTCCGGTGATCGACATGGCGATGGCGGTGGGCTATCGCCCCATCAGCAAGGAGGAGATGCCCCACTGCTTCATCATCATTACCGACTGCCGCCGCACTCTGGTGGGTTTTCTGGTACGGGGCATCGACAAGATCACCGAGTGCAACTGGCGCGATATCGAATCGCCCCCTGCCTCCCTCGGCCACAATGTGTTCGTAACCGGCGTGACCCGGGTCAATGACCAGCTGATCCAGCTGCTGGATGTGGAGCTGATCCTCTCCCGGGTCTATCCGGATGATCCGAGCCACCTCTATCCGGTGCTGACCGATGTGCAGCGGGAACGGATCAAGCCGATGCGGATCCTGCTGGTCGATGACTCCTCGGTCGCTCGCCGTCAGCTGATGGCCGCCCTCGACTACATCAATATCCCCTATGAGGTCTGCACCAATGGCAAGGATGCACTGGCCCTGATGCAGACGCGGGCGAGCCAGAAGACCCCGATCGACATTCTGGTGAGCGATATCGAGATGCCGGGGCTTGATGGCTACGAGCTGGCCTTCGAGGTGCAGAGCGACAGCAAACTGGCGGGGGCCTACATCATCCTGCACACCTCCCTCTCCAGCGAGATCAGTGTGGAGCGAGCCCATCAGGTGGGTGCTCATGAGGCGCTGACCAAGTTCGAGGCCAATGAGCTGATCCAGGCCATGTTGCGCGGCGCCGAACATCACGATCGCTTGCTGAAATAAGCCAATGACTGGCGGGAGGAACACGCCTCCCGTCCTCCTTATCTTCGACCCAGACCGACTGACCCCATGCTGACCGAGAGCCACTTCCACGCCCCCTGGTGGGCACGCAATCCTCATCTGCAGACCATATTGCCCAAATGGCTGCGCCGCACCCCAGCCCGTTTTGTGGCGGAGCGGTTTGAACTGCAGGATGGGGACTTTGTCGACCTCGCCTGGAGCGGGGAGGTCAGCCTTGATGAACGGCCGCTGGTAGTGGTGTTTCACGGGCTGGAGGGGAGCATTCACTCCCACTATGCCAAGGGATTGTTCGCCCATCTGCAGCAAGAGGGCAGAGAGGCTGTGCTTATGCACTTTCGCGGTTGCAGCGGCGAGCCCAATCGCCACCTGCAGGCCTATCACTCCGGCGCCATCGGTGATGCGCAGGAGCTGATTGCCGAGCTGAGCCAGCGCTTCCCGGGCAAACCGCTGATCGCCATCGGCTTTTCACTGGGTGGCAATATGCTGGTCAATCTGCTGGCACGGGCCTGTCCTGCGGCATTGAAAGCGGCGGTGGTGGTCTCGGCCCCGCTGCAACTGGCAAGCTGCGCAGAGCGGGTCAATCAGGGCTTCTCGAAGGTCTATCAGAACTATCTGCTGCGCACCATGCGCCGCAACCTGCTCAACAAGATCAGCCAGCAGCAGAAAGCGAGTGAACGCTGGCAACCTCGACAAGTGGAGCAGATTGCCACCCTGCGCGATTTTGACGAGCTGGTTACCGCGCCGCTGCACGGCTTTCACAGCGCCATCCACTACTACCAGAGCTGCTCGGGACTACCGCTGCTGACTCAGATCCCCATCCCTACCCTGATCCTGCACGCCGCCGACGATCCCTTTATGTCACACGCGGTCATTCCCCGGCCGGAGCAACTCTCGCCCACGGTGCGCTATGAGTTGAGCCAGCGTGGCGGCCATGTCGGCTTTCTGCACGGCACGCCCTGGCGGCCACGGTTTTGGCTGGATGAACGGATCAGTCGCTGGATTGCCGAACAGAGTCACTCTGCAACACAGAACTGATTGCGTCCCGACTCCTTGGCCCGATAGAGCGCCTGATCGGCCCGCTCCAGCAACTGGCTCACCTCTTCGCCGGAGACATTGCTGGCAATCCCCTGACTCACAGTCACCCAGGGGGCAACATCAGACGCCAGATGCTCCAGCTGCAGGCTGGCCAGGCCATCTTGCAGCCGCTGCGCCACGCTGGCCGCCGCCTGACGGTCGGTATTGGGCAGCAGCAGCACAAACTCCTCCCCGCCATAGCGGGCAACCAGATCAGATGGCGTGCGTACCGCACGGTTGAGCGCTTGTGCCACCTCTTTGAGACACATATCCCCCACCTGATGGCCGTAGTGGTCGTTGAAGCGCTTGAAATAGTCCACATCGATCAGGATGAGCGATAGCGGAGCGCCGCTCTCCTGGCTATGGGCCAACGCGCGATCCAACTCGATATTGAAATGCCGCCGATTGGCGACACCGGTCAGAGGATCTTGCTTGGCGAGCTGATCAAGTTTGCGCAGCAGCGTCAGATTTTCATGCTCACGCATGATCGCCAACTCAAACCAGCGGTACAGCATACGGCGGCCGACCTCCAGCGCAATCACGCCAAACAACACGCCAAGCAGGTAGATCTGGGGAAAATCAACGCGTAAAAAGAGCTCCAACCCCACCCCCACCGTCATCGGGCCCAAGAGATAGCCATAAAAAACCTTGCGATCTGGATAAAACGCGATGAGCGCAGCCAGCAGGTTGAGCCGCATGATCCCGTTGGCATAGCTGACCCCTCCCCGCAGCTCCACCTGACCAATCGTGTAGATGTGCAGCGTCCAGAGTCCGCCCCATAGCACCGTCACCAGTGCAGCCATCCGTAACCAGAGGCGATCCTGCAGATGGTCACAAAACAGGCTGACAACGGGTAGCAGCAATAGCACCACCATAACCAGGGCCAACTCACTCTGAAAGCGCCAGGGCAAGCTGTCATCACTGGCGAGCCCGACCTGGCTGTAAACCTCATAGCGTATCGAAAGAAACAACACCACCAGCCAGTTCAACAACCAGAACCACACCATGCCTCGGGCAATCGCCTCTCGACGTGCGCTGTCCAGATGCTCAGTCAGGGTTAACGGCGCGCTGCGCTGCGCTTCAGACAACATCTCTCAGACTCCGGTGAAAAGGTAAAAAGTGATTGCATTCGCGGGATTCAACACAACAATAGCCTGACGATCACCTCTTTTGCTGTGAGACCTTTAAATGATCATTCCCTGGCAAGAACTGGACGGCGACACCCTGACCAACCTGATCGAACACTTTGTGTTGCAGGAGGGAACCGAATATGGAGAGCAGGATGTCCCGCTTGGCGTCAAAGTCGATGCAGTGAGAGAACAATTACAGCAAGGCAAAGCTGTCATCGTCTATAGCGAGCTGCACGAATCGGTGAATATCGTGATGAAAGACCGCTTCATCGAGCAGTCTTGACCCAACCGCAATCCGGACCTTATAACGGAATTCCCAAGGAAGAGAGAATCCCATGTCGGCCAAGCACCCCATTATTGCCGTTACCGGTTCGTCCGGTGCCGGCACCTCCACCTCCACCAACGCCTTTCGCTCCATGTTCCATCAACTGGGATATACCGCGGCTGTGGTGGAAGGTGACAGTTTTCACCGCTACACCCGACCGGAAATGGATGTAGCGATCCGCAAGGCGCGCGAACAGGGGCGCCACATCAGCTATTTTGGCCCTGAGGCCAATGACTTCGGCCTGCTGGAGAGCTTTTTTCAGGGCTATGGGCAGGATGGCAATGGCCAGTATCGCCGCTACCTGCACAGCTTTGACGAGGCGGTGCCCTTCAACCAGATGCCCGGCACCTTTACCCCCTGGCAGCATCTGCCCAGCAATACCGATCTGCTGTTTTATGAAGGGCTGCACGGCGGCGTGGTCACCGAGGATCACAATGTAGCGCGCCACGTGGATTTTCTGATAGGTGTAGTGCCCATCGTCAACCTGGAGTGGATCCAGAAGCTGATCCGCGATACCTCGGAGCGAGGGCATTCCCGCGAGGCAGTGACCGACTCCATCGTTCGCTCCATGGATGACTACATCAACTTCATCACCCCGCAGTTCTCGCGCACCCATATCAACTTCCAGCGAGTACCGACGGTGGATACCTCCAACCCCTTCAGCGCCAAGGTGATCCCGAGTCTGGACGAGAGTATGCTGGTGATCCGGTTTCGCGGTATCAAGCAGGTGGATTTCCCCTACCTGCTGTCGATGATCGACGGCTCATTCATGTCGCGGATGAACACCATAGTGGTGCCGGGTGGCAAGATGGGCTTTGCGATGGAGCTGATCCTGCGCCCGCTCATCCAGCAATTGATCGAAACCGGCAAAATAACCTGATTCAAAGGAGTTCACGATGCGGCTTGCTTATCTCTCTGTGGCACTGCTCGCCCTGCTTGGCGGTTGCAGCAGCGGGCCGGCGGCCCCCACGCTGGAGTCCGGCACCATGCTGGTTCGTCCGATGGGCAACTGGACCTATGGCGCAACCCCGCGCTACGCCCTGGCCGAGCAGTATCAATTTGCCGGTGAGTTGGCGGAAGAGTGGCTGGAGCCAATGCAGCAGGCGGTAAGCCGGGAGCTCAATAGCAAGGGGTGGCAGAGTGCACCGCTTGACGAGGCGGATCTGTGGGTCGCCATCGGCGTCGCGGGCGGCAAGGATATGAGTGACGGCGAGATTTTCGCCCGTCTTGGCATGACACCCGGGGTATATGCCTCGGCCAACCAGCGCAAAGGGTCGCTGGCCATCGTGCTGCTCGATCGCAAAACCCAGAAAGCGGTCTGGAGCAGCATCATCCAGCTGACCAGCGACGTGAGCATTGCAGATAGCCAGCGCCAGGCTCTCAGCCAGCAGCTCGCGGCCGAGCTGCTCCATCGCGTCCCCACCAACTAGCGCTTGTTTAGTGATAACGGATGGATAGAAAAACGGCTTGCCTCCCGGCAAGCCGTTTTTTGTGGTCTCAACCTATTGACCCAATCCGGCCTAGGCCAGACTCGGGCACAAAGCCGCACACCTTCAGCTATCTGTGGTCACTTATTTAAGCGTACAGGTCAACAGTGTGACCCCTTTCTGGGTGAGGAGAGCTTGTTTCTCCTGATTCCAGAAGGTGGTCAGGCCGTCAGAATATTTGGCGCCAGACTCTGACTCCACACGCGCCAGCTTGTGATAAACCCCGGCATAGGGGAACTGCACCATGTCAGCCTGGGCATCATAGGTAACGGCCAGCATCTCTTCACCACACTGGTATTGGCTGTATTGATACTGGGTAGGTTGCGGGCTGCTGCACGCCGCCAGACCCAAAAGGGGAAGCAGAGCGATCAATTTTTTCATTGCACTTTCCTTATGTAATGGCTTTATGTCATGGCCTTGTGCAGTGGCCTTACGTAACGGCCTTATGCCAGGGTACCAACGAAACTATCGTTATCAAGCTTCAACAATTTGATAACTATGGGTAATTGTACCGCTTTTTCCAACATCAGGGAAACAGAACAGTATTTTTCCATCGACAGATCCACCGCTCTGGCCACCTGTTTCTCTGCCAATCCCTTGCCCGTCACCACGAAGTGCAGATTAATCTTCTCGAAAACCCGGGGCACGCTATCGACCCGTTCGCCACTGACATCGACATGGCATGCGGTCACCGACTGGCGTGCTTTTTCGAGGATGGAGACCACATCAATGGAGCTGCAGCCACCGACCGCCAGCAGGATCATCTCCATCGGGCTGGCCCCCTCACCGGGGTTGGCACCATCCAGGATCACCTTGTGACCGGATTCACTCTCACCCACAAACTTCATCCCTTCCACCCAGCTGACCTTGGCTTTCATCTCGCACTCTCTCCTGTTAATCATGATGATGGATCCCTAGCATAACCCAGTCGCTTATCTCTGCCGAACAGGGGGAGTTGGGATGGAAATAGATCAAAATCAACATCTCCGACCTCTATCTTCCCTAGAATGGCCGAAGCGGCGCAGCAGGCATTACTCAAAGGGCTCTGTCAAAAGCCCGCAAAGCCTTGTCAGCACAGGCAAAGGCTCTTATCCTACTGCGACCAATACAAGGAATGGCAAGATTGGCAGCTTGCCCGGACGCACAAGTCCATAAAAAGACACTACAGAGGAATTCTCATGGTCATTGGCAAACCGCAAAGCGATCCCACCCTGGAATGGTTCTTGTCGCACTGCCACATTCATAAGTATCCCGCCAAGAGCACCCTGATCCATGCGGGTGAAAAAGCGGAGACCCTCTACTACATCGTCAAGGGCACTGTGGCCGTCTTGATCAAGGACGATGAGGGCAAAGAGATGATCCTCTCCTATCTGAACCAGGGCGATTTCCTGGGCGAGATGGGGATGTTCGAGGAGAACGAGAACCCCGAGCGCTCCGCCTGGGTTCGCGCGAAAGGCTCTTGCGAAGTGGCAGAGATCTCCTACAAGAAGTTCCGCCAGCTGATCCAGGTCAACCCGGACATTCTGATGCGTCTCTCTGGCCAGATGGCCAAGCGCCTGCAACACACCAGCCAGAAAGTGGGTAACCTCGCCTTCCTGGATGTGACCGGCCGGATCGCCCAGACCCTGCTCAACCTGGCCAAACAGCCGGATGCCATGACCCACCCGGATGGCATGCAGATCAAGATCACCCGTCAGGAAATCGGCCAGATCGTCGGCTGCTCTCGTGAAACCGTGGGCCGCATCCTGAAGATGCTGGAAGAGCAGGAGCTCATCTCTGCTCACGGCAAGACCATTGTGGTATTTGGCACTCGCTGATGACCCGTCCGCAGGCCTGACTGAGGCCTTGGGATAAAAAAGGCTGCTACGGCAGCCTTTTTTGATCCTCTCCCCTATAATCCCGAACGCCCTTCACTGTTCCGGCATTCGCCCAGAGAGTTACTATGCACCTTCAATGTTCCCGCTGCCGCAGTCCGCTCCATCTTCATGAAGCCTCCCAGGGGCGCTATTGCGACAACAAGCATCACTTCGATCCGGCACCGGAAGGTTATCTGGATCTCATCCCCGGCAAGAAAAACCCCAAAGACAGCGACAGCCGCGCCCTGATGCGCGCCAAGCACCATTTCCTGGAAGCCGGCCACCAACTGCCGCTGGTCGAGGCCATGGCCAGCCTGCTCGCTCCGCTGGCCCCACAAGAGCTGGTCCATCTTGGGTGCGGTGAAGGCTACTACTGCCGCGCGCTGGCAGAGCGCCTGCCCGGCTGGCAGTTTGCTGGGGTTGATATCGCCAAGAACACCATCTTTGCCGCCAAAAAAGCACAGCCGGACGGCCAGTTTGTCATTGCCGATCCCGCTCGCGCGCCGTTGCAACCGGGCTCTGCTCAGGTGCTGCTGGTCAACGATCTCAAGGTCAAGACCGAACAGCTGGTCAGCTGGCTGGCGCCCGGTGGCTATCTGCTCTATCTGCAGCCTGGCCCCCGTCATCAGTGGCAACTGCGGGTCAGCCTCAACCCGGTGAGCATGGAACACCCCCTCAGCTGGCCAACCCTCGGCGGCCTCAATCCGGTGACTCAACAACGCTGCCAGTTCAGCCTCACCATGGATCAGGCCATGCGCAGCTTTATTCTGGAGACCAGCCGTCTTGGCTGGCGGGCAACCGGTGAGCAGCGTCACGCTTTCGCTCAACAGGGCCCGAATGAACTGGAACAGGATCTGCTGCTGACCCTGTGGCAAAAGCCCATCTGATCACTGGGGGGGAGCCTTGCAAGGCTCCCGCCCCGTTTTTCCCGCCCCGCCCCATTCTCCCCTGTGTGATATAGCTCACAACTTGAGCCATCGACCTTGTTGCTTAGAACAGCCTTGATGTCAAAAAAGTCACTAGAAAATAATTCATTGAATTTCATCTCTTTTTATCTTGTCAAAAACCGTCACATCCAGTCTTGATAACGACCTCGCCACCTCAATTAAACAACGATGGATTCAGCCCCAGTCAAGGTTGGAGCGCCTACCGTGTGGCTATCGGACCATTTCCGATTTCACAGAACCGACAACAAGTTCGGAAGTGTTTACATCAGAGGAATAACGCATATGAAGAAGTCTGCACTGACTATTGCCATCTCCAGCCTGCTGCTGGCGAGCGGCGCCCATGCTGCTACCGTTTACAACCAGAACGATACCAAGCTGGAAATCGGCGGCCGTGCACAAGGTGCTTACTACGGTACTGACGACAACGGTTCCGAAGGTGACCAGAGCTACTTCCGTCTGCACGTTGCTGGCGAGACCAAGATTGCTCCCGAGATGAAGGCGTTCGGCTTTGCCGAGTACAACCTGCCGACTTCCGGTTCTGACAACGACGAGCTGCGTTATGCGTATGCCGGCATCAAGCACGACCGTTTCGGCGCCTTCAGCTATGGTCGTCAGGATGGCCTGTTCACCAAGGCCGTCAACAACTATACCGACGTCCTGCCTGAGTGGGGCGGTGACGGCCTGGGCAAAGATACTGAAGTATTCGGCACCGGCCGTACCAACGGTCTGGCCCAGTACATCTACACCTATCAGGGTCTGACTCTGGGTGCCCAGTTCACCGGTAACAACGATCCGCAAAACGCCGGTCGCAGTGCAATCACTGAATCTTTCAACGGCAACACCTACAACGGCGAAAGCTGGAATAGCAAAGGTTCTGCTGAAGGCTTCGCAGTATCTGCCAACTACGATTTCGATATGGGCCTGAGCCTGGGTGCTGCCTATAACCAGGCTGGCAAGACTGACGAGCAAGCTCGCTACGCCGCCTTCGGTGGCGACAAGGATGCCAAGCTGATGGGCTTCGGCGCCAAATATGCAACTGGCGACCTCTACCTGGCTGCAACCTACTCCCACGGTGAAGACCACCTGTTCGTCAACAACGGCTACGCCGAGAAGATGGATGGCTACGAAGCCGTTGCCCAGTACACCATCGGCAAGTTCAAGCCTTCTCTGGCCTACCTGCGCACTGACGTGAAAGACTCTGCTCGCGGTATCGATGATACCTACACCGAGTACGTATCTATCGGTGCCTGGTACAACTTCACCGAGAACTTCAACGCCTACGTTGATTACAAGCTGAACCTGCTGGACTCCGTAGATGGCAAGTCCACCAACTCTCTGGGCAAGAACACCGATGACGTAGTCGCGGTTGCCCTGCAGTACAACTTCTAAGTAATTGGAAGTCAGTTATACCCTGTGATACCAATGTCTACTGTTTGAATTACTTCCGGCCGCTCTGCGGCCGGTTTTTTATTGCGCCTTTTCAGCACCTTGCATATAACTATCGAGCGGATTGATGGCAATATCCGCGTCGTTGACAGGGAGTGACAAGGAGATATTCACGGATGAGACAAGCGCGCGGGAACATAGACTGGCAACGCGGATGGCTGTTGTTGCCACTGCTGTTGATATCGCTCATCTGGAGCAGCACGGCAGATGCCAGCTGGGATCAGAGCCTCTATCGTCAACTGGGTCTGGCCGGCAAGCTGGATAAACAGACCTTTCGTCAGGCACTCAACAGTTATCAAACTGTGCGCCACAAACGAAAACCCATTCTCACCATCATCGATTACAGCAAGCCATCTACCCAGCGCAGGCTGTTTGTCATCGATATGAAACGCCACAAGCTGCTCTATCACACCTGGGTCAGTCATGGCCGCAACTCAGGTGAACTGGCAGCAAAACACTTTTCCAACCAGCTCAACTCCCGCCAAAGTTCCCTTGGCGTCTATCGCACCGCAGAAACCTATCTGGGCAAGCATGGCTACTCCCTGCGGCTGGACGGACTCAGCCCCGGCAAGAACAGCAATGCCCGCAAGCGTGCCATCGTAGTACATGGCGCCGCCTATGCCAGCCCGACCCATCTGCGCAAATATGACAAGCTGGGCCGCAGCTGGGGTTGCCCCGCCCTGCCCAAAGAGCAGGCCAGGGCCATCATAGATACCATCAAGGGGGGGAGTGTCATCTACGCTCACGGCTAACGGCTAACGGGCACAACACCAGAAAACGCAAGGCCAGCAATCGCTGGCCTTGTTTGTTACGCTTTTCACACTAAACGTGGCGCGTTATTGGCGCACCACCAGTACCGGACAGGGTGCATGACGCACCACAGACTCGGCGACACTGCCTACCAGCAGATGGCTGATACCGGAGCGACCGTGGCTGCCCATCACGATCAGCTCAACCTCATCCTCCTTGGCCTGAATGACAATTTCATCGGCGGCGCGGCCAAAGCGAATATCAAAGGTGGCCGGGATCGGCAGGGTGGCAACCAGCTCTTTGAGCTGGGTTCTGGCCTGACGCTCCATCTCGTGAGTGATCTCGATGGCCGTCATATGAAGGATCTTGTAACTGTCAAAACCGTGCAGTTGATCAACCACGTGGATCAGCTTGAGCTGGGCCTGATGGCTCTGTGCCATGAAAACGGCATAGTCGAGTACCGCGCGAGACATTTGGGAAAAATCGACTGGACAGAGCAGAGTCTTGATCGATGGCATAATGCAGTCTCCTCTACTGATTGGGGTGCTATTGAATCTTTACTCGATCATAACGATCCGACCGCAAATAACCCTCGACCCTGTCGCAAAATGGAGATGCGGGATGTTTTCTCCGCCCGCCGCGATCAATGCATGGTATAAATCAGGTGATAAATGCTCTCCTCACCCCTGCGAGGATAATGCTGACCATGCTGCGCATCGGTTGTTTGCTGCTTTGCTCTCTGTGTGCGATCACCCACGCTCGCACAACCGATATCCACGTCTATTGCGATGGCTGGCCCGGTTTCTGCCAACCGGATGGCCGCGGTATCTATCTCGATCTGGTGCGAACCATCTACCAACCCCATGGCTACCAGATCGTGCCCCATATCGTGCCCTACAAACGCGCCGTCGCCATGGTAGCCAGGCAAGAGGGGGATATGGCCATGAGTGTCTATCGGGACGAGATCAAGGGGGTTAGGCAGCCCAATCAGCCAGCCTCCGCAGATGATGTGACCGTCTTCATGCTCAAACAGTGGCAGCCACAATGGCGGGGAGAGCGCAGCCTGGAGGGAGAGACCGTCCTCTGGCGGCGAGGATGGGTGCTGGATAAATATCTTCCGGTCACCATGCGATGGCATGAGATCGACAACCATGAGATGGCCCTGCAGCTGATTGGCAAGGGGCGCTATCGCTATTACCTGACCGCTGGCGTGCTCCATTCCGCCGATGAGACCCCGGCCAATATGTACCGCACCATTTTGCGCTGGATCCCGACTTACCCCATTTTTGCCGATACCGAGCAGGGCGACCGGCTACTGCAGCTGTGGGATCAGGAGATGGTGAATCTGATCCGTCGCGGCACACTGGCCGAGATATATCGCCGTTATCACCTCTATGACTACTACCGCGACTTTCTCGAGGAGCAGGCGGTCAAGGCCGGCGAAAACTGATCCCTCCATAGGGAAAGAGAAGGATGCTGCAGCCCCGTCAACAGCGGCTACCGCCAGCAACCTGCCCATAAGCAACACCGTCTCCATTGTGGTTTGAGTCACCGTTGCCACACCACAACTCAGGGTTGCCGGAAACCCTTCGCCAAACGGTCATAGAGGATCACATTGACCGAGGCGGCCAGATTCATGCAGCCCTGAGTCGGCACATAGACCACATCTTTCACCGCGCCATAGAGGGCGGGATCGAGGGTGCCATCCTCCGGCCCGAAGATATAAAAAGCGCGTTTCGGGTGGACATAGTCGGGGAGCGGCGTAGCGCCATCGATCAGATCAACCACCACGGGCACGCATCCCTGCGGGATAAACGCCATCAGATCATCCACCCCGAGCAGCGGGATCTTCTCCACCATCTGCTTGGTATCAGTGGCAAAGCGGCGCGCCAGCTCGAAGCGGTTGCCGGTGTAGTAAACCTCATCCACCCCGTAACAACCCGCAGCCCGCATCACTGAGCCGACATTTTCCGGAGACTTGGGATTGACCAGCCCCACGCAGCAGAATGCACTCTTTTCCATCATCTCTCCTCATCTTGCGGCGGCCATTATAAGCCGTTGCAGGGCCACCGACCCGTTAAAAGTCCCCTCCCCGGCTAAACCGCTTGCCAACCCAGCTTTGAATGTCGATTTTTTGTGCGCAAGCCGACAAATTTTGTACAAGCTGATAGCCAGCAAACGTTTCCCAGCAATAATGGACAAACGTTTGCAAATGGATGTTTGTCTATGACTGAGCGTGAACAAGAGATCCTCGCCCTGCTGCGTCAGGATCCCATGATTGCCCAGCAGGAGCTGGCCGATCGCCTTGGCATCAGCCGCTCCGCGCTGGCCAGCCACATCTCCAGCCTGATCCGGCAGGGATATGTGCAAGGCAGAGGTTATGTACTGCGAGAAGGCCCCTACGTAGTGGTGATCGGCGGTGCCAATATGGATATTTGCGGCACCAGCCATGACAACCTGCTGCTCGGCGACTCCAACCTGGGCAAGGTGCGCACCTCGGCCGGTGGTGTTGGCCGCAATATCGCCGAGAATCTGGCGCGGCTCGGCAGCGATACCCGGCTGCTGACAGCGGTCGGCAACGACCAGTATGGCCACCATCTATTGGAAGTGAGCCAGCGGGCTGGCGTCGATGTGCGCCAGACTCTGGTGCTCGATGGTCACGCCACCTCCTGTTATCTCAGCCTGCATGATGGTAGCGGCGAAATGAGCTGCGCCATCAACGACATGGCCATCATAGAGCAGCTCACCCCAGCCCGCCTGACCCCCCTCGCAGGCTTTCTCGGTGGTGCCCGGCTTTGGGTGCTCGACACCAATCTGGCCATCCATACCCTCGACTGGTTGTTTGAACGACAAGGTGAGCACGCCATCTTTGTCGATACCGTTTCGGTGGCCAAGGTGGAGAAGATCCGCCCCTGGCTCGGCAAGATCCACACCCTCAAACCCAATCGCAGCGAAGCCGAGCAACTGTGCGGCATGACCATCGCCGGGCCCGAAACCTGGCCCATGGTGGCCGCCTGGTTCCACCGCGCCGGGGTCAAGCGACTGTTCCTCAGTCTGGGTGAACAGGGGATCTTCTACAGCGATGGCGAGCAGCAGGGCCACCTGCCGGTGCTGGGCAGTCCGGTGCTCAACGTGACCGGCGGCGGGGATGCCTTTATGGCTGGCCTCGCCCACGCCTGGCTGCAAGAGCTCGACATTGCCCAGACCACCCGCTTTGCCCTGGGCTGCGCCGCCCTCACCGTCAATTGTTCCGATACCGTTTTTTCCGGTCTGAGCAAGACCGCCGTTGACCGCATACTGGAGGAGTACTCATGCTGAACGCTTACCTCGATATCCAACCGGAAGTGGCTGCCGCACTGGCCGCTGGCAAACCGGTGGTTGCCCTCGAATCCACCATCATCTCCCACGGCATGCCCTATCCGCAGAACGTGGAGACGGCCCGTCAGGTGGAGCAGGCGGTGCGCGATAACGGCGCCATTCCAGCGACCATCGCCATCCTCGACGGCCGCCTCAAAGTGGGTCTCGATGCGGGTGCACTGGAAGCGCTCGGCCGGGCAGGCCACAGCGTGACCAAGTGCAGCCGCCGCGACATTCCGTTCGTACTGGCGCGCAAGGGGATGGGGGCCACCACGGTCGCCTCGACCATGATCATCGCCGCCATGGCGGGGATCCGGGTCTTTGCCACCGGCGGTATCGGCGGGGTACATCGCGGCGCGCAGGAGACCTTCGATATCTCGGCCGATCTGCAGGAGCTGGCACAAACGCCGGTAGCCGTAGTCTGTGCCGGTGCCAAGTCGATCCTCGATATCGGCCTGACGCTGGAGTATCTGGAGACCCAGGGCGTACCGGTGATCGGCTATCAAACCGAGGAGCTGCCCGCCTTCTACACCCGCGAGAGCGGCTTCAAGGTCGATTATCGCCTCGATACCCCGGCAGCCATTGCCGAGGCGCTACGCCTCAAGTGGGAGCTGGGACTAGCGGGCGGCGCCGTGGTGGCCAACCCCATCCCGAGCGCACACTCCATGCCAAAAGCCGATATCGACGCAGCCATTGCCCAAGCGCTCCATGAAGCGGACGAGCAGGGGATCAAGGGCAAGGCGTCAACCCCCTTCCTGCTGGCCCGCGTCTGCGAGCTGACCGGCGGCAACTCGCTAGCGGCCAACATCCAGCTGGTACTGAACAACGCGGCACTTGGCGCCCGCATCGCCGCCAGCCTCTGATCGCTCGCCGATACCTCGCCATGTAAAAGAGGGCCTTGCGGCCCTCTTGTTGTTTTTGCTATCTGCAGCGCTATTGCAACACTGTGTTATTGCAGTACCACGCGCCCATTGAGGGGCTGCACCGGCCGGTTGTTGGGGTGGTGCATCACCGCCTTGAAGGCGTCGATCTGGGCCTGACTGACCTCAACCGGCTGCTTCATCACCAGCCAGCGCACTCCTTCCGAGCAGGGAGGCGTAGTAAGGGAACCGCTGAAGCGATAGTAGTCACGATTCTCGGGCAGCAGTTGCTCAGCAGAGAGCGGCGCCTTGAGGGCCTGGATCTCCCCCACCTTGGCCGGTAGTTCACCCCAGGCAGCCGCCAACGCCGGATTGGCCTTGCCAGCCTCGAACATCACCGCCACCACGGCGATCTCTCCCTTGTCACTGACATGCACCAGATGCCCTTCCAGCGGATAGGATTTGCCCTCGATGAGGTTCTCACTCGGGGCGTGGAAGTGGAACTGCTTGAGTTCAAACCTGGTGCCATCGAGTTGCAAGGTGCTGCCCGGGGCATAACCGACCTGCACGGTGTGACCGTTGTTGACCACTGTGTTGCCACCCGCCTGATAGTGGAGTACCAGCGGGGCCAGTTTGGCCTCGACCAATCCGCTCAGGTCAACCGGCGACTGATTGCTGCCCGCACACTGGCTAAACTCAGGGGTCAACTTGGCCCAGTGGGCAGGCCCCGCCTCACCGCTATATTCCCAATGGGGGGTGGCAGCAAACACGACAGGGCACAGCAACAGGGAGCAGGCCAACAGAGACTTTCTCATCATACATCCTTATCTTGATTGAAAAGCACGACCATCCCCTCCCCCGGATAGCGGGGCATGCAGAGATGGCATATCAGATACGCGGGATACAGAGCATCGGAGCGACTTTCTAATGGTAACGAGCACGGGTTGGTCAATCGGTTTGACCTGCTCAATACAGAGTCGTTTGGCAAGTATATGGTGAGGGATCGACAGAGACAGTGAAAGAGGGGGAAATTAATCAGCCGGCTATCCACTCATCGTCTGGCGGATACGGGTCAAGGTTCAGGGAGTCACGCTTTCATAACAACTATCCATCACAACCATCGCGGGAGTCCGGGCTCCCGCGATAGTTGCCGATAACGGCAATTAACGGTCGCGATTCAACGCGATCAGACGATCAAGAATCGCCTCACCATCGGCACGCAAACCGTTGTGCTCATACTCATTCGTGATCCAGACGCGACTGCTGCCAAGACCACGCAGAGTTTCGCGACTGTAGTCAAACTCCACATACATATCCTCGGCATAGACAGCGCAAGCCACCGGCACCTGGTTGCGGGCCAGCTGGGCCGGATCATAGAGCGGCCCCCAGTCCGCCTTGTTGGCCAGCAGATGAGCCGCCTCTTTCAGGGGCTGCAACTCGCGGAACTGCTCGAACATCCAGGGGTAAACCATCTCGCCGGTGAAGGCGAAATCCTTGCCGGGCGCCCAGTTCACCGCAGGAAACTCCCCTCTGACCCGATCTGCCGCCCAGCGAGTCGCCTCCCCTTCGGCGTAGATAGCCTCGTGCAGGATGGCAAACAACGGGTTGGTATTGAATGGCTGCATGCTCTGCACCTGATAGAGAAAGGCCGGGCTCAGCTTGTCGCCGATAAAGGCCTCTTCCAGCAGGTAATAAAGCTCCTCAAAGGCACCCGTGGCACCAAGATCCAGCCCTTGCTGCTGGAACTGCTCCACCGTCAGGCGCTGGCCGTTGGGCAGTCGCACATCATGCTGGTGCAGATGGTTGGCCAGCCGGTTGGCAATCCCCTGAGCGTGGGGGAAGCGGGCGAAGAAGGCTCGGTTCTTGTCAGCCACCCTCTGGTAGGTGGCGCGATAGACCTCCTCGGCACTGCGGCCGATCGGTGCGATACCGCCGGTGATATAGACCTCCCGCAGACTGTCGGGGAAAAGCGAGAGATAGGTCAGGCAGCAAAAACCACCAAAGCTTTGCCCCAGCAGGCTCCAGCGATGCTTGGGGCTGAGCTCCTGCCGGATGAACTCGGCATCTTGCACTATGCTGTCGGCGCGAAAATGGCCGAGATACTCCGCCTGCTCGGCCGGTGTCATTTTGGCCAGAATCTGCCCGTGAATGGGGCTCGACATCCCGGTGCCACGCTGATCCAGCAGCAGCACTCGGAACTCCTGCAACGCCCGCTTGAGCCAGCCACTGTTGGCCGTCGGGCGCGGAGCCCCGAATCCCGGCCCCCCTTGCAGAAACAGCAGCCAGGGCAACTTCTCATCGAGCTTGTCTTTACGGCAGAGGGTGCGGGCAAACAGGGTAATGCTGTCACCATCCGGCTCATCATGATCGAGGGGAACGGTAAAAAAGTGCGGCTCGCAATGAATGCCGTCCAGTACATAGCTCAAGGGGCTGTTCATCTGGGATCTCTCCGTCAGGATGGGAACATCATTGACCCCATCATAGCCTCGCCCTGCCCTGGGGTCACTCCGGTTTTCCAAAATGTTAACAATGGCTTAAAGGTCGAATCATCACCCGACAAGCCGCTCTTCAACGGTGCTGAATTAATTGTTTTGCAGGGGAGATTGACGCCATGGCGCCATTCAACAAAGATGGCTCGCCTGCACAGGAGTGCAGCCATTCAGGCCGACAAAATGGATAAGGGAATGTGATGAAACCGAAGTGGATCAGGGCCAGAAAAAGAGAGAAGAAGCCATGCCCTGGCAGCATGCTGCAGACCGGAATGCTGCTGTTCAGTGCCACCTGTGGCGCGACGCTCTTTTTGGCAGCATGCAACAGCAACTAGAAATGAAAAAGCCCGCTCGATTGAGCGGGCTTTTCGAATTTGGCTCCTCCTACTGGACTTGAACCAGTGACATACGGATTAACAGTCCGCCGTTCTACCGACTGAACTAAGGAGGAATTATGGTGCCCAGAGACGGAATCGAACCGCCGACACGGGGATTTTCAATCCCCTGCTCTACCGACTGAGCTATCTGGGCAACGGCGCGCATTAAACCCTTTCCAGCGCAGAGTGTCAACCATGATGGCACGATAAAAAGCGCGTTCGCTCAACAACCGAACGAAGCGGCCATTTATTATCCACCCCAGCCCAGTTTCACGCACTTGCTGGCTTCTGAACACCCTGCAGGCTGCGCCAATATGATGGAAATTCGAGGCTCAGTGGGTCAGCCGCATTGAGCCTAATCCACTCTGCGAGTATGCTTTGCCGCAATGATACCGCCTGGAGGCAACATGAGTCTGAATATGCAAGAGTGGCGTGATGAGACCACCGAGATCGTCAACGAACTGCTGGCCGATGGCAGCAATCCCGATGCGGATTACGACATTGAGCACCATTTCGCCTGCCAGGATTTCGACCGTCTGGAAAAAGCAGCGGTTGACCTGTTCAAGGCTGGTTTTGAAGTGACCGATGCCGAAGAGATGGAGCTGGATGACGGCGCCACCATCTTCTGCTTCGATGCCACCATCGAGTGCAAGCTGAATGTCGAAGCGATCGTCGCCGATATCGCCAAGATGCTGCCCATCCTGGAAAAATATGGGGTGGATTACGATGGCTGGGGCACCTACTTCCAGGATTGATCCTGCCTCCATCGTAAAACAACAAGGCCACCTTGCGGTGGCCTTGTTGTTTCTGACGATCTCTCACACCAGATAGCTGGCAGCAAACTCCGCCGGCGGCAGGGGGCGACTGAACAGATAGCCCTGTAGCCGATCACACCCCGCCTCGGTCAGCCACAACTGCTGCTCGGGTGTCTCTACCCCTTCGGCCGTGATCCGGATCCCCAGCTCATGGCCCAACCCGATGACCGAACGCACGATAGCGGTGGTCGCGCTATTGCTGGCGAGCCCCTGAGTGAAGCTGCGATCCAGCTTGAGGGTCGCCACCTGCAAACGCGGCAGATAGGCCAGTGAACAGTAACCGGTACCAAAGTCGTCGATGGCCAACTGAAAACCGGCGGCGATCAGGTTGTCGAGGTTGGTCTCAATCTCGTCTGCATTCTCCATCAGTACCCCTTCGGTGATCTCCAGCTCCAGTTGACTGGCCTTGAGACCATGGCGAGCGATGCAGGCAGAGACCCGCTCACAGAGCGCCGGATCACGGAACTGCAGCGGCGAGAGGTTGATGGATAGCACCATATCCGGCTGCGCAGTTTGCCACTGCGCCAGCTGGGCACACCCCTGCTCCAGCATTAACTGACCAAGCTGACCGATGATCCCCATCTCTTCCGCCAACGGAATGAATTCGTCGGGGGAGATCATCCCAAGCTCGGGATGGGGCCAGCGACAGAGCAGTTCGGCGCCATGCAGCCGGTGAGTGCGGGTACAGATGATCGGCTGATAGACGGCTACCAGCTGGGCAGACTTGATGGCGAGCGGCAACTGGGCAGCGATCAGCTGACGCCGCTTGAGCCGGGCATGCAGCTCGGGATCAAACAGGGTGCAGTACTGCTGCTGCCGTTTGCCCTGCGCCAGCGCAGCCTCGGCATGACTGAGCAACCGCTCGGCATCGCTTGCCCTCCCTTGGGCCAGCCCGAGAAACACCGGGATCTGGATGCGGTGATCTTCCACCTGATAGTGCTCCATCAACTGCTGCTGCAGATGCTGGCTCCACCCCTGCAATGGCTCGTTGAAGTCCGGCAGCAGCAAGCTGAAGTCATCGGCAGCGACCCGACAGAGCAGGGAACGCGGCGGTACCAACTGCTGCAACCGCTTGGCCACCTGGCTCAGCAAGCGGTCGGCAATCCGGATCCCGAAGCGATCGTTGATCTCACGAAAATGGTGCAGATCGACCAGCACCAATGTGGCACTGCGTCCCCCAAGATGGCGGCTGGTCTGCAAGAACCGGGAGAGTTTGAGCAGCCCGGTCAGACTGTCGTAGTGCTGCTCCTGCTGCAACTGCGCCTGAGTGGTGCGTAGGCCGGTGATGTCACGCCCCAGCGTCAGGATCCCGAGGGAGTGGCCGTCACCATCGGGCACATCGACCCGGGTGATCTCCATGTGTCGCCCCTGCCCGCTGGCATCCAGCAGACAGCACTCGCCGTGGCCCATCCCCTGCGGCGCTGCCAGCCGGAACGGTAGCTGCTGACCCAGCACCTCATCCGCCCCTTGGCCGATAAAGTCGAGAAACGCCTGATTGCACTCCAGCAATACCCCGTTGTGATCATCGAAACGGATCAGGTCAGGAATGGCATCGAGCAGAAAACGCTGCAACAACTGCTGCTTTTTGACCGTCTGTTCCAGGCTCTTGCGCTGGGCAATCTCGTTAACCACGCCGAACACTGCGCAAGCTTCCCCCTGCGGGGTGTAAAGAGGCACCTTGTGCACCTCCATCCAGCAGGTATTCCCGCCCCGGTTGCAATGGAGCTGCTGATACAGCATCGGCACGCCTCCGGCAAGCAGCTGCTCATCCTCACTGCGAAAGAGATCGCCCCATGGCATATCTGCATCTGTCTTGCCGACTACCTCGGCAGGCGACTCCAGCTTGGCTTCACGGGCGAACTCACGATTGGCGAACAGGTAACGCCCATGACTATCTCGACAGAAGATACTCATTGGCAATTGGTCGATGATCTGCTGCAGCAGATCCGGGGTGAGCATGTTGGTCACAGGGGTGCTTATGGAGGAATTTCGAGCAAATCTATGATAGCAAACCAATTTTGTAAAGCACCCCGATCACCTCCCCATAACATCGAACGCTGGATGGTTGCTGACAGAGATTGTCGCTCCGGCGATAATAGGTGCCGGTTGGCCAATGGCCTGGTGATATGGACGAGAGAAACAAGATGAAAAAGCTTATGGGGAGCGCATTGGCGCTGCTGCTGGTTGGTTGTGCTGGTGACAATAACGGCGGTGAGGAGTATCGCTACAACCCGCCAATTGCCAAGGCAACCAACAATACTCAGGAAATGGCGATCCCGGTGGATCTGGTGTGGGCTCGCGCCGAGAAGTGGTTCACCGATCACGGCCTCACCATCGAAAACAGCCAGCGTGGCTCCGGCCTGATGACCGCCAACGTCAACCAGTCAGCCGACGGGCTGGAGTGGCTGGACTGCGGAACTATGGGTTCCAAAGTTGCACTGGGCAACCCGAACCTGCAGATCAACCTGATCATCACCCAGAGCGGCAACAGCAGCGTGGCCACGGTCAACGTCAAGGGCAACACCGAGCTGTTCTTCGTTGAATCCTCAGGCGAGCGCGTACCGGCCCCGTCCATCAAGCCGGTCTGTGTCTCCCGCGGTACCCTGGAGCAGAGCCTGTTCGCCACCCTCGGCAACTGATTTCGCTTCCCTGCAAAGATAAAAAAAGCGGCAGATTGCTCTGCCGCTTTTTTATTGCGTAGTTGTTAGTGCTTACTGCTTGTCAATATCGAGCATGTTGTTGGTCAACATGTAATCGATCACCTGGCTAGCCGTTGCACTACTATTACCGGTCAGAGAACCAAAAGTGTGACCAGACAACACAATCTCCTGGGTAACAGAGCCGCCAACCGAATCGCTAACCTTGAGATGCACACCTTGGCTATCTGCGGACACAGACAACAGATTTTTCAACAATGACTCCGTTTTAGACCCATCATGATCCAGCAGATCACTCAGATCCAGCTTGTCGCGCTGTGTCGGATCACTCAGGCTCGGTTTGAAGTCCGTGACAGTATCAACCGTCAACTTACCTGATTCGGTATCCCCCTTGTTCCACACGAAGATATCCGCTCCATCGCCACCGGTCAGTATGTCGTTGCCTAGACCACCGCTCAGAATATCGTTCCCGGCACCACCATCCAGCTTGTCGCTGCCGGTGCCGCCATAAAGGATATCCTTGCCATCGTCACCGTAGAGCTCATCGTCACCACCCTGGCCAAACAGGATATCGTCCCCCAGACCGCCGTGCAGCTTGTCGTTGCCCCCTCGGGTATCGCCCGCCACATCAAATGAGTTAGCATTCCCCTTGATGTACTCGTAAAGCTCAAGAGAGCTGGGTGCATAACCGTTTTTCAAGGTCAGGAACTGGGTCAGACCATCCAGTCCCTTGCCATCAACCCAATCTGCCGGCTTAGCTGGGTTGCCAGCCGTGCCCCACGGCAGGTGATCAGTATTGATGGCATCCCCGAACAGGATATCGTTACCCGCGCCACCGTGCAGGACATCGGCCCCCACTTCGGCAGGAGTGTTGGTGGTCGAACTGCCGACCAGAACGGCCTTGAGCTGATCTGCCGTATTGATGATGTCGGGCTGACCAACTGGCGGACGCCCACCTATCACCTTATTCAAGTTATCGATCTTCAGGGTAGCCGTTCCTGAGCTTCCCCACTCGTTTATGGTAAAGACATAACGGTAATCGCCCGCAGCCAGCGCACCGCTGTTGATTGTCCCCACTGAGGTCACCGCAGCACCGATGTTTACCCAGGCAGTACCGTTCCAGCGTTGCAGCTGCACCGAGAAACTGTCTGCGGAGCCGACATCACTACCTTTGCTCAGGTCGAAGCGCAGACCGCTACCAGCCGCCAACGTCATTTTTTCGCTAGCAAATACCGACGCATCGTTTTTCGCATTGTCCGTCAATTCCAACCGACTACCGACCCTTGTGACACTCCCAAAGATATCGCCGGCTAGGCTCCAACTACTCGCGCTCCATGGCCCCGTATTGCTGGAAAAATCATTCAGTAACAGAGCATTCTCATATTTAGTGCCTGAGCCAGTCACCTGCGTATTGTCAAAATACTCCAGATTTTCCTTCTTCACGCCATTACCGATGCCGATCGCCTTGACCTCGCTTTGCCCGGACAAATGTCCAAATGCATCGATAGCCTTTTGCATCGCATCAGATTCAGATGCATTACTGTTCCCATTATAAGCTGTTGGATCACCATCGGTCAGGAAGTAAGTGACATTCTCAAAGGTCAATCCGGAACTGCTGCCAGGCTTGCTGTTAAACCACTGGGTAGCCTTGATAAAGGCATCCTCATAGTTGGTCGCACCGCCAGCAGACAACGAGCTGACCTTGTCGATAAATGACTGCACATTACTCTTGGACAGATCGCTAATCGTCAAGAGTGAACTTGCCCACTCATGAAAGCCTATGAGCGTCACGTTAACGACACCATCATGGTCCGCCAGCTGATTGGCCAACGCTTTCAGGGCGTTAATCGTCAACGTCATTCTGTCTTTACCCGTAGCAGGGTATTGGCTGCCATCCAATCCCCATTGCATGCTACCCGACGTATCAACGATCAGCGCGATATTGTAGTTTTTACCCGGTTCAACAGAGGTCTTGATACCACCTATATCTCCCAGCAATACATCATCACCACGCCCACCCTCGACAGGTTTGTCTGACGTACCATTGTCCCCATTCGGGTTAGTGGGCTTGACCATAAAGCCGGTATCCGCTTCGGTATATTTCACTTCACCGACTATCGGCTGACCATTCATGTCATACTCTTGCGAGCCTGCCACCACGGTCACCTTGATATTCTGGCTACCGACAGGCAACTCCACCTGCAGCGACAATTTCCCGTCTCTATCCAGCATGCTGGCCGGTACTTTCCAACTACCATCGGCTTGCAGTGTGCCACCCGAAAGCACAGTACCCTGTGGCAACCCCTTGATAGTCAACTCGGTAAAATGTTCGCTGCCATCGGTATCGATCAAATCGACATCAACCTTCAAGGTCGCCAGATCTGCCACCTTAGTCAGGTTGCCATCCTTGAACTCATACTTGCCATCTTGCAGATAAAGGGTCTCAACGCTGTAAAAATCATGGTAAGTCAAAGCACCGCTAATCGGGTCTTTATACACGAGACTGTAATCAAAGCTCTGTGAGCCACTAGGCTTAATCAGCTTGAGATCCTTCATCGAGCCCGGCATATAGGCCACATCCAGACCATCGCCACCATAATATGATGTAGAGGCCTTCAAGCTCTGGGCAATCAGCGTATCGTTGCCGGCATCGCCATGTAGAGTGACCGACGCAACAGCATTTTTACCGCCAATCAATATGTCATCCCCATCGCCACCGATCAGATAATCAACATCACTCGCACCACCGATCAGAATATCATCCCCCACCCCGCCATCGGCCAGGAAGCTATCGCCACTGCCGTATTTGATGGTGTCATGGCCAACACCGCCTTGAACCCAGCCGCCATTACTGGAAACCAGATAATCATCTTTGTTAGTTGGCGACGTAGAAGGCGTCTTGCCATTCAGGCCGGACACAATCTGTTCCACCTTCACCGCTCCCGGCACAAACCCGCCACTCACCAGCTCAACCTTCAGCGTCACGCCGTCAACCACCGGCGTCATGGTCAGCGTCAGTGTCGAGCTCGCGCCGGTGTTGGTGGTGTAACCCACCACCGGCAGGGCTCCGGCGAAGTCTTTCACCGGCGTGAAGCTGTAGCTGCCATCACTGTTCACCACCAGGGTGCCCTTGCCCGCCAGCTCCACGCTCGCACCGTTGGCACCCACGGTGTAGTCGGTACCGTTCACGGTGATCTTGCTCACCGTCAGCGTGTTGTCCACGTCACTGTCGTTCGCCAGCAGACCACCAGCCTTGCCCACCACCAGCGGGGTGTCTTCGGTCACCGTGTTGCTGTCCGGCGCCACGACCGTCGCGTCGTCCACCGGCGTCATGGTCAGCGTCAGTGTCGAGCTCGCGCCGGTGTTGGTGGTGTAACCCACCACCGGCAGGGCTCCGGCGAAGTCTTTCACCGGCGTGAAGCTGTAGCTGCCATCACTGTTCACCACCAGGGTGCCCTTGCCCGCCAGCTCCACGCTCGCACCGTTGGCACCCACGGTGTAGTCGGTACCGTTCACGGTGATCTTGCTCACCGTCAGCGTGTTGTCCACGTCACTGTCGTTCGCCAGCAGACCACCAGCCTTGCCCACCACCAGCGGGGTGTCTTCGGTCACCGTGTTGCTGTCCGGCGCCACAACCGTCGCGTCGTCCACCGGCGTCATGGTCAGCGTCAGTGTCGAGCTCGCGCCGGTGTTGGTGGTGTAACCCACCACCGGCAGGGCTCCGGCGAAGTCTTTCACCGGCGTGAAGCTGTAGCTGCCATCACTGTTCACCACCAGGGTGCCCTTGCCCGCCAGCTCCACGCTCGCACCGTTGGCACCCACGGTGTAGTCGGTACCGTTCACGGTGATCTTGCTCACCGTCAGCGTGTTGTCCACGTCACTGTCGTTCGCCAGCAGACCACCAGCCTTGCCCACCACCAGCGGGGTGTCTTCGGTCACCGTGTTGCTGTCCGGCGCCACGACCGTCGCGTCGTCCACCGGCGTCATGGTCAGCGTCAGTGTCGAGCTCGCGCCGGTGTTGGTGGTGTAACCCACCACCGGCAGGGCTCCGGCGAAGTCTTTCACCGGCGTGAAGCTGTAGCTGCCATCACTGTTCACCACCAGGGTGCCCTTGCCCGCCAGCTCCACGCTCGCACCGTTGGCACCCACGGTGTAGTCGGTACCGTTCACGGTGATCTTGCTCACCGTCAGCGTGTTGTCCACGTCACTGTCGTTCGCCAGCAGACCACCAGCCTTGCCCACCACCAGCGGGGTGTCTTCGGTCACCGTGTTGCTGTCCGGCGCCACGACCGTCGCGTCGTCCACCGGCGTCATGGTCAGCGTCAGTGTCGAGCTCGCGCCGGTGTTGGTGGTGTAACCCACCACCGGCAGGGCTCCGGCGAAGTCTTTCACCGGCGTGAAGCTGTAGCTGCCATCACTGTTCACCACCAGGGTGCCCTTGCCCGCCAGCTCCACGCTCGCACCGTTGGCACCCACGGTGTAGTCGGTACCGTTCACGGTGATCTTGCTCACCGTCAGCGTGTTGTCCACGTCACTGTCGTTCGCCAGCAGACCACCAGCCTTGCCCACCACCAGCGGGGTGTCTTCGGTCACCGTGTTGCTGTCCGGCGCCACAACCGTCGCGTCGTCCACCGGCGTCATGGTCAGCGTCAGTGTCGAGCTCGCGCCGGTGTTGGTGGTGTAACCCACCACCGGCAGGGCTCCGGCGAAGTCTTTCACCGGCGTGAAGCTGTAGCTGCCATCACTGTTCACCACCAGGGTGCCCTTGCCCGCCAGCTCCACGCTCGCACCGTTGGCACCCACGGTGTAGTCGGTACCGTTCACGGTGATCTTGCTCACCGTCAGCGTGTTGTCCACGTCACTGTCGTTCGCCAGCAGACCACCAGCCTTGCCCACCACCAGCGGGGTGTCTTCGGTCACCGTGTTGCTGTCCGGCGCCACGACCGTCGCGTCGTCCACCGGCGTCATGGTCAGCGTCAGTGTCGAGCTCGCGCCGGTGTTGGTGGTGTAACCCACCACCGGCAGGGCTCCGGCGAAGTCTTTCACCGGCGTGAAGCTGTAGCTGCCATCACTGTTCACCACCAGGGTGCCCTTGCCCGCCAGCTCCACGCTCGCACCGTTGGCACCCACGGTGTAGTCGGTACCGTTCACGGTGATCTTGCTCACCGTCAGCGTGTTGTCCACGTCACTGTCGTTCGCCAGCAGACCACCAGCCTTGCCCACCACCAGCGGGGTGTCTTCGGTCACCGTGTTGCTGTCCGGCGCCACAACCGTCGCGTCGTCCACCGGCGTCATGGTCAGCGTCAGTGTCGAGCTCGCGCCGGTGTTGGTGGTGTAACCCACCACCGGCAGGGCTCCGGCGAAGTCTTTCACCGGCGTGAAGCTGTAGCTGCCATCACTGTTCACCACCAGGGTGCCCTTGCCCGCCAGCTCCACGCTCGCACCGTTGGCACCCACGGTGTAGTCGGTACCGTTCACGGTGATCTTGCTCACCGTCAGCGTGTTGTCCACGTCACTGTCGTTCGCCAGCAGACCACCAGCCTTGCCCACCACCAGCGGGGTGTCTTCGGTCACCGTGTTGCTGTCCGGCGCCACGACCGTCGCGTCGTCCACCGGCGTCATGGTCAGCGTCAGTGTCGAGCTCGCGCCGGTGTTGGTGGTGTAACCCACCACCGGCAGGGCTCCGGCGAAGTCTTTCACCGGCGTGAAGCTGTAGCTGCCATCACTGTTCACCACCAGGGTGCCCTTGCCCGCCAGCTCCACGCTCGCACCGTTGGCACCCACGGTGTAGTCGGTACCGTTCACGGTGATCTTGCTCACCGTCAGCGTGTTGTCCACGTCACTGTCGTTCGCCAGCAGACCACCAGCCTTGCCCACCACCAGCGGGGTGTCTTCGGTCACCGTGTTGCTGTCCGGCGCCACAACCGTCGCGTCGTCCACCGGCGTCATGGTCAGCGTCAGTGTCGAGCTCGCGCCGGTGTTGGTGGTGTAACCCACCACCGGCAGGGCTCCGGCGAAGTCTTTCACCGGCGTGAAGCTGTAGCTGCCATCACTGTTCACCACCAGGGTGCCCTTGCCCGCCAGCTCCACGCTCGCACCGTTGGCACCCACGGTGTAGTCGGTACCGTTCACGGTGATCTTGCTCACCGTCAGCGTGTTGTCCACGTCACTGTCGTTCGCCAGCAGACCACCAGCCTTGCCCACCACCAGCGGGGTGTCTTCGGTCACCGTGTTGCTGTCCGGCGCCACGACCGTCGCGTCGTCCACCGGCGTCATGGTCAGCGTCAGTGTCGAGCTCGCGCCGGTGTTGGTGGTGTAACCCACCACCGGCAGGGCTCCGGCGAAGTCTTTCACCGGCGTGAAGCTGTAGCTGCCATCACTGTTCACCACCAGGGTGCCCTTGCCCGCCAGCTCCACGCTCGCACCGTTGGCACCCACGGTGTAGTCGGTACCGTTCACGGTGATCTTGCTCACCGTCAGCGTGTTGTCCACGTCACTGTCGTTCGCCAGCAGACCACCAGCCTTGCCCACCACCAGCGGGGTGTCTTCGGTCACCGTGTTGCTGTCCGGCGCCACAACCGTCGCGTCGTCCACCGGCGTCATGGTCAGCGTCAGTGTCGAGCTCGCGCCGGTGTTGGTGGTGTAACCCACCACCGGCAGGGCTCCGGCGAAGTCTTTCACCGGCGTGAAGCTGTAGCTGCCATCACTGTTCACCACCAGGGTGCCCTTGCCCGCCAGCTCCACGCTCGCACCGTTGGCACCCACGGTGTAGTCGGTACCGTTCACGGTGATCTTGCTCACCGTCAGCGTGTTGTCCACGTCACTGTCGTTCGCCAGCAGACCACCAGCCTTGCCCACCACCAGCGGGGTGTCTTCGGTCACCGTGTTGCTGTCCGGCGCCACGACCGTCGCGTCGTCCACCGGCGTCATGGTCAGCGTCAGTGTCGAGCTCGCGCCGGTGTTGGTGGTGTAACCCACCACCGGCAGGGCTCCGGCGAAGTCTTTCACCGGCGTGAAGCTGTAGCTGCCATCACTGTTCACCACCAGGGTGCCCTTGCCCGCCAGCTCCACGCTCGCACCGTTGGCACCCACGGTGTAGTCGGTACCGTTCACGGTGATCTTGCTCACCGTCAGCGTGTTGTCCACGTCACTGTCGTTCGCCAGCAGACCACCAGCCTTGCCCACCACCAGCGGGGTGTCTTCGGTCACCGTGTTGCTGTCCGGCGCCACAACCGTCGCGTCGTCCACCGGCGTCATGGTCAGCGTCAGTGTCGAGCTCGCGCCGGTGTTGGTGGTGTAACCCACCACCGGCAGGGCTCCGGCGAAGTCTTTCACCGGCGTGAAGCTGTAGCTGCCATCACTGTTCACCACCAGGGTGCCCTTGCCCGCCAGCTCCACGCTCGCACCGTTGGCACCCACGGTGTAGTCGGTACCGTTCACGGTGATCTTGCTCACCGTCAGCGTGTTGTCCACGTCACTGTCGTTCGCCAGCAGACCACCAGCCTTGCCCACCACCAGCGGGGTGTCTTCGGTCACCGTGTTGCTGTCCGGCGCCACGACCGTCGCGTCGTCCACCGGCGTCATGGTCAGCGTCAGTGTCGAGCTCGCGCCGGTGTTGGTGGTGTAACCCACCACCGGCAGGGCTCCGGCGAAGTCTTTCACCGGCGTGAAGCTGTAGCTGCCATCACTGTTCACCACCAGGGTGCCCTTGCCCGCCAGCTCCACGCTCGCACCGTTGGCACCCACGGTGTAGTCGGTACCGTTCACGGTGATCTTGCTCACCGTCAGCGTGTTGTCCACGTCACTGTCGTTCGCCAGCAGACCACCAGCCTTGCCCACCACCAGCGGGGTGTCTTCGGTCACCGTGTTGCTGTCCGGCGCCACAACCGTCGCGTCGTCCACCGGCGTCATGGTCAGCGTCAGTGTCGAGCTCGCGCCGGTGTTGGTGGTGTAACCCACCACCGGCAGGGCTCCGGCGAAGTCTTTCACCGGCGTGAAGCTGTAGCTGCCATCACTGTTCACCACCAGGGTGCCCTTGCCCGCCAGCTCCACGCTCGCACCGTTGGCACCCACGGTGTAGTCGGTACCGTTCACGGTGATCTTGCTCACCGTCAGCGTGTTGTCCACGTCACTGTCGTTCGCCAGCAGACCACCAGCCTTGCCCACCACCAGCGGGGTGTCTTCGGTCACCGTGTTGCTGTCCGGCGCCACGACCGTCGCGTCGTCCACCGGCGTCATGGTCAGCGTCAGTGTCGAGCTCGCGCCGGTGTTGGTGGTGTAACCCACCACCGGCAGGGCTCCGGCGAAGTCTTTCACCGGCGTGAAGCTGTAGCTGCCATCACTGTTCACCACCAGGGTGCCCTTGCCCGCCAGCTCCACGCTCGCACCGTTGGCACCCACGGTGTAGTCGGTACCGTTCACGGTGATCTTGCTCACCGTCAGCGTGTTGTCCACGTCACTGTCGTTCGCCAGCAGACCACCAGCCTTGCCCACCACCAGCGGGGTGTCTTCGGTCACCGTGTTGCTGTCCGGCGCCACAACCGTCGCGTCGTCCACCGGCGTCATGGTCAGCGTCAGTGTCGAGCTCGCGCCGGTGTTGGTGGTGTAACCCACCACCGGCAGGGCTCCGGCGAAGTCTTTCACCGGCGTGAAGCTGTAGCTGCCATCACTGTTCACCACCAGGGTGCCCTTGCCCGCCAGCTCCACGCTCGCACCGTTGGCACCCACGGTGTAGTCGGTACCGTTCACGGTGATCTTGCTCACCGTCAGCGTGTTGTCCACGTCACTGTCGTTCGCCAGCAGACCACCAGCCTTGCCCACCACCAGCGGGGTGTCTTCGGTCACCGTGTTGCTGTCCGGCGCCACGACCGTCGCGTCGTCCACCGGCGTCATGGTCAGCGTCAGTGTCGAGCTCGCGCCGGTGTTGGTGGTGTAACCCACCACCGGCAGGGCTCCGGCGAAGTCTTTCACCGGCGTGAAGCTGTAGCTGCCATCACTGTTCACCACCAGGGTGCCCTTGCCCGCCAGCTCCACGCTCGCACCGTTGGCACCCACGGTGTAGTCGGTACCGTTCACGGTGATCTTGCTCACCGTCAGCGTGTTGTCCACGTCACTGTCGTTCGCCAGCAGACCACCAGCCTTGCCCACCACCAGCGGGGTGTCTTCGGTCACCGTGTTGCTGTCCGGCGCCACGACCGTCGCGTCGTCCACCGGCGTCATGGTCAGCGTCAGTGTCGAGCTCGCGCCGGTGTTGGTGGTGTAACCCACCACCGGCAGGGCTCCGGCGAAGTCTTTCACCGGCGTGAAGCTGTAGCTGCCATCACTGTTCACCACCAGGGTGCCCTTGCCCGCCAGCTCCACGCTCGCACCGTTGGCACCCACGGTGTAGTCGGTACCGTTCACGGTGATCTTGCTCACCGTCAGCGTGTTGTCCACGTCACTGTCGTTCGCCAGCAGACCACCAGCCTTGCCCACCACCAGCGGGGTGTCTTCGGTCACCGTGTTGCTGTCCGGCGCCACAACCGTCGCGTCGTCCACCGGCGTCATGGTCAGCGTCAGTGTCGAGCTCGCGCCGGTGTTGGTGGTGTAACCCACCACCGGCAGGGCTCCGGCGAAGTCTTTCACCGGCGTGAAGCTGTAGCTGCCATCACTGTTCACCACCAGGGTGCCCTTGCCCGCCAGCTCCACGCTCGCACCGTTGGCACCCACGGTGTAGTCGGTACCGTTCACGGTGATCTTGCTCACCGTCAGCGTGTTGTCCACGTCACTGTCGTTCGCCAGCAGACCACCAGCCTTGCCCACCACCAGCGGGGTGTCTTCGGTCACCGTGTTGCTGTCCGGCGCCACGACCGTCGCGTCGTCCACCGGCGTCATGGTCAGCGTCAGTGTCGAGCTCGCGCCGGTGTTGGTGGTGTAACCCACCACCGGCAGGGCTCCGGCGAAGTCTTTCACCGGCGTGAAGCTGTAGCTGCCATCACTGTTCACCACCAGGGTGCCCTTGCCCGCCAGCTCCACGCTCGCACCGTTGGCACCCACGGTGTAGTCGGTACCGTTCACGGTGATCTTGCTCACCGTCAGCGTGTTGTCCACGTCACTGTCGTTCGCCAGCAGACCACCAGCCTTGCCCACCACCAGCGGGGTGTCTTCGGTCACCGTGTTGCTGTCCGGCGCCACGACCGTCGCGTCGTCCACCGGCGTCATGGTCAGCGTCAGTGTCGAGCTCGCGCCGGTGTTGGTGGTGTAACCCACCACCGGCAGGGCTCCGGCGAAGTCTTTCACCGGCGTGAAGCTGTAGCTGCCATCACTGTTCACCACCAGGGTGCCCTTGCCCGCCAGCTCCACGCTCGCACCGTTGGCACCCACGGTGTAGTCGGTACCGTTCACGGTGATCTTGCTCACCGTCAGCGTGTTGTCCACGTCACTGTCGTTCGCCAGCAGACCACCAGCCTTGCCCACCACCAGCGGGGTGTCTTCGGTCACCGTGTTGCTGTCCGGCGCCACAACCGTCGCGTCGTCCACCGGCGTCATGGTCAGCGTCAGTGTCGAGCTCGCGCCGGTGTTGGTGGTGTAACCCACCACCGGCAGGGCTCCGGCGAAGTCTTTCACCGGCGTGAAGCTGTAGCTGCCATCACTGTTCACCACCAGGGTGCCCTTGCCCGCCAGCTCCACGCTCGCACCGTTGGCACCCACGGTGTAGTCGGTACCGTTCACGGTGATCTTGCTCACCGTCAGCGTGTTGTCCACGTCACTGTCGTTCGCCAGCAGACCACCAGCCTTGCCCACCACCAGCGGGGTGTCTTCGGTCACCGTGTTGCTGTCCGGCGCCACGACCGTCGCGTCGTCCACCGGCGTCATGGTCAGCGTCAGTGTCGAGCTCGCGCCGGTGTTGGTGGTGTAACCCACCACCGGCAGGGCTCCGGCGAAGTCTTTCACCGGCGTGAAGCTGTAGCTGCCATCACTGTTCACCACCAGGGTGCCCTTGCCCGCCAGCTCCACGCTCGCACCGTTGGCACCCACGGTGTAGTCGGTACCGTTCACGGTGATCTTGCTCACCGTCAGCGTGTTGTCCACGTCACTGTCGTTCGCCAGCAGACCACCAGCCTTGCCCACCACCAGCGGGGTGTCTTCGGTCACCGTGTTGCTGTCCGGCGCCACGACCGTCGCGTCGTCCACCGGCGTCATGGTCAGCGTCAGTGTCGAGCTCGCGCCGGTGTTGGTGGTGTAACCCACCACCGGCAGGGCTCCGGCGAAGTCTTTCACCGGCGTGAAGCTGTAGCTGCCATCACTGTTCACCACCAGGGTGCCCTTGCCCGCCAGCTCCACGCTCGCACCGTTGGCACCCACGGTGTAGTCGGTACCGTTCACGGTGATCTTGCTCACCGTCAGCGTGTTGTCCACGTCACTGTCGTTCGCCAGCAGACCACCAGCCTTGCCCACCACCAGCGGGGTGTCTTCGGTCACCGTGTTGCTGTCCGGCGCCACGACCGTCGCGTCGTCCACCGGCGTCATGGTCAGCGTCAGTGTCGAGCTCGCGCCGGTGTTGGTGGTGTAACCCACCACCGGCAGGGCTCCGGCGAAGTCTTTCACCGGCGTGAAGCTGTAGCTGCCATCACTGTTCACCACCAGGGTGCCCTTGCCCGCCAGCTCCACGCTCGCACCGTTGGCACCCACGGTGTAGTCGGTACCGTTCACGGTGATCTTGCTCACCGTCAGCGTGTTGTCCACGTCACTGTCGTTCGCCAGCAGACCACCAGCCTTGCCCACCACCAGCGGGGTGTCTTCGGTCACCGTGTTGCTGTCCGGCGCCACGACCGTCGCGTCGTCCACCGGCGTCATGGTCAGCGTCAGTGTCGAGCTCGCGCCGGTGTTGGTGGTGTAACCCACCACCGGCAGGGCTCCGGCGAAGTCTTTCACCGGCGTGAAGCTGTAGCTGCCATCACTGTTCACCACCAGGGTGCCCTTGCCCGCCAGCTCCACGCTCGCACCGTTGGCACCCACGGTGTAGTCGGTACCGTTCACGGTGATCTTGCTCACCGTCAGCGTGTTGTCCACGTCACTGTCGTTCGCCAGCAGACCACCAGCCTTGCCCACCACCAGCGGGGTGTCTTCGGTCACCGTGTTGCTGTCCGGCGCCACAACCGTCGCGTCGTCCACCGGCGTCATGGTCAGCGTCAGTGTCGAGCTCGCGCCGGTGTTGGTGGTGTAACCCACCACCGGCAGGGCTCCGGCGAAGTCTTTCACCGGCGTGAAGCTGTAGCTGCCATCACTGTTCACCACCAGGGTGCCCTTGCCCGCCAGCTCCACGCTCGCACCGTTGGCACCCACGGTGTAGTCGGTACCGTTCACGGTGATCTTGCTCACCGTCAGCGTGTTGTCCACGTCACTGTCGTTCGCCAGCAGACCACCAGCCTTGCCCACCACCAGCGGGGTGTCTTCGGTCACCGTGTTGCTGTCCGGCGCCACGACCGTCGCGTCGTCCACCGGCGTCATGGTCAGCGTCAGTGTCGAGCTCGCGCCGGTGTTGGTGGTGTAACCCACCACCGGCAGGGCTCCGGCGAAGTCTTTCACCGGCGTGAAGCTGTAGCTGCCATCACTGTTCACCACCAGGGTGCCCTTGCCCGCCAGCTCCACGCTCGCACCGTTGGCACCCACGGTGTAGTCGGTACCGTTCACGGTGATCTTGCTCACCGTCAGCGTGTTGTCCACGTCACTGTCGTTCGCCAGCAGACCACCAGCCTTGCCCACCACCAGCGGGGTGTCTTCGGTCACCGTGTTGCTGTCCGGCGCCACGACCGTCGCGTCGTCCACCGGCGTCATGGTCAGCGTCAGTGTCGAGCTCGCGCCGGTGTTGGTGGTGTAACCCACCACCGGCAGGGCTCCGGCGAAGTCTTTCACCGGCGTGAAGCTGTAGCTGCCATCACTGTTCACCACCAGGGTGCCCTTGCCCGCCAGCTCCACGGTCGCACCGTTGGCACCCACGGTGTAGTCGGTACCGTTCACGGTGATCTTGCTCACCGTCAGCGTGTTGTCCACGTCACTGTCGTTCGCCAGCAGACCACCAGCCTTGCCCACCACCAGCGGGGTGTCTTCGGTCACCGTGTTGCTGTCCGGCGCCACAACCGTCGCGTCGTCCACCGGCGTCATGGTCAGCGTCAGTGTCGAGCTCGCGCCGGTGTTGGTGGTGTAACCCACCACCGGCAGGGCTCCGGCGAAGTCTTTCACCGGCGTGAAGCTGTAGCTGCCATCACTGTTCACCACCAGGGTGCCCTTGCCCGCCAGCTCCACGCTCGCACCGTTGGCACCCACGGTGTAGTCGGTACCGTTCACGGTGATCTTGCTCACCGTCAGCGTGTTGTCCACGTCACTGTCGTTCGCCAGCAGACCACCAGCCTTGCCCACCACCAGCGGGGTGTCTTCGGTCACCGTGTTGCTGTCCGGCGCCACAACCGTCGCGTCGTCCACCGGCGTCATGGTCAGCGTCAGTGTCGAGCTCGCGCCGGTGTTGGTGGTGTAACCCACCACCGGCAGGGCTCCGGCGAAGTCTTTCACCGGCGTGAAGCTGTAGCTGCCATCACTGTTCACCACCAGGGTGCCCTTGCCCGCCAGCTCCACGCTCGCACCGTTGGCACCCACGGTGTAGTCGGTACCGTTCACGGTGATCTTGCTCACCGTCAGCGTGTTGTCCACGTCACTGTCGTTCGCCAGCAGACCACCAGCCTTGCCCACCACCAGCGGGGTGTCTTCGGTCACCGTGTTGCTGTCCGGCGCCACGACCGTCGCGTCGTCCACCGGCGTCATGGTCAGCGTCAGTGTCGAGCTCGCGCCGGTGTTGGTGGTGTAACCCACCACCGGCAGGGCTCCGGCGAAGTCTTTCACCGGCGTGAAGCTGTAGCTGCCATCACTGTTCACCACCAGGGTGCCCTTGCCCGCCAGCTCCACGCTCGCACCGTTGGCACCCACGGTGTAGTCGGTACCGTTCACGGTGATCTTGCTCACCGTCAGCGTGTTGTCCACGTCACTGTCGTTCGCCAGCAGACCACCAGCCTTGCCCACCACCAGCGGGGTGTCTTCGGTCACCGTGTTGCTGTCCGGCGCCACGACCGTCGCGTCGTCCACCGGCGTCATGGTCAGCGTCAGTGTCGAGCTCGCGCCGGTGTTGGTGGTGTAACCCACCACCGGCAGGGCTCCGGCGAAGTCTTTCACCGGCGTGAAGCTGTAGCTGCCATCACTGTTCACCACCAGGGTGCCCTTGCCCGCCAGCTCCACGGTCGCACCGTTGGCACCCACGGTGTAGTCGGTACCGTTCACGGTGATCTTGCTCACCGTCAGCGTGTTGTCCACGTCACTGTCGTTCGCCAGCAGACCACCAGCCTTGCCCACCACCAGCGGGGTGTCTTCGGTCACCGTGTTGCTGTCCGGCGCCACAACCGTCGCGTCGTCCACCGGCTTGACGGTGATGTTGACTTTGGCACTGTCGGTATCGCCGTCAACGTCTTCGGCCACATAGTTAAAGCTGATCTCACCGTTGAAGTCCTTGCCCGGCACAAAGCTGATGCTGCCATCCGCCGCAATCACGACATTGCCACCCTGTACCGCTATGGTCTGCGCCAGTCCGGTCAGCTCGACGCCGTTGATGGACTGAATTGCTAGCCCGCCATCCGGCGCCTTGTCGTTGGCCAGCAGGTTCAGGCTCACCGAGCCATCTTCGTTGACCTCGTACTCGTCATTGACTGCATCGACCGACTCATCAATATTCACGCTGCCATCGTCGGTCGCGGTGCCGGTGTTGCCGGCCGGATCGGTGACGCTGGCCGTTACTTGATAGCTGCCTTCCGCCAACGGAGTGGTGACATCCACGCTGTAACCACCACCCGGTTGCACGGTGGTAGTCAGGGTTTGCTGAGTGCCATTGGCATCGGTCACCACTAGGGTAACTGTGCTGCCTGGAACCGCATTGGTAGTACCAGTGATGGTAGGTGTGGTGTCACTGGTATTGTCAGGCGCATCGACGGTGATCACTGGAGCGGTTACATCCACACTCCCTGAATCAGTCGCACTGCCGGTATTCCCCGCAGGATCTGTCACTGTGGCTGTGACGGTATAAGAGCCTTCGGCCAAGGGGGTCACCACATCCACGGTGAAGGTGCCAGTGGGTGTGACGATCGCGGTCAGGGTTTGTTGATTACCGTTTGCATCGGTAACCAGCAGGGTGACGATGCTGCCAACGGGAGCATCCGTGGTTCCGGTCAGGGTCGGAGTGGTGTCATTGGTGTTATCTGGCGCAACGACGGAAATGGTGGGCGGAGTCAGGTCAAATACTTCATCTTCGCCAGCAGCATCAAGCGGTAGTTCACCATTGGCGTTGTAGGTGGTATCGAAGGTAGCTTCGGCAATGGTTGCGGAACCGGTACGGTCGATGGTGACAAAACCGCCGTTGCCACTGGCACCAGCTACGCCCCCAATACCGCCACCGCCGGCGGCAGGCGCACCGCCTGCTGCGGAGGCTTCAAAGGCCTGGGTCGGGTCAGCGCCACCCAAGATCGCCTGTTGCAGGGCATTGATATCATCAGGAGTGCCAGCAGCGCCGTTTTGTGCCAGCTGGGGAGCATCCCCCTCTTCGGCAGGCTCACTCTGCTCGCTGGCTGGTTGCACAGTGAACGACTGTCCACCGCCCATGAAACTGGCGCCATCCGGCGACATGATCACCGCCCCTTTCGGCAGCACATCACCTTCAGCCAACAGCTTCCGGCTGCCATCTGCGGCAACCAGATAAATTTGTCCTTTAAGTTGGGTTACGGTTACGCCCTGTTCCAAGGTAACGGCATTGGTGATCATGTTCTCTCCTGAATCCTGATTTGAATGCAATAAGCCACAGCCTACTTTGCAGACTGAGGGGAAAAATAACCAGCTCGAAAATTCGAAAGGATAGACCGATTTGAGGCTGAATTGTTCAGCCAGACAGAAGTGTATAAAACGAAGTTGCGAGAATGGTAAAAACCAAAATTATCAATAAATTACAGAGTAATGACAGGAGCATGACAAAGCATGCTCCTGTCAAGATTAACCCTATACACCCGCCCAGAGGATGATAGCCAGCAGCTGTGGCGAGATGATCCGCAGGAACATCACCAGCGGGTAGACAGTGGCGTATGAGAGCGCACTGGCGCCACTGGTCGGGTGCATGGCGTTGGCAAAGGCCAGCGCGGGAGGGTCTGTCATGGAGCCGGCCAGCAAGCCGCACAGGGTCAGATAGTTCATCTTGCCGTAGAGGCGCGCCAGCACACCGACTACCAGCAGCGGGATCAGGGTGATCGCCATGCCGTAGAGCATCCAGGCCGGGCCATCACCGTTGATCAGGGTATCGACGAAACCGGCTCCGGACTTGAATCCGACCACCGCCAGAAACAGCACGATCCCGATCTCCCGCAGCGCCAGGTTGGCGCTGGGTGGCATGAACCAGTAGAGCTTGCCGATGCTGCCGATCCGCGACAGGATCAGCGCCACCACCAACGGCCCGCCCGCCAGACCCAATTTGAGGGCGGCCGGAAAACCGGGCAGATAGAAGGGGATGGAGCCGAGCAATACGCCAAGGCCAATCCCGATAAATACCGGCAACATCTGCACCTGCTGCAGTTTTTGCTGCACGTTGCCGACCACATTGGTCACCGCTTCGATGGCATCGAGGCGCCCCACCAGGTTGAGGATGTCACCAAACTGCAGGCTGGTCTGACTGGTCGGCACCAGCTCGATACCGGCGCGGTTAAGACGGGAGATCACCACGTCATAGCGCTGTTTGATGTCAAGATCGCGGATCTTCTTGCCAAGTACCTGCTCGTTGGTCACCACCACCCGCTCGACGCGCAGATCGGTGCCACGGGTCGAGAGCGAGGTCTCCACCTCCTCCCCCAATACCAGCAACACCTTGTGCAGCGCGTGACGCTCACCCACCAGGTGCAGCAAGTCACCCAGTTCGATACGGGATTCCGGGCGCGGCACCATCAGCTCGTCGCCCCGTTTGAGCCGTGAACAGATGACATCAGACTCGTCGAGACTCGGGATCTCGCTCAGCATCAGGCCGTGCATGTTGGGGTTGCGCACCGCGATGTTGATGGTCTGCAAGCTCTCCTTGGTTTTACCGGTTTGTAGCTCGAACTGGGCGGCTTCATCGTCGATCTTGATGCGAAAGAAGACCCTGACCAGCCACATGGTGAGCAAAATGCCACAGATACCAAACGGATAGGCAACCGCATAGCCCATCCCCATCAGGCCGGTAGAACCGGGCGCGGCGCCCAGCTCGGCCAGGATCTGCTGGCCCGCACCGAGGGATGGGGTATTGGTGACGGCACCGGAGAAGACCCCCAGAATGACCGGCAACGGCACATCGAAAAATTGATGCAAGCCAGCGGCCACCACGCAGCCAAGGATGACCAGCAAAGCGGCAAACGCGTTGAGTTTGAGACCCGAACTGCGCAATGACGAGAAGAAACCCGGCCCGACCTGGATGCCGATGGTATAGACAAACAGGATCAGGCCGAATTCTTGAATAAAGTGAAGCGTTTGTGCATCCAGCGCGAGATCGGAGGCGCCTGCAAAGTGACCCACTATGATGCCGCCGAACAGCACCCCCCCTATTCCCAAGCCAACGCCATAGACTCGCCAGTTTCCCAGCCAGAGTCCCAGCACTGCCACCAGCGACAACATGCTGATGGAAAGCGCGATTTCACTCATTTCGTGCATCCTTTGCGAATTGAACTGGCCCTAGCTTGTCAGCAAACGCTGATGCCAACTGTGTGATACCGCACGAATTTATCCTTTTTCGCGCTAAAAATACCAATTAAGGGCTAGTTGCAAGACGTTAGGCGACGTAGCCGTAAATGGCCATAAAGTGACAAACGCTGCCACCCAGCACAAAGAGATGCCAGATGGCGTGGTTATAGGGGATCTGCTTGGCCACATAGAAGATGACCCCGAGGCTGTAGATAAGGCCACCAAGCCCGAGCAGCAGCAGCCCCTCACCGGCCAGATGGATATAGAGCTGATAGATGACCACCAGCGACAGCCAGCCCAGCATCAGGTAGGTAAAGAGCGACAACTTCTTGAAGCGATTGATAAACACCAGCTTGAACACCACGCCAGCCAGCGCCAGGGCCCAGATCACCACCATCAACCCCTTAGCCAGCGGCGTATCGAGCGCCACCAGCAGGAAGGGGGTATAGGTGCCGGCAATCAGCAGATAGATGGCGCAGTGATCAAACACCTTGCACCAACGTCTGGCCCGCCCTGACCCCATGCTGTGATAGAGGGTCGAGGCGAGATAGAGCAGCACCAGACTGCCGCCATAAAGGCTGTAACTCACCAGCGCCTGCGTGCCCTGCCCCCATCCCTTGATGAGCAACAACACCAGCCCGACAATCCCCAGCAACAATCCCGCACCGTGACTCAGCCGGTTTGCCAGCTCCTCTCGGGGGGAGTAATCCATCACACCACTCATAACATCGACTCCACAATAACTGTGGCTCACTCTACCCAGCGCCATTTCAGAGTACAAGTGTTCGCTTAAAAAATGGAGTGGCTGTCACCTGCCCCCCTTTGGTGTATGCTCTGCCGCCGATGCCCGAGACAAACGGCATAGACACCTACCCTGGTGAACTGGTCTGGAGAACCTGATGAAGTTGACTGAGCTGTTTGCACAAGCGGATCCCGCCTTTGGCGAGGCGATGAACACCTTGCTGGAGAGCTTCCACCACTCCGACGACAGTCAGGCCCCCTATCAGCGCGACCTGTTCACCCACCAGCTCGATCAATCCCGCATGCCTGCAGTCGGCCAACCTATCGAGGAGTATCTGGCGCGGCTGGCCACTCTGGTGCCCGGCGCCTCGCACCTCACCTCACCACGCTACATGGGCCACATGACGGCGCCCCTGCCGGCCTATACCGCCGAGCTGTCGCGCCTGCTGGTGATGCTCAACCAGAATCCGATGAAGATGGAGTCCTCCCGCCTGCTCAGCTTTCTGGAGCGGGAGGTGCTGGCCAAGCTGCACCGCCTCATCTATGGCAGGGACGATGCCTTCTACGGCGAGCAGATGCATGCCAAGGATGCCGCCCTCGGCGTCATGACCAGCGGTGGCACCATCGCCAACGTCACGGCACTGTGGCTGGCCCGCAATCGCGCCTGTGGCGACAACCTGTTCGCCCTCTATGAGCAGGGCTATCGCGGCGCCGTCATTCTGGGTTCCCGGCTGATGCACTACTCCTTCGACAAAGGGATGGATCTGCTGGGACTGGGCGCCCGCAGCGTCTGGCGCCTTGAGACTGACGAACAGAACCGGCTCTGTCTGGCTGCGCTGGAGCAGGCGCTGCTCCAGTGCAAGGAACAGAAATTGAAAGTACTGGCATTGGTCGGCGTGGCTGGCAGTACCGACTTTGGCTCCATCGACCCCCTGCCGGAGCTGGCGACCATCGCCGAGCGCGAGCAGATCCACTTCCACGTGGATGCGGCCTGGGGTGGCCCGACCCTCTTCTCCTCCCGCTATCAAAACCTGCTGGCCGGGATCGAGCGCGCAGATACCGTCACCCTGGATGGCCACAAACAGCTGCTGGTGCCGCTCGGTACCGGCATGCTGCTCTGCCGCCAGCCCGACCTGATGATGGCGGTCAAGCGGGAGGCGCCCTATGCCATTCGCGCCACCTCGTTCGATCAGGGCCGCTTTACGCTGGAGGGCACCCGCCCGGCCAACGCCCTCTATCTGGACGCCGCCTTCCAGCTCTTCGGCCAGCAAGGCTATGCCGAGCTTATCGAAGCCAACTACGACCGGGCGCGACTGATGGCCGAGCTCATCACCAGCAATCCCGCGTTCGAGCTGATGTCGGCACCGGTGATGAATCTGCTCTCCTACCGCTGTATTCCGCCCCACCTGCAGGGCAAGGTGCTGGATGAAGCAGCCAACGAGCAGATCAACGCCTTCAACGTAGCGCTGCAAAAAGCCCAGCGCGCCGAGGGACACAGCTTTGTCTCCCGTACCCAGCGGGCGGTGGTACGCTACGGTGCCCAACCGCTCACCCTGCTGCGCGCCGTGCTGCTCAACCCGCTTATCGAAGAGCGCCATATCCGCGACCTGCTGGCCGATCAGCAGCGACTGAGGATCTCGATTGCACGCCAACTGTTTGGCGACAGCGCGGAACCGGCGTAAAAATGAGCGGTCTTATTCATTTGCCGTTGTCCACCGTACAGGTAGACTGGGCAAAATTTGCAGGCCATCTTTGAGGACTAGGCGCCAACAATGAAGCAATTTATTGAATTTATTCCACTTATCGTTTTCTTCGCGGTCTACAAGTTCTACGACATCTACATGGCTACCGGCGCACTGGTGGTGGTCACCGGTCTGCAGCTCGCCTATAGCTGGATCCGCTATCGCAAAGTCGAGAAGATGCAGCTCTTTACCTTCCTGCTGGTCGGCTTCTTTGGCGGCCTCACCGTCTTCTTCCACGATGACACCTTCATCAAGTGGAAAGTGACTGTCATCAACGTACTGTTCGCACTGGGTCTGCTCATCAGCCGCTACGGCTTTGGCAAGAATCTGATCAAACAGATGCTGGCCAAGGAGCTGCAAGCACCCGATAAGGTCTGGGACACAGTCAATCTCGGCTGGGTCGGCTTCTTTACCGTCTGTGGCCTGCTCAACCTCTACGTGGCATTCAACATGCCGCAAGAGATGTGGGTCAACTTCAAGGTGTTCGGCCTGCTGGGGATGACGCTGGTCTTTACCCTGCTCAGCGGCGTCTACCTCTACCGCCATATCCCTGCCGAGCAGTTGTCCCAGCAAAAAGACGAACCAAAAAAATAACCCTCATCAGAAAAGGATTGTCTCATGTGGTATCTCATCTACTCCGAAGATGTCCCCGATAGCCTGCCACTGCGCAAGCAAGTTCGCCCTGCCCATCTGGCTCGCCTGCAAGCTCTGCAGGATGAGGGGCGGCTGCTGACTGCCGGCCCCAACCCGGCCATCGATGCCGAGGATCCGGCCGATGCCGGCTTTACCGGCAGCACCGTCATCGCCGAGTTTGCCTCGCAAGCGGACGCCCAGGCATGGGCCGATGCCGATCCCTATGTGGCAGCTGGCGTCTATGCCAAAGTGACCATCAAGCCGTTCAAGAAAGTCTTCTGACCCAAAGCGCATAGCTAAATAAAAAGGCCGGACTGGAAGTTCATTCCAGTCCGGCCTTTTTGCATCCCGATATCTCGTTTATGCCTTGGCGACAAACCAGGGATTGAGGATATCGGGCTTGTTGTAGGCAAGGGGTGAGCCATCGAGCTGGGTGACGCTGCCACCGGCCCCCTCCAGCACAGCCTGCGCCGCGCCGGTATCCCACTCGCAGGTGGGGGCGAGGCGCGGATAGAGCTCGGCGCCCCCCTCGGCGATGATGCAGAACTTGAGGGAGCTGCCCATAGAGACCAGCTCGATCTCGCCAAAAGGTGCCAAGAAATCGAGGGTCGCCTGCGACAGGTGGTTGCGACTGCCCACCACTCGCCACGCCTCTCCTTCACGATGAGGCCGGGTCTGGATAGGCTCACACTTGCCATCGGCGATACGCCAGGCGCCTACTCCTTTGCCGCCATACCAGAGCTTATCCAGCACAGGGGCATAGACCAGCCCCCAGCGCGGCGCCCCCCCTTCAATCAGCGCGATATTGACGGTGAACTCGCCGTTGCGGGAAACAAACTCCTTGGTGCCGTCGAGGGGATCCACCAGCCAGTAGCGGGACCAGCTGTGGCGCGCCGCCATCACCTCGGACCCCGACTCCTCCGACAGCACAGGGATATCGGGAGTCAGCCGTGCCAACCCCTGAACGATCACCTCATGAGCCCCCTTGTCGGCAGCGGTAAGCGGGCTCTCGTCGCTCTTGTACTCCACCGCGAAGGGCTGGCTGTAGATGGCCATGATGGCCGCTCCCGCCGCGCGGGCGACAGGTTCAAGTTCGGTGATATCGGGGTGGTACAAGGGATGATCCATAACAATCTCGTCCAGCTTACAGGGTCAACCAGTGTAACCCTTTTGACATCAACTGCTTATAGCCGATTGTGCTGGGTTATTACAGCTCGGTGGCCGCCAAGCCATTGCCCTCACTTGAACAACACCTGAAATAACAAAGGACGCCGCGGCGTCCCTTGCTATTTCTAGCGGCCGGTCTCAGGCCGCGGACCCATCCAGCGAATCAGATCCCCTGACGGGCTTCCTGCATCAGCAGGCGCATATCGCTCACGGCCTTGGCCAGACCGTCGAAGGCGGCGCGGCCGATAATGGCGTGGCCGATATTGAGCTCATAGAGCTCGGGGATGGCGGCGATGGCCTTGACGTTGTGGTAGTGCAGGCCGTGACCGGCATTGACCTTCAAGCCCTTGCCAGCGGCATAGGAGGCGCCGGCGGCGATGCGCTTGAACTCGGCGTTGCGCTCGGCATCAGTGGTGGCATCGGCATAGCGACCGGTGTGGATCTCGATAAAGGGGGCGCCACTCTCAGCAGCCGCATCAATCTGGATGGGATCGGCATCGATAAAAAGGGAAACCTGGGCCCCCACAGCGGAGAGACGGGCAACAGCGTCAGTCACCTTGTCCAGCTGACCGGCCACGTCCAGACCGCCCTCGGTGGTCACCTCGGTGCGCTTCTCAGGCACCAGACAGACGAAGTGGGGCTTGATACGGCAGGCGATGCCGATCATCTCTTCGGTCACTGCCATCTCCAGGTTCATTCTGGTCTGGATAGTCTGGCGCAGGATATCCACATCGCGGTCGGTGATGTGGCGGCGATCTTCACGCAGATGCACGGTAATGCCATCGGCCCCGGCCTGCTCGGCCACGAATGCGGCCTGTACCGGATCAGGATACTGGGTGCCACGGGCGTTGCGCAGGGTGGCGATATGGTCGATGTTCACACCCAGATAGATTTCACTCATTGAGAACTCCTTGAAAGGCTTCATCTGTTGACTGCGCGGTCAGCGAATCACACCGCGCCAATATCCGTATGTCTGTAATCTGTGTCAGCCTTGCATACTGGCTTTGCGTTTTAAAAACAGCTCCCGGCTCTTTAGCTGGCGCTTGCCCAGATAGGGTTGCAGTGCCAGTCGGCTGAAACGTTTGGCCGCCTGCAGCAAGGGGGGGGTATCGAAACGTCCCTCGGCAAAGGCGAGCAGGTGGGCACCGAGAAACAGGGTACGGGGATCCGGCGCCCGCTCGCAAGCAACAAAGCCCAATTCACGCTCGAAGCCATAGAGCAAGGTCGGCTCGATGGGCAACTCGTCGTCCGCCGTGTATTCGAAATCCACCGCATAGCCGAGCGCCTGCAACAGCAGGAACTCAAAGCGACGCAACGGCAGCTCCGGCGTCTCGCCGTCGGCAAGCGCCATGATGGCACGGGCATAGGCGTCGAATACTTCGGGGAACGGGGTGTGCGCTTCCAGCAGGTAGTAGACCAGCTCGTTGAGATAGAGGCCGTAGAAGAGGCGATCGCCGCCGAGACGCAGGGAGTGATCCGGGCATTCGACCTGGGTGAGGTTCTTGAGATCACCCTTGCCGCGCCAGGCGATGGTGAGCAGGGTAAAGGGTTGCAGCAGCCCCTTGAGAGGGGAGCGTGGCCCGCGAGAACCGCGAGCCACCAGAGTAAATCGGCCACTATCCTGGGTGAAGACCTCGACCAGCTGGCTGGTCTCCCGATAGGGCCGACTGTGGATGACGAAAGCCGGGGTCAGCAATCAGTCGTCGCCATACCCGAGGCTGCGCAGGGCGCGCTCATCATCAGCCCAGCCCGACTTGACCTTGACCCACAGCTCGAGGTGCACCTTGTTCTGGAACAGACGTTCCATATCGAGGCGCGCTTCGGTGCCGATGGTCTTGATCTTCTCGCCCTTGTTGCCGATGACCATCTTCTTCTGGCCATCGCGCTCGACCAGAATGAGGCCGTGGATGTGGTAGAGGCCGTTCTCTTCCACCTTGAAGCGCTCGATCTCCACCGTCACCGAGTAGGGCAGCTCCTCGCCGGTGAAGCGCATCAGCTTCTCGCGGATGATTTCGGAGGCCATAAAGCGGGAGGAGCGGTCGGTCACGTAATCTTCCGGGAAGAAGTGGACGTTTTCCGGCAGCAGATCCTTGGCCCACTCGCGGATCTTCTCCACGTTGGTGCCCTTTTCGGCACTAATGGGCAGAATATGGGCGAAGTTCATCTGTTGGCCCAGCCACTCGAGGTGGGGCAGCAGATCTTCTTTCTCTTTGACGTTGTCAATCTTGTTGACCGCCAGCACCACCGGGCACTTGAGATTGCGCAGCTTGCCCAGCACCATCTCGTCGTCTTTGGTCCAGTGGGTACCGTCAACCATGAATACCACCATGGCCACATCCCCCAGCGAACTGGTGGCGGCACGGTTCATCAGGCGGTTGATGGCCCGTTTCTCTTCAATGTGCAGACCCGGGGTATCTACATAGATGGTCTGGTAGTTATCCTCGGTGTCGATCCCCAAAATCCGGTGACGGGTGGTCTGGGGCTTCTTCGAGGTAATGCTGACCTTCTGGCCAAGCAGCTTGTTGAGCAGGGTGGACTTGCCCACATTCGGGCGGCCCACGATGGCGACAAAGCCGCAATAGGTAGTATCTGTCATGACAGTTTTTCCAATGCTTGCTGCGCCGCGGCCTGTTCGGCCTTGCGACGGCTGGTGCCGACCCCGACGAGGGGACCATCCAGACCTTCCACGTCACACTGGACAGTGAACTCCTGGTTGTGGGCCTCGCCCTTGACGTTGGTCACGGTGTAGGTCGGCAGGGATTTGCGGCTTCCCTGCAAAATTTCTTGCAGACGGGTCTTGGGATCTTTCTGCTCGATGCCTGGCTTGATCTCTTCCAGGCGGCTGGCATACCAGCTCAGCAGCAGTGTCCGCACCGTCTCAAGATTGGTATCCAGATAGACGGCACCGATCACCGCCTCGACCGTGTCGGCCAGAATGGATTCGCGGCGAAAACCGCCGCTCTTGAGTTCGCCGGGACCGAGGATCAGGTGATCCCCGAGGTCAAACTCCCGGCCCAGTTCGGCCAGGGTCTTCTCGCGCACCAGGGTGGCGCGCATCCGGCTGAGATCCCCTTCCGCCGCTTGCGGGAAGCGGTGGAAGAGATCGTCGGCAATCACCAGACTCAAAATGGAGTCCCCCAGAAATTCCAGTCGCTCATTGTGACGGGAACCGGCGCTGCGGTGAGTCAGCGCGCGGGTCAGCAGTTCCAGATCCGCAAAGACATGCCCGAGACGGGACTGCAGTCTGTTCATTTTGATATTCATTTACTTGATTCCGCCAATGCGGTTGAAGCGCACACCTGTCGGTACCCAACTTGGCAGCAGGGAGCCTTCTTCGCGCTCGAATTCAAAACTTATCCAGATAGCGACCGCCTTGCCGACCAGATTCTGCTCGGGCACAAAGCCCCAGAAGCGGCTGTCGGTGCTGTTGTCGCGGTTGTCGCCCATCACGAAATACTGACCTTCCGGTACCACCCACTCGTCGGGGTAGGTGCCGGGCTGGCGATAGTAACGGCCAACCATGTCGGGCATCAGCGGATTGCGCAGGGTCTCGTGGGAGACATCACCCAACTGCTCGGTATAGCGGTCAAGGGGGATCCCCATCTGGGTAAATTCGCCTCTTTGTTCAAACTTGACGTTGAGCTTCTTGAAGCCCGAGCACGTTTTCCCTTCCTGTTCCTCGCACTTGGGCCGGATCATCAGCTCCTTGTTGCGATAGATAACCCGATCACCCGGCATGCCGACCACCCGCTTGATGTAGTCAACGCGCGGTTCAAGGGGATACTTGAACACCACCACATCGCCACGTTTGGGCTCGCCAGTCTCGAGGAACTTGGTGTTGGTCACCGGGTCCCGCAGACCATAGGCAAATTTTTCCACCAGGATGAAGTCGCCCACCAGCAGGGTGGGCATCATGGAACCTGACGGGATCTGGAACGGTTCAAAAATGAACGAACGCAGGATCAGCACAAAGGTGATGACCGGGAAGACCCCGGCGGTCTGCTCAATCCAGACCGGTACGGGGGCCACCTTGGCCAGAGTCTTCTCATCCAGGTGGGCACCGCCATGGGCACGAGCCACGGCAATCTTGGCGGCGCGCTGCTTGGACCAAATCATCTTGTCCAGACACCAGATAACACCGGTGATCGCGCAGACCACCACCAGGATCAGGGAAAACGTGCTTGCCATCTATTAATCCTTTCCGACGTGGAGAATCGCGAGGAAGGCTTCCTGCGGCACGTCGACACGGCCGAGGGACTTCATCCGCTTCTTACCTTCTTTCTGCTTGTTCAGCAGTTTCTTCTTACGACTCACGTCACCACCGTAGCACTTGGCGGTTACGTCTTTACGCAGAGCCTTGACGGTGCTGCGTGCGATGATCTGGTTGCCGATGGCCGCCTGAATGGCGATATCGAACATCTGGCGCGGGATCAGCTCGCGCATCTTCTCCACCACCTGACGACCGCGATACTGGGCGTTGTCTTTGTGGGTGATGATTGCCAGGGCATCGACGCGCTCACCGTTGATCATGATGTCCAAACGGACCATGTCGGAGGTTTCGAAACGCTTGAAGCCGTAGTCCAGCGAGGCGTAACCGCGACTGGTGGATTTCAGACGATCGAAGAAGTCGAGCACCACTTCTGCCATCGGGATTTCATAGGTCAGTGCCACCTGCTTGCCGTGGTAGACCATGTTGGTCTGCACGCCACGCTTCTCGATACAGAGGGTGATCACGTTGCCCATGTACTCCTGCGGCAGCAGGATATGACACTCGGCGATCGGCTCGCGCATCTCCTTGATGCTGGTGATGGCAGGCATCTGGGCCGGGCTGTCGATGTGGATGGTGGAACCGTCGGTCAGCTCGATCTCGTACACTACGGTCGGCGCCGTGGTGATCAGATCCAGATCGTATTCACGCTCCAGACGCTCCTGAATGATCTCCATGTGCAGCATGCCGAGGAAGCCGCAACGGAAGCCGAAGCCCAGCGCCGTGGAGCTCTCCGGTTCGAAGAACAGGGAGGCATCGTTCAGGGAGAGCTTGTCGAGGGCGTCACGGAACGACTCATAGTCATCGCTGGAGATGGGGAACAGACCCGCATACACCTGCGGCTTCACCTTCTTGAAGCCAGCCAGCGCCTTGTCGGCACCGTTCTTGGCCTGAGTCAGGGTATCGCCCACCGGCGCGCCGTGGATGTCCTTGATACCGCAGACAACCCAACCTACCTCGCCACAGCCCAGACCCTGGGTATCCACCTGCTTGGGCGTGAAGATACCGATACGATCGACACCCCACACCTGACCGGTGCTCATCACCTTGATCTTGTCGTTCTTCTTCAGGGAACCGTTCTTGATCCGCACCAAAGAGACAACGCCCAGATAGGAGTCGAACCAGGAGTCGATGATCAGCGCCTGCAGCGGGGCATCCGGATCACCTTCCGGCGCCGGGATCTTGGCGACGATCTCTTCCAGCACCAGGTCAACACCCAGGCCGGTCTTGGCAGAGCAGCGCACCGCATCGACTGCGTCGATACCGACGATGTCTTCGATCTCCTCGGCAACCCGCTCGGGTTCTGCGGCCGGCAGGTCAATCTTGTTCAGCACCGGCACCACTTCCAGATCCATTTCCATGGCGGTATAGCAGTTGGCCAGAGTCTGTGCCTCAACCCCCTGGCCGGCATCCACCACCAGCAGCGCCCCTTCACAGGCCGCCAAAGAGCGGGAGACCTCGTAGGAGAAATCCACGTGGCCCGGGGTGTCGATAAAGTTCAGCTGGTAGGTGTTACCGTCTTGTGCCTGGTAGTTCAGGGTCACACTCTGTGCTTTGATGGTAATGCCGCGCTCGCGCTCCAGATCCATGGAGTCAAGCACCTGAGCCTGCATCTCGCGGTCGGACAAGCCACCGCAAGTCTGGATCAGACGGTCCGACAGGGTCGATTTACCGTGGTCGATGTGCGCAATAATCGAAAAGTTACGAATGTGTTTCATCGAGCAAGAGTCACTCAAAATTAGTTAAGGTCAGTTATGGAGGCGCGATTTTACTGGATAACCCGGCTGACGGCCATTCTTTAGTCGCCAGCGCCAGTGAAATAGCGCCTGTTCGGTCAGGGGAGGATGCGGACAGGGACTACCACGCCGAGCATCTGCGGGCCGTAGCGCCCCTGATCCAGGCGGTTGGAAAAGTAACGAACCAGTAAAAAGCCCAGCACGCCCCCCAGCAGGCAGCAGAGAATGGTAATTCCCTCCCCGCCCGAGAGCAGCGGCGCCAGCCAGAGCTGCCCCAGCAAGGCGCCGGCCAACAGACAGAAAAGCGGCAGCACATAGACCAGCGCCGCCCCGCGCAGCAGACTCTCCTGCGGGATACCGAGCCTCACTTGCTGGCCAACCCGCACCTCGGCGGTCAGCCTGACTCGCAAGCGGGGAGCTTTCAGGGGAAACGCCTTGGCCACGGTGCCGGTACCGCAGTTGGATTGCTGCTGACAACCACTGCAGGCAGAGCGACGCTCGCACTCCACCCAGGCATGGGCACCCTCAATGGCCACCACGGTCGCCAGCTCTTCACTCATCTCATTCACGGCAACACCTCGGGTTCACACAATCAGGGGATCTGACCACGACTCGCCACGCTCGGCAAGCGGGGGACAACCCCGCAGCCCCCGTTACTGCACCGCTTCGTTGCGGGCCAGCGGCTGGACCGACTCGGCGATGCGCTTGGCGGTTTCGGCAGGCACCTCGCCGACCACGGTGATCTCGACCCCCACCTCGTTGACATAGCTCACCAGCGAAGTCGCCCCCTGGCGGATCAGCTGCTGGCGCACCGCCTGCTTGGGATCGACCCGGGAGACGTAGACCGAGAGATCCACCAGCCCGTCGGAGAGCATCATGTAATCCACCGGCATACTGGTGGTCACCAGCTGGTGCCTGTCTTGCGACAGCACCTTGAAGCCATCGGGCAACCAGGTGATCTGCCAGTTCAACTGCTGTTGCGGCGCCGGATAGGCATCCTCCAGCGCCAGCGCCGGAGGCTGCTTGCTGTTGGCCAGCTTCACCAGCCAGGGGGCCGGTTTGCTCTGCAGATCCAGTTCGACACCAAGTACCTGCTCCACCAGATTGCCTTCCCGCTCGACCATGTCGATCCGCAGCAGCAAGTGGCTCTGCTCATCAATCCAGAGCACGAAACCATATTTGTCGGCCTCTTTAGGCACCAGCCTTACCACCTGCGCCACCACACCGGCAACCCGGCTGCGGCCGGCCAGCACAGGATCATAGCTCTCCAGCACCTGTGCCAGCGGCATCTTCACCAGGGTCGACCAGATGCCGGGGAAGCGGGCATCCTTCAGGGTGTAGGGATCGTGGCTGTTTTCAAAGAAGGTGTATTCGTTCTGGCGCTGGAGATACTCGATCGCCTTGCCGTCGAGGTAACTGAGGTGGGCCACTTCCTTGCCGTTGATCACGGCATGGCTGATCCGGATCGGTTCAAGACGCCCCTGACGGGCCTTGACCATGGACAACTCGAAATTCTGTTGCTGCACGGCACTCTGCATCTGCTGCAACAAGGCCTCGGCCGACTTATCGTCGGCCGAGGCCTTGGCACTAATCAGCAGGAGAGAGGCCAGCAAAATACGGCTGGACTGGCGCACGTTTGTATCCCTGACAACTCGTTATTGTTGGACCTGTCTGTCTTGCAACAGGCGCTGCTGTAACTGGTGATCACGCAGGAAGGCGTTGATGCGTTCGCGCTGCTCCTGCATCTGCTGTTCGGTCAGCCCCTGCTGACGGGCACGGGCACCATCCTGTTGCGGATAGTGAACACTCACAGGCGCCGCACTGCCACCGATTGGAATGGTATTGAGCACCGGATTGGCCGGAACGCCATCCTGCCCCTGATACTGCTGCACCCCGAAGATAACAGCAGCGGCCACAGATGCCGCAATGGCATATTGACCCAGTTGCTGACCGACACGGCGGAACAACGGAACCACATTGGCATCTGTCTTGACCGGCGCAACGGCTGGTTGCAGCACGGGAGCCGTCTCGACCGGCTTGGGTGCCAGTATGGTGGGCTCATCCTCCAGCGCAGCCATGATGCTGTCACTGAGATCCAGTTGCAGATTGACCGGCAGGTCACCCCGCATGGCATCGCCAATCAGGTGGTAACGACCCCAGGTATCTTGCAAGTCGGAGTCCATCTCCAGCTCGTTCAGTACCTCTGCGTCACTCAGGTCACCATCCATCAGGGCAGAGATTTGCTCTTTATTTGCCATAAGTTAACCCGTCTTTCCCCAGTTAATTCTCGATCAGAGGTTGCAGCTTTTTATCGATTGCTTCCCTCGCCCGGAAGATACGGGATCTGACCGTACCCACTGGGCAATCCATGATTTCGGCAATCTCTTCGTAGCTCAGCCCTTCCAACTCGCGAAGGGTGATAGCTGTCCTCAGGTCTTCCGGCAATGCCTCTATGGCTGAAAACACGGTGCGTTTGATCTCGTCAGTCAGCGCCAGGTTTTCGGGGGTTGAGACCTCTTGCAAGGCTTCACCACCACCATAAGACTCCGCTTCGTCAGCCTCCACATCACTGCTGGGCGGCCTGCGCCCCTGGGAGGTGAGATAATTCTTCGCCGTGTTGACGGCAATTCGGTACAACCAGGTGTAAAAAGCACTTTCGCCACGGAATGTCGGCAATGCACGGTAGGCTTTTATAAAGGCCTCTTGCGCCACATCGGGCACATCACCGGGATTGTTGACATACCTGGCAACCAGGTTGACCACCTTATGCTGGTATTTTTTTACCAACAGGTTGAAAGCTGCTTTATCGCCGCGCTGGACCCGTTCAACCAGCTGTTCGTCCAGTAGATTCTGGTCGCTCATCAGAGCCGTAAAACCCCCATCAGGTTATCGTTTTTCTTTTCCGGCCCTTCCTAAGCGCACAAGTTCAGACAGGGAGAATCAGAGAAAGTTCGCTTCAATTGAAAAAAATGTGATGCAGGCTGCATCCTCGCCCTCGCTTGGGCTACCATGGTGCCAGTTCTTAATCCAGGCCAATGATACTTATGAAAGCAAGTGTTGAATACCTTTGCGATGTACTGATCATTGGCAGCGGTGCCGCTGGTTTGTCCCTCGCGTTGCGATTGGCAGACCACGCCAAAGTCCTGGTTCTGAGCAAGGGGCCCATCAGTGAAGGGGCCACTTTCTATGCGCAAGGAGGCATCGCTGCCGTTTTCGACGAAACCGACAGCATCGAATCCCACGTGAGCGACACGCTCAACGCGGGCGCCGGGTTGTGTGACCCGGCCGTGGTCGAGTTCACCGCTCGCCACGCCCGCGAGTCCATCCAGTGGCTCATTCAGCAAGGGGTCCCCTTCGATCAGGAGGAGAACGCCGACGGCGAATCCCAGTACCACCTCACCCGCGAAGGGGGACACAGCCATCGCCGCATCTTCCACGCGGCGGATGCCACCGGCAAAGCGGTGCAACTCACCCTGATCGATCAGGTGCGCGCTCACCCCAATATCCAGCTGATGGAGCGCTTCAACGCGGTCGACCTCATCACCACCCGCAAGCTCAACCTGCCGGGCAACAAGGTGCTGGGGGCCTACGTCTGGAACCGCAACGCCGAGCAGGTCGAGGTGATCCGTGCCCGTTTCGTGGCGCTGGCCACCGGTGGCGCCTCCAAGGTCTACCAGTACACCTCCAACCCGGATGTGAGCTCTGGCGATGGCATCGCCATGGCATGGCGGGCCGGCTGCCGGGTAGCGAACCTGGAGTTCAACCAGTTCCACCCCACCAGTCTGTTCCACCCGGACGATCCCAACTTCCTGCTGACCGAAGCGCTGCGTGGCGAGGGGGCCTATCTGCGCCGCCCGGACGGCAGCCGCTTTATGCAGGAGTTTGACGAGCGGGCCGAGCTGGCACCGCGGGATATCGTCGCCCGCGCCATCGACCACGAGATGAAGCGACTCGGCGCCGACTGCATGTATCTGGATATCAGCCACAAACCGGCCGATTTCATCATCAAGCACTTCCCGACCATTTATGAGCGCTGCCTCGCGGTCGGCATCGACATCACCAAGGAGCCGATGCCCATCGTGCCGGCCGCCCACTACACCTGTGGCGGCGTGATGATCGATAACAACGGCCAGACCGATATCCCCGGCCTCTATGCCATCGGCGAAGTGACCTACACCGGCCTGCACGGCGCCAACCGCATGGCCTCCAACTCCCTGCTGGAATGCGTGGTCTATGCCCATCAGGCGGGGGCCGACATTCTGGCCAAGCTGCCGATGAGTGTGGAGCCGCCGCGCCTGCCGGTGTGGGACGAGAGCAAGGTGGAAGATTCCGACGAACTGGTGGTGATCCAGCACAACTGGCACGAGCTGCGGTTGATGATGTGGGACTACGTGGGGATAGTGCGTACCAACAAACGCCTGGCCCGCGCCAAGCGCCGCATCGACCTGCTCAAGCAGGAGGTGCAGGAGTACTACGCCAACTTCCGCGTCTCCAACAACCTGCTGGAGCTGCGCAACCTGCTGCAGGTGGCCGAGCTTATCGTCAACTGCGCCCTGCAGCGCAAGGAGTCGCGCGGCCTGCACTACAACCTGGATTATCCGGATATGCTGCCGGACTCCAAACCGACCGTGCTGACCCCGGAGCGGGATTAATCCCCCTTCCCGCAAAGCGTTGCAGCAATCAGTGACCCCGCCCCGGCGGGGTCACTTGTTTTCAACCGCTTTTCAGCCACAAAAAGAGTGTCGCCAGCCACATGGCAACAGCTTATCGCGAAAAATCAGCGCATGGTCATCACGGAAAGCAGGCGTCAGCGCCGGGACGGCAGAAAGTGGATGGCTCGCGCCAGCAGGCGGTAATGTTCGGGGGGAAGGGCGTCGGAGAAGAGCCACAGTTGCCGTGGCGACACAGCTCCACTCTCTTGCGGCTCGGGACAAAGCGCCAGCCTGAGTACGCCGGGCAGAATGCGGCTTTTCTTGTCGAGCTGATAGCGGCGACCTTGCCACTGCAACCACTGACCATCCCAGACAAGCTCGAACGGGGGCTCGGTGAGGGTGCGCCAGCTCAGCCAGAGCGCCACCAGCCAGACGGGCAGCAACAGCGCCCACTGCCAACCGGCAATCAGGCCAGCCACCGGCCAGAGCAGCAACAGAAAGAGGGCCACCAGCAAATATTGCTGATGGCGGGAGGGGTGAACCGTCATGATCACCCGCTCCACAGGATTACCCCTGGCGGTCGTGGCGCGCCTGATTGCGCTCCAGGATCATCGGGATCATGGCGGCAAATGCCGGATCGGCAGGGACACCATGACCCATGCACCATTTGAACAGATCCGGATCGTCGCTCGCCAGCAGGCGGATAAAGGTCTGCTGATCGGCTTCGCTCAGGGAGTCGAACTCGTGTTCGAAAAAGGGCATAAAGATCACATCCAGCTCGAGCATACCGCGACGGCAGGCCCACTTCAGGCGGGATTTTTCAACTGGGCTCAACATGGCACTCTCCTTACAAAGACCGGGGGATGGTACCAGCTGGATTTTCCGGCTGACAAACATTAGTTACGTCTTTACCATGCAGCTCACATACTTTCTCTCTGGAATACCATCGTGAGCCTGCAACCACCTGTTTTTCCTGCCGAGCCGACCCGCTTCTCCCTGACCAAGCTGGCCATCACCCGTATCAGCGGCCAGGATCGCGCCAAATATCTGCAAGGTCAGGTCACCTGTGATGTCAACGCCCTGCAACCGGGGCAACAGACCCCGGGCGGCCACTGTGATCCCAAAGGCAAGCTGTGGAGCAATTTCCGCCTGCTCTGCCTCGACGACAGTCTTCTGCTACTGACCAGCCCTTCAGTGCTGGAACGTCAGTTGCCGGAGCTGAAGAAATTTGCCGTCTTCTCCAAGGTCGAGATCGCCGCCGATGAGCGTCACGCTACCGGGATCGCCGGTGCGGGCAGCGATGCGTGGATCGCCGAGCAGTTTGGCCTTCTGCAGAGCGGTCTTATCGACGGCGGCATGGCGGTGAAGATTGGGCAGGATCGCTGGCTGCTGGTGAGCAATCAGCAAGCCGACGCCCTGCCGCAAGGTGACGAGTCACTCTGGTGGGGGCTCGAGATCAAGGCGGGCCTGCCACACATGGAAGCTGTGCATCAGGGGGAGTTCATCCCGCAGATGCTCAACCTGCAGGCACTGGACGGCATCAGCTTCAACAAGGGCTGCTACATGGGGCAGGAGACGGTGGCCCGCGCCAAGTATCGCGGCGCCAACAACCGCGCCCTGTTCCTGCTGGCGGGGACTACCGGCGAGCCAGTTGCCAGCGGCGATACCCTGGAGCTGCAACTGGGTGACAACTGGCGTCGCAGCGGCATGGTGCTCAACGCCTGGCAACAGGCCGGGCAGGTGTGGCTCACCGCCGTGCTACCAAAAGATACCGAGGCTGACGCCCAATTCCGCCTCAAGCAGGACGAAGGCTCCCGCCTCACCCTGCAACCCCTGCCTTACGCCCTGACCGAGTAAGGTCGGCTAGCGAGGCACCCGCGCCAGCAGTGCCTCCTTCAGCCAGCGCCCCGCCTGCCCCAGCGGGCGGGCGCGATGCCACTGCAGTTCCAGCGCCAGCGCGTGGCTGGCGATAAAGTCCGGCTCCAGCACCACCACTTCGCCGCGAGCCAGCGGCTGATGCAGCAGAAATTCCGGGATGGCGGACCAGCCAAGGCCCCGCTTGACCAGCTCCAGCACCCCGAGATCCCCCTCGACCCACCACACCTGAGCCGAGATGCGAAAACGCTGGCGCTCGCTCCCTTCCCGTCGGCCGGTGACCATCAGCTGGCGTGCCCCCTGCAGATCGACCTCCCGCAGCGGCTGCTTGCGGGCCAGCGGATGATCCGGTGACACCACCAGCGGCATGGTAACCTCCCCCAGCGAATGGGCGACAATCTCTCGCTGGGGATGCACCTTCTGATAGCTGATGCCGAGCTGGGCCCGGCCGGTCACCAGCATCTCGGTCACATCTTCCATCAGCGGGAAGAGCAGCTCCAGCTCCACGGTCGGGTAACGAGTGGCGAACTCCTCCAGCAGGGTGCCGAGCCAGGGGAGGTGGGAGTCATCATCGATGGCCAGAGTGAGCCGCGTCTCCACCCCGGCCGCCAGCTCCCCGGCAATGGATTGCAACCGTTCACTCTGCGCCAGCAGGATCCCCGCCTCCTGCACCATGCGGGCCCCCGCCTCCGTCAGCTGCGGATAGCGGCCGCTGCGGTCAAACAGGGTCAGCCCCAGATCGATCTCCAGATTGGCGATAGCGCTGCTCACTACCGACTGCGCCTTACCCAGCTTGCGGGCGGCAGCGGAAAACGAGCCAGTTTCGGCGGCCGCCAGCAAGATCCTCAGTTGTTCCAGTGATGGCGTCATCTTATGGCCCTCCGGCAAGCCCTCTCATCCATCTATTTTAGCGATGGATACCAACATGAATCCATCGCTAAAGTTCTATAGATTAACCAACAATTCGTGAATGAACCTGATTGAGAGAGTGACTTATGCGTACCCGTAACGATCGCCTGCGCCATGCCATTGGCTTTGAATTCATTGGCCTGCTGATTGCCGCCCCGCTGGCCAGCTGGGTTACCGGGGTCGGGCTCAACCATATGGGCCCGCTGGCACTGTTCTTCTCGGTGCTGGCCACCGTCTGGAACTACATCTACAACATCGGGGTCGACAAGCTGCTGCTGAAATATCAGGGCCATACCCACAAGACCCTGTGGCAACGGGTGCTGCATACCTTCGGCTTTGAGGGCGGTCTGCTGATCGTCGCGCTGCCGGTCATGTCCTGGTGGCTGAGCGTCAGCATGCTGGAGGCGCTGGTGCTGGATCTGGGCTTCGTCGTCTTCTACCTGCTCTATGCCTTCGTCTACAACTGGGGCTATGACAAGGTGTTCCCCATCCCCCGCGAAGTGCCGCACGGCATGCCCCAAGAGGCGCGCTAAGGTACGAATCCGTTGGATTGAAACCGGGAAGTGAAGGTCAACAAGGAAAGACTACAGAAGAAACGACACGGCCCCATCATGGCAGACATGATGGGGCCGCAAAAGGCGTCAGCGCTGGCAGGCCGGCTGATTCAGAGGTAAGGATTCAAACCTGCCCGTCGCTCAAGCCTGGGCCTTGAGCTCTTCGCCGCTCTCATCGGCAGCGGCAGCCTCTTCAGGCTGGGCCTGAGCTACCTGCAGCGCTTCCAGCTCACTCTGATAATCGCTCAGGATCTGCTGGGCAACCGCCATATCACCCTTGTGTTTGCGCTCGAACAGATGGTGCTGCACCACGCCGTTGAGATACTCCACTGTAATGGGCTGCTCCAGGGTGGCCATCAGCTCCTCTTTCTCCAGCTCGGCATTGATTTCATCGGCGGTCGTGCGCAGCAGCCCGGCCAATTGAACCAACATGCGGCGCTCACCTTCGCGCAGCAGGCTCAACATGCGGTTTCTCTGCTGCTCATTCTGTTGGGTCATACATTTCCTTACGTCAATTGGGAACAAGCTCGCTCATTCTGCCCTGTCCCCATGACAGCGTCTATCTCATGCCCCCCACAAATTTTTGGCGCTGGCTCACAAATGGCTACAGATGCTATTTGAAGCGCCTCTGGGGTATAGTAGCCGCTGATTTTCGGGCGCTTTTTTCACCTTCATCCGCAGACAGGGATGAGACGGCAAGGGCGCCTGCCCGGTTTACCCCAACGAGGTGAAGATCCGCTTTATGACCGACGCCATTGTGGTGCTCTGCACCTGCCCAGATCAAACCAGTGCCGACCTTCTCTGCGAGCAGCTGCTGAACCAGCGGCTGGCCGCCTGCATCAATCAACTGCCGGGCGTCACCTCCGTCTATCGCTGGCAAGGCAAGGTGGAGCGCGCCACCGAGATCCAGCTCATCATCAAATCCCGCCAGCCACTCTTTGCCGAGTTGCAGGCATGTATTCAAGCCCATCACCCCTATGAGGTGCCCGAGCTGCTGGCCCTGCCGGTAAGTGCCGGACTACCTGCCTATCTCGACTGGCTCAATGGGGAGACCTCATGACGTTCACCCGCTTGCTCTCTCCTTTGTTGCTGCTCTGTGCCCTGTTGATGACAACAGTGGGCAGCGCCCCAGCACACGCCAGCGGCGCCGATCTGCTCAGCTCGCTGGGCATTGAGGCCAACGCCAAACCCAAATTTTTGCAGGTCGATGAGGCCTTTCAGATCGAGAGCGAACAGCGTGGCGATCAGCTGCTGCTGACCCTTCACATCGCCGACGATTACTACCTCTATCGCCACAGCCTGCGTTTCAAGGGGAACAACCTCACCTTCAGCGAGCCGACCCTGCCGGAAGGCACCGAGCACGAGGATGACTTCTTCGGCAAGACCCGGGTCTACTACCAGCAGGTGAGCATTGCGGTGCCGCTAAAGGAGGTGGGGGAAAATGCCGCCCTGCGGGTGCGCTATCAGGGCTGTACCGACGGCCTCTGCTATCCACCGACCGACAAGCTGATCGATGTGGCCCCGCTGGTCACGGCAACCACAGCGTCCACTGCTGAAACGGCACAAAGCGTCGCACCAGTGAGTCAGCAGGACCAGCTGGCCGCCGCCCTCGGACATCAGGGGTTCTGGCTCAGCATCGTCGCCTTCTTCGCGCTGGGGCTGGGGCTCGCCTTCACCCCCTGCGTCTTCCCCATGTATCCCATTCTGACCGGCATCATCGCCGGTGCCGGCCATCGCCTCTCCACCGGTCGCGCCTTCCTGCTCTCCTTTGTCTATGTGCAGGGGATGGCGGTCACCTACACCTTGCTGGGGCTGGTAGTGGCCTCGGCAGGTCTTAAATTCCAGGCGGCGCTGCAACACCCCTATGTGCTGATCGGCCTCTCGGTGATGTTCGTGCTGCTGGCCCTCTCCATGTTCGGACTCTATACCCTGCAACTGCCGAGCAGTTTGCAAACCCGGCTCTCCGGTCTCTCCAACCGCCAGCAGGGCGGCTCTGTAGTCGGGGTCGCCATCATGGGGATGATCTCCGGGCTGGTCTGCTCACCCTGCACCACGGCGCCGCTCTCGGGGGCACTGATCTACGTGGCCCAGAGCGGCGATCTCTGGCTCGGCGGGGCGGCGCTCTATGCCCTCTCGCTCGGGATGGGGCTACCGCTGCTGCTGCTCGGCACCTCGGGTGGCAAGCTACTGCCCAAGGCGGGCGCCTGGATGGATGTGATCAAGCAGCTGTTTGGTTTTGCCCTGCTGGCGGTGCCGATCCTGCTGCTGTCACGGCTCTGGAGCGATCAGATTGCCACTCTCGCCTGGCTCGGCTGGGGGCTGCTGCTGTGCGGCTATCTCTATCACCACAACCAGCACCAGCCCCACTCGGTGGCCAAAAGCGTGCGCGGCTTCGTGCTGTTGCTGGCGATGATCAGCGCCGTGGTGGTGGGCAAGGATCTGCTGCAACCGGCCACCCCTGCTGCCATCACGGCGGATGCCAATCAAACGGCGCCGCGGTTTATCCGCGTCAAGACGCTGGATGATCTCAAGGTGCAGCTGGCCGCCGCCCGCGGCAAGCCGGTGCTGCTCGACCTCTACGCCGACTGGTGCGTCGCCTGCAAGGAGTTCGAGCACAAGACCTTCAGCGATCCTACGGTGAGGGAGCGCTTCGGCCAGATGGTGCTGCTGCAGGCGGATGTTACCGCCAACGACGATGCCGATATCGAGCTGCTCAACAGCCTCAATGTGCTGGGGCTGCCGACCCTCATCTTCTTCGACCGCGAGGGCAAGGAGCTGACAGGGCAGCGGGTCACCGGTTTTATGGGGCCGGCGGAGTTTCTGGGCAGGCTCGATCAGCTACGCTGACCAACGGCGCCCCTGTAGACAGACAGGGGGCAGCCTTATACGTTACGCACTGATTTTTCTGGCAATCCCTTGTATATGACCGGCAGCATGGCAGAATTTGCCCTTCGATTGTCTCGCCCGTCCGGAGTTTTGATGAAAAAGTGGTTCATCCCCCTGCTAGCCCTCTGGCTTTATGGCTGCAGTGCAGGGCCCGGTGAAGAGGATATCCGGAGCCAAGTTACCGCCAGGTTGCTGGCCGAGACAGACGCCAACCTGTTCGATATCAGCGACTTCACCATCCTCGGCAAGGAGGAGCGGATGGAGGGGGTCTATCTGGTCAAGGTGAGTTACCAGCTCCACTTCAAGCAGGGGCTCGATCAGTTGCAGGTGTTGCACGACGAGGACCTGGTCTACGACCGGGTTGGCCCCTTCCAGCAGGAGATGGGTCTGATGGATCTCGAGCGCAAATATGGCGAGTTCGAGGCGGGCCAGGTGCTGCCGCAAGAGGCGGAGGTGTGGATGATGAAGGGCGAACAGGGGTGGCGACTGGCTGAACCGGCGCAATAAAGGGCTGCCCGCCCCTTACTCTCTGCAAGCTCGGCAACGGCAGCTCTGCCGTGGTTGACCAGCTCAGACCTGGGTATCGACCCGATACCCTTTTCGCTCGGCGGTTTCGCTCGGCAACTTGCTGGCCAACCCTGACAGCACCTCCTTGAGGGTGACCCCGCTCTCTGCCGCACCACTGCTCTCCAGCAGCTTGGTCAGCTGGTTCTGCAAGGGGTTCACCGCTTCGCTTTCGACCCCTTGCTCGCTCTCTTTTCCCTGTCCGCCCTGCTGATCCAGCGTCTCCAGCAGGCGCTCCAGATCCCGCTTGAGCGGGTTTTCGCTGCTGTCGGCGATGGCGAGTTTGCGCTGTTCCTGCTCTTGCCGCTGTTGTTGCTGCAATGCCAACTGTTGCTCCTGCTGCTGTTGCAGGGAGCCCATCATGGTGTTGATGAACGCTTCCAGCGAGTCCCTGATTGAAACAGTGCCACCGCCGCTGCTCTCCCCTTGCGGTGACAGCCCCAGCTCATCCAGCACAGCGCCAAGGTCGCGCACCAGGCTGTCACTGCCCGTTGATGGTGAAGTTGCAGCCCGCTCCTGTGCCTGCACGGCGGGAGAACCCTGCCTTTGCGCCAGCGGGCTGGGCCCGCCTGACGCGACCACATTTATCTCCATCTTGGCCCTCCTCTCCCCGCCCTCTGGCCCTTTTTCGGCAAATATTCCGGCAATCTGACAAACTCTTGCCCCTTGGCAGATAACCGTACTCACACCTAAAAGATAGCGCCAACCGGACGAGATTGGCGCGAATGCATCTTTTGGTCTATCGGGCGGAACGATAGTGCCAACCCGCTATAAACAAGGGCTGGCAAGGGGGCAGGCGTTCAGCCATCACTGCGCTGGCTGACAATGGGGGTCAGAAGATATCCTTGAAACGGTGCCACAGCATCCCCAGCGCCAACAGCGGGGAGCGCAGCGCCGGGCCGCCGGGGAAGGTGATATGGGGCACGCTGGCAAAGAGATCGAAACCCCGGCTTTCGCCGCGGATCGCCTCGGCCACCAGCTTACCCGCCATATGGGTAGCATTGAGACCGTGACCCGAATAGGCCTGGGCGTAGAGCACGTTGGGGTGTTCCTTCAAGCGGCCAATCTGCGGCAGCCGGTTGGCGCCAATCCCGATCATCCCGCCCCACTGAAACTCGATGGCGGTGCCAGCCAGCTCGGGGAAGACCCGCAGCAGCTTGGGCAACATAAAGGCCTTGATATCCTTCGGGTCTCGCCCCGAATAGTTGCAGGCCCCGCCAAACAGCAGGCGACCATCGGCAGAGAGGCGGTAGTAGTCAAGCGCCACATTCTGATCGCACACCGCCATGTTTTGCGGCAGCAAGCGCTGGCGCAAGCGGCGATCCAGCACTTCGGTGGCGAGGATATAGGAGCCGGCAGGTAGCACCCGCCCTCCCAGCTCTGGATTGAGGTCGTTGAGATAGGCGTTGCAGCCGATCACCAGATAATCGGCGGTGACCCGCCCATGAGCCGTGGTCACCTCCACCTGCTTGCCGTAGTCGATATGGGTCACTCGGGAGTGTTCAAACAGGGAGACCCCGAGGCTGGCGGCGGCGCGCGCCTCGCCGAGCGCCAGATTGAGGGGGTGGAGATGGCCGGAGCCCATGTCGATGAGGCCGCCAATATAGCGATCCGATCCCACCACGCTATGGATATCTTCCCGCGGTACCAGCTTGAGTTCGTGCTCATAGCCCAGACTCGCCAGATGGTCGAGATCTTCCTCAAAGCCGGCCAGATGGCGCTGACGGGTGGCAAGGTCGCAGTAACCCCAGGTGAGGTCACACTCGATATTGAAACGCTCAACCCGCTCGCGCACCAGCTGCACCGCCTCCAGCCCCATCAGGTCGAGTTCGCGCACCCCTTCCTCACCAATCCAGCGGGCGAACTGGCTGGTATCGTGGCCGATACCGCGAATAAGCTGACCGCCGTTGCGCCCGGAGGCGCCCCAGCCGATTCGGTTGGCCTCCAGCACCACCACCTTGTAGCCTGCATCAGCCAGGTTGATGGCGGTGTTGAGACCGGTAAAACCGCCGCCGATGATGCAGACATCCGCTTTCAGCTCGGCCTCGAGTTCCGGCCACTGCTGCGGATCGTTGCGGGTGGCCGCGTAGTAGGAGGCGACGTGCTCCTGATATCCGTTGTGCTTTCCTGCCTGCATACTCAGCATCCTGCCTTGGTTGCAAATTGTTTAATAAAATAAGCAAAGTTGTTTCGATAATACCCAGTTCCCCCTCCACTCACCAACCGGTGCGGATCACAGAAATGCAAAAGGCGCCCCGAAGGGCGCCTTTTCATGCAATCAAGGTGCTGTAACGAATTACAGTACGTCGATGGCGTTCAAGTCGGAGAATGCTTTCTCCAGACGAGCGATCATGGAAGTCTGACCTTCACGCAGCCATACGCGCGGATCGTAGTACTTCTTGTTCGGCTTGTCGGCGCCTTCCGGGTTGCCCAGCTGGCCTTGCAGGTAAGCTTCGTTCTTCTTGTAGAAGTTCAGCAGACCTTCCCAAGTTGCCCACTGGGTGTCGGTGTCGATGTTCATCTTCACTACGCCGTAGGAGATGGACTCGCGGATCTCTTCCAGAGTGGAACCTGAACCACCGTGGAATACGAAGTCCAGGGACTTGGCAGGGATGCCGAACTTCTCGGAAACGTACTTCTGGGAAGCGTCCAGGATGGACGGGGTCAGCTTGACGTTACCCGGCTTGTATACACCGTGTACGTTGCCGAAGGAGGCAGCGATGGTGAAACGCGGGCTGATCTTGGACAGACGCTCGTAAGCGTAAGCAACATCTTCCGGCTGGGTGTACAGAGCGGACTGATCCATGTGGCTGTTGTCGACGCCGTCTTCTTCGCCACCGGTGCAACCCAGTTCCAGCTCCAGAGTCATGTTCATCTTGGCCATGCGGGTCAGGTACTCGCAGCAGATGTCGATGTTCTCTTCCAGAGACTCTTCGGACAGATCCAGCATGTGGGAGGAGAACAGCGGCTTGCCGGTTTCAGCAAAGTGCTTCTCGCCCGCTTCCAGCAGACCGTCGATCCACGGCAGCAGCTTCTTGGCAGCGTGGTCGGTGTGCAGGATTACCGGCACGCCGTAAGCTTCGGCAACAGCGTGAACGTGCTTGGCACCAGAGATGGCACCCAGGATGGCAGCTTTCTGACCTTCCAGCTTCAGACCCTTACCGGCGGTGAACACGGCACCACCGTTGGAGAACTGAACGATAACCGGCGCTTTAACCTTGGCGGCAGCTTCCAGTACGGCGTTCACGGAGTCGGTACCAACGCAGTTTACGGCCGGCAGAGCGAAGCCGTTCTCTTTAGCGATGGCGAACACTTTCTGAACGTCATCACCAGTGATCACGCCGGGTTTTACGAAGTCGAAAATTTTCTTAGACATGTTTAATCGTCCTGTCTCGTATGCCGTTAATAAAAAATGGGGGGTTCATCATGAACCGGCACAGCGGGCACATGATAAACGAAACGGGAGGCTTTTGCCCCCCGTTCCGGGTCAATTAGGCTTTGGCGCGCTGTTCCAGAATCGCAACAGCCGGCAGTACCTTGCCTTCTACGAACTCCAGGAAGGCGCCGCCGCCAGTGGAGATGTAGGAGACTTTGTCAGCGATGCCGAACTTGTCGATAGCAGCCAGGGTGTCGCCACCGCCAGCGATGGAGAAGGCCGGAGAAGCAGCGATGGCTTCAGCGATAACCTTGGTGCCTTCAGCGAACTGGTCGAACTCGAACACGCCAACCGGACCGTTCCACAGGATGGTCTTGGCGTTCATGATGATGTCAGCCAGGGCCTTGGCAGAATCCGGGCCGATGTCGAAGATCATGTCGCCGTCGGTCACGTCAGAGACGGACTTGATGGTCGCCGGAGTGGACTCGGAGAACTCGGCACCTACAACCACGTCGGTGGTCACAGGAATGTTGGTCTCGGCAGCCAGTTTCTTGGCGGTGTCGATCAGGTCGTGCTCGCACAGGGACTTGCCGACGTTGTGACCGGCAGCAGCGATGAAGGTGTTGGCGATGCCACCACCGACAACCAGCTGGTCAGCGATTTTGGAGAGGGATTCCAGAACGGTCAGCTTGGTGGAGACCTTGGAGCCGCCAACGATGGCAACCATCGGGCGCTCGGGCTTCAGCATGGCTTTACCCAGCGCTTCCAGTTCACCCGCCAGCAGCGGACCAGCACAGGCGACCGGAGCGAACTGAGCCACACCGTAGGTGGAACCTTCGGCGCGGTGAGCAGTACCGAACGCATCCATTACAAAGACATCACACAGGGCGGCGTATTTTTTGGCCAGCTCTTCGGTGTTCTTCTTCTCGCCTTTGTTGAAGCGGCAGTTTTCCAGTACAACCAGCTCACCGGCAGCGACTTCTACGCCATCCAGGTAATCCTTGGCCAGGCGAACCGGGCAGGACAGAGCGTCTTTCAGATAGTTGACAACCGGAGCCAGGGAGAATTCTTCGTTGTATTCACCCTCGGTCGGACGACCCAGGTGGGAGGTGATCATCAGCTTGGCGCCCTTTTCCAGAGCCAGCTTGATGGTCGGCAGAGTCGCAACGATACGTGCATCGGAGGTGACCTTGCCGTCTTTTACCGGTACGTTCAGGTCAGCACGGATCAGAACGCGTTTACCCGCCAGATCCAGGTCAGTCATCTTGATAACAGACATATTCAGTCCTCTATATTTTCCAGGTAATGTTAAAAACAGTAACCTTTCGCCCGGGGCAGGCTCAGCCTGCGGCCATCATGGCCCGGGTGGTATCCAGCATCCGGTTTGCGAAGCCCCATTCGTTATCGCACCACATCAACATCTTGACGAGGTTGGCATCGCTCACCCGGGTCTGGGTACCATCAATGATGCAGGAGTGTGCATCATGATTGAAGTCTACGGAGACCAGCGGTTCTTCCGTGTAATCCAGAATACCGTGTAATGTACCTCTGGATGCCCGTTGCAGGGCTTGATTTACGTCAGTAACTGTCACTTTTTTACGAACAGTAATACTGAGATCCATCGCTGTTACATTGATGGTCGGCACCCGCACCGCAATCGCCTCGAACTTGCCGGCGAAGTGGGGCAGGATGCGCTCAAGCCCCTTTGCCAGCTTGGTGTCCACCGGAATGATGGACTGACTGGCAGCGCGGGTTCGGCGCAAGTCACTGTGGTAGGCATCGATGACTTGCTGATCATGCATGGCCGAATGAATTGTCGTAATAGTACCACAATTTATCTCGAATTCTCGATGCAATGTTTCAATCACCGGCACCACGCAGTTGGTGGTACAGGAGGCGTTGGAGACGATCCGCTCGCGCCCCGTCAGCACCTGATGATTGACCCCGTAGACGATGGTGGCGTCCACATCCGCTTCGGCCGGATGAGAGAACAAAACCTTGCCCGCCCCCGCCGCCAGATGCAGCTCGGCATCGGCCCGTGAGCCGAATACCCCGGTGCAGTCCAGCACCACATCCACCCCCAGCGCCCGCCACGGCAAGTTCGACGGATCCCGCTCGGCAAACAGGGAGATAAGATCCTCCCCCACCAACATGCTGTTGCCAGCCAGCTGCACCGGATAGTGAAAACGACCGTGGCTGGTATCGAAGCGGGTCAGGTGCACCATGGCTTCGGGAGCCGCCAGCTCGTTGATGGCGACAATCTTGATGGTCTTGTCGCGCCCGCTCTCGTAGAGGGCTCGCAGTACATTGCGGCCGATCCGTCCGTAACCGTTGATGGCAATCTTGATCATCTGGCAGCCAGTTCCTTACCACAGATTTGCTAGCGCATGGGCTAGAGAAAAGAGCAGCCAACCGGCTGCCCGGGCCCGGCTCACGACAGCAGGGCATCCTTGAATTCACCACGGGCCAGCAGGGCCGCCCCGAACACCCCGGCACTGTCACCAAGGGCTGGAGCAATAATGGGGGCACTGAAACGGGGATTAAAGAGGAAGGGCAAAATAGTCTGTCTTCCCACGCTGTAGAGGCTCTGCACGTTGCCGACCCCGCCGCCGATGACAATAACATCCGGGTCGAGAATGTTGACCACATTGGCCAGCGCCTGACCAAACAGCAGATGCAGCCGATCGATGGTGAGCTTGGCCACATGATCGTGGGCGGTCGCAGCCACGATTTGCGCCAGCGACAGGCGACGCTTGGCCTTGGCCTCGTACCAGGCCTCCAGCGCCGGGCCGCTGATCAGGGTCTCGACGCAGCCGTGCTTGCCACAGTAGCACTCGGGGCCATCGGGGGAGAGCACATTGTGCCCCCACTCGCCGGCGATGCCGTGATGACCGTTGAGAATGCGGCCGTTGATGACGATTCCGGAGCCGACCCCGGTACCCATGATGATGCCGAACACCACTTTCGCATCGGGATGGTGCTGGCGCACCGCCCCAAGATGGGTTTCTGCCAGCGCAAAGCAGTTGGCATCGTTGGCAATCAGCACCGGCACGCCCAGCTTGCGCTCCAGATCTTCCTTGAACGGCTTGCCGTTGAGCTCGGTGGTATTGCAGTTCTTCATCAGGCCGGTCTGCGGATCCCGCGCCCCCGGCGTCCCCATGCCGATGACAGCCGGGCGCTGGCCAATCTTCTCGGCGCACTCAGCTACCAGCCTGGCGATCTGGCCGATCATATGGTCATAACCGCCCGCCCGCTCGGTGGAGATGCGGTGGCGCAGCAGCACCTCGTCGCCATCCAGCACCACGCATTCACACTTGGTACCGCCAAGATCGATACCCCAATCCAGTGACTTGCTGCTCATCTTGCCTCCTGCACGGGCGCCACGCTCTCGTCGTCGCGGCGCCTTTTTCAATGTAAAACGGGGCCTTGCGGCCCCGGATATCAAACACACTCTTCTTCTCTCGCCCCGGCCTTAGCGACCGTGGTACTGGGCGGAGAGCTCGTGTACCGCGTTGACGAACACGCCGGCATGTTCCGGGTTCACATCCTGATGGATGCCGTGGCCGAGGTTGAAGACGTGGCCATTGCTGACCGAAACCGGCAAGAATGGAGGCGACCTCTTCACGGATGCGAGCCGGAGTGGCGTAGAGCATGGAGGGATCCATGTTGCCCTGCAGCGCCACCTTGTCACCGACCCGACGCTTGGCGTCGGCAATGTCGGTGGTCCAGTCCAGACCCAGCGCATCGCAACCGGTGGCGGCGATCTGCTCCAGCCACTGACCGCCGTTCTTGGTGAACAGGGTGACCGGCACACGGCGACCGTCGTGCTCGCGGATCAGGCCATCGACAATCTTGTGCATGTACTGCAGGGAGAAGTCGCGGTAGTCGCGCGGGGTGAGCACGCCGCCCCAGGTGTCGAACACCATGACCGCCTGCGCACCCGCCTTGATCTGGGCGTTGAGGTAAGCAATCACGCTGTCGGCCAACTTGTCGAGCAGCAGGTGCAGGGTTTGCGGCTCTGCGTACATCATCTGCTTGATCTTGGTGAACGCCTTGGAGCTGCCCCCCTCCACCATGTAGGTGGCCAGGGTCCATGGGCTGCCGGAGAAGCCGATGAGCGGCACTTCGCCCTTGAGCTCACGGCGGATGGTGCGCACCGCGTTCATCACATAGCCCAGCTCATCTTCCGGATCCGGAATGGGCAGCGCCTGCACGTCGGCCATGGAGGTGATCGGGCGCTCGAAGCGCGGGCCTTCGCCCTGCTCGAAGTAGAGACCGAGCCCCATGGCATCGGGCACGGTGAGGATGTCGGAGAAGAGGATGGCGGCATCGAGCGGGTAGCGGCGCAGCGGCTGCAGGGTGACTTCACAGGCCAGCTCGGCATTGCGGCACAGGGACATGAAATCCCCCGCCTGGGCGCGAGTCGCCTTGTATTCCGGCAGATAACGGCCAGCCTGGCGCATCATCCATACCGGGGTCATGTCCACGTCCTGACGCAGCAGGGCGCGCAGGTATCGATCGTTCTTCAGCTCTTTCATCCCAGTTCCTGAGTTCGTATCACGCATAAAATGGCGGCCATAATACCACTTTGCCCACCGGATCGGACTGCCCAAAACGTGGCAAATAGGCACGCGGTTGCAAAGATGTGAAGGGGCGCAAACCTGACCGCCCCGCTTGTAACAAGAAGTGCAAAAAGATTGGCGAAAAGATAAGCGCCTCGTTACCCCTCGCCCGCCAGTGACAACTCGATCAGCCGCCGGGCAATGGTGCCGTGGGGTGGCAAGCGCGGCAAGCGGTCAGCAGCAAAGAAAGCGGCGGCAACCAGTTCGTCATCCTGCACCATTATCTCGCCGCTCTCGTAGTCGGCGGTAAAGCCCATCATCAGGCTGTGAGGGAATGGCCAGGGTTGACTCGCCACATAGCGCACATTGCGCACCCGGATGCCGCTCTCCTCGAACACCTCCCGTGCCACGCACTGCTCAAGGTTCTCTCCCGCCTCCACAAAGCCGGCCAGCACGGTATACATGGGATCGTCCGCCTGATAGTGACGGCGATGAGCCGCCAGCAGGATCTCCGGCCCCTTGCGCACCGCCACGATAATGCAGGGGGAGATGCGCGGATAGACGCTGTGGCCGTGGTGGCACACCTGCGCCCACTCCCCCGCCTTCGGGGTCATGGGGGCGCCGCACTCGCCGCAGAAACGGTGGGTACGGCGGAAGGTAACGAGCTGCCAGGCGCGGCCAGCAAGACGAAAGCCCTCCTTGTCTCCCGCCACCATCAGCTGGCGCAGGGGGGCCATCATAGTCGTGTCGGCCTCAGCCCCCAGATCCAGCAGATAGCAGGGCAGCCCCTGCCACTCGTCGAAACGCTCGAAATGGGCGTCAGCCAGCGCTGTGGGCAGGCACGCTTTACTTCCTTGTGGCACCTCTCCCTGCTGATCGAGCAGTACCAGATGATCGCCCCCCAGCACGAACCAGCGGGCTTGTTCGGTTAATGACATCAGATAAACACTCTCGTTAAAACAAAACCCTGACCACGGCTGGCCGACCAAGGGGCAAACGCCGCACGAATGGCTCCCATCTTACGACCGGCACGGGTCGCTGACGACCCCGCCGTGGCCGATTGTCCCATTCGTAAAAAACGGATGGTGCAAATAAAGAGGCCGCCCGAAGGCGGCCCGTTGTTATCCGGCATCCAGTATCCGGCCTCTATCGACGCAGATCAGGCATCGCCCATCGCCAGCAGGGAGGCGTTGCCGCCCACTGCAGTGGTGTTGATGGTGCGGGTCTTCTCGGTAACGAAGCGGCTCAGGTAGTGGGGGCCACCCGCCTTGGGGCCGGTGCCGGAGAGCCCCTGGCCGCCGAACGGTTGCACCCCGACCATGGCGCCGATCTGGTTACGGTTGATGTAGACGTTGCCCACGTTGATACGGCTCGCCAGCTCCTCGGCGTGGGATTCGTTGCGGCTGTGGATCCCGAGCGTCAGGCCATAGCCGGTGCCGTTGATGTCGCCGATCACCTTGTCCAGATCCCGGGTGGCATAGCGCACCACGTGCAGGATGGGGCCGAACTGCTCCTTGGTCAACTCGCGGATGGAGCCGATCTCCAGCGCGGTCGGCTGGACGAAGTGTCCCTCCATGGTCGCGGCGGGCATCGGCGCCTGCGCAATCAGGCGAGCACGCGGGATCATGTAGGCGAGATGAGCATCGAGACCGGCCTTGGCATCAGCATCGATCACCGGGCCGACGTCGGTGTTGTGCTCGGCCGGGTTGCCCACTTTCAGCTCCTGCATGGCGCCGGTGAGGATCTCCAGCACCCGCTCGGCGATCTCCTCCTGCAGGTAGAGCACCCGCAGGGCCGAGCAGCGCTGACCGGCGCTCTGGAAGGCAGCGCTCACCACGTCGCGCACCACCTGCTCCGGCAGGGCGGTGGAGTCAACAATCATGGCGTTCTGACCGCCGGTCTCGGCGATGAGCGGCAGGATGGCGCCATCGCGCTGGGCCAGGGTCATGTTGATCAGCTTGGCGGTCTCGGTGGAGCCGGTGAAGCAGACGCCGCCGATGCGCGGAGCCGCCGTCAGCTTGGCGCCGACGGTAGCACCGTCACCGGGCAGCAATTGCAGTACGTCGCCCGGAATACCAGCCTGATGGGCCAGCGTCACCGCCAGATGGGCGATAAGGCCGGTCTGCTCCGCCGGTTTGGCGATAACAGTGTTGCCGGTGGCCAGCGCCGCAGCGATTTGGCCGAGGAAAATCGCCAGCGGGAAGTTCCACGGGCTGATGCAGACAAAGACGCCGCGCCCCTGCAGGAACAGCTCGTTCTGCTCGCCGGTGTAACCGGGCAGCAGGGTCGCCTGCCCCATCAGGCTGCGGGCCTGTACCGCGTAGTAGCGGCAAAAATCGACCGCTTCACGCACCTCGTCGATGCCATCTTGCAGCAGCTTGCCCGCCTCGCGGGTACAGAGGGAGACAAACTGCTCGCGGTTCGCTTCCAGCAGATCTGCCAGCTTCTCCAGTGCGGCGGCACGCTCGCTCACCGGGGTTTCGCGCCAGCGCGGGAAGGCGGCGTGGGCGGATGCCAAAGCCTGTTCCACCGCCAGCTCGTCGGCCCAGTGGATCTTGCCGACGGTGAGGCTCACATCCTGCGGGCTCAACACGGTGCGTGCCTCGCTGCGCTTGAGGGTCTCGCCATCGACGATGGGGCCCGCCAACCACTGCTTGCTCTCCAGCTCTTTCAAGCGGGCGAAGAAGGGGCGCTGGATGGAGAGGATGTTCATGTTGACGCCGCTGGAGTTCTTGCGGTCGCTGAAGAGGTTCACCGGCTGCGGAATGCGGTCGTTGGCAAAGCCGGAGTAGCGCTTGAGGGTGCGCAGCGGATGCTCGGCAAGTGAATCTACCGGGGTGTTGGGATCCACCAGCTTGTGAACGAAGGAGGTGTTGGCCCCGTTCTCAAGCAGGCGGCGCACCAGATAGGGCAGCAAGTCCTTGTGGGCGCCGACCGGCGCATAGATGCGGCAGTGCAGGCCTGGGTTGTCGTTCAGCACGGCGTTGTGCAGCTCCTCCCCCATACCGTGCAGGCGCTGGAATTCAAACTGGCGATCACCGGCCATCTCCAGAATGCTGACCACGGTATTGGCATTGTGGGTGGCGAACTGGGGAGCGATAAAGCCGCGGGTCGGCTCGCTCAGCAGATAGCGGGCGCAGGCGAGATAGGAGATATCGGTGCCCGCCTTGCGGGTAAAGAGCGGGTAGCCGGGCAAGCCCGCCTGCTGGGCATATTTCAGTTCGCTGTCCCAGTAGGCGCCTTTTACCAAGCGAACCGGAATGAGGTCACCCTGCTCGCGGGCCAGTGCGGTGAGCCAGCAGAGTACCGGCAGGGCGCGCTTGGAGTAGGCCTGCACCACCATGCCGAGTTTGCCCCAACCACGGTTGGCGTCGGAGCGATAGAGCTGCTCGAACAGATCCAGCGACAGCTCGAGTCTGTCCATCTCCTCGGCATCGATGCTGATGGCCACATCCTTGTCGCGGGCGAGACGCACCAGCCCCACCAATCGCTCGCACATCTCGCCAAGCACCCGCGCGCGGTTGGCCACGTCATAGCGCGGATGCAGTGCCGAGAGCTTGATGGAGATGGAGGGGGCCGGGCCGCCGTCGCTAATGCGTTCATTGCCCACCGCCTCGATGGCGTTGCGGTAATCGGCCAGATACTTGTCGGCATCCTGCATGGTCAGCGCCGACTCACCCAGCATGTCGTAGGTGTGGGTGTAGCCCAGCTCGCGGGATTTGCGGCTCGCCTTCAGCGCCTCTTTCATGTCGCGCCCCAGTACGAACTGCTTGCCCATGATCTTCATGGCGGCATACATGGCAGAGCGCACCACCGGCTCCCCCAGCTTGTTGACCATGCGGCCCAGCAGGTTGGCCGGATTGCCGTCGAGCTTCTTGTCCAGCTTGATGATCTTGCCGGTCAGCATCAGCCCCCAGGTGGAGGCGTTGACCAGAGTGGAGTCGCTCTTGCGGAAATGGGAGGACCAGTTGGCGCCGGAGAGTTTGTCCTTGATCAGGGCATCGGCGGTCTCGGCATCGGGAATGCGCAGCAGCGCCTCGGCCAGACACATCAGGATGATCCCCTCCTGGGTATCCAGGCTGTACTCCTGCAGGAAGGCGTCGATACCGTCACCGGAGCCGCTCTCCTTGCGCACCTTGGTCACCAGGGTGCGGGCACGCTGGGTCACCTGCTCCAGCGAGGCGCCATCCCCCGGCAGCATGGCCGACAGTTCGGCCAGATAGGCATTTTCATCCACCACATAGTTCTGGGTGATGGCTTCGCGCAGGGCGGCCAGATCGGAGGGGATATAGTCAGCGGCAAGCACTTGAGTAGCTTTGAACATATGGGGTCTTCCTGTACGCCCTAGGGCTGATATCGACAAAGGCGGACGCGCCGCCGAAACGCCGATAATGTATACAATGTTGCGCCCTATATGAAATGAATTTGTTGCCAACCTTTAACAAAGATCGCTCATTCCCCCCATAAATTCGCTTTTGAAGCCAATACACCAGCAAGCGTGAGGGTCATCTGACTTCATTTTGTATACGATCTGCCACCGCCCTGTCGCAAAGCAGCCACGCATTCCGCCCAATACCGGATGTCCCCAATGCGCCCCAAAAAAGAAGGGCCGCCACGGCGACCCTTCTCAGCAATTCATTCAGCCAGATGCTGTCAGTTCATCCAGCGATCGCCACGGCTGCGACGACGGGGCAGCATGGGCAGCAGGATACCAAGCAGGATACCGGCACCCACCATGGCACCACCACGGATAAACCAGTCCATCTGCATGTCGTGCTCCTGGTTGTCGTAGCTTTGGGTCAGGGCATCATTCTGCTCTTTGAGATTGCTCATCTCCTCACCCTGACTGACCAGCTGAGCCTTGAGGGCGGCGATCTCCTTGCTCTGGGCAGCGATCTGACCATCCTTCTCGGTGAAGCGTTTCTCGTTGTCACCGTTAAGGTTCTGCAGGCGATCTTTAAGCTCATCGCGCTCTTTTTCCACCTGGGGCAGACGCTCGCGCAGGCTGATCTGGCTCTGCAGTTCGCCGTTCTTGATCCACCCCTCGCGGCCACGACCGTCCACCACCTGGGTGAAACCGGCCTCGCTGTTCACCGCCTTTACCTCCAGCGGTTCACCAGCCTTGACGCTGCCAAGGATCCGGTACTGGGTACCCGGGCCATTGTGGATATAGGTAAAGATGTTGTCTGAAACATAACGGGTATCGGCCAGTGCCTGTTGGGCACACAAGCAGATCAAAATCCCGAGAAGGGCGCGCATGGTCGATCGGTTCTCTTTTTCAGGTTTGGACAAGAGGTTGAATGTTAAGCCGCCAGCAGGTTAAAGGACAAGCAAAGAAAAAGCACCTCCCCCGGGATAATACGCGCAGAGTTGCGAGTCACCTCGCAACTTGCCCGTCTGCGGCCTCACTTGTTTTTCAGCTCCTGCACCTCGCTGCGCAGGGCGCGGATCTCCCGCAGCAGCTCCTCTTGCTGGTTGTTGTAGTGATGACGCCACTTGTCGGTCTCGCCATCCCCCTTGTTGGGCTGCAAAAACAGGCTGGCCATAAAACCGCTGATGGCACCGAACAGACCGACCCCGAACAGGATCAGCAGGCTGGCGACAAACCGCCCCTCCTCAGTCTTGGGCACCAGATCCCCGTAACCGACTGTCGAGAGGGTCACCAGCGTCCACCAGAACGCGTCATAGGGTGTCTCAATCTGGCTGCCGGGCTGGCCTGACTCAATCCAGTACATGACGCCGGAGCCCACCCCCAGCAGCAGGAAAAAGAGGAACAGGATGCCGGAAAGAGTGGTCTCGTTGCGCTCGCGACGGAACATGGCCCAGAGATCCGGGTGCTCCTTGAACAGCTGATAGACCCGCCACAACTGGATCAACCGCGCCCAGCGCAGCTGCTCCGCCATCGGCAGGCTACCCGGCAGATAGATCCAGTTGGCCTTGAAATAGGCCTTGCGATCGGAGGCCCGGATCCAACCATAAGCAAAGTGCGCGAGGAAGAAATAGCAGATCAGACTGTCGAGGTCATAGAAGAGCTGCAGAGTCTGTGGTGTCAGGCTCTCATGGCCCCACCAGCGGGCCGTCACCAGCACAACCGAGATAATCGACAGAAATGCCATCAACAGATCCATCGCCCGCAGATGAGTTAAGTGATGTCGCATACATTTTCCAACTTTAAGCACAGTGCAAATTAATAAAAGAGAAGATAATGCCGATAGTCCTGAGGGCAAAGGAAAAAACGGCTTTTAAAAGGAGAATGACAATGCAGCTGAACCTGCTGGAGAAAAGAATGAGCAACATCCGGTTGGTACCCAAAGTGGTGCTGCTGATGGTGTTCAGTACCCTCCTGCTACTGACAAAACTCTGGTTTGACGCCAACAATCTGGAAGCGACCCTGCTCAGCGAAGGGCTCGATCCCGCCAAGGCGGATGCGATCTCCAATCGCCTGCTCTGGACCGGTCTGATGGAGACCGCCATCATGGGGCTGCTGTTCGTGATCCTGCTGCTCACCGGCTCCCGCCTGATGGTCAAGCAGGTGCATTATCTGGTGGGCCTGCTGGAGCGCTTCGCCAAGCGGGACCTCAGCCACAAGGTACTGCTCAAGTCTCGTGACGAATTCGGTGACATCGCCAAGGCGGTCTCCCACTCGCAAGAGAACCTCAAAGAGGTGTTTGGCAACCAGCGTGCCGCCTGCAAGGAGCTCAACGACATCGCCTCCCAGGTGACCCTTTGCATGGAAGAGGCCAACGAAGCGATCAACGAAGAGTTCACCCAGATCGAACAGCTGGCCAGCGCCATGAGCCAGATGGTCGGCGCCATTCGCGAAGTGGCCGCCCATGCGGATCAGGCCTCTCATGCCACCGCCGAAACCAGCCAGCTGGCGGAAGAGGGGAGCCGCTGCGTCGCCGACACCGTTAGCACCATCGATACCCTCTCCGGCAACATCCAGCGCTCCGCCACCGTGGTCAACGAGGTGGAGCAGGGGGTCGAGCGCATTGGCTCTGTGGTCGACACCATTCGCGGTATCTCGGAGCAGACCAACCTGCTGGCACTGAACGCCGCCATCGAAGCGGCTCGCGCCGGTGAAGCGGGTCGTGGCTTTGCCGTGGTGGCCTCCGAAGTGCGCGAGCTGGCCAACCGGGCTCAGGCCGCCACCGTCGAGATCCAGAAGATGATCGAACAGCTGCAGGGCAATGCCCATCAGGCTGGCGAGCTGATGGCCCAAAGCGTACAGCAGGCCGACAAGGGGGTGGAACAGGTGACCCAGGCCGGTACCCAGCTCGCCACCATAGTGCAGCGGGTACAGGGTGTCGCCGACATGAACCGCCACATCGCCGCCGCCTCCGAGCAGCAGAGCTCGGTCGCCGAAGAGATGCGCGGCAATCTGGAGCAGGTCAAGCAGATCGCCGAAGGCTCCGTCGTGGTGCTTCGCGAGCTGCAAGAGGCCTCCGAGCTGGTCGAGCAGCACAGCAAGGAGCTCGACAGCCAGATCCAGTCCTTCAAGCTCGCGTGACCAGAGTGAATAGACAGAAGGCCCTGCGGGGCCTTTCTTCATATCCCCACCAGCAACCCATTTTCCTTGCCGGATCATGCTTCTCGCCCCTTCGCTGTGACGCGGGGGCCTGACAGTGCTAGATTGGCAGCCAGCTTTTTATCCGGCAGTTTCGTTAATCACAAGGACGGCAACCGTGGCCCAGCACTCTCCCTCTTTCTCCGCCCTCTCCCCCCTGCTGCAGGAGCTGGCCCAGCGCCAGTGGCAACGGCTGACTGAACTGGCCCCCGACTATGGCAACCAGCCCGAGCCGGTGCGCCAGACCCTGCTGACCCTGCTTGGTCTCTCCGATTTTATCGCCGACTCCCTCTTCAAGCAGCCGGAGTTGCTGACCGAGCTGCTCGCCTCCTGGGGTCTCGAACGGGTCGAGCGCTGGCCCGCCTACCAGAGTGACCTCACCGCCCTGCTCGCCGAGGTAAGCGATGAAGAGGCCCTCAAGCGCATCCTGCGCCAGTTCCGCCGCAGCCGCATGCTGGTGATCGCCTGGCGCGAGCTGCTGGGCCACGCGACAGTAGAAGAGAGCTTTATCCACCTCACCAAGCTGGCGGATGCCCTCATCTGCTCTGCCCGCGACTGGCTCTACGCCAAACAGTGCGGCGAACTGGGCACCCCGATGGATGGCAATGGCAACCCGCAACCGCTGCTGATCCTCGGCATGGGCAAGCTCGGCGGTGGCGAGCTCAACTTCTCCTCGGATATCGACCTTATCTTCACCTTCCCCGAGAACGGTTACACGGTCGGCGGGCGGCGTGAACTCGCCAACCAGCAATTTTTCATCAAGCTCGGCCAGCGCATCATCAACGCCCTCCACCAGCCCACTCAGGATGGTCAGGTGTTCCGGGTCGATATGCGCTTACGCCCCTTTGGCGATGCGGGGCCGCTCGCCATCTCCTTTGCCGCCATGGAGGATTACTACCAGCACCACGGCCGCAACTGGGAGCGCTACGCCATGGTCAAGGCGCGGGTATTGGGCCCCCAATGCGAGCACGCGGTCGAGCTGGCCGAGATGCTGCGCCCCTTCGTGTTTCGCCGCTATATCGACTTTGGCGTTATCGACGGCCTGCGCCAGATGAAGGCGATGATCGCCGCCGAGGTGCGCCGCAAGGGACTGGAGGGCAACATCAAGCTGGGGGCTGGCGGCATCCGTGAAGTGGAGTTTATCGCCCAGGCGCTGCAACTTATTCGCGGCGGTCGTGAACCTGCGCTACGGGTGCGCCACCTGCCCGAAGCGCTGGCCGCCATCGCCCAATGTGGCGCCCTCGAATCAGCCCATTGCGATCGCTTGCTGGATGCCTATCGCTTCCTGCGTCGGGTCGAGAACATATTGCAGGAGATCGGCGATCAACAGACCCAGACCCTGCCCACCGAGGAGCGGGATCGCCAACGGCTGATCGCTGCTCTGGGTTTTGTTGACTGGGACGCCTTTATGGCTCATCTCGATGAGGAGATGGCCGCCGTCCATCAGGAGTTCGCCGCCGTGGTGGGGGAAGAGAAAGAGGCACCCGCCCATCTGGAGCAGCTCTGGCTCGATCTGTGGCGTACCGAGCTCGACGCCGCCGAGCTGGAAAAACTGCTGACCGCGCAGGGAGTGGCCGAGCCCGCCCCGCTCTGCGCCGCGCTGCTGCGTTTCAAGGAGGAGTACAAGCGCCGTCAGGTAGGGCCGCAGGGGCGCATCGCGCTGGACTGGCTGATGCCGGAGCTGCTGCGACTGGTGGTCGCCAGCGAGCAGCCCGCCCGCCTGTTCGAGCGGGTATGCGAGCTGCTGACCCGCATCTTCACCCGCAGCGCCTACCTGCAACTGCTGGCGGAGAACCCGGGCGCCCTGCGCCAGCTGGTACGGCTGTGCGACGCCAGCCATCTGGTGAGCGAACAGCTGGCCCGCTACCCCATTTTGCTGGACGAGCTGCTCGATCCCCAGCACCTCTACCACCCCACCCCGCTCGATCAGTACAAGCCCCAGCTGCGCCAGTTCCTGCTGCGCATCCCCGAAGAGGACGTGGAGCAGCAGATGGAGGCGCTGCGTCAGTTCAAGCAGGTGCAGCTGCTGCGCATCGTGGCGGCCGATATCGCCGGCGCCCTGCCGCTGATGAAGGTGAGCGACCACCTCACCTGGCTGGCGGAGGCGATCACCGAGGAGGTGGTCAATCAGGCCTGGGCCCAGATGAGTGAGCGCTACGGGGTGCCGCCCGAGGTGGCGCTGAGCGGCCAGCGCGGTTTCGCGGTGGTGGCCTATGGCAAGCTGGGCGGCATCGAGCTGGGTTACGGCTCGGATCTCGATCTGGTGTTCCTGCACGGCGGCGACCCCAACAGCTACACAGATGGTCGCAAACCCATCGACAGCCGCCAGTTCTACCTGCGTCTCGCCCAGCGGATCCTGCACCTGTTCAGCACCCGCACCCCCTCCGGCATTCTCTACGAGATCGATATGCGGCTGCGCCCCTCCGGCGACTCCGGCCTGCTGGTCTCGTCGCTGTCGGCCTATGAGCAGTATCAGCAAAACGAGGCGTGGACCTGGGAACATCAGGCGCTGGTGCGGGCCCGCCCCATCTATGGCGATGACGCCATCGTTGCCGAGTTTGCCCGTATCCGCCGCGATGTGCTGGCCAGGGAGCGGGATCTGCCGACCCTGGCCCGCGAGGTGCGCGAGATGCGCCACAAGATGCGGGATCACCTGCTCAAGGCGGGGGCTGGCGAGTTCGACCTCAAGCAGTCCCCCGGCGGCATGGTGGATATCGAGTTTATCGCCCAGTATCTGGTGCTGGCCCACGCCTGCGGCGAGCCCGATGCCCTCACCCGCTGGTCCGATAACGTGCGCATCTTCGATGAGTGCGTCATGGCGGGGGTGCTGACCCTGGAGCAGGCGGAGGGGCTGAAGCAGGCCTATCTGGAGATCCGCAACCTCGGCCATCGCCTCAACCTCTCGGAGATCTCCCGCAAGGTGAGCGACGATCAGCTGCAGAGTGAGCGCAGCCATGTACTCGCCGTCTGGCAAACCCTGCTGGGGGAGTAATTCCCGCCAGCGGCAATGAAAAGGGGCCCGCCTGAATTGCTTCAGGCGGGCCCCTCTCTTATCGGAAAATCAGCATTCTTACGGCTGCTCAGCCGTGATCCATCACCGTCTCCACCAGCATGCTGTTGAAACGCTGATAGGCCTCTTCCTCAAGGAGCCCCGGATAGCTCAACACCCGCAGGGCATGACCTTGATAGTCAGGATGATAGGGTGGGTGGAGATGGGCATAGTCGTTGAGACAAAAGCCCAGCCCCTGATAGAAGCGCAGACGGCGAATGGCAATCTCATCTTCTGGCGGATCGATCTCGAGAATGACGGTTTTGCCTGCCCGCTCGCAAAATTCGGCCAGCAGGCGGCTGCCGTGGTTGCGGCCGCGCAGCGCCGGATTGATGGCCAGATGTTCGATATAGATCTGCTCGCCACACGCCCACCAGAAGATGAAACCGAGCAGCAGGCCGTCCTGATAAAAGATTTGGCAGTGATAGCGAGGATCCCGCATCTTCTGTGGCTGATGCTGTGACTGGCGCTGCTCGTAGCGGGGAAAACTCTCGCCATAGATCTGCCAGACCAGCGGCCACGCCGGATGGTTTACCTCTCTAATCACTTCACTCTCAATCATCAGAACTGCCTCTCATCTATTTTGCAGAACGTTCATCTATACATGAAAAATTCTGCCATATTATCCCCTGATGAAATAAAAGCCAGAACTCCCGATTAGCGGGCGCCATCCGGTTGCGAGACAAACTGCTGCTGACTGCCATCGGGCAACAGCGCCAACACGCTTTGAGCGGCCAGTTTGATCCCTGACAGCTCGGTGGCCGGGCCGAAGTTGGCTATCAGTCGAGTGCCATCGGCAAACTCGCTCTGCTGCACCACGCCTCTTTTATCGAGCCAGCGAAAACCGGTGAGCGGCTGGTTGTAGAGCCGCTCATGCATCGGACGGAAGAAGGCATCGAGCCCCCTGAGGTAGGGAATGCGCGCGCTGGCGCTATCCAGACTGAGGTTGAGCAGCGGTGGCACGTTGTAGAGCTGCTGCAACAGCTCGGTTACCTGACGGCTCTCCCTGAATTTGAGGCTGTCCATCGTCCAGTGGTGGGTGGTCACTATGCTGTCGTGAAAAACGCTCTGGAACAGCGGCAACCGCAGCGCCGGATCGAAGTAGAGCCCCTGATACTCAGGTTTTAGGTGGCTCTGGCGAAAGAAGAACGCGGGCTGATAGTCGGGATACCAGGCTCCCAGATAGTAGGGAGAGCGCTTGTTGCGGCGCATATCGGGATCCTGCCAGCCAAAGCCGCTGGTCTGGGGGCCGTGGGCAAAAGCCGCGGTGCGGTTGGCAACCGCGCCGCCTTCCTCGGAGCCCACCAGCACACCCTGACTCCTGGCAATCCACGCCATCCCGGCCATCCGGTTTTGCGCATCCTGCGCCTGGCTGGTCGGCTTGGCCGGGTCGAAGTCGTCAAACACCATGCCGGTCGCCGCCACATCGAGGAACCAGCTGTTGTAGTGGCTCGCCTGCTGCAACCAGGGTACGCGCTGTTCCATCACCGGGCGCACGCAGGCCTGATTGGTGTAGACGCCGCTATTTTGAAAGCCGCTCTTGCGCCGTCCGTTCTCCTGCATGATGCCGCAGCGCAGGTAGATATCCTGCCCCATCTGGGCGGTGAGCCAGCTCTGTTGGCTATTCCCCTCCGGCAGCGCGGTATCGTAAGAGTCGTAAGGGGCGATGAGATAGCCCGCCTGTTTGGCAAGTTCAATCCCCTCTGGCGCAGCAAAACCGGCGGTCCACTGGGGCAGACCCAGCCAGAGTTTGGGTAGTCCAGACTGCTTGAGAGCAGCGATCATCTTGGCTGAGCTGCCATCACCCCAGCTCTGTGGCTCGTTGAGCGCAGCCCCCAGTTGTTTAGTCGCCAGCACTCGCCGGGCAGTGAAATCGGCCGGTTGCTGACCCGGATGGCGCAGCGCCAGCGCCTGCTCCACTCCGGCCAATACCAGATTTTGCAGGTAGCGATTGCGCTCAAGATCGGGCGCTTTCAGCGCACTCTTACTCTCCCCCTTGAGCCAGTCGGTGGGGATCAGGCGGCGCAGCGCGGGCCAACTCTTCACATCCTGTGGCACCAGCAGTCGCTCGCCCCAAAGGTAGAGGTGAGAGGCGCCGATCAGCCGCTTGCCATCCTTTACTGCCGCCAGCTTGCTCTCGAGCGAGACCAGCTCGCCCCGCTCCTGCAACCAGCTGCGATAGGCCTTGGCCGCCGCCAGCCAGTCGTTGCCCGGTTGCAACGACACTGCCACCTCATAGGGGTCAGCCAGATTGAGGCGATTGACGCTATGGGTCGCGGTGAGGGCAATGCCATCTTTCTTCGGAGCAAAGGTGAGCCGGTTGTTGAAAGGGTTGGCAAAGAGGATCGCCAGCTGCTGATCGCCGTGATCCAGCCCAACCACCGGCAGGGTCAGATTATCCGTGGTGTTGATCCCCTGATACTCCTGCGCCAGCGCCTTGCGCCACGCAGTGTGCGTAGCCGGAATGCGAAATCCCTCGTGGATCGGCAGTATCAGCGCCTGCGCACCTGCCGGTACCCGCGGCCACACCAGCTCGCCAGCACTCGCACGGCTCAGGGTGAGGATCAGACGATTGCCCTCGAGGCGAGCCAAGGCCCGCACCTCGCCATCGGCACGGGTCAGCCAGCTGGCGCGCTCCCCCTCCTGCTGCAGAGCGGTGACCGGCTGACGCGGGCCGGGAGAAGAGATGAGAAGGTGCTTGCCCGATGGCAGCACAGCCTCGGCCGCCAGGGTGGCGGGATCCAGCTCGATGCGCCACTGATCGTTGGCAAGGGTCAGCGCCTCGGCAGGCAGGGAGAACAGCGGCGCCAACAGCAGCAGCGGGCGGATCCGGCTCGCTAATTCGGGAAGAAGAGTCATGGTCGGTGATTCCTGATAACACACGGGAATCGCCATTTCAGCAGATTGGCCGCCTGCGATTGTCAGGCCAATGTCAGGATTGCGTGCAACTGACCATCACGACGACCATTACTCAACCGGCCCAGCCTGACTGTGGCTTAGCTGCAACACCAGCTGGCCGCGCTGGCTGGTCTGCACCAGCGAAAGGGTACGCCAGCTGTCGGGCGTGGCAGCAGGCCAACCCACCTTGCCATCGAGAGGCAGACGGTTCCACCACAGCAGGGAATATTGCGGGCGGGCCAGCACCGTCTGCTCAAGCCAGAGCGGCGTACAGGAAGCGGGATTTGCGGGGGGACTGGCCACCGCCAGCGGCGAGCGGGAGAGCCAGTCCAGATCCTTCACCGCAGGCAGCGGCAGCGCCATCTGCCACTCCTTGCCCGCCACCGTCAGCCGCAGCTGATAGAGGCCAGCTGGCAAAGGCGTCGGTAGATCGGCCCCGACAACCCTGACTCCGGAGTTCTCTTCCGCCTCCCACTGAGCGCCTGCCAGTCGGTCACGGCCAGCGGGATCGATAAGTTCAGCGGCGGCGATGGGCCCCTCCCCGGTCAACTGCACCCGATAGTCCCGCAACAACGGCGCATCGCGCTGGATCAGCTCAAGACGCAGCTCGCTCACCCCATCAGGCAGAGTGAGCGGGAAATCCTTGCCACAGTGCTGGGCACTCAGCGCAGCCAGCATCCCCTGCCAGCTACGGCGCTCGGCATCGCTGTTGAGCGCAGGCCATGCCTGCTGCAAAGATTGCCAGGCGTGCTGGTTATCTCCCTGCAACAGCGCCAAGGTAGCCGGTTGCAGCGGGTCGGCGCGTTCGGTTTCCAGGAGGCGATCGGTTGCCATCACACTGCCTGCATTCAGTAGGCCGACGCTTAGAGCCAACAGCAGAGGTGTCAGCGTTGCATGCTTCACGCTGGCACCTCCAGCCGGTAGCCGATGCCGCGCACCGTCTCGATGGCCAGTCCGGGCAGCTTCTGGCGCAGTTGCAGAATATGGGTATCAACCGTGCGGGTGGAGGGAAACGCCTGATAGCCCCACACCCGGTTGAGGATCTCCTCCCGGCTCAGCACCCGCCCCGCCATCCGCACCAGCAGGGTGAGCAGGGCAAACTCGGTGGGGGTAAAGCTCACCTCCGCATCCTGCCAGCTCGCCTGCATCCGGGCGGGATGCAGCTGCAAGCCGCCCACCGCCTGAGTGCCATCCCCCAGCTGGCGCAGCTGGGCCCGGATCCGCGCCAGCAGCTCGTCGTGGGAGAAGGGCTTGGTCAGGTAGTCGCGCGCCCCCGCATCGAGCCCGGCCACCCGGTCGCTCACCTCCACCCGGGCGGTCAGCACGATCACCGGCAGCGCCTTGCGCGCCAGCCACAGGGGTAGCCAGTCGAGGGCATCCCCCTCCGGCATGGTGCGATCCAGCAGCACCAGATCCGCCGCCAGCCACTGCTGCTCCGCCGCAGCCAGGGTGTCGCACCAGAGGCAGCGATACCCTTCACGGGTCAGATAGCGTTGCAGGTTCTCCGCCAGCAGCGCCTCGTCTTCAACAAGCAGGATGGTTTTCATGATTCGGGGTCGCTCCAGAGTTGGCAGGGCAGCGTCAGGGTAAAAGTAGTGGGCGGGCCGGATAGGGCGAGGCGCCCGCCAAGACGGCTCAGCAGATGGCGCACGATGGCAAGCCCCAGCCCCAAACCATCGGCACGGGCACCTCGGTGCAGCAGGGTAGCGAGCCGGTAACCCGGCAGCTCGCCGCCATCGCTGACCGCGAGGATAAGACGCCCCGCCTGCCAGCTGGCACAGATCCGAACCGGCGCGCGGCCATGCTGGCTGGCGTTGCGCAGCAGGTTGTCGAGGGCGAGATCGAGCCAGTAAAAGGGGAGCGCCAGAGTCATCTCCCGCTCAAGACAGAAGGTGGCGTCATGCCGCTCGCAGGCCAGGGTGAGCCACTCGGTGAGACTGACCGCCACCCGCTCATCTTCCAGAGTCTCTGCCGCCAGATAGTGGCGACTGGCCTGCGCCAGTTGATGCAGACGGGCGACACTGCCCAGCAGCTGACCCACGCTCTGCTGGGCGGAAGGGGGCAGCCGGTCGAAATCGTGGCGCAGCTCCTCGCTGATGCCGGAGAGCGCCATGATGGGAGTGCGCAGCTCATGGGTCAGCATCTGCAATGCGACACGCCGCTCCCGCAGCAGGCGCCAGCGCTGCCAGCTGGCCCACCCCAGCAGCAGGATGAAACCAAGAGAGCTGGCCAGCGCCAGCCACTGCCAGCCAAGCGTGGGGCGAGTATTGAAGCAGATCGCTCCGACTCGCTCCTCACAAGTACCAGCGGTACGACTATCCAGCGTCACACCAAGCCGCTCGGCCAGCGGCTGCCACTGCCCTGCGCCATAACGGCGCCACTGCCCATCGGCAAGCAGCCAGAGCTGGCCGGATTGCAGCAGCCAGCGCTCGCCCCGCAGCAGGGCGTCTAGGTTGTCATCATCAAGCTCGCCAAGCTGCCCCAACCGATCGCTCCGCTCCCGCACATGGAGCAGAGCGTCGAGCCCGGCCGCCGAATGACCATCCTGCCAGCGAGCAGCGCTGGAACCGCCCTGCGGATAGACGGGGTGAGCAGCAAACCAGCGAGTCGAGGGTTCAGCCCCTTGGCCGCAAAGCGCCCGCAGCAGCGGCAGCCACTCGGCGGGCAACTCATTCTCTGTCCCGCACTCCTGCTGATAGCGATAGATGGCTTGCAACTGGCGCAGCGGATAACTCTGCCAGGCGGGATAGAGGGAGTCGGGAGCAATCAGGCGACGATCGAGCCGCTGCACCTCGTCAAGAGGCAGCGCCTGTTCGGGAGCCTGCCTGGCCAGCTCGCCCGCCAGGCGATCAGCCAGCGGCCCGGCCAGCACGGGATACGCCATGCCGTAGCAGATCAGGGAGCAGAGCAGCAGGATCAGGCGCATGGGTTCAACTCGAGATGACTCCGGATCAAGGCGCAGCAGATCACTGCGCCATAAAAAATGTCAGCGCCATTTTTCAATGGCGCTGACATCCGGTCAACCGCTAACGGCATTGGCGCGGCTCCCGCCAGCCCATGTGAACCGTCACCTATTTGAACAGTCCCTTGAGCAGCTGGTCAGCCACCCCTTTGACAGCATCGTTGTCGGCCTTGTCCCCCAGCAGCTTCTTGAGGCCGCGTTCGGCCTCCTTGCGGGCCTTCTCCTCCAGCAATTTGTTGTTGCTGAGCAGTGCCTTCACATCGAGCTGATAGCTGGGGGCCTGCCAGTGACCGCCGATCCGCACCGGAATGGTGATCTCCTTCAGCTCGTCCACATCCTTGCCCCCCTGCCCCTTGCTGCTCTCGACGATGGAGGTAAGGAACAGGAAGTCGAGGCTCTCCGGCACCAGCGCAGTCTGCCCCTCCCCCTTGACCCGCAAGGCCGGGGCAAATAGCTGGATGTCGTTGCTGCGGGCGATGCCGTCGGCAATCTGGAAGCTGGCGGTAAGGGAGCTGAAGTCGGTCTTGCGCGCCTCCTTCACCTGCTCGGCCCCCTTGCCGGTGAGGGTGGCCCGCGCCTCGCGGATCATCTCCGGCAGGTTGATGCCGTGCAGGGCACCGTCGCTCAGCTTCAAGGTAACCTTGCCTTGCATCCCGTTGCGCAGTGCCAACTCAGAGAGACCACGCCCCTGCACCTGCACATCGAGATCGCCCTTGCCCTCCAGCAGATCACTCTGAGCCAGAGTCTGCAACAAGGGGCGAATGTTCACTCCGGCCACCTGCTTGTGCACCTTGTAGGTGGCGGGCTGCTGGCGTGCGTCGAGTACCCCGTTCGCGCTTACCTGACCACCTGCTACGGTCGCGCTGAACTGTTTGAGCGTGAGCAGTCCCCTGGCCAAAACCACCTGCAGATCGACTGCGCCGAGATCCAGCCCTTTCAGACGCAGGCTGCCGAGTTGCAGCCGACCATCCAGATCCACCCCTTTGAGCGCGCCCAGATCCGGTTCAACCGCGGAGAGAGCTTCGCTCTTGCCGGTTGCCGCTTTATTGCCATTTGCAGCAGTGTTGGCAACACCGGTCGCCGGTTTGTCCTCTTTCGCCTGCGCAGGTGTGTTAGGTGCCGGTTTGGCGAGCCATTTGTCGAGATCCAGCTTCTCCCCCTTGAGATCGAAGCTGATTGCGGGAACAGCGCCAAGCTGCACAATTCCATCACCACTCAACAGCGCCTCATCGGCACTCATCACCAGCTTGCTCAGGGTGATCAGCTGCTTGTCGAGCTCGGCACGGGCAAACCCGGCCAGTTTCAGCTTCATCTGCGGGCGTGGCAGCGCATCACCTTCCAGCGCTGCCGTCAGCAGCACATCGGAGAGCTCGGCCAGCTTCATCTCTTTATCGAGCCGTCCCTTGAGCGTTCCTTCCAGCGAGCCAGCCAGTGAAGCTTGCTGCCCCTCTACCTTGGCTCCTTTCAGCGCCAACGTGAGGTTGCCCCACTCACCCAAGGCCAGTCGGTCTCCCTTGATGGAGAAACTGTCGAGTCGCAGGGACGGGTCACTCAGGCTGCCACTGAGGCTCAAGTCTTTTAGTTCACTCGCCATCACCTCCTGCGCCAGCTTGACCTGGGTCTGCCCTTTAACATCGAAAGCGAGCTTGTCGGCACTCCCCTTGGCGGCCAGCGTCACGGGTACCCACTGACCGGTGGCCAGCTGCCCCATATCGAGATCGAGGCGATCCAGTCGCAGCGAGGTGCCGCTGCGATCATCCTGTACCAGCGCGCTGGCCTGAGAGAGCACGACACCCTGCAAGCTGATCTGCCAGGGCTTGCTATCAGCGGCTGGCGCAGGGGTTGCGGGGACGACCGGTTCGCTTGCATCAGCAGTGGCATCTTTGAGCAGTCCGCTCAGATTGGAGCTGCCATCCGCCTTGGTCTGGATAAAGAGATGGGCACCACTCAGGGTCACCTTGCCGATCTCCAGACGATGGGAGAGCAGCGGCAACAGGGCCACCGAGGCCTCGCCCTGTTCGAAACGAACCAGATCCGGCTCGGCAAAACCGGCCGGATTGCGCAGGGCGACCTTTTCCAGCGAGAGGCCGAGACTCGGCCAGAAACGCCAGTCGATCTCCCCCACCATCACCAGTTCCCGGCCCGTGCTCTTGCGCACCTGTTCAGCCAGTTGGGGCTTGAATTGATTGGGGTCGATAAGGCTTATCAACGTCACTATGGCCAGCAAGGCCGCTACGGCGATGCCGAGCAAGATGAGAACTATCTTCTTCACGATATGCTCCTTGAATCCGGATCCACTGCAGACTATATCACTCACCGTCTGACGAATGGCGTCTGCGGGACAAAAGCGGACAAGGATGAGACAGGGATGGTCGCTGCCAATCCCTATTGGCATCCGCAAGAATCAGGCTTGTAAAGGGGATTGCTGCAGCCGCGCCATCGCGGTGCGCGTCGACTCGAAAGCAAAGCGGGGCAAGGGAATATCGCTGATCTTCAGCCACTGACAGGCGGCCACATCGTCAGCCGGCTGGATGACCGGTTTTTCACTCAGCTTGATGGCGAAAAAGGTGTCACAGGTGTGATAGGTGATGCCATCGTAGGGATAGATATTGGGGAAGGAACCGAGATAGGTAAAAGGTTGGGCGCTAACATCGAGCCCCAGCTCCTCCTGCAACTCGCGCACCAGTGCCACCTCCAGCGACTCGCCGGGATCGACAAATCCGCCCGGCAGATCCAGCAACCCCTTGCCCGGATTGCCGGCCCTCACCGCAACCAGCACCTCATCTTGCCAGCAAAGCGCCACCATCACAGCCGTCGCCACATTCTGGAAAAAATGAAAACCGCAGCCACAGTGAAACTCTTTGGGGCTGACGCTCTGCAGGGTTTGACCACCACATTTTGGACAAAACATGGGCTATCTCCGACGAAATAAAGCGCCATTTTACGACACCAAGGCCATTTTTTATGAGTAAAACCGACGGGGGAATACTAGGAATTGGAAGGGAGAGGAATAAAACGGGGCAATTATCAGGCGACTTACTGAATTTCAGCCAATAAAAAACCCCGCTCGATGAGCGGGGTTCTTAAATTGGGTGCCTGGCAGTGTCCTACTCTCGCATGGCGAATGCCACACTACCATCGGCGCTACCGCGTTTCACTTCTGAGTTCGGCATGGGATCAGGTGGTTCCACGGCGCTATGGCCGCCAGGCAAAAATCTTCAATCTGAGAAAGCTGACGTAAGTAGTTCGCTTGGTATTTGCTACAAGCCTTAGAACACTTCTTGGGTGTTGTATGGTTAAGCCTCACGGGTAATTAGTATGGGTTAGCTCAACACGTCGCCGCGCTTACACACCCCACCTATCAACGTTGTGGTCTCCAACGGCCCTTTAGGACCCTCAAGGGGTCAGGGATGACTCATCTCAGGGCTCGCTTCCCGCTTAGATGCTTTCAGCGGTTATCGATTCCGAACTTAGCTACCGGGCAGTGCCACTGGCGTGACAACCCGAACACCAGAGGTTCGTTCACTCCGGTCCTCTCGTACTAGGAGCAACTCCCTTCAATCATCCAACGCCCACGGCAGATAGGGACCGAACTGTCTCACGACGTTCTGAACCCAGCTCGCGTACCACTTTAAATGGCGAACAGCCATACCCTTGGGACCGACTTCAGCCCTAGGATGTGATGAGCCGACATCGAGGTGCCAAACACCGCCGTCGATATGAACTCTTGGGCGGTATCAGCCTGTTATCCCCGGAGTACCTTTTATCCGTTGAGCGATGGCCCTTCCATTCAGAACCACCGGATCACTATGACCTACTTTCGTACCTGCTCGACCTGTCCGTCTCGCAGTTAAGCTGGCTTATGCCATTGCACTAACCTCCTGATGTCCGACCAGGATTAGCCAACCTTCGTGCTCCTCCGTTACTCTTTGGGAGGAGACCGCCCCAGTCAAACTACCCACCAGGCACTGTCCGCGAGCCCGATTCAGGGCCCTGCGTTAGAACATCAAACATACAAGGGTGGTATTTCAAGGACGGCTCCAGCGCAACTGGCGTCACGCCTTCAAAGCCTCCCACCTATCCTACACATGTAGGTTCAATGTTCAGTGCCAAGCTGTAGTAAAGGTTCACGGGGTCTTTCCGTCTAGCCGCGGGTACACCGCATCTTCACGGCGAATTCGATTTCACTGAGTCTCGGGTGGAGACAGCATGGCCATGGTTACACCATTCGTGCAGGTCGGAACTTACCCGACAAGGAATTTCGCTACCTTAGGACCGTTATAGTTACGGCCGCCGTTTACCGGGGCTTCGATCAAGAGCTTCGCTTGCGCTAACCCCATCAATTAACCTTCCGGCACCGGGCAGGTGTCACACCCTATACGTCCACTTTCGTGTTTGCAGAGTGCTGTGTTTTTGATAAACAGTCCCAGCCATCTGGTCACTGCGACTCCCAACTGCTCCATCCGCAAGGGACTTCACTGTCAAGAGCGAACCTTCTCCCGAAGTTACGGTTCTATTTTGCCTAGTTCCTTCACCCGAGTTCTCTCAAGCGCCTTGGTATTCTCTACCCGACCACCTGTGTCGGTTTGGGGTACGATGACTTGTAATCTGAAGCTTAGAGGCTTTTCCTGGAAGCAGGGCATCAATGGCTTCCACACCGTAGTGTGTTCGTCTCGTGTCTCAGTGTTGTGTCTCCGGATTTGCCTGGAAACACCACCTACGCACTTTCACCAGGACAACCGTCGCCTGGCCCACCTAGCCTTCTCCGTCCCCCCATCGCAATTACAAGTCGTGCAGGAATATTAACCTGCTTCCCATCGACTACGCCTTTCGGCCTCGCCTTAGGGGTCGACTCACCCTGCCCCGATTAACGTTGGACAGGAACCCTTGGTCTTCCGGCGAGGAGGCTTTTCACCCCCTTTATCGTTACTTACGTCAGCATTCGCACTTCTGATATCTCCAGCATACCTCTCGATACACCTTCGCAGACTTACAGAACGCTCCCCTACCACTCACACATAAGTGTGAATCCGCGGCTTCGGTGCCTGGTTTGAGCCCCGTTACATCTTCCGCGCAGGCCGACTCGACTAGTGAGCTATTACGCTT
>NZ_JBQBFF010000001.1:4250000-4572500 GCF_051919185.1 Aeromonas sp. 97A | reverse complement strand
TCTTTATTGACGCAGATATAGACCTCCCGTAGGAAGCGGCCACCATCGGCGCAGGCCACCGTGATGTTGTCAGGGGCCAGCCACTCGTTGGCGCTCGCCAGATCGGCCTTGAGCTTGAAGCTGGTTTTGCGCAGCGGCTCTTTCGGCGATTGATAGGCCGCCGGGATCTTCACCTTCTGGCGCAAATCGCTCGCCAGCTGATGGAAGGCCTGCTGGCTCAGGCCGGAGCAGGTGCCGTGCTTCTCCCACTCATGGCGATAGAGAAAGCGGCTGGGGTAAAGGTCGGCAAACTCGCTCTCCATATCGGGATTGAGCCGTTCGCGGGTGCAGTTGCTGGGGTAACCGTGATCGTACTGGGGCCAAAGACCGTGCAGCACGAACCCCAGCTTGCGGGAACACTGGTCCCGATCGGCCGGTTTGACGGCGCAATGCTCGGGCGACCAGGAAAGCGCCATGGCGTAATAGTCAAACTCCCCCGCCTCCCCTTTGGCCTGCACGGCCGAGGAGAGCAATAAACCACCCGCCAACAGGGCAATCATCTTCTTCATCTTTATATGTCCATCTAACGCGACTCGGGATAACAGCCATGCTCCCATATTCTGGCGACCGGAAACAGCCATGCTGAAACGGCATACGACAAGGGTCAGACCAGTCAGGGGTTTCACCAGAGGGCGAGCAGGGGTAAGCTGACCGACCGGTAGGCTCCTCGTCCACCACCAGATAATCCCTCTTGGCAACCACAGGATGTAACATGATCCGCAAGAATCCCTCCGGCCATCTGCCTGTCATCGACGAATCCGCCTATATCGACAAGACCGCCATCATCTGCGGCAAGGTGATCATCAAAGAGAATGTCTTTGTCGGCCCCTATGCGGTGATCCGCGCCGACGAAGTGGATGCCAACGGCGAGATGGAACCCATCGTCATCGGCGCCAACTCCAATATTCAGGATGGCGTGGTGATCCACTCCAAATCCGGTGCCGCCGTCACCATCGGCGAGTACACCTCCATCGCCCACCGCTCCATCGTCCACGGGCCATGCGAAGTGGGCAACCGGGTCTTTATCGGCTTCAACAGCGTGCTGTTCAACTGCCATATCGGTGACGGTGCCGTGGTGCGTCATAACTCGGTGATCGATGGCTGCGATCTGCCGCCGGAGTTCTACGTCCCCTCCACCACCCGCATCAACCAGCAGAGCGATCTGACCCATATCCCGCGGGTTTCGGTAGATGCCGCCGAGTTCTCCGAGGACGTGGCCCACACCAATATCGATCTGGTCAAAGGGTACAAGGCGCTCTCCAACGAGTTCTGATCCCTTTCTTTATTACCAGAGAACAAAACGGGCGCCGAAGCGCCCGTTTTTCATCTGACTATCTATGAAGGCTAGATGGCCCTGACGCAGGTGGCGGCATGAGCCTCATCCGCCAGATCCCACAGCGGATCACCAGTGCTCAGGTCGAGCAGCGGCAGCTCACCACCGTCATTGGTAGTTGCATCGCTGCTCCAGTAGCGGTTGTAGAGCGGCCACCCCTGCTGCTGAAGCAACTGATCCGTTGCGCCATCCTTGTTGTAGGCGGCAAACAGCACCTCCAGCTCGGCCCGGGTCGGCAGACGCCAGTCATCGTGGCCGCGCGCCACCAGCTGCTGGCAGTAATCCCGCGCCCGCGCCTGCCCCATGGTCACATACTCCAGCGGGAAGGGATTGTAGTCACCATCACTGTCACTGCTCACACCGTCATAGGAGATGGACAGCCGGTCCGCCTCGTCCCTGGTCAGCTGGCAGACAAAGGCCAGCTTGCCCGCCACCAGCTCGGGTTGACGACAGCCCCGGGCAAAATCGGGCTGGGCATCCACCACCTGCACCGTCACGGTCAACGTGTGACGAGCCGTAGTCGCCACCAGTCGTGCCGTACCGACCGCCACACCGCGTAACTCGCCCTGCGGACTCACGGTGGCGAACTCCGGCTGTTCGCTGCGCCACTCAACAGGCCCATCGAGCGGGCCGAGAGAGCCATCGCTCAGTTGCCACTGCAGTTGCAGAGGAAGCGTCCGCCCCACTTCCAGCTGAGGCTGGGCAGGCAGCACGGCCAAGCCGGTGATCACCGCTCCCACCGGAGCCGGGTCATCCGCCTCACTCACCCCCAGCTCAGCAACAGTGGCCGGGGTGCGGCGCGGCTCGGCCGAGGCACTGCGCAAAAACTCACCGATGGCATCGAGCTCGTCATTGCTGAGGCCAAGGGCATGCAGGTGATCGGAGGCTTTGGGGAAGAAGGGATCATATTGATCCGCACCGGTCGGGAAGCCGACCCCGCTGCTCCACTTGGTCACGCCAAAGTTGTACATGGCCACCACCCCCTGCACCGAGCTGCCGATACGCTGGGCCAGGATCGGGAAGATGCCGTTGTGCATATAGGGGCCGGTAAAGGCGACGTCCCGCAAGCTGGGGGTCTTGAAGCGACCGATATCTGCCTTGTTGCGGGTCTGCAGGAAGCGCCCGCGATCTTCCAGCTTGCCACGACCGTAATAGGTGAGCCCCACACTCTCGAACCCGTGCTGACTCAACAGCGGGCCGGAGTGGCAGTTCATGCAGTGGCCATCGGTGCGGTAGAGGTGCATCCCCCACAGAGCCTTGTCACTGAGTGCCTGACTATCCCCTTTGACGAAGCGCTCAAAATCGCTGTCGCGGCTGATGATGGTGCGCTCGAAGGTGGCGATCGCCTTGGCGATCCGCTCCAGCGTGATCCCCTGATCGCCAAAGGCGGTGGCAAAGGCTGCCTGATAGTCGGGGCTGGCCAGCAAGCGGGTCAGCAGCTCATCATGGCTCAGCGCCATTTCGATGGGGTTCTGGATCGGGTGAAGCGATTGCTCCTCCAGCGTGGCGACCCGCCCGTCCCAGAACTGGGTCGAGCTGAAGGCGCTGTTGAGGATGGAAGGAGCGTTGCGATTGCCCTTCTGGCCCAGATGACCGACCGATACGCTCAGGCCGTCGCTCCACCCCTTTTGCGGATCGTGGCAACTGGCACAGCTGATGTCCCGTCCCTTGGAGAGCTGCTTGTCGAAAAAGAGCTGCTGACCCAACACCACCTTGGCCCGGCTATAGGGGTTGTCGGCCGGGAAGGGAACCGCCGGCAGCGGCCCCAGCTCCTGCCATTCCACCCCGTCATCCACCCTGGCGGCAGGCCACTGAGCCGATGAACCGCTGTATTGGGCGCGCAGGGCCGCCATGTCCGGCTTGCTGCTGTCGCGCACCACGGAGGGGCGCACCGGATAGGGTGCCAGCACATACCAGAGCAGACTGCCCTCCCCCTCATCCAGCCAGGTTCGGGTCGCCAGTTGATAGAGACGGGGTTGACCCGCACCATCCTGCAGCCAGATCTGGGCGGGCAAGCCAACAGCAAAGGTATTGGGATAGCGCCATGCCGACTTGTCACTGCTCAGCAATCTCTCGAACTCGGTGAGGGTCGGCAGGCGCCAGTCGCTGCGGCCGCAAGCGGTCAGCCCCGCAGCCAGTTGTGGCTGGCTGGCAACCGCCAACGCACTGGTGTCACTGCCATACAGCCAGTACTGGCTACCCTTGACCCCGCTGACCGTGCGCACATCGTGCAGGCACTGCCAGGGGCCACGCACCACCAGCTGCCCCTGCTCATCGAGGCGCAGCAGATCTGCCGTCTCCGGCTCGTCCGGCTGGCTGGGGTTGGCGGGATAGAGCTGGATACGGGCGGACTGGATCTGGGCGCTGTTGCTGCGCTGATACCAGCTGCGCGCCTGCTTGTCATCGCGCAGGGCCAACAGCATCTGCCAGCTGTCGGCATAGTCGAGCACGGCGCCCGGCTGACGCTGGGCCAGCAGGAAAGCTGCATAATCCTGAAGAGCCGCCTGTTGTTGCAGGCGGATCTCCTCTACCCTGCCCCACTCGGCCTGACTGAGGGAACCATCCCCGCTCTGATCCGCCAGCAGGAAGAGCGCCGTCTCCTCCTCGTTCAACCCCAGCTGCGGCACGCTGTTGCGGCGCGCCAGCGTGATCCCGGCCGAGAGATCCGCCACCCGCACCGATACCGCGCGCAGCAGATAACCCTCGTCACTAGCGAGCAGCTCCAGCGGCTGATCCAGTTGCAGACCTGCTGGCAAAGTGATGCTGACAAGCTGGCCCGGTTCGATGGCCTGCTGCACGCGGATCCCGGTGGCGACCTGTCTCACCTCAAGCTGTGCTCCCGCCCCCAGTCGATCAGCCACATTGACCTCAATGGTCAGAGGAACCCGGGTATGAGTTTCCGGCGGTACTATTGGCGGAGTGATGGGCGGTTCGGTCGGCTTGACGACCGGCGGGGTCACCTCGGGTGAGGGGGCCACCGACGTATTGCTGTGATTGTCATTGCATGCGGTCAGAGCCAGCAGGCTGAGCAGTAAAAGGCTGGTTTTCATTCGGTATGGTTGAGTGGTCAGACAAGTGCGCGATTATCCAACCAAATACCAATCATTATCAATTGCATTCAATTAATATGCTTTTTGACAACAACTCCTTATCAGCACGCCTTACCACCCGATGAGAGAGGGCAGCCTCTTTGGCTGCCCTCTCTTGCTTCAAACCCGCTTGTCGAAAGCCCGACAATCTTCAGGAGCACTTCTTCAGGCTGATATGCCAGTTGGCACCGGATTGCACCTGATGCTTGGCGGCGAAGCTGTCCATGTTCAGCGCCACCGACACCTGCAGCAGGCTGTTGAGGTAGACCAGCGGCTGACCTTCCGGCACGTCACCGAAGCTGCTGACGTAAGGGGCCTTGCCGTCATATTTGACCACATCCCCTTCGCGGATCTTGATGCAGGCGTTATCCCCCTTGTTGATCCCCGCCTTGGTCAGCAGGGCATCGTCGATATTGGTCCAGACGTTGCCGTACTGCACATCGAGGATCGGGATGGTGCCCTTGAGGGTGCCATCCTTCTCTGCTACCGCAGGCTGATAGGGGATCTTCACCACCTCGGCGGGCAGCAGCGGGCCGACCTGCTCGTAGCTGATGGCGCCGGAGGCGAGCCGTGCGCCGGTATAGGCATACACATCGCGGCCATGGAAGGTGTAGGACTTCTCGGAGCCCTTGAGGCGGTTGAGTTTCTCGTCAATCTGGTGCACCGCCTCGATGCCGAAGTGCTCGGCCACCAGGGTCAGGGTGCCGTTGTCCGGGGTCACGATGTAGTGGCCGCTCCTGGTCTTGAGCACCACTGACTTGCGCTCGGTGCCGACACCCGGATCCACCACGCTGACAAACACTGTGCCCTTGGGCCAATACTGCAGGGTCTGGTAGAGGCGGTAGGAGGCTTCCCAGATGTTGTAAGCCGGGATCTCGTGGGTCAGGTCATAGAGCGGCAGGGTGCGATCCACCCCGAAGGCAACCCCCTTCATGGCCGACACGGCGCCATCTTTGAGGCCGAAATCGGTCTGGATCACCAGCGCTTCGTTGGCGGCGGCGATGCCGCTTGCCAGCATGAGAGCGAGCGCGATGGCACGGGGAGCGGTGCGAATATCCATATCTGAACTCCTGAATCATCTGAGGATAACGAAACGGCGAAAGCCATTTAGACATCCAGACTGCCATCAATGAATTTTTTTGCAAGGGGTTTGCAACAAAGTGAGGGACGACTCGCAGAAATTGTGCTCGCCAAACGGCGACAGCGGGGGTATCAAAGGCAGAATGAGAAAACGTTTACAATACAGGAGCTCAGCACCATGACACAACCCGTACCGGAGATGATGACCCTGCTGCTGGAGATTGGTGAACAGAGCAGCCAGCTCTGGCTGAGCCAGCCAGATGCGGCTCCGTCACACTACCTGCTGGCCTTTGGCACCCACGCCATCCAGCCCGGACCGTTTCGCCACGCGCCGCCCACCCCGCTCGAACTGGAGCGGGCCATCATGGTGGTGGAGGATGAGCTGATGCGCATCGCCCCGCAGATACCGCCCGGCTTGCAGCTGACCCTGCGCAGCCAACCATCGCTGGCCGAAGCGCTGGGGGACAACCAGCTCGACCGGGATCTGGTGGAACAAGCCTTTGGCCAGCTGGCCGCGATGGCGGAAGGGGATCCCCTCGCCGCCAGCTTGCTGCCACGCGACGAGCACTTTGCCGCCGTGCTGCTGATTGTCAGGGAGTGGCTGCACCATCTGGCCAGCGAGAGCGTGCTGATCGTGGAGTAGGGATAAATAAGTGGTGAGGGCTTCAGCTTCAGGCAAGGTTTGTCGGTGGATCCTGTCGGGATTTCATTCGCGTATACTTTGCCCGTATGGCGCCCGCGCCCCTATCGGTACTCTAACCAGACACCTATGACCTTATTTTCAGGTAACCCCCCAGCCTTGCGCTGGCTATCGGCGTTTGCTCGCCAGTTCATCGTCAAAGTGGCCGGATTGGCCCTGCTCGCCCTGACCGGGCTGGGCACTGTCTTCTACTACACCTATCTCACTATCCAGCACGACATGGATCTCATCACCGCCAGACAGAAGAACGTGTTCGAGGTCTTCTACCAGCGAGCCAAGATCCTCAAGGTGGAGAACATCACCAGCTATCTGGCACAGCACCATCTGCTCGATCAGCCACCGCCCCCGAATAGCGTCGGCAGCGACTATCTCTACGGGTATGACCTCAAAAGCAAATACCGCTTTGCCGATATTCCGCTGCAATACCCGGCAGCCAATATCCTCAACACCTTCCGCTATGCCCTCTCCTATCCGGAGGTGATCAACATCTACACCATCTGGAATGACTACCGGCTGATCGGCATGGTGGCCGACAACAATGTGCTGCCCACCAGACTGGCGCCGATCAAGGTGGATCTGATGACACTGCCCGCCTGGTATCACTACTTCGGTTGCGCCAGCTTTGCCCCCGGACGACCCTTGTGCAGCGCCGATGAAGCCTTTGTCTCCGATATCGAGATCGACAGCTTCAGCATGCGCAACACCATAGTGATGTACTTCCCCTTCATCCATCAGTCGGGGCGCGGCGGTTACAAATACGGGCTGCTCGGTATCGATATCGCCGTCGATGAAGCATTTAACGATGTGCTGCGACCCTTCGACACCATCAACCCGACCCGCACCAACATATCGTTTGAAGCCGCCGAGCCCTGCCGCCCGAGGCATCTCTGCCTGAGCAAACCCTTTATGCGCACCAAAGCGGGGGATGATCTCTATCTGAAGTGGTCCTACAGCTGGTTCGATTTCGTCAAGCTGGCCCTGCAAAGTGCAGCCTTCAAGGTCTATCTCATCGTGCTGTTGCTGGGCATGGTGGCCTGGAAGCAGATCTACCTGCGGCTGCGCACCCTGGCGCACACCGACCACCTGACCCGGCTGCCCCGCAGAGATGTGCTCTGCCAGAGTCTGCTCCATGAGCACGACTATCTGATGATCCTCGATATCGACAACTTCAAGTCGATCAACGACACCTATGGCCATAGCGTCGGGGATCTGGCACTGGTCGCCTTTGCCCGCCACCTCAGAAGCAATATCCGCAAGGTGGACAGCGCCATCCGTTGGGGCGGCGAGGAGTTTATCGTGCTGTTCAAGGGGATGGAGGATGACGAGATGATGATCCACTCCGCTGGTCGCCTGCTGGATCGACCATTGGGGATCCCCGAGCTGCCCACCCCCATCACCTTCTCCGCCGGGGTGATCCGCATTCGCGACTACCTCACCGTCACCGAGGCGGTGCATCTGGCCGATGAGCTGCTCTACCACGTCAAACAGCACGGCAAGCACAACATCGCCTGCTACGAGGGCAAAGCGATCCGGTTGATCCGCCCGTTGCCGGACGACGCAGAGGCATAGCCGCCTTCTGCCGCGCCCCCTGCTTCTGTTACCATCGCGGCCACGATCACTCACTGCATCGTGGCCGCAGGCCGCGATAACCCCGACTGGTGCCTTCTATGTCCACGACCTCTTTTGCCGAACTGGCCCTCTCCCCCGCTTGCAGCAGACCCTGAGCGAACTGGGCTATGCCGCACCGACCCCCATTCAGGCTCGCGCCATCCCCGTCATTCTGGCGGGGCGGGATCTGATGGCGGGGGCCCAGACCGGCACCGGCAAGACAGCCGCCTTTGTGCTGCCGCTGCTGGAGCAGCTGCTACAACAGCCACAAGCAGAGCCCCGCCCGATCCGCGCGCTGGTGCTGGTGCCGACCCGCGAGCTGGCGGTGCAGGTCGCCGAGAGCGTGGCGCGCTACGGGCAGGGCACCGGTCTCACCAGCACCCTGGTCTACGGCGGGGTGAGTATCGCGGCGCAGGTAGAGGCGCTTCAAGCCGGGGTGGATATCCTGATCGCCACCCCGGGCCGTCTGCTCGACCATCTGCGTCAGGGGGCGTTGAGTCTGGCCGCGCTGCGCCATCTGGTGTTTGACGAGGCGGACCGCATGCTCGACATAGGCTTTATGGACGAGATCAAGGCGCTGCTCAAACAGATCCCGGCGGATCGCCAGACCCTGCTCTTCTCCGCCACCTGCGACGACAACCTGTTTGCCCTCTGCAAGGTGCTGCTGCGCGACCCCGAGCTGATTGAAGTGGCACCGCGCAACACCACGGCGGCCGAGGTGGAGCAGCGGGTCTACACGGTGGACAGTGATCGCAAGCTGGCGCTGGTCGAACACATGCTGAAAGTGAAAGGGTGGGCACCGGCGCTGATCTTCAGCCGCACCCGCCAAGGGGCGGACAAGCTGGCTCAGCAGCTTGGCAAGGCGGGCATCAATGCGCTGGCCTTCCACGGCGATCTGTCGCAAAGCGCACGGGAGAAAGTGCTACTGGAGTTTCGCGCCGGCACCCTGCAGGCGCTGGTCGCCACCGACGTGGCGGCTCGCGGCCTCGATATCACGGATCTCAACTATGTGATTAACCTTGAGTTCCCGTTTGTGGCCGAGGATTACGTCCACCGCATCGGTCGTACCGGTCGCGCCGGCAACAAGGGGCTCGCCATTACCCTGTTCAGCCCGGAAGATGCGCCCCTGTTGGAGAAGGTGGAAGCTGTGCTCGACACCCGCTTGCCCCAGCAGTGGTTTCCGGGCTTTGAGCCGGATCTCACCCGCTTCGAGCCCGAGCCGCGCCGCAACAGCAAGGCGGCCCAGAAGCAGCGCGCCAGAAAGCAGGCCCTCGCTGGCAACAAGGGTGGCAAGGGCAAGCGTTAAACCTCCCCTGCGCCGCCAATAAAAAAACGCCCGCACGGGCGTTTTTTGTTATCTGACCAAAGCCAGCTCTTGGCGAGTAGCACCCTAGCGGGTCGCCAGCACCAGTGGCAGGGATCGCAAGATCTGCCGCTCCGCCTGGGTCGAGAGGATAAACATCACCATATAGCCGAGCCCCAGCGCCACGATAATCGCCACCACGTTGGCAGTGAACTCGGCCACCAGATAGTAGGCAGCGACCAGCGCCACTATGCCCGCCAGCCGGATCAGCAAACTCCGGGTAAAGTGGCCGTGAGCCTTGATATAGGCGAGCTGATAGCCGTTGAGCATCATAAAGATAAAGAAGATGGAGAAGTGGAACAGCACAGGCACCGCCCCCACGTAGTCGGCGGGGAAGAACAGCAACACCAGCGGTTTGCCCGCCAGCAGCATCAAGCCAAAGAAGGCCAGACTGACGATGGCGGAGAGGCGGAAGATCCAGCGGCGAATCAGCCTTATCTGGCGATGATCGCCATTGCGCAGATTGACCGCCAGCTCAGGCAGCACAAAGCGGTAGATGGGGAAGACAAACAAGGTGGTCATATAGGTGAAGATGGGGCGTACCACCACCTGAAAATCCCCCAGCTCGTCGATGCTGAAGTGGCGGATGGTGAGCAGCACAGTGATGTAAATCATCAGGATACTGGCCCCCGCCTCCAGCGAGGCGGTAAAGCTCTTCTTCACATAGCTCACCATCTCGGGGCCGAGCGCCACCTTGGCCAGCGGCTTGGTGGCAATAGCCCGACGACGCGAAACATACATATAACCGGCGATGGCGAGCGACGAGAAGGTCAGCCCGTAGAAGAGCGAAGCGAGCGCATCCATCCCGAGCCCAAAGTAGCAGGCCATAAACAGCAGACCGTTGGCCAGCGGCTCCAGCCAGGTGACCCGGTTGGAGAGCGCATACATCCGGTACATGGCCACCAGATTGGTGAAGTAGACCTTGAGCCCCAGCCCGAAGATGACCCCCACCAGTTGCAGATACTCCACCCGGATATGGAGCCCGTGCTTGATATAGGGGATCACCGCCCCCCAGGTGAGCAGCACGATGCCGATGAGGAAGTAGCGGAAGATATTGATGATGTCCCGATCGTTCTTGGTCTGGGAGTAGCTCACCACCATGGAGGAGCGAAAACCTGTCATCAGGATAAAGGAGAGGGAGATCAAATCCACCACGCTGTTGAACAGCGCCAGCTCCCCCTTGGCGACCCACTGCGCCAGCCACACCTTGAAGGCGAAGCCGATAACGATGCTGACCAGCGAGGCCCACATCCCGGTGATAAAGGCCTGCTTGAGGCGCGCGAGAGAGGCGTATTGCATAACGAAAATGGATAACTTTCAGGGAAAAGAGAGAGGGCCATCTTATGAAAGCCTCCCTCCCTTGAACAGCCTTAATCTCGCAGTGCCAACGCCCGCAATAAGTGGCCGCAGAAAAGCCGCAACAGCAAAAGGCCCGCTTATTTCCTGAAAGCGGGCGTTTTGTGGTGTGCCGTTATGGCTGCTGATTGCTGCGATGGCACGGCTTGCAGGCTGTCTGCCACACAGCAGCTATGACTGCGGCACCGCTTTGATCAACTCTTCATAGTGATCAATCAGCTCGGGGCCGTGCAGCGGCGAGTCGTGCCCGCCAATCACCGTCTTGATCGGCAGCTTCATCGCCTTGAGCCGCTCGATGGTCTGCGGATACTCCTTCACATTGGCAAAGCTCAGGTTGCCCAGCTTCTCCTTGAGGATGCAGTTGCCATAAAGCACCTGCTCGTCGGGGAAGTAGACAAAGATGCCGTCCGGCGTATGGGCCGGGCCTGCGTAGAAGGCGCGCACCTTGCCCTCTTGCAGGGTGAAGTCGCCATCGTGCACCACGTTGGGCAGCACCAGCGGCAGATCCGGGTACTCCGGCAGCCCCTTGCGGGTAAAGGCGACAATCTCGGCCCAGTCGCTCTTCATCAGATCCCGGGTCTGGCGTGTCGCCACCACCTTGGCCCCGATGGACTTCCAGTAGGCGTTACCGCCCGCCCGGTCGGTGTGGTAGTTGGTGTTGATCACCTCCAGCACCGGCTTGCTGCTGACTCTTTTTATCAGCTTGTGCAGCTCGCGAGCGGTATCCGGCGTCCAGGTCGCCCCCACCACAGTCACCCCCTTGGCCCCGAAATAGACCATGGAGTTCTCTTTGACGTAGTAGTTATCCTCCACCACATAGACAGGGCCACTCACCTGCTTAAGGGAGATCCCCGCCGCCCGCACGCTGCCCCCCCAGAAACTCGCCATCAGCACCACGGCCCCAGCCAATGTGCACTTCATCCAACTTTTCATCATCTTGCTCCCTCGAACCAACCGCCCCCTCGCCACCCCTGTGGCAAGCCGGGCCTTTTAAGCAGTGGGCAGAAGATACGGGGGATTTGTGAGGGGAAAATGAGGTTGTGTGAAGAGAAGGTGAAGTCTGGGGGAATGCAGAAAAATCAGGGGGGAATCGGCGACGAGCCACGACCAATATGGCGATTGACGGTGCGGGAAGTGGAGAGAGGTAGAGGCTCAAAACACGCAGTCAGCGCCTTGATGTAGGGACGATTAGCGCAGCGTAATCGTCCGTTTACCGCGATCGTCCGAATACTCTTAACTATTGGGTACATAACCTTATTTCTGCGAAGTTCAGCACACTCCATGACTTCATACGAGACTCATCAGGCAGTAGACTAAGTCAACTTTGATGGTGCAGCCCTGTTTATCTTAAGTGGAGTATTAATATGTTCAACGGAGTTCGTGTTTTCGATACTGTTTTAGATGGTAAAAATACAAGAGATATGGTTTCAAGAAACTCAGCTGATTTTTGGAAACCATTTTGTAAATCAGCAGGATGGAACTTTAATTATGAGCGGATCCATTCATTAAACGACCTTAAGTATTTTTTCTCAAAAAAAATCAAAGAGAATATTATTATCTTTTCAGGGCATGGTAATGAAAATGGCTTCTATTTTTCAAATGGAGATTGCCTTGATAAAAATACAGACACTTTCATTCCAGAAAAAAACCATGGAAAAGTAATTATATTTTCATCATGCCTAATTGGAAATAATGAGTGCACATCCAAAGCGTTAAAAGCATTTTTCTCCGCAGAAGCTCTTTTTTCATATCGGCACCTTATGTCAGATAGATTCTGCTTTTTAAATGAATCCATACTACTCTCCTCTATAGAACATAAGTTCAACCGAGGTAAAAACAGCTTTACAGAAAACGACTTTAGGGAGTTTCAGACTCAGACTAACTTTATGAAAAACATGAATGAAAAACATGTGAAACTACATCCAATGGTTATGTTTTAAACCTTCACGCCATCTATTAATTAATTTATTTCAAGATGATAAAAAACACCCACTTGTAATACAAGTGGGTGTTTAGACCGATCATCATCGAACACGTCAAAATATTTAACTCACAACAGCAATCACCCCAACGGCGGCGTGCGTGGCGGCACCTTGCGCTTGCTGCCGGTGGACTCGAAGGCCGAGGCGAAGCGCAGCAGGTTGTTGTCGTCATAGGCGCGACCGGCGAAGGTCAGGCCCACCGGCATACCGATATCGGCCATGATGCCCATGGGGACGGTAACGGTCGGCACGCCGAGGTGGCGAATGGCGAGGTTGCCGTTGGCAACCCAGATGCCGTTGCTCCAGGCGATATCGGCGGAGGCCGGATTCACATCCGCATCAGCCGGGGCGACGTCGGCGACGGTGGGGAACAGCACGGCGTCGAGCTTGAGCCCATCCATCCAGTCTTCCAGATCCAGCTTGCGAGTCTTCTCCAGCCCACGCAGGCCGTCCGGCACTGTGGCGATCTCGTCCCAGGATTTCAGGCCGCGCTTGGCCATATTGACGTACTCGTCCATGCCCGCCGCCAGATCGCCCTCGCGGTTCGGCAGGGTACCCGGATCGTGGGGGAAGATCTTCGGCCCATCGACATCGGCCAGCTTGTTGAGCTTGGGATCGCCGTTGGCGCGCAGGAAGTCGTCGAACGCCCAGCCGGAGAGCTCCCACAGCTCGTCGTTGAGAAACTCCGGGCTCACGATGCCGCGATTGAACACGGTCGGCGCGCCGGGTCGGTCCCCTTCGCAGTTGGAGACCAGCGGGAAGTCCACTTCGATAACTTCGGCGCCAGCGGCTTCCAACGCCTTGCGCGCATCTTCCCAGAGGGCAATCACGGTCTCGCGGGTATGGATGCGCTGACCGGTCGGGCCGCCGATACCGGGGTTTTCGCTGGTGCCGGCCAGTTCATCCTTGTTGATAAACATGCGCGGCACGCCGAGGCGCTTGCCCTTGAGGGCATCGGGCTTGGCAGCCAGATCCAGATAGGAAGCCGGACGCACTTCAGAGGCCTTGGGCAGCTGCACCCAGGGCTGCATGCGCCACAGATCGCCACGGGTGTCGGCATCGTCGGCGACCACTACGTCGAGCACTTCCAGCAGATCATTCATGGTGCGGGCATAGGGCACCACCACATCCATGGTCGGGGTCAGCGGCCAGTTGCCGCGCACCGAAATCACGCCACGGGATGGGGTGTAGGCACACAGACCGTTGTTGGAAGCCGGGCCACGGCCGCTCGACCAGGTCTCTTCCGCCAGACCAAAAGCGGAGAAGCTGGCGGCGGTGGCGGTACCGGCACCGTTGGAGGAGCCGGAGGCAAACGGCGCGGTCAGGTAGTCGGCGTTGTAGGGGCTCTCGGCACGGCCATAGACGCCGCGCTGCATGCCGCCATTGGCCATCGGCGGCATATTGGTTTTGCCAAGGCAGATGGCGCCGGCGGCGCGCAGGCGCTCAACGGTAAAGGCATCGCGCTGGGCCACCAGATCCTTGAAGGCCGGGCTGCCGGAAGCGGCGGTCAGCCCCTTGACCAGATAGCTGTCTTTGGCGGTGTAGGGGATGCCGTCGAGCGGGCTCAGGGTCTCGCCACGGGCGCGGCGGGCATCGGAAGCCTCGGCCTCTTTCAGCGCATCGGGATTGGCGACCACCACGGCGTTGAGTTTGGTGGCAGTCTCGGGGCCGTTGTAGGCCTCGATCCGGGCCAGATAGGCCTTGACCAGTTCGACCGCTGTGGTGCGGCCTGATTCGAGCGCGGCACGCAGCTCGGCAATGGAAACCTCGGTCACTTCGATCATTTTGATCTCCTGTAAAAGGGTGACTGTTTGTCATGATGATCGCCGCATCAGCGCCTGCGACCATCACACCATCAAGAGATAAAACCCCACGGCGTGGGGTTTTGAATACTAACTAGAACCGGTTTACGACCCGTCGCGAGAGGCCGTCAGCAAGGTGAAGAGCAGCGCAGGAACCGGAGCGTATAAACATACGTGAGGCTTCCGAGCAGCACATGAGCCTTGATCACGGCTTCGCAGCAGGATCGTCATCCGGTTCTTATTTGCCGGACGGGATCTGTTGTGTAATGCAGTGGATATTGCCACCGCCCAGCAGGATCTCGCGGGCCGGTACGCCGATCACGGTGTGATCCGGGAAGATCTCTTCCAGAATGCGCTGGGCTTCGCCATCGGTGGCGGCATCCAGCAGCGGATAGACGATGCGATCGTTGGTGATCAGGAAGTTCACATAGGAACCGGCCAGACGGCCTTCTGCCTCGCGCGGTACACCGGTTCCGCTCTCGACACCGGCAGACTCCTCTTCAGTGCAGAACAGCGGGCCCGGCTGGGGCAACTTCCACACTTTCAGCTTGCGACCCTTGGCATCGACCGCCGCTTCCAGCACCTTGAGGGCGGCCACGGAGCGGGCGTACTGGGGATCGTTCTGATCGTCAGTCCAGTGCAGGGCCACTTCACCCGGACGCACGAAGCAGCACATGTTGTCGATGTGGCCGTCGGTTTCATCCATATAGACGCCTTCGTCCAGCCAGATAAAGCTGGTGACGCCCAGATAGTCGCGCAGGTGAGCTTCGATCTGCTCTTTGGTCAGGTGCGGGTTGCGGTTTTCGTTGAGCAGACACTCGGCGGTGGTCAGGCAGGTGCCTTCGCCATCGACGTGGATGGAGCCCCCTTCCAGAATCAGCGGCGCATCGTAGCGAGCCATCTCGTGTTGGGTCAGCATCTGGGCTGCCACTTCCTCATCCTGATTCCACGGGTAGTAGAGACCGCCCTTGTGGCCGCCCCAGGCGTTGAAGCCCCAATCCACGCCACGGCACTCGCCAGCCGCGTTGGTAACGATGGTCGGGCCGGTATCGCGGGCCCAGCAGTCATCGCTGTCCATTTCAACCAGGGTGACGTGAGCGGGCATGATGGCGCGGGCCTGCTCCATAAACTGGGCCGGTACCCCCATAAAGACCGGGGTGGCGCCACCGATGGCATCGGCCACCTTGGCGAAGGTCTCTTGCGCGAAGCGACCGGCTACGCGCCAGTTGTCCGGGCGAAACGGCCAGATCATCCAGACGGCCTGCTGGTGCGCCCACTCGGCGGGCATGGTGAAGCCGTCGGCGGCCGGCGTGGAGTTAATGGTCTTGATGCTCATCGCAAGGCTCCTTGCATGGATTGAGGCCCCCGTTTACGCCAGATGCGGCGCGGGAACCCGGAAAAATAAGAGTGGGTCGCAGATTAAGACGTTGCGCCCCCATCCATCAAATGAATAGGATGGATTGTCCCATAAACACGGCGAATAATCCCCCCATGAAACTGCACCAGCTCGACCTCAATCTGCTGCTCGCATTTGACGCCCTGATGACGCAGGGCAGCGTCACCCGCGCCGCCGAAGCGCTCTTTATCAGCCAGCCCGCCATGAGCCACTCCCTTAACCGGCTGCGCACCTTTCTCGGCGACCCGCTTTTGGTACGCACCCCGCAGGGGATGCTGCCGACCCCGCGCGCCCAGCGGCTGCATCTCGGGGTGCAGCAGGCGCTGCGGCTGCTGGAGCAGCAGCTCACCGAGGAAGAAGAGTTCGAGCCGAGCCAGTCGAAGCGGCGCTTCGTGCTCTGCACCACAGATTACGTGGAGTGCGTGCTGATCCCGCCGCTGATCCAGCGACTCAGAGGGCTGGCGCCCGGGGTCACCATCGAGATCCGCATCCTGCGCGACACCCTGCCCGAAGCCGAGCTGGCAAGCGGCGAGATCGATCTGGTGCTGGGGTTTGACGAGTACATGCAGGTGCCGGGGTATCTCGGCAAGGAGACCTGGCTCACCGAGCCGCTGGCCGGGCTGGTACGCGCCGATCTGCCCATTGCCAAATCGGCCCCCGCCGGTGCCGAGGATGACCCCTCCCAGTGGCAGGAGCGCATCACCCTGCCGCAGCTCATCGCCATGCCCCATGTGTTCCACTCGCCGCTAGGTACCTCGGAGGCAAGCCTCGACCGCTATCTGAAGAGTCAGGGCTTTAGCCGCACCATCTCGGTCAACAGTCAGAGTTATATGTCCGCCGCCGCCATTGTCAGCCAGAGCGATCACCTGCTGGTGCTGCCCAGCATGGTGGCCGAGCTGCTCGCCACCCACTGGCCGCTGAAAAGCCTGCCGCTGCCCGCAGACGTGCCGGATTACCACCTAAACTGCGTCTGGCACCCCGTGCATGCCCAGCAACCCGCACTGGTGTGGCTGAAAGATTTGATGAAAGAGCTGGTGGGGCCGAGGTAACCCTCCCGCAAACAACAGTGGCTCCCGAGGGAGCCACTGTTGTTTCTGCGGTATCGCGTTACGCCCGCAGGGCCCGCATCAGCTGGGCGACTACGTCGTCGAGCAGGGGGCGATCGGGGCGGCACTGGGCGAAGGTGACCAGCCCTTGCAGGTTGATCAGCAGCAGGGCAGTGAGGGTATGGATATTGCTATCCGGGGCCAATTCACCCTTGGCCTGCGCCTGCGTCAGCAACTCGGCCAGATCCTGCTCCAGCTCGCCATAGATCCCCTTGACCCGCTGGGTCAGCTCCTCATCCTGCTCGCTCAGCTCCATCATGGTGCGGGTCACCAGACAGGAGCCGCAGAGCGCCTCACCCACAATCCGGTCGAGATAGGCCGCAAGGCCCGCCAGCGGGCTCGGGTTGTCGAGCAGGGAGCGGCGCAGGGTGCGTTTGCCCTCGACATAATGATCCACCGCAGCCAGCAGCAGGCCGCGCTTGTTGCCAAAGGCGCCGTAAATGCTGCCCGGGTGCAGGCCGGTAGCGGCCACCAGCTCCTGCATGGTGGTCTTGGCATATCCCTTGGCGCGAAACGCTTCCATGGCATTTCGCAGTACCTCGTCCCGATCAAACTCGGCTATGCGCATGGTTCCTCCCGTGGGAAATGGTTCACCGGCAAGGGGCAACAGGGCCCGCCGATAAAGAGTGGCTGGAAAGGGCGGCAAGTTTACCCCAGCCGCCCGCTCGGGCCAACCTTCTTGAACGCGCATTCAAAAAAGCTTGCACCTGACGCAAAAAACGTCTTGAATGCACGTTCAAGAATAACCCGTTCAGGACAACCTATCATGAATACCCTGTTTCAGCCGTATCGACTCAATGACACTCTGACCCTGGCCAACCGTTTCATGATGGCCCCACTCACCCGCTGCATGGCAGGCCCAGGTCTGGTGCCGACCGAGCAGATGGCTGCCTATTACGGCCGCCGCGCCGACATCGGCCTGATTGTTTCCGAGGCCGTCATCATCCGCCCCGACGCGCAGGGTTACCCCAATACCCCGGGCCTCTTCACCCAGGCGCAGATCGATGGCTGGAAGAAAGTGACCAGCGCCGTGCACGCCAAGGGCGGCAAGATCTTCGCCCAGCTGTGGCACGTCGGTCGCCTCTCCCACCCCTTCTTCCATCAGGCTGAAGTGTTGGCCCCCTCTGCCGTGGCGCACGAGGGCACAGTGCCCCGCATGCGCGAGCTGACCTATCAGGTGCCACGCGCCCTGACCGAGGCCGAAATCGCCCAGCTGGTGCTGGATTACGCCCAAGCCGCAGCCAACGCCATCGAGGCGGGCTTTGACGGGGTGGAGATCCACGGCGCCAACGGCTACCTGATCGACCAGTTCCTGCACCACTCCACCAACCTGCGCACCGACAACTACGGCGGCAGCCCGGAAAAGATGAGCCGCTTCGCGCTGGAAGTGGTCGATGCCATCAGCGCCCGCATCGGCGGTGATCGGGTTGGTATTCGCCTCTCCCCGGGTGCCTATGTCCATCTGGCGGGCAGCCCGGAAGATCGCGCCGTGTTCGACTATCTGCTGGGCAAGCTCAACGATCGCCCGCTGGCCTATATCCACCTCGGCATCTTTGATGACAACCTCACCTTCGATTATCTGGGTGGCCGCGCCTCCGACTATCTGCGCGCCCACTACAAGGGCAATCTGGTCGGGGTGGGCAACTACGACGCCGAGCGCGCCGCTGCGGCCATCGAGGCTAACCGCTTCGATCTGGTGGCTATCGGTCGTCCACTTATCGCCAACCCGGACTACCTCACCAAGGTGAAGAAGGGAGAAGCGCTGGTGCCCTACGCCGACACCATGCTGGCTGAGCTGGTATAACCACGAAGCCATCGCCAGACAACAGGCAATAAAACGAGGGGAGCTGTTGCTCCCCTCGTGCTATCTGGCTGATGCGCTGATCAGTTGGTGCGGATGCTTAATTGGTACGAAACAGCGCCTCAATGGAGAGCCCCTGGCTCAGCAGGATCTCCCGCAGACGACGCAGCCCCTCCACCTGGATCTGGCGTACCCGCTCGCGAGTCAGACCAATCTCGGCCCCCACATCCTCGAGGGTAGCCGGCTCATAACCCAACAGACCAAAACGACGGGCCAACACTTCCCGCTGCTTGGGGTTGAGCTCCTCCAGCCAGTGGACAATGCTGCTGCGCATATCATCTTCCTGTGACTCCAGCTCAGGCCCCATGCCGCGCTCGTCGGAGAGCACATCCAGCAGCGCCTTGTCGCGATCGCCGCCTATGGGGGTGTCCACCGAGGTGATCTTCTCGTTGAGTTTGAGCATGCGGTTCACATCATCCACCGAACGATCCAGCGCGAAGGCGATATCCTCGGCGGTCGGCTCGTGATCGAGACGGTGAGAGAGTTCGCGCGCGGTGCGCAGGTAAACGTTTAACTCTTTGACCACATGAATGGGCAGACGGATGGTGCGGGTCTGGTTCATGATGGCCCGCTCGATGGTCTGGCGGATCCACCAGGTAGCATAGGTGGAGAAACGGAAGCCGCGCTCGGGGTCAAACTTCTCGACCGCGCGGATAAGACCGAGGTTGCCCTCTTCGATGAGATCCAGCAGCACCAGGCCACGGTTGTTGTAACGGCGGGCGATTTTCACCACCAGTCGCAGGTTGGACTCGATCATGCGCTTGCGGGCGGCTTTGTCACCTCGCAAGGCACGACGGGCGTAGTAGACTTCCTCTTCGGCAGTGAGCAGCGGGGAGAAACCTATCTCCCCCAGATAGAGTTGCGTGGCATCCATCACCTTGTTCAGCTCAGGTGCCAGCAACTCATCAGAGATAGTCTCGTCCGCCTCGGCGGCTACCTCCTGCAACTCTTCTACTTCATGAGATTCGGGTTCAGCGTCAAACTCTAACTCTGCATCCTGCATTACCAGTTGTTCTTGGCTCATGGTGTGTCTCCCTGACGTTACCAGAGTAAGACGGTCTCTCTGGGGTTAACGCTTTGGCAAATAGCTCATCGGATTGATCGACTTGCCTCTGTACCGGATCTCGAAATGCAATCGCACATCCGGCGCGTCCGTGCTACCCATGTTGGCAATGACCGAGCCCCCCTTGACGCTGTCCCCTTCCTTTACCCGCAACTCGTCGTTGTGTGCGTAAGCGGAGAGATAGTCATCATCATGCTTGAGGATAATCAGCTTGCCGTACCCCCTTAAAGCACTGCCAGCGTATACCACTTTACCGCTGCTGGCGGCGTAGACGGGTTGCCCCTTCTGGCCGGCTATGTCGATCCCCTTGTTACCCTGTTCTGCAACAGAGAACCCCTCGACAATCCGGCCTTTTGCGGGCCAGTGCCAAGCAAGTCTCGACTGGGAGTTGTTTATTTTTTGTTCTTTGGACTGAGCGTATTCCTTCGGTGCTGCCGGAGCAACGGATTTCTGAGAGATGAACGGCGTGGTCTGACCAGATCCACTCGGCTCGGCCAACGGACGCGGACCGCTGCTCGGACGGCTCACGGCCACCGGCGTCACGGTTGCCGGACGAGTCGCAGCCACCATCTGGGTCGAACCGCCGCCTGCGGTCTGGACATTGAGCACCTGACCCGGTTGCAGTGCATAGGGGGCGCTCAGGTTGTTGCTCTGGGCCAGCGCCTGCGGTGTCATGCCGAACTGGCGGCCAATGCTGCTCAGGGTATCGCCGCGGCGCACCTCATAGGTCCCGGCACTGCGGCTGCTGCTCATGCTGGCGCTGGAGCCATCGAGTCGCAGTCGCTGCCCCGGATAGATGTTGTAGGGCGGGCTGATGTTGTTGAGGCTGGCCAGCGACGGCACGTCGTTGCCTGAGTTGAAGGCGATGGAGTAGAGGGTATCACCCCGTTTCACCACATAGCTGCCGCCCTGAATGGGGGCGCTGACCTGGGCACCGCTTTGGCGAGCCGGAATGGTCGAGACAAACTGCCCCTCATCAACACCATCTACCGGAGCTGCATTTTTACTGGAGGAGCAGGCAAGCAGCAGCCATGACAACACCACGACACTGCTTCCTTGCCAAATACGCGAACGCATAATGGATCCTTAACGACTAAACCAGAAATAGGCCACCACGGCCAGACCAATACAGAGCCAACCGAGCACATCTACGTAGTGCATCAGTTTGCGTTCCATCTTCTCGCCACCCCAGCGCATCAGGCCCGCAACCAGGAAAAAGCGCATGCCACGACCGATGAGGGAGGTGATGATGAAGGGCAGCAGAGCCATTTGCAACAACCCTGCCGTCACGGTAAACACCTTGTAGGGGATAGGGGTGAAGCTGGCAATGAAAATGACCCAGATCCCCCACTGCTCAAACCAGTTGCGAGCGATTTCGATCTTGTCCTGATAGCCCACAGACTCCACCAGTGGCAGCACGACCGGATCCCACAGGGCATAGCCAAGGGCATAGCCAAACAGGGCGCCCAGCACAGAGAAGACGGTAGCCAGCGTGGCGTAGTGCCACGCCTTGTGGGGCTTGGCGAGCGCCATCGGTGCCAGCATCACGTCCACCGGGATCGGCCAGAATACCGACTCAATGAAAGCGGTGATGGAGAGATACCAGGGGGCATGCTTGTGGCGAGCCCACTGCATCACCAGTACGTACAAACGGGAAAACAACTTCACTCAACATCTCCGTCAATCAGGGGAACAAAACGTACCGGCTCCAGAATACGGCTGGTCAGCTGGGATCCGGATCGTTCGATCAGCTGCAGGGTCTGCTGGCTGTCACCCACGGGCAACACCAGTCGACCCCCTTCGGCCAGCTGATCGGTCAGTGCCGTCGGGATCTCGCTCGCAGCGGCCGTCACCAGAATGGCGTCATAAGGCCCCTTGTTGGGCCACCCCAGCCAGCCGTTGCCGTGCTTGGCCGAGACATTGTGCAGATCGAGCTGGCGCAGTCGGCGTCGGGCCTGGAACTGCAGCGACTTGATCCGCTCCACGGTATAAACATGCTCCACCAGATGGGCGAGGATCGCCGTCTGGTAGCCCGAGCCAGTGCCAATCTCCAGCACATGGGCCGGATTGTTTTGTATCAGCAACTCGGTCATTCGCGCCACCATATAGGGCTGCGAAATGGTCTGGCCGTGGCCAATGGGCAGGGCGGTGTTGTCCCACGCCTTGTGCGCCATGGCCTCGTCCACGAACAGCTGGCGCGGCACTTTCGCGATGGTCGCCAGCACGCGAAAATCGCGAATATCCTGCGCAATGAGCTGATTTAACAGGCGCTGTACTATCACACCACCCTCATCCCTGCAGATCTAACCAGGCCCCCAGACCGGCGAGACTGTCATAGGCAGTCATATCGATGGTCAGGGGGGTAATCGAGACATAGCCCTGCTCGATGGCAGCAAAATCGGTACCGTCACCGGCATCCTGCTGGCTACCGGGGGGACCGATCCAGTAGATGGGCTGGCCACGGGGATCCTCGGTGCAGATCACCGACTCCGCCCGGTGGCGATTGCCAAGGCGGGTGGTCTTGATCCCCTTGATCTGCTCGAGGGGCAAGTCCGGCACGTTGACGTTGAGGATCTGATCGGCAGGCAGGGGGTGTTTCATCAGCCCCTTCACCAGCAAGGCCGCATAGTGGGCCGCCGTGGCGAAGTGGGTCTTGCCCACCAGCGAGATGGCGATGGAGGGGTAGCCAAGATGGCGCCCCTCGGTGGCCGCGGCGACCGTCCCCGAGTAGATGACATCATCCCCCAGGTTGGCGCCGTGGTTGATACCGGCCACCACCATGTCGGGTTCAGGACGCACCAGCTCGTTGACCGCCAGATGCACGCAGTCGGTCGGCGTCCCCTTCACCGCATAGCTCTCGCACCCATTAAAGCCGTTTTCTGCAATGCGGGTAACCCGCAGCGGTACTTCCAGCGTCAGGGAGTGACTCGCGCCGCTGCGGTTGCGATCCGGCGCCACCACAATGACCTCGCCGCAGGCACGCAGCGCCTCGCTGAGGGCACGAATGCCCTCGGCATGCACACCATCATCATTACTGACCAGAATTCGCATCGGTCTGATTCCTGAAACCGTGATCGGCCTCTTCGGCCTGCATTAACTCGCGCACCACGCTGGTGGCAAACGCGCCCGCCGGCAGGAAGAAGGAGAGGGTCAACGCCTTGCCGTCCAGCTGCCAGCTCATCTGCTCCGGCTTGAGCAGCAGGGGGCGCCTGTCCTGATCCAGCCCGGCTTTCTCCAGCCCGTCACACCAATCGCTGTAAGGAGCCAGCACGCCCTGTTCGAACTCGGCAGCGGCGCCCTGACTGGCCAGGCGGCCACGGCCCCACTGGGGGGCGGTGAGCTGCACGTCGCCGGAGGCAAGACGCGCTTCCAGCTCGGGGGTCACGCTCTCTTCGCTGAAGATGGAGTGGCTGCCCTTGAGCATCACGCAATCACCGGCCAGCAGCTGATGAGCCAGCCCCTGCTCGATACGGGCGCTGACAATGGCGTTGAACAGCATGCTGCGGGCGGCAGAGAGGTAGAGGGAGCGCTTGTTGCGATCCTTGATCCGCTTGCCGGCAAACATCGCCTTGGCCGCTTCCAGGTTGTTGCCATCGCGGCCAAAACGCTGCTCACCATAGTAATTGGGCACGCCCTGAGTGGCGATGGCCTGCAGGCGCGCTTCCAGCCCGTCGGCCTGTTCCAGACCGGTGAGACGCAGGGTGAAGTGGTTGCCCTTGAGGTAGCCAACCCGCAATTTGCGGTTGTGACGCCTGGCTTGCAGGATCTGGATGCTGTCGCTCTCGATGACCGACAAATCCGGCTCGGCCTTGCCCGGCAGGTGAATGCCAAACCACTGCTCGGTCACCGCGTGGCGATCCTTCAGGCCCGCCCAGGTCACCGCATTGCGGTTGACCCCGGCCGCATCGGCCAGCAGACCCGCCACCCAGGCGGTGTTCTCGCCGGTTTTGCGCACCCGGACGAAGATATGCTCCCCTTCCCCGCAAGGCTCGAAGCCGAGATCTTCATTGACCACGAAATCGGCGGCCTCGGCCTTGAGGATACCGCGGGCAGTGGGCGCCCCGTGCAGATAGGCAAGTTGTTCCAGCATTATTGTTTCACCAGTAGGACGACGGCTTCGGTGGCGATCCCTTCCTTGCGCCCCGTAAAGCCAAGCTGTTCGGTGGTGGTCGCCTTGACGTTCACCCGGTTCAAATCACATTGCAGATCGGCGGCCAGCACGGCGCACATGGCGTCGATATGGGGGGCCATTTTGGGGGCCTGGGCGATGATGGTCACATCCAGGTTGCCGATGGCATACCCCGCCTTCTGTACCCGGGCAAAGACATCACGCAGCAGAATGCGACTGTCGATCCCCTTGAACTCGGCAGCGGTATCGGGGAAGTGGCGACCGATGTCACCGGCACCGATGGCCCCCAGCAGGGCATCGCTCACCGCGTGCAGCACCACATCGCCGTCAGAGTGGGCAACCAGCCCCTGCTCGTAGGGAACCGGCACGCCACCCAGCATGCAGGGGCCAACACCACCAAATTTATGAACATCAAAACCATGACCAATGCGCATCATCAGCGGCAACCTCCCAACATGCTGAAACCAACCCCATCAATTTTGTGTACGTCCACACCATGTCCAATCCGGATCATGCTAACTCCTTGTTCGGGCCTGTTTGTTCGAGACACTCTGCTCTGAACGGTCTGTTCTGACTGAGGGGCTTATGCCTGCTGGCTTAAAAACAGCCCCGCCAGCGACAAGTCTTCCGGCCGGGTCACTTTGATATTGTCGGCGCGCCCCTCCACCATCCGCACCGTGAATCCGGCCCGCTCCATGGCGGAGGCCTCGTCGGTGATGGTGGCGCCCAGCAGCAGCCCCTCTTCGAGCGCCCGTTTCAGGGCACGGGTCGGGAACATCTGCGGCGTCAGGGCATGCCAGAGCTGCTCGCGCTCGACGGTAGCGATGATATTGCCCTCCCCATCGGAGCGTTTCATGGTATCGCGCACCCGACTGCCGAGAATGGCACCGCCACAGTTCATGGCCGTGGCAATCAGCGCATCGAGATCGCCGTGAGTCAGGCAGGGGCGGGCCGCATCGTGCACCAGCACCCACTCCCCTTGCGCCACATGGAGACCATTGAGGACGGAAAAGGCGCGCTCGGCGCCTCCCTCTACCCGCACAATGCGCGGGTCGGCCGCTACGGGCAGGGCCTCGAACCAGCGGTCATGGGGCGCAAGCGCCACGATCACCTGGGCGATGGCCGGGTGGGAGAGCAGCCGCTCCAGGGTATGTTCGAGAATGGTTTTACCCGCCAGTTGCAGGTACTGCTTGGGGCAATCGGCCCCCATCCGGCTGCCGATACCGGCGGCAGGGACGATCGCCGTCAGGCCGGATACCCGGCTGGCATCAGTCATCGTAGGGCTCATCGTCCGGCGCAGTCTCTTTGTTTTTCTCTTTGGGGATGATCCGGTAGAAGGTCTCCCCCTGCTTGATGTAACCCAGATCGTTGCGCGACAACTCCTCGATGGCCTCGAGGCCAGAGGTGAGATCATCTATCTCGCGGTAAATGAGGTCGTTACGATCCTTGAGAGTCTGGTTGTCCCGCTGTTGCTGCGAGATGGCCTCCGACAGGTTCTGATAATCGGATAGCCCGTTCTTCCCCAGCCAGAGGTCATATTGCAGTCCCCCCAGCAGGAGGATCAGGATCAGGGTGAATAGCCGCATGCACTAGGTCTCCTTCAGGCGGCCTAGTGTCCCATATTCGGTGCCAAGACAAAAGAAAGCGAGCACCCGGGAGCCACCGGCCGAACATAAAAAAGTGCCCAAGAGTGAATCAGATAGCACAAAGCCCCACCAAACCGGTGCAAGGATGGCCAACCAGGGCGCTCCTTGTCCGGGGGCGGGGCTCTCAATCAGAAAGCGGTAAGGGGGATCAGTTCACCACGACTGGTTCTCCCGCGCTCTCGGCCGGGGTGTTGTACTCCTCCTCGGCATCGTGGAAACGCTCCAGCATCGCTTTTGAGGGCGCTTCGCCCAGCAGACTGCCCACCACGATGGCCAGCAGTGCGAACAGGAAGCCCGGAATGATCTCATACAGCCCCAGCCAGCCGAACTGCTTCCAGACGATGACGGTGATGGCACCGACCAGCATGCCCGCCAGCGCGCCGTTGCGGGTCATTCGCGGCCAGAGCACAGAGAGCAGCACCACGGGACCAAAGGCGGCACCGAAACCGGCCCAGGCGTAGCTCACCAGCCCCAGCACCCGGTTTTCCGGATTCATGGCGACGGCGATGGCAATCACCGCGATCAGCAGCACCATCAGGCGCCCCACCCACACCAGCTCACGCTGGGAGGCATTCTTGCGCAGGAACGGCTTGTAGAGATCCTCGGTAATGGCGCTGGAGCAGACCAGTAATTGACAACTTAGCGTGCTCATTACCGCCGCCAGAATAGCGGAGAGCAGCACACCGGCGATCCAGGGGTTGAACAGGATTTTGGAAAGCTCGATAAAGACCCGCTCCGGGTTGCCGGTCACCCCAGCCGCCACTTCCGGGAAGCGGGCGAAGTAGGCCAGACCGAAGAAGCCGATGGCCACCGCGCCTGCGAGGCAGAACACCATCCAGGTCATGCTGATACGGCGGGCATTGGCCATGGAGTGGTGGGAATCAGCCGCCATGAAACGGGCCAGAATGTGGGGCTGACCGAAGTAACCAAGGCCCCAGGCCATCAGCGAGACAATGGCGATCACATCCAGATTCTTGAACATGTCGAGGTTGGTGGCGCTCTTGGCGGCCACCTCGATCATGGCGCTATCCACCCCGCCGACGGCGATGATGACGAAGACCGGGGTCAGGATCAGGGCAAAGATCATCAGGGTCGCCTGCACCGTGTCGGTCCAGCTCACCGCGAGGAAGCCGCCGAAGAAGGTGTAGGTGATGGTGGCGGCGGCACCGACCCAGAGGGCGGTGTTGTAATCCATGCCGAAGGTGCTCTCGAACAGACGGGCACCGGCCACCACGCCGGAGGCGCAATAGATGGTGAAGAAGAGCAGGATCACCAGCGCCGAGAGGATGCGCAGCACCTTGCTGTGATCTTCAAAGCGATAGGTGAAATAGTCCGGCAGGGTCAGGGCGTTGCGGTTCTTCTCGGTATGTACCCGCAGGCGACCCGCTACCCAGCGCCAGTTGAGGTAGGCGCCGATGACCAGACCGATGGCGATCCAGCTCTCGGAGATGCCGCTGACGAAGACGGCGCCGGGCAGCCCCATCAGCAACCAGCCGCTCATGTCGGAAGCACCGGCAGAGAGAGCGGTGACCCAGCTCCCCATTCGGCGGCCGCCCAGAATGTAGTCATCAAAGTTGCGGGTGGCGCGATAGGCGACGAAGCCGATCAACACCATCCCGAGGATATACACCAGGAAGGTGATTAACATGGGTGTGCTAGCTGTCATGCAAAACTCCGTTTTGTGTCATTTTCTGCCCGCTCTGGTGACGGGCTCATCCCTAAAAAACCGGCCTAGCTTAATCAGCCGTTCGCGCCAGCTCAACCACTTTTAACAAACACAAAACACAATAAAAACCTTTGCGCATCAAATCATCTGCCGCATCAAGAGGATGGCGCCAGATTTCCTGCCGTTGCCGTGATGGTCATCTCGCAGCGCCAGCCGCTACTGAGCGTTATGTTTTCACATTTTGTTACTATCCATTTTTTTACAAGCCAGCGCCCCGCTCCTACACTCCCCGCCCTGTCTCATCACACCAGTCAGAGGTCGGCACCATGTCATCTCATCTGTCACACCTGCGAACCCTCGCCCGCCGCCTTCATCCGGTGGAGGAGTCGGGTCATCTCATCCGACGGGCCAAGTATGTGGGGCGTCTCTGGCTCAATCCCGGCGCCCGCGCCCTCTATCGCCAGCAGCAGGAGCAACCGCTGCTGGCGCAGGCGATCAGCCGCTTCCCCGATATTCTGGAAAAGCCGATCCACCCCTATCGCCACAAGGGGCTCAGCAGGCGCCTGCGAGCCGGGCTTATCAGCGGCCACTACCAGCAGCTGGCACGTCAGCTGCCCAAGGCGCAACAACTGGCAATCTACAGCGGGCACGGCCTGCTGCTGGCCCAGTGGCAGAGCGACAAGCTGACGGCACCGCTGACCCTGCAACTGGATTACCAAACCCACATGGGCAAAGAGGGGGAGATGAGCCTGACCCTCAAGCTGGGTGACGCGGCCCTCTATTACATGGCCCTCAATCTGCGCCCTACACCCAGCCCGACCCTCGAGATCTGCTCGCTGCAGGGCGGCAAGGGGCAGAGCGAGGAGATCAAGCTGGTCACCAAGGCGTGCGGCGGGCTGCGCCCCATGTCCCTGCTGGTCTATATGGCCGCCGAGCTGGCCCGGGGGCTGGCGTGCAAGAGCCTGCTCGGGATCCGCACCCAAAGCCACGTCTATCAGAGCAGCAAGCGCACCGCCGATCGGGTCAAGTTCGACCTCGACGGTTTGTGGCAAGAGCATCAGGGTTGCGTGCAGGATGAACCCTGGATGAGCCTGCCGCTGGAGGTGCCCCGCAAGACGCTGGAGGAGATCCCCTCCCGCAAGCGGGCCAGCTACAAGGCGCGCTATCAGCTGCTCGATCAGCTTGGCAGCGAGCTGCAGGCAAATCTGCTGCGAAGCTGAGTCAACCTAGCAGAAACAAAAAGGGCGAACAGCATGCTGTTCGCCCTTTGTCATGACGGGGATTTACCGTTAGCGGTTGATCGCCATCGGCATGCCGTTGCGCTGCTCCAGCGCCTGCTTCACCAACTGGGAGTCGCTGTCGGCGTGGGCAATGAAGCGGGTCTCCGCCGGGGTCATCGGCAGCGGTGCCGGCAGCTTGGAGTTGAACTCCTCTTCGCTGCGCGACAGCGGCTGGTGCACTTCCAGATAGCGGACGCCGTTGGGCTCGAGAGAGGCCTTGATCGGCTGGTTGACGAACTGGACGCGGGTACCGACCGGTACCTGCTTGAACAGGTAGGCGATGTCGTCGTTGCGCAGACGCACGCAACCGTGGCTCACCCGCAGGCCGATGCCGAAGTTGGCGTTGGTGCCGTGGATGGCGTACATCTTGCCGATGTAGAGGGCAAACAGACCCATGGGGTTGTCCGGACCGGCCGGCCAGACCGCAGGCAGGCTCTCGCCACGGGCGGCATATTCGGCATGCATCTTGGCGGTCGGGGTCCAGGTCGGGCCCGCTTTCTTGCGCTGCACGCTGGTCACCCAGTTTTCCGGGGTGTCGGTGCCGAGCTGGCCGATGCCGATGGGCAGCACTTCCACCACTTTTTTACCCTTGGGGTAGTAGTAGAGGCGCATCTCGGCCACGTTCAGCACGATCCCTTCACGGGGTGCATCCGGCAGGATCAGTTGCTGGGGGATCACCAGCTTCTCGCCGGTCTGTACCAGCAGGGGATCCGCATCGGGGTTGGCTTCGGTCATGTTGGTGAGCCCCAGCTGGAATTTGGCCGCAATGGCCTCCAGCGGCTGGCCGTTCTCTTCGGCCGGAACCACGTATTCCAGATTTTCCCCTACCAGACGGCTGTTGGCCGCAGGCAGAGCATATTCAACAGCGAAAACCGGCGCAGCGGTCAGCAGCAGGCTGTAGCAGAGTGTTGCCACACTATTGCGAAGGAGCTTCATAACTTTCCCATGATGATGACTTGAAGTGACGTCTCTGGGCTGGCAGCTGATCAAGAGGGGATCAGGGGCGCGAAGAGAAGGCCGCCATTTTTCTCCTCTGCACGGCAAATTTCAACTGACAAGTGGCGACGGGTCGATGATTAATATGCGGTTTTTTCCGCGTCCCCGACCCGTCCGGTTTCCCTGTTTATCCCCGTTGCCAGGCACGCATATCGTAACCTGTGGGAGATTGATGCAACCGCAGATGAAATTGCTCAATGATGGCGAAGATATGGTCGAAAATATCGGCCTGGATCCCTTCGTAATCGGCCCATGCGGTAGTCGCGGTGAAGCAGTAAATTTCCAGCGGCAAACCGTCTGACGTGGGCGCCAGCTGGCGCACCATCAGGGTCATGTCCTTGCGAATGCCGGGGTGGGCGCGCAGGTAGGCATCCAGATAGGCGCGCAGGGTGCCGAGGTTGGTGAGGTGACGACCGTTGATGGGGCAGCTCAATGCATCGCTCAGCTGCTGATTGTAGGCGCTCAGCTCCTGCTCCTTGCGACTGAGATAGGGAGCCAGCAGTTGGGCCTGCTTGAGCTGCAACTGCTCCTCGGCCGTCAGAAAGCGCACGCTGGTCATGTCGATATTGACGCTGCGCTTGATGCGGCGGCCGCCCGACTCGGTCATCCCCTGCCAGTTCTTGAAAGAGTCGGAGATCAGGGCATAGGTGGGAATGGTGGTGATGGTCTTGTCCCAGTTCGACACCTTGACCGTGGTAAGCCCGATGTCGGTCACCTCACCATCGGCGCCGTACTTGTCCATCTGCAGCCAGTCACCGACGCTCAGCATCCGGTTGGCGGAGAGCTGTATCCCCGCCACCAACCCGAGGATGGGGTCCTTGAATACCAGCATCAGCACTGCGGTCATGGCGCCCAGACCGCTGAACAGGAACAGCGGCGACTTGCCGAGCAGCAGGGCGATCATCAGGATGCCCACCAGAATGCTGCCTACCAGCTTGGCCCCCTGGAAGATGCCGCGCAGGGGCAAATCCCGACCAAGGCGGGTGTAGCGGCTCACCGACAACAGGCAGTCGAGCAGGGCAAAGAAGGCCAGCAGCAGGAACAGCAAAATCCAGAGCTGGGCCACCATCTCGATAAGCTTGAGGCTATCCGATTGACGGGGCAGCCAGATCTCCGCCTGACCGAGCAGCACGGCCCCTTGCAGCACAAAGGCGAGCCGGTTGAAGAGGCGCTGTTGCAGCTGGGGCGGCAGCCATACCTGCTTGGCCTTGCCGAGGATCCCCACCAGCCGGACCAGCAGCACCCGGTGCAGCGCCATGTGCAGCAGCAACGAGGTGATGACGATAAAGCCCAGCGCGATCACCAGCGCCATCATGCTGGTCACTTCCACCCCAAGGCCCGACAACCAGTTAAAAAACGCCTCTTTCATTGCTCTCTCCCGAACCGGGCAGCCCGCTGGCTGCAAAAACAGTGGTGGTCAGGGTACCGCTCCCCTCCCCCATGTCAAATCGGCGTATGCCAGAAATGACAACGCCCGGCACTGGCCGGGCGTTGTTTCAAAGCGAGGCTGACTTAGCAGACCAGGCTCAGGGCATCGCGAGCGATAACCAGCTCTTCGTTGGTCGGGATCACCATGGCACAACGGCTGTCAGCGGTAGTGATGCGACCTTCGCCACCCAGTACCGCGGCGTTGTTGGCCTCTTTGTCCACCTTGAAGCCAAACAGAGCCAGACGGTTCAGCACCATCTCGCGCACCATGGCGGCGTTCTCACCGATACCACCGGTGAAGACCACGGCGTCCAGACGACCGTCCATCGCAGCGGCATAGGCGCCGACATACTTGGCCACACGGTAGGTGAAGACATCCAGCGCACGCTTGGCACCGGCGTCGGTGGCGTAGTTGGTGGTGACGTAGCGGCAGTCGCTGCTCGCTTCTGTCATCCCCAGCAGACCGGACTCACGGGTCAGGGTGTGGTTGATCTGCTCCACGCTGTAACCGAGCTGGTCGTGCATGAAGAAGACCACGGCCGGATCGATATCACCGGAGCGGGTACCCATCGCCAGACCTTCCAGCGGAGTCAGACCCATGGAGGTGTCTACGGATTCGCCGTTCTTGATGGCGCAGACAGAGGCACCGTTACCCAGGTGGCAGTTGATGATGTTCAGTTCATTCAACGGCTTGCCCAGCTCTTTTGCGGCTTCTTCCGCAATGTAGCGGTGAGAAGTACCGTGGGCACCGTAACGACGGATGCCGTGTTCGCGGTAGAGCTTGTGCGGCAGCGCATAGAGGTAGGCCTCTTGCGGCAGAGTCTGGTGGAAAGCGGTGTCGAAGACGGCCACGTTCTTCTCGGACAGCTGCGGGAACACTTTCAGCGCGGCGCGAATACCGATGAGGTGCGCCGGGTTGTGCAGCGGAGCGAACGGAATGGCGGCTTCGATACCGGCGATCACGCCGTCATCGATACGCACGGAGCGGGAGAACTGCTCGCCACCGTGTACGATGCGATGGCCGATGGCCACCAGTTGCTCGGCAAGAGTCGGATCCTGCGGCAGGATGTGACCCACGATATGGTCGAGGGCCTCCTGGTGAGCGGCACCCGCTCCCAGCATGGCTTCGCCCTTGACCCCGTGGAGTTTCCATTTGATACGTGCATCATCCAGATTGAAGCATTCGGCCAGGCCGGACAGCATGTCCTCACCTGTTTCGGCGTCCATTACGGCAAATTTCAGGGAAGAGCTACCGCAGTTAAGGATCAATACCAACTTGCTCATTTTCTACATCTTCCTGTGCTTCGGCTTTATGCCGACAGTGTCGTGTCATCCAAAAGAGGATGGGATTCCCCTGCCGGGGGCTTATGGTCGCAGGAGGGTGCGTCCAATTTTTCAATTCTTGCTCTTGAAAGAGTCATCGCAACTTGTGGTGCGTATCACTGGTTTCAATGCTTGCGAGTCTCAACGCATCAGCTACGCAGGGCTCGCTTTAATGGGAATGCTCAGGCGATAGCCAGCAGATCCTTGTGTACCTTGACCACCAGCTTCTTCACCTTGGCGGGCTGGTTGAAGGTACAGAGCGGGCGGTGCAGCTCGCCCGGCCAGAAGATGGCGAAATCGCCCGGTTGCAGCGCCAGATAGCTGGTCTGCTCGTCATCGACAAACCAGAGGTCGGGATGGGGATGGTCAGCGCCGTCGCTCACGTAGTCGTGGGGGCCCACACCTATCCACTCTTCACCGCGCAGCAGCAGCTGGATATCGAGATACTGCTGATGGAATTCGCCACGGCGATCAGCGGCTGGCTCGGTCAGATCCTCGCTCACCAGACAGAACAGGTTGAGGCCATCGATCTCGGTCTTGCCGAGCGGAGCGTCACCCCAGTGCGCCACGCTCTTCACCACCTCAGCCATAATGCGGGCCAGCGGGGCGGGCAGCGGCGTCCGCTGCAGGGTGTTCAGGCTACCGGTGATCATGGCGTCTGTTTCCTGTTAGGTATATCTGGGCGGCATCTTTGCCAGCCAATGAAAAAGGACCTGTGACAGGTCCTTCAATAATGCCGCCTGCAATCCGTGCAAACCGGTTTAGAGCTTTTGCTCATGTTCAGCTATATGGGCACTGTTACACACTCGTCAGCACCTTGCCAAGAGACATAATCCCATTTTCATAGTGATCGTACCAGCTGAAACCATATTATTCACCACCCTTTCCCCCTCGACTTTGACCAGACGCAAAAACGGGCGCATCAGCGCCCGTTTTTTTCGCAAAACCGTTTAACAACCGGTTTCATTCAAGCCTTTTTGGCGTTTTCCACCGGTTTGGCGTACATGGCACGCCAGATCGCCTTGTGCTCTTCCGGCACCTCTGACTGACGGGTCAGGAAGGCCGCCTGTTCGATGGTATTGGCCTTGCCGGAAACATCTGCTGCCAGATAGTTGCTGGGGAAGAGGTGGTAACTGCTCCAGATCGCCTTGTCGATCAGCGCGGCCAGTTCGTCCGGATCACTGAATCCCTCGGTGATCGGCGCGCCGAAGGAGACATGTACCCGCCCCTTCATGCCGACGATACCGGCGACGATACTCTCGATATCCTCGAACTCGCCCTTCTCGTAGCTGCCGTTGACCGACTTCTCGTAGAGCTCGCGCGCCTTCGCCTTGTCGGTCGGATCCAGCTCGTAGCTGATGCTGACCGGCACGATATTGAGGCTGCGCATGTAGTCGACGAAGTCGATCTTCTGCTTCTTGCCGTCGACGTAGAACATCTTGAGGATGGCGGGATCTGTCTTGTCATCGCCATTCTTGGCGCGTCCTTCCTTCTGGGCGATCCAGATGGAGTGACCTTCGTGAACCGAATTGCCAATATAGGCAGACAGCTCGCCGAGCGCCTTCATCATCTCCCGCGGCCCCTTGGCGGAGCGTTTGACGATAAAGCTCTTGTTGAGCTTCATCAGCTCGGTCGCGCAGGGTTTGCGCAGCAGGTTGTCACCGATGGCGATGCGCACGGTATCGAAACCGTGGGTGTGCAGCCCCCAGTTGACGAACGCAGGATCCATGGCGATGTCTCTGTGGTTGGAGACAAACAGATAGCCCTGCTCTTTCTTCAGATGCTCGATCCCGGAGAAGGTCACCCCCTTGGTAGAGGTGGCGATCATGCGGGACATGTACCGGGTGACCCCCATCTGGACCTGATGCACAGTGGTCACTTTTGACCATTTGCGGCGCAGGAACAGGCGGATCATCGGGCGGATAGCCCAACCCAGCCAGCTCATCAGGGAACCGAAACGATACTTGGCGATGGCGCCGATAAATTCATCATCCTGGATCAGCCGTTCGATGGCTGCCGGCACTTCTTCATCGCGGTAGGGGCGAATATCCGCGAATCTATCTACTTCAGTCACAATGTCAGCCTTGCATGCTAGGAAACCGCAGCCAACCCGCGTTGGCCGGGGAAAATTCAGGGCGCAATTTTACACGCTTTTATGGCAAGGGGTATGAGACAAGCATGAATAGTGAGATCTGACCAGTTTATTAATCGGATGCCAGTGCCAGCGCGACCGCCGCCTCGGCATGGATGGCGGTGGTGTCGTAGAGCGGCACAGCCGCCCGGGCATCGCCCACCAGCAGGGCAATCTCGGTGCAGCCAAGGATCACCGCCTCGGCACCCGCGGCCGCCAGCCCCTCGATAATGGCCAGATACTCGGCCCGCGATGATTCGCGGATCTCCCCCAGACAGAGCTCGTCATAGATGATCCTGTGTACCCGATTCCGCCCAGCCTCATCGGGTACCAGCACCGCCAACCCGAAGCGCTCCTGCAAGCGCCCCTTGTAAAAATCCTGCTCCATGGTGAAGCGGGTGCCGAGCAGGCCGACCCGGGTTATCCCGTCCGCCTGCAATTTGGCCGCGGTAGCATCGGCGATATGGAGTAGCGGGATATCGATGGCGGCCTCTATCTCGGGGGCGACCTTGTGCATGGTGTTGGTGCCGATCAGCAAGAAATCGGCGCCGCCATCCTGCAACTTGCGCGCTTCCGCAGCCAGCAGGCGGGCGGTAGCGGGCCAGTCACCGGCATGCTGCAACCGCTCGATACCGGCAAAATCGACGCTGTTGAGCAGCACCCGCGCCGAGTGCAAACCGCCGAGCTGTGCCCGCACCCCGCGGTTGAGCGCCTGATAGTAACTGACGGTGGACTCCCAGCTCATGCCACCCAGCAGACCGATACATTTCATAGGAACTCCTTTCATCCCAAGGGAGGGCAGAACCACGCCACCTTGCAGGCAAGGTCACGGGATCGAGATAAAAAAGGCCCCGCAGGGCCAACAAGACAGCCGGTAAAGGCCCTGGTCAACCCCGGGCTAAATCCAGATCATCCCGACACAGGCGGCCGTCGCCAGCCCCATGCCAAGATTGAAACGCCGCCAACCCCGGGCGGTGCGAATGATTTGCCGCACCTGGGCACCAAAAAGCACCCAGAACGCCCCGGTGTAGAGGCCGGTAATAAAGAAGATCACCAGCACCCAGAGCGCAGAGGGCCAGTAAGCCTCCCCCGCCAGGGTGAAACCGCTGATGGCGGAGAGCGCCATCATCCATGCCTTGGGATTGAGCAGTTGCAGCATGGCCCCCTGATGAGCGGGAATGAGCGGCCGGTTGCCCTCGGCCGGGCCGCTGGCCGTCGCCACCTTCCACGCCAGCCAGAGCAGATAGGCCGAGCCGATAAGCTTGAGGCCGTCGTGCAGCAGCGGCACCTTCTCGAACACCACGCCAAGCCCCAGGGCGGTGGCGAGGATCATCAGATTGATCCCCCCCACCACCCCCACCAGCAGGGGAATCGTGCGGCGAAAACCCTGCGCCGCCCCGGCGCTGGTGAGCAACATATTGTTGGGCCCCGGCGTGCCGCAGGTAACCAGGGCAAACCCCGCCAGGGGCAGTAACCAGTTCAGATCCATCTCAACCTCTTGTCGATACAACGCCCCCGTTATGGGGAAAGCCTTCTAATATGCAGAGCCAACCCCGTGGCGACAAGTCAGAAATGCCTCTTTCTCGGCCACCTCCCCCTCCAGCGCAACACGGCTCAATACCAGAGCATCACCACGCAGAGCGCCGTCAGCAGGCCGAGAGAACCGTTGAGTCGCCGCCAGCCCCGATCCGAGCTGATCCAGTTGCTCAGCTGATGGCCGAACAATACCCAGACAAAGCAGACCGGCAGGGCCACCAGCACAAACATGACCATCACCGCCAGCTGACTCGACCAGTAACTGGCGCCGGGCAGGCTGAACAGACTGATGGCGGAGATCCCCATCATCCACGCCTTGGGATTGAGGAACTGAAAGCCCAGCCCCTCCAGCATGGTCAGCGGACGGGCCCTCCGGGCCGGATCCCCCGGGGCGCCTGCCACCGCGATACGCCACGCCAGCCACAGCAGATAGAGGCTACCGAAGATCTGCAAACCGAGGCGCAACAGGGGCCAACGCTCGAACAGCGGATAGAGTCCCAGCGCCAGCACCAGTTGCAACACCGGCTGCCCCAATCCGACCCCGAGCAGATGTGGCAGGGTGCGACGCACCCCGAAGTTGGCGCCGGAGGCCGTCAGCATCAGGTTGTTGGGCCCCGGCGTACCGCAGGTGAGTACGGCAAAACCGAACAGGGTGACATACCACTCCATCGTCATATTGTGACTCCTTGCTTGCCACATTGTATCGATACAATGTGTGCTATTTGGTTGTTACCAGGTTGAAATTCACGCTATATTGACAGCAAGTTTTGATCAATGGATTTATTGTCACCATGACAATCTGGACACCCGACCTTACGGCCTTCGATGGCCCCCTCTACCTCAAGCTGGTCAAAGCGATCGAACAGGGGATCGCGAATGGCGAGCTGCCACCGCAGACCCGATTGCCTACCCACAGATCCCTGGCGGATCGTCTGGGTGTCACCGTAGGCACCGTCACCCGCGCCTACAGCGAGGCGGAGCGACGCGGCCTGCTGGCCGCAAGAGTGGGCCACGGCACCTGGGTCAAGGGAGCGAACACGGATCCCGCCGATGAGTGGGTGATCCGTCAGGAGGAGGGGCACCGCATCGAGCTGTGGCAGAACCTGCCGGTGCAGCTGGATCGGGCGGCCATTATTCGCCCCATGCTGGGGGAAGTGGCGGACGGGGATCTCAACGCCCTGCTCGGCTACGACAAGGAGGCGGGACGACCGGATCAGCGCCAGCAGTTCGTCAACTGGCTGGCGGAGCAAGGGGTGGCCTGCAGTGAGGATCGCCTGCTGTTCAGCCACGGCGCCCAGCACGGCATCATGCTGGCGCTGCTGGCGACCGGCTGCGTGGGGGAGACCATCCTGTGCGAGGGGCTGAGCTACCCCGGTATGCTGGGCAATGCCCGCCAGCTGAAGAATCAGGTGGTGGGGCTGGCGATGGACGAGGAGGGGCTGCTGCCCGAGGCACTGGACGCCGCCTGCCGTACCCGCCGGGCCAAGCTGCTCTACCTCACCCCGACCCTGCAAAATCCCACCACCGCCATCATGAGTCTGGCGCGGCGGGAGGCCATCGTCGCCATCGCCCGTCGCCACGATCTGCTGATCATCGAGGATGACGTCAACGGCCTGCTGCCCCAGCAATCGGTGATCCCCCTGGTCAATCTGGCGCCGGAGCGGGTCATCTATCTGGGCAGTCTGGCCAAGATCGCCTGCGGCGGCCTGCGGGTCGGCTTCGTGCTGACGCCCCCTGCCCTGCGCAGCGCCTTCGCCCAGACCATGCGGCTGTCGAGCTGGATGGTGAGCCCGCTGCTGATCGAGCTCGCCTGCAAAATGGTCAGTCAGCGCCAGATCATGCCGCTGGTCGAGCAGCAGCGGGAGATCCTCAAACGCCGTGGCGAACTGCTGCGCCACCTGCTGCCCGCCGCCCGCTGGCAGCCGGGCAGCATGCACGCCTGGCTGCCACTGCCTGAGCCCTGGCGCAGCCAGCAGTTTGCTGCCGCCGCCGATGCCCTTGACGTTGGCGTGGCGAGCGGGGAACACTTCGCCGCCGGTCAGTTTGCCGCACCGCAGGGGGTGCGCCTGAGCCTGAGCCAACCCGCCACCGACGCCCGGGTCGGCGAGGGGCTGGCCCGTCTGGCCCAACTACTGCAGGGGACGCCCCCCAGCAATCCCCTGCTATAGTCAGGCCAGCCGACCTGACCTTCACGCTTCATCGTCATTGCCAAGGAGATGCCGTGCCCCCCATCAGAGCCGCCCTGCTGTTTGCCACCCTGTTGCTGGGCGGCTGCGCCTCGTCCACGACCCACCAGCAGCTGGGGGCCGCGCTCAATGGACTGGAAGGGGAGTTGCAACGACTGGAAGAGGAGCTGGCGGCGATGAACGGCCTGCACTATCAAAAGGCGATCGATGCGCCGCTCAGTTTGCGCCGTGTGCTCGGGGCGCCGCAGCCCACGCCAGAGGGGCTGGTGCCGGTGGCCAGCAAGCTGGAGGATGGGCCAATCCTGCGCTATCAATACCGACTGCCAGCGGGGATGGCGAACCTGCCTCAGGACAACCTCTGCCAGCGCTACGAGTTCGAGCTGCGCCATCTGGGCCGCCTCGGCAAGCTGGAATTAAGCTGGCTGGGGGAACAGGGCAAGGGGTCGCGGCTGATCCGCCAGAGCGACTGCCCCTTCGGGACGCAGATCCGCCCTCGGCAATAACAGGTTGCAACCCTGATAGATGGCATAACCGATTGAAATAACAGCCCATAGTGCGCCCTCCACCACCCTGCTGACTACTGTCAGCTTTTCACTCAGCGAGTGCTGTGCCTATGTTCCTCTTGGGTCTACCATAATCAACCTAATGGTTTGCTCACAGGAAGTACCTGCATGACGATACTGCTGCTCGAAGAGGATCCCCTGCTCCGTAGCGCCATCACCCGGGAACTGACCGAACAGGGGGTGCCCGCCGACCGGATCCACTACCACAACCATCCAAACCACGAGCGCAGCGGCCTGCTGGCCCTGCTGCAACAGCACGCCTTCGACGCCATCATCTGTCAGCAGGACAAGCAGCAGGATCTTGACGGAGCCCGGCTGCTGCACGAAGCGCACTATCTCGGCCTGCTGCAACCCGGTTGCGTATTGCTGCTGCTCGATGCCGATCAGAGCGAGCAGGAGTTTCTCCCCTCGGATCTCTACTTCTCCCTCTATCTGGCTCTCCCCTTCATGACCCAGCAGCTCACCGCGGTGCTCGGCCAGCTGGTGAAGTTAAGCAGCCTGACCCGCACGCTGGCCGCCCCCATTCTGCTGCGGGAGTGGCAACTGGCTACCGCCCTCTGTGAAGACCTGCTGTTTCAACGGGAGAATCGCTCGCTGACCCCCTGGCTGGATCGGCTCAAGGGCTATCTGCTGCTGCAATCAGCCGAGCGGATCACTGCCGCCCAGCACTATGCCCTCTGTGCCAACGAATATCAGGCGAGCTGGCCAAGGGCCGGGCTCTTCTACGCCATGCTGGGGCTCGGCAAATTGCAAAGCGCCCGGACCGACTTGCAGCGCCATCAGGCCAGCGTCTCGATGGCCACCCGGCTGGAGCTGCAACTCGCCAGCCAGCTGCATCAGCATCACTGGCTGGCGGCGTGGGAGACCATGGGAGAGCTGCTGCAGATCCGCCCCCATCAGCCGCGCTGGCATCAGCTGGCGATGTTGCTCGGGCTGGTGCTGCAAGATGAGGAGAAGGTGCTGGAGCAGGCCAACAGCCTGACCCTGCGCCACTTCAGCGAGCAGCGCGTCCGGCTCGCCATCGACAGCTTCATGCTCAATGCCAGTCTGGCGGTGCTGTGGCACGCCCCCTCCAGCAACCGGATCCGCTCCCTGCAACAGGAGTGGGAGCACCTCAAGCGCACCGTCCACCTGCAACCCCACGAATATGAGCTGCTGCAGGCGTTGATGCTGGGGCTGGATTACCGCTTCGACGAGGCGCTGATCCTGATTGCCCACCACCAGCCGGATGAGGGGAGCGACAACCACCTCACCCTGCTGCTCGGCTTTGCGGTCAGCCAGTTCTGCGGTTTGCCCCACCACGCCCAGCGCTACCTGACCCAGCTGACCCAATACCGCGTCAGGGTGGCGCCCCACCCGCTCACCCGCCAGCTGTTCCACCATCTGGTGGCCGAGCTGGGCCAGCGCCTGACGGCGAGAGAACAACGGCTGAGCGAACTGCGCCAGCTGCGCCACAAGGCTATGCAGGCCAGCCAGTATCAGACAGCCCTGCAAGCGGGCTTGCAGCTGCTGGAGGAGTTCCCCGCCCTGCCGGGCGATGCCTGGCAACTGCTGGAGCTGCTGCAACACTGCTGGCCAGCGGGTATGGCGGCCCCCAGAGTGGCGCTGCTGGTCGATACCCTGGAGCGGCGCCTCAAGCACAGCCCCGCGTTTCTCGATCAGCATGCCCAGCAGTACCAGCGCACCCTGCAGGAGATCCGCACCCATCTGCAGCCGCACCTCTCCGGCAGCGGCCCCTCCTGTCTTGTCGCAGGGCAGCCCGAGCCGTGATGATGCAGGCGCCGTACAAATCGGCATTGTCGGCAAAGCCAATATAGAGAGAGGGTAGCCTTGGCTCCCCTCTCTCTATATTGGTTCTCTGTCAGCTAGTGGCGATAAGCGTTGGGCTCAAACCAGCGCGTCACTCTCCAGCGCCGCCTTGAGAAAATCTTTCCAGCTGATGATGCCGACCAGGGCGCCATTCTCCAGCACCGGCAGGCAGGAGACCCCCTTCTCCAGCATCAGCTTGACGCCGTCGCGCACGGTGAGATGGGGTGCGATGGTGACGAGCTGACGACTCATGATCTGGTGAGCCCGCTTGTTGAGGGTTTCGGTATCGCGGCTCATCTCGGCTTCGGAGTCGAGATAGGGGCTGATTGCACGGAACAGATCCCGATCCGAGATGACCCCCACCAGCTCTTCCTCTTCCAGCACCAGCAGGTGGCGAAAGTGAGCCTGCTCGAAGATATCCCTGATGACTCGGAGTCGATCATCCATTGAAACGGTGGCGACCCGGGTCGTCATAATATCCCTGATATGCATGCTAACCTCCCGTAACCAAACTGGTTTCTCTGTTATGGCATGTTTTTGCAGCGCCAGCCAGTGGCCAGCCCTTCGCTACAGTGCAAATCAGCGTCATTTCACGTAAGATCCGCGCCAGTTTTTCTCCTCCATTTTGAGCAAGCAGATCCCACCCATGATAGTTGCCAGTCAAATCGAACTGATCCGCGGCGGCCGCAAGCTGCTGGACAACGCCTCCGCCACCATTCACCCCGGCCACAAAGTGGGTTTGGTGGGCAAAAACGGCTGTGGCAAGTCCACCTTTTTTGCACTGGTACGGGGCGAGCTGGCCATCGACAGCGGCACCTTCAGCCTGCCCGCAGGCTGGCAGATCGCAGGCGTCGCGCAGGAGACCCCGGCGCTCGACTGCTCCGCCCTCGAGTATGTGATCGACGGCGACAAGGAGTTCCGCTCGCTGGAAGCCCAGCTGGTGCAGGCCGAGCAGGATGACAATGGTCTGCTGGTGGCCGAGCTGCACGGCAAGCTCGACACCATCGGCGCCTACAGCATTCGCGCCCGCGCCGCCGAACTGCTGCACGGCCTCGGTTTCAGCGATGAGCAGCTGAGCTCGCCGGTGCGCAGTTTCTCCGGTGGCTGGCGCATGCGTCTGAACCTCGCTCAGGCGCTGCTCTGCCGCTCCGATCTGCTGCTGCTCGATGAACCGACCAACCACCTGGATCTCGATGCGGTGATCTGGCTGGAGAAGTGGCTCAAGGGCTATCAGGGCACGCTGGTGCTCATCTCTCACGACCGCGATTTCCTCGATTCTGTCATCAGCCGCATCATCCATATCGAGAACGGCAAGCTCAACGAATACACCGGCGGCTACTCCGACTTCGAACTGCAGCGCGCCGAACATCTGGCCCAGCAGCAGTCGATGTACGAGAAGCAGCAGCGGGAGATGTCCCACATGCAGGCGTATGTGGACCGCTTCCGCTACAAGGCCTCCAAGGCCCGCCAGGCCCAGAGCCGCCTGAAAGCGATGGAGCGGATGGAGAAGATCCTGCCCGCCCACGCCGACTCCGAGTTCAGCTTCGAGTTTCGCGAGCCGTCGGCCCTGCCGACCCCGCTCATTGCCATGGAGAACCTCTCTGCCGGTTACGGTGACAAGGTGATCCTGGAGAAGATCAAACTCAATCTGGTACCGGGTTCGCGCATCGGTTTGCTCGGTCGCAACGGCGCCGGCAAGTCCACCTTTATCAAGATGCTGTCCGGCTCCAACCCGCCGCTCTCCGGCAAGCTCGAAGTGAGCGCCGGGGTGAGCATCGGCTACTTCGCCCAGCATCAGCTGGAGACCCTGCGTCTCGATGATTCCCCGCTCGATCATCTGGCCCGCCTCGCGCCGGACAAGACCGAGCAGGAGCTGCGCAACTATCTGGGCAGCTTCGGCTTCCACGGTGACAAGGCGCTCGACAAGGTGGCCCCCTTCTCCGGTGGCGAAAAAGCGCGGCTGGTGCTGGCGCTGATCACCTGGCAAAAGCCGAACCTCCTGCTGCTGGATGAACCGACCAACCACCTGGATCTGGAGATGCGCCACGCCCTGACCATGGCGCTGCAAGGCTTCGAAGGGGCCATGGTAGTGGTCTCCCACGACCGTCACCTGCTGCGTACCACCACAGATGACTTCTATCTGGTGCACGGTGGCCGGGTCGAGCCGTTCGACGGCGATCTGGACGACTACCACAAGTGGCTCGGCGAGCAGGAGAAAGAGGCCAACGCCAAACCGGCCGACGGCCCCGTCTCTGCCAACTCGGCAGTGGCGCGCAAGGATCAGAAGCGGCGCGAGGCGGAGTTCCGCCAGCAAACCCGTCCCCTGCGCCAGAAGCTGGAAAAGCTCGAAGCGAGCATGGAGAAACTGCAAGGCAAGCTTGGCGACATCGAGAGCCAACTGGCCGACCCAGCTATCTACGAAGAGAGCGCTAAAACCAAGCTCTCCGAGCTGCTCAAATCCCAGGGCCCCCTCAAGGAGCAGCTGGAAGAGGTAGAGCTGGAGTGGATGAGCCTCTCCGAAGAGCTGGAAACCATGGAGCAAGCCTTCTTTGCGTGACGAACAGCTGATGGCCAGCGAGCGGGTCGCGGTCCACGAATTGCCGACGCCGATCGGCTTCTGGCACTGGAGCGGCAAGGTCTATGGTGAGCGCAGCCAGGATTGGCTCACCGTGCAGGAGCAGGGGGGCAACGTCAATCTGGCGCTGCTGCTGCACCGGCTCGATCAACTCGGCATCGTGGTCGATCTCACCGACCTACAACCAGCGCTGGTGCAAACCGAGGCGGTGCTAACCCCGTGGCGCGCCCTGCGCCAAAGCGCCAAGGCGCGGCTCGACGAGCAGCAGTATCAGTCGATGCTAGCCCACGAACTGGAGCTGGAGCGGCTGCAACAGGGCGTCCTATTGCAGACCCTGCGCAGCCTCTCCCTGTTTCGCGGCAACAGCCGCAATTTGTTGAACTATCTATCGTTACTGGGTGCCCAGCAGGGCCCCCTCAGAGATCTAATATGCTGAGCTATCGCCACGCCTTTCACGCCGGCAACCATGCCGACGTGCTGAAACACGCCGTTCAGGCCCTGATCATCGAGTCCCTCAAGAAGAAGGAGAAACCCTTCATCGTGCTGGACACCCATGCCGGTGGCGGTCTCTACGACCTGCGCGGCGACTGGTCCCAGAAGAAGGCCGAGTATGCCGATGGCATCGGCCGCCTGTGGGACGAGCGGGCCCAATGGTCTGCCATGGCCCCCTATCTCGGCATCATCGAAGAGATGAACAGCGATGGCGAGCTGCACTACTACCCCGGCTCGCCGGAGCTCTCCCGTCGCCTCACCCGCGAGCAGGACAAGCTGGCGCTGATGGAGCTGCACAACAACGAGGTCGAAGATCTGCGCGCCAATATGGGTTACGACCCTCGCGTGGCCGTGCACCACCGCGACGGCTTCGAGGGGCTGATCGCCCTGCTGCCGCCGACCCCGCGCCGCGGGCTGGTGCTGATCGACCCGCCCTATGAGCTCAAAGAAGATTACTTCGCCGTGGTCGACACCCTGAAAAAGGCGCAGAAACGCTGGGCGACCGGCATCTACGCCCTCTGGTACCCCATTCTGGGGGAAGAGGCGGACAAATCCCGCGACATGCTGCGCGCCATCAAGCGCGAAAACTTCGGCAACGTGCTGGTGGCCGAGCTGGAAGTGGCCGGTCAGACCAAGGATTGGGGCATGAACGGCTCAGGCATGCTGATCATCAGCCCGCCCTGGATGCTGGACGAGCAGATTGAAGCCTTCCTCAAACCGCTGTGTGCCAAGCTGGCGCAGGGCGCCGGCGCCCAATACAAGGTCGAGTGGCTGAACAAGGTCGAAGAGTAAACCTGCACCAGCCCGCTCCGGCGCCCGGCCAAGGCGCCAGCAAGTCGCTCACCCAAGCCGTCCACAGTGGCGGCATGGCCAGCAAAGAGAAGCCCCGTTCAGGAGCTTCTTGTTTTTTTACCCGCTACCGCTTTAGCCACGAACTCTGTTCCCCACTAACTGTTTACCTCACCAATGGCAGCACCCGCCCCATCTGCACACCAGATCAGTCGTTATTGACTAATTAGTCGATCCAGATCAGAAATCGGCCATCTGGCCCTTTCCCTCCATCGACCCGCCGCTAATATATCCGATTGGCAACACACACCTCGTTGGAGTCTCCCATGAGCCATGCCAACCCCATCCCGTTGGTGAAATGCAGCAGACTGGAAGCTGAAATTCAGAGGCGGTAGCCATGCCGGATGGAATGGATAAGCGAGAGTTTCCTACGACCCACTCAACATGGTGACGGCCCCATTTTTATTTCTGACCTGCTCATGCAGGCATGCTTTGGCGGCGCTTTCCAAGACTGCGCTGAGCACTTTTTTCACACCAATAGTAACAGCGGCACAAAAAGAGGAGGTCAAGCGAATACATTCAAGTATCAGAGGTAGACTGGTAATATTTTGATTTGATTTTATTTTTCCATGTCAAAAATCAGAGCAGATCGGATTTATATGGAAGGCTCTGCTATCGGATTAGTGCCGCCCTCTATCTAATCACCGTTAAATTATCAAGAAGGAGCGAGAATTGAATTCAATTGACGATATATTTAGCTTTATTATTGAAATCGAAAAGCTTAAAAATGTACTTCGAAAAACCAAGCCTGTCGGTCTAAATCGCTTTGAAAATTCTGGTGAGCACAGCTGGCATGTTTGTCTAGTAGCATTACTTTTTAAAGAATATTCCAACTTTGAAATCAATATTGACCGTGTAATTAAAATGTTACTTATTCATGATCTTGGTGAAATTGATGCAGGAGACACAATTGTGTACTCCTGCGAAAATAAAGAAATAAAGGAATTAGAAGCTGCCAGCATCCGAAGAGTTTTTAATCTATTACCAAGTCATTTAGCTGCGGAGCTATCAGATCTTTGGCACGAATTTGAAGAAGGTATTACACCCGACTCAATTTATGCAAAATCCATAGATCGAATTCCTCCTCTACTCCACAACATATATGGAAATGGTCACAGCTGGAAAGAACACAATATCTCTGCTGCACAGGTGTATGGCCTGAATAGTAGAATCGGAAAAGGCAGTGAGTTAGTTTGGGAAAATCTTAAGCAAAAGCTAAAAACCGCTGAATCTGAGGGAATTCTTAAGCAGTACAAATCTGGGACACCACCTTTCTGAGCAAGGTGTAGCATAACCAAAACCCAAAAGATGGGTGTCCAAGGTCTGGCAACCTAGCCTGGAGCCCCTTCCGCAGCCAGCCCTATGAGCGGGCGGGCAGATCCTGTTTCAGCGCAACCAGCAACAGGGCCAGCAGGCCAAAGGGCGGAAACAGACAGAGCAGGGAGCAGATAAGGGTGATCAGCGCCGGATGCTCGCTCTTGCGGCGCGCCAGTCGCCAGGCGATGAGGCCGACGATGACCATTAGCAACGCAATGAACTGGCCAAGCAGAGTGGCATTGATATTCATGAAAGATCCTTTTTCATGGGCAAGTGTGAAGAACCTGTACTTTATCGCCTTGGCTGCGATTGGCAACCGCTGAACCACACCGGCCACTCGCCCGTTGATAGGTTCTCTCTATGCTGGCAATAGATGAGAATAGTTTTCATTTAATCTCATTTCGGCAGATACTCTCATCATCAACAGAGGGAGCCGCCATCATGAAAAAGACCATCAGCTTTGCCATCCTGCACTTCGGTGTCGCCTTTACCGTGGCCTACCTGCTGACCGGTGAACTGCTGACCGCCAGCCTGATCGCCCTGATCGAGCCTGCCGTCAACACGGTCGCCTTCTACTTTCATGACCTTGGCTGGCACAAGCTCAAGCCAGACCACAGCCTGCAGGCCAAGACCAGCAGCTTCGCGGTGGTCCACTTCTCGGTGGCCTTCGGGGTGGCCTTCCTGCTGAGCGGCGAGCTGCTCACCGGCGGCGTGATGGCGATGATCGAACCGGCTATCAATACCGTGGTGTTCTTCTTCCACGAGCGGCTGTGGCGCGCCCGCAGTCAACAACTGGCGCTGGCCTGATCGACCGGGCAACCCGCCTCCCCCCTTTATCGCGGCCACAAAAAACCCGACATTCCGGCCAGGAGTGTCGGGTTTTTCCGCTTGGCAGCCATTCAGCAGTGCAAGTGCGCTCGGCTCCCCTGCTGCATTGCCCTGTAGAGTGTGCTGTAGTAGGCAGATATACCCTCCTCATTGCTGGAATCTATCGATGAACAAGACCTTGCTTGCCACCCTGCTGTTTGCCCCTCTGCTGGCCAGCGCCGCAACCCCCTCCTTTGACTGCACCAAAGCCTCCGGGTCGGTCGAAACCCTGATTTGCAAGGATGCCGGACTGGCCGCCCTTGATAACGAACTGGCGGCCCTCTACCCCAAGGCGATTGCAGCGCTCTCTCCCGAACAGCTCAAGACAGAGCGCGCCATGCAGCGCGGCTGGATCAAGGGACGTAACGACTGCTGGAAGGGGCAGGATCTGCGCCAGTGTGTGGAGGATAACTACCTGCTGCGGATCACCGAACTGCAGATCAGCGGCGGCCAGCTGATGGTGCCAGCACCGGTCAACTACCAGTGCGGCAAGAACGTCACTCTCTCCACCTACTTCTATAACGATGCCAAGCTGCCCGCCGCGGTGATCAATCTGAGCGAGGGCGACACGCAGCAGCAAGTGCTCGCCTATGAAGCCCCCAGCGCCAGCGGCGCCCGTTATGAAGGGCAAAACCTCACCTTCTTCACCAAGGGGGACGACGCCACGCTGGAGCGTTACGGCCAGCCAACCCTCACCTGCATGGAAAATCCGACCAAGGGCTGAGGCTGACTGGGGCGGCTCGTCTTGCCGCCCCACCTTGACTAGATGGCGATATCCAGCGGTTTTCCTTCCCGCACAATCCGCAACTTGAGCGACCCCGGCTTGCCGGTGCTGAGCAGCTCACGCACCTTGTCGATCTCGAGGGGACGATAAGCCACCCCGTTGATCTGCTCCAGAATGTCGCCGTTGGCCAGACCATAGGGGGCCAGATCCCGTTCGTCGCTGTAGTAGACCTGCAGATGCTTGCCATCAAAACGCACCCCGATATTGCGCAGGACTGGCGGCACTTTGCGCGCCAGGCTGTCGGCGTCGTAGCAGAGCATCATCCGCCCGGGCATGATCGCAAAGCGATTGAAGCGGTTAACAAAATCCAGCCCCAGACCATACTGCTCATTGCTGTTTTCCGACACGCGCAGTTCACCGAGCTGGCGCTCATCAAAGTGCAGGCCGGTGAGGATATGGTCACGCCCCTCCACCATACCGCTGGCATCCACCCCTTTGCGTGGCGTGGCATCTTCACCAGCGATCGCCTTCTGGCTGGCCATAAAGTCGATAAAGGCATGGTCGGCATAGCTCTGATCGGCCCCGGTATCCAGATACATACGCACGCTGCTCTCGCCATGGGTCAGATACACTGCCGGGGAGCGGTTGTAGCTATCTTCATAGCCGATGCAACGCTCGAACGTGGCTGCCGACGGAGCCGTCAGCGAAGCCGTGAGCTGATGCCTGTCGCGATCAAACACCCAGTTGAAACGGCGGATGGTGTCGATCCCGAGGATGCCATCGACACGGCTGCCGAGAGACTGGGAGAAAAGATCGAAATCAACGGTTGCCCACAGATCGCTGTCCTCAATGGTGACCGACCCCACCGAGAAGGGTTGCGGCTCAACAAAACCAAGCTGCTCGCTGCCCAGTTGGCTCGAAACACTGCTCACAGTGGCAAAATCAGCCTGATAGGCCCTGGGCAATTCGCTTAAGGTCAGCGCCTTGAAGCGGCTGGCCAGACGACGATCGATAAAGGTGATACTGGCCCCGGTATCCAGCAAAAACTGGTACTGCTCACCGGCGATGGTGACGGGGATCAGGGGGGCACTTTCGTAATGCACTGTCAGCACCGGGCCGGGTACATTGCGCTTGGTGGATGAATCCGGGGCTGTGCAGCCTTGGACGACGAACAGGGCCAACATGGCCAGCGCCACTTTGAACTGCGACTTCATAACTCTCCTTCCCGATAGCAGATGCCCCCGCAACGCCACCGCATAATGCTATCTTGTTGATTTATAGATAAATAAGCTATTTCAGCGGGGAATGCGGACAATAACAAAGAGTTTTATGCTGGTTCAAGCCGGATATGACCATGAATATTCTATGGTGATAGTTCAAGAATGGTTGTTCACGCTATCTCGGCGCGTCATCAATCGTTGGCGAGATTTGATTAATTTATTGATCTTGCACAGAAATTCTCAATATTGAGCTTTCTCTCCACAGCGCCATGGTTAATATTGCCATTTGGCAACACTTGCCTCGTCGGAGTCTCCCATGAGCCATGCCAGCCACACCTCGTTGGTAAAACGCAGCAGACTGGAGGCTGAAATTCAGGGGCGGTAGCCATGTCAACGCTTGCCATGACTAACGTCATACTGATTTTCTATACAGTCGCAATTGTTGTGTAAAAAGAAGAGGTCCATCGAATACGACCAGCTTCAGAGGCAGGGACTTAACCAATTGATTTAAAATATAATTTGCGGAGTGTCATATCGGGCAGGAGTGGAGTTAGATAGAAGGTGGTATTAATGTGTTAGTACCACCTTCTATCTAATCACTGTTATGAATCTATGGATCTCCTATGAAAGATGACCTCGTATTAGTGGCGCTGGATGCAGAGCAGATAGCCAAAGCGAAAGATGAAAATGGGAAGCGTAAGCAGATAACCCATGCGCTTGTCGTTGGAAACTACGGGGTGATGTTCGGTACTGAGAAGCAATGCATGAAGTATTACTCGGTCTGGAAGGATATCTTCAAAGATCTATTCGGCCAGTGCTACGAAACAGACCAGTACCATCTCACCACCTATACAAGCTCCGGCAATGTGGTGATGGATCTGATAGAAGAGTCCGATAGACGCAAACCCAACATAGATTTCATCGAAGATGCGATGAAGCACGAGAAAAAAGGCTTTTGGGACAAATTGTTTAGCCGCCAGCAAAACTCATAACCAGAAATTTCAGTTCGTTCCGGCCTTGAAGGACCTACTCCGGACACACTCTTCTCCACTTAGCTAAAAAATGACGCAGCTGAACAATGACATTATAAATACTAGATAATCGATACTTGGTGGTAGTAATAATGACAGAAACAAGTCTTATTGATTTAAAAGCTCTATCTGAACCTGCATGTAAGTTGATTGATGCGATCAGTAACACAATTGGTGTTTTATATGAGCCGACAAGAATTCGCCGAAAAGCTATAGCTGAATCTGATTCACTCGTTATTATGGCTAAAGCAGAGTCTGATGCACTTTCTATTAGGGCTGCTCGACGGATTTCAACACAAGAGACGCGTCGACAAGAAAATATCGAAGGCATTGTCGACAAATCAATTAGCTACCTTGATAATAATGATATTGCTGATGGTGTAGCATTAGATGCTGATTGGTTGTCGTTCTATTTTGATAAATGCCAAGATGTTTCTATAGAAAATGTCCAAAATCTTTGGGCTAAAATACTTGCGGGTGAGGTTTTGGAACCAGAAGCGTGCAGTAGAGCTACATTGCTTGTCCTGCAATCTCTAAGCAACAATGATATAAATTTATTTAATCGTTACTGTCAGTTTCTTTTTCATGTTAACGGTGAGTTATTGCGTTTTAAATACTCATCACTTAACAAACATATCGAAAACAGCGGAATAAGAGAGTCTGATATTCGCCATCTTCAAGACCTTGGTTTGATACAACCTCAGCAACAATTCCATTTTACCAAGAATGAGCGTTATCTAATCGAATATGGTAGCTATAGGTTTGCAATGACGTTGAATGGACATCGTGAAAATCGCACTGAGTTTCTAACTAAAGCTGGACGAGAGCTCTATCGCTTCATTGACATTAAGCCATGTGAAAAATACTACGAGATCTTGTTAAGCAGATCGCAGTTGATGGCTCGTAAAGTAAAAATGTTAGAGTAAATATTTATAATTGAGAGTTATATTGCCAGTAGATTAGAATAGCGAAGCGTATTCGGACAATTGCGAATAAACCGGCCGAAAAATCCACTATCGCTATAGCAAACGTTCCTGACGAGGTGGGGATCCTCTGCCATTCACTGATTAAGCGGACGTTATTTTTATCCAGCTGGAATAAACAATGAAATATTCATTAAATTGGAAACAACCATTACTCTCCATGAGCAAGCGGTTCTTTATATTTATCACTTTGATTTTTGCCGGGTTTGTTGCGCTCAGTACATACAAAACCCAACTCGACATGGAGTTGGGCTCTTGGCTCTTTTACCAATATTTAAAAATCCTTCTAACATCCTTCGTTGTATTGTTCGCAATGGCTCAAGCCTCCAGATTGTTTTCCGTCGAATTGAGGAGCGAGGATGTGGTAGGTAGAAACCGCTTTTTCCAGAAAGTATCCATACCCTATACAGAGATGATCGGTGTGAGTATGGGGAAATTACTCATAGTTGATTGCATGGTCATTCGTACTAACAGTCGCAAGAAAATTTACGCCCCTTTTGACCTGGATGGCTTCTCAGATTTTTCGAATAAAATAGATGCCAGACTACAAAGTAGCAAAGCACTTAAAAATAATGCGTAACCAACTCCACTTTTATATTTTGGAGTTAATTCCAAGACTTCTTATCATTCCGACGTTTAACCTCATAAAAAATTTCATGGAGATATCATGAAGATTTCTGAAGTCGCAGAGATGACAAATATTTCCATTCATACACTGAGATATTATGAGAAAGAAGGGCTATTACTGAATATCCGTAGAAATGAATCCGGCCAACGTATTTTCGATAAAACAGATATTGAATGGCTAACCTGGATTAAACGTTTAAAGTCTACCGGAATGCCGCTAGCGGAAATAAAGTCATTTGCCAAGCTACGCCAAGCCGGCTCTACAACCTTGTCAGAAAGAAAGTCTTTGCTTGTCGCTCATAAAACCAACCTTGAACAAGAGATAGCAAGACTCAATGGTGAACTGAATATTGTGCTTTACAAAATAGATGCCTACGACCAAAAAATGCTTGACCTAGAGTGAACTCGAGGGATTAGCGTACAGATTCCACAGTAAGGAGTCATTTATGTTTAATCCCGGTTATTACATTACTGCCGAGCTAAAGGTCAAAGTTCCTGAAAACATCGATAAAGCTCGCCAACACTTGAAAGAACTTTGCGAAGAGACTCTAAAAGAGCCTGGTTGCTCTATTTTCACACTTCATCAATGTTTAGATGATAAGAGCCGTCTCTTGCTGTGGGAAAGGTTTAACAGCGAAGATGATTTCAAATATCATTTTGAGCAACCTCACACGCAAGAGTATCTGAGGCATGACTTGACAGAGGTGGTGCAGTACTTTGTGACGGATGTGCTCTAACTCGTTCATATCCTGTTTGCTCAGGTCTAATTATCACCAGACACCGACGGCCACCAGTCGGTGTCTGACTCCATTTGCAATCACAGCCAATCACTGTTTGGCGAATGCGCCAAGGAGATAAATGAAGCCTGACTTAACCGGCAGACGGATTGTGCTGCGCACCATTGGCCCGCAGGATGCTGCCGATCTGTTCGAGATTTATAGCAATCCGCTGACCATGGAGTTTGCCTCTGATCCCTGCTTTACCTCTCCCGCCATGGTGGTGCAGATGATGGCGAGCGTGGTGCGGCTGGAGCACACGGGGAAGTCGCTGGAGTGGGCGATTGTCGAGCGGGAGGGCAATAAGGTGATCGGCACCTGCGGCCTGCACAGTTTCAGCGAGGCGGGCCGCTGCTGCGAGGTGGGCTGCCTGCTCAATGCGGCCTATTGGCGCAGAGGGTTTATGTCGGAGGCGCTGGGATTGCTGTTCGCCCACGCCAGCACACTGGGAGTCACCTGCCTCACCGCAGATATCGATGCAGATAACGTCCGCTCTATCGCCCTGTTTGAAAAGCTGGGCTTCAAGGCGCATGCAGGGCGCTATCAGCGCATGCTGCCTTTTGTCTGACCCGACACCAGAGGCACAACGCCCTCGCCTCTCAGGCCGTTGTGGCAAGGATCAGGCATAAAAAAACCGGAACCCAAGGGTTCCGGTTTTTTTCATTCCAGCCGAAGCTGGCAAACCAGCAAATTAAGCCTGGTTTTTAACTTCTTTCAGACCGCGGAAAGGAGCTTTGGCACCCAGAGCTTCTTCGATACGGATCAGCTGGTTGTACTTGGCAACACGGTCAGAACGGCTCATGGAACCGGTCTTGATCTGGCCAGCAGCGGTACCAACAGCCAGGTCGGCGATGGTCGCGTCTTCGGTCTCACCGGAGCGGTGGGAGATGACGGCAGTGTAGCCAGCGTCTTTGGCCATCTTGATGGCAGCCAGAGTTTCGGTCAGGGAACCGATCTGGTTGAACTTGATCAGGATGGAGTTGGCGATGCCGTTGTCGATACCGCGCTTCAGGATCTTGGTGTTGGTTACGAACAGGTCGTCACCCACGATCTGGATTTTCTTGCCCAGTTCAGCAGTCTGGTAGGCGAAACCTTCCCAGTCAGATTCGTCCAGGCCATCTTCGATGGAGACGATCGGGAACTTGGTGGTCAGGTCAGCCAGGAAGTCGGAGAAACCGTTGGAGGTGAAGACACGACCTTCGCCTTTCAGGTTGTACTCTTTCTTCTCTGCGTCGTAGAACTCGGAAGCAGCGCAGTCCATAGCCAGGGTGATGTCGGTGCCCAGTTTGTAACCGGCAGCGGCAACGGCTTCAGCGATAACTTCCAGCGCTTCGGCGTTGGATTTCAGGTTCGGAGCGAAACCACCTTCGTCACCAACTGCAGTGTTGTAGCCCTTGGACTTCAGCACTTTGGCCAGGTTGTGGAACACTTCTGCGCCCATGCGAACGGCTTCTTTCAGGGTCTTGGCGCCAACCGGCTGGATCATGAACTCCTGGATGTCGACGTTGTTGTCGGCGTGCTCACCACCGTTGATGATGTTCATCATCGGCAGCGGCATGGAGTAAACACCCGGGGTGCCGTTCAGCTCGGCGATGTGGGCGTACAGCGGCATGCCTTTGGCAGCAGCGGCAGCTTTGGCGTTAGCCAGGGAAACAGCCAGGATGGCGTTGGCGCCGAACTTGGATTTGTTCTCGGTACCGTCGAGGTCGATCATGATCTGGTCAACGGTGGCCTGGTCCTTGGCATCTTTACCCAGCAGAGCTTGAGCGATCGGGCCGTTTACGGCTTCGATGGCTTTCAGCACGCCTTTACCCAGGAAACGGCTCTTGTCGCCGTCACGCAGTTCCAGCGCTTCGCGGGAACCGGTGGACGCGCCAGACGGAGCGGCTGCCATACCAACAAAACCACCTTCCAGGTGAACTTCGGCCTCAACGGTCGGGTTACCACGGGAGTCGATGATTTCACGACCGATCACTTTAACGATCTTGGACATGTGTATTTCCTCAGGTTTCGTAAAAAAACAACAAAAATATGCCAAAAAAAGCGGCTGTGGCACAGTGCCCCAACCGCATTTATTTTCAATTACTTCAAATTACGCTTCTGATACTCGCCTGCCGCCTTCACAAAACCGGCGAACAGAGCGTGGCCATCACGAGGAGTAGAGGTGAACTCCGGGTGGAACTGCGCAGCCACGAACCAGGGGTGATCCGGGATCTCGATGATTTCCACCAACTTCTTGTCAGCGGAGAGACCGGTCACTTTCAGACCTGCCGCTTCAATCTGCGGCAGCAGCTTGTTGTTTACTTCGTAACGGTGACGGTGACGCTCGTAAATGGTCGGGCTGCCGTACATCTGACGCACCTTGGAATCTTCGACCAGGTGGCAGAGCTGGGAACCCAGACGCATGGTACCGCCCAGATCGGACTTCTCGGTACGGGTCTCGACGTTGCCTTCTTCATCCACCCACTCGGTGATGAGGCCGACGACCGGGTACGCGCAATCTTTCTTGAACTCGGAGGAGTGAGCCCCTTCCATACCCGCTACGTTGCGAGCGAATTCGATCATGGCAACCTGCATGCCGAGGCAGATACCCAGGTAGGGGATCTTGTTCTCGCGGGCATACTGGGCAGCCAAAATTTTGCCTTCCACACCGCGCTCACCGAAGCCACCCGGCACCAGGATCGCGTCCAGACCTTCCAGCAGCTCGGCGCCACGGGTCTCGATATCCTGAGAGTCGATGTACTTGATGTTGACGGAGTGGCGGGTCTTGAGACCACCGTGCTTGAGCGCCTCGTTGACGGACTTGTAAGCGTCCGGCAGGGAGACGTACTTGCCGACCATACCGATGGTCACTTCACCAGTCGGGTTGGCCTCTTCGTAAATAACCTGTTCCCACTCGGACAAATCAGCTTCTTTGCACTCCAGACCGAAACGCTCGGTGAAGTAGGAGTCCAGATTCTGGGATTTCAGCAGTGCCGGGATCTTGTAGATGGAGTCGACGTCTTTCATGGAGATGACGGCGCGCTCGGGCACGTTGCAGAACAGGGCAATCTTGGCGCGCTCGTTGGCCGGAATGGCACGGTCGGAGCGGCAGATCAGCACATCCGGCTGGATACCGATGGAGAGCAGCTCCTTGACGGAGTGCTGGGTCGGCTTGGTCTTCACTTCACCGGCAGCGGCCAGGTAAGGAACCAGAGTCAGGTGCATGAACATGGCATTGTTGCGACCCACTTCGGCAGCCAGCTGACGAATGGCTTCGAGGAACGGCAGGGACTCGATGTCACCTACGGTACCGCCCACTTCGACGATGGCAACCTGATGGCCTTCGGCACCGGCAATCACCCGCTCCTTGATGGCGTTGGTGATGTGCGGGATAACCTGAATGGTGGCGCCCAGATAGTCACCACGACGCTCTTTACGCAGTACGTCGGCGTAGATACGGCCGGTGGTAAAGTTGTTGCGACGGGTCATCTTGGTGCGGATGAAACGCTCGTAGTGACCCAAATCCAGATCGGTTTCGGCCCCGTCCTCGGTTACGAACACTTCACCATGCTGGGTCGGGCTCATGGTGCCCGGATCCACGTTGATGTAGGGGTCCAGTTTCATGATGGTCACATCCAGACCACGGGCTTCCAGAATGGCTGCCAGAGAAGCTGCGGCAATGCCTTTGCCGAGGGATGAAACAACGCCACCAGTAACAAAAATATATTTGGTCGTCATGCTGAACCTGAAAGAAGTTTAGGGAATTTTAAGGGGTGCTTCGGGGATGAAGCAGGACGGGGAAACAGTATACCAAAAACCCCTCTCCCAAACAATGAGCAAAAATCTATCAGGCTCCTTGCCGCCCCATCTTGCGCCAAATCAACTTTGCTCGGTTTCCTTCGCCTTGTCCCAGGCAGCATCAAGCTTTTCGAGGGTGCAATCGCTCATTTTCAGCCCTTCTGCGGCGATTATCTGCTCAACCTGACGAAAGCGACGCTCGAACTTGGCGTTGGCGCCCCGCAGCACCTGCTCCGGATCCTTGCCCAGATGGCGCACCAGATTGACGGTGGCAAACAGCAGATCGCCAAGCTCGTCGCTCACCCGCTCCTCGTCCACATCGACCATCAACACCTCTTCCATCACCTCGTCGATCTCCTCGTGGATCTTGTCCACCACCGGCCCCAGAGTTTTCCAGTCAAAACCGACGGTGGCACAGCGCTTCTGGATCTTGGCGGCGCGGGTCAGGGCCGGCAGCGAGAGCGGGATATCGTCCAGCACGCTCTCTTTGTCGAGGGCCGCCCGCTCTTTGGCTTTTTCCGCTTCCCAGTTCGCTTTTACCGCCTGCTCGTTGGCAAGGTCTGCATCGGAAAAAACGTGGGGGTGACGGCGAATGAGTTTCTCGCTTACCGTATCGACGATATCGGCGAAGTCGAACAGCCCCTGCTCCTTGCCAAGCTGGGCGTAAAACACCACCTGAAACAGCAGGTCACCCAGCTCCCCTTTCAGCCCCTGCCAATCTTCGGTCTCGATGGCATCGGCCACTTCGTAGGCCTCTTCCAAGGTGTGCGGCACTATGGTCTGGAAGTTCTGTTTCAGATCCCAGGGGCAGCCGTTTTGCGGATCGCGCAGGCGAGCCATGATGTCGAGCAGTTGGGGCAGATCGTAACGTTGAGACATGGGATATTCGCTTTCAATTCGTTCAAAAAGGGTCGTAAATGCAGACCGGCCACTGGGGCCGGTCGGTTCGATATCAAAGCCGCTTGGCGCTGATCACATCGTTAAGCTGACTGAGCTTGGCCAACGCCCGGTTGAAGGCGTTGATGTTGTAAATCTCCAGCTCCATATCGATCTCGGCGGTCTGCTCGCGCACGTTTGAGCGGGAGCGCACCCCCATCACATTGATCTTCTCGTTGGCCAGCACTGTAGTGATATCGCGCAGCAAGCCGGAGCGATCGTTGGAGATGATCCTGATGGTGAGGCCGTAGCCACCGGAGTAGTTCTCCCCCCACACCGCATCGATCAGCCGCTCGGGGTTGCGACGTGACAACTCCTTGAGCTGCTCGCAATCTTCCCGGTGGATCGAAACGCCACGCCCCATGGTGATGAAGCCCTGAATGGAGTCCCCAGGGATCGGCTGACAGCAACGGGCGATATGGGTCATCAAATTGCCGACCCCTTCCACCACTATGTGGTCTTTGGGCTTGTGGCGCATCGGCGCATTGGCCTTCTGCTCCAGCTTCTCCAACAGGCGGCGATCTTCCTCTTCCGCCGTCGGCTTGTTGTAGCAGGTGTCGAGATAGTTGAGCACCTGGTTGATGCGGATATCGCCGCTGCCGATACCAGCCAGCAGATCGTCGGTGCTCTCCAGATTGAAGCGGCGCAGCATGTTGCCCTTGTCGATCTTGGACATGCTGAGGTTGTGACGATCCAGCTCCTTCTCGAACAGCTCGCGACCGGCCACGATGTTCTTGTCCCGATCCAGCTTTCTGAACCAGGTCGCTACCTTGGCCCGCGCCCGGCTGGAGCGCAGGAAGCCGGCGTTGGGGTTCATCCAGTCGCGGCTCGGGTTGGGCTCCTTCTGGGTGATCACCTCCACCTGATCGCCGGTCTGCAGCGCATAGGTAAACGGCACGATGCGGCCGTCAATCTTGGCGCCGATGCAGCGGTGGCCGATCATGCTGTGGACGTGATAGGCAAAATCGAGCGGGGTGGCGCCAGCCGGCAGGTCGATGACATCCCCTTTCGGGGTGAAGACGTAGACCCTGTCCTCGAACACCTGACTGCGCAGATCTTCCAGCAGGGAGCCGCTCTCGGAGAGATCTTCCTGCCAGGCGAGCAGCTTGCGCAGCCACTCGATCTTGTCTTCGAAGGTGTTGGCCTTGCCGCCAGCCTGTGCCCCTTCCTTGTAGCGCCAGTGCGCCGCGACGCCGAGCTCGGCATCCTGATGCATCTGGTCGGTACGGATCTGGATCTCGACCGTCTTGCCCTCCGGCCCCACCACTACGGTGTGGATCGACTGATAGCCGTTGGGTTTGGGGTTGGCGACATAGTCGTCAAACTCGCGAGGAATGTGGTGGAACTGGGTATGCACGATACCGAGCGCCGCATAGCAATCCTGCAGCCGCTTGGTCACTACCCGCACCGCGCGCACGTCGAACAACTCGTTGAACTCGAGGTGCTTCTTCTGCATCTTGCGCCAGATGCTGTAGATGTGTTTCGGCCGACCGTACACCTCGGCGTCAACTCCCGCCTCTTTCAACCCATTACGCAGGGATTGCACAAACTCGCGGATATAGCGCTCACGGTCGAGCCGCTTCTCGTCGAGCTGCTTGGCGATCTGCTTGTAGGTATCCGGGTGCAGATAACGGAAGGCGAGATCTTCCAGCTCCCACTTGAGCTGGCCGATGCCCAGACGGTTGGCGAGCGGCGCATAGATGTTGGTGATCTCCTGGGCCATCAGCACCCGGGTCTCTTCATCTGCCGTCTTCGCTTCCCGCAGGCAGGCGATCCGCTCCGCCAGCTTGATCACCACGGCGCGCACATCCTCGACCATGGCGAGCAACATGCGACGCACGTTGTCGACCTGCTCCGGCGAGGTTTCGCTGCGATGGAGGGTTTGCAGGGAGCGGATGGCCTCCATCTCCAACACCCCTTCCACCAGCTTGGCGATCTTGGAGCCGAAGTCCTCGTCCATCCGCTCCTGGCTGATGAGACCGGCTTCGACGAAGGGGTAGATGATGGCGGCCTTGAGGGTACCGATATCCATGCTGAGCATCTGCAGGATGCCCACCATTTCGATGCCGCGCACCAGCAGCTTGCTGGTCAGCGCCTCGTCACCGAGCGTCAAACAATACTGGTAGACGGTTCGCAGCTGATCCTTTTCACTGTCACTCAAGGAGAGCGAGCTGACCCACTCTTCCAGGGTGAAGTTGTCTTTCAAATGAATATCGCGAACCGCAACCATGGTATCAATCCTTTAAATTATCGGGCCGAAAGCTGTCACTTTCTCCCCTCATGAGATTGCCTCAAATGGGGATATCCAGCGCACTTTTCAAGGCATATTGTCCAGAAAGACAATAGAGCGCGCCAACAGGCCCTGCCGAACGACAAGGGTCTAGATTACCCCAATCACACAAGCTCAAACAGCCGCAGACATGCCAGATTACACATCCGCATCGCCGTACCGATGAGTCATTTACTCCCGTTCAAACAGCGCCATGGACTCCAGATGACCGGTGTGAGGGAACATGTCGAGCATGCCGAGGCGCACCAGACGGTAACCCCCTTTCACCAGCACCTGACTGTCCCGCGCCAGGGTGACCGGGTTACAGGAGACGTAGACCACCCGCTTGGGTGAAAGTTTCACGACGTGTCCCATCACTTCCAGCGCGCCGGGGCGAGCCGGATCCAGCAGCACCAGATCGAACCCTTCCCGCGCCCAGGACATGCCGACGATGTCATCGCTCAGGTCGGCCTTGTAGAAACGGGCATTGGTGATGCCGTTGCGACGGGCGTTCTCTTCGGCCCGCTGCACCATGGCCAGTTCACCTTCCACACCCACCACTTCGCGAGCCTGACGGGCCAGCGGCAGGGTGAAGTTGCCGATGCCGCAGAAGAGATCGAGCACCTTGTCATCCTTGCTCGCCCCGAGCCATGTCAGCGCCTGCTCAACCATGCTCTGGTTGATGGGGCCGTTGACCTGAATGAAATCACCGGGTGCAAATGCAAGAGACAGGCCATCCAGCGAGTAGGATGGGGAAAATTGTTGCTGCAGCGCTTCGATGCGATCATCCGCCGCCTGCAGATAGAGGTCGATCCCCTGTGCTTTTGCAAACTCCACCAGCAGGGCGCGATCCGCCTCATTGGGGCGGCCGGTGTGACGCAGCAGCATCATGATCCCCTGCTCGGCCTGGATAAGCTCCGCATGGCCCAGCTCGCGCTGGCTCTTGAGGCGATTGAGGCACTCACGCAGCGGGGCAATCAGCGCAGAGAGCGGCTCGGCCAGCACAGGGCACCCTTCGATTTCCACCAGATCGTTGCTGTTGCGACGGCGGAAACCGACCCGGGTGCAGCGACCGTTCTTGTCAAATTTGATGGCCAGACGACAGACCCGGCGATAGGCACGATCTTCACCGGTCAGTACCGGCTCCAGCGCAGGCGCCTTGATGTTGCCCAACCGCTCGAACAGGCTGACCAGTCCGGCCGCCTTGGCGGCTTGCTGATCGGCAACCGACATGTGCTGGGCACTGCAACCGCCGCACTCGCGATAGTGGCTGCAGAAGGGGGCGATACGATTGGCCGCCGGGGTCACAACCTGTTGCAAGGCGGCGTGACCGTACTGCTTTTTTTCTTCGGTGATGCGTGCCTTGACGGTCTCGCCGGGCAGCGCCCCTTCGACGAAGATCGCCTTGCCCTGATGGCGACCGATACCGACGCAGTGGTGATCGAGGGTGTCTATCGTAAATTCAATGCGTTGGAGCTGGGTGGACTTCTTTTGGGGCTTGAAAAACTGGGCCATAAAACTTGGTGCCTATAGGTGGCTATGTCATGATTGTGGAATCTGCTGCCGGGTATTGTCCCACAAGAATAATAGTATGACCAAATACGGCCACAGAGCCCGTGTATTGCCATCAACCCTATCGCCAACCCTGTTCACTGGTGGCCTGTTCGTATGACCAAATATGGCCTGAGAGCACGCGTTCTCGCCTTCACCATCCTGCCGACCCTGATCATCGGTGGCCTGATGGCCGGTTACTTCACCTTCCACCGCTACCAGCAGCTGGAAAACAACCTCATTGATCAGGGGATCAACATCATCGAACCGCTGGCGATCGCCAGTGAATACGGGATGACCCAGCACAGCCGCGAATCCCTCAAGCGACTGATTGGCCTGACCCACCGCAAGAACTCCCCCTTCATCAAGTCCATCGCAGTCTTCACCCAGGACAACCAGCTGTTCGTTACCTCGAACTATCACCGGGATTTCACCCGACTCAGACTGCCCGATGGCGAGCCTATTCCGGATCTGACCAGCGTGACGTTTCAGGGGGACGACATCATTTTGCGCACCCCGATCCAGGCTGAAACCAGTCTGGATGGCTTCCCGCTACCCAGCGATGTGGAGCCGCCGATGATCGGCTACATCTCGATGCAGATGGCGACCGACAGGGCCATGCTGCTGCAGTATCGTGACACCTTCTTTGCGGTGATCATGGTGCTCATCGGGGTGGCCTTCAGTACCCTGTTTGGCTTCCGGCTGGTCAAGAGCGTGACCCAGCCCATCACCAACATGGTGCAGGCGGTGCACAAGATCAGGGAAGGGCGGCTCGATACCCGGGTCAGCGGCCAACTCACCGGCGAGCTGGATATGCTGAAAAACGGCATCAACGCCATGGCCAAGGCGCTCTCCGAATATCACGAAGAGATGCAGCAGAATATCGATCAGGCCACCTCTGACCTGCGCGAAACCCTGGAGCAGATCGAGATCCAGAACGTCGAACTCGACATGGCCAAGAAACGGGCGCAGGAGGCGGCGCGGGTCAAGTCGGAGTTTTTGGCCAACATGTCCCACGAACTGCGCACGCCGCTCAACGGGGTCATCGGTTTTACCCGCCAGTTGCTGAAAACCAGCCTGACCCCGAGCCAGACCGACTACATGCAGACTATCGAGAAATCGGCGCGCAACCTGCTTGGCATCATCAACGACATCCTCGACTTCTCCAAGCTGGAGGCGGGCAAGCTGCAGCTGGAGCATATCCCGTTCAGCCTGCGCGACACCCTCAACGAGACCATGCACCTGCTCGGCCCCAGCGCCCACGACAAGCAGCTGGAGCTATCCCTGCGGGTGGATGCCGATGTACCGGACTACCTCACCGGCGACCCCATGCGTCTGCAACAGGTGCTGACCAACCTCACCGGCAACGCCATCAAGTTCACCGAACAGGGCAACGTGGATGTCCATATCGAGCAGACCGGCAGTGGCAACCACAAGGTGAGGCTCAACGTCCAGATCCGTGATACCGGCATCGGCATCTCCCAAGAGCAGCAACATCAGCTGTTCCAGGCCTTCAATCAGGCCGACTCCTCTATCTCCCGTCGTTATGGCGGCACGGGCCTGGGCCTCGTCATTACCCAGAAGCTGGTGCAGCAGATGGGCGGCCAGATCCGCTTCGAATCGGAGCTCGGCAAGGGCTCTATCTTCTCGTTCAGTCTGGATGTGGAGGTCTCGCCCCTGCCCCAGACCGATCAACTGCCACTGGATCGGATCCGTGGCAAACGGCTCTGGCTGCTGGAACCGGATCCCTTCGCGCAAGCCTCCCTGCTCGCCCTGTTGGCGGAGTGGCACCTCGACGTGCACCCACTGACCAGCGATGATCCTTGGCCTGAGATGAGCGAGCAGGAGATGGTGATCATCGGCAGCAGCACCCTGCATACACCGCAGCAGGTGCTCGGCCGTCTCGACAGACTGAACGGCCAGCAGCAGAACACCATAGTACTGCTCAGCAGCCACGAGCCAGCGCTCTATGAAGCTATGCTGGCCCATGGCGCCCAGCACTGTCTTTCCAAACCGGTCAACCACCGCAAGCTGCTGCACGCCCTGCTCTCGCCGGAATCGAGCCGCCAGAAGCTACCTGCTCAGCCTGCTCCGCGCCAGTTGCAGCCAATCAAGGTGCTGGCGGTGGATGACAACGCCGCCAACCTCAAGCTGATCGCCGCCATGCTCAAGGAGATGGTGAGTCAGGTGGTGGTGTGCAAAAACGGCAAGGAGGCGGTCAAGCAGGCCCAGAGCCAGCCGTTCGACATCATCTTCATGGATATCCAGATGCCAATCATGGATGGCATCAGTGCCACCCAGGCGATCCGCAACCAGTCCCTCAACACCACCACCCCGATCGTGGCGGTGACCGCTCACGCCATCCCCGGCGAACGGGAGCGACTGATCCGGCAGGGGATGGACGACTATCTGGCCAAGCCCATCGACGAGAGCATGCTGGCCCAGCTCATCACCGACTTTGCCCATCGCCGCCACCAGAATAATGGTGCCCAACAGATCGACTGGGCACTGGCGGTGCGGCAAGCGGCGGGGAAAGAGCATCTCGCCAGAGAGATGCTGACCATGCTGCTGGCCAGTTTCGACGAGGTGGAGCCTGTGCTGGATAGCGCACTGGCTGGCGAAATTGAAGATAGCGAGGTGCTGGCCCAGCTCCATCGCCTCAACGGTGGCTGTGCCTATTCCGGGGTGCCGGGACTGCAACGGCTGCTCTCCCAGCTGGAGCAACAGCTGCGTGACGGCGTGCCGGTCAGCGAGCTGGAACCCGAGCTGCTGGAGCTGCAAGATGCGCTGGAACTGGTGCGCCAGGAGGCGCCCCGCTATCTCGGCAAGGCCTGATGAGCTTGACCTGAACTGTATTGGCCCCCGCTTTTTCTGACGCGAGGGCCGCCAGATGGTAAAGTTGCGCCGTTTACACAGGAGTCAGCATGACCAACAACGATATTCTGCGCCGTCTGCGCTACGCCCTCACCATCAGCAACGACCAGATGGTCGAGATGTTTGCCAAGGGCAACCTGACGGTCACTCACGCCCAGCTGCACAGCTGGTTGATGAAAGAGGCGGCGGAAGGTGAAGAGCAAGAGGCAGGCTATGTCGCCTGTCCCGACTCGGCCCTGAGCCAGTTCCTCGACGGTTTCATCATCGCCCGCCGCGGCGTGCGGGAAGATGCACCGGCCCAGGTGATCCCGAACCGGATCAACAACAACATGATCCTGCGCAAGCTGCGCATCGGTCTCAACTTCAAGGAAGAGGACATGCTCGGCACCCTCAAACTCGCCGACTTCAACCTCTCCAAGTCCGAGCTCAGTGCCCTGTTCCGCTCCAAGGATCACAAGCACTATCAGGATTGCGGGGATCAGATCCTGCGCAACTTCCTGATCGGCCTCACGGCCAAATACCGCGGCTAACCAGCCGCGCGACTGACCAGACCGGGCCTTCGACATGTGCCAGCGACTCACTCCTCCCACGTTCAGCAGACTGGCTGTGGCAGGGGGATGGCGCTGGCGCTGTCTTCTTCCCCTCTTCTTTCTGCCACTGGTTCTGCTGCTGAGCGCCTGTACCCCGTCCGAGTATCAGCTCTCGACCCGCTATCAGAGCGCCAACCAGAACGAGCGGATCGCCTTTCTGATCCTCCACTACACCGATGAAGACGATGCCAACTCCTTGCGCCTGCTGACCGAGCCGGAGCACAAGGTGAGCGCCCACTACCTGATTCCCCGCGACAGCCACGAGACCCCGCTACCGGTCTATCAGCTGGTGCCGGACAGCGCGCGCGCCTGGCATGCCGGACGCAGCCGTTGGCACCAATATGCCGGGCTCAATGCCAGCTCCCTTGGCATCGAGATCGTCAACCTCGGCTATCCAGCAGAAGATGAGCCGCTGGCCCCCGATGTCCGCCGCTGGCAACCCTATACCCCGCAGCAGATTGCCGCCGTCGGCGCCCTCAGTCGGGAGCTGGTCGCCCGCTACCAGATTCCACCGACCCAGGTGCTGGGCCACAGCGATGTCGCCCCCGAGCGCAAGCAGGATCCCGGCCCCCACTTCCCCTGGCGCCAGCTCTATCTGACGTACGGAGTCGGCGCCTGGCCAGATGAAGGTCGGGTGGCCGAGCTACTGGCCAGTCCCTTGCCCGATTGGGATGCGGCCATGTGGCAGCAGCAGCTGGCCCGCTATGGCTATGGCCTGCCCCGGAGCGGCCAGTGGGATGAGCAGAGCCGCGCCGTCATGGGCGCCTTTCAGCTCCACTTTCGCGCCAGCAAGGTCGATAGCAAACCAGACCGCGAGTGTCAGGCCATCCTGATGGCGCTGCTCGAAAAATACTTCCCCTAATACTCATCCATTGCCCCCGTCGCTGCGTACTGTTTGATAGCTGTTAGCTATCAAACAGTTAGGTACAAGCAATTGTCCCTTCATTTTGCAAGGCGTTACTCTGACTGCGTTCCGAAAGAGAATTTAAAACCGATTTCCAAATCTGGAGGTGAATGATGAAAAGCCCGATTGGTCTTGATACTGCTCAATCACAAGCCCTGGCAGCCGAGTTGAACAAATTGCTGGCCAGCTACCAGATCCTCTACATGAACGTCCGCGGCTTCCACTGGAATATCCGTGGCAACCAGTTCTTCGAACTGCACCTGAAATTTGAAGAGATTTACAACGACCTGCTGCTGAAAGTCGATGCACTGGCCGAGCGGATCCTGACGCTGGATGGCGTGCCAATGCACAGCTTCAGCGACTACCTGAAAGTCTCTGCCATCCCGGAGCAAAAAGGGCTGCACGATGGCCGCGCCTGTGTCGAATCCTTGCAGGAGAGCTTCCGCGAACTGCTGGTCGCCCAGCGCCGTATTCTGGGTCAGGCCGCCGAAGCCGGTGATGAAGGCACTGCCTCCATCCTCTCCGACTATGTGCAGCAGCAGGAAAAACTGGTCTGGATGCTGCGCGCTTATCTGGCCTGATAGTCAACCAAGCCGACTACAGCGTACGTATTATTGTTTGAGTAAGTACCGGGCCGGAAGCACCTGACCAGCCAGACCACGGCCCAATCCGTCTGATTGTTATGTTCTGTTGCAAACCTGAGTTGTCTCTCCTTTTATCCACCCGCTTGCCGCCCTGTTTGGGCGGCTTTTTTTGTTTTTGATCTGCATCAAGGGAAACTTAATTGGCAAATTGAATGCCTATTAAGTTTTTCGCGAGAGGAATAGAATCGCCACAAAACAGACAACTGAAATGTCCAATTAGGAGAGGCATGATGTTTTGTGTGCAATGTGAACAGACAATTCGTACCCCGGCAGGCAACGGCTGTGCCTACGCACAAGGTATGTGCGGCAAGACGGCGGAAACCTCGGATCTGCAAGATGTGCTGATCTATACCCTGCAGGGGCTCAGCGCCTGGGCGCTGGCTGCCCGCGAGCAGGGCATCATCGACCGCGAGATCGATGCTTTCGTGCCCAAGGCCTTCTTCGCCACCCTCACCAACGTCAACTTCGATTCCGCCCGTATCGTGGCCTACGTCAATCAGGCCATCGCTTATCGCCAGCAGTTGGCCGAGCAACTGGCCGGGATGGCGGTACAGGTCAACGACTTGCCACACTCCGCTTACTTCGAGCCAGGTGCCGAGCTGCTGGAACAACTTGCCCATGCCGCACCAGCCGCCCCGAATCGGGGCAAGAACGAGGTAAACGAAGACATCATGGGGCTGCGTCTGCTCTGTCTCTACGGCCTCAAGGGCGCGGCCGCCTACATGGAGCACGCCCGGGTGCTCGATCAGCAGAGTGACGAGGTGGCCACCGAATTCCACCGCATCATGAGCTGGCTCAGCACAGACCCGAGCGAAATGGGTCGGCTGTTCAGCTGTGCCATGGAGATCGGTCAGCTCAACTTCAAAATCATGGAGATGCTGGATCTCGGTGAAACCAGCGCCTTCGGCCATCCGGACCCCACCCAGGTACGCGTAACACCCATCTCCGGCAAGTGCATTCTGGTCTCCGGCCACGACATGATGGATCTCAAGCTCATTCTGGAGCAGACCAGGGGGACCGGCATTCATATCTACACCCACGGTGAGATGCTGCCTGCGCTGGCCTACCCCTTCTTCAAGCAGTACCCCCATCTGGTGGGCAACTACGGCTCCGCCTGGCAGAACCAGCAGAAGGAGTTTGCCAACTTCCCGGGCGCCGTGGTGATGACCTCCAACTGCATCATCGACCCGAATGTGGGCAACTACTCGGATCGTATCTTCACCCGCTCCATCGTCGGCTGGCCGGGCGTCACTCATCTGGAGGGGGATGATTTCTCCACCGTGATCGCCAAGGCCCAAGCGCTGGAAGGCTTCAAGCACACCGAGCTCGAGCACTTCATCACCATCGGCTTTGCCCGCAACGCCCTGATGCAGGCCGCCCCCGCGGTGATTGAGAAGGTCAAAGCCGGAGAGATCAGCCACTTCTTCCTGGTGGGGGGCTGTGACGGTGACAAGGCCGAGCGCGCCTACTTCACCGAGTTTGCCAAGGCGGCGCCGCGCGACAGCCTGCTGCTAACGCTGGGCTGCGGCAAGTACAAGTTCAACAAGCTCGATTTTGGCGACATCGGCGGCATTCCGCGCCTGCTGGACGTGGGTCAGTGCAACGATGCCTATTCCGCCATCCAGTTGGCGCTGGCACTCTCCGAGGCTTTCGAGTGCGGGGTCAACGATCTGCCGCTGACGCTGGTGCTCTCCTGGTTCGAGCAAAAAGCCATCGTCATTCTGCTCACCCTGCTCTCCCTCGGGGTGAAGGACATTCGTACCGGGCCGACCGCCCCCGCCTTCCTCACCCCGGCGCTGCTCAAGGTGCTGGAGGAGCAATTTGGCCTGAAAGGGACCACCACGGCCGAGGCTGACTTGGCCGAGATCCTGGCGGCCTGATCGGCACCTCATGTTGTAAGCGTTTGGCGAGCCGCCCGGCTCGCCTTTTTTCTGGATCCGGCTTTTTCACCAGACGTTTTTCGAACCGTTTAAAACCTAAGGAGCCTTGTGATGACCTCTCTCACGCTCACCTGCATTGGCCGCCAACAGAACACCCACGACGTCGTGAGCTGGCAGCTGGCGCCGCTTTCCGGCAGCCTCCCTCCCGTACTGGCTGGCCAGTGCATCACCCTGCACACCGAGATCGACGGCCAGCCCCACTGCCGTGCCTATACCCTCTCCTCCAGCCCGCAGGATGCATGCTGGCAGGTCACCATTAAGGATGTGGGACGGGTCTCCCACCATCTGCACCAGACCTTGCAAATGGGAGACAAGATCCGGGTGGATGGCCCGTTCGGCGATTTCAACCTGACCAACCTCCCTTGCAAACGGCCACTGCTCTTGAGCGCTGGTTCCGGCATCACCCCCATGTGGGCCATGTTGCGGGACGAGCTGGCCAAACGGCCGGATGCCGATATTCGCTTTATCCATAGCGCCCGCTCGCCAGCAGATGTGATCTTCGCAGATGACTTGGCTGAACTGGCTGAGGCCCATGCCGGTGTACGCCATGCCCTGATTCTGGAAGATGCCCCAGCAGATCACCCCTGGATTGGCCGACTCACCCCCGCCATGCTGGCCGAACTGGCTCCAGATCTGCTCGAACGCCATGTCTATCTCTGCGGCCCGGCCCCCTATATGGCGGCGGTCAGAACCATGCTGACGGAGCTGGGATTGCCGCCGGAGCAACTGCATCAGGAGTCCTTTGGTCTTCCTCCCGCAGAGCCCGCCACCACCAGCGACCACTTCTGGCTGACCCTGAAAAAGAGCGGCAAAAAGGTGAAGATCCTGCCGGGTCAGACCCTGCTGGCGGCACTGGAAGCGGCGGGCGAAACCATAATGGCGGCTTGTCGCGCCGGGGTATGTGGCAGCTGTCGTTGCACCACCACAGGTGACATCGAGCGCCAGAGCGTGATGACCTTGAGTGCGCAGGATCTCGAGAGCGGCATGGCTCTGGCCTGCTCCTGCACCGCGAAAGGGGATATAAGTCTCGATTATTGAGATACGCAAAGGGCTTCATTGGTATCTCAACCTTTTCCCGAGCGGGCAGGACGGGTAGACTCTGCCCCAGTTTCACCAGAACACGGGATAAAAAATGACAATACTGGTCACAGGGGGCGCCGGCTATATCGGCTCCCACACCCTGGTTGAGCTGCTCGGCGCGGGGCAGCAGGTCGTGGTACTCGACAACCTCTCCAACTCCTCACCGGAGTCACTCAAGCGGGTCGAGCAGATCACCGGCAAGCCGGTCACCTTCATCGAAGGGGATGTGCTGGACAGAGCCTGCCTGCAGCAGCTGTTCGCCAACCACCAGATCGAATCGGTCATCCACTTCGCCGGTCTCAAGGCGGTCGGGGAGTCGAGCCAGATCCCGCTCACCTACTACCAGAACAACATCAGCGGCACTCTGGTGCTGTGCGAAGAGATGGCCAGGGCCGGGGTTTTCCGCCTGGTATTCAGCTCCTCGGCCACCGTCTATGGCGATCCCGCCTCGGTGCCGCTGCGGGAAGATTTCCCCACCAGCGCCACCAACCCCTACGGCCGCTCCAAGCTGATGGTGGAGGAGATCCTGCGCGATCTCGCCAAATCCGACCCCCGCTGGGCTATCGTACTGCTGCGTTACTTCAACCCGGTCGGCGCCCACGAGAGCGGCCTGATTGGTGAAGATCCCAACGGCATCCCCAACAACCTGCTGCCCTATATCAGCCAGGTGGGTGTCGGCAAGCTCAAGGAGCTGGGGGTATTTGGCAACGACTACCCGACCCCGGATGGCACCGGCGTGCGCGACTACATCCATGTGGTGGATCTGGCCATCGGCCACCTGAAAGCACTGGCGCGCATCAAGAGCGACACCGGCGTCTTCACCTACAACCTGGGCACAGGTCAGGGCTACTCGGTACTGGAGATGGTCAAGGCGTTTGAAGCGGCCAGCGGCCGACCCATTCCCTACCAGATCAAACCCCGTCGCCCGGGCGACATCGCCGAGTGCTGGGCAGAGCCAACGCTGGCCCGTGCCGAGCTGGGCTGGCAGGCAGAACGCGGTCTGGAGCAGATGATGGTCGATACCTGGCGCTGGCAAAGCAACAACCCGAACGGCTATCAAGGCTGATCTCTCGCGGGTTGATAACAAAACGCCCCGACATTTTCATGTCGGGGCGTTTTATTTTGCGACGTTCAATCAGTGGGTCTGACTGCGCAGCAGCGGCACACGGGCCAATCGGGGGGCGATGCGCTCTATCAGCCGATCCGCCAGCGGGGTCAGCAGCAACCAGGGCAGACAGAGGGTCGCCTGCCCCAGTGCGCCGACGTAGACATCGGTAAACCAGTGAGCCCCAGCCAGAATGCGCGGCGCGGAAAAGATCGGCACCATCAGCAATGCGGTGACTCCCGCCCAGCGCGGTAGATAGCGCAAGGCGTAGCCGGCGAAGATCATCAGGAACAGGGCGTGATCCCCGGGGAAGCTGTCACCGGAAGAGTCCTTGGTCGGAATACCGCTGATCTGGGTCACCCGCAGCGCATCGGCCACCATCAGGGTCGGGCTGGGTCGCTCCACCGGCAATCGGTGACCAAGCTGGTTGATCACCAGTGCACTTAGCAGCATCACTATGCCCATCGCCACCAGCTGGCGACGACCCGCCAGATCCCGTGCAAAGAAGCAGCGGACCAGAATCAGCCCCATACAGGCCAACACCGCCAGATCGAACAGCCGGTTATTGGTGATGGCCACCAGATCGGCCCACAGAGCCGACTGCCCGAGCCAGCCGTTAACGGTATGAAAAATCGCGAGGTCCCACTGATCCCAGGGACCATGAGCAGGCAACGCAGCCCAACTGATGGCCACTAGACCACCGACCAGATAGCAAAGCAGGAACTTGCCCATGGGGACTCTCCTTTAGAAAAGGGCGATATCGTAAAACTGTTGAGTGCGTCACAAAAACGAAGAATTGTAAGAAAGTGCGACACAAAATCAAGCCTCAAATAAAACCGAATGGTTTGCCCTCCTCTTTCATTGCTGTTCGGGCTACTGAGTTTTACTCCCAGCCCCCCGGTCTGTGGGCCTCTCACCATGAGTGCGGCTTGTGCCACCACCGCAACACCCCCTAGAATGCGCACTTCCCTTTACTGCGAAAGGAAGCGGTATGCATATTCACATTCTCGGGATCTGCGGCACCTTTATGGGTGGTCTGGCGGTGTTGGCAAAACAGCTTGGTTACCGGGTGACCGGTTCGGATGCCAATGTCTATCCCCCCATGAGTACCCAGCTCGAGCAACAGGGCATCGAACTGACCGAAGGCTATGACCCCTCCCAACTCGATCCGGCGCCGGATCTGGTGGTGATTGGCAACGCCATGAGCCGCGGCAACCCCTGTGTTGAATATGTGCTGGACCGCAATCTGCCCTACATCTCCGGCCCCCAGTGGCTGCTGGAGCACGTGCTGCAGGATCGCTGGGTGTTGGCCGTTGCCGGCACCCACGGCAAGACCACCACCGCCAGCATGCTGGCCTGGGTGCTGGAGTACGCCAAACTGGAACCCGGTTTCCTTATTGGCGGCGTGCCGGGCAACTTCCCGGTCTCCGCCCGTCTCGGCTCTGCCCCCTTCTTCGTCATCGAAGCGGACGAGTATGACTGCGCCTTCTTCGACAAACGCTCCAAGTTCGTCCACTACCATCCGCGCACCCTGGTGATGAACAATCTGGAGTTCGACCATGCGGACATCTTCCCGGATCTCGCCGCGATCCAGCGCCAGTTCCACCACCTGATGCGCACCGTGCCGAGCAACGGCCGGGTGCTGTTCCCGCAAGCGGATGACAACCTCACCGCCGTACGCAAGATGGGCTGCTGGAGCGAAGTGGAGCTGGTAGGTCAGGACGACGCCAAGTGGAAGGCGGTCAAGCTGGCCGATGACGGCTCCGCCTTCGAGGTGTGGCTGGATGGTGAAAAACAGGGCGAGGTGCATTGGGAGTGCATCGGCGAGCACAACGTCAACAATGGCCTGATGGCCATCGCTGCCGCCCGCCACGCTGGCGTGATGGTGGAGCATGGCATCGCCGCCCTCTGCCAATTCAAATCCCCCAAACGGCGGATGGAACTCAAGGGCGAAGTGGCTGGCATCAGTGTCTATGACGACTTTGCCCACCACCCCACCGCCATCGAGACCACCCTCGGCGGCCTGCGCGCCAAGGTAGGCGGCTCACGTATTCTGGCGGTGCTGGAGCCGCGCTCCAACACCATGAAGCTGGGGGTTCACAAGGAGGAGCTGGCTGGCTGCTTCGATGGCGCCGACGAGGTGTTCTTCTTCCAACCCCCCAACATCGGCTGGGATCTCGGCGAGGTGACGGCCCATATGACCCGACCGGCCAAGGTATTCAACGATCTGGAGACCTTGATCAACCGGCTGGTGGCCGAGAGCCGCGATGGCGACCATATTCTGATCATGAGCAACGGCGGCTTCGGTGGCATTCATGACAAGCTGATCGCCCGCCTCAAGGATTACCACGGCGAACTATGAACAACGCGATCACCCTGGCGCTGACCGGCGCCTCCGGCGCCCCCTACGCCCTGCGCCTGCTCCAGTGTCTGGTGCAGGCGGACTATCGGGTCTACCTGCTCGCCTCATCGGCGGCTCGTGTGGTACTCAAGACCGAGCAGCAACAGGATTGGCCCGGCTCGCCGAAAGAGCTCTCTGCCTATCTTTGTCGCCAATATGGCGCCAAGGAGGGGCAGATAGTCGCCTGTGGCAAGGAGGAGTGGTTCTCGCCGGTGGCCTCCGGCTCGGCGGCCCCCAAACAGATGGTGGTCTGCCCCTGCTCCATGGGCACCGTCTCGGCCATTGCCAACGGAACCTCGGACAACCTGCTGGAGCGGGCAGCGGATGTGGTGATCAAGGAGCGCGGCCAGCTGATCCTGGTACCCCGCGAAACCCCCTTCTCGGCGATCCATCTGGAGAACATGCTGAAACTGGCACGGCTCGGGGTGACCATCATGCCCGCTGCGCCCGGTTTCTATCATGAGCCGAAAAGCATCGAGGATCTGGTGGACTTTATGGTCGCCCGCATTCTCGATCATCTCGGTGTCGAGCATGAGCTGACCCACCGCTGGGGCTATGGCCACCACTGAGCTGACCACCACATTCGGCCATAAAAAAACGGCGCCACTCAATGAGTGACGCCGTTTTTTCGTTAAGCCGTGTTAGCGAGCCTGAATTGGCGCCGTCACGTACTTGAACAGGAAATCAGTCACCTCTTGGCGCGCCGGGCGCTGAGGTTGATTGATCATCTGCATCATCACATAGCCAAAACCGGTCAGAGAGCGGGCCAGATCCTGTGCTGACAGCACGCTGGTGATCTCCCCTGCATCCATGGCGGTTTGCAGCTCGCTGGCGATCAGCTCAAGGCAGTGATCGAGCAGCCGGGTATAGCGGGGCCATACCTCTTCCCGAACCGATGAGCTCCACTCCAGCCAGATACCGGCATAATCCGGTTGATCGTAGGCGGCATCGACAGAGAGGCGTACATGACGCTGGATCTTGTCGAAAATGGAGCCCTGGTCACCGTATGCCTGCGACAGCATCTGGTTCACAAAGCGTTCGATCTCGGCCAGCACCTCATCTACCAACTCCTCGCGGGTGTTGAAATAGTTGAATACGGTAGCCACAGAGACCTTGGCCTGTTCGGCTATCTCGGCGTGACCTGCACGGCCAATGCCGCGACGGGAGAACACCTCGATGGCACATTCCATCAATTGGGAGCGACGAGCTTCCGGCGACAGCCGGGTACGACGTCTTATTTCTGCGCGTGGTTCCATAGTTTTTATCATCTAATAGTTATTGATTATGGTGTTTATAGTATTTTAACTAATCATGCCTGAGTGCCTGCTAACTCTATCAATTAAAATAAGCCGATAAAAGCACCACGTATCTCTAGCACCCTTCAACATGAGTGGTAGAATCATCGGTTTTGATATTCATGAACGGCCAAATCCCCTTTGGCCTTATGGGAGTAAGTGATGAAACACACCGTCGAGGTGATGATCTCCGAGGCTGAAGTAGCCGCCCGGATCGCCAAATTGGGTGAAGAGATCACCGCCCGCTATCAGGGTTCTGACGAAGTCGTGATGATTGCGCTACTGCGCGGTTCCTGCATCTTCTTGGCCGACCTCTGCCGCCAGTGCCAGCTGCCCATCACCCTGGACTTCATGACCGCCTCCAGCTACGGCTCCGGCATGCACAGCACCCGTGACGTCCGCATCCTCAAAGACCTGGACGATGACATCAAGGGCAAGGATGTGGTGATCGTGGAAGACATCATCGACACCGGTTACACCCTCAACAAGGTGCGCGAGATCCTCTCCCTGCGCGAGCCGAAATCCCTGGCCATCTGCACCCTGCTGGACAAACCCTCCCGCCGCGAAGTGCAGGTGCCGGTCGACTGGATTGGCTTCGCCATTCCGGACGAATTCGTGGTCGGCTGTGGCATCGACTACGCCCAGAAGTACCGCAACCTGCCGTTTATCGGCAAAGTGGTACCCCAGGAGTAAGCCAGGTTCAGGAATATCACGGGTGAAGCGGCCTTGCGCCCTTTACTCTGTGCAGGCGGCCTTGGCCGCCTTTTCTGTATCGAGCCGGATTCAACCATCACAGAGGTTGCAATGAACGCACTGGAAATCAGCGGCCTGAAAAAGACCTATCAGGGGGGCGTCGAAGCCCTTAAAGGCATCGATCTTACCGTCAGGCAGGGGGATTTCTTCGCCCTGCTCGGCCCGAACGGCGCGGGCAAGTCCACCACCATCGGCGTCATCAGCTCGCTGGTGAACAAGAGCGCCGGCAAGGTGAAGGTATTTGGCTACGACATCGACAGCGATCTGGAACAGGCCAAGGCCCAGCTCGGGCTGGTGCCGCAGGAGTTCAACTTCAGCCAATTCGAGAAGGTGATCCAGATTGTCACCCATCAAGCCGGTTTCTACGGCGTGCCCAAGGCGGAAGCCAAGATCCGCGCCGAGAAGTACCTGCGCCAGCTCGATCTGTGGGAGAAGCGCGACATGCCTGCCCGCACTCTCTCCGGCGGCATGAAGCGCCGCCTGATGATCGCCCGCGCCCTGATGCACGAGCCCAAGCTGTTGATCCTCGATGAGCCGACCGCCGGGGTCGATATCGAGATCCGCCGCTCCATGTGGACCTTCCTCAAGGATCTCAACGAACAGGGTGTCACCATTATTCTCACCACCCACTATCTGGAAGAGGCCGAGATGCTCTGCCGCAACATCGGCATCATCGACAAGGGTCGTCTGATCGAGAACACCAGCATGAAGAATCTGCTGGGCAAGCTGGGTCGCGAGACCTTCCTGCTCGACCTTGCGCCAGGTTCTGCCGTACCCGAGGTGCCAGAGTTCAACGGCCGCATGCCGGATGAGCGCACCCTTGAGGTGGATCTCGACAAGAGCCAGTCACTCAACAGCCTGTTCGAGCAGCTGTCGAGCCAGCAGGTGCAGGTCGTGAGCATGCGCAACAAGGCCAACCGGCTGGAAGAGCTGTTCGTCAATCTGGTCGAAGAGGGGAGAAAAGCATGAATCTGGCCATCTACTACATCGCCTTCAAGAGCATTCTGGCCAAGGAGGTGAGCCGCTTCACCCGGATCTGGATCCAGACCCTGGTGCCACCGGCCATCACCATGAGCCTCTACTTCGTCATCTTCGGCAACCTGATCGGTTCGCGCATCGGTGACATGGGCGGCTTCACCTACATGGAGTTCATCGTGCCCGGCCTCATCATGATGTCGGTGATCACCAACTCCTACTCCAACGTTGCCTCCTCCTTCTTCAGCGCCAAGTTCCAGCGCAATATCGAGGAGATGCTGGTCGCGCCGGTACCCAACTACGTCATCATTGCCGGTTACGTGGGCGGTGGCGTGGCGCGCGGCCTCTGCGTCGGCCTCATTGTCACCCTGGTGTCGCTGTTCTTCGTGCCGCTGCAGATCCACCATCTGTTCAGCGTCTGCTTCACCGTACTGCTCACCGCCATCCTCTTCTCGCTGGGGGGACTCATCAACGCTGTGTTTGCCAAGACCTTCGACGATATCAGCATCATCCCCACCTTCGTGCTGACACCGCTCACCTATCTGGGCGGAGTGTTCTACTCCATCAGCCTGCTGCCCCCCTTCTGGCAGGGTGTCTCCCAGGTGAACCCCATCATCTACATGGTGAACGCGTTCCGTTACGGCTTCCTCGGTATCTCCGACGTGCCGCTCGGCACCGCCTACCTCATCATCATCGGCTTTATCGTGGCCCTCTACGGTATCGCCTGGTGGCTCATCTCCCGCGGCACCGGCCTGCGCCACTGATTGCCAAAACGGGCACCTCGCGGTGCCCGTTTTCATTGTCCGGCCAGCCTCGGGATGACCTAGACCCGGATAGCGTGATCCTTTAGCAGCCGGGCGGTGAGCTCAAGCTTCTCGTTGCGCTCTGCAGCCCGCTCGGGAACCGTGACGCCCCCCTGCTCATCGACCCGCTCCTGACCGAAGGCATCGTCGATAGCCTGCGCCATGGCGGTGCGACCAGCAGCGAGCTCGGGATCGATCAGGCTCTCCTGCATCCGGATCCGGTTCTCGCTGGCCGCCAGCTGCAGTTCATCCAACTGGGTGGCGAGAGTGACAATCCGGTTATCGACCCGCTGGGCCAGTTCGAAGAGGCGGTTTTCATTCCCTGCCGCCATCGCCAGTCCATCTAGCTGCTCCCCTTTGCGCTGATCAAAGTTGCTTACCGCACGAGCAGCCAGCTCCAGTGCATACGCCTTGGTTGCCATGGCGTTGACTCCGCCCTCCCAACCGACATCGGACCCCACCCCCAGTGTCACGCCAAGGGTAGTATGAAACTTGGCTCCCTCCGGCCCGAAAGCCGCAGTGGCACCGGCCGATGCACCGACACCCAGATTGGCGGAGGCGCGTACCTTGGCCGAAAGGCCATAGGCATCCGCATACTGGCTCTTGAGCAGATTGAGCTGGGCACTCCCCTCAGCTTTCATACCAGCAAAGGCCGAGGCGTTGGCCGTTACGCTGACCACTGGCCCATTTGGGGTCATGATAGCCGCAGCACCGGCCTCCAGCTTGGCATTGGCGACCACCTCGGCAGATCCTGCCAGCTTGGCGTTAAGCAGATTGCCGATAGTCCAGCTCCCCTCCACCGACAGCCCCAGCCTGCTCACCAGCTCGGCACTGGCACCAATGCGCAGCAGACTAAGGTCATGGGGCCCCGGGGTGTAGCGCGATCCATCGGTATCATTGACGATCTTGTTCACCGGATTGAACACCAATGAGCCCTCCGCCTTGCCAATCACCAGCTCGGCCTTGGCACTCGCCTTGTTCTCCTGAGCCAGAGCCACCTTGCCGGCAAACTCTCCTACCGGCGTGTCGCGACGCCCCTCCCACTTGCCAATCTCGATCTCGGCGAAAGCCTCCACCAGCACACTGGCACTGACCAGCCCGAGCCCGCCAAAGGCCTTGTGGCTCACGGGCTCACCCGGTTTCAGCTCCTTGCTGGCCGCAGAGAAAGGGCTCTTGAGCTCGGCCCGTACACCACTCTGATAGTGCTTGCCTGATGCGGCCTCTCCCTGCCAGAGCGCCTTCTCCTGCGCCTCGCGCTCAAGCCAGGGCTCATCCAGTCCATCCACCAGCGCGGTCAGCAGCTCGGTCCTGAGCAGGCCAATCTCCCCCTGCTTGCTCACCTGCTGCTGAATGCTGAGATCCAGAACCTCCTTGAGGTGGCCGAGCTCCAGCAACTGACTGTGGGTCAACAGGATATCGCGACCATTCTCCTCGGCAGTGGCTTGCGGCTTGAGCTCACCCAGTGCGGGCAGAGCCTGACGCAAGGTCCCGCAAAACAGCTGCCACTCGTGGCTTGCTGCGACCTCTTCACGGGTCGGCGCCCGCTCCAGCCGTCGCGCCATCATCCCCTCACTCACCCCGAACATCAGGTCTAGTCCCCCTTGCAGCTCCTGCTTGAACAGGTCGTTGGCCCCCTCCTGTTGCAGGCGAGCCAACTCGCTGCACCACTGGCGGATCTGCTGGTTACTCTCGATAGGCTGATTGACCCTCCCCTGTTCGTTGCAGACCCACGCCAGCTGAAATGAGGGAGGCTTGCCACCCTGTGCCAACGCCTGACGGCGGACAGCGATGTCATCGACCAGTTTTTGCAACACGGGATCCTGCTGACGGGAGCGATTCTTGCCCGAGTCGATCCAGAACTGCAGCGCCTGTTCGATCTTCGCCAGCCCGGCCAGTGAAGGTGTTGGCTGGGCCTGATAGTGCCGTACCGCCTGCTTGACCGCCTTGAGTTCCGGGCTCTGCCGATGGCCAACACCGCGGCGGATCCCCCTATCGAACTCCCGGTTACCGGCATCCAGCAGCCGTAGTCTGGCGTTGCCAAGGCGAACAGTAGCAGGTGGAGTGGCATCAGGGCTTGTCTGCTGATGACGGCTTACATCGATATCCGGGGAGGCAATTTTCATGGTAAGAAACCTGCGTTGATGAGAGAGAAGATACTCAGCGTACGCCGCACCCCCTTGACACCCTGTCAGCGATGGTCCCGCTTTTTTAGGATTCGGACTGACCCGTAAAAGATGTCTGTCAGCTCACAATTTCGGCACAATCACCCGCCCCGCCGACCAAAAACGCTAAAAAAATGACGACAAGTGATAAGCAGCCACCGATCAGCCGCATAGGGTGTCACTCTCCCCCTGCCCGAGGTTTGGCCATGTATCACGCTCTCATCACCGCCCTGTACACACAACTTGGACTTCCGCTTCCGGTGGCCGGACAGACAGCCACCACCCTGACCATCAACGACGAGCTGGTGCTGACGCTGGCAGAGGATGAGGGCCATCTGGTGATCTATCTGCTGCTACCGGGCCACGCTATGCCCAACACGCCCCTGCTCAACCACCTTGGCGACGAGCCGGTGTTTCTGCTGGATCAGACCGAGCGGGGAGAGACCCTGATCTGGCCCGCGAGTGGCTCGATCATCTGACGGTCGACAGTCTGCGGCTACTGCTCGAGCGGGCCATCGAGCTGGCTGCCGAACTGCTGACCCACCAGCACGATCGGGAGCAATCGACACAGCCAGAACAACCCGCCTCCACAACCGCCACCATCAGGGTCTAGCGCCCACATTCTGGTCACTGTCTCGCAAAATAGAGATTTATCTTGTTTGGCATGGGTTTAGTCATTGCGGCTCAATCGGGAATTGTTAGAATTCACCTCTCTCTATAAAGAGGTAGAACATGCCTGCGTTGTTGCGCATGCTGGCCAGACTGGCGCTGGGGGGATTCTTTCTCGCCTCGGCCGGGTTCAAGCTGGTATCCCCCGCCCTGTTTGTCGAACAGATCGCGGCCTTCGGGCTGATTTGGCCGTCACTGATCCCGCCGGTGGCCTGGGGGCTGATCGCGCTGGAGCTCTGCGCCGGGCTTGCAGTCATCGCCAACCGGCGCTGGGGACTCTGGCTGGTGATCGGGCTGCTCGCCCTGTTTATTCCGGTGTTGGGCTATGGCGTTGCCATCGGGCTCGACATCTCTTGCGGCTGTCTGGGCAGGGCTGATCTCAGCTCGTTGCCGGAGGCCATTGTGCGGGATCTGCTGCTACTGACGCTTGCGGGCGCCCTGCTGCGAACTTCCCGCCCCGTTTTTCCCGTTCTAAAGGAGTAGTGACATGATGACATTGCGATCCCGCACTCTGGTGGCCTCGCTGATCGCCGCCAGCTTTGCCCTCGGTGGCTGTGGCGATAACCAGTTCGAGCAGGAGGTGAAGCTGGAGCAGTCGGCGGTGCAGTTGGCACAGGAGGCGCAGCAGGGGGGCTATCAGCTGCTGACCGTGGCCGAGCTGAAAACCCGGATGGACAAGGGCGAGGAGCTGGTGATCATCGACACCATGCCCTATGAGGACTCCTACAAGAAAGAGCACATCCCGGGCGCCAAGAACTTTGTCTTCGTGAAGGAGGCCAAGTCAGGCGACAACTGGAGCGAGATTGTCGAGGGGAGCGGCACGGCGGAGCAGTTCCAGGCGCTGCTGGGTGAAGACAAAGCTCGCCCCGTGGTGATCTACTGCGGCTTCGTCAAGTGCGGCCGCAGCCACAACGCTGCCGCTTGGGCGGTCAATCAGGGCTATCAACAGGTCTATCGGGTGCCAGGCGGCATCTTCGCCTGGAAAGGAGCCGGTTACCCCGTCTCTGCCGAGTAACCGCGTCTGCCCACAAGGCAACACAGCCGATATGAAAGAAGCCCGCAACTGCGGGCTTCTTTCATATTGGGCAACACTCGGGGTTAGCTGGCGGCCTGCTGCTCTAGGACCTGCGTCTCGGCCAGCTGCTGTTTGCCCAGCAACCGCTTGGTGATCATGGCCGCCATGATGGAGCCGTTGACGTTGAGAGCGGTACGGCCCATGTCCACCAGCGGCTCGATGGCGATCATCACCCCCACCAGCGCGATGGGGAAGTTTAGGGTGGAGAGCACGATAAGCGCAGCGAAGGTGCCGCCACCGCCGACGCCGGCCACCCCGATGGAGCCCAGCGCAATCACCGGCAGCAGAGTCAGCAGGAACAGGGGATCAAACGGGTTGATACCGAGCATGGGGGCAATCATCGCCACCATCATGGCCGGATAGATGCCAGCGCAGCCGTTCTGGCCGAGGTTGGCACCGAACGAGGCGGCAAAGTTGGCGATGCTGGAGGGCACGCCAAGGCGCTGCTGGGTCTCGATACTGAGCGGAATGGAAGCCGCGCTGCTGCGGGAGATAAAGGCGAAGGTGAGCACGCCCCACACTTCCCGAAGATAGTGCAGCGGGTTCTGGCCGATCAGCAGCAGGATCACCATGTGCACCGCAAACATCGCCAGAATGGCGATGTAGCAGACCAGAATAAAGCCGAGCAGACTGAGGATCTCGCTCAGGGGATAGTGAGCCACCACCCGGGCAATCAGCGCCATCACGCCATAGGGGGTGAGCGCAATCACCACCCGCACCATCTTCATCACCCACAGTTGCAGGGTGTCGATGGCCACAGCGGCGCGAGCACCCGCCTCTGGATGCTCCGCCTTCAACTGCAGCAGGGCAACCCCGGCCAGCACGGTGAAGATCACCACCCCGATCACCGAGAGACCGCGGCTACCCGCCATATCGGCGGCAAAGTTGGTGGGCACCAGCGAGAGCAGCAGGGCCGGCAGGGTCTGGGCACTGTCGATGGTACTCATGCTCTGTTGCAGCGCAGCCGTGTCGCTGCCGTGGCTCAGCAACCCTTCTGCGGTGAGACCACTCAGATGGGTCACCGTCATCCCCACCACACCGGCGATCATCACCAGCATCAGCATGGAGCCGATCAGCACGGCGCTGATCTTGCCGAGGGACTGCGCCTGCTCCAGCTTGTTGATGGCGGAGAGGATGGAGGTGAACACCAGCGGCATCATCACCACCTTGAGCAGGCTGACATAGCCGCCGCCGATGATATTGACCCACTCCAGGGTCTGCTGGACGCCGGCATCATCGGCGCCCCAGCCCAGCTGCAGACCGAGACCGAACAGCCCCCCCAGCAGCAGACCGGCGAGCACCTTGCGCGAGAGCGGCACCGAAGCGGGCAGCCGGGTCAGGGCAAAACAGAGCAGACAGAAGAGCAACGAAGCAAACAAGGTAAACATAAATAAACACCTGTAGCGGCCATCAGGGCCGATTGTGGAGAGAGAAAACAGCGGGTGCGAGCAGAGTCGCGAGGGAAAACGCCAAATGGCAGGCGTGAAAAAGCAGCGGACGCCCGAGGGGGCGTCCGCTGACAATCGGGGGAATTACTTCTTTACGGGGGCGTCGTACTGTTCGGGTTCGTCGCTATAGACGCAGACATTCCACTTGGCGGCCAAACCATCTTCCGCCAGACAGTAACGCTCGAAGAAAGCCTTGATCTCCGCGCGCTGGCAGTGGGCTTCAAAGGCTGCCATATCTTGCCAAATCTCGTTGAACACGATGGGGAAGCTCTCCCCCTCGGCAAACGGGCTCGCGATGTGGCGGGTCACCCGATATTGCAGGCAGCCATCCTCACGCAGGGTGTTGGGCTCGAGCGCCTGCAGCACCTGAAACAGGGCCTGCTCCTGACCGGGTTTGGGCAGGAATTGGGCAATGCAGTAAACCTTCTTGGACATGGGGTCCTCCTGGTTGTGGCGGGCTCAGGCTTGCTGCAGCGTGACCACTTGATTGTCGATAAGGCGGGCCTTGCCAAGATAGGCAGCCATCAGGATCACCAGCTGCGCGCTCTCGTCAGTGGCGGATTCGAGGGTGGCGGCATCGACGATGTCGATGGCATCGGTACGAAAACCGGCGTTGTCGAGACGCTGGCTGGCCTGCGCCACCAGCGACGGCAGGTGATGGTCACCCGCTTCGATCTGATCGGCGATCCAGTTCATGGTGCGCGCCAGCTCGGGGGCAATGGCCCGCTCGGCGGCTGTCAGGTAGCCGTTGCGCGAGGAGAGCGCCAGCCCGTCTTCGGCCCGCACGGTGGGCACGCCGACGATCTCGATGGGCATCGCCATGTCGGCCACCATCTTGCGAATGAGCGCCAGCTGCTGGTAATCCTTCTGGCCAAAGCAGGCCACATCCGGCTGTACCAGATTGAACAGCTTGGTGACGATGGTACTGACACCACGGAAGTGACCCGGGCGCAGCGCTCCCTCCAGCAGATTGGAGAGACCCGGCACCTCGACGAAGGTCTGGCTGGCCAGCCCCTGCGGATACATGATCTCCGGGGTCGGGGTGAACACCATATCGACACCGGCCGCTTCCAGCGCAGCGCAATCCTGCTCCAGAGTGCGCGGATAGTTGGCAAGATCCTCGGCCTTGTCGAACTGCATCGGGTTGACGAAGATGCTGACCACCACCTTCTCGGCGTGGCTGTGTGCCTCCTTCACCAGTGTCAGGTGGCCCTGATGCAGATTGCCCATGGTGGGCACGAATGCGATGGCACGCCCTTCACGGCGCCATTGGCTGATCTGCTCACGCAGAACGACGGGATTATTTACGACCAACATCAGCAGTTCACCTTCCGATAAATCAAAAAGAGAGACGGGTTGCATCCACAGATAGCGCTCGGGCGGGATGGGGCACGAACATGACTATCAGCAGTTCACCTTTAGATGAATCAATAAGATACGGATTAGCTATACGGATTAACTGTGCGAGGCTGAGAAGCAGAGACGGGGGCCGCAGCCCCCATCATGCAACCGCCAGGATCAGTTGAAGCAGTGCTCCGGGCCGGGGAAGCTCCCCTCGCTCACCTGCTGGACATAGAGGCGGATGGCGGCACGCACATCGCCGGTCTCGGCCAGGAAGTTCTTGGTGAACTTGGGCACATAGCCGGAGGTGACGCCAAAGGCATCGTGCATCACCAAAATCTGACCATCGGTCGCGGGGCCGGCACCAATGCCGATCACCGGGATGCGAAGCGCCTTGGTGATGCGCTCGGCCAGCGCAGTGGGCACACACTCGAGCACCAGCAGCTGGATACCGGCCGCTTGCAGTTCGAGGGCCTGACGGTAGATCTCCTGCGCCTGAAACTCATCGCGCCCCTGCACCTTGAAGCCGCCAAAGACATGAACGGATTGCGGAGTGAGGCCGAGGTGACCACACACCGGCACCCCGTTGCGGGTAAGGTGGCGGATGGAGTCACACAGCCAGTCGCCCCCTTCCATCTTCACCATGCGAGCACCGGCCGCCATCAGGCGGGCTGCGTTCTGGTAAGTCTGCTCGGGGGTGGCGTAGCTCATGAACGGCATATCGGCGACCACCAGTGCCTTGCTGGCACCGCGCGCCACACAGCGGGTGTGATAGACCATCTCATCCATGTTGACCGCCAGGGTATCCTGACCCCCTTGCAGCACCATGCCCAGCGAATCGCCGATGAGCAGCACGTGGGCCCCCTCGTCGTCGAACAGCTTGGCAAAGGTGGCATCATAGGCGGTGATGGCGGTGAACTTTTGACCTTCCTGCTTCATCTTCAGCAGGCTGGCGGTGGTGATCTTGCTCATAGAGGCTCCTGTACGTCTGCACGCGGGGCAATGATGGCCAAATCATTGTGCGGGCAGCGGGCAACCAGTCGGGCGAGCGGGGTGCCGCAGGGCAGCACCAGAGCAGGCGCAATTTCGGCAAGGGGCAGCAGCACGAACTCCCGCTCCTTCATGCCGTAGTGGGGTACGATCAGGCGCTCATGGTTGATCACCTGATCCCCATAGAGCAGCAGATCGAGATCCAGAGTTCTCGGCCCCCACCGCTCATCTTTGCGCACACGTCCCTGTTCCAGCTCGATTTTTTGTAATTGATCCAGCAGCGCAAGGGGCGCGAGCCGGGTATTGAGCCGGGCCACGGCATTGACGTAGTCCGGTTGGTCAGCAGGCCCCATGGGGCGGCTGCTGTAAAACGACGAGGCCTCCACCAGCACAGATTCCGGCAACCTTGCCAACGCGGCAACGGCGCGACGAGCCTGACCCAGCGGATCAGACAGGTTGGAACCAATGGCGATGAAGACCTCGGTCATCACGTCTGTTGTCACTCGGCCACTTTCGGTTTGCGGCGACGGGGGCGACGGCGGTTACGGCTGTTGCTGCTGCGCTTCTCGCCATCGTGGCTGCGAGCCTCGCCGCGCTCACCGCTGGCCGGGCGACGGGTCGCTTCACGCTGCAGTTGCGGGCGCACATCCGGATTGGAGGCGACATAGCGCTCCCACCAGCTGGCCAGCTCGCCGAGACCGCGCTCGACCCGGTTGCGCAGCAACAGGAAGTCGAACGCCGCGCGGAACTTGGGATGCTCCATGGCGCGCTCGGGGTGCTTGCCCTGACGACGGGTCAGCCGCTGTTGCAGTGCCCAGATGTCGCGGACATCTGTGGTGAAACGGCGGGGAACGGCGATGATCCGCACCTGATTGTCCAGCACCTCGTTGATCGCCAGCATGAAGGCGTCATACCAGGGCAGGCCGCTCTCGTTCTCCAGCACCCGACCACGGGCCTCGACGCAGCCCCACAGCAGGGTGGCGTAGAGGAAGGCTGGGGTGACGCGCTTGTCTTCACGAACGCGGGTGTCGGTATCGATCAGTGCCTGCTCGATAAACTGCTCGTAGGGCGAGTTGCCGTGCGGGGTAAACAGCGCCGCCACTTGCGGGAACAGCTGTTGGAACAGGCCATACTCGCGCAGCAGTTTGTAGGTCGCCAGACCGTCGCCAGCCAGGAACAGCTTGAGGGTCTCCTCAAACAGGCGGGCAGCCGGGATGTCTTGCAGCAGTGGCGCCAGCTCCTTGATGGGGGCGGCGGTACGCGGGCTGATGGTCATATCCAGCTTGGCGGCAAAGCGCACGGCGCGCAGCATCCGCACCGGATCTTCACGATAACGGGTCTCGGGATCGCCGATCAGCTCAAGCTTGCGCTCGGCAAGATCTTCCAGACCCCCTTCGAAATCGTGCAGGGTGAAATCTTTGGCGCTGTAGTAGAGGGCGTTGACGGTAAAGTCGCGGCGCTCGGCATCCTCTTCGATGGTGCCGTAGACGTTGTCGCGCAGCAGCATGCCTTCATCAGACTGGGCCGACACATGTTTGCTGGTATTGACCTGATGGTGGTGACCCCGGAAGGTGGCCACTTCGATCACGTCACGACCAAAGACAATGTGGGCCAGGCGGAAACGACGGCCAATCAGGCGGCAGTTGCTGAACAGCGCCTTGATCTGCTCCGGCGTCGCATCGGTTGCGATGTCGAAATCCTTGGGCGTCTTCCCGAGCAGCAGATCCCGGACTCCGCCGCCGACCAGGTAGGCTTCGTAGCCGCCCTTGTTCAGGCGATAGAGCACCTTGAGTGCATTCTCGCTGATCTCTTTGCGCGAAATAGGGTGCTGATCACGGCTTAAGGTACGACGTTGACCGGCGACACGGGCTGGAATGGGGGATTCCACCGACTGCTCGCCGTCTTCCTTGCCGAGCACCTTGCGGCAAAAGTTTGCGATCTGGGAAAAAATGGTACACCTCTTCATGACTTCTAAATTGACGGGAGGCCAAAAAATAGCGGCCTATCATAGCTCACGCCTAACCAAATGAAAAACCGTGCAGACAATTGATCCCGCATGAAACCGTCTGCCAGCGAAAATAGCGGTCAATCTGCACATAGCTCACACCTGACCAAATGAAAAACCGTGCTGACAATTGATCCCGCATGAAACCGTCTGTCAGCGAAAATAGCGGTCTATCAGCGCCCAGCTCACGCCTTATTACACGAAAACCGGCTCTTTTTACTCAAGGTCCAGCGGGATTTTCTCGCTGGCGGGCACCCGTTCTAGCTGCCAGTTGGCGATGCCCCAGCCGATGATCTCGTCGATCCGGCTTGCCATCAGCTCGGGCGGCGGGCACTGGCCGAGGAAGTGCAGCGCCTGCCACAGGGCCGGTCGCACTTCATCGAGCGCCAGGGCCGGCGCATGGTTCTGCTTGGAGAGCTTGTTGCCATCTGCCAGCACCGCCAGCGGTAGATGCACCCAGTCGGGCACCGGTGCCCCCAGGGTCTGGTAGAGGGCAATCTGGCGCACCGTGGGCTCCAGAAGATCGGCGCCGCGCACTATCTCGGTGATGCCGCTGTCCATGTCATCCACCACCACCGCCAGGTTGTAGGCATAGAGCCCGTCGCGGCGACGGATAATGAAATCCTCCTCGGCGAGCGCCGCCGGTACCGCGATATGGCCCTGCAAGCGATCGTCGAAGTGGTAGACCGGATGGTGCTGGCGCAGCCGGGCGGCGCAACCTTCGGCCGCAAGCCCCAGCGTGCGGCAGTGGCCGCTGTAGAGACCGCCCGCGGCCATGATTTCGCGCCGGGTGCAACGGCACCAGTAGAGGTCCCCCGCCCGATAGAGCTGGTCGATGATCTCGTCATAACGGCGGTGGCGCGCGCTCTGGAACATCACCTCCCCATCCCACTCGAGGCCATATGCCTCAAGGGTTTTGAGGATCAGGGTCGCAGCCCCCGCCATCTCTCGCGGCGGATCGATATCTTCGATGCGAACCAGCCAGCGTCCCTGCTGCGCTCTGGCCTGCAAAAAGCTGCCGAGGGCGGCGATCAGCGAACCGAAATGAAGCGGGCCTGAGGGTGAGGGGGCAAAGCGGCCGACATAGGGGCGCACAAGGGGTGAGGATGGGGAATTCACTGGCATGACTATTCGGGTAAGCGATTCATTGAGGCTGCATTCTGGGGCGCGACCGCCAAAAGCTCAATAAAAAAGGGAGCCCGCGAGCTCCCTTTTTCATATACCAGAGGGTCGGGATCAACCGGCCATCTGTTTTTCCTTGATCTCGGCCAGCGTCTTGCAATCGACACAGAGGTCGGCAGTCGGACGGGCTTCCAGACGACGGATACCGATCTCGATACCGCAGTGTTCGCAGTAACCGAAATCATCGTCTTCAAGCAGCTGCAAGGTCTTCTCGATCTTCTTGATCAGCTTGCGTTCACGGTCGCGGGTACGCAGTTCAAGAGCGAACTCTTCTTCTTGCGCGGCACGATCCACGGGATCCGGGAAGTTGGCAGCCTCGTCTTTCATATGGTCGACGGTACGATCAACTTCCTGCATCAGTTGGTTGCGCCAGGCACCCAGGATCTTGCGAAAATGCGCCTTTTGTTGGTCATTCATGTACTCCTCACCCGGCTTTTCCTGGTAAGGCGCGACACCCGCAATGGCCAGGGGGCCCAGAGATTTCCTGTTTTCGCCTGTTGGCATGCCCTGTCTCCTAATTCAGCACGCTACCCGTGCCATCCATAAATTGAGGGCGACATCTATAGCAGAAGGGTAACGGGTAAGCAAACGAGCCGTACCAATAATGTTACCCACTCCAATATTTATGCACTCCCCTCGGGTAACAGGTGACCAGATTCAAACGGGATAAACCCTTGAGCCACCATGCCTTGCACCCCAACATGGGGCCGATAGCATAAAATTTCAACCCCCGCCGCGATTGCCTGCTCAATTAGCAGACTATAGTGCGGATCTATATGGGTTGCAGGGCGCATCCGGCTTATTCCGGAGTGCAACACCATAAAGAGCAGCACGGCCCTGTGGCCCGCCGCTTTCATCGCCATCAACTCGCGCAAGTGCTTGGCACCACGGGCGGTGACCGCATCGGGGAAGTAACCCATCCCCGGATGTTCACGTTCGTCGAGCAGGGTGACCGATTTTACCTCGATGTAACAATTGCCCTTCTCGTCATCTTCCAGCAACAGATCGATGCGACTGTTCTCTTCGCCATACTTCACCTCGGTGCGCAACCGGCTGTATCCCGCCAGCGGAGCAATGGCCTCCTGCTCGATCAGCTCCCGGGCAATCTGGTTGGCGCGCGCCGTGTTGACGCAGATAAAGTGGCCCGCCGGGCTCTCGGCGATCTCCCAGCTGTAGGGCAGCTTGCGCTTGGGGTTATCGGAAGTGGAGTACCAGACCCGGGTGCCCGGATCGGCACAGCCGGTCATGGCACCGGTATTGGCGCAGTGGATAGTGATGACCTCGCCGTTATCGAGTTGCACATCGGTCAAAAAGCGCTTGTAGCGGGCCACCAGCTGGCCCGATTGCAGGGGGGGATCAAAGATCACGGGTTAGCCCTCCGCGCGTCTTCTTTTACCCGGGCGCGCAGCGGCCAGCAGGCAAGCGGCTCGTAGCGTACCCCGTCCGGAGTCGAGATGGATTGATAGAGGCAGAACTCATCGGCCTGCAGCAGAAAATTTGGGGCAGGCAGGATGGCTGGCGCCTCACCCGCCTTGCGCGACAGGGTGACATGGGGGCGATAACCCTGCTCGCCATTGCCAAGGCGCAGCTTCTCACCGTGGCGGCGCAGCGCCTTTGCCAGCACGGTCAGCTCGTTGGGCCACTCCTTCGGGCCAATCCAGGCAGCCTTGGCTCGGCTGAACCAGCCGGTCTCATCCAGCCTGATGGAGAGCGGCGGACAGTGCTGGCGCTCTACGGCGGCGATCAGGCGGCGGGTGGTCAACTCGTCTGCCTCACCCAGAAAGGCGAGGGTCAGGTGGAGGTTGGCTTGCGGCACCGGCTGACCGGGCCAGGGCAGCTGATCGCGCCAGGCGATGAGCTCGGGGGCGAGCGCCTTGACGGGCAGGGCAAAGAAGAGTTTGGCCATGTGGTGATAATGCCTTTTTCACGCTCATTGGATGGGCCCATTCTATGGCAGCTATCCGGCCATGTCTCGCCAGCCTCCCGCCCGAGTGGCCATATCCGCACATCCACTCACGGTGGCGCGGGCGGCTGTGGCAGAATAGGCGCCGTTTTACCGGTTGCCACAGAAGGTGCTCATCGCTTTGTCCCAGCTCCCCATCGTTTCGGTATTGCCCGAACTCTTTGCCGCCCTCGACAGCCACACCAGCGTGATCCTGCAGGCGCCACCCGGCGCGGGCAAATCGACCCTGCTGCCGCTGGAGCTGGTGCGTCAGAACCGGCTGCCCGGCCGCATCATCATGCTGGAGCCACGGCGCCTTGCGGCGCGCAATATCGCCACTTTTCTGGCGCGCCAACTGGGGGAGAAGGTGGGCGAGCGCATCGGCCTGCGAGTGCGTGGCGAGAGCCGCACCAGCGCAGCAACCCGGCTCGAGATCGTCACCGAAGGGGTACTGACCCGGATGTTGCAGCAAGACCCGGAGCTGACTGGCATCTCGCTGGTCATCTTCGATGAGTTCCACGAACGCAGCCTGCACGCCGATACCGCATTGGCCTTCGCCATCGAGAGCCAGCAGGGATTACGCGATGACCTCAAGCTCCTGGTGATGTCCGCTACCCTGGATGGCATGGCACTCGAGACCTTGTTGCCGGATGCCCCTGTGGTTCGCTCGGAAGGGCGCGGTTTCCCCATCGACTACCACTACCGCCCAGCCAACCGCCAGCAGTGGCTGGAGCCGCAGGTCGGCGCCGTGGTACTCGAAGCACTGGCCGAGCAAGATGGCAGCCTGCTGGTCTTTCTGCCGGGACAGGGTGAGATCGAGCGGCTGGCACAATGCTTGGCAGACAAACTGCCGGACGACGTGACCCTCGCCCCCCTCTACGGCCGCCTCGACATGGCGGCGCAGCAGGCAGCCATCGAACCGGCGCCTGCCGGCCGCCGTAAGCTGGTGCTTACCACCAATGTGGCGGAGACCTCGCTCACCATCGAAGGCGTCTCTGTCGTTATCGACTGCGGGCTGGAACGACGGGCTTCCTTTGATCTGAAAAGCGGTGTCACCCGACTGGAGACACGCCAGATAGCCAAATCCTCCGCCACCCAGCGGGCAGGTCGCGCCGGTCGCCTCGGCCCCGGTATCTGCTACCGGCTCTGGAGCAGCGAGGTGCAGGAGCGGCTCGCCGAGCAGAGCCCGCCAGATATTCTCACTCAGGAGCTGACCGGTCTGCTGCTGGATGCCGCCCAGTGGGGGGCCAAGGTGGAAGATCTGCCGCTGCTGGACATGCCCCCCGCCGCTGCGGTGGCCTGCGCCCAGCGGCTGCTGGTTGCCCTTGGCGCCATGAAGCCGGAGGGTGAGCAACAACTCACTCCCGCTGGCCGTGCCATGGCCGCCTTCGGTACCCACCCTCGTCTCGCCCGCATGCTGCTGCGCGCCCGCGAGCTGGAAGCTGAAGGTCTGACAGGGATTGTCGCCGATGCCGCTTATCTGGTGGCGTTGCAGGAAGAAGATCTGCGAGGATCGGAGCGCCTATCTGTGTTGTTCCACCGCCGTCAAAGCGCCCTGCGTCAGGGGGCGACCCGCTGGTTTGAACGGCTTGGCGTGCGCCCAGCCAGTGCGCAGGGTCAGTGGCTGGGGCTGCTCTGTGCCCTCGCCTGGCCGGATCGCATCGGCAAACTGCGCAGCGGCAGTCGCTATCAACTCAGTGGTGGGGTGAGCTGCGATCTGGTAGAAGGTCATCCCTGTCAGGGACAAGCGGCCCTCATCGCCATCGAGATGGGGCAGAACGATCGCGGCAGCCGCATTTTTATCGCCGAACCGGTCGAGCTGGACGAGCTGGTGCGCCTGCTGCCGGAACTGGTGAGCGAACGGCAGTGGTTCGACTGGGATGAGCGCGAGGAGCGGGTGCGAGCCGAACGCCAGCAGGTGATCGGCGAGCTGGTGCTGAACCAGCGACCGCTGACCGAACTCTCTGACGAGCAGAAAGGGCGCTGCCTGCTGCAAGGCATTCGCCGCAAGGGGCTGCATGTGCTGCCTTGGGACGAGAGCAGCGAAGGGCTGCTGGCCCGCCTGCGCTGCGCCCGCGACTGGCTGCCCGATGAGGGGTGGCCCGCGATGGATGACGAGAGCCTGCTGGCCACGCTGGAACAGTGGCTGCTGCCAGCGGTGAGCGGCATGACCCGGCTGGAGCAGTTGAAAAAGCTCAACCTCGGCGACGTGCTGCGCCAATCCCTGCCCTGGCCGTTGCCCAAACGGCTGGACGAGGCACTGCCGAGCCACTTTGCGGCGCCCACCGGCAGCCGGGTGCGGATCCGCTATCAACCGGGGCAGGCACCGGTAATCCCGGTGCGCATTCAGGAGATGTTCGGGCAAGGTTCAACCCCTTGCGTGGCCGATGGCCGGGTACCGCTGGTGGTGGAGCTGCTCTCCCCCGCCCAGCGACCGCTGCAGATCACCGCCGATCTGGCCGCCTTTTGGGCAGGATCCTACGAGCAGGTGAAGAAAGAGATGAAGGGGCGCTATCCCCGCCACTACTGGCCGGATAATCCGCTGGAGGCAATGCCGACCAAAGTCACCAAAAAGAAGATGGGCATCTAGGTTCGATGGGTTAATCCCGCTCGGACGTTCGCGAATGCGACATAACAAGTAGAAAGGAAAGCAAAGAGGATTTATGGCAACCCAACGACGCAAGCGTGCCCCCAAGAAGGCAGCGCCCAAACGCACCATCTGGCGCAAGCTGTTCTGGCTTGGCTTCAAGCTCTCTCTGGTGGTGGCGGCCTTTATGGTGGTGTTTGGCATCTACCTCGATACCAAGGTGCGCGAGCGCTTCGATGGCGAGAAGTGGCAGCTGCCGGTGATGGTCTACAGCCGTCCGCTGGAGCTCTACCCCAGCCAGCGCCTGTCGCGGGACCAGATGCTGCGCGAGCTCAACATGTTGAGCTACAAACAGGTGCGCCAGCCTCACACGCCGGGTGAATACACCATCAACGGCAACCGCATCGAGCTTATTCGCCGTCCGTTCGAGTTCTATGATGGCGCCGATGGAGCCCGCGGCCTGCGCCTCACCTTCAACGGCCCGCGCCTTGAGGGGATCCAGTCGCTGGAGAACCAGCGCCAGCTCGGTTACGCCCAGATGGACCCGGTGCTGCTCGATCGCCTCAACACCGAAGATCGGGAAGATCGCCTGCTGGTGCGCATCGCCGAAGTACCCGACAGCCTGCTGGTGACCCTGCTCACCACCGAAGATCGCGACTTCTACCAGCATGGCGGCGTCTCGCCGGTGGCCATCATGCGCGCCATGTTCGCCAACCTGATCGCGGGTCGCACCGTGCAGGGGGGCAGTACCCTGACCCAGCAGCTGGCCAAGAACTTCTTCCTGACCCGTGAGCGCAGCCTGTGGCGAAAACTGCAGGAAGCCTACATGGCTGTGCTGATCGACTATCGCTACAGCAAGGACGAGATCCTCGAGTCCTACCTCAACGAGGTCTATCTGGGGCAGAACTTCTCGCAAGGGGTCTATGGTTTCGGCCTCGCCTCCTACTTCTACTTCGGCATTCCGGTCAACGAGCTGGATATCGATCAGGTGGCCCTGCTGGTCGGTCTGGTGAAAGGCCCCTCCTATTACGACCCATGGCGCTTCCCGGAGCGGGCCAAGACTCGCCGGGATCTGGTACTGAAGCTGCTGATGGATCACGGCAGCCTGACCCAGGCCGAATATGAGCTGGCCAGCCGCCAACCCCTCGGCATCATCGCCCGTGGCCAGATGAGCTATGGTCGCACCCCGGCCTTTATGGGACTGCTCAAGCGAGAGATCCAGAGCCGCTTCGGCGCCGATCTGCTCAAGCAGTCCGGCCTCAAGATCTTCACCAGCCTCGACCCCATCGCCCAGCACGCGGCCGAGCGGGCGGTCGAATCGGGCCTCGCCGATATCGAGAAACTGCGCGGCAAGAAGAAGCTGGAGGCGGCCATGGTGGTCTCCGACTGGCACAAGGGCGAAGTAGTCGCACTGGTGGGTGGCCGCGATCCCCGCTACGCAGGGTTCAACCGGGCGCTGGATGCCCGCCGCCAGATCGGCTCGCTAGTGAAACCGGCGGTCTACCTCACCGGTCTCTCCAACGGCCTGACGCTCGCGACCCCACTCAAAGATCAGCCGATCCGTATTCGCGGTCAGGATGGCCAGGTCTGGACACCGCAAAACTACGATCGCAAGTTCCGCCAGAGCGTGCCGCTAATGGATGCGCTGGCCAGCTCACTCAACGTGCCGACAGTCAATCTGGGTCTGCAGGTGGGGCTGGAGAAGGTGGTCGATACCCTACACAAGCTGGGAGTCCAGCAGGAGATCCAGCCCTATCCGTCGCTGGTGCTGGGGGCGGTGGCCCTCTCCCCGCTGGAGGTGAACCAGATGTATCTGCCCATCGCCAATCAGGGGCTGACCCAGCCGCTATCGGCCATTCGCGCCGTGGTGAACGGGGATGGCAGCCTGCTCTATCAGCATGATCAGACCGCCAAGCGAGTCACCGACCAGCAAGCAAGCTGGCTGACCCTGTTCGCCATGACCAAGACGGTGAGTCAGGGTACGGCCCGCGCGCTCAGTGCCAAGTTCCCGGGCGCCACCATGGCGGCCAAGACAGGCACCACCAACGAGCTGCGCGACTCCTGGTTTGCCGGGATGGACAACAACGAGCTGGTCAGTATCTGGGTCGGTCGCGACGACAACACCCCGGCGGGCTTGACCGGTGCCAGTGGTGCTCTGCAGCTCTTTAGCGGCTACATGAGCCAGCGCGGCGTCAACAGTCTGGGACTGAAGATGCCGGAAGGGGTCACCTGGGCCAACTTCTCCCGCGCCAGCGGCACCCGCGTCGCCAGCGACTGCCCGGGCAGCCTGCAGGTGCCGGCCAAGGCATCCACCATGGGCTCCCCGGCTGGCTGCGCCAGCAGCGCGACGCCGCGCAGTGCGCTGGATGACTGGTTCGGCGGTTTCTTCAACTAGATCTACGACACGGGCAGCGCAGGCTGCCCGTTCACTATGCTGCTGACAAGGAAACACCATGACCTTTCCGCTGTTTGACGCCATCCACCATGTGGCCATCATCGCCAGCGATTACCCACGCTCGCGCCACTTCTACCACGAGGTGCTGGGGCTGCCCATCATCGCCGAGACCCTGCGCGAAGCGCGCCAGTCGTGGAAACTGGATCTGGCCCTGCCGGACGGCAGCCAGCTGGAGCTGTTCAGCTTCCCCTCGCCTCCCGAGCGCCCCTCCCGCCCCGAGGCGTGCGGCCTGCGCCATCTCGCCTTTCGGGTCAGCGACCTTGACCGGGTCATCGCCCACCTGCTGGCCCATCGGGTCGAGGTAGAGCCGGTGCGGGTGGACGAGCTGACCGGCAAGCGCTTTACCTTCTTCGCCGACCCCGACGGCCTGCCGCTGGAGCTCTACGAAGCGCCGCGCTGAGCCTGCATCGACCAAGCAATCAGCCAAACAAAAGCCGCCCGGTTGCAACCGGGCGGCTTTTCTTATTGCTTCAAGTTATCAGGCGGTAGTCAGCATAACGACAGCCAGCGCCATCACCATCATGCCAGCCCAGCCGATGGGCTTGAGCCGCTCACCGAAGAAGAGCAAACCGCCCAGCGCCGTACCGACGATGCCGATAGCCCCCCAGGTGGCGTAGGCAACAGCCAGGTCAATCTGGCCACCACTTACCGCTTCCGAGAGCAGGGTAAAGGCGCCGAGTACCAGCATGATCCCCAGGAATCCCCACCCCTTGTAACGAAAACCTTTGGAGCGGTTGATAGCCATGTTGGCGCCGATATCGATCAGTGCGGCACCCAGTACAATCACAAACGGACTCATGCTGTGGCCTCCGCTTCTACTGACTTGTCTGCGGGCTCATCATGGGTCTCCCCCATGGTCACCATAACAATCCCCACTATCGCGAGAGCCAGGCCAATCAGCTCCTGAACGGTCACATCGTAACCAAGGAACATGACCGACACTATGGTGATCAAGGTGATCCCGAGCCCCTCCCAGAGCGCAAACGCAATACCAATGGAGATTGTTTTGGCGGCTTTCGCCAGCAACCAGTACGAGAAACCGATCAACAGCCACATCGGGATGTAATTCATCCAGCCAGCCCCCTGCTCGGGGATCATGGCCATGCTGGAGGTACCGGCGACCTCGGTCACGATGGCGCCGGTCAAAAACAGCCGGGCCAGAAACATACGACTCAATAACATATAAGATGCCTTTGTTGCTTCGACGGGAGAGATGGTAAACGGGGAGAAGCAACTCGCGACAATCGCTCAGCGTCGATTATTCCGACGCCACAGGTTTGCCTTGCCTTGGTTCGGCACGCTAAGGTGATGGTGAAAAACTCCGCCACAGCCTGTAAAACATGAAGCTATATCAGATAGAACTCTTTGTAGAGTCAGCCAATAGCGGCTCTATTGCCAATACCGCCCGTCGTCTCGGCAAAAGCCGCAGCGCCGTCAGCACCTCCATCGCGGCGCTGGAAGTTGAGCTTGGCGTCGAACTTTTTGAACGAGGTGCCAATCAGAGTCGTCTGACCGAGATCGGCGAGCTGGTGCTTGATGATTGCACTCGCCTGCTGCAGGCAGCCAATAGCCTGCAGCAGAAGTGCAAACATTACGCCTCGGGGGCCGAAGTGGCGCTGCGGGTTGCCCGCGATGACGCGATTCCCGAGCCGGTGTGGCGCGAGATGCTGGCCAGCCTGCACAATCAGTTTCCAGGTACCAGTATCTCGCTGGTGCTCGCCTCCCCACCCGAACTGCCGGCGCTGGTGGAAGAGGGGTTCGTCGATGCCGCCTTTGGCCTTATTACCGAAGATCAGGAGCGCAGCGGCCTCAATATCGACGTGCTCAACCCGATCCGCACCCTGATGGTGGTGGCACCCAGCCATCCGCTGGCCGGACTGAAGCGGGTCAAACAGCAGGATCTGACCGATCACACCCAGGTCACCCTCTCGTATGTAGATGAATTTTCGGTAAAAAGCCTGCTACCTGTGGGGGGCATGCATATCGGCCTCTCCAGCTTCGAGTTGATGCGCAATGCGGTGCTGGATGGGCTGGGCTGGGCAGTGCTCCCCTCGCCACTGATCCAGAGCCAGTTGCGACAAGGCTCCCTGCTGACCCTGAAACACAAGTTCAGCCTGCAGTGGCGGGATTACGGGGTCTATCTGGCGGAAAACGCCTATCACGGCAAGGTGTTGGCCTGGTTGAAGAAGTCGATCCAGGGGTATCTGGAACCTTTCGAGTAGCGATAAAGAGGCGGAGCCAGCTCACGATATCTACTTATCCTGATGATCCGAGAGGATGTGATCGTGCATACTGTTCACATACTCATTGAGCGCCGGAGGCGTAACCGATATGAGCAGTGCCCAAGACAAGGACGATATCTTGCTGGACGACGACATCATCGAACTCGATGATGAGGAGGTCGTGGTCCCCAAGGCACTCAACCCATGGCAAGTGCTGATCGTGGATGATGAGCCGGATATCCATCATGCCACCCGCCTGGCCCTCTCCAACATTCACTACAAATCCCGTCCACTGGAGCTGCTCAATGCCTACAGCGGCGCCGAAGCTGGCCGCATGCTGGAGGCCAATCCCAGGATTGCGCTGATCCTGCTCGATGTGGTGATGGAGACCGAAGATGCAGGTCTGCGGCTGGTACACCGGATCCGCAACGAAATGCACAACTCGCTGGTGCGGATCGTGCTGCGTACCGGCCAGCCCGGTCAGGCCCCCGAGCAGCGGGTGATCCTCGATTACGACATCAATGACTACAAGACCAAGACCGAACTGACGGTACAAAAGCTGTACACCACCGTCATCGCATCCCTTCGTTCATACGAAACTCTCAGTGCCATCGACAAGAGCCGGCAGGGGCTCGGCAAAATTCTGGAAGGGGCGGGAGATCTCTACCATCTTCATTCACTCAAGGAGTTTGCCTCCGGCGTGCTGAAACAGATCAGCGCCATTCTCGATGTGGGCACCGAAGGGGCTATCTGCGCCGAGCGCCGTCCCGGCGAACAGGGGCTGGAGATCCTCGCCGCCACCGGCGACTACGAGACTCTGCTGGATGATGGCAAGATCACCGACTTTCCCACCCTCAATGACTCGGTTCTGAAGGCACTGGCGGCGCGCAGCAACCGCTTTGAACACCCGCAGGACTCCCTCTATATCGCCGCCCAGAATGGTCGCGAGTTCGTGCTGAGTTTTACCCCGACCCAGCCCCTCGATCCCCTCGAATGCGATCTGCTGGATGTCTTCTGTCAGCGCATCTCGGCGGCCTACGACAACCTCTATCTCTACAACCAGTTGCTGCGCGCGCAGGAGGCCACCGTGGTGGCGCTGGCGGCGCTGGCGGAGTTTCGCGACTCCGATACCGGCGAGCATGTCTTGCGGGTGCAGAAACTCTCCGATGCCATCGTGGCAGAGTTGAGGCAGATGTCGGCCTATCCCGAGCAGCTGACCCCGGAGTTTGTCGAGATGATCGGCATGGCCTCCATCCTGCACGATGTGGGCAAGGTGGGCACCCCGGATCATATCCTGCACAAGCCCGGCCGTTTCGACCCGGAGGAGCGGGCCATCATGGAGCAGCACGCAGGTATCGGCGCCAATATCCTGCACAAGGCGGGCGAAATGGTGGAGGGAACCAGCTACCTCTCTCTCGGCGCCGAAATCGCTCGGGGCCACCATGAGCACTTCGATGGCAAGGGCTACCCGCAGCAGTTGGCTGGTCAGCAGATCCCGCTGTCGGCGCGGATTGTGGCGGTAGTCGATGTATTCGATGCCCTGCTCAGCAAGCGCCCCTACAAGGAGCCCTGGACGCTGGCGCAGACCATGGAGTATATCCAGTCCCGCTCCGGCACCCAGTTTGACCCTCATGTCGTAACAGCCCTGTCGCGACTGGTCAACGAATCGAGACTCCCCTACTCGCTCTGACCCCCTTTGCTCGCAACTCCACATGCCCTGCCGGTGACCAAGGTCAGCGGCAGGGCATCAAAACAGCCGTTTTGTTGCATCCCGCACACATCAAAGTGCCGCAAAGCGGAAACATCCCCCTTCTTTGTTAGCGATATCCGCTGAAATATGGTCATTTAACATCACATCGCTATAATATCGGCCTGCAAACCTGATACTAACAACGAAGGAATTATCATGAGCCTGAACCTGGTACCGGCCGGCAAGAGCCTGCCCGACGATATCTATGTCATCATCGAAATCCCGCAGAATGCCGACCCGATCAAATACGAAGTCGACAAGGACAGCGGTGCTATTTTCGTCGATCGCTTCATGTCTACCCCGATGTTCTATCCGTGCAACTACGGCTACGTGAACGCGACCCTCTCTCTGGATGGTGACCCCGTCGACGTACTGGTTCCGACCCCCTACCCGCTGCTGGCCGGTTCCGTCATTCGCTGCCGCCCGGTTGGCGTGCTGAAGATGACCGACGAATCTGGCGAAGATGCCAAGATCGTTGCAGTACCACACTCCAAGCTGACCAAGCAGTACGACCATATCCAGGATGTGAACGATCTGCCGGAACTGCTGAAAGCCCAGATCCAGCACTTCTTCGAGCGCTACAAAGAGCTGGAAGCGGGCAAATGGGTCAAGGTGGAAGGTTGGGGCGACAAGGCCGCTGCCGAAGCCGAGATCAAGACCTCTGCCGAGCGTTACGCTGCCAAGTAAGCGTCACTTCGCTTGTAAAAAAGGCGCCTTATGGCGCCTTTTTTGTTGGTATTTGCGGCAGCTGACCGGCTGCATCTCCGGTAGGATTGCCCTGAATGTATATTTCACGACCATCTTTCTGGTAGGGACGATAGTAATCACCGCCACAGCGATAGCCGCCGCCCGGCTGGCTCATCAGCTCGCAGTTGACCGGTAATACCTCCAACCACTTGATGGCCTGCTGGTAGCGCAGCCACTCCTGCCATTCGTGTTCGCGCGCCAGCTGGTCACGAAGAGCAAAGGTATCCGCAACGGACATCCCCTTGTTTACGATCACCTGACCCGCCATGGCTGGCAGGCTGAGCAGCCCAAACAGCACTATGATCCAAGGCTTCATAACCCCTCCAGAGTGACTTAATTTCACAATTAAATTAAAAGTCACATCAATCTGTTATCCAGATCACAAAACGAAACATCACCAAAGTGGTGCCGGCTCACCTAGTTGTTAATTATCGTCCACGGCAGGAAGCACCACCATGAAGCTGACCCCCGCGCTGTTGCTCAGCCTCACTCTCAGCACCACCCTTGGCGCCACAAGCAACGCCAGCGAGATCAACATGAGCTGGCAGTGGCAATCCACCGATGGCCAGCGCAAGCACTTCCAGCTGACCACCGACGATCAGGTGATGGCCGCCAGTCGCCACGAGATGAGCCTGCTGAAGGCCTCTCTCACCAATCCGCTGGAGACCCTTTACGCCTATATCAGCCCACGGCTCTACAACAGCATCAACCTGATCAACCAGAGCAGCTCGGAGACCGCTACCAAATTTCGCAATCTGGAGCAGGCCTTCACCCTGCGGGACGACAGCATGGAGTCGATGCTGTTCTGGCAAGCCTACCAGCAGTATCAGGAGGATGCCTTCTACCAGATGAGGGTGATCCCCTGCGTCCATCCGGCCAATCGCAAACTGCCTTGCGTGCGACCCGATTACTCCCAGCTCTTCTACCACTTCAAGGGGCATCTCAAGCCGCTGGCGCAGCAATTTGCGGCCAAGGATCTCGCCACCAGCGTCAGCCTGCTGCAGGAGTGGCTGAACGCCATCCCCACCCAGCCAGAGCAGCTGGATCACTTCGCGCCGCCGCTGCAGGCACTGCAGGATAACAAGGCCGACAGCGACGAGAAGGCGCTGTTGATGGCCAGCCTGCTGGCGGAGCTGGCGCCGCAATATGTGCTCAGCATCATCTATCCGGATATCAGCATCGGCAGCGTCTCCCCTGCCTGGCTGGCCATTACGGCAGACAGTGGCGTACCCGGTGATGTGGTGGTGATCAACAATCAGCGCCATGTGCTGCTGACCGGCTCGTCCCTGCTGGCCCAGCAGATGACCATGGCCAAGATCCCCCTCATCAGCGAGTCGCTCTACTGACGCAGACAGCTCAGACCAGCAGCCAATTCATTGATTTTTATTGATGTCATGCCATCCTAGCCGCCCTTGCCAGCCAACCACCTGACTGGCGGGGCGCCGACGCTTCTGAATTGCGATCTTATTTAACACTTTTTAAACAGATCCGATCAGTTTAGGATGAAGCTCGCCCATTCCCTCAATCCGAAACTCGTTATAACATAACAAATGGAGTGTCATCAGGATGAAACATCTCGTACTTACTTTGGCGCTGCTGCCATCTCTGGTCTTTGCTCACAACTTCAAGGATGGCAACCCGGTTCCGCTGGTCAATGTCAGCGACAAGGGTGAGCTGGTACTGAATGGCAAGGAGATCGGCTACCAGCCGTGGCAGAGCACCTCGCTCACCGGCAAGGTGTTCCTGATCCAGCATATTGCCGGTCGCTCCAGTGCCAAGGAGCTGAACGCCCCGATGATCGAGGCGATCAAGGCCGCCAAGTTGCCGCAAGACAAGTACCAGACCGTTACCGTCATCAACAGCAATGACGCCATCTGGGGCACCTCCGGCTTCGTGAAGAGCAGTGCCGAGGACAGCAAGAAAGAGTTCCCCTGGTCCGCCATGGTGCTGGATGCCAAGGGCATGGCGCGCAACGCCTGGGATCTGACGCCGGAAAGCTCGGCGATCATTCTGCTGGATAAAGAGGGCAAGGTGCTGTTTGCCAAAGATGGCCAGCTCGATGCCAACAACATTGCTACCGTGATGGGGCTCATCAAGTCCCATCTCTAAGTCAGAGAGAAAGGGCGCTGATGGCGCCCTTTCCATAAGGGTCTATGGGTCGTATCAAGCTGAAAATCTGGATCTTGCTGCTGGGCTGGTTATGGCTGCAGCCTGCCCTTGCCCGGCACCAGTTTGAATCCGCCCTGCCCGGCCACGACGACCATCACTGCCTGGTTTGCGCCCTCCATCTGGATGGCAAGCAGGTCATCACCGCCACCCCCTATTGTTTCCCCGGTTCGACCTCTGTTCTGCCCGCAGTTGCAACCATGCAACGCTCGGCAGATACCGCCACGCTTCACAGCTATGCCATCCGTGCGCCGCCAGCCTCTGCTTTTCTCTATCCCTTTGTTTAATTTCGCTATTTGTTTTGAAAAGGATTAAAGATGAAAGCAGTTACTCTGTTGCTGGCCGCAGCGGCCTTTGGCGCACACGCAAATCACGACGAACACGAGAGCCACAGCCACGGCGCCCACGAGCATGGCCACGGCCACCTCAATCTGGTAGTCGATGGCGACCAGCTGATGATCGAACTGCAGGCCCCTGCTGCCGATCTGGTGGGCTTCGAGCACGCCGCCAAGAGCGATGAAGAGAAGGCACAGTATGCCAAGGCGGTCGCCCGCCTCCAGCAGCCTGACGCTCTGTTCCGCTTCGACCCGGCCGCTGGCTGCAAACTGACCCAGCAGGAGTTGCAAGCCGCCAAAGAAGAGCATGATCACGACCATGACCATGACCATGACAAGGCTGCCAGCGACAAACATGAAGACCACCATGATCATGACGAAGCGGGTCACGCCGATATGGGCGCCATGTATACCTACACCTGCGCCACGCCGGCCAAACTGACCGGCCTTGAGGCGACCCTGTTCAGCGTCTATCCGAGCCTTGAGAAGTTGAGCGTGCAGGGCATTCTGCCTACCGGCCAGACCGCTGGCGAGCTGACCCCGTCCGCCAACAAGCTGAGCTGGTAACGCCATGAAAAAAGCCGTGGTTGAGATCCGCGATCTGGCCTTTGCCTGGCCAGGTGGCGACGCTGTACTCGATCTGCCCGCCCTCACCATCCGCGAGGGTGAGCGGGTCTTTATCAAGGGCCCGTCGGGCTCCGGCAAGTCGACCCTGCTCGGGTTGCTGGCCGGGATCCAGACCGCCAACCACGGCACCCTGGAGGTGCTGGGCCAACCATTGGCCCGGCTCTCTGGCCGTGCCCGTGACCACTTCCGGGCGGCCAATCTGGGTTATATCTTCCAGCAGTTCAATCTGCTGCCCTTTCTCTCGGTGCAGGACAACGTGACCGCGGCCCTCACCTTCTCGCCCGCCAAACGGGCCCGCCTGCAAGGGAGTCCGGAGCAGGAGGCGCGCCGTCTGCTGGCGGAGCTGCAACTGCCGGATGACGCACTGCATCGCCCCGTCCATGCCCTTAGCATCGGCCAGCAGCAGCGGGTTGCAGCCGCACGGGCGCTGATCGGCTCGCCGCCACTGGTGATCGCCGACGAGCCCACCTCGGCCCTCGACACCGACAACCGGGCCGCCTTTATCAAGCTGTTGTTCGAGGAGTGCGACAAGCAGGGCTCGACTCTGATCTTCGTCAGTCACGACCCTTATCTCGAACCCCTGTTCCCGCGGGTCGAAAACCTGCAACAGCTCAACCGGAGGGTCACGTGCTAAAGCTCGCCCTGCAAAGTCTCTGGGCCCGCCGCCTCACCGCCGGGCTCACCCTGCTGGCCGTCGCCATCAGCGTCACCCTGCTGCTCGGGGTGGAGCGGGTGCGCACCCAGGCCCGTGAAAGCTTCTCCAACACCGTCTCGGGAACCGATCTCATCGTCGGCGCCCGCTCCGGTCAGGTGAATCTGCTGCTCTACTCGGTGTTTCGCATCGGCAACCCCACCAACAACGTGGGGTGGGACTCCTATCAGGCCATCAAGCAGAAACCGGGCGTCGCCTGGACCATCCCGCTCTCCCTTGGTGACTCCCACAAGGGATTTCGGGTGCTCGGCACCAATGGCGACTACTTCACCCACCTGAAGTACGGTCAGCAACAGTCGCTGCAACTGCGGGAAGGGCGACCGTTCGAGACGCCGTTTGAAGCTGTGCTCGGCGCCCAGGTGGCCGAGAAGCTCGGCTATCACCTTGATCAATCCATCGTCATCGCCCACGGCGCTGGCAACACCTCGTTCAGCCAGCACGACAATCTGCCATTCAAGGTGGTGGGCATTCTGGCGCCGACCGGTACGCCCATCGATCGCACCATCCATGTGCCGCTGGCGGGGATCGAGGCGATCCATCTCGGTTGGGATACCGGTCGCCACAGCAAGAACGTGACGCCGGAGCAAGCGCTGGCGCAGGATCTCACCCCGAAAACCATCACCGCCTTTATGGTGGGCTTGAGCAACCGGATCCTGGCGTTCCAGCTGCAACGCAGCGTCAACACCTATCCCAAAGAGCCGCTGATGGCGATCCTGCCGGGGGCCGCCCTGCAGGAGCTGTGGAGCCTGATGAGCGTGGCGGAAACCGCCCTGTCGGTCATCGCCGGTTTCGTGGTAGTCGCGGGCCTGATCGGCATGCTGACTACCCTGCTGGCAGGGCTTAACGAGCGGCGCCGGGAGCTCGCCATTTTGCGATCCCTCGGTGCCGGCCCCGCCCACCTGTTCCTGCTGCTGGCGCTGGAGGCCATGGCGCTGACCACGGTCGGCATCGCTCTCGGGGTCGCCGTGCTCTATCTGGGGCAGGGGCTTGCCTCGCCCTGGCTGCTCAGCCACTATGGCCTGCAACTGAGTCTGGGGCTGCCGAGCGCCTATGAGTGGCAGTTACTGGGGGTAGTGTGGCTGGCAGGCATGGTGATCGGCCTGCTCCCTGCTGCCCGCGCTTACCGCTACAGCCTGAGCGATGGCATGAGCATTCGCGTCTAGCGAGACGCCCAAAAATCGAAACAGAAGGACAGATGATGAAGTGGAAAATTGTGGCGCTGCTCGCCAGCCTGCTGGTGCTGCCCGCCCTGGCCGCCGATTACAAGACCATCGACTGGGATGTGCTCATCCCGGAAGGGGAAAAACTGCTGCCACCGCCCCAGGTCAATCACGAAGATCCCATGTCGGTGCCGCAACCGGTGGGCGGGGTAAACAAGAAGCTGGACAACCAGGATGTGCGCATTCCGGGCTTCGTGGTGCCGCTGGAAGGGGATGCCAAGAAGATCACCGCCTTCCTGCTGGTGCCCTACTTCGGCGCCTGCATCCATGTGCCGCCGCCCCCGACCAATCAGGTGATCTATGTGAGCTACCCCAAGGGTGCGCCGGTGGATGACCTGTGGGATGCCATCTGGGTGAAGGGCAAGATGCGCACGGTCAGCTCCAGCCACGAGATGGCCACCGCCTCCTATTCGATGGAAGCGGTCGAGGTGAGCGTCTACGAGGAGTAATCCTCCCGTTGCAAAAAAAGCGGCCTCCACGGAGGCCGCTTTGTTATCTTGGCATCCCGGTTGGAGTAACATTCAGCTCCAGAACCTGTGCGAATGGAGTCAGCATGGCAGACCTCCCCCCCCCCGAAAAAAGAGAGTTCGATCCTGAGCAGCCAGGAGCAGACCCTGCGTCTGGCCCGCAGTCGCGGCATCGACGGCATGCTCACCCGCAACAGCGACAGCACCTTCGAACAGCGAGCCACCTTTCGCCATCTGGCGGATCAGGCCGCTCGCCAGCGCAATCTGGAAGCCATCATGGTGATGGCCTCCCGCCACTGCGAAGAGACCGCGGCTGGCGGCGAGATGGACAGCGACTGGCTGACCCGCTTCCTGCAACTGGCGGAAGATATCAGCATGGTGCCGATGCAGCAGCTGTGGGGGCGGATCTTCGCGCTGGAAGTCGCCACGCCGGGCCGCTTCTCCATTCGGGCGCTCGCCACCCTCAAAGAGATGACCCAACGCGAGGCCCAGCTGTTCCAGCGCATCTGTTCACTGACTTGCCACTACACCGGCAGCGACGAGCAGCGACTGCTGCTGGGGCTGCACAAGGGGGCCACCCTGCTGAGCCGCGCCAAGGCAACGCGCCTCGGCCTTGGCAAATACCGACTGCCCTACAACGCCCTGCTGCAACTGTTTGAGCTGGGGCTGCTGCATCGTGCGGAGCTGGAGTCCGGCCCGCTGCCCGCCGATGGGGTCGAGCTGGAATTCGGCAACCAGCGCTGGCGGCTGCAGTGCAAGCAGAACAACATCACCCTGCTCTACTACCGCCTCACCCCGGTGGGCAACGAGCTCGCCCAGCTGCTGCAAGAGTCGCCGCTGGAGGAGTACCTGCAGGATCTGAAAACCGTGCTGGTGCAGGGTATCCAGATTGAAGTGATGCAGCTCGTCAGCGCCCCCTCCTCACCCGCTCCCGACCCTCTCCCCTGATCTCTGGCGGGGCAGCTGATGCCCCGTCGGTTCGTGGCTCCTTCGCATCAAGCTTCTGGCTCCCAGCTCATGGGCTTGACCAGAATAGGTTGCAAATTGCAGATGCCGCAAAGGCACACCCCGTCAGATCCGTTGCATATTGCAAACAGCACCGATCTTTTCCTGCCAAAACGTCACTAATAACACATCAATCATTAGCTTTTGCCAGCTGGCCCGCCCTTTGCACATGTCTTGATGCAAATCAAAATTCAACCATCACAGCTCGGGAGCAAGGCCATGAGAATCAATCAACCGGTTACCCAAAGAGAACGTCTCTATCCAGACCACCAGAGCCTGATTTCCACCACGGATCTGGAGAGCCGCATCACCTACGCCAACGATGAGTTCTGCGAGATTGCAGGCTTCTCGCTCGACGAGCTGGTGGGGGAACACCACAATCTGGTGCGCCATCCTGACATGCCGAAACAGGCCTTTGCCGATCTGTGGAACCATATCCGCGAAGGCAAGAGCTGGATGGGGCCGGTGAAAAATCGCTGCAAGAGTGGCGACCACTACTGGGTCAGCGCCTTTGTCACCCCCATCAAGGATGCCAGTGGCCGGGTGGTGGAGTATCAGTCGGTGCGCACCGCCCCGAGCGAGGAGATCAAACAGCGGGCCGAGAAGGTCTATGCCGACCTTCGCAACAACAAGCTGCCGCTGGCGCTCAAGTTGCCCACCTTCTCCCATACCCTGACCATCAACCTCTGCCTGCTGCTGAGCCTGCTCGCCATGTTTGCGCTGGGCTACAACCACGACATGAACTGGCAACTGGCGCTGGTCGCCCTGCCGCTGGCGATAGCGGCCATCACCCTGAATGCCCTCTCCCGTCGCCTCGGCAAGCTCAACAAGATGGCCCGCAGCCGCTTTGACAACCCGCTGATGCAGCTGCTCTACACCAACAAGGTGGACAACATAGCCGCCATCGAACTCTCGATGGTGATGAATCAGGCAGAGTTCAACGCCGTGCTGGCCCGCACCCAGCAGACCTGCAGCAAGATCCTGCAGGCCGCCGAGGGGGATCTGCGCAACGCCGAATCCATCACCGACAACCTGCAACAGCAGCAGGCCGAAACCAATCAGGTAGCGACCGCCGTGACCGAGATGTCGGAATCCATTCGCGAGGTGTCGCAAAGCTCGACTGACTCCTCCAGCCTGCTTGATGAAACGGCCGTGCTGTTCAAGAGCGGCAATAGTAGCGTGGCCGAAACCGTAGCTGCCGTGGCAGGCATGAACAGCGAGCTGACCACCTCCAAGAGCGTGATCAGTGCGCTGGTCGGCCACTGCCGCGATATCGACGGCATCCTTGATGTGATCAACAACATCGCCAACCAGACCAACCTGCTGGCCCTCAACGCCGCCATTGAAGCGGCCCGGGCTGGCGAAGCGGGTCGCGGCTTCTCGGTAGTGGCTGACGAGATCCGCACACTCGCCATCAAGACCCAATCCTCGACCAGCGAGATCCAGAAGATGATCACCGAGCTGCAAACCAGCGCCGGGGATGCAGAGCAGGCGATGGAGAAGGGCTGCCAACTCTCCGAAAGCTGCCAGCAAAAAGCCTCGGCGACCGGCACCATTCTCCAGCAGATCAACGATATGCTGCAGCAGGTCGCCTCCGGCAGCGGCCAGATTGCCCAGGCGGTGCAGGAGCAGTTCCACGTCACCGCCGAGATCAACCGCAACGTTCTCAGCATCAAGACCCTGGCCGATGACTCCAGCGTCGGCAGCCAGCACGCCGTGCACGGCATCACCCAGCTGGTAAACCAGTTAAGCGATCTCGACCGGCTGGTACGCCAGTTCCAGAAAGGGGCTCCGACAAGCCAGAGCCGCTACGAAGTGGCCACCACCCGCGCCGTGCCGGTTCGCCAAGCGAGATAACCACGACACAAACAATCACCGCAGACAAACCCTATGGGCCTTTGGGTCCATAGGGTTTTTTAATGCCCGCCAACAAGAGGACGATACTCCCGCTTCACCGTCCGATTTTCCCCTGCGCTGATTGACCGCTGCTGTTGAGCGACACCATCACCATCCGATGTTTATTAATTTATTGATCCTGCTCAGAAAGTTACCACCTCCCTATTCCCTACTAAGTCCCGTTCGGTAACATATCCGCTTGGCAACCCTTGTCGGAGTCAGCCATGAGCCAAGCCAGTTCCAAATCGCCGGTTAAAAGCAGCAAACTGGAGGCTGGGATTCAGGGGCGGTAGCGTGGTTTTTGCAGGCAGGAGACAAGCCCAATAGACGAAGACGGTCAGACCAAGCAGAGCGGGATAAACATGGAGCGGGCCGATCGGTAAAGCACATTTTCAGATACATTTCGCGGTAAACGTTGGGCTTCAATTCGTTCAGCACCACCTACGATTTTTAGCCTAACATACGAAATGGCACTCAATAATTTACACTCCATAAAAATAGCTTTCATTTTAAAAATTAACTATTCAATACACTCAAACCCCGTATGTTAGGAAAGTAAATGAAAAGAACAAATATTTTTTATGCGACGGTCTTTATACTTGTTTTGTTGTCTTTCTGTTTTGCCATATGGATTCATTATCTAAATGAAGGCAAAGATTTACTAAATTTTACAATATCAATTGTAGGATTTTGCATTGCATTGTTAGCCTTGTTTATTGCTGTCCGCACCTATACATCAATAGACAGTGTAAATAATATAAGCAAGATGGATGGTAACATCCTAGATAATGAAAACTATGTCACATCACTGCCAGAGATAATTAGTCAGTTTAAGTCTCAAGGTGAAAAAGATTTAGATAGAACCATATTTGACTCTATCGAGTACAAGTTAAAAAAAGAATCTCATACAGCAGTACTCTTTGCTGACACATTACAGTATATGATCGATCTAATAGTTATATTCCCTGCTGTCTTTAACGCTTCCGAAACTGACAGGGGAAGTTACAAGCAGCGTATGAACAGAATCCTAAAAAGCATAGATGAGCGGCGTGAGATTCTGTATTCCATTAGTAAAGGAAACTCCATTCAAATCACTGAATCCATAAAACTGTTTAAAGCTGTAGTTTCTTATCAAAATTTAGTTGCAGATGGCAATCTTAATATTCACGCTGATCTTCTTCATGTTCGTGGACCTATTCTTCGTAACCCAGTCACTAAAACTATCTATCACAACTACCTTGGCTTATATTACAATAAGAAAGGTATGCACTTACTTAGACAATCCCTTGCTATAGGATCGAAAGACATTCTTTCAATTGACGGTCTGAACAGTATTCAATCAAAAACAAATACTCTCTCACCACAAATTTTGGAAGAGGTAGTCATGTATTTAACCTCCGCATGCAAACAGTTTGATAGAGCCCTTGATATATCAAAGGAAGATATAATGTGGCCTAGCTTCATTAATTACAACAAGAGTAGAACATTATATTTTTTGAACTTGCTTTCAGGTTCGCATGATAGTTGGTTAGATGTTATGAATGAGACTATCAACTCTCGCTCCAGATTGAATAGATTAGTTGATGAAATTTTATCGGTAAGTAAATCAGGTGATGCTGAAGTAATTGATACACATCTGCGTACATTTTTTCTTTATCAAGAAGAGCTTGCTCGCCTAGTTAAACTAAATCTCATGATCTCAGAAAAAAACAATCAACCAAATATCTCCTCTATAATATACAGAGGTTTAGAGATCTCAAATATATCTAAAGATGACCTGAAAAAATCTTTCGTGGATATAGAAGAGTTCCCAACAATAAAATTGTATCAAGATGACATCATCAAAAAAACATACATGAAATGTGACTCAATATAAAATCATCATAGCAAACAAAAATATAATAAATCATTTGTAACCTCAACCTTAAAATAAAAGTATTACATCACGCCATTCATTTAAGTAAATGCCCCCCTTCAAAGATAGAATGGGCTAGCGACCCGAATAATATACGGTTTGATTCAATTCACCATCTAAATATAAACTATAATATTTACTCAGGAAAATACACCCTACGGGTTAATTATGCAACCAAAGTCACATACTTTATTTCATTTCACCAAGAACATTGATTTCCTAAAAGACATTTTAGCTAATGGATTCTGGCCAAGATATTGCCTTGAAGATATGCGATGGTACTCAGGAAACAATACAAGAAGTGCTTATCCAATAGTTTGTTTCTGCGATATACCACTTTCTCGTGTCGATGAACATGTGAAGTTCTATGGTAATTATGGGATCGGCGTCACTAGAGAATGGGCTAGAAAAAAACAACTATCCCCAGTGATTTACCTTAATGAAGATACACATCAACACCAATCTTTAAAAAAGATCCTATTAGGCAATTTGAAAGGCAATGGATATTATCAAGATGCCGGCAGTGACATTAACAATATAATGTCTCACATAAAGCCTATAGAGGGAGAAATGATAGTCAATGGCGAATCAATACTTAAGGAGTTTTATCAAGAAAACGAATGGCGCTATGCCATTAGTGGATTGGCAACAGAGTTAAAATCCAAGCCATGGTTGTACGAGATAGATTATAAAAACAAAACTATATTAGAGAATCAAAACTTGAAGTCAAAAGAGTATTACAGTTTAAAAATCTCACCATCAGATATAAGGTACATATTTGTCAAGTCTGATTCAGATATACCCAACATGGTTAATTTCATTCAAACTAATTTAGACTACTACCCTAGCTCAGACATTAAAATTCTATTATCGAGAATCATGTCTTTTGAAACGATAACTAGAGATATTTAAACCAATAATAAACACATCAACCAAATATTTAATTTATATTTCCGCCAAGAAAATATAAATGCCACGAACGATAAGGGCGATAGTTGGAAAAGAAATAAACATGGGGGAATTCTCCCCCTCTAATACCGATCCTCGGAATGGACAATCAACCTCAGTCGATCAACCCCCGTAGCCTTAGCGCAGCCAGCAACGCCTCCACCAGCTCCTCCACCGCTTTACCGGCATTCAGCAGATGAATTTCCGGCTGCTCGGGGGCCTCGTAGGCGGAATCGATACCGGTAAAATTCGTAATTTCCCCTGCCCGCGCTTTTTTGTAGAGCCCCTTGGGGTCGCGCTCTTCACAGATGGCGAGAGGCGCATCGACAAAGACCTCGACAAACTCCCCCTCGCTCAAGAGACTGCGCACCAGCTCCCGCTCGGCACGAAACGGCGAGATAAAGGCGGTGAGCACGATAAGGCCCGCATCCACCATCAGTTTTGCCACCTCGCCGACCCGGCGGATATTCTCCTGCCGCGCGGCATCATCGAAACCGAGATCGCCGCACAGGCCGTGGCGCACATTGTCGCCATCCAGCAGATAGGTGTGCTTGCCTTGTGCCGCCAGCGCCTGCTCCAGCGCCCCCGCCAGGGTGGATTTGCCCGCCCCCGAGAGCCCGGTAAACCAGATCACCAGCGGTTTTTGCCCTTTAAGCTCGGCCCGGCTCTGTTTGTCCACGGCATGTTTGTGCCACACGATATTGCTCATCCCACACTCCTTGCTTGGCGCTCACGCCTCAAAACTTAAACGGTCCGGCACCACGGGGAGCCGCCTCGGACTATCCGCCGACAACGTGCTGGTGCCATGGTATTGCTCACCCAACACACCCTGATTGGCGCTTACGCCTTAAAACGGAAACAGCAGGGGCACCATCACAATCACCCCGAGGCTATAGGCCAGCGAGACCGGCAGAGCCAGCTTGAGGTAGTCCGGCATCTTGTAGTTGCCCGCGGCATAGACCATCAGGTTGGTCTGGTAGCCATAGGGCAGGATAAAGCTGGAGCTCGCCCCGAACAGCACCGCCAGAATAAACGGCATGGTCGAAACATCCATGCTGAGCGCCAGCTGGTAACCCATGGGGAAGGCCAGCGCAGCGGCAGCATTATTGCTCATCAGTTCGGTCAGCACCAGCGTAAACAGATAGATACCGATAAAGGCGATGATGGGGCTGGCACCGTTGAACTCCCCCATCAGCCAGTCGGCGATAAGCTTGGCCAGTCCGCTCTTTTCCAGCTGATCGGCGATGGCGAGCGCCCCGCCCACCACCAGCCAGATATCCAGCGGGAAGCGGCGGCGGATCTCGTCCAGGGTCAGAATGCGGGTGAGCAGCAGCGCCACCAGCATCAGCAGCAACCCCTTGAACAGCGGCACCAGATCAAACACAGAGAGCGCCAACACCCCGAGAAAGCCCAGCACCACGGCAGCGCTACGCTTGCCATCGAGGCGGGTGGAGGCTTCCAGCCCGCTCACCACCACAAACTCCCGCCCCAGCGATTTGTTGCGGGCAAACTGGGGGCCAGGAGCCAGCAGCAGGGTATCACCGGCGTGCAGTTCAATCTGGCCGAGGCCGCCGGTGAGCTGGGTTTCGCCGCGGCGCACCGCCAATACCACCGCATCGAAGTGGGTGCGAAATTCGGCATCCTTGATGGTCTGACCCACCAGCCGCGAGCTGTGGCTGACGATCACCTCCACCAGATGCTGGCCGTTGAGGCGGTGCTGGCCGTAGAGATCCAGCCCCTTCATCTCCTGCAACACGCCGACGCTCTCCACATCGCCGCAAAACAGCAGCACGTCCCCTTCGTGCAGTTCATGTTCCGGCTGCACCGGGCAAATCACCTGATCGCCGCGAATGATCTCCGCCAGATAGAGGCTTTTCAGGCTGCGCAGGCCATTCTCCTTGACGCTGCGCCCCGCCAGCGGCGAACCGGCGCCCACCTTGGCTTCGAGAAAGTAGCCGGATTCGCGGCTCATCTCGGTATCCTGCTCCGGCAGGTGACGGGCAAACAGCAGCACGGCCACCAGACCGGTCAGCAGGGTGCCCGCCCCCACCATAAAGAAGTCGAACATGCCGAGCGGCGGCGCCCCCATCTTGATGAGGAAGCTGTTGACGATGAGATTGGTGGAGGTGCCGATCAGGGTCAGCACCCCGCCAAAGGTGGCCGCGAAGCACATGGGCAGCAGCAGTCGCGACGGCGCATGGTTGGGGTTGCGTTTGACCGCTCCCAGCATGGAGGCCACCACGGCGGTGTTGTTGACGAAGGCGGACAGGAAGGCGGTGGAGAACCACACCTTCACCAGCACCTTGTTGAATGAACCCGTGCCCACCAGATTGGCGAACCAGCTCATGATGCGGGTCTTCTCCACCGCCAGCGACACCAGCAGCAACAGCACCAGCGTCAGCAGGGCGCTGTTGGTGTAGCCCGCCACCACGGCGTTGATATCCGCCAGCCCGCTCAGGTAGGTGATGAGCACGGCGCCCGAGAAGAGCAGCGCCGGGCGGAGTTTGCCCTGGATCAGCAGGGCCACGAGAGCAGCCAGCAGACCCAGCACCAGGAATTGTTGCCAGGTCATGGGCTTACTCCTTGCTTGTGTCGTTACCGATGGCAAGGGCTTGCCAGTGCGGGAAGTGCTTGCGTACCAGGGCGTTGAGCTCGATTTCGAACTCGCTGTAGTGCCCTTTTACCGCTTTGGCGGCCAAGCCTTCCACTATCATGCCAGCGCCGACGGTGACGTTGGTCAGCCGGTCGATCAGGATAAAGCTGCCGGTGTCGCGGATCTCCTGATACGGGTCGAACGCCACCGGGTCGGTGAGGCTCAGCTCGCACAGGCCGATCTCGTTGAGCTTCAGCTCGCTGGCGGGCAGTTCGTCCAGCTTGTTGATCTCGATGCGGTGGCGGATGGCCTCCACCTGACCGCGACTCTTCTTGGTCGCCAGTTTGACGTCGTAGACCCGGCCCGGTTGCAGGGACTCCTCCCCCATCCAGACGATATGGGCCAGCACATTCTGGGTCACTTGCGGCCGCTTGGCCGCATCCACCAGCAAGTCGCCGCGGCTGATATCGATCTCGTCGGCGAAGGTGACCGTGATGGCCTGACCCGGCAGGGCGTACTCCAGATCCCCGTCGAAGGTGACGATGCGGGTCACTGTGCTCTCTTTGCCCGACGGCAGCACCGCCAGCTTGTCGCCCACCCGCAGGATGCCGGAGGCGAGTGTGCCCGCGAAGCCGCGAAAATCGAGGTTGGGGCGGTTCACATACTGCACCGGCAGACGCACCGGATGACGCTCCAGCTCGCGCTCAACCTCGGCGGATTCCAGCAGCGCAAGCAGGGTTTCGCCCTGATACCAGGCCAGCTTGTCGCTCTGGTTGACCACGTTGTCACCGTCCAGCGCCGAAACCGGCACGATATGGATGGTGTCGACGCTGAGCTTCTTGGCGAACTCGCGGTAGTCGGCACTGATGCGCTCGAACACCTCCTGACTGAACTCCACCAGATCCATCTTGTTGACCGCCACCACGAACTGCTTGATGCCGAGCAGGCTCGCAATAAAGCTGTGGCGGCGGGTCTGATCCAGCACCCCTTTGCGGGCATCGATCAGAATGATGGCCAGATCGCAGGTGGAGGCGCCGGTGGCCATATTGCGGGTGTACTGCTCGTGGCCCGGGGTATCCGAGATGATAAATTTGCGCTTGGCGGTAGAGAAATAGCGGTAGGCCACGTCGATGGTGATGCCCTGCTCGCGCTCCGCTTGCAGGCCGTCAACCAGCAGCGCCAAGTCCAGCTTCTCGCCGGTGGTGCCGAGCTTCTGGCTGTCGGACTCCAGCGCTTTGAGCTGATCTTCATAAATCTGCTGGGAGTCGTGCAGCAGGCGACCGATAAGGGTGCTCTTGCCGTCATCCACGCTGCCGCAGGTGAGAAAACGCAGCAGACTCTTGTGCTGCTGGGCGTGCAGGTAGGCTTCGATGCCCTGTTCGGTGATGGCGGTCTGAATATGGCTGTTCATGCTGACGACTCCTTAGAAATATCCCTGACGCTTCTTCTGCTCCATGGAGCCGGCCTGATCGTGGTCAATCAGCCGCCCTTGCCGCTCGCTCGAAGTGGTGAGCAGCATCTCTTCAATAATTTCCGGCAAGGTGGTGGCATCGGATTCGATGGCCCCGGTCAGCGGGTAGCAACCGAGGGTGCGGAAACGAACCAGCTCCTGCTTCACTTCGTCTTCTGGGCCGATGGGCATACGATCGTCATCCACCATGATCTTGATGCCGTTGCGCTCCACCACCGGACGGTAAGCGGCGAAGTAGAGCGGCACTATGTCGATCTTTTCCAGATAGATGTATTGCCAGATATCCAGCTCGGTCCAGTTGGAGAGCGGGAACACCCGGATGCTCTCCCCCTTGTTGACCTGGCTGTTGTAGACACGCCACAGCTCCGGACGCTGGTTTTTCGGATCCCAGCGGTGGGACTTGTCACGGAAGGAGTAGACCCGCTCCTTGGCGCGGGACTTCTCCTCGTCGCGACGGGCGCCACCGAAGGCGGCATCGAAGCCATATTTGTTGAGCGCCTGCTTGAGCGCCTCGGTCTTCATGATGTCGGTGTGCTTGCCACTGCCGTGCACAAAGGGGTTGATACCCATGGCGAGCCCCTCCGGGTTCTTGTGGACGATAAGATCCAGCCCGTACTTTTTGGCGGTCTCATCGCGGAACTTGATCATCTCCTTGAACTTCCAGTCGGTATCGACGTGGAGCAAGGGGAACGGGATCTTGCCCGGATAGAAGGCCTTGCGGGCCAGATGCAGCATGACGGAGGAGTCCTTGCCGATGGAGTACATCATCACCGGGTTTTCAAATTCGGCAGCCACCTCGCGGATGATATGGATGCTCTCGGCTTCCAGCTGCTGCAAGTGCGTCAATCTTTCACGGTCCATGTTGGTCCTCGGGTCATTGCTTATGCGCCTGCTCAAGGCGCTGGGTGGTTCAGTGCGCGGCCGCGCTGGCAGCCGCATCAAATATCTCTTTCTCGGTCAGGCCAGCTGCACCAGCTTGAGGTCGCAGCCATCGAGATCCGGGTTAGCGCGCTGCTGCTCGCCGCCCTGCTCTCCAAACCAGGCCAGCCGATCGCGCAGGGCGACCACTTCGCCGATGACGATAAGCGACGGGCTCACCGCCTGTTTGGCCAGCTCGGCCAGATCAGCCAAGGTGCCGGTCAGCACCCGCTGGCGGGATGTGGTGCCGCGCTCGATGATGGCGATGGGGGTGGCTTGGCTTCGGCCGTGATCCACCAGCTGCTGCTGGATATGCTCGGAGCGCATCAGGCCCATGTAGATGACCAGAGTCTGACTGGTGGCGGCGAGCTGCTGCCAGTCGGGCTCCTTGCCCTCTTTCTGGCAGTGGCCGGTAATAAAGACGGCGCTCTGGGCGTAATCACGGTGAGTGAGCGGAATGCCGGCATAGGCGGTGGCCCCGGCGGCGGCCGTGATGCCGGGCACCACCGAGAAGGGAATGCCTTCGTCGGCCAGCACTTCCAGCTCCTCGCCACCCCGGCCAAACATAAAGGGATCGCCCCCTTTCAGTCGCACCACCCGATTGCCCGCCTTGGCGTATTCCACCAGCAGGCGATTGGTCTCCTCCTGCGGCACGCTGTGGGCGCCCGCCTTCTTGCCGACCGACACCAGAGTGGCGTCGCGGCGCACCAGATCGAGGATCTCGGCGGAGACCAGCTGGTCGTAGAGCACCACTTCGGCCTGTTGAATCTGTTGCAGCGCCTTGAGGGTCAAGAGGCCCGGATCGCCGGGGCCCGCCCCAACCAATACCACCTCGCCCACTTCGCTTTTCGCCTGGTCGAGGCCATCGCTCAGCCACTGCTCGGCACCTTGCCAATCCTCTTTCTCAATCAGGCTAGCGAGGGTGTTGGAGGCAAAGGCGCGCTCCCAGAAACGGCGGCGATCGGAAATGGAAGAGAGCACCCGCTTGGCCTTGTCACGGACCCGGCCGGAGAGCTCGGTCAGCCCGCCAAGATGGCGCGGCAGCAGGCTCTCCAGCCGCTCGCGCAGCAGGCGCACCAGCACCGGCGCCTTGCCGCCGCTGGAGACCGCCACCATCAGCGGCGAGCGATCGATGATCGAGGGGAAGATAAAGCTGGAGCGCTTGGGGTCATCCACCACGTTGACGAACAGACCCAGCTGGTTGGCACTTTGATAAACCAGCGCGTTGACTTCGAGGTTATCGGTCGCCGCCACCACCAAAATCTGGCCAGCCAGATGGGCCGGGGTGAAGCGCTCGGCAAGATGGGTAAAACGACCGGTGAATTCCGCAAATTCCGGTTCAAGCTCCGGGGAGACCAAGGTCAGCCGGGCACCGGCCGCCAGCAGCAGGCGCGCCTTGCGCAGGGCAACCTCGCCCCCGCCCACCAGCAGTACCGGGCGGCCTTCCAACTTGGCAAACATAGGTAAATAATCCATTTCGGCCCATCCCTCGGAACACGACTAATATGGGGCGACTATAGGCAGGGCAGCTTATCCCTCAAAATAATAAAAAATGCTTTTTAATGCGTTTTGGTAATTAGCAAAGCCAATTCATGACAAAGGCGTACAAAGTCACTTGTGGTACCTGACGCCAGACCATAGGCTAGGGACTGTGTTTCATAAGGAGCTAAATGATGAATGAATCATTGATTGTGCTAGGGATTTTTGTGTTCCTGGTGCTCGCCACCCTGAGCGCGGGCATCAAGATAGTGCCCCAGGGCTACAACTGGACGGTGGAGCGCTTCGGCCGCTACACCCGCACTCTGACCCCGGGTCTCAACCTGCTGATCCCCTACGTGGATCGGGTCGGCCACAAGATCATCATGATGGAGCAGGTGCTGGACATCCCGGCACAAGAGGTGATCTCCCGCGACAATGCCAACGTCACCATCGACGCCATCAGCTTTGTGCAGGTGGTGGATGCCCGCAAAGCGGGCTACGAGGTCAACGATCTCACCAGTGCCATCCGCAATCTCACCATGACCAATATGCGGACCGTGCTCGGCGCCATGGAGCTGGACGAGATGCTCTCCCAGCGCGACACCATCAACGAGAAACTGCTGCGCACCATGGATGCCGCCACCGCCCCCTGGGGCATCAAGGTGACCCGCATCGAGATTAAAGATGTGCGCCCGCCGCTGGCACTGGTCGAGGCGATGAACGCCCAGATGAAGGCCGAGCGCCAAAAACGGGCCGAGGTACTGGAGGCCGAAGGGGTGCGCCAGTCCAAGATCCTGAAAGCGGAAGGCGAGAAGCAGTCCCAGATCCTCAAAGCCGAAGGTGAGCGCCAGGCCGCCTTCCTCGCCGCCGAAGCGCGGGAGCGGGCTGCCGAGGCGGAAGCCAAGGCGACCCATATGGTTTCCCAGGCGATTGCGGAAGGAGACCTGCAGGCCATCAACTACTTCGTGGCCCAGAAATATACCGAGGCACTGGCCCGCATCGGTGAAGGCCCAAACAGCAAGATCATCATGATGCCGCTGGAAGCGGGCAGCCTGATTGGCTCGGTGGCTGGTATGGCCGAGCTGTTCAACAAAGATGGCAAGGGCAGCAAGTCATGACAGCCCTGTTAGAGGGGCTGACCCACTGGCACTGGCTGGGGCTCGGCTTCATTCTGCTGGCCATCGAGGTGCTCGGCTCGGTGGGCTTTTTGCTCTGGACCGGCATCGCCGCGCTGGAAGTGGGGCTACTGCTGCTGATCTGGCCCTTTGGCTGGCAGGCGCAGTTGCTGCTGTTTGCGGTGCAATCCCTGCTCACCACCTGGGCCTGGTGGCGCTGGCAGCACCAGCGCGACAACTCGGGTCAGGATGCCGCCAGCACCATCAACGAGCGGATGCAGAGCTATATGGGCCGCGAGCTGACCCTGCTGGATGATGTCGCCCAGGGCACCAGCCGGGTACATCTGGACGACACGGTCTGGACAGTCCGTTGCGACGAGTCGCTGCCTGCGGGCAGCAAGGTCAGGGTGGTGGGGGCCGACTCCCACATCCTGCTGGTTGAACCCCGCAACTGACGCAACTCTGCCATCGAGTGATGAAAAAGCCCGCGATCGCTCGCGGGCTTTTGTCTCTCTGGCTGCCACTCAAGTACGCAGCCGATCGAGCTGACTGGCCAGCGCCGTGGCCGCTTGCTCCAGCGCTTCGCTCAGCTGATGGCTGGAGCTGGCCTCCTGCCCAATCACGTTGGCGGTATCGCCAATGCGCATCAAATTCTTGTTGATATCGTCACTGACGGCGCTCTGCTGCTCGGCGGCGGTAGCCACCTGACTGATGTGGTCGTGGATCTGCTGGATCTGGGCCACCACCCGATTGAGCGCCTCGAACGCCTGCTCGGTACCCTGCACCGTGGTGGTGGAACGCTCGATGCCGGTATTCATCAGACGTTGACTGCTGCTCACCTCTGTTTGCAGGCTACCAATCAGCTGGCCGATCTCGTCGGTCGATTCACGGGTCTTGTTGGCCAGCGCCCGTACCTCATCCGCCACCACCGCAAAGCCGCGGCCCATGTCCCCTGCCCGCGCCGCTTCGATGGCGGCGTTGAGGGCCAGCAGATTGGTCTGCTCGGCAATGGCGCGGATCACATCGAGGATCCGGCTGATATTGGTGCTGCGCTGGGCCACCAGCGCCACCGCCTTGTCCGCCTCATGCATATCGCCGACCAGAGTATGGATCTCGTTGCGGGCATTGCTGAGGGTCTGCTGGGCGGTATTGATGTGGTGGGTCGCCGCTTCCGACTCCTGCGCCGCCTGCTCGGCATAACCTGCCACGCTGACTGCCGTGGTGCTCATCTGATGCATGGCGCTTACCACGCTCTCCAGCTCCAGATTCTGCTCGTCCAGACTACTGCGCATGGTGTCGGCGGTATGTTTCATCTCCCGCGCCTGCTGGTAGACCTGCTGACCGATCCCCTTGCTCATTTGCACCATGCCCCGCAGCTTGCCGAGGAAGGCATTGAGCTGGGAACCCAGATCGATCAGCTCCTGATGGGTGTCGATCTCCATCTGCTGGGTCAGGTCCCCCTCGTTGCTGGAGAGATGGCCCACATGGCGGCTGATAAGGGAAAGCGGCGCTGTGATGGTCTGGATAAACCAGACCAGCAGCCCCAGCACCAACAGGGTGATACCGCCCATGGCGATGATCTGCTGCCGCTGGCCATCCACCAGCAGGGCACCCAGTTCATTGCTGATGGCGTGCGCCTTGCTCAGCGCCAGCGCCTTGGGCACCTTGATCATCAACCACCACTGGGTATTGGCAGCCTCAACCCGAATGGGCTGATGAAGAATGAAGTCACTGTCGCTGCTGACCGGCTGACCGTCAGGCAGGGTCAGGCCCACCTCCTTGAGTGGACGGCCCAGCTTGTCGGCATAGCGGTTGCTGCCCACAATCAGCCCCATCTTGCTGACCAGAGTCACATCCGCCTTGTTGTCATAGAGGCTCTTGCCAAGGTTTTCAGCCAGTTGCTGGAAGATGGGCAGGTTCATATCCACCCCGGCCAGCCCGACAAACTTGCCGTCACGCAGCACGGGCACCGTCAGGCTGGTCATCAGCATCTTGTTGCCCGGGCTGATTTCGTAGAGGTAGGGCTCCATCAGGCAGGGCTGGCGGGTATCGCGGCCACAGAGATACCACTCGCTGTTGCGAATGCCGAACTCGTTGAGAGAGGTATCAAACTTGGCCTCGCTGGCAGCGGCGTCCACCGCTTGCTGAGCGACGGCCCCTCCCTGATCCTTGGTGAAATAGACCTCCAGACTCCCCTTGCCTGCCACCGAGTGGCTGGCTCCGCCCAGCCAGTTGCCATCCTCGCCATCATAGCCATCCGGTTCAAACTGGGCATAAATGGAGCTGATCCCGCTCGCCTGCTGCAGGCTGCTGCCGAGCAGAGACTCCACTTGGGGCCGCGACAACCGCAGTTCCGGCTTGGCCATACCGGCTTCAATCTGGGCGGTCACGGTCAGGGGGATCTGATAGGAGTTCTGCATCAGCGAGGCAATCTGGATGGCATAGCGCTCTGCCTGATACTGCAGGCTGCGGGAGACCTCCTCTTCCAGTGCATCGCTGGTCTGGGTCATCACCATGTTGCGAAGGGAACTGAACGAGGCCGATTGCAACAGGGTCATGGCCAGCCCGGTCAGCAGAAACAGCCCCATGGTAAGGCACAACAGCTTGAACTTGAGGGAACGTTGCTTCATGCGACAACTCCTTATGGCAGAATAACAACGAATTACTTGAGTATATTCGCCCACTTGCGCTTCACCCGATTTGTTGATGGGTTTGTGGCAGGCTTCTGGTTATAATTTTTGCCTTCCCGAGCGTTGATGGAACAGTCGCAATGAGCAATGCACTGAGCAGTGTCCCGCCGGTAGTCGCGATGGACTACCCCTTTCCGGCCAAACCTCTTCCCCTGAGTGCCGAGCAGAGAACGACCTTGACCACAGAAATCAAGGCGCTGCTCAAGGAGCGCAAGGCGGTACTGGTTGCCCACTACTACACGGATCCCGAGATCCAGGCGCTGGCCGAAGCCACCGGCGGTTTCGTCGGTGACTCGCTGGAGATGGCCCGCTTTGGCCGCGATCACGAGGCGCAAACCCTGATCGTCGCCGGGGTGCGCTTTATGGGGGAAACCTCCAAGATCCTGAGCCCCCACAAGCGGGTGCTGATGCCGACTCTGGAGGCCGAATGCTCCCTCGATCTGGGCTGTCCCATCGAACAGTTCTCCGCCTTCTGCGATGCCAATCCCGACCATACCGTTGTGGTCTATGCCAATACCTCGGCCGCCGTTAAAGCACGGGCTGACTGGGTGGTGACCTCCAGCATCGCACTCGAGATCGTCGAACACCTCGACAGTCTGGGTCACAAGATCATCTGGGGCCCGGATCGCCATCTGGGCGCCTATATCGAGAAGAAGACCGGGGCGCAGATGCTGCGCTGGCAAGGCCACTGCATCGTCCACGACGAGTTCAAGGCCCGTGCCCTGCGCGAGCTGAAAGAGCAGAATCCGGACGCCGCCGTGCTGGTTCATCCGGAATCCCCCGCCTCGGTGATCGAGCTGGCCGATGCGGTGGGCTCCACCAGTCAGCTGATCAAGGCGGCCAAAGAGCTGCCCCAGCAGAAGCTGATCGTGGCGACCGATCGGGGCATCTTCTACAAGATGCAGCAGGCCTGTCCGGAGAAAGAGATGGTGGAAGCACCGACCGGTGGCGATGGCGCTACCTGCCGCAGCTGCGCCCACTGCCCCTGGATGGCGATGAACGGTCTGGTGGCGATCAAGGAGGCCCTCACCGATGGTGCCGAGCGCCACGAGATCCATGTCGATGAAGCGCTGCGGGTAAAGGCCCTCATCCCGCTCGACCGGATGCTCAATTTCGCCGCCGAACTCAAGCTCAAGACCCAGGGCAACGCCTGATTGCCACCGTCATGAGATGCAAAGAGGGCTCCCGCGGGAGCCCTCTTTATTTATCTGAACCTCATCCAACTCAGATGATCACGGTGGAGAGGCTGTGCTCTTCATCCGGCGCAACGGTCACACCCGCCTCGCCAGCGATGGCTGCTTCGACGCAGAGCATGGTGCGATAGCCATCGTCGCTCATGTCTGCCATGGCGGTGGCCCCTTCCAGCCAGGGGGTCCAGACCACCACGCTGTCGTGGTTGCCACTGACAACCCGGGTCTCGCGCTCACCATCCTGCACCTTCACCAGCGCCTCTGGCTGCCAGTAGACCCGATCCAGCGGCCCGCTCAGGGTCAATGCACCCTGCTGCTTGGCATCCTGTCCGGTCAGCTTGTCGGCATAGGGCTCACCCAGACCGCTCACGCTCACCACCTCCGGTGCGCTGATCTGCAAATAGGTGTGCAGCGCACCACTATAAGTCAGCGGCTGGCTACCGATGTTGCGAGTGGTCAGCACCAGCGAGAGCTCTTTGCCCACCAGCACATCCAGCTCCAGTTCGAAGGGGTGATCCCACAGGGCACGGGTCGCATCGCTGTCGCGCAGGGAGAGATGAACGAGCGTGCCGTCAGCGTGATCTGAGACCCCGTCCAGCATCCAGAGGGTGGTACGGGCAAAACCGTGGGAGGGCTTGCCGCTACCGACGCGGGCGGGCGCCGGGCCAAACCAGGGCCAGCAGATCGGGATACCACCGCGAACAGGCTTGCTGCCATCCAGCACCGCCTTGTCACTCAGCCAGATGGAGGCCGGCTCGCCATGACGCTGATAGCTCAGCACATGGGCGCCAAACAGACTGATCTCAGCCTTGGCATAGTCGTTGTTGATGGTGAGAACCGGCAGACCGGCCGCATTGTTGGCAAGCTTGCAATTGGCTGTCAGGGGACGAATGGATTGCATGTGGACTCCTGTCATCAGGGAAAACCGAAAAACAAAAAGGCGGCCAATGGCCGCCTTTTTCAAGCTACGCGATTGCGCATCCCAAATTACTTGGAGATGTGAGCGATCAGGTCCAGAACTTTGCTGGAGTAGCCCATTTCGTTGTCGTACCAGGATACAACTTTAACGAATTTGTCGTTCAGCTGGATACCAGCCTTGGCGTCGAATACGGAGGTCTGACGCTCACCCAGGAAGTCGGTAGATACAACTTCGTCTTCGGTGTAGCCCAGAACGCCTTTCATAGCGCCTTCGGAAGCAGCTTTCATCGCTTCGCAGATTTCTGCGTAGGTGGCAGCTTTCTTCAGGTTAACGGTCAGGTCAACAACAGACACGTCCGGAGTCGGAACACGGAAAGCCATACCGGTCAGCAGGCCTTTCAGTTCCGGGATAACTACGCCAACAGCTTTGGCTGCACCGGTAGAGGACGGGATGATGTTCTGAGCCGCACCGCGGCCACCGCGCCAGTCTTTGGCAGACGGACCATCAACGGTCTTCTGGGTAGCAGTGGTAGCGTGAACGGTGGTCATCAGGCCAGACTCGATACCGAAGGTATCGTTCAGAACCTTGGCGATCGGTGCCAGGCAGTTGGTGGTGCAGGAAGCGTTGGAAACGATGTCCTGGCCAGCGTAGGTAGAGTCGTTAACACCCATTACGAACATCGGGGTAGCGTCTTTGGACGGGCCAGTCAGAACAACTTTCTTGGCACCAGCAGCGATGTGCTTACGAGCAGTCTCGTCGGTCAGGAACAGACCGGTAGCTTCAGCAACAACGTCAACACCGATTTCGCCCCACTTCAGGTTGGCCGGGTCACGCTCAGCGGTAACACGTACGGTTTTGCCGTTTACAACCAGGTTGCCGTCTTTAACTTCAACGGTACCGTTGAAACGACCGTGAGTTGAATCGTACTTCAGCATGTAAGCCATGTAGTCAACATCGATCAGGTCGTTGATACCAACAACTTCGATGTCTGCACGCTCGCAAGCCAGACGGAATACGAAACGACCGATACGGCCAAAACCGTTAATACCTACTTTGATAGTCATATTTAGTTACCTAACTGTTCAGTAGTCAAAGAAAATTCCGCTTGTAAATTTACTAGAACTCTCCGGTGAGTCAACCAACATTCTGTCTGAAATTGCGCTATATCATGAAAAACTGTGAAATTAATTTTCTGTTTATGTAACTGATTACCACGTTTTGACGAAAAAAGTGCCAGATCGTGGCATCGCGCAGATATCCACAATAGTGCCTACTCGGTCACACAACCATTCACAGAGATATGTAAAAATGTGCGCGGTTTAGCATGGCCAAAGAGCCACTGTTCAAGTACCACCCCATAAAAATCAAACAAAATAGTATAGATAGAATCCACAGCGGGAATTCTCAAACTATGACCACCCTGATTGAACAGCTGGCTGCCGCAAAAGGTATCGCCAGCGAGTATGTCGATGCCTGGGGCCACCCGGCCCAGGTATCCGAAGAGAGCAAGGCCGCCATGCTGGGCGCCATGGGCTACCGCGTCGATGACGAGGCCGCACTGGTGCAGCAGTTGGAAGAGGAGCATCGCCAGCACTGGCTGCGGGCGCTGGATCCTGTGATGGTGGTTCGCACCGGCGACGCCGTTACCCTTGAGGTTCGCCTCCCCATCGAATTCGTCAACGACGCCCTCACCTGGCAGCTCCAGCAGGAGCAGGGTGCAGTGCTGTCCGGTCAATTCACTCCCATCGAGGGTGAGCTGGTCGGCGTGGCCGAATTTGAAGAGATGGAGTGCCAGGCCTATCGTGTCACTCTGGATATGGCCCCGGAGCTGGGTTATCACCAGCTGGTGTTGCTGGAAGAGGGCAATGACGAACCGCTGGCCGCCATGCGCCTCATCGTCGCCCCCAAGGCCTGCTACAAACAGGCGCCGATTGCCGATGGCCGCAAGGTATGGGGCCCGAGCGTGCAGCTCTACTGCCTGCGCAGCCGCCACAACTGGGGTATCGGTGATTTCAGCGATCTGGGCCAGCTGGTCGAGAAAGCCGCCGCCTGGGGTGCCCACTTCGTCGGCCTCAACCCTATCCACGCCCTCTATCCGGCCAATCCGGAGAGCGCCAGTCCCTACAGCCCCTCTTCCCGTCGCTGGCTCAACGTGGCCTATATCAATGTGGAAGCGGTGCCCGAATTCCAGCAGAGCGATCGCCTGAAAGCGGAAGTGGCAAGCCCTGCCTTTCAGCAACATCTGGCCGATCTGCGCGCCAAAGAGAACGTCGATTACACCGGCGTGATCCAGACCAAACTCGGCATGCTGCGTCAGGTGTTCGACGAAGCCAGCCTTGGCGCCGAGCGTCAGGCCGCCTTTGATGCCTTCGTGGCCGCCGGTGGTGACAGCCTGCAACAGCAGGCAGCATTTGATGCCCTGCAGGCCCACTTCTATGCCAAAGGCGAAAATGCCTGGGGCTGGCCGGTATGGCCGCAGGATCTGCGCGATTACCACAACCCTGCCGTTGCCGCCTGGATGGCCGAGCACCCGCAAGATGTCAACTTCTACCTCTATCTGCAGTTCTTGGCCGACGAGCAGCTGGCGCAAGCCGATGCCCGTGCCAAGGCTGCCGGCATGGTGATGGGTATCTACCGGGATCTGGCGGTGGGCGTCTCCGAAGGCTCCACCGAGATCTGGGCCAACCAGGATCTCTACTGCCCGAAAGCTTCGGTCGGTGCGCCGCCCGATATCCTCGGCCCGCTAGGTCAGAACTGGGGCCTGCCCCCGATGAACCCGAACAAGCTGTTTGAAGCGGCCTATCAGCCGATGGTGGACTTGTTCCGTGCCAACATGCGCTCCTGTGGCGCACTGCGTATCGACCACGTGATGGCCTTGCTGCGCCTGTGGTGGGTACCGCCCGGAGCGTCCGCCGCCAAGGGCGCCTACATCTACTATCCGGTCAACGATCTGCTGGGCATTCTGGCCCTCGAATCCCACCGCAATCAGTGCCTGCTGATCGGCGAGGATCTGGGCACCGTGCCGGAGGGGATCGACGTGACCCTGAAAGAGAACGGCGTCCACTCCTACAAGGTGTTCTTCTTCGAGCGCTCCAAGGAAGATGGCGGCTTTATCTCCCCGGCGCACTACACAGAGCAGGCGATGTCGGCCCTGACCACCCACGACATGCCGACCCTCAAGGGCTTCTGGCACTGCGACGATTTGGCGCTCGGCCGTCAACTGGGTCTGTATCCGGATGAAGATGTATTGAAGACTCTGTATGCTGATCGTCACCAGGCCAAACAGCGGATCCTCGACAGCTTGCATGCCCACAAGGTCATCTCTGACAACATCAGTCATGACGTGAACTGGGTCGGCATGAACACCGAACTTAACCACGGTCTGCAGATCCATATGTCCCGCGGCAGCTGCGCCCTGTTCAGTACCCAGCTGGAAGATTGGCTGGAGATGGACAAGCCGGTCAACGTACCGGGCACCAGTTACGAATACCCCAACTGGCGCCGCAAGCTCTCCGCTGATCTGGAAGATATTTTTGCCAATGAGGCACTCAAGGCACTGGCTGGCAAGATGAGCCAAGCCCGTGATGAGGCCAGTCGTTGAGACGCTGTCTCCCACAGCGCTCTCACCTAAATCCACTCCGGCTTCGGCCGGAGTGGATGCTCTGTCATGAAAGGAAATCTCGATGCTCGTTGAACGTTTGGTTGCTGCCCGCTGTTCCGATCCCTTCTCTCACTTAGGCCTGCAGGCCAATCCGGATGGGCCCGGCCTCAAACTGACCGCCTGGTTGCCTGATGCCCTCGAAGTTCGGGTCAAGGATCTCAAGTCGGGCAAAGTCGTTGCCACCCTGGCGCCCACCGATGAATCGGGTCTTTTTGAAACTGTTTTCACCCGCCGCAAAAACTCCTTCCCCTATCAGCTGATCGCCAGCTACCAAGATGCCACCACCGAGGTTATCGACCCCTATCAGTTTCAGGATGCCGCCTGGGCAGGCCTGGCCGAACTGACCGCCCAGCCGGAAAACCTCTACCACACCCTTGGCGCCCAGCTGCGCACCGTGGAGCATCTTGGCCAGCAGGTGGAAGGGGTGCGTTTTGCGGTCTATGCGCCGAGCGCCACCGCCGTGAGCCTCATCGGCGATTTCAACTTCTGGGATGGCCGCCGCCATCCGATGCAGCGCAGCCTCTGCGGTCACTGGGTGCTGTTTGTGCCGGGCCTCAAGGCCGGGGATCGCTACAAGTTCGAGCTCAAGGATCCCATGGGCAACCGGTTGCCCCACAAGAGCGATCCGGTCGGCTTTTACTGCGAGCAGTATCCCTCGTTCGCCTCCGTGGTCTATGACCACGCCCAGTACCAGTGGCAGGATGCCGAGTGGATTGCCAGCCAGCACAACGACAAGCGTGAGCAACCCCTATCCATCTATGAGCTGCATGTCGGCTCCTGGAAACGCCACCCCAATGGCGACAGCCTGAGCTGGCGCGAACTGGCAGTGGAGCTGGTCGCCTACATCAAGGAGATGGAGTACACCCACATCGAGCTGCTGCCGGTCTCCGAGCACCCCTTCAGCGGCTCCTGGGGCTACCAGCCGGTGGGTATGTTCTCCCCCACCAGCCGCTACGGCACCGCTGATGATTTCAAATACTTCGTCGACCAGTGCCACCAGGCCGGCATCGGCATCATTTTGGACTGGGTACCCGCCCACTTCCCGTCCGATGCCCACGGGCTGGCCCGTTTCGACGGTACCCCGCTCTATGAATATGAAGATCCGCGCCGTGGCTGGCACCCGGACTGGAACTCCTACATCTACGACTTTGGCCGCGACACAGTGCGCCAGTTCCTGGTGGCGAGCGCCCTGTTCTGGCTCGACAAGTTCCACATCGACGGCCTGCGGGTGGATGCGGTCGCCTCCATGCTCTATCTGGACTACTCCCGCAACGCCGGTGAGTGGGTACCGAACGTCGATGGCGGCAACCATAACTACGAGGCGATCAGTCTGCTCAAGTGGACCAACGAGGAGGTCTACGGCAAGTACCCCCACGCCATGACCATCGCCGAAGAGTCCACCGCATTTGCCGGTGTCTCCCGCCCCACCTTCCTCGGCGGCCTCGGCTTTGGCTTCAAGTGGAATATGGGCTGGATGCACGACACCCTCACCTATATGCAGAAAGAGCCGATCCACCGTCGCTACCACCACAACGACATGACCTTCTCCATGGTTTACCACTATGACGAGAACTTCATCCTGTCGCTCTCCCACGACGAGGTGGTGCACGGCAAGCACTCCATGCTCTACAAGATGCCGGGGGACGAGTGGCAGCAAGCCGCCAACCTGCGGGCCTACATGGGCTTCATGTACGCCCACCCGGGCAAGAAGCTCAACTTCATGGGCACCGAGATCGCCCAAAGCAACGAGTGGAACCACGACGCCCAGCTGCCGTGGCACCTGCTGCAATATCCCAAGCATGCCGGTCAGCAGCGGCTGATCCACGATCTCAATCACCTCTACCGTCATGAGCCTGCCTTGTATCAGGCCGATTATGAGCAGACCGGCTTCCGCTGGCTGGATCACAACGATGCCGACAACAGCATCTTTGCCTGGCTGCGGGCGGACAAAGAGGGCAAGCAGGCTATTGTGGTGGCTTGCAACTTCACCCCGGTGCCCCGTCTCGAATATCGGATCGGCGTCCCTGCGGCGGGCCACTATCGGGTGATGCTCAACACCGACAGCGAGTATTACTGGGGCAGTAACTATGATGTAGGTCTGGTGTTCGCTGCCGAGCCGACCCCCTGGCAGGGGATGGCACACAGCATAGTGCTGGATCTGCCGCCGCTGGCGACCTTGTTTATCAAACAGGAGTCTTGATGCTTGTAATGGAAAAAGGGGTGGGCCACCCGCTGGGGGCCCGCCTTGACGAGAACGGTTGCCACTTCTGCGTCTGGGCCCCCCAGTCGGACAAGGTGGAGATCTGCCTGTACGACGAGCAGGAGCAGGAGCTGATGCGGCTGGAGTTGCCCGGCCGCCGTGGCCAGTATCGCTTTGGCTACGTGCGCGGTGTAAAGGCCGGTCAGCGCTACGGCTATCGGGTCTATGGCACCCCGCAGGAGGGGATGCTGTTCGATCCGCAAAAACTGCTGATTGACCCCTACGCCAAGGCGCTCAGTCGTCCCACCTACTGGGATGAAGCCCTCTATCAGGGGGACAGCGCCGAGATGATTGCCAAGTCGGTGGTGGTGGATGACAGCTTTGACTGGCAAGGGGTTGGCAAACCCGGGATCAGTCCGGCCCGCACCATTATCTACGAGACCCACGTCAAGGGCTTTACCAAGCAGCATCCGGGGATCCCCAAAGCGCTGCAGGGCACCTACCTTGGCATCTGTCACCCGCTGGTTATCGAGCATATGAAGAGTCTCGGCATCACCTCGGTGCAGCTGATGCCGGTGGCCGCCTTCATGTCGGAACCGCGACTGGAGCAGTTGGGACTGACCAACTACTGGGGCTACAACCCCATTGCCTTCTTCGCCCCGGAGCCGCGTTACAGCACCCGAGCCGACGAGGCGGTGACCGAGTTCAAGACCATGGTGCGCGAGCTGCACCGGGCCGGGCTCGGGGTGATTCTGGATGTGGTCTACAACCACACTGCCGCCTCTGGCTTCGACGGCCCAACTCTCTCGTTCAAGGGCTTTGACAACGCCGGTTACTACGCCTTCGAAGCGGGCCCCCACGGCCCGGACTACACCCGTCACGCCAACGTGACCGGTTGTGGCAACAGCGTCAATCTGGATCACCCCAACACCCTGCGACTGGTGCTCGATGCTTTGCGCTACTGGGTCACCGAGATGCAGGTGGATGGCTTCCGTTTCGATCTGGCGGTGACGCTGGCGCGGGAAGCGGGAGAGTTCGAGCCCATGGGCGCCTTCTTCAAGGCCGTGATGGCCGACCCTGTGCTGTCACAGGTCAAGCTCATCGCCGAACCCTGGGATATCGGTCCCTTCGGCTACCGGCTGGGTCAATTCCCGAGCCAGTGGCAGGAGATCAATGACCGCTACCGCGATACGGTGCGCGCCTTCTGGCGCGGTGATGCTGGCAAGATGGGGGACTTCGCCACCCGCCTGGTAGGCTCGCGGGATATCTTCCCGAAGAACTGGCGCTCGCCTCACAGCAGCGTCAACTACCTCTGCTATCACGACGGTTTCACCCTGGAGGATCTGGTCTCCTACAACCAGCGCCACAATCAGGCCAACGGTGAAGACAATCGGGACGGCCACGGCAACAACCTCTCCTATAACCATGGGGTTGAGGGGCCGACCCTGGATCCGCGGGTCAACAGCCTGCGCCAGCAGCAGAAGCGCAATCTGATTGCCACCCTGCTGCTCTCCCAAGGTACTCCCCACTTCCTCGCCGGCGACGAGATGGGCCGCAGCCAGCTTGGCAACAACAACGCCTACTGTCAGGACAACCAGATCAGCTGGGTCAACTGGCAGTGGCGACCGGAGGATGAGCGGCTGTTCGCCTTCACCCAGCAGATGATGGCGCTGCGGGCGGAGTCCTGCGTCTTCTCCAACCTGCAACTGAGCGACGACAGCTGGAATGGCACCCCGTCCAGCTGCCATCAGGTCAACTGGTATCACCCGGACGGCCACCAGCTCACCGATCAGGATTGGCACGCCCCCATGGGGCAGGCGTTCGCCATGGATATCGGCATGATCAACTGTGTCGGCGAGCGCTGGTACGTGCTGTTCAACGCCAGCGACTACGATATCCAGTTCCGCCTGCCGCCGCCGGGGGAAGGGCTGGAGTGGATCCAGACCATCGACACCGCCACCAACGATGGGCTGCCCTTCCTGCCCGATGACATCAAACGGCAGGTAGCGGTCGGCCGGGCCCACTCCCTCAAACTGCTGGAGCGGGTGGCGCTGGCCAGCACGGCGGAGGATGCCCAGCCACCGCAGCAGGAAATTCTCCCTGCATCCGGTGAGGAGATGGTTGCCACCTCGATCACAGATACAGGCAAAGCATAAGAGGCATGCTGGAGTCAGCTTTACGGAGCCGCTATGCTGGGCTCCGGTATGGATGGCAAGGAGTCGGTATGAGCAGTAACAATCCGGAACAGTGGCGCAGCAAACTGACCCCCGAGCAGTTTCACGTCTGCTGGGAGAAGGGCACCGAGCGCCCCTACAGCGGCGCCCTGCTCCACAATCGCAAGAGCGGCGACTACCTCTGTGTCTGCTGCAAGAGCGTGCTGTTTCACTCAGGAGCCAAGTTTGATTCCGGCTGCGGCTGGCCCTCGTTCGACAAGGCCATCGAGGGGACGGTGGAGTACACCGAGGACAACAGCCACGGCATGAAGCGAGTGGAAATCACCTGCCGCCAGTGCGGCTCTCACCTCGGTCACGTCTTCCCCGACGGACCGACCGAGACAGGCCAGCGCTACTGCGTCAACAGCCTGAGTCTGGATTTCAATCCCGACGCTTAAGCGGCTGACCCATTGCAATACAAACGGCGCCTCCATCACGGAGGCGCCGTTTTTTATCGGGATTTCACCGGCTTCACGCCAGCAGGATAGCAGCCATCACCAACAGGGCCGCGATGGCCGGCACCGGCAGCCTCACCACCCGCAGCAGATGAAAACCGATGGCCGCCAGCGCCAGATCGGTCGGCGCCAGCACCGCGCTCTGCCACACCGGCTGATAGAGGGCGGCCAGCAGCAATCCCACTAAGGCAGCATTGATGCCGGTGACGGCCCCCGCCAGACGGGGACGGGCCAGCCACTGTTGCCAACAGGGGCCCACCGCCCAGAGCAGCAGAAAACCGGGTGCAAAGAGCGCCAGGGTCGCCGACAAGGCTCCGAGCAGCGGCATCTCGGGCTGCAGCTGGGCGCCAAGATAGGTGGCGAGGGTAAACATGGGGCCCGGCACCAACTGAGCCAGGCTGTAACCGGTCAGAAACTGCTGCTCGTTGAGAGTGTGTCCCACGCTCTCTTGCAGCAGCGGCAACACCACATGGCCACCGCCAAACACCAGACTACCGGCGCGATAGAAGTCGGCAACCAGCTGGCCAAGCGGGCTGCCGAGCAGCGGCAGGCCGATAAAAAGGATGCCAAACAGCAGCAGGGTCGGCCAATGGGGCTGACTGGCAGCGGCAGCAGGCAACTCGGTGGAGGCTGGGCGACTACCCGCTCCGCGCTGGCTGCGGGCGCAGATCAGCGCCGCTCCCGCCAGCATCAACAGTTGAGTCATCAGACCGGGCTGCCACCAGAGTGCAGCAGCGGTCACCACCATGATCCCTTGGGTCATTCCCGTGGCACAGAACTGACGACTCATGGTGAGCACCGCATCGGCCACCACGATGAGCGCCAACAGCTTGAGGCCGTGCAGCGCCGCATCAAGCCACAGATTGCTGCCCAGCTGACCGATACCGATCGCAGCCGCCAGTAGCAGCAGAAATGAGGGCAGCGTGAAGCCAACAAAAGCTGAGAGCGCCCCGCCCAGACCGGCGCGATGACGACCGATGGCGAAACCAAGCTGGCTGGAGGCAGGCCCCGGCAGCAGTTGGCACAGCGCCAGCAAGCGTGCAAATTCGGCCTGTGTCAGCCAGCCGAGCCGCTGTACAAAGGTGCGCTGGAAATAGCCGATATGAGCGGCCGGACCACCAAAGCTGATGCATCCCAGCCATAAAAACTGAATAAATACCTGCCCCACGCTCTTCTCCCTCATCCCTCTCCTCCCGATGAAGAGGGGATATTATGACAGCGCGATGATCGTTTTATGACAATCAGACTGATTAGGCCGACACCATGGGCACATCACCCGGCAGATAGCAGCGTCCCGCCAGCCAGCAGGCGATGGATTGGCGGCTGGCGTCGAAATGGGGCTCGGGCAACGCGCGCGGATCGCACCAGACCCAGCCTTCGCACTTCTCCGGCTCCAGCAGTTGCGGTTCGCCATCGGCCTTGGCATGCAGCGTCACCGAGATATAGTGCAGCCCGCTCTCGCGCCAGGTCTCCAGATTGTTGGTCACCGCCACCACCTCGGGCCCATGGATCTCAAGTCCGGTCTCCTCGGCCACCTCGCGGATCGCCGCCGACTCGAAGCTTTCCCCCAACTCCAGATGCCCCCCCGGGATCGACCAGTAGGGGGCATGGCTCCCTTTGCGTTTGCCAAGCAGCACCTGGCCTTGGGCGTTGGTCAGGATGACGCCAACCCCGACGCGGGGATAGAGAGTGGACATGAAAGCGCTCCTTCAATAAGGCAGTAAAACGGCCCCACCTTAGGCCCAAGGAGGGCACAGGGCAAGCCCCGGCTGCACGGCACCTGCGGCCGTCAGTGGTCCCTCCCCTTGCCCCTTAACCGGTTATCACTGATGCTGGGGAACCGGTTATCACTGATGCTGGGGAGTGGTCATCCCCATCCTCTCAGTCCCCCATCACCCCGAGGAGTCCGCCATGAAAAAATTGCTCCCCCTGTGCGCCCTGCTGCTCACGGCTTGCCAAACCACGCCGCCCCCCAACTCGCTCGCCATCGATGATGCCGACGCCTGGCAGGCCATTTGCAAAGATGGCACCCGGGTTCGCGCCGTGGTGGCAGAGGGGATCTGTGGGGATCATCGCGGGGTAGCCATGTGGACGAATAAGCCAAGAGCTGAACGGATGGCAGAAGAAGCCGCCAAATAGTGTGATCTAGGCACCATAAAATGACACTGCCGGCCAATTGGCCGGATTTTTTCGCGATCTCGCCAGCACTTTGCCACCTTGTTCATGGTGCGCTCAGTTTTCTGTTCCCATACTGGCCCTACAGTTCCAAAAGAGGAGAGACAAGATGCAAACATCCATCGTCGGGCTCTCCATTCTGTGGGGGCTAGCCAGTTTTGGTGTTCAGGGGGATTTCATCGAGAGCCGTGATTCCGTTGCGCCATCCTGGCAAGCCGAGTCCAGAGTGGAGATGGAAGGTTATCTGATTGAATCGCTTGGCGAAGATCGCTGGCTGTTCGACAACGGCAGCGAGAGCCTGCTGGTCTCCCTGCCCGAGGGGCAGTGGGTGCCGACCGGCGAGCGGCTGCGGGTCAGCGGCGAACCGCAGCAGGAGCAGAGCGGCTGGCTGCTGCAGGTGGAAGACATCAGCCAGGTCAGCGTCTGACAGCGGCAGTCGCCCCGTCACCGCGACAGCTAATCCAGACCCGATAACCACTACCGAATAACCAAGAGCGAATAGCAAAAGAGGAGGCCACTGGCCTCCTCTTTCTGTTTATATAAGCGGCTTGCGCGGGCTCACCCCAGATGGTTGAGCGGCAGCGCCGTCTTGTGCTTGATGCGGCGCAGCACGAAGCTGGAGCGCACTCCGGTCACCCCCGGAATATGGGTCAGCTTGTCCAGCAGGAAGTGCTGATAGTGCTCCATGTCGCGCACCACCACCTTGAGCTGGTAATCGGCATCATTGCCGGTGATGAGGTCACACTCCAGCACTTCGGGTAGTTCGCTGATGGCGCGATCGAAATTCTCGAACCGCTCCGGCGTGTGTCTGTCCATGGATATATGAATGTAGGCGGTGAGGGTGAGGCCAAGCTGGCGGGCGTTGAGCAGAGTAACGTGGGTGTCGATGAGACCGGCATCCTCCAGCGCCTTGACCCGACGGGAGCAGGGGGACGGGGAGAGCCCGACCAACTCGGCCAGTTCCAGATTGCTGATGCGGCCATTCTCCTGCATCAGCTCGAGAATATGTCTGTCTATGCGATCAAGTTTCAGCATTTACCCTTCCTCGTTGCAATGACTAATCCACTTTTCCTAGATTAAGGGTGAACTATTGCAAAAACAACCGAAATAAGTGGTTACTTTGCAACCACTCACCGGCACGGGAGGGATACTATGGTTACATCTTCCGGTGGCAAAGCAGATACCTGACCGGGTCTCTGCGGTGAAGGACCTTACCGGGTCAAGAGCCCCATCAGCCGTCTTACCTTATCGGGAAACGACGGGCTGGAACGAGAGAACCCCCTCCCCGAAGGCAACAAAGCAGGCATCCCGGCGCCTGCTTTGTTGTTTTTGGGCGTTTGACGAAATCAGAGCGAGGGCGGCGTGATGCGATAGAGGCAGCGATGCGCCCCCTCCAGCAGATATTGCTCCCGCTCCACCGTCGCCGGCGCCAGCAGCTGGCGAAACAGCGCCAGTTCGCTGCGACAGAAACCGCGGCAGGTGCGCGCCGCCGCACAGATGGGACAGTGGCTCTCCCACAGCAGCCAGCTGCCATCCTCTTCGCGGCGGGTCTCCGCCATGTAGCCCTCGCGAGTACGCAGCTCCTTGAGCGCCGCCAACCGGCCAGAGAGGCCATGGGACTCCAGCGCCTCCTGATAGCGAGCAAGCATCTGCTGCTCCCGCTGCTGGATCAGCCGCTCCATCCCCTCCTCGCCAAACAGCTCGCGCACGTTGTCGATCAACTGCACGGTCAGGTCGCTATGGGTATCGGGGAAGCGCTGCCAGGCCTGCTCGGTGAGCTGCCACAGCCGCACGGGACGACCGCGCCCGCGCGCCTCGTCGCTGAATGTGACCCACCCCTCCTGCTCGAGCGTGAGCAGGTGCTGGCGGGCGCCCATGGAGGTCATCTGCAACTGCTCCCCCAGCGCGGCGGCGCTCTGCGGGCCATGGCTCTTGAGCAGAAACAGGATCTTGTCGGTGCTTGCGTTCATGATCTCATTATGGGGAGCGCCTTTTATTAAATCAACAATTCACTTTACTTAATCCCGTCTATGAATCAGCATAAATAAACCAATAACTTTACTTAATGGGTGCGGCATGGAGAAACACGAGCACAAAAATCCCCTCTGGGTGCTGGTCATGACGGTCACGCTGGCAGTTGCAGGCTTCAGTCTCCCCTCCCCGGTATTGGCACCTTTGCTGCTGGACCCGGCCCACGGCATGCTGACGCCGGAAGCCTCCGACTGGAGCCGCAAGGTGTGGCTGGGGGTCATCATGGGGCTCTATCCCCTGTTCCAGCTGGTGGGCAGTCCCTGGCTCGGTCGCCTCTCCGACCGCTATGGCCGCAAGCCACTGCTGTTGCTCTCGCTGGCGGGGGTTCTGGCAGGCTATGCCCTGATGGCACTCGGTATCGCCTGGCGCTCCCTCCCCCTGCTGCTGCTCAGCCGGATTGTGGAGGGGCTATGCAACGGCAACATCGCCATCGTGCAGGCGATGGCAGCGGATCTCGCCGGCAAGGAGCACAAGGCCCGCAGCTTCGCCTGGATCAACATCGGCATGAATCTGGGCTGGGTCGTGGGGCCGATGATCGGGGGCTACGCCGCGGTGATCTCGGGGGATTACAGTCTGGCCGCCTGGCTGGCGGTAGGAATGACCCTGCTCAACCTGCTGCTGGTCTACTGGCTGATCCCCTATCGTCCGCCGGTGGCGGCCGCACGTCAGACTGCGACCCTCTCCAGCCGCCAGCTATTGCTGCAACCGGCCCTGCTGCCCTACTTCGTACTCACCCTGATCAGCTATGGCGCCGTGCAGCTCTATTTCACCTACTTCAATATCTGGCTGGTGGAGCGGCTGGCCTGGGATCCGGCCCAGCTGGCGCAGGCGGCGGTGCTGGTGAGCCTGCCCATGATGGCGGGCTCCTGGCTCGGCTCTCGCATCGCCCGCCACTGGCGCGGCAGCTCCCTCGGGATTGTCGGCCATCTGGTGATGGCGAGCGGCATGCTGCTCTTTATCCTGCCCGTGCACTGGTGGGGGCTGGCGCTTACCTTCGTTCCCGCTGGCATCGGCATGAGTCTGGGGGAGCTGGCCACCTCGGTGGCGATCTCCAACCGCAGTCACCCGGAGCAGCAGGGGCAGGCGATGGGGCTCTACCGCGCCCTCGCCGTGGGTAGCGAGATCCTGGCGGTGCTGCTCGGCAGTCTGGTGCTGCTGGCCGGTACCGAGTGGCCCTTCTATCTCGCCACCCTCTGCTCCCTTGCCAGTGCCGCCGGTTTCTATCTGCTGCGCCGCCGTGCCGACCGTCGTCAACAGCTGGCCAGCTGCACCTGAGCCACGAAGGGATCACAGTTCGGTGCTTCGGCCGCGGGCAAGGCTTGCATCGGGGCGCCGGGTCTGGGACGGTAAAGCTCTTTACGGATTTGTTCGATGCTGGAGGAGCTATGAGTGAGTACAAGGCCATCGCGCTCGATATGGATGGCACCCTGCTGACCCGTGATCACAAGATCTCGTCGGCCACCCGGGCAGCACTGGCGCAGGCCCGCGCCCACGGCATCAAGGTGCTGCTGGTCACGGGGCGCCACTATATGACGGCGCGCCCCTTTCACCACGAGCTGGCCCTCGATACCCCCCTCATCTGCAGCAACGGCGCCTATCTCTATGATCCGGTGCAAAACCGGATCATCAGCGGCGACCCGCTGGCGGCTGCCCCGCTTACCGAGCTGCTGGCCGCGGTCGAAGCGCAGCAGATGGGCGCCCTGTTCCACCTGAGCGAGGGCATTGGCTACATCGGCTGTGAAGAGCATGTCACCCGCATCCGCCACTGGTCGGCCAATCAGCCGGACCACCTCAAGATCGCCCTCCACCCGGTCGAGGAGCTGGCAGGCTGGCTCGACAATCCGGTCTGGAAGCTGGAGCTGTTCAATCAGGATCCTGCGCGCCTGCACACCTTTATGGGCGAGGTGGTCGAGCAGATGCCCTTTACCCGCGACTGGGCGGCCCCCTATGCGGTGGAGCTGGTACAGCCCGGTTGCAGCAAGGGCAACCGGCTTGCCCAGTGGGCAGCCAGCGAAGGGATTGCAATGGAGCAGGTGGTGGCGTTTGGGGACAACAACAACGACATCAGCATGTTCGAGCAAGTTGGGCTGGCGGTAGCCATGGGCAATGCGGCGCCGCAGATCCAGAGCCATGCCCATCGGGTCACGGCCGACCACAACGAAGATGGTATCGCACTGGCACTGCAGCGCTGGGTACTGCCCTGATCTGACAAGGTGCAACATGGCCAGCACGCGGGCTGGCCATAAAGAGAGGGATTAACCGCCGAAGGAGAACTGGATCACCCGATCCGGATAACGCAGACGGTTGTACTCCCGGCGCAGGGATTCGTAGTGGCGAATGGCCCGATCGCGCTTGGCGCGGTAATAGTCACGCTGTTCCGTGTTGGTTTCGTTGCGGATGCTGCGCTCCAGCGTATCGATATCACGCTCGGTACGCTCCAGCTCGTCGCTGATCTCCCGCAGGCGAGCAGCCAGTTTGTACTCTTCGTAGCCACGCTGATACTGCTTGAGGAAGCTGGCGTCATTGGGGCATACCCCCAGATAGGCCTGCCCCTCCTTACCCTTGCTGTAAGCCAGTTCGGGAATGCAGTAGAGCTCCAACCCCTTGTCGTAGCCCCGTTTCCACTCGGCCTCATCCACTTTGAGGCCATATTCGCTACAAGACGAAACGTAATCGCGGGTCGCCTGACGGGTTTTGCCTTCCGATCCATCCTGATAACCCAGGTTGTACCAGCTCATGGTGCGGCACTCATCTTCTGACAGGGCACTGCATCCCGCCAGCAATACCGGCAGGGTCAGCAACAGGATTTTGGGGGACATGAACAGACTCCGGAAAAGATAGTGACCGGCATTCTAGAGAGGATAAAAGGCCATAACAAGGGATGCGCTCCCGTGCGGTCTGGCGCGGTTTATTTGATGTTTTTGTCACTATTCAACGCCGTGCCAGACGGGCGGCCAACCCGCTTTCCTTGTTATCAGGCGCAAGGTAAACTGCGCCATCTTTTAACTGGCGCGCAACAAAAACAATGAAAGTCCTGACCGTCGATTACCGCTCACCCGATGCGGCCCAACGCTTCACCGAATCCCTGCGAACCACCGGCTTTGGCGTGCTGACCAACCACCCCATCCCGAAAGAGCTGGTGCAGTCCATCTACGACAACTGGTATCGCTTCTTCATGAGCGAGCAGAAGCAGGATTTCCTGTTCAACCGCGAAACCCAGGATGGCTACTTCCCGCCGTCGGTCTCCGAGGTGGCCAAGGGCCATAGCCAGAAAGACATCAAGGAGTACTTCCACATCTACCCCTGGGGCCAGATGCCGGAAGAACTGAAGGAGCAGGCGATGGAGTACTACCGCCTCGCCAACGGTCTGGCCGCCGAGCTGCTGGGCTGGGTGGAGCAGTATACCCCGGCCGATATCGCCGCCAACTACAGCTGCCCCCTCTCCTCGATGATCGAAGAGAGCCAGAAGACCCTGCTGCGGGTGCTGCACTATCCGCCGTTCGATGGCACCGAGGAGCCGGGCGCCATCCGCGCCGCCGCCCACGAGGATATCAACCTGCTCACCATTCTGCCCGCCGCCAACGAACCGGGGCTTCAGGTGAAGGGTTCCGACGGCGAGTGGATGGACGTGCCGTGCGACTTTGGCACCCTCATCATCAATATCGGCGACATGCTGCAGGAGGCCTCTCGCGGCTACTATCCCTCCACCACTCACAGGGTCATCAACCCGACCGGTGGCAGCGCCGCCAAGTCGCGTATCTCCCTGCCGCTGTTCCTCCATCCGCGCCCGGATGTAGTGCTCTCCGAGCGTCATACCGCCCACAGCTACCTGATGGAGCGGCTGCGGGAGCTGGGAGTGATCTAGTCCGCCGACGAGCAATTGTCAGAGACCAAACCGGAGCAATCTCGCTCCGGTTTTTATATGGTGGCAGGATTGGGCTAAAAACAGAATTAAATTAGCCAATCATGCCAATAAATCGCATTTACACCTGATAACCGTCGTAGTGATTGCGCCGTGACCTCCGTAATATGAGCGCCATTCTGCCCTGCCAAGGGGCGCTCGATTGGAGTTCTTATGAAGCAGTCCCAATGGTCATCCCGACTCGGCTACATCCTCGCCGCAGCGGGTTCTGCGGTCGGTATCGGCGCAATCTGGAAATTCCCCTATGTCACCGCCGTCAACGGCGGTGGCGCCTTCCTGCTGGTCTTTCTGCTGTTCAGCTTCACCCTGGGGGTTGCGGTACTGATGGGGGAAACCCTGCTCGGCAGCATGAGTCGCCGCGGGGTAGTCGGTGCCTTCTCCGATCTGCTCGGCAAACAGTGGCGCTGGGTTGGGGTAATGGGGGTGATCTCTACCCTGCTCATCTACTGCTTCTACAGCGTGGTGGGCGGCTGGACCTTGGGTTATACCGGCATGGCCATCTCAGGCCAGCTCAACCATGGCGATGCGGCAGCCCTCACCGCCCGCTTCAATGACTATGTCAGCGGCGACGTCTGGCCAATCCTCACTCACCTGCTGTTTGCCGCCCTCACCTGGATGGTGGTACAAGGCGGGATCCAGAAAGGGGTGGAACGTACCCTGCGCTGGATGATGCCGGCCCTGTTCCTGATGATCCTGATGCTGGTCGCCTTTGGCCTCACCCTGCCTAATGCGATGGCGGGAGTACGTCACTTCCTGATGCCCGACTTCAGTAAGCTGGGGATGTCCGGCGTGCTCGATGCCATGGGGCTGGCCTTCTTCTCCCTCTCCATCGGTCTTGGCATCCACACCACCTACGGCGCCTATCTGCCGACCAGCGAAGGGGTTGGTCGCTCCAGCCTCTGGGTGGTGCTGCTGGCCAGCATGGTGGCAGTGCTGGCGGGTTTGATGATCTTCCCGGTGCTGGCCTCGACCGGTATCGACCCGGCCTCCGGCCCCGGTCTCACCTTTATGACCATGCCGGCGGTATTTCAGCTGCTGCCCTTCGGTCAGGTGCTTGAGGTGATCTTCTTCGCCCTGCTGGTCTTTGCGGCGCTCTCCTCGGCCATCTCCCTGCTGGAGCATTTGCAGTGCTTCCTGTGCGAGACCTGGGGCTGGTCACGCCGCACGGCCTGCAGCGCCATCACTGGATTCGTCATGGTTAGCGGTGTTCCGGTCAGCCTGTCGTTTGGCCCGCTGCAACACGCAACCCTGTTTGGCAAAACCATCTTCGAGCTGCTGGACTTTGTCACCTCCAACCTGATGATGCCGCTGTTTGGCCTGATGCTGACGCTGCTGCTGGGCTGGAAGCTGGGGCGCAAGGCGCTGCCGCAGGGGATTGCCAGCCACTGGCATCACCTGCTGATGAACTGCTGGCGCTGGATTGCCCCCTTGCTGATCGGCGGGATCTTGATTCGCGGTCTGGTGTGACGGTTACTCTTCGCGGGCGGGCTCATCGGCCCGCCCCTGGGCGGCTCTGACGGCCTCCAGGGCATGCTGCCAGCGGGTGATCTCGGCATCATCCGTCCCCTTGGAGAAGACGATATAGAGACCGGCCTGATGAAGCAGTACACCACTGCTGACGATGCTGCGCCGGGATAACCCCATCTTGTCGAGGGTGGCCTCCATCACCAGCTCCGCCATCGGCAAGGCATCGATCTTGCCCAACATCAGCCGCTCTATCGCCTCCCCGACCGTCTTGTAGCGCACCAGATTGGTGTAGCCCTCATGGGTCAGCCGCACATCATCGGCATTGCCCAGCACGACCCCCACTCTGGGCAGATCCCGCAGCTGCGCCAGCGAGGTCAGCGGGTGGCGACTATCCGGTGCCTGATAGATAAAGACCCGATTGATAAAGAGCGGGCCAACCCATTTGAAATGGGACTCCCGCTCCGGGAGCCGCTGTACCACGAACAGTCCATAGCCGGGCTCGACCCGTGCCAGCGCCAGCGCCCGCTTGAGCGGGTAAATCCGCACCGGATAGCGGGTGCCAAGCTCCTCCTGCACCTCATCGATCAGGCGAATGGCAAATCCGTCGAGCTTGCCGTCGCGGTATTCGGTAAAGGGAGGTAAGTCGTGACTCAGCAGGGTTAATCCGGGCTGCGCCGACACACTCAGGCTGATCAGCAACCAGGGCAGCACCATCCATCTCATACGACATCCTGTCTCATCGTTGTTCCCGTCAGCGCCATGTAGCGGTCACTAGTTCCAGAAGAAGCTACGTCGATTATCGCCCAGTAAATAGCCACAAGGTAGAAAAGATACGGCCCGGCGAGGTTCTCCCCCATTGAGTTGTACGTACAGTCAGAGTGATGACAGCGGCACACAAAAAAATTTTTGATTTTATGTGTCAATTATTCTTTCCATGGTTTAGGCTGTTTCCTCATTCATTGGTCAGGTTGTCACCTCATGTCTGCCATCCTCGTGCTGTTTGGTCGATTTTTTAGCTCGCAAGAGAGGTGACCTTGCACGCACAGTTTTTCTGAATGTTCATTGCAAAGGTCGCCTCAGGCGGCCTTTTTTATGGTCTGTCGTTTATTGCTACTCAGGAGTATTGCTTCGATGTCGTGTTACCCGGAGGTTGTATGAGCCAGGTTCAGTGGTCTTCCCGTCTCGGTCATGTGCTGGCCGCAGCAGGCACAGCGATTGGCCTTGGTGCCATCTGGAAGTTTCCCTATGTGACCGCCACCAATGGCGGTGGCGCCTTCCTGCTGGTTTTTCTGCTGTTCAGCTTTACCCTGGGGGTAGCGGTACAGGTCGGCGAAACTCTGCTCGGCAGCCATAGTCAGCGCGGGGTGCTCGGCGCTTTTCGCAAACTGGTGGGGCCGAACTGGCGCTGGATGGGGTATATGGGGATCGCCTGCGGCTTCTTTATCTACAGCTTCTACAGCGTGGTGGGCGGCTGGACCGTGGGTTACGCCGCGCTGGCGATGGCTGGCAAGCTCAATCTGAGCGAAGGAAGCGCCCTCACCGCCCTGTTCAACGGCTATGTCAGCAACCCCTGGTGGCCGGTGCTGACCCATCTGATCTTCGCAGGCCTGACCTGGTGGTTCGTGCAGGGGGGTATTCAGAAAGGGGTGGAGCGGGCACTGCGCTGGATGATGCCCGCGCTCTTCATCATGATGTTGTTGCTGGTGGGGGTCGGTCTCTCCATGCCGGGCTCCATGGCGGGTGTGCGCCAGCTGTTGCTGCCGGACTTCTCCATGCTGACCGGCCAGAGCGTGCTGGACGCGCTGGGGCTGGCCTTCTTCTCCCTCTCCATCGGGCTCGGGGTACACACGACCTATGGCGCCTACCTGCCCAATAGCGAAGGGGTGCTGCGCTCCGGGGTCTGGGTGGTCACACTGGCCAGCCTTATCTCGGTGCTGGCGGGCTTGATGATCTTCCCGGCGCTGGCCTCCACCGGCATCGATCCCACCGCGGGCCCAGGGCTCACCTTTATGACCATGCCTGCCGTGTTCAGTAATCTGCCGTTCGGTCAGGGGCTGGGGGTGATCTTCTTCCTGTTGCTGCTGGTCGCCGCTCTCTCCTCCTCCATCTCCATGCTGGAGCATCTGGTGCGCTTCACCACCGAGGAGTGGGGTTGGTCGCGTCGTGGCGCCTGCAGGGTACTGACTCTGCTCATCATGGCCTCCGGCATGCCGGTGAGCCTGTCGTTCGGCCCATGGAGCGATCTGACCCTGTTTGGCAAGACCATCTTCGAGTTGCTCGACTATCTGACCTCAAACCTGATGATGCCGCTGTTTGGTCTGGTACTGACCCTGCTGCTTGGCTGGCGATTGGGTGATGCCATATTGCCTGCGGGCCTGTCACCCGCCCTGCGTCTGGCGCTGCTCTGGTGCTGGCGCGTGGTGGCGCCGCTGCTGATCAGCGGGATCCTGATCCGCGGGATCATGTAACACCTTGCGCATCCGTGCGGGCAGGCCTTGGCCTGCCCTTTTTATTGCTGGCATTTGCTTTAACAGGCGTTCATATGAACAGCATCACGATGGACAGGAGTGCAGTCGGGCAATCTCGGCAGAGCAAAGTAGAAGATGTGCGAAATGACAGAGTGGCAGAGTGGCAGAGTGGCAGAGTGGCAGAGTGGCACTATAAGAGGTGGTGCTTGGCTCGCCACAACGGCAACAGAAGAAGCGGGAGTACTGAATTGCGGGCAAAAAAAATCCCCATCTGAGTGGGGACTTTCTCTGCAAGCGCAGCTGATATCTCAGCCTCGCTTGCGAATATGGTGGTCGTTACTGGGATCGAACCAGTGACCCCCTCCTTGTAAGGGAGGTGCTCTCCCAGCTGAGCTAAACGACCTGGGATTCTTGAAATGATGGTGGGTCGTGCTGGATTCGAACCAGCGACCAATTGATTAAAAGTCAACTGCTCTACCGACTGAGCTAACGACCCATCTAAATCATTTTTACTTACAAACTGGTGGTCGTTACTGGGATCGAACCAGTGACCCCCTCCTTGTAAGGGAGGTGCTCTCCCAGCTGAGCTAAACGACCTGGGATTCTGAAATGATGGTGGGTCGTGCTGGATTCGAACCAGCGACCAATTGATTAAAAGTCAACTGCTCTACCGACTGAGCTAACGACCCATCTAAATCATTTTTTCTACAAACTGGTGGTCGTTACTGGGATCGAACCAGTGACCCCCTCCTTGTAAGGGAGGTGCTCTCCCAGCTGAGCTAAACGACCTGGGATTCTGAAATGATGGTGGGTCGTGCTGGATTCGAACCAGCGACCAATTGATTAAAAGTCAACTGCTCTACCGACTGAGCTAACGACCCATCTAAATCATTTTTTCTACAAACTGGTGGTCGTTACTGGGATCGAACCAGTGACCCCCTCCTTGTAAGGGAGGTGCTCTCCCAGCTGAGCTAAACGACCTGGGATTCTGAAATGATGGTGGGTCGTGCTGGATTCGAACCAGCGACCAATTGATTAAAAGTCAACTGCTCTACCGACTGAGCTAACGACCCATCTAAATCATTTTTTCTACAAACTGGTGGTCGTTACTGGGATCGAACCAGTGACCCCCTCCTTGTAAGGGAGGTGCTCTCCCAGCTGAGCTAAACGACCTGGGATTCTTGAAATGATGGTGGGTCGTGCTGGATTCGAACCAGCGACCAATTGATTAAAAGTCAACTGCTCTACCGACTGAGCTAACGACCCATCTAAATCATTTTTTTACAAACTGGTGGTCGTTACTGGGATCGAACCAGTGACCCCCTCCTTGTAAGGGAGGTGCTCTCCCAGCTGAGCTAAACGACCTGGGAATTCTGTCTCCACCGAGTGGAGAAAATGGTGGGTCGTGCTGGATTCGAACCAGCGACCAATTGATTAAAAGTCAACTGCTCTACCGACTGAGCTAACGACCCTCACCACGACCAGTTCCGACTGCATTACTGCTTCGGCTCTGACGGCGGCCTATATTACGGATTTAAATTTCCGGTGCAACAGAAAATTCGTAATTTAAATCCGTTTGCTCACTGTGCGTACAAATGCAGGCTGTTTTTACAGTAGCGTTACGAAAACAGTGACATACAGCAATGTTACAGCTTGGCCAGACTCTGTTTGGCCAACTGGGCTGGCGAGGTGTTGGGATAGCCCTTGATCACCTGCTCATAGAAGGATTTAGCTTCCGCCTTCTTGCCATCCAGCTGCGCCAGCATACCCAGCTTCAGCAGCGCATCTGCTCGCTTGGGGGATTTGCTGTATTTGTTGGCCACGGTCGAAAACTGGGCCGAGGCACCGGCTCTGTCACCCTTGTTGAACAGCAACTGGCCGAGCCAGTAGTGTGCATTGGGAACATAGCCCGAATTGGGGTACTGCTTGATGAAGCCCTGGAAAGCCGGAATGGCTTTGTCGTAGTTCTTCTCTTTGAGCACCATGTTGACCGCTGCGTCGTAGGCCTGATTCTCATCCTGATTGGTTGAGTAATTGGCGGCAGCAGCCGGTGTGGCAGCAGCAGAGGCCGGGGCGGCTGGAGCAGCTTGCTGGCTGCTGGCAACCTTGTCGAGCTCCTGATAGAGCTGACGCTGGCGCTCTTGCGACTGTTCCATCTGGTAGGTCTGCTGCTCCAGCTGACCACGCAGCTCGGAAACCTCCCCTTGCAGGGAGTCGACCTGTTGCTGCAATTCAGCTTGCAGTCGCAGACGGGCATTGAGGGTGCGCTCCAGCAGGGCAACCCGATCTTCCAGGCTACCGGTGGGCACGATGGCCCCGTTGTTGCCGCTAAGGACAACCCCACCACTTGAGTCACCGCCCAGATCGCTGACCGGTGCCGCAGCTTGCGCATTCAGAGCAACCATTACGGCCAGCGCAACGACAGCTTGCTTGTACACAGATTTCATTCGGATCAAACCTTAGCGTTTAGTACAGATAAAACGGCCAGCGCCATCGTCGCTCGCATATGCAGATTTCATTCGGATCAAACCTTGGCGTTTAGTGCAAATAAAACGGCCATCGAAATGGCCGCTTGCATATAAACGAACTTCGTTCGGTTCAAACCTTAGTAAACCAGAACCGCGCGGCGGTTTTTGGCAAAGGCATCCTCGGTGTGGGACATGTCCAGCGGCTTCTCTTCGCCATAGCTGACGATGGAGAGCTGCTCGGCCTGCACACCCAGGGTTTGCAGATACTTGGCAACAGCCTTGGCACGACGCTCGCCCAGGGCGATGTTGTACTCCGGAGTACCGCGCTCATCGGCGTGACCTTCGATCAGGACTTTAACGCTCGGGCGCTCGCGCAGGTAGCTGGCGTGGGCATCCAGCAGATCAGCGTACTGACCTTGGATATCGTAACCGTCGAACGGGAAGTAGATCACGTTGTCACGTTGCAGTGCTTCGAACTTCTGACGCATCTGCTCTTCCGGGGACAACATGCCGTTGGCGCCGCCGGTTTGTACACCGCCCATGCCGTCGGTCATACCTGATTCAGCGCCAGCGGCGTCGGAATCAGAAGAAGAACTACAAGCGGCCAGGGTGAACAGTGGCAGTGCGATGGCCAAACCCTTGAGCAGTTTATTGAGTTGCATGCTATTTCCTTAAACCTTTATAACAAAACAAAAAACAATTGGATTTTTATCAATTCAAGAAGGGCGACCAAGCTGGTGCACGAATTTCACCGCTACTGGTCGGAAGCACAGCCTTGAAGCGACCATCAGTCGACACCAACGCGAGACTCTTACGACCCTGATAGATGGTGGCATAAATGATCATGCTGCCATTGGGAGCCACACTTGGCGACTCATCCAGAGCGCTCTGGGTAAGGACCAACAGGGCATTGTTTTCCATGTCCTGACGGGCAATACGATACTGTCCCTGAACACGGGTCACCATCACCATGATTTTGCCATCAGGAGTGATGGATGCACCCTGGTTGGATTCACCTTCCCAAGTCATCCGGCGAGTCATACCAGTCGCCAAATTTACGCTATAAATCTGGGGTTTGCCACCACGTTCAGAGGTGAACAACAAATTTTGCCCGTCCGGCATCCAGGAGGGTTCGGTGTCGATCACACGGCTGGTTGTGACGCGGGTCAGCTGCTTGCTAGCGACATCAACCACATAGAGGTTCGGTGAACCATCTTTGGAGAGAACGATAGCCAGACGACGACCATCCGGAGACCACTCCGGCGCCCCGTTGATACCGCGGAAACTGGTGATCAGGCTGCGCTGCTGGGTGTAGATATCCTGCACGTAGATTTCGGACTTCTGGTTCTCGAAGCTCACGTAAGCCAGCTTGCTGCCATCCGGCGACCAGGCTGGAGACATCAAGGGCTCGCGGGAGCGCAGCAGGGTCTTCTCGTTGTAACCGTCGTAGTCAGAAATACGCAGCTGGTAAGGGAACTGGGTACCCTGCTGTACGGAGACATAAGCCAGACGGGTCAGGAAGGCACCGCGCTCGCCAGTGAGACGCTCATAGACGATGTCGGAGATACGGTGGGCAAACTGGCGCATCTGGGCACCCGGGATGGTCGCCATACGGCTATCCAGGATGTAACCGTTGCTCTCGCCACCTTGTGCCTTGGCCAGCTGGCCTTTCAGCACATCGACCAGCTCGAAGTTGACCTTGTAGGTGCCGTCACCGACTGCCGAAATGGAACCCACCACCACGGCTTCAACCCCTTGGGAGGCCCAGGGAGCGAAGTTGATCTCGCTGCTACTGCTCGGGGTTTGCGGCATCTGGCCACGGGCCAGCGGCTTGAACTTGCCGCTGCGCATCAGGTCGTTGGAGACCACTTCCGCGATGTCCTGCGGCAACTGCCCGTTACCTTCCCACTTGAAGGGGGCGACAGCGATGGGGCGTGCGCTATCAATACCGCCGGTGATGACGATGTCCAGGGCCGCCTGGGCACTCTGGCCCAGCAACAAACAGCCAACCAAAGCAAAAAATACTTTTCTGATCATGGCTTAAATACTCGGTTCCAATATAGATGAGAGGTTAAATTCCTTTCTCGGCGAGAGGTTGCCAACCGGAGGCAAGCAACCTCGTTTTATCACGCTTAGATACTCGGTTCTAACTTCAGGTTAAATTCCTTCAACATCTCGAATGCCGCAGGATCCTTGGGCACAGGCAGTTGATTGGCTTTCAGAACAGCCGCCTTACCGGAACGACAGACCGCCGGGTCACCCTGGCCGTTATCTACCGATATGACAAAGCCACTGCTCGCAAGACGTACGCCGATAGTACATGTTTTGCCCCGCATGGTGGGATCCAAAATCATATACCGCTCAACAGTGGCCTTGATGAGCGCCGCATATTTGTCGACTTCTCCCTGGGCTGCTGCCGATGCCGCCTGACTGCGGGCATTGGCCTCAGCCGACAGCTGCTGCTGCATCATCTCTTCCATCTCTTTTTGCAGCTTGGCCTGCTCGGCGGCTTTACGCTTGCGCTCAGCCGCGATCTTGGCCTGCTTTTCGGCCTCTGCCTTGGCTTTCTTCTCTGCGTCAGCTTTTGCCTTTTTCTCAGCCTCTTCCTTGGCCTTCTTCTCGGCCTCGGCTTTGGCTTTTTTCTCTGCTTCTGCCTTGGCTTTCTTCTCGGCTTCGGCTTTGGCCTTCTTGTCAGCTTCCGCTTTCTTGGCCTTGGCTTCTGCCGCCTTGGCCTTCTCTTCAGCCTCTTTCTTCTCTTGTTCCTTTTTCTTCTTCAGCGCCAACGCCTTGCTCTCGGCTTCCGCCGCTTTACGCTCGGCTTCGGCCTTCTTGGCCTTCTGCTCTTCCAGCTTGCGGGCTTCCTCGGCTTTTTGGGCCTTCTCTTCCGCCTGCTTCTGCTCGGCAACCTTCTTCTGCTTCTCGGCCTCGGCCTTGCGAGTCGCCTCTTCGGCCTGCTTGCGCTTGGTCTCGGCGATGCGAAGCTGCTCCTGTTTCTGAGCCAGCTCGCGCTTGGCGAGATCCGTGTCTTCCTTATCCTTCTCTTTCTCTACCTTTTGAGGCTTGGGCTGAGATTTCTGCTGCTGGATCTGCTTGGCCTGTTCGTTGAGGAAGTTCTCATCGAGCATGACGGCATTGACGATCTGCCCCTTCGATTCGGGTCGTTTCGGTTTGCTGAAATCGAGCCCGACAAACAGGATGATGCCGATGATCAGGTGCAGCAGAAACGACGCGATGAGATAACCGGAAATACCACGCTTCACATCCATCTCCGTTAGTTCACCGGATCTGTCATCAGGCCAACCTGAGGCACACCCGCATTCTTGAGGGCCACCATCAACAGGATCACCTCTTCGTAGCGCACGGCCTTGTCACCCGCGACCACCACGGGGGCATTCTGGTTGATCGCCAGATAGCCCATGGCTTTTTCGGTGATGTATTGCTGCATCGCCTCTGGCGTGCCGCTTGGCACCGGCTCGTCATCGGCTTCGCCAGCCTTGATGACATACTCGCCTTCGGTATTGACGCTGACGATGAAGGGCGGCTTGGCATCTTCCGGCAACTGCTCGGACTCAGCCTGTGGCAGATCCACCTTGACCCCTTGCGTGATCACCGGCGTGACCGCCATAAAGATGATAAGCAGCACCAGCATGACGTCGATATAGGGAACCACGTTGATCTCGGCCACCTTCTTGCGCCGGATCCGCTGATAGGTTTGCATTACTGATCACCCTGCTGCTGTGCAATTTGACGGTTCAGAATGGTAGTGAACTCGTCCATGAAGTTGGCGTAGGCGTTCTCCAGCCGCTCGACCTTGTTGGAGAAGCGGTTGTAGAAGATAACCGCCGGGATAGCGGCAAACAGACCCATGGCGGTAGCGATCAGCGCTTCCGCGATACCCGGTGCCACCATCTGCAGGGTGGCCTGCTGAACCTGCCCCAGGGCGATAAAGGCGTTCATGATCCCCCATACGGTACCAAACAGACCGATATAGGGGCTGATGGAGCCGATGGTCGCCAGCACCGGCAGATTGGATTCCAGATCATCCACCGCGCGGGAGAGGGAGACGCGCATGGCGCGGTAGGTACCATCCATCACCGCATCCTGACCACGGGCACCGGCCTTGAGCAAGCGGGCATACTCCTTGAAGCCGGAGTAGAAGATATCTTCCATGCCTTCGATATCATCGCGGCGGGAAGAGGACTCCTGATAGAGGCGATTGAGATCGACCCCTGACCAGAAGCGATCTTCAAACTGTTCCGATGCGAGATTGGCCGCCTTGATCGCCTTTGAACGCTGGATAATCAGCGCCCACGAGACAATAGACATGCTCATCAGGGTCATCATGACCAGTTTTACCAACAGGCTGGCTTGCCAAAACAGGCCAATAAACGAAATTTCAGCGTGCACTTAACAGCACTCCCTTGATTTTTTCAGGTATAGCTACAGGTTTCATTTGCGGATGACTGACACAGGCTATCTGTACCATGGCCTGGGTGATCAGTCGTCCATCAGCCGCCAGGATCTGCTGCGAAAAGCGCAGGGATGCGCGTTTCACTTCAATCACTTGCGTTAATACATTCAATAGTTCATTAAAACGGGCCGCCGAGCGGAAATCGATCTCAGTTCGGCTCACCACGAAGGCATATCCCTCCTGCAGCCAGACGTCCTGTTCGACCCCTTTGGCACGAAGAAACTCGGTGCGAGCACGTTCCATAAACTTGAGATAATTGGCGTTGTAGACGATGCCCCCGGCGTCGGTGTCTTCGTAGTAGACACGCACCGGAAACTCAAAGACTTCCCCCATAACAATCTGTGATCCATTCGACAGTCAGATGGGGGGCTATCATAGCGCAGGGCTGAATAGGAAAGAAGCAGGGGGAGACAGGGAAATCCTGCCTCCCCCCGTTTTTTATGAAAGGAAATATGAATGTGTCAGCCAGAGGCCATACAACAAACTGGGCCAGGCGAGCCAGGGGTTGAACAGCACACGTCCGGGCAGGCTTTTCAGATGAAAGCCAAGCCCGTTAAGTACGCCACAACAGACGGCCCACATCAGCCAGGGAGCAAGCCAGAGACCATGCTCGCTGGTGTTGGCCGCGATCAGATTGGGGGCCTGTAAAATAGCGACGGCCAACAAGGCCGCCGCGAGTAACATCAACCCCTGCCACGGCTGCCGCTCCAGTGGAGCGGCCAGCCTGGCGAGTCGATCACTTGTTTTCATCGATCTGACGATCCATGTTCTCGGTGTGTTCCAGCCACAGCGCATTGATGATGCCAAATGCACAGGCCAGCAACAGTCCCAGGATCCAGGTGAAATACCACATTGTCAGCGCACCTCTTAATAGAGAGATTGTTGGTTATCTTCGATGTGCTTGTTGGTTACCCGGCCAAACATCTTGATGTAAGTCCAGATGGTGTAACCCAGCACAATCGGTACGAAGATCGCTGCAGCCACAGTCATCACCTGCAAGGTGTTGAAAGAGGCGGTAGCATCCCACATGGTCAGGCTCAGTGACGGCTCAAGGCTTGAGGGCATCACGAACGGGAACATGGAGAAACCGGCAGTGAGGATGACCCCGGCAATCGCCAGCGAGGAGCTGGTAAACGCCAGCCAGCCGATGTTCATGCGGGCAAACAGCGCAGTCAGCAGGCTCATGGCCAGGCCCAGTACAGGGGCGGCCACCATCCACGGATAGAGGGTGTAGTTGTTCATCCAGGCACCAGCCTGCAGGACAACTTCCTTGTTCATCGGGTTGGATACTGCGTCTGTCGCGGCAGCCTTGACGATGACATACCCTTCCATACCGCTTACCCACCAACCCGCGGCAGCAAACAGCACCAGAGTCAGCAGTGAGCAGACCATGGCGGCAGTGCGGGAACGCGCCAGCACTTCACCGTCGGTCTTCATCATCAACCAGGTTGCGCCCTGGGTGAGCAGCATGAACAGGCTCACCAGACCAGCCAGAATGCCGAACGGGTTAAGCAGACCAAAGAAGTTGCCGTGATAGGTCAACATCATGAACTGGTTAAACTCGAACGGAACGCCTTGCAGCAGGTTGCCAAAGGCCACACCAAAGACGATGGGCGGTACGGCGCTACCGGCGAACAAGGCCCAGTCCCAGTTGCTGCGCCATTTGGCATCAGCACGCAGGGAGCGGTACTTGAAACCGACCGGACGCAGGAACAGCGCCATCAGCGTCAGGATCATGGCGATGTAGAAGCCGGAGAAGGTCGCGGCATACACCATCGGCCAGGCGGCGAACAAGGCACCACCGGCAGTGACCAGCCACACCTGGTTGCCTTCCCAGTGCGGCCCCATGGTGTTGAGCATCACGCGGCGCTCGACATCTTTCTTGCCGACGAACGGGAGCAGTGCGCCTACCCCCATGTCGAAGCCGTCAGTGATGGCAAAACCGATCAGCAGTACGCCGACCAGAGCCCACCAGATGACACGCAGAGTTTCGTAATCAAACATGGTCGCTCTCCTTATGCCTTGATCTGTTCAAAGTGATACTTGCCTGTCTTCAGGCTGCTGGGGCCAAGACGGGCATACTTGAACATCAGGTACATCTCGATAACCAGAAGTACGGTATAGAACAGGCAGATACCGATCAGAGAGAACCAGATCTCGGCTGCAGGCAAGTTGGATGCAGAGAGGGAAGTCGGCAACACCTCTGCAATGGTCCACGGTTGGCGACCATACTCAGCGACAAACCAGCCAGCTTCGATCGCGATCCACGGCAGCGGGATACCCCACAGCAGACCCTTGAGCAGCCACTTGCGCTTGCCGATCTGGTGACGGGCACTGTCATAGAAGGCCATACCAATCAGCACCAGCATCAGCATGCCGACGGCAACCATGATGCGGAAGGCGAAGAACAGCGGCAGAACCTGCGGGATGGAGTCATCCACGGCGGCCTTGATCTGCTCGTCGGTAGCATCGGTCACGTTGCTGGTGTAGCGCTTGAGCAACAGACCGTAGCCCAGATCCTGCTTCACTTCGTCGAAGCGAGCGCGGGTCTCGTCAGACTTGTCACCGGATTGCAGCTTGGTCAGCAGGTCGTAAGCGGTCATACCGTTGCGGACGCGCAGTTCGTGCTCGCTCTTCAGATCCTTCAGACCGGTTACCTGACCATCCAGAGAACGGGTCGCGATAATGCCCAGCGCATAGGGGATCTTGATGGCGTAGTCGGTGCGCATCTCTTCCTGATTCGGAATACCGAACAGGGTAAAGGCGGCCGGAGCAGGTTCAGTCTCCCACTCAGCTTCGATAGCGGCCAGTTTCACCTTCTGCACTTCACCGGTCTCGTAACCGGATTCGTCACCGAGGATCAGCACGGACACGATGGAAGCCATACCGAACGCAGCGGCAATGGCGAAGGAGCGACGGGCAAACGCCACATCACGATTCTTCAGCAGGTAGTAGGAGGAGATACCCAGCACAAACATGGCGCCACAGGTATAACCAGCCGCCACAGTGTGGACGAACTTGACCTGAGCAACCGGGTTGAGCACCACGTCAGCGAAGCTCATCATCTCCATCCGCATGGATTCGAAGTTGAACTCGGCACCGACCGGGTTCTGCATCCAGCCGTTGGCGACCAGGATCCAGAGGGCGGAGAGGTTGGTACCCAGCGCCATCAACCAGGTGGCAGCCAGATGCTGATGCTTGCTCAGACGATCCCAACCAAAGAAGAACATACCGACGAAGGTGGACTCCAGGAAGAAGGCCATCAGCCCTTCGATAGCCAGCGGGGCCCCGAAGATATCGCCGACATAATGGGAGTAGTAAGCCCAGTTCGTCCCGAACTGGAACTCCATGGCCAGACCTGTGGTGACCCCCAAGGCAAAGTTGATACCAAACAACTTACCCCAGAATTTGGTCATGTCCCGGTAGATGGTGTTGTTGGTCATCACATAGACGGATTCCATGATCGCCAGGAGAAAGGCCATTCCCAGCGTCAGGGGTACAAACAAAAAGTGATAAAGGGCCGTCGCAGCGAACTGGAACCGCGATAGGTCTACCACATGCTCAGCAATCATGATGTTTCCTCACCGATTATTGGCACGGCTATTTTAAGTTTTAAGCACAAAGCTTCCGTTGGAGGTTATCGAATGAGCCTTATTGGGACGTGTCACAACAAAACGCGTTCAGTAACCACTGGCATTAACAACAAGGCAATACGAGAACACAAATAAAGCTAATGTTTAACAATTCCAAAACAATCAGCCTAAATTTATTCTCGCCCATGATGACCGGGTTTTTATATCACCTTTATTTGATTGAAATCAATGTAAAAGGACCCGCCATACATGGCTTTGAAAGGCATTTTTAATCTATTTCACGATTATTGACGCGAGCCAGATCACAAAACACGATAAAGCGTAAAACATTGATTTAAATCAATTTAAGAATTTAACATCCCGCCACTCGGTTTAATTTGAAAAGCGTGAATGACGCGCCTTTTTCCATGTTATCCGAGTCAGGCAATCTGATTCGAAAACTCAATTTAAAATTGCAAAGAATGCATACTCATGCGAACCAATTTCATCAACAAAGACATTAGATAAACTAATTTGAAGAGTGCAATTTTTCTTGTTTGCCGGGGTCGATTCGAACTCCTACAATGCGCCTCGCAGTGAGGGCATACCCTTGGATACAGGCCGGTTAATCCGGGTTCACGGTACGTATTCGACGATCAATTTGAACCTGTCTATTGGAATCGAAGATGAAAAAGTTTGTTGCTAAAACCATCCGTTACTACAAGCTTTCCTTTGTTCAGCTCTATCAACTGAACCGACTCTGAGAGCTCGCGACGGCTCACCTGTTTATTTTCCGGTCTGTGTCCAGACGCACTCACTGTCTGTGAACATCCATCCTGAATTGTCTTTGCCCACCGCATCCGCCGTGGGCTTTTTTTTGCCCGGATAATAAAAAACCGCCTTTGACGGCGGTTTCATGTTCAAACGACTGTTTTTACTTCTCATCTGGTCGCTGAAGACCGAAATGAGCGTAGGCTCGTGTGGTCGCAATCCGTCCTCTGGGTGTACGTTGCAGATACCCTTGCTGGATCAGATAAGGCTCCAACACATCTTCGATAGTATCTTTCTCTTCCCCGATCGCGGCGGCCAAATTATCGAGACCCACCGGGCCCCCCATAAACTTGTCTATCACAGCCAACAATAACTTGCGGTCCATGAAGTCAAAACCTTCGTTATCGACATCCAGCATGTCCATGGCGCGGGCAGCAATGGGGCCGTCGATCCGGCCATCGGATTTCACCTGGGCAAAGTCGCGCACCCGCCTTAACAAACGGTTAGCAATCCGCGGCGTGCCGCGAGAGCGACGGGCGACCTCAATGGCACCATCTTCCGTCATGTCTAGCCCCAGACAACGGGCACTGCGGGAGACGATATCGGTCAGGTCCTTGACGTTGTAGAACTCCAGCCGCTGGACGATACCAAAGCGATCCCGCAGCGGGCTGGTGAGTGAACCGGCCCGGGTGGTGGCGCCAATCAGGGTAAAGGGAGGCAGATCCAGCTTGATGGAGCGAGCTGCGGGTCCCTCCCCGATCATGATGTCGAGCTGGTAATCCTCCATCGCCGGATAGAGCACCTCCTCCACCACAGGGCTGAGGCGATGGATCTCGTCGATGAACAGCACATCGTTCGGTTCGAGGTTGGTGAGCAGCGCCGCCAGATCCCCCGCTTTCTCCAGCACCGGGCCGGAGGTGGTCTTGATATTGACCCCCATCTCGTTGGCGACGATGTTGGCGAGGGTAGTCTTGCCCAGACCCGGCGGGCCGAAGATCAGCAGGTGATCGAGCGCTTCACCCCGCTGACGGGCCGCTTCGATAAAGATCTCCATCTGCTCGCAGACGGTATCCTGACCGGTGTAATCAGCCAGCTTCTTGGGGCGGATAGCCCGGTCAATAATGTCATCCTCACGGGCGGCACTGGCCGAAATGAGGCGGTCTGCTTCAATCATCAACTACCTCATACCAGGCTACGCAGGGATTCACGGATGATATCTTCCACCGACATCCCCTCTTTGGCGATCTTGCTGACAATCTGACTCGCCTGCTGCGGCTTGTAACCTAGGGCCACCAGCGCACTGGCCGCCTCCTCGGTCACATCCGGTGCCCGCAATTCGGGCTCACTGGCTGGCAGGGTGACCATGGCCGGGGAGAAGAGGTCGTGACTGACCCACCCCTTGAGGCGATCCTTCATCTCCACCACCAGCCGCTCGGCGGTCTTCTTGCCGACTCCCGGCAGTTTGACCAAAGAGCTTATCTCTTCACGTTCGACACTCAGCACAAACTGGGTAGCTGTCATGCCGGAAAGAATCGCCAGCGCCAGCTTGGGGCCGACTCCATTGGTCTTGATCAGCTCGCGGAACAGCGCCCGCTCCTGTTTGTGGTTAAAACCATAGAGCAGCTGGGCATCTTCCCGTACCACGAAGTGAGTATGGATGGTCGCTTCCTTGCCGATCTCCGGCAAATCATAGAAGCAGCTCATCGGCATCTGTACCTCATAGCCAACCCCGCCCACTTCCAGCAGGACCTCGGGGGGCTGCTTTTCAATGACAATGCCTCTCAAGCGACCAATCACGGCTCTCTCCTCACCAATACAACTATTCGTAAATTGGCTCATAGCATAAAGAATAACTGGATAAGTATCCAGCATAGGGCAGCAACACCCTTGTGGTCAGAGAGGCTTTTTATCCAATTTTCCACCATGCTTGATCGGGTGCAGCCAGTGCACGGGATGTTTCAGCGCCGCACCGGCCCCCGAGCGGGGGATAAACCACTACACTAAACCCGTTCGGAACCGAAACTGGTGCCAATGTCGATACCAAGGAAGGCCATCACATGAAAATTGTTACCACCTCCAATCTGGGTCTTGCCATATTGCTCGGCTGTACGCTGGGCATGGGGGTCGTTGGCTGGTATGGCAGCCAGCGGCTAGCCAATCTGCTCTCCTACGTACTGGGCGCCGCCTGGCAGACCGCCGACGGTGCCATGGAGGGCTCCATAGAGCTGGGCAATCAACAGCTACAGATTCAGAAGATGCAAAACGGTACCCCGCTCAATCGCGCCGAACTCGATGCAGCCAAGGCGGCGACCGATGATGCGCTGGCCCGGGTCAGCCAGGGGCAGCTCATTGATGGTGCAGCCCTTGCCACCATGGAACAGCACAAGCAGGACTATCAACAGCAACAAGAGAAGCTGCTGGCGCTCTATCACGCGTATACAGAGGTGGATCAGGCCCTGCATCACAACGCCGACCTGATGGCCCGCCTCTCGACCCAGCTGGAGGTGATCGGCGATGGGGCAGTCGAGGCGCTGACCCAATCCCCCGACCAGACCATCAGCTGGAACAGCGGCCTCTCCACTCGCTGGGAAGCGGCCGACGGGGGGATGGAATCCAACATAGGCTTTTTGCGCCAGCTCTATGCGCTGGAGAAGATGCGCAGACAAGGAGTCACAGAGGCGATCCAAGCCGAGTTAAAAGAGGCGACCGATTTCTACCACGAAGCGGTCGACAGCATGCTCGGCACAGGGCTGTTCGATATCGAGGGAACCGGCGAATTTACCGGCAAGACACTGTCGGCAGAGTATCGCGCCCTGTTGGCCAGGCATCAGCAACTGATGGGACAGTGGGTCGATGCGCTCGGCAGCTATCAGGCCCAGCAGTCCGCCTATGAGGTCAGTGCCGATGAGCTGCGACAACAGCTGGTTGCCATCGAGGAGAGCGGCGATGCTACCGTAGAGGATCAGGTGGCCCAGCTCAACGGCATCATCAGCCAGACCCGAACCCTGCTGCTGGGTGGCCTGCTACTGAGCCTGATCATGGTCACTCTCTGCGGCTTCTGGCTGACCCGCAAGCTGGTGACCCCGCTGCTGCAAGTGGACAAACGAATGCAGGATATCGCCGCCGGCGAGGGAGACCTCAACGCCCGCATCAACCTGCAACGGGATGACGAGATAGGCTCGCTGGCAAACAGCGTGGATCGTTTCATCGAGAAATTGCAGAAGATGATCAGCTCCACCATGGACAACAACCAGCACATCAGCGAACACGTTCACACCTCGGTCAACCGGGTGGAGGCAATCAGCCAAAGCAGCCGCCAGACCGCCGAACATGCGCTGGCCCTGCACCACGACAGTGAACAGATGGTGCAAGTCGCCACCGGTATCTCGGACAACTGCAGCATGGCGGCCCACAATGCCAATGAGGTGCGCCAGCTGACCACCGAGAGCAGCCAGTATGTCGCCTCCGCCAGCGCGGGCATGCAGCGGGTGGTACAGGAGGTGAGCGAGTGTGCCATCGCCATCAACTCCCTCAAGGAGCAGGCGGGTCAGATTGGCCAGATCATCTCCACCATCAGCGGTATCTCGGAGCAGACCAACCTGCTGGCTCTCAATGCGGCCATCGAAGCGGCCCGCGCGGGGGAGATGGGGCGTGGCTTTGCGGTGGTTGCGGACGAGGTGCGCACCCTGGCCAATCGCACCGCGACATCAAGCGCCGAGATCAGCCAGGTGATCAGCAGCATCCAGCAGCAGACCGAAACCGCCTATCTGATGATGCAGCGCAACCTCAAGACGGTAGAGTCCGGCATGCAGGACTCCGAGAACACCAAGCAGATCCTGTTCAAGGTGGAAGGCGCCATCGACCAGCTGGCCGACATGGTGCAGCAGGTGGCCGTGGCTACCGGGCAACTGTCACACACCCTGAGCCACTCCTCTGACAAGGTCTCCGGCATCAGTCTGCAAGCCAGAACCGGCGAACAGGAGGCGCAGGAGTGTCTGCAACTCGCCTCCTCGCTCCATCAAGCCAGCCTGATGCAACAGCGCCTGCTCTCCCAGTTCAGAGTCTGAGCCCCTCCAATAGCAAAGATGCCACTCATATGAGTGGCATCTTTTTGTTACCGGTCGCTCATTCCTGCCGCCTTAACTTCCTCAACGTCCTATGGCCAGTTGAACAGCCAGGCTCAGCATGATGATGCCAACCAGCAGGTCGATCCCCTGCTGCACCCGGCTGCTGGCCAGCCAGGGCGCCAGTGCCGCAGCACCCAGCGCCAGCGAGTAGAACCACACCAACGAGGCCAGCATGGCCCCCGCAGCAAAGGCCGGACGCAAGGACTCGCTCACCTGACTGCCAAGGGAGCCAAGCAGCATCAATGTATCGAGATAGACGTGAGGATTGAGCAGCGTAACTCCCAGCGTCATCGCCAGCACGCTTTTGGCACCCATCTGCTGAGCAGACTCGGCAAGCCCCTCCCCCTTGCCACGCCAGGCACTGAGCAGGGAACGGCCACCAAACCAGCCGAGAAACAGCACGCCTCCCCAGGTGAGCAACGCCATGCCGAAGGGGCTGGCGGCCAGCACATTGGCCCCGCCAAATACGCCGATAGCAATCAGGGTGAGATCGCAGAAACTGCAGAGCGTGGCCGTCAGCAGATGGTGATTGCGATGGATGCCCCGGCTCAGCACAAAGGCATTCTGGGCGCCGATGGGGATGATCATGGCCAGACCGATGGTGAAGCCTTGCAGTGTCGTTGCGAGCATCATGGAGAGTACCGTTCGAAATGATGAATGAGCGGCACTATAGCGATGGTAGTTCCTTCTTAGAAATTCATTGATTTACTGATTGATTCATTTTGCTAATAAAAACCGGCATACCCAGCCGCTGTTCCAGCCCTTGTCAATTACCGGATCTGACAATTGTGACCCTCAGAGTGCGGCAGGAGAATCTGTTGCGCCTGTGGGCTCAGCCTACTGCAGCAATCTGGGGAAGTTGGTAACCACAACTTGCTCCAGATTGGGCAGCAACAGCCCCGTACTAACCCCTTTGGCAATGGCCTGATAGCGGTTCATTGAGCCGGTTTTGCGGGTGACCTGATTGAGATGGTAATTGACCGTGCGCTCCGTGATCCCGAGGATGCAGGCGATCTCGCTAGAGGTCTTCCCTTCGCTGGCCCAGAACAGGCACTCGGTCTCGCGCTCGGTCAAGGGGTCTTTCCCCGCACTGTCCATCATGCTGAAACGCACCACCCGAATGGCCGCCTCGAAGATGTAATTGGACATCCAGGAGAGGATCGGCGAGGACTCCAGCAGCAGGTCGCTCGAGGCCCGCTCGGAGGTGATGAAGGAGAGAATACCGTTCTCCCCGGCTGCGCCGTGCAGAGGGAAGGAGATGCCGTTACGCAACCCGAACTCGGCTGCCAACCCCATCACGTCCATGGTTCCCTCCTGCAAAAAACTGGCCCGCTCATCGAGGCGGTTCCAGTAAATGGGCAACGTCTGCTTGCGTGCCAGCCGGATCACCGGATCGCACGCCAGCATGTTGTTTTCGGTATAGGCCTGCACCCAGGAATCAGGGCACTGGTTGAACAGCACCACCTTGGGCCTTTGCATCGACATCGGCAGGATCAGGGCGAAGCGATAGTAGTCATAGCCCATCCCGAGCGTAAAGCGACCGATCAGTTCGGCCAGACGATTGCCGTCCGTCACCGAAGTGAAATGTTCGAGGTACTCAAGCAGTTGGTCTCTGTTCATATGAAAGCCCCCTTGGCCAGACATGTGATTATAACGGCGAATAGCAAGATAGAGGGTCCATAATGTTGGTTTTTAAAGGAAAATTGAGAGAACATCCACGAAACGAGGTGGAGAATGAACTCTATCGCTTTCGAAATCGCGCCTTTTCCGACCGGCTAGGCTGGGATGTCGAGTCTCATCGGGGCCTGGAGCGTGACAGCTTCGACACGCCAGACACCCATTGGGTTCTGATCGAGGACGAACAAGGGCTGTGTGGCTGTATTCGTCTGCTCAACTGTGCCGATGCCTATATGCTGCCCACCATCTTCCCCACCGCCCTTGCCGGTGAAAGCGCGCCACGCACCCCCGATGTCTGGGAACTCACCCGTCTGGCTATCGATGCCCAGCGCGCACCGCGCATGAGCAATGGCGTCAGCGAACTCACTTGCGTCATCTTCCGCGAGGTCTATGCCTTCGCCCATGCCCACGGGATCCGGGAGCTGCTGGCCGTCGTCAGCCTGCCGGTGGAGCGCATCTTCCGCCGACTTGGCCTGCCCATCGAGCGGCTCGGTCATCGGCAGGCGGTCGATCTGGGGGCGGTAAGGGGCGTTGGCATCCGCTTCCATCTGGATGAGCGCTTCGCGCAGGCGGTCTCCCAACCTCTGCTGGGCCATTATCAAACCAGCCATTATCCACTGCAGCAACCGTCACCGGTGCTGGCAGTTCACTCATAAAAAATCCCGGGAAAACAGACCCGGGATAAAGATGTCGCTACGATCTGCGCAGGGCTACCCCATGCGGCACCAGAGAGTATCCTCCCTCAATGGCCTGACCACTACTGTCAAAAATCACAGCGCAACGTCCCTTCCACCGCCCATTGTTGTCCCCTGCCGAGTGACGTAGAGTCAGCCCTTGGGCAACGGAAGGGAGAGAAGATGAAAGAGCTGGACTACAAACTGCTGCGGGCACTGGATGCGGTACTGCAGGAACAGAACTTCGATCGGGCGGCCAAGTCGCTCCATATCACCCAGTCGGCCATCTCCCAGCGGATCAAGCAGCTGGAGCAACAGTTTGCCGAGCCGCTGCTTATTCGTAGCCAGCCGCTGCAGGCCACGCCACTCGGCCAGAAACTGCTGGCCCACTATCGGCAGGTACATCAGCTCGAGCTCGAACTGTCGGGGGAGCTGACTCCCGATGAGCCGCAAGGGCCAATCCGGATCAGCATCGCCGTCAACGCCGACAGCCTGGCCACCTGGTTTTTGCCCGCCATTGCCCCCTTGTTGAAACAGCACCCCATCGAACTCAACCTGCTGGTCGATGACGAGAGCCGCACCCTCGACAAGGTCCGCGAGGGTCAGGCCTTTGGCGCAGTCAGCCTGCATCCCCAACCGCTGGCGGGTTGCTGCGTCGATGAGCTCGGTGAGATGAACTATCAGCTTACCGCCAGCCCCGCCTTTGTTGCCCGCCACTTCCCTCGCGGCCTGACCCGTGAGGCGCTGGCCAAGGCACCGGCGGTGGCGTTCGATCAGCGCGATGACATGCATGTGAGCTTTATGAGAGAACGCTTCGGGCTGGAGCCGGGCGGTTATCCCTGCCATACGGTCCACTCGTCAGAGGCCTTCGTCGCCATGGCCGAACAGGGGCTGGCCTACTGTCTCATTCCCGAATTGCAGATAAGAGGCCAGCTGGCTGGCGGGTCACTACTCAACCTCAGTCCCGACCACGTCCTGACGGAACGCCTCTACTGGCACCGCTGGGTACTGGAAAAAGGGGTTCACAAGCAGCTCTCCCAACGCCTTATCGACCATGCCAGCTCGCAGTTGAAACCACGCTGAGCAGGCCATTCACCTTGGCTTTGCAGGGCTAAAAACGTATAGTGCTGGGCGATCCTTCATCAGGTCTCCACCCAGGTTTTCACTTCAGGTTCCTCACTTATGTTCCAAGACAATCCGCTGCTGGCCCAGCTCAAGCAACAAATCCGCGAAAACATCCCGAAGAAAGAGGGTGTGATCCGCGCCTCGGACCGGGGCTTCGGCTTTCTGGAAGTCGATGAGAAGACCAGCTATTTCGTGCCGCCTCCCTACATGAAGAAGGTGATGCACGGTGACCGGGTGACCGCCCTGATCCGCACCGAAAAAGAGAAGGAAGTGGCCGAGCCGGATACCCTGCTGGAGCAGTCCGTCACCCGCTTCGTGGCCCGGGTCAAGATGTTCCGCGACCGCCTCAACGTGGTGGCCGACCATCCGCTGATCAAGGATGCCATCAAGGCCCGCGTCAAGAAGGGTCTGGATGAGAAAGAGTTCAAGGAAGGTGACTGGGTGGTGGCCACCCTCAAGCGCCATGCGCTGGTCGACGGCAACTTCTCTGCCGAGATCATCCAGAAGATTGCCGCCCAGGAAGATCACAATGTGCCTTGGTGGGTGGTGCTGGCGCGCCACAATCTGGCCCAGGTCGAGCCGGCTGACTTGCCGGAGTGGAAGGTGATCGAAGAGGAGGAGCTGCCCCGTCGTGACCTGACCAAGGTGCCCTTCTTCACCATCGACGGTGCCAAGACCAAGGATATGGACGATGCGCTGGCCATCACCAAGCTGGAGAACGGCTGGGAGCTGCTGGTTGCCATCGCAGACCCGACCGCCTATGTGGCCGAAGGCAGCGAGCTGGACAAAGAGGCGGCCCAGCGCGCCTTCACCGTCTATATGCCGGGCCGCAACGTGCCGATGATCCCGCGCACCCTCTCCGACGAGCTTTGCTCCCTGAAAGAGGGCGAGGAGCGCAACACTCTGTGCGCCCGTCTGCTCATCGCCGAAGATGGTCTGCTGCTGGAGGAGACCGAGTTCTTCGCCGCCCGCATCTGTTCCCACGCCCGTCTCAACTATGACGACGTCTCCGACTGGGCCGAGCATGGCAAAGAGCTGTCCATCGACGCAGGCGTACTGGCCCAGCTGCCGCTGATGAAGGCGATGACCGAGGCGCGCATCGCGTGGCGCACCGAGCATGCGCTGGTATTCCCGGATCGTCCCGACTACGACTTCGAGCTGGGCGAGAATGGCGAAGTGCTGGCCATCCACGTCGAGCCGCGCCGCATCGCCAACCGCATGGTGGAAGAGTCGATGATCGCCGCCAACATCTGTGCCGGTCGCGTGCTGGGCAAGAGCGTCGGTTACGGCATCTTCAACGTTCACACCGGCTTTGACGAAGAGTCCCTCGACGGCGCCATCGACCTGCTGAAGAGTGCCGAAGCCCCGTTCGAGCGCGACGAGATCGCCAGCCTCTCCGGCTTCTGCGCCCTGCGCCGCTGGATCGACAACCTCGACACCCGCTGGCTGGATGGCAAGATCCGCCGCTTCCAGAGCTATGCGCTGATGTCCTCCGAACCGGGCGCCCATTACGGTCTGGGTCTGGATGCCTACGCCACCTGGACGTCACCTATTCGCAAGTACGGCGATATGGTCAACCATCGTCTGCTCAAAGCCGTCATCGCCGGCAAGACCCCGGGCGAGCGCCCGAGCACCGAGCTCACCGAGCACCTGACCGCCTGCCGCCGTCTGCACCGCATGGTGGAGCGCGACATCGGCGACTGGCTCTATGTTCGCTACCTCAAGGCCGATGCTGGCACCGACAAGGTGTTCAACGCCGAGATCATCGACGTGATGCGTGCCGGTCTCAAGCTGCGTTTGCAGGAGAACGGCGCCGTGGTCTTCATGCCTGCCCGTCACATCCTCGACAACAAGGATCGACTGGAGTGCAACTGGGACAACGGCCGCGTCTATCTGGACAAGACCGAGGTGGTCTACGAGCTCGGCCAGATCATCGAGGTGAAGCTGACCGAAGCGGTGGAAGAGACCCGTTCTCTCATCGCCAAACCGGCGGTAGATCTGGTACCAGGTCCGGCACCGGAAGCCCCGGCGACCGAGAGTGCGCCAGCCGATAGCAGTGAAACGACCGCTGAGGCTGCCCCCAAGGCAGAATAAGCCGCGCAGAATCATCTGATCTGCCCGAGAGCCCGCCATCGTGCGGGCTCTTTTTTGCCCGGCATCCCGCCCTACAAGCAGCCATATATACCGTTATGGCATACAGTTCTATCCACGATTGGCAGAGAACGCAGTGAATGTCTCCACCAGCAGGGCTGAAAGCAACCGTTATGTGCACTGCCTCTCCTTTCTGACATATTAATCAAGGAGAAATATGTCTATACTCGCTTGGGTACAATCCAAGGGATATTGGCATGCAGGAATGGGACCCGGAACACTTCACCAACTTCGCTCAGTTATGCGAAGTGAGCCTCGCCACCATCCGTGAAAAGACCGATGCCGAACGCCTCTACCTCTGGCTGAAAGCCCCCGAACCGCAGCTCTACAGCTTTCAGCTCGATCAGGGGCTGACCACGCTTGATCTCGCCCATCTCGGTCAACTGACCCTGCCCCACCACCTGATCGACAAGGCGATGGAGAAGGGACAACTGGTGATCGAGCAGCTCCCACCACCGCCTGATCCCGGAGAAAATGTGGAGCCTGCCCAGCCGCAGTTACGCGCCTGTTTCCCTCTCAAGCGTCACATGAAACTGGAAGGGGTCATCTATCTGGAGACCCGCCGCCGCATCGATCGCCTCTCCTCCCACCAGCGTCAGGGCATCCAGCTCCTTATCCACTATCTGACTGCCGAGCTCAGCAATCACCTGCTCTCCAGCCAGGTCAATCAGGAGCGGGACCAGCGGCTCCATACCCAGACCGACCTGGTACAGAGTCAGGCACTGCAGGGCTCCTTCCTCACCATGTTGCAGGCGCTGCACATGGTAAGCGTCACCCTCTCCCGCAGTCGCAGCGAGAACGATCTGCTGCGGGATGCCGTGCTGCTGGCCCGCAAGGAGCTGCAGTTCGATCGGGTTGCCATCTTCCTGATCGAACCCGATGGCAAGACCATGCGCGGCACTTGGGGCACCAGCGAAGAGGGCGAGCTGATGGATGAACATAACTTCATCAGCCCCATCCCAGATCACCCGACGGTGCAAGAGGCGCTCATGCGCAAGGATTACGTGCTGGTGATGGAAGATACCCCCCTCTACTACGAGAAGCAGCAGGTGGGCCGTGGCTGGAACGCCATGGTATCACTATGGGATGGCACCACCCCCATCGGCTGGATCGCCGCCGACAACCTGCTCTGGCACCGTCCGCTCAAGGCCTATCAGAGCGAGATCTTCAAACAGTACGCCGCCATCCTGTCGCAACTGCTGATCCGCCAGCGCACTCAGGAGCAGCTGGAAACCCTCAACCGCCAGCTGGAGGCCCGGGTCGCCGAGCGCACCATGCAACTGGCCGAGACCAACCGTGCGCTGGAGGAGGCCAATCACCGCCTCTCCCTGCTGTCGCTGGAAGATCCCCTCACCGGCATCGCCAACCGGCGCCAGTGGGACATCACCATGCAGCGGGAGTGGGAGTGGGCACGACGCACCCAGAACCTGCTGGCGGTATTGATGATCGACGTCGACGAGTTCAAGGCCTACAACGACCACTTCGGCCATGCCAAGGGGGATCTCTGCCTGCAACAGGTGGCCCATGTGCTGCGGAATGCTGAACGGCGCTGCACCAATCTGGTCGCCCGTTACGGCGGCGAGGAGTTCGTCATTCTGCTCTGCGCCCCCCAACCCGGTGAGGCCGAACAGCTGGCCGGGCGGATCCACGATGGTCTTGCCCGCTTGAAAATGCCCCATCCCGCCTCGCGGGTTGCTGATTTCATTACGGTTAGCATAGGCTTTAGCTATCTGGTTCCCTCCCAGGACGGAGCATGGCAGACCCTGACCGAACAGGCTGACCAGGCGCTCTACCACGCCAAGTCACAAGGGAGGGCCCGCACTCTGGCCTATCGGTGATCCCATGCTGTTGCGTCGCTACCCTATCTTCAATCGTCGCCTGGCTCTGGTGGCCTACGGCATCGACTATCAGCTCAGCTCACCGGCCGAATGGCCTTCACTGGCGCAACATTGCCGCCTGCTGGCACAGGGGCGTCAATATCTGGTGCCCTTCACCCACGAACAGCTCGATGAACAGCGTCCCATGCTGCTGGATCAGGACGCGATCCCGCTGGTTGAAGCCTCCAGTGAACGCCAGCCCAACTCGTTCCCGGTGCTGGAGCAGTGGCGCGACAGCCGGCGCAGACTGGCGGTGCACGGCGCCAACCGGGATCCACGCTGGCTCGGCGCCAGCCGCCTGCTGGTGTACTGGATGGGGGAAGAGGGGATCTGCCAGCCCACCGAACACAAGCGGATGGCGCTGAACATCGAAACCTGGGCGGATTTTCTCCCACTGCGGGAGGCGGGGGTCGACTTCTTTGCTGGCGGCTTTCTCGCCCGTCCGGAGTTGGTCAATCAGCGGGCCAACCAGCCCGATATGGCGCTGGTACAGCAGATCCTTCAGCTCATCTGCCACGAAGAGTTCTCCTTCGCCCAGGTAGCCCGCCTGCTGGAGCAGGATGCCTGGCTGCCCGGCCTGCTGCTCACCTACGTCAACGCCCCCGGCTTCGATCATGCCGCCCCCATCACCTCGGTACCCCGCGCCCTCTCCTATCTGGGGGAGCAGGAGATCCGCAAGTTCGTGCTGATCAACGGTCTGGCCCGGGTGAGCCAGCACATACCCGAAGCCTGTACCCGCATGGCCATAGCCCGCGGCCGCTTCTGCGAGTTGATGGCCCTCACCGCCCTCGGTAAAGCGGAGGCAAGCTGGGCCTTTCTGGTAGGACTGGTGCTCGATGGCTCCCTGCTGTCGGAGCCGTTGATGGCCCACCTGCCCAAGAGCGTGCAGCGCGCCATCGAACTGCACGAAGGGCCACTCTTTCATCTGTTTCAGCTGGTCAGCACCTATGAACAGGGTAACTGGGCCCTGCTGGAACAGCTTGCCCCCAAATATCAACTCGATCCGGCCCAGCTCACCCCCGTCTATTTTCAGTCACAAATGTGGGGGCAAGCGTTTCTCACCAGCTAGGTGATGGCGAGGCGGGGAGCCACTGGCTAGAATGGGCTCCCTTTTTTCAGAGACTGACCCGCACCATGACGCTTTTCGGATTCCAAGGCCTGGTCTTTGACCTTGATGGCACCCTAGTCGACTCCATGCCGCTGCACCTCGCCGCTTGGGAACATACCGCCCGCGAATTTGGCTTTCACTTCGATGCCGACTGGTTCTATGAGCTGGGTGGCATGCCGAGCCGCAAGATAGCCCTGCTGGTCGCACAGGAGCAGCAGATCCCCCTCGATCCCCTCGAAGTCACCCGCTGCAAGACCGCCCACTATGTGGCCAACCTGCACAAGGCGACCGTCTTTCCGGCCATGCAGGCGCTGGTCGAGCGCTATCATGGCGTCATCCCGATGGGGATCGGCACCGGCTCGCCCCGCGTCAACGCCGAAGCGGTGCTACGCAACACCGGGCTGGCTCGCTACTTCTCTGTGGTGGTCACCGCAGACGATGTGGAGCTGCACAAGCCCAATCCGGACACCTTCCTGCTGGTCGCCAGCAAGCTGGGGGTCGAGCCATCAGGCTGTCTGGTGTTTGAAGATACCGGAATCGGGGTACAGGCCGGAGAGGCGGCGGGTATGCAGACCTGCATGGTCAAAGAGGGTCAACCGGTCGGCATAACCGCGTAGTGCGGAAAAAAATATCGCCCTGCAAGGGGCGATAACCGGAACCGGCTCTCATACGGGACATTAATGAAAAATGAGAGCAGGTTCCGTCAGCCGCTGACGCAGGGCGCGTCAACGAGGAGTGCGGGGCAGACGATTACTCGTTGTTGCCGCCGCCCTGATTGTCGTCATAACGACCCGGCGCACCGTGGGGGCGCGGCGCCATGGAGACACGCGGCTTGCGAGCACGCTGGATGTTCACCTGCGGACGGCCGGTGTGCATGGCGATGGTGGAGATCTTGGCCTTGTAGACCAGCTGCTGGTTACCATGAGCATCGGTCAGCAGCACGCTGTACTGGTCGAACCCGCTGATGGTGCCTTCCAGCTTGATGCCGCTCACCAGAAAAATAGCGACCTGACTGCGGTTCTTGCGCAACCAGTTGAGGGCAGAATCTTGCCCGTTCCCGAGGGAGAAGGCTTGCTCAATCGTGGAGTAGCTGGGGGATTCAGTTGTCATAAATTATTGTCCCGCGGAAAAAAAGTGGCGTTTGATTGTGCTAAATGGGCACTGGCTTGTCAAAGTCATTCTCACTCCCGCCAGCAATAGCGCCCTCCGGGGGCTGGTCGCTGACCAGCACAACTGCGATAATCGCCAGCTCTGGCTCTACCACGGGCCTTATCTGGGGTTTTATCTTGCATCCGGTTTCACACCAACACCACACCACCTATGTCCATGATGCCACTGCCTGCGAAGAGTGTGACCTGCTGATACCGGCCACACCGCTCGAGGTGGGACAGGCCAGCTGCTGCCCCCGTTGCGGACACACCCTGAGTCGCCACCTGCCACAGCAGGAGTTGCGGCCGATCTCCTACGGGTTCGCGGCACTTATCATGTTCGTGCTCGCCAATGCCTTTACCTTTATGTCCTTCTCGGCCAAAGGCGTGGGTCAGGAGATGACCTTTTTGCAGAGCATCACCACCCTGGTGGATGAGGGCTATCTGTTTCTCGGTGCGGTACTGAGCCTGACCCTGATCGGCCTGCCACTGGTTTATATGGGATCCATCATGCTGGTGCTGTGGCGGGTCGATAAAGATCTGCACAGCAATGCTCTGCGCTCCCTCGGCCGTCTGCTCTGCCGGATCAAACCCTGGCTGATGGTGGATGTCTTTCTGGTGGGGGTGCTCATCTCGCTGGTCAAGCTGATGGGGATGGCCGACATCAAGATGGGGCTGTCATTCTGGGCTTTCGTCGGTTACACGGTGCTGCTCATCAAGATGATCTCCTCGCTGGATCAGATGTGGCTGTGGCAGCGGCTGTTCGGCCCTACCGAGGCGCGGGATATCGACCCGGAAGCGGGCGCGCTGGAAGCAGGTCTGGTGGGCTGCCATATCTGTGGTGCACTAAGCGAGGTGGGCAGCCACAGCTGCTCCCGCTGCGGCGGCAAGCTGCATGCGCGCAAGCCGGGCGGCCTGAACCGCACCTGGGCGCTGCTGTTTACCTCCGCCATTCTCTACATTCCGGCCAACGTCTATCCCATCATGGATACGGTGTTTCTCGGTGATGACAGCCCCTCCACCATCCTAGGCGGTGTGGTGCTGCTCTGGGCCATGGGCTCCTACCCCATAGCGGCGGTGATTTTTTTCGCCAGCGTGGTGGTGCCGCTGGTGAAAATACTGGCGCTATTCTGGCTTTGCTATATGGTGCAGCGCGGCAATGTCACCTCCCCCCTCGGCAAGCTCAAACTCTATCGCATGACCGAATTTGTCGGACGCTGGTCGATGATCGACGTCTTCGTGGTGGCCATTCTGGCGGGCCTGATCAGGCTCGACAATCTGATGACCATCTATCCCGGCCCTGCGGCCGTCGCATTTGCAGGTGTGGTGCTGATCACCATGGTCGCCGCCATGAGTTTCGACTCCCGCCTGATCTGGGATTTACAACAAGGAGAACGCGAACGTGAGTGAGCGTAAAAAAAGGTGGAAACCGGGCTCTGACTTTCTGAGCTCTGCCGCCGCAATCTGGATGGTGCCCCTGCTGGCGCTGTTCATCGGTCTCTGGATGCTGTTCCAGCACTGGTACTCCCAGGGCCCCAGCTTCACCCTGACAGTCGCCACTGCCGAGGGCATAGTCGCTGGCAAGACGGTGATCCGCTCCCGCGAAGTGGACGTCGGCCGCATCGAGGCCGTCGAGCTGAGCGATGACTACAGCCATGCGGTGCTGAAAGGACGGCTGACCAATGCGGCCTCCGGCATGCTGCGCGGTGACAGCCAGTTCTGGGTGGTCAAGCCCAGAGTGGGCCGTGAAGGGGTATCGGGCCTGAGCACCCTGCTCTCCGGCGCCTATATCGAGCTCGCCCCCGGCAAGAAAGGTCGGGCGCGGGACGAATACGCCATGCTCGACAAACCGCCGCTCGCCTCCCTCGATGCCAAGGGGGTGCGTCTCACCCTCAGCAGTCGCGACACCCGCGCGCTCGGGGAAGGCTCCCCCATCAACTATCAGGGCTTCACCATAGGTCAGGTGGAAGAGGCGAAGTTCCTGCCGGAAAAGAGCGAGATGCAGTATCAAATCTTCATCCACGCCCCCTATGACATTCTGGTGAGCAGCAACTCCCGCTTCTGGATGACCCCGGGCTTCGAGGTCTCCATGAGCAGCGAGGGGATGAAAGTGAAGATGGATTCGCTGGAGAGCCTGATCGATGGCGGCATCACCATGGGTCTGCCACCCGGCTGGGCGCCTGGCGAGCCGGTCAAACAGATGGAAGGGTTCACCCTGTTCCAGGATGAGGCGAGCGTGCTGGCCGGTAGTCTGGATCAGTTCATCGACTACGTCTTCCTGTTCGATGACAACGTGGGTGGCCTGCACCCGGGCGCGGCGGTGCAGTATCGCGGTATTCGGGTCGGTACCGTCATCTCCGCCCCCTACCTCATCGAGGACAAGGGCGTGCAGATCTTCAAGAGCCGCCAGATCCCGGTGCTGGCTCGCATCGAGGTGCAGCGCCTCTCCCACCGCTATGCCAAGGCGGAGAAGGATCAGTGGCGAGCCCTGTTCGGCAAGCAGTTCAAGGAGGGGTTGCGTGCCAGCCTCAAGACCTCGAGCCTGCTGACCGGCGGCAAGATCATCGATCTCAACTTCTATCCGGACGCGCCACGTTTCGAGCAGGCCAAGCTGGCCGGTTATCAGGTCTTCCCCACCGTGCAGGGCGGGCTGGATCAGATCGAGCGCAAGGTGAACCTCATCCTCGACAAGTTTGTCGACATGGACATGGCGACCACCCTGACCAAGGTCAACGGGTCACTCACCACCCTGGATGGCACCCTGAAGAACATCAGTGCAGTCAGCGCCAACCTGAACAAGCTCACTGCCAAGGATTCCACCCAGCAGCTGCCGGCCTCGCTCAACGAGAGCCTAAAGCAGTTGCAGGAGACCTTGCAGGCCTATGATGCCCAGTCGCAGACCAATCAGGATCTGCGTCAGTCGGTGCAGACCCTCAATCAGTTGATGCGCGAACTGCAGCCGCTGGTGCACTCCCTCAACGAGCAGCCCAGCTCGCTGATCTTCGATCGCGCGCATCCATCGGACCCTGAGCCCAAGCGAGGCAAACAATGAAAAAAGAGATCCTGACGCTGGCCCTGCTGGGCCTGCTGGCGGGTTGCAGCAGCCAGCCAAGCCTGCACTACTACTCGCTCGATGCCGACAACCAGCAACCCGTAACGGCCCCGGCCCAACCGCAGCACCAGCTGGTGCTGCGCCCGGTGGCGCTGGCCAGCCAGCTCGACCGGATCAGTCTGGTCTATCAGCTGGAAGGGCAAGAGCTCCACTTCACCGAGTACCATCGCTGGGCAGGTGCGCTGGACGATCAACTCAACCAGCTCACCCTCAATGGCCTCTCCACCCGCCTGCCGGGCTGGGTGGTACGGCAGGATGGCGCCCGCAAGGGGCCGGTGCTGACCATTCTGGTGGAGCGCTTTCAGGGTCGTCATGACGGCAGCGCCGTGCTGAGCGGTCGCTGGCGCCTGCTGGCGGAAGATGGCACCGTGCTGCGCGATGCTCCCTTCCGTCAGGAGCGAGTACTGCCGGCCGATGGCTACAACGCGTTGGTGAACGAGCTGGGTCAGGGCTGGCAACAGCTGCTCGACCAGATCGCCGCCGAGGTGCGCCAGAGCGCCAGCTAATCGCCCATCCGCCGATTGCAGAGATAAAAAAACGACGCCAGCTGGCGTCGTTTTTTTATGGGCAAGAGTCGGGGGCGACTTATGCCTTGGCAGGCAGGCTCAGGCGGGCAACCGCTTCCACATGCATGGAGTGCGGGAACATATCGACCGGCTGCACCTCGTCCAGCACGAAGCCTTGCTTGACCAGCCAGGCGAGGTCGCGGGCCAGGGTCTGTGGATTGCAGGAGACATAGACCAAACGACGGGGCGCCATGGCGACCAGGGTCTGCAGCACCGCCTTGTCACAGCCTTTGCGCGGCGGGTCCATCACTACCACGTCGGCGGTCACACCTTGGGCGTGCAGTTCGGGCATCAGCTGCTCGGCCTTGCCGACGTGGAATTCGGTGTGCTCGATACCGTTGAGGGCGGCGTTGCGACGGGCATCGCTGATGGCGCTCTCCACCGACTCGATCCCGACGACCTTGGCGGCCTTGCCAGCCAGGAACAGGGAGATGGTGCCGATACCGCAATAGATGTCGAACACTGTCTCGTTACCGGTCAGCTCGGCATACTCGAGGGCGCTGGAGTAGAGCACATCGGTCTGGGTCGGGTTGTTCTGGAAGAAGGAGAGCGGCGAGATCTCGAACTCGAGTTCGTGGATCTTGTCGCGGATCACCCCTTCGCCGAGCAGCACCCGGTTGGTCGCGCCCAGAATGCGGTTGGTGTGCTCATCGTTGATGTTCTGCACCAAGGTTGTGACCGGCAGATCGCTCAGAGCTGCCAACAGTTCGGCTTCGAACGGCAGCACCTCACCCAAAGTGACCAGCACCACCATCAGTTCGCCGCTCTTGAAGCCCTTGCGGGTCATCAGGTTACGCACGCAGCCGCTGTGGTTTACTTCGTCATAGGCGGCGATGTCGTGCGCGCGCATCCAGTTGCGCACCCGGGCGTTGAGCTCCACGTGCAGCGGATCCTGCACCGCACAGTCATCGGCGGTGATGAGATCGTGGGAGTGCTTGCGATAAAAACCGATCTCGGCACCGGCGTCACAGCCACGCACCGCATATTGCGCCTTGTTGCGATAGGCGAACGGGCTCTCCATGCCAAGGATATCCTTGACCTGCGTGTCACCCAGCCCGACCTGTTCCAGTGCGCTCTGCACCAAGGCCTGCTTGAGCTTGAGTTGGGCCGGATAGGCCAGCGGGCGCACCTGACAGCCACCACACTCGGTGTTGGGGCAGAAATCGGCAACCCGGTCGGCAGAGGGCTGGAGCAGCTCGGCAACCTTGCCGTGCAGATAGTTCGGCTTGACCTCGGTCAGCTCCACCAGCGCCTGCTCACCGGGCAGCAGACCTTCGACAAACAGGGGGCGATCGAACAGGCGTCCTTTGCCATCTCCTTTGTCGGTCAGTTCCAGGATCTCGATCTGGTGTTGATGTCCCACTAACGGCATGAGCGGCTCCAAAAGTACTAAAAATGGGGGGTGATGAACGCAGCAAAGCCATGCCCATCGAGAAAAGGTGGCAGAGTTTAGCGGAGATCCGGCCAAATTGCAGGCATAAAAAGCCTGCTTGTTGCAATGGTCATTGCCCTGACCATCTGCCGGGCGTGGCCACCTTTCGGGTTGCGGCAAATTTAGCCCTTGGGCCGCAACGCCCAGCCTGTTAAAATTCCGCCCTTGAAATTATCCTGGGCCCCGCGCCCGTTCTAGCTAAGGTCTACCGCGATGCGTACCAGCCAATATCTGCTTTCCACTCTCAAGGAAACCCCCTCCGACGCTGAAGTTGTCAGCCACCAGCTGATGCTGCGCGCCGGGATGATCCGTAAACTGGCCTCCGGCATGTATGCCTGGTTGCCAACCGGTCTGCGGGTACTGAAGAAAATCGAGAACATTGTTCGCGAAGAGATGAACAATGCTGGTGCCGTCGAAGTCTCCATGCCGGTGGTACAACCCGCCGAGCTGTGGCAGGAGTCCGGCCGCTGGGATGACTACGGTCCCGAGCTGTGCCGTCTGACCGACCGTCACAACCGTCCCTTCGTGCTGGGCCCGACCCATGAAGAGGTGATCACTGCGCTGGTGCGTTACGAAGTGAACAGCTACAAGCAGCTGCCGCTCAACCTCTACCAGATCCAGACCAAGTTCCGCGACGAAGTGCGCCCCCGTTTCGGCGTGATGCGTGGCCGCGAATTCCTGATGAAGGATGCCTACTCCTTCCACATCGACAAAGAGTCTCTGGTCGATACCTACGAGAAGATGCACGCCGCCTACTGCAAGGCGTTCACCCGCATGGGCCTGAACTTCCGTCCGGTGCAGGCCGATACTGGCTCCATCGGTGGTACCGGTTCCCACGAATTCCAGGTGCTGGCCGAGAGCGGTGAAGACTTGATCGCCTTCTCCGACAGCTCCGATTACGCCGCCAACATCGAGATGGCCGAAGCGCTGGCACCGGCTGGTGAGCGCGCAGCCGCCACCGTAGCCCTGACCAAGGTTGCCACCCCGAACGTCCACACCATCGACGAAGTGGCTGCCTTCCTGAACGTGGCACCGACCGCCATCGCCAAGACCCTGCTGGTACTGGCAGAGGAAGATGAGCACGGCAAGCAGGCCGTCATCGCGCTGGTACTGCGTGGCGACCACGAACTGAACGAAATCAAGGCAGAGAAACTGGCTGGCGTGGCCAACCCGCTGACCTTCGCCAACGACGAGCAGATCAAAGCTGCCGCCGGTTGCGATGCAGGCTCCATCGGCCCGGTCGGCTTTGCCGGTCGCATCATCGTCGATCGCAGCGCCGCCCATCTGGCGGACTTCGTCTGCGGCGCCAACGAAACCGGCTTCCACCTGACCGGTGCCAACTGGGATCGCGACATCGCTACCTACGAAGTTGCCGACCTGCGCAACGTGGTGGAAGGCGACCCGAGCCCGTGCGGCCAGGGCAAGCTGCTGCTCAAGCGCGGTATCGAAGTGGGCCACATCTTCCAGCTGGGTACCAAATACTCCGAAGCGATGAAGGCGAGCGTGCTGAACGAAGCTGGCAAGTCCGTCACCATGGAGATGGGTTGCTACGGGATCGGGGTTTCCCGTCTGGTAGCTGCCGCCATCGAGCAGAACAACGACCAGTACGGCATCATCTGGCCGGACGCCATCGCTCCGTTCGAAGTGGCTATCGTGCCGATGAACATGCACAAATCCGAGCGCGTGGCCGAACAGGCACAGCAGTTCTACGCCGAGCTGAAAGCCGCTGGTGTGGACGTGCTGTTCGACGACCGTAAAGAGCGCCCGGGCGTAATGTTCGCCGACATGGAGCTGCTGGGCATCCCGCACGCCATCGTCATCGGCGATCGCGGTCTGGACAACGGCGTGGTGGAGTACAAGTGCCGCCGCACCGGCGAGAAGCAGGAAGTGGCCATTGGCGACATCATCGCCATGCTCAAGGCCAAGCTGGGCCGTTAATCCCGCCCTCTTCCCGATATAAAAAAGCGCGCCATTTGGCGCGCTTTTTGTTTCCGTGTGCTGACGACGGCAACCGGATGAAGGGTTGCCTCAGGGATTGCGACCGATAAAGAGATCGGTCACGTGGCAGCTGCTTCTGGCTTCCAACGCGTCGAGCATATAGGCCGCCGCATCTTCCGGGGTCATGAAGCCACTCGGGTCCACGTGATCCGAGTTGTCCCAGAATTCGCTGCGGATCCCGCTCGGATAGAGGTTGACCAGCCGCAGTGGCGAGCCTTTCAGCTCGGCGCGCAAGGATTCGAGAAAGCCGCGCATCCCCCATTTGGAGGCGCAGTAGAGGCTCTCGTTGGCCTTGCCCACCTGAGCGGCGGAGGAGAGCACATTGGCCAACACTCCGCCTTTCTCACCGATAAGCCGCACCGTCTGCTGAGCCACCAGAATGGTGGAGATGAGATTGCTCTCCACCACCCGGCGGATCTGCTCGGCGGTGTAGACACCGACCGGGCCAAACTCGCCCACCCCGGCGCAGTGGATCACCATGTCGGGCTGCCCGCCCCACTCCACCGCAGCGGCGAAGGCGACATCAACCTCTTCATGGTGCGCCAGATCGGCCGCGATGCCGATCACCGCGCTGCCGAGTAGTTGCTCCTGCTCCTGCAGTCGCTGATAACGGCGCCCCATCATGGAGACCTGATGGCCTCGCTCAACCAGTCCGATGGTCAGCGCCCGGCCGAGACCAGAACCGGCACCTGTCACTATGATGTGGCCCATTATCGCTCCTCGTCGTCAGTTGACGGTCAGATTAGAAAGTGAATTCATCGCCCATGAACCATCCATCGACAGAATACTCTGATAGATGTTGGCGAAGAATATCACCCCCCGTTGTCAGACAACGTCAGATTAGAAAGTGAATTCGCCGCCCATGAACCAGCCATCGACAGACTGGTCGATATTGGCGAAGTCGACCTTGGCTTCACGCCAGCCGGCACGCAGCTTGATCGGCATGGAGGAGAACTTGTAGGAACCGCCCAGACGGTAGTCATAGTTGTCCGCATCGTGAGTGCGCAGATCGCCGAAGAAGGCGATGCCGGTGCCCGGGATCTTCACTTCGCTGCCGGCATAGGCCATCAGGGTATCTTCGTCATAACCCTTGCGACCGACATAGACCTGCTCGCCATCGTAGTGACGACCGGTCATACCCAGATCGATCTTGAACAGATCGTTGTTGAACAGACGGTAGTAGAGGCTCAGATCGTAGGCGGTCAGATCGTTCTTGAAGTTACCGCCGGAGGTGCTGAAATCGGAGACTTCAAACTTGGCGTTCGGCAGGAAGATGATGCCGTGTTCCAGTTGCAGATAGCCGTTCCAGTTGTAGCTGTCGTCATAGCTGCCATCAGCACTGGTGCCATAAGCCTGACCACTGCCCTTGGCGGCCCATACGTCGGCACCGGCGGCAAAACGCCAGTCGTCAGCGGCCATGGCACTCTGGCTGCACAGAGCCAGCACAAAACCGGCAATCAGCGTCTTTTTCATTACGTCACTTCCTCTTGCATACATGGAAAAGAGCACTATTTTACTCGGTGCAGCCAAAATACCCAGCGTCAATCCTGAACAAACGACGACAAATGTCAGTGCTTCATATGCTTCATCTCTGCCATCGGCTCAATCGGCTTCACCGGCAGTGACAGATCCAGCTTCTGACCATCATCCATGGTGAGGGTGAGCGGGAAAGGGGTCTGCTCGGAGAGCGTGCCCACCTCGAACAGCATGATGTGCAGGCTGCCCGGTTTCAGCACCGCCTCGCCCTTGGCCGGGATCTCGATATTCTCGACCTGGCGCATCTTCATCACACCATTTTCGTGCAGATGAGTGTGCAGCTCGGCACGCCCGGCCGCAGCAGAAGCCGCCGCCACCAGCTTGACCGGCTGGTCGGCGTCATTCTTGAGCACCATAAAGGCGGCGGTGTTGGGGGAACCCGGCGGCAACAGGCGCACATAGCCGTCGACGGCCTCGACCTTGGCCAGTGCAGGCGCCGTCATACCCAGAACCAGCAGAGAATAAAACGCACGTTTAAACATGGTTGAAATCCTTTTATGATGTTGTTAAACGGCGCCAAGGTTACCCCAGCAGAAACCTTTTTTGCACCTTTCAATAACAAGGATTTAGACATGGCCCCCATTCTCATTGCCGAGCAGCAGGATGGCTTGCTCACCCTGACCCTCAACCGCCCCGACAAGCGCAATGCCCTCAATACCGAGCTCTATAAGCAACTGGTGGCAGTGCTGCGAGAGGCGGCAGCCGATGAGGAGGTGCATATCCTGCTGTTGCAGGGGCAGCAGGATTGCTTTACCGCGGGCAATGATCTGGCCGACTTTATGGGCAAGAGCTCGCTGGAGCCCGACGATCCCATACTGCAGTTCCTCCACACCCTGGCCGACTTCCCCAAACCTGTGGTCGCCGCCGTTGCAGGCCCGGCGGTGGGGATTGGCACCACCATTCTGCTGCACTGCGATCTGGTCTATCTGGCTGATAACGCCCGCTTGCAGCTTCCTTTCGTCGAGCTAGGGCTGGTGCCGGAGTTCGCCTCCAGCCTGCTGCTGCCGCGCTTGGTGGGTCACCTCAAGGCGGCCGAGCTGTTGCTGCTGGCCGAGGCGATGGATGCCGAGGAGGCGCTGCGACTCGGGCTCGCCAACAAGGTGGTGGCGGCCGATGGATTGCTCCCCTTTGCCCGCGAGCAGGGACTGAAGCTGGCGGCCAAGCCGCCCAGAGCGCTACAAAAGAGCAAGGCGCTGCTGAAACAGGAGCTCAAACAGGCGGTGCACTTTGTCATCGATCTGGAGGCGCGCGCCTTCGCCCAGGCTCTGCAAGGGGACGAGGCGCAGCAGCGCATCGTCCAAAAACTCAAACGGCGGGGCTGAGCTGCCGCTCAACGCCTGTCAGTTGAGACGAAAACGGCCGATCAGCTCGCAACCCTGTACCTTGTCCTGCAACTGGATCAGCCGGGCAATTTCCGGATTGGGGTGGCGCTTGAGAAAGGCGAGCAGGGCACCGCGACAGCAACCCAGCTCGCTGATCAGCGCCTCGCACTCGCGGTTGGGGCATTGTGGCACCAGCGCCGTCACCAGCTCGGAGGCGAGTTTCAGGTAGCGCAGCTCGTAAGTCGGCTCATCCATCGCCCGCCAGAAGTCGGCCAGCCGGTGACAGGTGGCGACTCGCATGGTGGCCAGTTCGGTCAACTCCACCTGGGTCATCTCGTAAACATCCCCCAGCGCCTGCTGATAAAAACAGATCGCCGCCCCCAGCGAACCGGCCTGCCAGGCACGCTCCGCCTCCAGCATGTATCGTTGCCAACTTTGCGGTGTCATCTCGCTCTCCCGAGTCCGTTATGGTGGGAGTGTTATCATGGCTAATTGAGAATAAATATCAACCAGAGGGTTAGTGCAGGATCTCTGCGCAACCTTGGCAAACCCGGCGCCCGACCTTATGATCGCGCCCTTCCCTCTTCTTTGGAGCACACCACAATGCGACCACGCCTCCCGCAGATGCTGGGTTGCTCCCTGCTCTGCGTGCCCCGCATGCTGGTCTGGATCCATTAGCTTCGCTCAAGCGAACGCAACCCATCCGATCCATTCAGCAAAGGAGTACCAATATGAGCACCTGCCAACACTGGTCGCAGGTCGAATACCTGCACTTGACGGTAACCAACCCCAATATCTGCCTAAAGGGGCAGCACAGCTACTACTCGGGTGCCTGGGATGGCCCCTTCGAAGAGGTGGCGGTGCGCTACCTCCATGGCGATCCCTTCAGCCGCAGCCCGGACACCGGCTGGGAGCCGCTCTGGCATATCGACCGGCTCCATATCGGCGACTATGTGCAGATTGCCGCCGGGGTAAAGATCATCATGGGTGGCAACCACACCCACAACACGTCCTTCATCAGCACCTATCCGTTCGCCGATCTGGCGGCGCTCCAGCGCAGCTACCGCCCCGCAGGCGATACCCGCATCGGCAACGATGTCTGGATCGGCATGGAGGCGATGATCATGCCCGGCGTCACCATCGGCGATGGCGCCATCATCGCCGCCCGCTCGCTGGTCAATCAGGATGTGCCGCCCTATGCCATGGTGGCGGGCACCCCGGCCAGGGTGGTGCGAATGCGCTTTGGCGAGGAGGAAATTGCCCGGCTACAGGCCCTCGCCTGGTGGGATTGGCGGGATCAACAGGTCAACGATCTGCTACCGCTGATCCAGCAAGGTGACGTCGCCCTGCTTGAACAGGCGGCTGCCCACTGGGCGGAGCGCCATGAGTGACCACCGCTAACCAGTAGCTGACAGCATAAGGGCGACCCTGGGGTCGCCCTCTTTTATCTCCGGCATGCTCTGGATGCCGTCATCGCACATCCACTCATTGCGCGCTTTTGGACTGGTTGAGGCTGCACTGCTTGCCGGGATAACCGGGTAGCTCCTTGGCATCGCTGCCGCAGGCGAGCCGTTTGGCCTGTTGCAGGCGGACCGCCAGATTGGCGCTGTCTACCGGCATCCACTGCATCTGCTTGCCGAGCCAGCTGGCCCAGGCAAACTCGACGAAATAGACCTGTTTGTCCTTGCGAAAGTAGCCCGCATTCTGCAGCAGTCCGGCGAGGGTGCGATAGGGGTAATCAGGCAGCTTGTCGATACTGGTCGGCAACTGCTCCGGGGTCAGCGGCTGTCCCTTCTCATCCTTGAGCCAGGCCCAGTGGTTGTTCTGCATCTGGCTCCAGAAGTTGGCTTTGTCCTGCAGACGGCCAATCACCTTGACCCGGGCATCCTTGACGCCCTGCTGCCACAACGCCTTGGTGAGATGGTGCCTGTCCACCAGCCAGTAGTTGCCATCCGGCGCAATCACCACGGGGATCTCTTTCTTTTTCATCAACTTGTCGAGCTGCTTTGCGCTCATGCCCGCCAATGTGGCCTGGGTCTCATCGACCTGGATCTGGCCGACGCCCCCCTGAGTCGGCTGCAAGGCATCGATGCCGATCTCGCACCAGTTGCCCACCGCCGTGTCGCTCTGGCACGGGGCCAACGCCCAGGCACCCTGGCTCAACACACAGGCCAGCAATAACCATGCTTTCATCGTTTGACACTCCTCACCACATTGAACTGCGCAGACGCCGACAAGCCCCTTCGACCCCGATTGGGAGTGAGAGTCGAATGCTGGCGGTCAGACCAGCAAACGGGATATCATGATTTCCCATCTGTCGGCGATATTTTCTCGCCGAGTTTTCTCCCCGCTTCACACTATTTGAAGGATCCGACCCATGAAAGGATGGACCCCCTTGCTGGCCCTGCTGGGCTGTGCTGCTGTCCAGGCTGCCGATATTCCCGCCGGAACACAACTCGCCGCCGAGCAGATTGTCGTTCGCCACCTCAAGGATGAACCTGCGAGCCTGAGCCCGCTCAAGCTGGTCGGCCTGCCGGAGTTGCAGGTACTGCGGGATCTGTTCGAGGGGCTGCTGACCCAGGGGCCGGATGGCAAACCGGTTGCCGGGGTGGCGGCCAGCTGGGAGAACAAGGGCAACCAGTTCTTTACCTTCCATCTGCGCCCGGATGCGCGCTGGTCCAACGGCGATCCGGTCAAGGCCGGCGACTTCGTCTACGGCTGGCGCAAGCTGGTCGACCCGAAAGAGGCGGCCACCTTCGCCTGGTTTGCCCAACTGGCCCGTTTCGACAAGGTTGACGAAATAGTCGCTGGCAAATTGCCTGCCAGCGAGCTGGGGGTCAAGGCCCTTGATGACCACACCCTGCAGGTGACCCTCTCCCAGCCGGTGCCCTACTTCCTGAACCTGCTGAGCCACCCCAGCCTGTCGCCGCTCCATCAGGCCAGCATCGAGCAGTACGGCAACCTGTGGACCCAACCCGGCAAACTGGTGGGCAACGGTGCCTTTGTACTGAACAACCGGGTAGTCAACGAGAAGCTGGAGCTGACCCCCAACCCTTATTACTGGGATCGGGCCCATACCGTATTGACCAAGGTGATCTTCATGCCTATCAATCAGGAGAGCGCGGCCACCAACCGCTATCTGGCGGGCGATCTGCATATCACCGAATCCTTCCCCAAGGAGCAGTACGACAAGCTGAAGCAGCAGAGCCCGAATGAGGTCTACACCCCGGATCAGCTCGGCACCTACTACTACGCTTTCAATACCCGTCAGGCACCACTGAACGATGTGCGGGTGCGCAAGGCGCTCTCCTACACCATCGACCGCGCCCTGATCGCCGACAAGGTGCTCGGTACCGGCGAGAAACCGGCTTATCACTTCACTCCGGATGTGACCGCCAGCTTTACCCCGGCCGCCAACCTGCTCTCCATCAGCAGCCAGCCAGCGCTGGACAGCAAGGCCAAGGCTCTGCTCAAGGAGGCCGGTTACGGCCCGGACAAGCCGCTCAAGCTGACCCTGCTCTACAACACCGCGGAAATTCACAAGAAGATGGCACTGGCGATTGCCAGCATGTGGAAGCAAAAGCTGGGCGCCGAGGTCGAGCTGACCAATCAGGAGTGGAAAACCTATCTCGACAGCCGCCAGAGCGGTCAATTCGAGGTTATCCGCTCCTCCTGGGTCGCCGATTACAACGACCCGTCAGCGTTCCTTGGCCTGTGGGGCTCTCGTCACAGCGGCAATATGGCTGGCTTTGCCAATGCCCGTTATGACCAGCTGCTGGCAGAGGCGGCCAGCACTCAGGATGCCGCCAGCCGCAGCAAGCTGTTTGGCGAGGCGGAGGCGATCCTGCTGGATCAAGCCCCCATCGCCCCCATCTACCAGTACACCAATGCCCGACTCATCAAGCCATGGCTCAAGGGCTACCCCATCAACAACCCGGAAGATGTGGCCTACAGCCGCCAACTCTACCTCGTCAAACACTGACACCGGCCACAACGATGCGAGGCCCCGCAGGGCCTCGCTATTGATACTGTTCACACCCCGATTTACAGCCTAAAATGCCGCCCCTTCTGTTCAATTAATCTTCAATACCCAGTCAGACATGCGTTATTTGATACTGCTCTCATTGTTGTGGACCCTGCCTGCTCAGGCCAACAGCGAATCCCAATGCCAGCAAGAGTTTGTCGGCTGGATGCTGCACCAGCAGCAACAGTTCAGCGATCGCAAGTCTGACAAGATGGAGCGGCGCCGGGCCGAGCGGGCCATCGAGTTGGCTCGTCAGGAGTACGACAAGCAGACCAGCTTTTGCAAGACAATGGAGCTGGTGCGCAGCTACAAAGATAGCGATCCGCGCTTTAAACCGAGAAGCGGCGAAGTTCACGATTTCACACCGGCCAGCTGACCCTCACTTCATCAATTGATTGTGTTGATTAATTGACCCAAGCCAAGTTCGGGTCACTGAAGAGCCTTAGAATGATTAACTGAGAACGACAATAAAAAACATAGTTATCAGTTGGTTGGCTTTTTCAGGAACGACACATGCCCAGACTCCATCAGGAGGGGGAGATACACTTCCCCGACAACATCGCACTCATCTCGACCACGGATCCCGCCAGTCATATTACCTATGCCAACCAGCACTTCTGCGATGTGGCCGGGTATGGTGCGGCCGAAATGGAAGGGGCACCCCACAATCTGGTGCGACACCCCGACATGCCCAAAGCGGCCTTCACCGACATGTGGCAGCGGCTGCGACAGGGCAAAAGCTGGATGGGGCTGGTCAAGAACCGCGCCAAAAGCGGTCAGTTCTATTGGGTAAACGCTTACGTCACCCCGATCCTCAATGCGCAGAAGGAGATCGTCGAGTTCCAGTCGGTGCGCACCAAACCCGCCGCCAGCGATGTGGCCTGGGCCGAGCAGCTCTATGGCCTGTTGCGCAGCGGCAAGGCGCTTCCCTGGCTGAGCCGCTTTCACTTTGAACCGGGTCAGCTGACCCTCTGGCTCTCCGCTTCTGCCTTGTTCACCACCCTTGCTAACTTTGCCACCGGCAACCTGTTATGGCTGCTGCCCACCGCCTTGTTGCTGTTGGCACAGGCAATCCACGGCTGGCGATTGCAGCAGCGGCTGGCTCATCTGCTCACCCTTGCCGATCAAGACAAGGGAACCCGCCTCTGTCAGGTGCTCTACACCCGACGGCGCGACACCCTGGCAGCCGTCGAACTGGCCCTGCGGATGAAGCAAGCCGAGCTCAAGGCCGTGGTCGGGCGCAGCGCCGACACCAACCAGCAGATCCTGCAGGCAGCCGAAGATGACCGGGGCAATATCCAGACCATCGATACTCATCTGCAGCAGCAGCGCGCCCACAGCGAGCAGCTGGCGACCGCCATCACCGAGCTGAGCCACTCCATTCGGGATGTGGCCCACAGTGCCCATGAGGCGAGCAATCTGGTTATAGAGGTACAACAGGTCTCCGATGAGGGGCTGCAAGCATTGGCGACCACCCGCTCCGCCGTCAACCAACTCCATCAGGAGCTGGATGCCAACCACGCCGTGCTGGCCCAGCTCACCAGCGACAGCCAGAAGATCAGCGGTATTCTGGAGGTGATCAGTCAAATCGCCGACCAGACCAACCTGCTCGCCCTCAATGCGGCCATCGAGGCCGCCCGGGCGGGCGAACAGGGGCGCGGCTTTGCCGTGGTGGCGGATGAAGTAAGGGCGCTGGCCCAGAAGACCCGTGCCTCGACCAGCGAGATCCACGAGATGATCCAGGCGCTGCAACAGACTACACGACAGCTGTCGGAGGGGATGACACAAGGGGCGCAGACCTCGGTGCGCTGCCAGCAGCACGCGGGCACCACCGCCGACGTGCTCACCCAGATCAACCGGATGCTGGGGCAGGTAACCCGCACCAGCGACGAGATCGCCCAGGCGGTGAGTCAGCAGGCCGACGTCACGGCGACGCTCGATGAAGGGGTACACCAGATCCACCAGCTGGCCAGCCACACCGCCGACAACAGCAGGTTGGCCCTCGATGGCATCACCCTGCTGGTAGAGCGGCTGCAGGATCTCTCGCGGCTGATCAACCAGTTCAGATATTGAAGCGACAGTAATAAAAAAACGCGTCAACTGACGCGCTTTTTGGTTGCTCTTGCCTTGGCACAACTGGCTTATTCGGCCGTCTCGCTGGCGGCAAACTCCGGCACCTTGGCCATGGCATCCAGCACCACCTGAATACCGGCGCCCGGTTTGCAGGCGTTCTCACTCAGGTGACGGCGCCAGGCGCGGGCACCCTGCATGTTCTGGAACAGCCCCAGCATGTGGCGAGTCATGTGGGAGAGGTAGTTGCCCTTGGCCAGCTCCTGCTCGATATAGGGCAGCATCATCCGCACCACCTCGTGGCGGCTCGGCACGGCGTTGTTCTGACCAAACACCAGATTGTCCACCTGCGCCAGAATGTAGGGGTTCTGATAGGCTTCGCGCCCCATCATGACGCCATCGACGTGTTGCAGGTGCTCCAGAGTCTGCTCCATGGAGGTGACGCCGCCGTTGAGGGCGATGGTGAGATCCGGGTAATCCTGCTTGACCCGATAGACGCGGGGATAATCGAGGGGCGGGATCTCGCGGTTCTCCTTGGGGCTCAGGCCACTCAGCCACGCCTTGCGGGCATGGACGATGAAGGTGTCGCAACCAGCATCGCGCACCTGTTCGATAAAGGCCTGCAAAAACTCGTAAGAGTCCTGATCGTCGATACCGATACGGGTCTTCACCGTCACCGGAATATCGACCACATCGCGCATCGCCTTGACGCAGTCTGCCACCAGCGCCGGTTCCCCCATCAGGCAGGCGCCAAAGCGGCCATTCTGCACCCGATCGGAGGGGCAACCGACGTTGATGTTCACCTCGTCATAGCCACGCTCCTCGGCCAGCTTGGCGCAGTGGGCCAAATCGGCGGGATTGCTACCACCCAGCTGCAGGGAGATGGGGTGCTCCTGCTCGCTGTAACCCAGATAATCCCCCTTGCCATGGATGATGGCGCCGGTGGTCACCATTTCGGTATAGAGCAAGGTCTGGCGGCTCATCAGTCGATGAAAGTAACGGCAATGCCGATCAGTCCAGTCCAGCATGGGGGCGATGGAAAAACGCTGCGCCTGCATAAAAATCATCCGGGTTGGCTAAAGAAAGGGGCGGATTTTATCACAACGTGAAGCAGCCCCAGAAAATGAATTTTGTCGCCGCGCCATGCGAGGCCCTGTGATAGTATCCGGCTAATAGAAAGGGTATCTGCGCGATCATGAATCAAGACCAACTTTTACAACGAGCCGAGCGACTCTGTATACAGCGAGGGATCCGCTTCACCCCGACCCGACGTCAGGTATTTCGCCTGCTGGCGGCACACGGCAACGCCATCAGCGCCTATGATTTGTTGGCCCAGTTGCAACAAACCGAAGCCAATGCCAAGCCGCCAACCGTCTATCGGGCACTCGATTTTTTGCTCGAACAGGGCTTTGCTCACAAGGTGGAATCTCTCAACGCGTTTATCTTCTGCTGCCACTTCGATCACGCTCACCCGATGCAGTTGCTGATCTGCGACGAGTGCGGGGATGTGGTCGAGCTTCACGATACGGCGATCGATAGCGCGTTTTCCGAGCAGGCCCACTTGCATGGTTTTACTATTACCAATAAGACGATAGAGGCACATGGCCAATGTGCCCGTTGTACGCCCACTGTAGGAAGTCATCATGAAGGCTGATTTTGTAAATCCGTTCCTGCTATCCCTGCTCAATGTGCTCTCGACCATGGCACAGCTGGAACTCAAACCGGGCAAACCGAAACGCAAGATGGATGAGCTGGCGCGCGGCGACGTCTCCGGCCTGATCGGCATGGTTGGCCCGCAGACCCGTGGCTCCCTCTCAATCAGCTTCGAGAAGGGGCTGGCGCTGGAGATCATGCGCCGCATGCTGGGGGAAGCTCCCGCCTCCATCAACGAAGAGGTGACCGACATGGTCGGTGAAATCACCAACATGGTGACCGGCGGTGCCAAGCGGATGCTGGGCGAGAAGGGCTACGAGTTTGACATGGCGACCCCCATCATCGTCTCCGGCCCCAACCACACCATTACCCACCGTGCCGATGGCACCAAGATCATGATGCCGTTCGAATCCGATTTCGGTCGCGCCACTATCGAAATTTGCTTCGAGTAACCCTATGTGGAAAGCATTGAAATGGATTTTCATCTGCTGGGCCCTGCTGTTGATCCTGTCGGACATTCAGATCAGCACCTCCCTCTACAAGTACGAAGATAACCGGGTGCTCATCAACTTCCCGCGCTGGGAAGCCAAGCAGCCCTGGGGCACCTTCGAGTGGCATGCCGGACGGGTAGAAACCCACTGGTATGGTCTGGAGGGCAAACCCAAGCCAAAAGGCCCGCAAATCTGATCCGGTAACGGATCCGGCAGAAACAGAAGAGGCCAGCAGTTGCTGGCCTCTTTGCTATCTCGTTGTTTCTGAATCAAGCCGCTTCGGCAACCAACTTCCCGCTTGGTCGCACCAGGATGCCGACGATGCAGGCCAGCAGAGTCGGCAGCAGCCAGGCAAGCCCCTTGTCGAACAGCGGCAGGAAGGCAAAGCCGTCCATCGCCATCCCGGCAGCCCCCAGCCCATCGAGGCAACCAAACAGAAAGGCGACCGTCAGCACGCCGCGAAACGCCAGCCGTGGCTGGGCAAACCATCCCTTGAGGAAGGTCACCAGCACCAGCGCGATGGCAACCGGATAGATGGCCACCAGCACTGGGATGGAGAGGCCAATCAGCTCGCTCAGCCCCACATTGGCCACCACTGCACAGAGCGCCCCCAGCAGCATGACCCAGTTGCGATAGGCCCAGCCAGTCAGGCCATGGAAGTAGTCGGCACCGGCACAGAGCAGGCCAACTGCGCTGGTAAAACAGGCCAGGGTGATGATGGCAGCCAGAATAAACTGACCCGGTTGACCAAACAGACTCAGGACGTAGGCATTGACGATGGCGCCGCCATTACTGATATCGCTCGCCACCCCACCGGCGCTGTTGCCCAGCTGAAAGAGCGAGATATAGACAGCCGACAGCCCGACCGCCGAGATCAAGCCTGCGATGGTCAGATATTTGAACTGGCTGCGATAATCCTCAATCCCCTTCTGGCGCAGCAACCCGATGATCAGGGCGCCAAACATCAGGGAGGCCAGGGTATCCATAGTGTTGTACCCCTCCAGCATTCCTTTGGTCAGGGCTGCATCTATGTACTCACCGCTGGCATCAGGCATGGTGCCCTGCGGCGTCATAAAGACCCCGACCGCCAGAATAAGCAGCATCGCCATCAGGGCTGGGGTCAGATACTTGCCAACCGCATCGAGCAGCTTGCCCCGATCGAGCGCCACCAAGATCACCAGCGCAAAGAAACTCAGGGTGTAGATCAGCAGCCCCTCATGACCGGCATCGCCGAGCCAGGGCTTGAGCCCCATCTCATAGGCGACCAAACCGGTGCGGGGAATGGCAAAAGCAGGCCCCATGATGATATAGATGGCGATGGCCAGCGCCGTCGCCGCCCCGGCGGGCAGATAGCGGGTCATTCCGGTCCAGCCACTCGCGCCGCCCCCCGAGCTCCCCTTGGCCACCGCAATCAGGGTGATCAGCGGCAAACCCACTGCCGTCAGCAAAAAGCCGCACATGGCGGCCAGCAGATGCTCACCAGCCATAAAACCGGCTAGCGGCGGAAAAATGATATTGCCTGCCCCCAGATAGAAGGCAAACGTCATAAACCCCAATCCGAATACGTCGGACAACTTCAATGATTTCGTCAAACTCAACCTCATCTGCCTTATCAGCTTGTTATTGATTGCACCCACTGCTTGGCAGATAACCGGTAACAATACCTCTCGTCCCCACACGGCCCGCAGACCGGATGAGGCGCAGCACCTTTAGCATAAAGAAGAGGAGTTCGATCTCAATCACCAATTAATATCTTGAAACAATTTACCGCTGTGGAATTAATCGCCGAATAACTCAGCGCTCCATAAACAGGTGTCGCATGTGGCGTATGGGAGGCAAGAAGAGGGGGACAGGTTATAGCGGCCAAATACGGCTGCTCAGGTGCTATCTGCGTAAAGTGACAATTACGGCAGCAAAGCGAGGCGAGAAGCGAGGCTCACAGAAAACAAAAGAGCCTGCACGGGGCAGGCTCTTGGCAATATCAGATCGGGTGTGATCAGGCAGCTTCGGCAGCCATCTCGGTCGGACGCACCATCACGCCAACTACGCAGGCCAGCAGGGTCGGCATCAACCAGGCGAGGCCCTTGTCGAACAGCGGCAGGAAGGCAAACGCATCCATCTTCATACCCGCAGCACCCAGACCATCCAGGCAACCGAACAGGAAGGCAACCATCAACACGCCACGGAACACCAGACGGGGACGGCCGAAGTAACCTTTCAGGAAGGTGACCAGCACCAGCGCCACGGCAACCGGATAGATGGCAACCAGCACAGGAATGGAGAGGCTGATCAACTGGCTCAGGCCCACGTTGGCCACCACGGCACAGATAACGCCCAGCAACACCACCAGCTTCTTGTAAGCCATGCCGGTCAGATTGTGGAAGAAATCGGAACAAGCGGAGATCAGACCGACGGCAGTGGTAAAGCACGCCAGAGTGATGATGGCCGCCAGAATGAACTGACCCGGCTGACCAAACAGGCTCAGTACGTAGGCGTTGACGATGGCGCCACCGTTGCTGACATCGGTCGCCACACCGGCGGCAGTGTTACCCAGCTGGAACAGGGAGACGTACACCACGCTCAGACCAACGGCAGAGATAAGGCCAGCAATGGCCAGATACTTGAACTGGCTCTTGTAATCGTTGATGCCTTTCTGGCGCAGCAGATCGACGATCAGGGCGCCAAACATCAGGGACGCCAGGGTGTCCATGGTGTTGTAGCCTTCCAGGATCCCTTTCACGAAGGGGCTGTTCTGATAGTCACCGGACGCATCAGGCATGGAGCCTTGCGGTGCTACGAATACACCGATCGCCAGAGTCAGCAGCAGCAGCATCAGTACCGGAGTCAGGTATTTGCCGATGGCGTCCATCAGCTTGCCTTGGTTCATGGAGACCAGAATGGCCACACCAAAGAAGATCACGGTATAGGCCGCCAGACCCGCCTGCCCCATGTCACCGATGAATGGCTTGAGGCCCATTTCATAGGCAACCAGACCGGTACGGGGCGCGGCAAAAGCCGGGCCGATGATGATATAGATGGCAACGGCCAGCGCAGTCGCGACACCGGCAGGCAGCAGTTTGGTCATGCCAGCCCAACCGTTACCGGCTTTCGCCACGGCCAGAATGGTCACCAGAGGCAGGCCCACGGCAGTGACCAGGAAGCCAAACATCGCCAGGGAGAGGTGCTCACCAGCCATGTAACCGGCCAACGGCGGGAAAATGATGTTACCGGCGCCCAGGTAGAAGGCGAAGGTCATAAACCCTAATCCGAGTACATCGGACAATGTGAGTGATTTCGTCAAGTTCAACCTCGTCTGTCTTGTAAATTATTGCTTGTTATAGTTTTTATCGGTCGCTGACCGGATGTGTTCAGGGGGTATAAAAAAAGAGCCCCGCATGTTTTTTCATCGCAACCAGTGGTTTTGGCTGGTCTGGAGCGGGCGCTCGATCTGGAACCAGCATAATGGCGTGAAAAAATAGTTCAAGACGAAATTTACATCTTCAAATAGAAGGGGTTGGTCAGTTGGATATATCTGTCGGAATAGGCCCCATCAGCAGAATGGATCACAATTTCACCCCTCTCACACCTGTTTAATCCTCTGCCAAGTAGCAATAAAACACGATTTGCCTCTTTACCCTCTCTGGTGATAACAGCTGTATAACAAATGCAATGCAGATCATAATTCGCCGAAATGCATAAAATTTCATCGGCCATCGCCGTCGGCAGCACCAGCGCTACCTGCCCGTTCGGGCTCAGCAAACGATCGCAGGCCGCCAGTAATGCGTGGCTGTCGAGGGCGCCGGTATGGCGGGCCAACGCCCGCGCCGGATCGCTAAATGACTGGCCTGCCACGAAATAGGGAGGGTTGGAGACGACAAGATCGTAGGGGGCAGCCTGATAATCCTGAATGGCACTCTCTATGATGGTCACCCGATCGGCCCAGGGAGAAGCAGCCGCATTCTCCCGCGCCTGACTGGCCGCATTAATATCCAGCTCGACCGCATCAAGACGGCAGTCAGATCTGCTGCGCTGGGCCAGCATCAGGGCGATCAGGCCGCTGCCGGTGCCGATATCGAGCACTCGACGCGCCTGTTCGACCGGCGCCCAGGCACCGAGCAAAATGCCATCGGTGCCCACCTTCATGGCGCAGCGATCGTGATTGATATGGAACTGTTTTAAGGTAAATCCGCGACTACGTCCCATCTGGCCCCCGTCATCTGCAAAAATGGTGGGCGATTATAGCGGCTAAGACACACTCACCAATAGGAGCCGACGAGATAATCGCCTATAATCTGCCGTTTCCTTAATGACCGAGTATTGCCATGAGCCAGTCCTTTGATGATTTCGACCTGCACCCAGCCCTCAACCGGGCCTTGGCCGAGATGGGATTCACCCGCCCCACCACCATCCAGCAGATGGTGCTGGAGCCAGCCCTGGACGGCCGCGATATTCTGGCATCCGCTCCGACCGGTACCGGCAAGACTGCCTCCTTCCTGCTGCCGGCACTCCAGCACCTGCTGGACTTCCCGCGCCGCAAGCCGGGCCCCTGCCGCATGCTGATCCTGACCCCGACCCGCGAGCTGGCCCTGCAGGTGACCGCCCACGCCAAGGCGCTGGCGGCCCACACCAACCTCAGCATCGAGACCATCATCGGCGGCGTCAGCCATGAAGAGCAGCTGCCTGCCCTGACCAAGACCACCGACATCGTCGTGGCCACCCCGGGTCGTCTGCTTGAGTACATCGAGAAAGAGGAGTTCGAGAGCCACGACATCGAAGTGCTGGTGCTGGATGAAGCGGACCGCATGCTGGACATGGGCTTTATCAAGGATGTGAACCGCATCGTGGAAGAGGCGCGCTACCGCAAGCACACCATGCTCTTCTCCGCCACCCTGGAAGGGGCCGGCCTTGAGAAGTTCGCCAACGAGATCCTCAAGGATCCGGTGGAGCTGCACGCCGAGCCGCCGCGCAGCGAACGTCGCCCCATTACCCAGTGGATCCATCTGGCCGATGACGCCACCCACAAGCTGGCGCTGCTGACCCATATCCTGAAAGATCCGGAAACCCAGAAAGCCATTATCTTCGTCAAGACTCGCGAGCGTCTGGCGGAGCTCTCCGGCCAGCTGCAGGCTGCAGGTATCTCCTGCGCCTGGATCCGTGGCGAGATGGAGCAGAGCAAGCGTATCGAATCGATCCGCAAGTTCCACGAAGGGGAAGTACCCTTCCTGATCGCCACCGACGTCGCCGCCCGCGGCATCGACCTGCCGAACGTCAGCCATGTCATCAACTACGACATGCCCTACGGCGCCGACGTTTACGTCCACCGGATCGGCCGTACCGGCCGCGCCGGCAACCGTGGCTGTGCCATCAGCCTGGTGGAAGCCCACGACATGGCGATGGTCGCCAAGATCGAGCGCTACACCGAAGAGCGCCTCAAGCGCCGGGTGATCGACGAGCTGCGCCCGAAACACAAAGAAGCGCGGGTACCGGTGAAGAAGAAAAAGCCGGTCGACAAGAAGAAGTCCGCCAAGAAGAAAAAGAAGAAGTGATCGCCTGGCGATAAAGAGAAGGGCCATCCCGCGGGATGGCCCTTCTGCATTCTGAATCACTCTGACGAGTAGTTATGCCACCACTCTGCGCATCCCCATATGGGGGATATCGTCTTCGAGATAGCCTTCCCCTTCCGCCACAAAACCGTGCTGGCCGTAGAAGCCTTGCAGATGGGCCTGCGCCCCCAACCAGATGCTGTGGGTCGGCCAGCGCGCCTCGCACGCCTTGACCGCCTCGCCGATCAGCTTATGACCGAGACCGCCGCCGCGCGCCTTGGGTGAGGTCACCACCCGACCGATGGCGGCACCGCTCTCCTCGCCAATGCCGGGCGCCATAATCCGCGCATAGGCGGCCAGCAGCTCGCCCTGATAGCCGAGCAGGTGCCAGACCCCTTCGCGGCGATCGAGCCCGTCCAGATCCTGAAAGGGGCAGGTCTGCTCCACCACGAACACCTCGGCCCGCAGCGCCAGCAACTCATACAACTCGTCAGTGGTCAGTTCAGACCAGGGTTTCAGGATCCAGTTCATCGGCAACTCCTTATCAGTTCGGCCTGCCAGCATAATCGTGGTGCCAGTGCCCTGCATTAACCTTTGTTAAGTTCTTTCAGTCGCTTGCGAATGCGGCTCAGGCTGATGGGTGTGATACCGAGATAGGCGGCAATCTGGTGGTCGGGCACTCTGGCATCGAGTGCGGGAAAACTGTCGAGAAAGTGCTGGTAGCGTGCCTGCGGGCTGCCGGTCAGCAGCAACTGCTCCTTCTCCTCCTTGATGCGCAGCTGCACCTCCAGCAGATGCTGGTACCAGCGCAGCCAGCCGGGCAACTGGCGCAAGTCGGCCAGACTGAACAGCTGCAGACGGCAGGGCTCCAGTGCCTCCACGCTGTAGCGGGCTGGCTCGCCACTGAGCAGGTGGTGGAAGTCGAGAAACTCGTCCCCCTCCCAATAGAACTCCTTGATGTACTCGCGGCCATCCTCCAGCACCAGCTTGGCCCGCAGCAGCCCCTGCTCTACCCTGACCAGCAGATCCGGGCTGTCGCCGGCGTGCCAGAGGCAGCTTTTCGGGCTGAGGGTCAGCGGGCGGGCAAAAGAGAGGAGGCGCGCGGCCTCCTCTCTATCTGCGACCTGCGCCCAATCGAAGGGGGGTCTGTCAGTCAGCATGATTAACCGCGACGCTGACGCACGGCTTCAAACAGGCAGACGCCGGTCGCCACCGAAACGTTGAGGCTGGATACCGCCCCCGCCATCGGGATACTCACCAGCTCGTCGCAATGTTCGCGGGTCAGACGGCGCATGCCTTTACCTTCAGCCCCCATCACCAGCGCCATCGGGCCGGTCAGTTTGGCCTGATAAAGGTCGTGATCGGCCTCGCCAGCGGTACCGACAATCCAGACGCCGCGCTCCTGCAGCTCGCGCAGGGTGCGGGCCAGGTTGGTGACCTGAATGAGCGGCACCACTTCAGCGGCGCCACAGGCAACCTTGCGCACGATCGGGGTGAGACCCGTGGCCTTGTCCCGCGGCACGATGACCGCATGAGCCCCGGCAGCATCGGCGCTGCGCAGGCAGGCGCCGAGGTTGTGCGGATCGGTCACGCCATCCAGCACCAGCAGGAAGGGCTGGCTCTGTTGTGCCGCCAACTCGTCCAGCAGGCTGGCCAGATCGTGCTCGGCCAGCTTCGGCGCCTCTTTCACCCGGGCCATAATACCCTGGTGATTGTTGCCTTCCGCTTTGTCATCAAGGGTCTTGCGGTTCACGCTCTGCACCTTGAGGCCGAGGGACTCCAGCTCGGCCAGCAGGGGTTGCAGCCGGTCGTCATCCCGCCCTTTCAGCGCCCATACCTCGATGAAACGCTCCGGGGTGCGCTCCAGCAGCGCGGTGACAGCGTGAATGCCGTAGATCAGTTCAGTACTCATTTAGTGCTCTTGGCCTTATCGCGAGCCTTTTTGCTCGGTCGTCTGTTGCTCGGTTTGGCACGGCCACCCTTGTCGGATTTGCCGTGATCCTTGCCCTCTTTACGTTTTTCGTGGCGCTGGGCGCTCTTGGCCTTCTCTTTCTTGATCTCGGCCTGCTTGCGCGCCATCTCTTTGGCGTTCTTGCCGGTGGCCTTGAGCGGCTCTTCGACCATCACGAAGTCGATCTTGCGATCATCCAGGTTCACGCCCATCACCTTGACCCGCACCTTGTCGCCCAGACGGTAGCGACGGCGGAAGTTCTCGCCGATCAGCTGCATGTGCAGGGGATCAAACTGGTAGTAGTCGTTGGTGAGGGTACTGACGTGCACCAGACCATCGATATGGATCTCCGCCAAACGCACGAAGAAGCCAAAGCCGGTGACGCTGGCGATAACGCCGTCAAACTCGTCACCCACGTGATCCAGCATGTACTCGCACTTGAGCCAGTCGGCCACGTCGCGGGTCGCATCGTCGGCACGGCGCTCGGTCATGGAGCAGTGCTCGCCCATCGGGTCCACTTCTTCCAGCTGGTAGTGATAACCACCGCTCGGGGTCCACTTGTGGCGCAGGTTGCCCTGTTGCTCCTTGGCGGTCTGATACTTGATCGCCCGGTGCAGGATGAGGTCGGGATAGCGACGGATTGGCGAGGTGAAGTGCGCGTAGGACTTCAACGCCAGACCGAAGTGACCGATGTTGTCGGCCTGATAGATAGCCTGACGCATGGAGCGCAGCAGCATGGTGGAGAGCAGCTCCGCATCCGGGCGCCCCTCAAACTTGGCAGCCAGCTCGGCGAAATCTTTCGGCTCGGGCTCGAGGCCGCCCTTGAGCTCCAGACCCAGTTCGGCCAGGAAATCGCGGAAACCGGTCAGACGCTCTTCGCCCGGACGGTCATGGACCCGGAACAGGGCAGACGCTTCGTTCTTCTCGATATAACGGGCCGCGGCCACATTCGCCTGGATCATGCACTCTTCGATGATCTTGTGGGCATCGTTGCGCACCAGCGGCACGATGCGGTCGATCTTGCGCTGGGCGTTGAAGATGAAGCGGGTCTCCTCGCTCTCGAACTCCACCGCACCGCGCTGGTGGCGGGCATGCTTGAGCGCCTTGTAGAGGTTGTTGAGCTCCTCGATATGGCCCACCAGCGGATCATACTGCTGACGCAGCTTGGGATCGCCATCGAGGATCGCCGCCACCTTGGTGTAGGTCAGACGGGCGTGAGAGTTCATTACCGCTTCGTAGAACTTGTAACCGGACATGCGGCCAGCGGCGGAGATGGTCATCTCGCACACCATGCAGAGACGGTCAACTTGCGGGTTCAGGGAACACAAGCCGTTGGAGAGCACCTCCGGCAGCATGGGCACCACGAACTCGGGGAAGTAGACGGAGTTACCGCGCTGATAGGCTTCGGCATCCAGCGCCGTGCCGGGCTTCACGTAAGCGGAGACGTCAGCAATGGCAACCCACAGGCGCCAGCCGCCACCACGCTTGGCTTCACAGAAGACGGCGTCATCGAAGTCACGGGCGTCTTCCCCGTCGATGGTGACCAGCGGCAGAGCGCGCAGGTCGATGCGGCCCTCTTTGGCTTTCTCCGGCACCTGCTCGCCTAGACCGGCAACCTCTTTGGTCACCTCTTCCGGCCAGGTGTGCGGAATGCCGTGGGTACGCAGGGCAATTTCGATCTCCATGCCCGGCGCCATGTTCTCGCCCAGCACTTCCAGGACGGTGCCGACGGCATTGATGCGGGAGGTGGCGCGCTGGTTGATGCGCACAACCACGACTTGGCTCTGGCGAGCCCCTTTGTTTTCACCTTCCGGGATGATGATGTCCTGGCCGATACGGCTGTCATCCGGCACCACGAAACCAACGCCATTCTCGACGAAGTAACGGCCGACAATGTCTGCCTCACGGGACTTGAGCAGGCGCACCAGACGCGCTTCCTGACGACCCTTGCGGTCGATCTCGGTCGGCTGCACCAGCACGTAATCGCCATGCATCAGGCGTTGCATCTCTCGGTTGTTCAGATACAGATCCGGACCACCACCTTCCGGACGCAGAAAACCGAAGCCATCCTTGTGGCCGATTACATAACCTTTGACCAGATTCAGGCGATCCGGCAGGGCATAACATTGGTTGCGAGTGAATACCAGTTGTCCATCACGCTCCATGGCGCGCAGACGACGACGCAAGGCTTCCAACGGCTCTTCATCTTTCAGCTTGAGGACCTTGGCCAACTCTTCACGGGACATGGGCTTTTCATGGCCCTTGATGAGTTCCAGGATCAACTCGCGACTGGCGATGGGGTTATCGTATTTTTCGGCCTCGCGTTCGAGGAAAGGATCTTTTTGAGACATAAGCAGGCCTTAGGGTAGGTGGTAACGGTGCCATTATATCGGAGGGGGGGGCGAATGGCATCCATCGGCTGCCTTTTGGCCAATCTCTCTGTCATACTATCTTCAGTTCGCTGGCATGATGAGACACAGAACTCATGAGTAAGGACACATTTGCCCAATCCGCCGCCTATCTCAAACAGGCGGTTCCCTTGATGATCAAGTACCAGATCCCCACGACACCGGACAATTACCACCTGTGGTACAACTATGTCTCGGCCAGCATGCCCGAGCTCAACCAGGCGATTGATCAGGCAGTCAAAATGCAGGGAACCTGCTCGCTCACCACCTGCGAGCGACTCTATCACCAGTATCTGGCCGCTCAGGACGAGAAGCAGATGGAGGCGATGAAACTGAGCCTCGCCGCCATGGCCAACGAGCTCGGCCACTCCATGCAGGACGCCATCTCCGATACCGGCATGTTTCAGGAGATGCTCGACAAGAGTTTTGACAAGCTCAGCCGCATTGATGACGAGGGCTTCAGCCTGGAAGACACCATGGGGATCCTGCGGGAGCTGGTGCGCGAATCGCGGGACGTGCGCATGTCCACCATGCACTTTCGCAACCAGCTCAGCAATGCGGAGAAAGAGATCAAGGAGCTGCGGGCCGCGCTCAACGAGACGCGCAAGCTGGCCAACGAGGATGCCCTCACCAACCTGCTCAACCGCCGCGCCTTCGATCTGGAGCTGGAGGGGTTGATCCGCAGCCAGCACCCCTTCTCGCTGATCCTCGCCGATATCGATCGCTTCAAGAACTTCAACGACGAATATGGTCACCTGCTCGGCGATCAGGTGCTGCGCGCCTTCAGCAAACGGCTGCGCGATGCCTGCAAGGAGGGGGTCACCGCCTATAGGCTGGGTGGGGAAGAGTTCGCCATGCTGGTCCCCCATCGCTCGCTGGCGTTGGCCAGACAGATGGCGGAGAGCATGCGCCGCGCCATCGAGCGGATGTCGATTCTGGATCGCAAATCGGGCCGCCGCATCGACCACATCACTGCCTCGTTTGGCGTGGGCGAGTTCAACGGTCAGGAGAGCGCAGACTGTCTGGTCGAACGTACCGACAAGCTGCTCTACAAGGCCAAGGAGCTGGGGCGCAACCGGGTGATGCCGCTCCCATCCTGATTTAGTCCCCTGCCCGACCGCAATGCCAATGTAAAAAGCCAGTCAGATCAACTGACTGGCTTTTTGGTCTCTCTTGCTCCGACAGGGGCTGTTCATTCCAGCCCCAGTGAAGATCAGCTCAGTGTGAAGGATTACTCCTGCACCTCGCTGACACCTTCGACTTTCACATCAACACGACGATCCGGAGCCAGACAGACGATCAGCTCACGCTTGGACTTGCTGACGCAGCTGTCGCCGGTAACGGGTGAGGATTTACCACGCCCTTCCACATTGATCTTGGCGGCCGGGATCCCTTTACCAACCAGATAGTTGGCAACGGTCTGGGCACGCTGTTCGGAGAGCTTCTGGTTGTAGGCATCGGAACCGATACGGTCGGTGTGACCAATTACGGTTGCCACGCCATCTTTGGGTCGTGCTTCTTCAATCTGGCTATAGAGGCTATCCAGTGCCTGACTGGCCTCTGGCTTGAGGGTCGCCTTGTTGAAGTCAAACAGCACATCGGAGCTCAGGGTGAACTGCTTCTCAACCATCACAGGTGCAGGAGCAGGTTCCGGAGCCGGAGCGGGCGCCACAGGGGCAACCTGACCAAAGCGATAGACTGCGCCCACAGAGAGCAGGCCATTGTCCATACGCAACCCGGTATTGTCTCGACTGCCGTAGGGGGTAGTGTATTGATATTCAAGACGGGCAGCCCAGTCACGATTGAACGCATACTCGGCACCCAGCGCGCTGACAAAGTTGAACCGGCCATCACCCCCTTTCAGGTCACTGTTAGCGGCCGCATAACCACCGCCGATACGTCCGTACAGGTCGAGGCTATCAGTTACAGGGAAGCCCAGCTTCAATGATAAATGAATAAGTTGGGCCTGAACTTCATCTTGCAACGCTGCGCCCGTCGCTGAGCGGGCATCATATTTGTACTTACCCAGATAATCGTAGCCATACTCGATACCCAGGTTCTTGTTAAGCTGATAGCCGGCAAATACGCCAGCCCCAAGAGCATCATTGGTCTCATTGCCGAGGGTAAAGCTGTTGCTTTCATCAATGCCGTAGAAGTTGGACCAACCCAGTTTGGCACCGCCATACCAGGTGTTGTCTTGACCGGCAGCCTGGGCATTGGCCGCCAGCAGGCCGGTAACCAGCAAGGTAATCAATGATTTTTTCATGTTTGAGCCTCTGCAACTTTATGTAGGAGGAGGTTGATTGATATCTCCTCGTCTTATAGGTGCAACCACCCAAAAGCGATCGCAGCATATCAACGTTAGCCTATTTTCAAGTAACTGATATCAATTAACAAAAAACACTCTAACGCAACCACGTTACAAAAACAGCAACAAACGTTTGTTATATGAACTGAATGTGACGCAAAAAGACGCACTGATGAGGATAGATAGGAGAAAAAGGCCAGCAACATGCTGGCCCGAAGCGATATCAGTGACGAACAAACTCGTAGTGCTGATCGATAAAGTCAGCAACACGCTGGCTCAGTACCTTGTGCACCGTCCTGGTCGGATGCACCTGATCCCAGAACATATGCTCATCGCAGTTGAGAGTCGCAGCTCGCCCTTTTGCCTGCCCGCTCACCACCGCCTGCGCCAGGAGCGGGTTACCGGCAATAGCCACTCTTTCGGAGACACTCAAAGCCGGGGTCGCAGCCACCTCGGCGGCGCTGCCGGAGAACGGCTTCCACGTATAGCCGCCACCGTAGCAGGCGTGTTCTGTGTCACTCAGTCCGAACTGCTGAGGATCGCGCATCATCTCGTCAAACTGCTTGTCCACGTCGAACAGCTTCACGATGCCAAGGGGAGCCAGCTCTCGAGTGAGGTTCTGCAACTTCTGGTTGTGGTAGCTGGCCACATGGCGCACCTTCTCCACCACCTTCATACTGCGGGCTGACGGGGTCTGCCCCAGATCAGGAATGTTGAACAGCAGGATCTGCTGCGCGCCGTTGAGCACCAACCGGTTGGATGCCAGCCGGATGGTATCGATCACCCGATCCGCATCCCGCTCGGTGTTCCAGCCATAAGCCAGATAGTCGTTGGCACCGACCCAGATAACCACCAGATCATCGGGGCGGAACTTGTCCTTTTTCAGGAACTGATCGATCTCGTAATCGAGGTTGTTGATCACCTGATATTTGGGATCCCAGGACCAGAAACCGAGCCAGCCGTTCAGAGCCCCCAGATGGTTATAGGCCACCGCGGTCGCACCGCCTTCCGCCTCGTTGGCCACGACCAGACCGGGGAAGCGCTCGTCACCCAACTGCTCCAGCCACACCGGGCCGTTGCTGAAACGCCCGTTGAAGTAAGGTGGGCTGGAGGGGAGATACCCCCGCATCTTCTTGTACATCTTGCCGGTGTCGGAGAGGCTGTCACCAAACATCACAACCCGGGAAAAAGGTTGGCGTCCCTCTGCCGCTTGCGCGGTCAATGCCATTAACCCCAATAAACAAACAAGCCATTTTTTCATATTGTTATGCTCTTCGATTAAGCAGGTGAGACCTGCGGACTTCTCCTCGAGTGGCGACAGGCATGGGAAGAGTCTGCTGCCACTGACTTCTGGTGAAGGCGACAGATTACAGTTCCAGATGAAATCACACATGTTCCGCCACCGATGAAATCGCTTGCGCTCACAAAACAGACAATCACACCAGCCTATTTCTTTCACGCTTGTTTCACGCCCCCCCCGGCACAATGCCCTCATACCAACGACAGGAGTATGAAATGAACAAGGCAAGCGCAAGCGTAATCGGACTGTTGACCCTGATGTCTGTCTCCTCTTTTGCCATGGCGGCCTACACAGGCCCGCAAGAGCAGAACAAGGTTTCCGTTGCTCAGCTGAAAGATCTGGCCGATGACAGCTGGGCCACCCTGGAAGGGAAACTGGTCAAGCACCTGGGCGGCGAGAACTATCTGTTCCGCGATGCCAGCGGTGAGGTGGAGGTCGAAGTGGATCAGGATGTGTGGCGTGGCACCGAAGTGGGCCCGGATGATCAGATCCGCATCCGTGGTGAAGTGGACCACAGCTGGAACAAAACCGAAGTGGAAGTGAAAACCCTGGAGAAAGTGGGCGCGGCCCCGCAGACCAAGGGCGGCTTTATCGCCAAATAAGGCCACTTCAACGATGAACTGGCCAGACGTTAAAAGGGCGCTTGATATCAAGCGCCCTTTTGCATGGTTAACCCAGCGTCACAGCTTAACCGGCCCGACTGGCAAAGGCTCTCTTGAACCCCTTCTCGGCCTGATTGACCTTGTAGAGGTAACGGCGCGCCTCCTCTTTGGGATGCTGCTCGGTCAACACCTGATAGACCGCCTCGGGGGAGAGCCGGTTGATCCGGCCCGGCGCCGCCTTGCGATCGCTGGAGAAGGTATTGAGTACCCCGCCCGCACCACCGTTATAGGCGGAGATCACCGCATAGCGACGGGAGCGCGGATCCTCGATATCCGCCAGATAGACGGTCTGCAACAGGTGGAGATAGGCGGTACCGACATCGATGTTGTAGGCCGGGTTGAACAGCTCCTCCCGGGTCGGCTGGCCGTTCTTGCCCTTGACTCGCACATAGACGTCACGCCCAGCCGTAGCCGGAATGACCTGCATCAGGCCATAAGCGTTGGCATGGCTCACCGCATAGGGGTTGAAGCTGCTCTCGGTCTTGATCACCGCATAGATCAGGCTCTCCGGCACGCCGTATTTGCGCGACGCTTCCCGGATGATCCCCGCATACTTGTAGCCCCGTCGATCTTCATGGTTGGCCACCATGGGAATATCAACGAAGAAGATGGTGCGAATCCCCAAAGTGCGCTTCTTCATCGCCGTGTTGAGCAGGTAATCGGCATAACGCTCGGCGCGCCAGGAGGCGCGGATTGGCTGGCGCTGGTTGTCCAGCACCTGACCATAGAGGAAAGGCTCGCCGCCGGTCAGAATTTCCCGATCGGAGTAAAGATCCACTTCGGCCGGATCGTCCGGCGTCAGCAGGGTCTCGATAATGGCGCGACGCAGGTGAGCGCGGGGATCGATGCCAGATACCGTCTCTACCATGATGTGGCCGCTGGAGAAGTCAATGTGGGCCCGGCTCTTGTACTGATCCGTGTATTTGACGTAGTCAAACTTGCCCGCAAACAGCGCCTCCCGCCCCCATATCTCGTTCACGTTATGGGAGAGCGCGCTGATCATGTGTTCAAAACCGCGGATGTCCTTGCCGTTGACCAGATCGTCATCCTCACTCCCGCTGGGCTTGGGGGAAGATGAGCAGGCAGAGAGAAACAGCAGGGTGCACAGCAGCCAAAAAATTCGGCCCATAGGATCCTCAAACCGGGCAGCAGAGCTGCCCATCATTCATTTGCTGCGACTTCAGGAGCGGTCACGCCAGTGTGGCGCCATTCCCGCACCTGTTCACACGTACAACAGCCGGAGAGCTTACTGGGCAGGCGGGGTGTAACCTTCGATCTGCACTTCACCTGCATCAAACAGGTAGCTGACCATCTCTTTTTCCAGCAGTTGGCGATGCTCAAGATTCATCATGTTGAGCTTTTTCTCGTTGATCAGCATCACCTGTTTCTTCTGCCACTCGGCCCAGGCTTCCTTGCTGATGTTGTCAAAAATCCGCTTGCCGAGCTCACCGGGATAGAGTTGGAAATCCAGACCCGGGCCCTCTTTTTTCAGGCGTTGGCAAAATACAGTACGGCTCATGTTGACCTCTATGGTTGTAACTCTGGATAGGCGAGCAGACGGGCCGTGGCGGCCGCCAGCCCCACCTCGGCAGGATGGCGTAAGTTATACCAGAGTCGGTTATCTGCTTCCATGAGCCGCAGCGGCTGCGCCTCATCAATGTCAATCAGCAGCGGCTGAATATCGAGATGGAAGTGGCTGAAGGTATGGCGAAAACCGGCCAGTTCACGATAACTGTGATGGCTCAGGCCGAGGGACGCCAGCAGACCATCCACCTCCGCCAGCGAGGCCACCTGCGGGAAGCAGTAGAGCCCGCCCCAGATCCCCTGTGGCGGCCGCTTCTCCAGCAGCAACTCATCGCCGTGACGAATCAGCAGCATGATGCCATCGCGGGCCGGCATGCTCTTCTTGGGCTTGCTGTTGGGATAAGCGGTAGGCTTGCCTTGCGACAGCCCCTGGCAATCGGCCCGCACCGGACAGCGATCACAGGCTGGCTTGCTGCGGGTGCAGATCGTCGCCCCGATATCCATCATTGCCTGATTGTATTGCGCCACCCCCAGCTTGGGGGTGAGCCGGATGGCGATCTCCCACAGCTCGTTCTCCACCTGTTTTTGACCGGGCCAGCCCGGCAGCGCCAGCCAGCGGGTGAGTACCCGCTTCACGTTGCCATCGAGGATGGCATGAGGCTGACCAAGAGAGAGCGACAGCACGGCCCCGGCGGTAGAACGGCCAATGCCCGGCAGCGCCATCACCTCGTCAAAGCGCTCGGGAAAGAGGCCATGGTGATGATCGCGGATCTGCTGGGCCGCCTTGTGCAGGTTGCGGGCCCGGGCGTAGTAGCCAAGCCCGGTCCAGTGGTGCAGCACCTCATCGACAGGGGCATCGGCCAGCGCCACCACATCGGGGAAGCGCGCCATAAAACGCTGGTAATAGGGGATGACTGTGGCGACCTGGGTCTGCTGCAGCATGATCTCCGAGACCCAGACCCGGTAAGGGGTCTTCTCCTGCTGCCAGGGCAGGGTTTTGCGGCCATGAAGCTCGTACCACTCCAGAACCCGGCTTGCGAAGGTTGATTGATTCACGTTGTTCTCATGTCGTTGATATATGGGGAACTCTGCGGTTCCTTCGGCTCATCTGGCCTGCGTGGGCATAAAGTCATCCCGCGCACAGCGTCAGCTGTCTGGTGCGGCAGCGTAAGGCCTCGTCACGCCCAAGTCAAAGCCGCGCTGACTGACGCTGCGGGCAGGTGGTGGCCAGGCAGCAAAGCGGTAACAAAGACGATATACTCGGCCCCACGATTGATGACGGGAGAGACGGTTTGCAGACTTATCTGGTTGGGGGCGCAGTGCGGGATCGCCTGCTGGGATTGCCGCAGGGCGACAGGGATCATCTGGTGGTCGGCGCCACCGTGGAACAGATGCTGGCGTTGGGTTTTACCCAGGTCGGTCGCGACTTTCCCGTGTTTCTTCACCCCAAAACCCAGCAGGAGTATGCCCTCGCCCGTACCGAACGCAAACAGGGTCAGGGCTACACCGGCTTTGTCTGCCACGCCGCCCCCGATGTGACGCTGGAGCAGGATCTGCTGCGCCGGGATCTCACCATCAACGCCATCGCCGAGGATGATCAGGGCCAACTCCACGATCCCTACGGTGGCATTGAGGATTTGGAAAAACGGCTGCTGCGCCACGTTTCCCCTGCCTTTGCCGAAGATCCGCTGCGCATCCTGCGGGTCGCCCGCTTCGCCGCCCGCTTCCACGCTCAGGGCTTTACCATAGCGCCGGAGACCCTCGCCCTGATGAGCGAGATGACGGCCGCTGGCGAGCTGGCCCACCTCACGCCGGAGCGAGTCTGGAAGGAGCTGGAAAAAGTGCTGCTGGGGCCGACCCCGCAGATCTTTATCGAGGTGCTGCGCCAGTGCGGCGCCCTCAAGGCACTCTTCCCCGAAATCGACGCTCTGTTCGGCGTCCCCGCCCCGGCCAAGTGGCACCCGGAGATCGACACCGGCATCCACACCCTGATGGTGCTGGAGCAGGCGTGCCGGATCTCCCCCGAGCTGACCGTCCGCTTTGCTGCCCTCTGCCACGACCTTGGCAAGGGAGTAACCCCCAAGGAGTTCTGGCCAAGCCATCACGGTCACGGCCAGAAGGGGCTGCCGCTTATTCGCGCCCTGTGCGAGCGGTTCCGGGTTCCCAACGAGTGCCGGGATCTGGCGCTGCTGGTGAGCGATCTGCACACCCACATCCATATCGCTTTTGAGCTCAAGCCCGCCACCCTGCTCAAGGTGTTTGACAAGGCAGATGCCTGGCGTCGCCCCGAGCGCTTTGCCCAGTTGCTGGATGCCTGCCGCGCCGACTTCCATGGCCGTACCGGTTTCGAGGAGCGGGTCTACGCCGAGCCGGACTATGTGGCCGAAGCGCTGGCTGCCGCCCAGGCGGTGCCGGTGAAAGAGATAGTGGCGGCCGGTTTCAAAGGGGAAGAGATCAAGGAGCAGCTGGCCAAAAAGCGGACCGATGCCATCAGCCGGGTCAAGGATGAGTGGACCTTTATCGAAGAGTAACTTGGGCCCCATAACAGACGGCCGCCCTGATGATGAGCTCCGCAAGGAGAGCATCGCCAGGGCGGCCGTTTTGCATCCAGATTGATATGTGAGGGGGCGCTAACCCCTGCTGGTGCCGTTATGCCGGACCAATTCGCTCCATCAGGCTCATATGGGATGAGCCATCGTGGCGCTTGAGGTTCTGACGATACTCGAACTGGCGCTGGCTCTCCTGTTTGAGCCCCAGCATCAGCGAATAGCACATGGCCAGCATGATCACCGAGAAGGGCAGCGCGGCTATGATGCTGGCCGCCTGCAAGGCCGCCAGGCCGCCGGAAACCAGCAGGATAGCTGCAACCAGCCCCTGCCCCAGACCCCATACGGCGCGGTGCAGTACCGGCGGCTCCTGATCACCGATGGAGAGCAGAGTCGTGATGACCAGCGTGCCCGAGTCACTGGAGGTGATGAAGTAGGTGCAGATGAGCAGAGTCAGCACGGCCTTGGCGATCCAGCCGAAGGTATCCCAGTGCAGCAGGTCGACCGTCTTGTAGAGCGCCAGCGTCACATCCTGATTGACCGCAGCGACCACGCCACCACCGCCAAATAGCTCCAGATTCATCGCCGTGCCGCCAAACACGGTGAGCCAGAACATGCCGAGCAGCGAGGGTACCAGCAATACACCGAGCACAAACTCGCGAATGGTACGCCCCTTGGAGATGCGGGCGATAAACATGCCGACAAACGGCGCCCAGGCAATCCACCAGCCCCAGTAAAACGCCGTCCAGCTCGACTGCCAGGCCGAAGTGCCGTTGGCCTCGGTGTTGGTCCAGAAGCTCAGTTTGACGATGTTCTGCAGGTAATCACCGATGTTCTGTACATAGGCGTTGAGGATATAGGTGGTCGGCCCCAGCACCAGAAAGAGTGCGAGAACGAAGACGCTCAGCCAGATATTGAGCTCGGAGAGGATCTTCACCCCGCGCCCGACCCCGGAAACCGCCGACAGAGTGGCGATCAGGCTGATACCGCCAATCAGCCAGAGCTGGTTGGACTGCGACACCGCCATACCAAACATCTGGTTGAGGCCGGTATTCATCTGGGAGACCCCCAGACCAAGGGAGGTCGCCACCCCGAACACGGTGCCGAACACGGCCAGCACATCGGCCGCATGGCCCCAAAAACCGTAGATCCGCTCGCCAAGGATGGGGTAAAGCACAGAGCGGATCGCCAGCGGCAACTTGCGCCGGTAGCTGAAAAAGGCCAGTGACAGGCCGACGATCACATAGATGGCCCAGGGGTGCAGGCCCCAATGGAAAAAGGTGAGGCGCATGGCGATCTGGGCCGCTTCCGGGGTCATCCCTTCGGTAATGAACGGATTGCCCTGCAGATGGTTCATCGGCTCGGCGATGCTCCAGAACACCAGACCGATACCCATGCCTGCGCTAAAGAGCATGGAGAACCAGGCGAAGTAGCCGAACTCCGGTACCTGGTCGTCGTCACCCAGCCGGATGCTGCCAAAACGGCTGAACATCAGGTAGACAGCGAAGAACAGGAACAGGGCGACCACCAGAATGTAGTACCACTTGAACCCGGCAATAATCTGATCCTTGGCACCGACAAACCAGGCGGCCGCGGTATCGGGAACAAATACGCCAAACAGCAAAAACAGGGTGATCACGGTGAGGGCCGTCATGGCCATAGTCGGGTTGAGGCCTTTCAATAGCCCTTTGCTTGCTCGCATCCAGCCTCCTTAGTCGTTGTTGAAAAAGTCTTCGCCCACATGATCACCGGCCCCGCCGATGGCACGATAGACCAGTTTGCCGGCCGCCTGTTCGCGGTGATCCACCAGCGAAACCGAGGGCTGGCCATTCACGGCGTGACGCTTGCCAAGGAAGATGGCCATGGGGACGCCCAGATTGGAGATACCGCTGGTGATCCAGAGGCGGTTGAAGTCGTATGAGCCACCGATGAATTCCAGCTGGGCCAGGCCGGTATCGAGGCCGGTCAGATAAAAGTTCATGGCACTTTCGTCAGGAAAGAGGTGCACCAGCACATAGGCGTAGCGCAATTCGTTCACTAACTCCTTTAGGTTGAAAGTACCTGTCTCACTGCAAGAGAGGGGTAACTCACCATCATAGTGGTGTACCTTGAGGTTGTTGGGATCTTCATCATAGGCAGGCTGATAGCGCACAAAAGCCGAGGTGTCCGGCAGTTCATAGCGCACTCTGACCACACGTAACTCGGCCACCAGAGACTTGATATCCAGCTCGTCATTCATCATTTCGCTCCTCAAATGTCAGGGTGAATTCCGTGAAATGCCCGTCAACCTAACACAAAATTAGTTAGAGCAGAAATTATTACAACAAAAACCATATTGACCTTGTGACGAATTAGGCGGAAAATTTTGCGCCTCTCCATAGCCTTCCAATGACGCACACCCCATGGAAAAACATGATGAAGTGCTGGTCGCCCTGCGCCAGATTATTCGTGCCATCGACATGCACTCCAGGCGCTTGATCAAAGAAGCCGGGCTCACCTCCCCGCAACTCTTGCTGCTCAAAGGGATCGACGAGTTGGGACAGATCTCCATGCGCCAGCTGGCCGATCACACCAACATGAGCCAGGCCACCGCCACCACGATCATGGACCGATTGGAGAGCCGCCAACTGGTGCAGCGCGTTCGCAGCAATACCGACAAGCGCAAGGTTCACGCGACACTGACTGATGCAGGCCGTGCCCTGCTGGCTCAGGCCCCGACCCCGCTGCAAGAGCGCTTTATCCAACGCTTTCAATCCCTTGAAACCTGGGAGCAGACCCTGCTGCTCTCCTCCCTGCAACGCATCTCCGCCATGATGAATGCAGACGAAATCGACGCAGCCCCGGTGCTGAGCGTCAGACCCCTCACCGAAGAGCAGGCATAAGCTGCTGAACAATTTCAGGCATAAAAAAAGCTCCCGAACGGGAGCTTTTTTCGATCAGGGGCCGCAGAGAATTACTCTTCCAGGCTGATCCCGATATTGGAGACGCCATCCTGAGAGGCGAATACTCTGATAGCCAGGATACGATCGCTGTCGCGCTCATGGGCAACCCGCTTGAGCAGTTCAACCTGGAACTCCAGCTCGGCCTCCATGTACTCGTGCTCGTAGAGCTCCTCTTCGGTCAGATCCCGCTCTTCCAGCAGCTCGATAAAACCGGCCACGGTACCGACTGACGCATGGCTGGCATCGTTGGCCTCTTCGCCGACCCGGCAGATCACCGAGTTATAGGCGCAGCCCAGCGCAACACAGGCATCCAGCGCGGGATAGGCACCGTAGGATTCAAACTTGCGGGGATCCGGAATGTGAGACTCGAACTCTTCGAGAATGGCACCCAGATTGACCCGGGATCCCTTGACGGTGAGGTAGACCCACATCTGATCCAGCGCATGCCGGAAAGCACCAGCATTGCCAAAGCCGGAAGCCTGACAGAACAGGGCATAGTTGGGGTACATGCGCTCTGCCAGCGCCAGGGTGTAGACGGTCTGTTGCCAAGGCTGTAGCTCGGCCAGTCGCTTATAAAACTTGTCACCAAACACTGGAGTCGGATCCTTTGCAAAATGTGGGGCAGATTGTAGCCCACGAGGGGCGCGGCGAAAACGAAAAAGCGCCCTGGTCGGCTATGTTGCGATATGAAGTCAGGTAAGATGGGTCGAGAGCGGCATCTTGTTGCGCCGCAAATTCTGATAAGGAACAAGAGTATGAGCCAACGTACCCTTCTTTTGCTCAGCCAGGATAATGCTCACTACGAACGGCTGCTCAAGGCCGCCAATCTCCCCCATCTGCGCATTCTGCGAGCCGATAACCAGAGCGATGCCGAGAAGCTGATCGGCGAAGCCCATATTCTGATGGCCGAACCGGCCCGTGCCAAACCGCTGCTGCCCAAAGCCAACAAGCTGAGCTGGTTCCAGTCCACCTATGCGGGAGTCGATGTGCTGCTCGACCCTGACAGTCGCCGCGACTACCAGCTCACCAATGTCCGCGGCATCTTCGGCCCGCTGATGAGCGAGTATGTCTTTGGTCATCTGCTCAGCCTGATGCGCCAAATTCCCCTTTATCGGGAACAGCAGAAACAGCGACTGTGGCAGAGTCACCCCTATCAGGGCCTCAAAGGCCGCACGATGTTAATCCTGGGTACCGGCAGCATTGGCCAGCATATTGCCCACACCGGCAAACATTTTGGCATGAAGGTACTGGGCATCAGCCGCAGCGGTCGGGAGCGGGCCGGGTTTGATCAGGTTTATCAACTCCCTGCGCTCAACAAGATGCTGGCGCAGGCCGATGTCATCGTCAGCGTGCTGCCAGCCACCCGCGATACCCGTCATCTGTTCAATGCCGCCCGCTTCGAACACTGCAAACCGGGCGCCATCCTGTTCAACGTCGGTCGTGGCAGCGCCGTGCACTCTGGCGATCTGCTCACCGCACTGCGTACCGGCAAGCTGGCGATGGCAGTGCTGGATGTGTTCGAGCAGGAGCCGCTGCCCGCCGACAGTCCATTGTGGGGCCAACCCAACCTCATCGTCACCCCCCACAACAGCGCCTACAGCTTCCCGGATGATGTAGCCCAGATCTTTGTGCGCAACTACATCCGCTTTATCGATGGCCAGCCACTGGACGGCAAGATCGACTTCGACAAGGGTTATTGACCCTCACGGCGCATGTAAAAAGGCCCCGCCAATCTGGCGGGGCCTTTCATTTCAGGCTGTGACGACAGGAATCAACCCGCGGCCAGCTCCTTGCGATAGCTCTTCACCTTGGCAAGGAACTGACGACGCTCCTTGCCGCTGAGCGGTTCAGCCATCGGCAGCTTGGCTGTCATGGCATTGACCGGGCGGTTGTTGATCCGCAGCTCGTAGTGCAGGTGAGCACCGGTCGAGCGACCTGTGTTGCCGGAGAGGCCGATCTTGTCGCCCATCTTCACTCGCTGACCGGTTTTGACCAGCAGCTTGCTCAGGTGCAGATAACGGGTAGAGAGAGTACGGCCATGCTTGATGACGATATAAGTGCCCGCTAGCGGGTGGCTGGTTGCCTTCTGGACGATACCATCGCCAGTCGCCAGCACTGGCGTGCCCACCGGCACCGCAAAGTCGGTGCCCTCGTGAGGACGCACCATACCGGTTACCGGATGTTTGCGCGCCGGGTTGAAATTGGAGCTGATCCGATAGCGGCTGTGGGTCGGGTAGCGGCGGAATCCGCGCTCCAGACTGTTGCCCTGACCGTCGTAATAGTTGCCGTCATCGGAGAGCCAGGCCGACACCGTCTTGCCCTGGCTGGTCACTTCCACACCCAGCAGCTGGCTGTTGCCAGTGCTCTTGCCTTCCACCGTCTCCTGGCGTACCAGCACTTTGAACTTGTCGCCCTTCTGCAGATCTTTGGCGAAATTCATTCGCCACTGGAACAGGTTGGCAATTTTCTGGATATGGTTGGCCGGAATCCCCGCATTGCGGGCGCTGACATAGAAGCTGCCGTTGATCACGCCGTTGTAACGCTGCGGTTGCCACTCAACCTTCTCATTGATCATGGAGGCGGTATAGGCATCGTCGCTGCGCGCCATCACCAGTGTCTGCTTGATGTTCAGGCGGATTTTGAGTTGCTGCAGGATGTTGTCCTGATCGATCAGCAGCTCGATATTCTGGCCCGGCTTGAGGCGCGCCAGATAGTTCTTGTTGTCCGCGTCCAGCACCTTGTAGAGGGTGGTGGTGGATAGACCGAGATTGTTAAAAATAGCGGTCAGGTTTTCGCCGTTGCGGACCCGGTAATCCTGCCACTGGGGGGTGGTGTCGACCGGGATGTCGTCATCCGGCGCACTCTGATCAACCAGTTCGTGATCGGGGATTTCGTTAAAGTCGGTGTTGTTTTCGTTGGTTGCCGTACCGGCGGTATCAATGGGCAACTCAAGACGCAGCGGCCGCTCGAGGATGTCACCCGGAGCTGGCAATAATGCCACTGCTGACAGGGTCATGGCCGTCAGCATCAGCATGGCGTAAAAGTGTTTGCGGGGAACCGGTGGTTCCCAATTGGCAGCCTGTACTACCAAGGGACGGAGACGTTTCATCCGCTATCCTGTATTTAGATCTAAAGAGTGTGAGTTGCGATGTCAGTTGTGACAAAACCGTATAAAACTGTTTGTTGGACACAAATAGTTACAAATAGTTCATCACAATCTGCATGAACCTCACATTTTATGCATAACCCGCCCGGATGGGCAGAAATGATCGTCTTTTTTAACCATTTTTTCCTATTTTTAAGAACCGGGTCGGATTCGATACTGAATAGAAACCTGAAATGTTGCGATAACTTTTCCATGGAGTGGATATGTCGTTAGCAAAACTGTTAATCAGAATAATTGTCGTCCTGTTCCTGATCGGTGCAGCGCTGCTGTTTGCACTGGAAGTCACGACGGTCCGCCAATCCATTCTCGACCAGATGTCAGCCAACCTGGAAACCGCCATCACCGCTCTCGGGCTGGTGCTGCAAGGAACCCTGCTCAATGACGACAATGTGCTGGCCGAGACCATAGTCAATGCCATGTTCGATGGCGGTTTCGTCAGCTCGGTCATTCTGGTGGATCCGGATGGTCAGGTGCTGTTTCAGAAGGTCTTCCACTCTACCCAGCAAAATGTCCCCGGCTGGCTTCCCTCGGTTATCGGCATGCCCCCCGTCAAGATTGAGCAAGAGTTGACCGATGGCTGGCGCATGCTGGGTACTCTGACCCTTGAGGGGCATAGCGGCTACGCCTATCAGCATCTGTGGAATGCCATCAGTCGCACCGGTCTGGCGCTGCTGGCGGGCCTCGTCGTATTTACCCTGATCATCTCCCTGGTGTGCAAACGCCTGCTGCAGCCCCTGGAGCAGATCAACCTGCAGCTGATCCGTATCCGCAAACACCAGTTCAACAGCACCCTGCCCACTCCCTGGTTGCAAGACCTCAAAGAAGTGGCACTTTCCATCAACCAATTGGTTTCCGAACGCAAACGGGATCTGCTGCAACAACGACTCAAAATCACCCAGCTGGGAAAACAGCTGCTACTGACGCCCCCACAGCCGCTGCAAGGAGTGAGCCCACTGCCGGAAGGCGGGCAACTGCAAAAATTTGTCTCCACACAAGGGGAGATCGCGCTCTATCAGCGTTTCTTGCCCAGTCAGCCCCTCGGTGCCGACAGCGATCTCGCAACCATCCAGAGCGCCCTGCAACAGTGGCAGCACTCTCATATAGAAGGGGTCTTGCTGCCCCTCTCCCTGCTCAATCACCCGCAATGGTCCGAGATTGCCCCTCTGCTAAGCCAGGGTCGAGGAAAAACACTGGATTGGCGCTGGGATGTGGCCACATTCCCCGCCCACGGCCAGTCCACATTGGCCGCGCTACAGGAACAGGGGTGTGAGCTCGCCTTCAGCGCCATTCCCCTCAATGCAGATACCTTCAATCAACTTGATCCGCTCAATCCCATCTTTATCAGCTGTCAGCTGACCGATGCGCCGCTCTACTGGAATCTGCTCTCCCAAACCATGCATGCTGCCGGTTATACCCTGCTGGCAGAATCGGGAGAGTGCCGCGACATCGACAAACTGCGGACCTGGGGTATCGATGGTTATGCCAAGGAGGCGCAATCATGAAGAAGCTCGCCATGCTGTTGCCCCTGATGTGGCAACCCGGCCTGATGGCTGAAACCGTCACTATCACCACCGGGGGTGAGCAGGGGATTTATCACCAGATAACCAAAGAGTTTTGCCGTCTGGCTCATGAGGTCGACGAGCAACTTGCGTGCACATTGCAGAGCTCATCGGGTTCAATAGAAAACCTGAAGCGGCTGAAGAGTGGCGAGACCGCCTACGCCATGGTGCAGTCAGACTGGCTGTATCAGGCAAGCCAGGGCTTGGGCCCTTTTGCCACGCAGCCGCAACCTGAGCTGCGCGCCCTGTTTGCCACCCATGCCGAGCCCTTCACCATAGTGATCCGTGCCGATGGCGATATCACTTCACTGGAACAGCTCAAGCTCGCCCCCATCGACATGGGGTTGAAGAGCTCGGGTACCCGCCAGACGGCGCTGGCTCTGTTCAACATCCTGGGAGCGAAAGAGCAGGATCTCGATCTGAAGAGCATGGCCAACCTGCCGGATGCACTCTGCAGCAAGCAGATCGACGCATTTGCACTGGTGATGGGACACCCTAACCGGATTGTGCTCGACACCGCCAAACGCTGCGCGGTCAGTTTCCTCCCCATCGATGGGGCCACCCGTGATCAGCTACTCAAGGGGGTCAAATATTACCAACGCAGTCAGGTGCCTGCCCGCATCTACCCCGGCAATCTGAAGGCGACGCCCACCTTTGCCATTGCCGCCACTCTGGTTACCAATGCCACCATGCCGGAAGAGTCTGTCTATCGCCTGACCAAGGCCATGCTGACCCAGCAGACCAAGTTCAATGAGCAGACTTATGGCTACGCCAATATGTTTCACCGGGCACGCAATAAAACCGGCCCGGTGCTGAGTATTGAGCAGCATCCGGGCGCAGCGGAATATTTCGATGAGTTGAAGGCGGCGGGCAAGCTATAGCTGACGACGGGGAGAGCGCAGTTGCTCGCTGGAGAAGCGGGTCTTCATAGATGTCCACTGCGCCAGCCGATCGGCACTCCCCGCCAGCGTCCCTTCCCGCCGTGACTTCATGATCCAGATGCTTTTGGCATCGAAACTGTAAACGGGAATGAGGTCGGTACGCTTACTGCCCGGCAGGATCCGGCTGTTGATGTTGTCGAGCACCAGTGGATCAGCCTTGGGCGTCGGGAAGTAGAGCGTCACCATGTGGAATTGGTTGTAACGCACCGCCTTGACGTAGGCCAGCCGCAGCTTCTTCTCATCCACCCCCAGCTCCATCAGGGTGTAGTACTTGGAGATGCTGTAATCCTCGCAATCCCCACCCCGGGCACCGATGAACTCCAGCGGATTGGCCCAGTAATCCTCATCCCCCCACAGCTTGGGATCCTCGCTGTAGGTGAGATTGTTGAAGTAGTTGTTCACCAGCTCGATCTTCTGCTGGTCGGTTGTACCCGCTCTGGGGGTGAGCAAGCGAGAAAATGCCTCGGCCCGCTGGATGGCCCTGCCACCATACACTTCCTGCAGCTTGGCCCGCAGGTCCGGACTGGCAATATATTCGGAAAGACGCGAAGCCTGTACGTTGGCGCAACATAGCGCCAGAGTACAGGCCGGGATCAACAACCATTTCATACCGGACACTCCATGTCAGATGCTGGAGGTCAGTATAGTCCGTCCGGATGAGAGGCTCAGCCGCTGATCAGCGACACTGGGCGAATGCGTCTGCCAGTTGCTGCATGAATTGGGGATAACCATCCGGGCCGAGCGGTACCTGCTCACCCACCTCATCAAGCAACAGCACCTTGGCGCCGGTATTGCGAGCCACCGATTCGATCACAGCCGGTGAGAATTGCGGCTCGGCATAAATGCAGCTCGCCTGCTTCTCTTCCAGCGCCTTGCGAATATCCACCAGGGTCTTGGCGCCCGGGCGACGCTCAGGGCTCACGGTAAAGTGACCCTTTGAACTCATGCCGTAGTGGCGCTCCCAGTAGCCATACGCCTCGTGGAATACAAAGTACCCCTTCTCATTCACCGCCTTCATCTGGCCAGCAATCACCTTGTCTTTGGCATCCACCTTGGTATCAAATGCCGCGAGGTTGGCGTCATAGCGAGCCTGATTGGCCGGATCCAGCTTGCCCAATTCACTTGCGATCGCCTTGGCAATCACTTTGGCCTGCGTCGGGCCAAGCCAGATATGGGGATCGACCCCTTCGTGATGATGTCCCTCATGCCCTTCATCATGGTCACCGTGCCCGTGGGCGGCATGATCGTGATCATCATGGTCATGGGAATCGTGACTATCCTGAGTCGCGTAGTTGAACAGCGGCATCCCCTCAACCTGAGTCAGGGCCAGAGCATGGGGATGGTTGGCCAGCGGCTTGGCCATAAAACCTTCCAGCTCGGGGCCAACCCACACCACCAGATCGGCACTGTTGATGCTGCGAATATCGGACGGACGCAGGGAGAAATCATGGGGAGAGGCACCGGTCGGCAGCAATACCTTGGGCTCGCTCACCCCGTCAGTGATCGCCGCGGCAATGAAGCCTAGCGGCTTGATGGTGGTCAGTACCTCAATGGCACGAACAGGCAAACTCACCGCCAGCAGGGCAGTGAAAAGCGCAATAATTCTCATTGGTGAATCTCGTCAGGGGGTAAGTATGTGATAATATAACAGCTGCTTTTTGTTATATTATAACTCTCAATGGCTGTAAACCCCGGAGTTGTCATGAGCCAACTGGTAGAGCTGAAAGAGGTCTCTCTCTCGTTTGATGGACGCTCTGTGCTCGACAAGGTCTCCTTTACCCTCAATAAAGGCAAAATCACCACGCTAGTCGGCCCCAACGGGGCGGGCAAGAGCACCCTGAGCAAGCTGGTGCTGGGTCTGCTCACCCCGGATTCGGGCAAGATCACCCGCAGCCGCGATCTGAGAGTCGGCTATGTGCCACAGCGCCTCTATCTGGATCCCACCCTGCCGCTGACGGTGCGCCGCTTCCTGCAGCTGGGCAAAAATAGCCGCCTCTCCATCGAGGAGGCACTGGCCCGGGTTGGCGCAGAGGGATTGCTTGAGAACCGGATGCAAAAGCTCTCCGGTGGTGAGATGCAGCGGGTACTGCTGGCTCGCGCCCTGCTGGTCAAGCCCGAGCTGCTGGTGCTGGACGAACCTGTGCAAGGGGTCGATATCACCGGCCAGATCGAGCTCTACGCCCTCATCGGCCAGCTCGCCGCCGAATTCAATTGCGCCGTGCTGATGGTCTCCCACGATCTGCATCTGGTGATGGCCAGCACCCACGAGGTGATCTGCCTCAATCGCCACGTCTGCTGTCATGGCGAGCCGGAAAGCGTGGCGCGCCACCCCGAATTTGCCCGTCTGTTCGGGCGACCGGAGCAGGAGGTGCTGGCGGTCTATACCCACCACCACCACTGCGATGGCGAACACCATCATAATGAACCGCAGGCCCCCGTCATCCGCCTGCCCTCTCGCAACAACGCTCACAGCAAATAGCGCAAGCAACAGGACATTCAAGTGGACAGCTTTCTGTTATACGCCCTCGCGGCCGGTCTCGGCATCGCCCTGCTGGCCGGCCCCCTCGGCAGCTTCGTGGTATGGCGCAAGATGGCCTATTTTGGCGACACCCTCTCCCATGCCTGCCTATTCGGCATCGCGCTGGGCATCCTGCTGCAGGTCGATCTCACCCTGGCGGTGGTGGTCTGCTGCCTCGCCATGGCGATGCTGCTGGTAATCATGAGTCGCAACCAGCAGGTGGCAACTGATACCCTGCTCGGCATTCTGGCCCACAGCGCCCTGTCCCTCGGTCTGGTTACCTTGAGTTTTATGGATAACGTGCGGGTGGATCTGATGGCCTACCTGTTTGGCGACCTGCTCTCGGTACAACCGATGGACCTGCTCTGGATCTATGGCGGTGGCGCGCTGGTGCTGCTCACCCTGTGGCGGTTGTGGGATCCCCTGCTCTCCATGACCATCTCGGAAGAGCTGGCACGGGTAGAAGGGATCCGGGTCGATGTGCTGCGCTGCGTCTTGATGCTGCTGATTGGTCTGGTGATTGCCGTGGCGATGAAGTTTGTCGGCGCGCTGATCATCACCTCCCTGCTGATCATCCCTGCCGCCACCGCCCGTCGTTTCAGCCAGACGCCGGAGCAGATGGCTGGCTTTGCCGCGCTGATCGGCTGTCTCGCCGTGCTGGGGGGGCTGACCCTCTCCTGGTATCAAGATACTCCGGCAGGGCCTTCGGTCGTCGTCTGTGCCACCAGCCTGTTTGTACTGAGTCAGTTCAAGAGAGCGTAACGTCGCAGGCTAGAGCGGCATGCTCTGGCGTGTCTCCATCATCAGCCACTGGCGCAACCGGCTGATGGCGGGCTCATGGGCCCGCGAGCGCTTGCAGGTAAAGTAGAAGGCATCCCCCGTCTCCAGCTGGTGTACCGGCAAGGCCACCAGCTGGGGATCATCGGGTCGCAGCATGTAGTCATTCACGAACGCCACCCCCTGATCCCAGGCCGCAGCCTCCATCGCCAGCAGCACATGGCTGAAGTGGTGCATTCGCGCCTCGTCAGGGATCACCAAGCCACCTGCCTTGGCCCAGCGCTGCCAATCCTCCCCCCGCGCCTTGTAAATGGACTGCACCGAGAGCAGCGGCAGCTGCCAGATGGCCTCGGGCCACTCCCCGCTGATCTGCTGCAACAGGCGGCGACTGCAGACCGGAAAGAGCCGCTCCTGATAGATAAGATCGTGACAGTAGCCCCGCCCGTTGGGTGACACAGTGATAAAGCAGTCTGCCACCCGATCAGATAGCTCGGGATCCTCCGCCACCATCTCCAGACTCAAATCAAGCTCGGGGTAGAGCTGGCGCAATCCGGCCAACCGCGGGATTAGCCACTTCACCGCAAACGAGCTGTAGACCGCGAGCCGGACTCGCATCTCGCCGCCCCCGCGCAACTGTTCGCTGCTTTGGGCAATCTGGCTGAGCCCGGCGGCAATCCCTTCGAAGTAGCTCTCCCCCTGCGGCGTCAGCGAGAGCAGCCGACCCTGACGCAGCAGCAAGCGCTCACCCAGAAAATCCTCCAGCAGGCGGATCTGGTGGCTGACCGCACTCTGGCTGACGTTCAATTCAAGGGCGGCACGGGAGAAGCTGAGCAGCCGGGCCACTACCTCGAAATATTGCACCGCACGCAGAGGAGGAAGCTTCATTATCTAAATATCTCATGAGTGGTCATTTTTTATCATTTTACTGGATATCAACCGGCACGCTACCCTCCGCTCATCTGAAGTGGGAGGTGGTATGAATGCAGTAGGGATCGGCATCCTTTATCTGGTGCTGGGCAATATGGTGGCGGTTTTTTCCGATGCGCTGGTCAAGGTGCTGGAGCCGGATCAGCCCATCTTCCAGTTTGTCTTTTTCCGCCAGCTCTCGGCCGCCATTCTGCTGATGCCCTGGCTGCTCTGGTCATGGCGCCGCAACCCGCCGGTGGCCATCAAGTGGCACCTGCTGCGGGCTCATATCTGGGCGGTCGGCGTCTGCCTGATGGTAGTGGCCCTCACCCGCTTGCCGCTCGCCACTGCCAATGCCCTCTTCTATGCCGCCCCCCTGATGATGGTGCCGCTGGCGGTGTGGATGGCGGGGGAAGCGATCTCGCGCCAGAAGGTGCTGACCGCAGTCATCGGATTTATCGGGGTTTTGATCGTGCTGCGCCCGACTGAAGTGAACTGGGCTGCGCTGGCGGCGCTTGGGGTGGCGCTGTCGATGGCGCTCAACAACCTGCTGATCAAGCGGATCCCGCTCAAGCAGCCCATCGCCCAGACCCTGTTTTTCACCAACGTGCTGAGCATGCCCTTTATCCTGGCGCTGGCACTGTGGGAAGGGGGCGACTGGCAGTGGCAGATGTGGTGGCCCGCCTTCGGCTCCTCGGCGCTGATCATGGTCTATGCGGGATTGTGCGTGGTGGCCTATCGCAAGGCGGAGGCGAGCAAGATCGCCTCGGCGGAGTACACCGGTCTGCTGATGGCGGTGGCCATCGGGGTATGGTTGTTTGACGAGCAGCCCGGTCTGCCGCTGCTGCTGGGCTGTATCTGCATCGTCCTGCCGCTCATCGCCATGGCGCGCAGCAAGCCAAAACCGCTGGCCGAGCCAGCGCTCTAATACTCAGGGTCTCCCCAGAAGCGGGGCGACCCTTTGCTGCAGATGGGGGACGATCTCATCCTCGAACCAAGGATTCTTTTTGAGCCAGAGGGTATTGCGCGGGGAGGGATGCGGCAACGGCAGCCAGCCGGGGCCATAGTCGGCCCAGCTGCGCACCGTATCGGTGAGCGATCCCTTGGCTGCCCCCCGCAGATAGTAGGCTTGTGAATATTGTCCGATCAGCAGGGTCAGCTCGATATTGGGCAGCAGCATCAGCACCTTGTCGTGCCAGGTGGGTGCGCACTCGGGTCTGGGTGGCAGATCGCCGGATTTTCCCCTGCCGGGATAGCAGAGCCCCATCGGCATGATGGCGATGCGGGATTGGTCGTAAAAGGTAGCCTTATCGACACCAAGCCACTGGCGCAGCCTGTCACCGGAGGGGTCATCCCACGGGATACCGCTGGCATGCACCCGGGTGCCGGGCGCCTGACCGATGATCAGCAGGCGGGCACTCTCGGCCCCGCGGATCACCGGACGAGGCCCCAGCGGCAGATGAGCCTCGCACAGACGGCAGGCCCTGATTTGCTCAAACAACTTATCGATTCGCTGCATGACGTTGATAGTACCAGCATTTCCCTGTTTTCCCTCTTGTGGAAACAGGGCGCGCCCCCTACTATCGCCATGGGTGTTTAATTTAATAAACGGATAATAATGAAAAACTGGCTAGGTACCGGCACCGCGACCCTCTCCTTCATCCTGTGGGGGATGCTGCCGCTCTATTATCAATTCATGCCCGAGGTCAACATGTGGGAGCTGATCTCCCACCGGGTGCTCTGGTCTGTGGTGCTACTGGGGGCCCTGTTTTTGCTGCTTGGCCACAAGGTGCCTTGGGCACAACTGCGCAGCGAGCCACGCCAGCTCGGCCTCATTCTGCTGGCGGGCCCCGTGATGTCCATCAGCTGGTGCATGTTCACCTGGTGCCTCACTACCGGGCAGGTGCTGACCACCAGCCTCGCCTTCTTTATGACCCCGCTGTTCAATATCGTATTCGCCGTCATCTTCCTGAAAGAGCGGCTCACCCCGCAAAAGCATCTGGCGGTCGCCCTGGCGCTGGCGGGTCTCGCCTACATGCTCTTCTGCTACGGCCAGCTCCCCTGGTTCTCCCTCATCATGGGGGCCAACTTCGCCTGCTACGGCCTTATCAAGAAGAAGATCCACTACGACACCGGCTCCAGCCTCTATCTGGAAGCCATGGTGCAACTGCCCGTCGCGCTGATCATCATCGGCACGCTGGCGTGGCACGGGGAAGGGGCATTCGTGAACGGGGATTTGGCCGACAAGCTGCTGCTGATGGGCAGTGCGCCCGCCACCCTGCTGCCGGTGGGGCTGTTCTGCTACGCAGTGGCGAGAACCCGGATGAGCACGGTGGGGCTGCTGCAATATATCGAGCCCAGCCTCGCCTTCCTGCTCGCCATCTACTGGTTTGGTGAGGCGCCGGACCCCATCAAGGCAGTCGGTTTCGCCTTTGTCTGGGCAGGTCTGCTGGTGAGCCTGTTGCCACTACACCGGCTCAAGCGCCGCCCTCAGGGCGTACCGCGATAGGACTCCAGCACCTTGTGCCAACGGGGATCCCTGTCCATCTGCTCGGCGATGTCGTTGAAGGTGGCATGCAGCTCGGGACGGGATTTGGGCAGCAGGATATGGCGGGTATAGCTGGATTGGGGGAAGGGCGAGATAAACAGCTTGCCCTGATAGTGCTGTGCGTCGATGAAAAAGCCCAGCGATGAACCACTTACCAGCGTCACATCGATGCGACCGCGCACCAGCAGCTCAAGATTGGTCTTCACCTTCTTGGCATCCTGACGCACCAGCTCCCCGCGGCCAGCTGCATCATCGATCCCCTGATAGCGGTAGCCCTCCACCCCGCCAAACACCAGCCCCTTGAGGGAGTCTGGCCCGCGATAGGTGACCGGGTTGTCAATGTTCGAGACCAGCTCGTTGGTGTCGCGCATCACCGGAAAGGTCCAGAGATAGCGTTCGCGATGGGGATCCCCCACCCAGGCGGGATTGACCCAGACCACCAGACCGTCAAAGTCGGGATCTGCCATCTCCAGCGCCAGCCGGGCGCGATTGACCAGCCAAAGCTCGATTCTGGGTTCACCCCTCAGCTTTTCATTGAGATACTTGACCAGCTCGCGGCTCAGCCCTGCATCCACTCCGGTGTTGAAGGGGGGATGCTGATGGTAATCGTAGAGACGGATCGTCTCCCCCAGAGCCGGGACCGACAACAGTAACCACAACCAAAACCAGACTCTCATCGCACCTCCTTGAGCTGCCTCTGAGTTTGGCACAGAGAATTTGAATGAGAGAACCCGCGACCACCACACCGGTACAGCAACCTTCCGCCCCTTCCCGCTGGTCTGTCTATATGGTGCGCACCGCCACCGGCCTGCTCTATACCGGGATCAGCACGGATCCGCTGCGCCGCCTGCGCCAGCACCAGAGTGGCAAGGGCGCTCGCGCCCTGCGCGGCAAGGGGCCACTGACGCTGGCGTGGCAACAGGAAGTCGGCGAGAAGGGGGCGGCCCTGCGCATCGAATATCGTCTCAAGCAGCAGCCGAAATCCTTCAAGGAGCAGCTGATCCACAGCCCGGCACTCTGGCAGAGCTGGAGCCCCCAGTGGTTACCCGCAGCCACCCAGCCTTGAGGACGACAGGCAAAAAAAGGCCACTCGAGGAGTGGCCGGAAAGGGGAAATCAGGGAGCATCACACAACGTCTTGCACAACCTCAGGCGGGTTAGAGGTAGGTATTGGAACGCTTGCTGCGGTTGCTGATCAGCCAGCAAACCGCCAGCACCAGCAGCAACCAGGGGGCCAGCTTGATGATCAGAGCAAGCATGCCGCCCAGCGCCCCAAGCAGCACGAACAGGCCGCTCACCAGCAACATGGCTACCAGGGTAAAACCGGTCAGTGCCATGACCAGCAGCACCACCAGCAATATGAAAAATTCCAGCATAACTTGCTCCTTATCAGTACCTTGTCTGCCGACTGTTCAACCCTTCGGTCAATCCAGCCAGCGCTTCAATTCATAACGGGGCGGCATCACCAGCACCGCCAGCAGATAGGCGGCCAGAGCCAGCGGCGGCATCAGGATCAGGGCGAGCAGTGCCACCACCCGCACCGTGACTCTGGAGACCCCCAACCGCCTGGCAATACCGGCGCAGACCCCGGTCAGCTTGCGATGCACCAGATCCTTGGGCCAGGGGCTCATGATTACACCTCCGCCTTCTGGCCTTTGAGGCGAGCCAGCTCGCGCTCGATCTCGTCATTGAGCTCCAGCTCGCGGAACTGGGCCTCCAGCGAGGGATTCTGCCCCAGGGTGGCCGCCTCCAGCTGGGCTTCCAGCTGATCGACCCGGCCCTGAAAACCATCAAAGCGCGCCATCAGCTCATGCATCCGCAGGTTGTCCACCTGGGCGCGAGCACGAATGCGGCTATGGGCTGTCTGCTCGCGCAGGGTCAGCAGTTTCTGCTTCTCGCGGGCCTCGGTCAGCTTGGAGGCCAACCGTTCACTGTCGGCGGTGAGCTGGGCCAGCACTTCGGCGACCCGGGCCTTGTCCTGCTCCAGCTGTTCACATTTTTTGACCTCCGCCAGCTTCTCGGTGAGGGCGGCGCGGGCCAGATCCTCACGTCCCTTCTGGATGGCGAGCTCGGCCTTGGCCGACCACTCCAGAATCTGCGCGTGCAACGCCTGCTGGTGACGCTCCAGCTGCTTCTGTTCGGCAATCACGCGGGCGGCCTGGGTACGCATCTCGACCTGCACCTGCTCCATCTCTTCGATCATCAGGCGCAGCATCTTCTCCGGCTCTTCACTCTTGTCGAGCAGGCTGTGCAGGTTGGCATTAATCACGTCGGTCAGGCGGCTGAATACGCTCATGGTCTGGCTCCTTGTTGATGGGATGGCTATCTCTTCCCATTGCATTACAAGAGCCGTGCCAAGAAAAATTATTGTTGTTTTACATATAGATGGGAATTTACCGAGGAAATTCAATAAGCGTTTATTGGTGAGAATAGCCAACCAGGTGGTGATTTTTACCAACAAAAAAGGGAGCCTGTGGCTCCCCTTTCAATGCAGTTATGATGGCGTTCAGGCGGCGTGATGGCGACCCAGCTTGCCATCCAGCTCGGCCAGTTTGGCCTCCATCCGGGCGCGGCAGGTATCGGAGAGATCGCGAATGCCGCTGGCACCGTGCTCCTTGCTGCAGACCGGCGCCATCACTTCCACCAGCACTTCGCCGTTGTCCCAGCGATTGAGATCGACCTGACCGAAGTAGCTGGAACAGACGATGGGCACCACGGGCACTTCAGCCTGTACCGCAGTGTGGAAAGCGCCCGCCTTGAACGGCAGCAGGCCACGCCCCTGGGAGCGGGTCCCTTCCGGGAACATCCAGATGGAGGTGCCACGGTTCTTGATGCGATCCACCACCTGACCTATGGTGCCGATAGCACGGGAGCGGTTGGAGCGGTCGATCAGCACGTTGCCGGAGAGCCAGAAGATAAGGCCAAACAGCGGCAGCCAGAGCAGGCTCTTTTTGCCCACTGCCACCACGCCAGGCTGCACCGCACCGGTCACGGTGAAGATGTCGAAGTTGCTCTGGTGGTTGCAAACGTAGACCGCCGGGCCGACCGATTTGACCTCGTCGGCCACCGTCACTTTGACTCGCAGCCCGATCAGCGGGCAGACCGCGTGATACATGCGGGCGAAGACATAGACGTTGTTGGGATGGCGCGGACGAACCAGACAGAGCAGCAGGCCGAACAGGAACCAGAAAATGAGCAGCAGACCAAGCAGCAGCACACGGGCAATTTTGAGCATCGAACACCTCGAGTTTTAACTCGGCGCAGTATACTGATCCCCCTTTTAGCGAACAAGCGTTCGCCAAACAGAACCGACCACCCTCCCCGTCGCGCCACCCACAGTCCTGCACATCAATACGACGCCGCCGACTTGCCCCACCCACCATTGGTCGTTAGGATGGCCCCATCTTGATGGACGGGGCGAACATGATGTTGCAACAACGGGTAGCGAAACATCTCCTGCTGCTGGTCTGCCTGCTGGTGCTCAATTGTGCGGCCCAGCCGCTGGCCCGGCTTGCCCTGCTCGATCACGCCCTCAGCTGTCAGGCGCTGCCGGTTCCAGGCTCGGCAACGGATCAAGAGGATGCCAAACCGGCCAGCCCGCAGCCCACCAGCTGCCAGCTCAACGGCAAGTGGCTGAGCGCCGCCACCCTGCTCTGCGTCGAACAGCTCTTCTTTGCCGTGGCCGTACTGATCGCCCTGCTGGCCCCCCTTTGGCGCTACACACCGCCACTGCCCCCTCCCAGAGTCATCTCGCCGCCCGAGCGGCGTTTGCACCTCACCCTCTGCGTCTGGCGGGAATGAGTTCGGCAGCGTTCTTTCGTTAGCTGTCACTCAATTTTTGCGAGACCAAAAAGATGTCGAATCTCTTCAAGGCGGCCCTGCTACTGGGCGGTCTGCTGTGGCAATCCATGGGATTGGCCAGCGACACGGGCTGGCTCACCAGCCCACAGAATGATCACGCCCGGGTACGGCTGCAGGCCGACCGCAGCACGGCAGATCAGACCCGCATCCTGCTCGATGTCGAGCTGGAGTCGGGCTGGAAAACCTACTGGCACAGCCCGGGAGAAGGGGGCATTGCCCCCCAGATCCTCTGGGATGAGCCGGTCGGAGACTTTCAGTGGCGCTGGCCGGTGCCACGCCACTTCGAGGTAGCCGGGCTCAGCACCCAGGGTTATCAGGGGGACGTGACCTTCCCCCTCAGCCTCAATTACCCAACCGGGCAACCGCTCAAGGGGACTCTGCGCCTCTCGACCTGCAGCAACGTCTGCATCCTGACCGACTTCCCTTTCACCCTCGCGCTGGATGGCGCAGCCCCAGCCGACTTCGATTTTGCCTGGGCGAAGGCGATGAGCACCCTACCCCAACAGTTGCCAGCCGAGACCCGGGTCGAGCTCGGTTATCAGCACAACCAGCTGCAACTGCGCGCCGAGCGGGCAGAGGGCTGGCAATCACCAGCGCTCTTTATCGACGCTCTGGAGGGGGCCGAGTTTGGCAAACCGGCGCTTGAGGTCGAGGGCAACACCCTGATCGCCCGGGTGCCGGTGAGCGATGGCTGGCAGGGGGATGCGCCGGATCTGCGCGGCCAATCCCTCGGCCTGCTGCTCACCAGCGGCGAACAGGCGTGGCAGGGCAAGGGGACGATCGGCGCGCCGCTCGCGCTGCCCAACCAGAGCCATTCGCTGTTCTGGTTGCTGGGAGTAGCGCTGCTCGGCGGCCTGATCCTCAACCTGATGCCCTGCGTGCTGCCGGTGCTGGCGCTCAAGCTGGGAACTGTGTTGCAACATCAGGAGCGTGAACAGGGCGCGGTGCACAAGCAGTTCCTCGCCGCCAGCGCCGGGATCATCGCCTCCTTCTGGGTGCTGGCGGCCATGAGCAGCCTGCTACGCGCCACGCAAGGGGCCGTCGGCTGGGGCATCCAGTTCCAGAGTGCCGGTTTTATCGGCTTGATGGTGCTGGTCACCCTGCTGTTTTGCGCCAACCTGTTGGGGCTGTTCGAGATCCGCCTGCCCAGCGCCCTCAGCACCCGCCTCGCCACCAGCGGCGGCAACAGCCTCGGCGGTCACTTCCTGCAGGGGAGCTTCGCCACTCTGCTGGCGACACCCTGCTCGGCCCCCTTCCTCGGCACTGCAGTGGCCTTTGCGCTGGCAGCGCCCCTTGGCCAGCTCTGGCTGATTTTCACGGCATTGGGAATTGGCATGAGCCTGCCCTGGCTACTGGTGGCGGCCCTGCCACGGCTCGCCCTCTGGTTGCCGAAACCGGGGCGCTGGATGAACCATCTGCGCATCCTGCTCGGCCTGATGATGCTGGGCTCCAGCCTCTGGCTCACCAGCCTGCTCGACAACCATCTCGGCAGCTATGCCACCGGCTGGCTGATGGTTGCCATGCTGCTGGCACTGCTGACTGGCATCATCTGGCGTTACGGCATGCGCGGCTTCACGCTGGCGATCGCCCTCGCCGCCCTGATTGGCAGCCCCCTGCTGCTGAGCGGCGCCTTTAGCGCGCAGGGCTCGGCCAGCGTTGACAAGGTGGTCTGGCAGCCGCTCTCCGAACGCGCCATCACAGATGCGCTGGCCCAGAACAAGCGGGTCTTTATCGATGTCACCGCAGACTGGTGCGTCACCTGCAAGGCCAACAAATACAACGTGTTGCTACGCGATGAGGTGCAACAGGCCCTCTCGGCCCCCGATGTGGTGGCCCTGCGCGGCGACTGGAGCAAACCAAGCGACACCATCGCCGCCTTCCTGCGTAAGCGGGGCGCGGCGGCCGTCCCCTTCAACCAGATTTACGGCCCGGAGTTGCCGCAGGGGGTCACGCTGTCACCCCTGCTCGACAAGGACGATCTGCTGACCACATTGCACAAGGCTGGCCTGCTTCAGGCTGGCACCACCCGATTTTAAGGAGCAACCATGAAACCGACTCTTAGCGCCCTGACCCTGCTGGCCTCCCTTTCCGCAACCCTGCTGGCTCCGGCCCTGCACGCAGCCCCCTTCACCCCGGAGCAGGAGGCGCGCATCAAGGAGCTGATCCGCGAGACCCTGATAGCCAACCCCAAGATCCTCGACGAGGCCGCCGAATCCTGGGAGAAACAGAACGCGGCAGCCCAGGAGGCGCAGCTTGGCAACTTCATCAAGGGCAACAAGGATGTGCTGTTCAACAGCGCCACCAGCCCGCGCCTCGGCGCCAAGAACCCCAAGCTGACGCTGGTGCTGTTCACCGACTACAACTGCCCCTACTGCAAGCAGTTCGATCCCCAGCTGACCAAGCTGCTCAAGGCCTATCCGGACGATCTGGGGCTGGTGATCAAGCTGCTGCCGTTCAAGGGGCAGACCTCCGCCAAGGCGGCCCAATACAGCCTGACCCTGTGGCAGCAGGATCCCGCCCGCTTCCTCACCCTGCACGACAAGCTGATGAGCAAGCAGGGGATGTTGACCGAGGCGGACATCAACAAGGCGCTGGCCGCCACCGGCAACACCGCGCTCAAACCGGCCGCCAAGGCGACCGAAGAGCTGCGCAACAGCCTGCGCATCGGCACCATCCTCGGGGTACAGGGCACACCGGCGACCCTGATTGGCAACCAGCTGGTACCGGGCGCCATCCCCTATGAGGAGCTGGAGCAGCTGGTGAAGGCCGAACTGGCCAAGCAGGGGTAAAGAATGACCACCAATCCTCAACCCCGCTGGCGCCGCTGGGGCAAGGAGGCGCTCTGGCTGCTGCTGATGGCGCTGGTCATCTCGACGTTGCTGGATCTGTGGCGCAGCCCGACCCTGCCGGAGGGGGCGATGAGCGCCCCCGTCACATTGCAGGACGGCACCAGCACGGATCTCGCTACCTTAAGTCAAGGCAAGCCGCTGCTGGTCTACTACTGGGCCAGCTGGTGCGGGGTGTGCCGTTTCACCACCCCGGCGGTGCAGCAGCTCTGGCAAGAGGGGGAACACGTGCTGACGGTGGCGCTGCGCTCCGGCAATTCGGAGCAGTTAGCCAATGGGATGAGCAAGAAGGGGCTCGCCTTCCCGACCCACAACGACGAGTCGGGAGCGCTGGCCGCCAAGTGGCAGGTAGGGGTCACCCCGACTTTCCTCGTTATCAAGGATGGGACGCTTGTGAGCAGCACCACCGGCTGGAGCTCGAAGTGGGGCTTGCAACTGCGGCTCTGGTGGGCGTCGCTCTAGCCACGCAACAACATTGCCTTCAACAGGGCCATCCCACCGGATGGCCCTTTTTTATGCCGACATCAGGCGGGGAGCTGCATCCCGCGCACCTGCTCCAGCAGGGCAGTCACCGCCGCCGAGCGCAGCGCATCGGGGGCGTAGCAGAGCCCTACCCGCCGCTTGAAGGAAGAGGCCGCCAGCTCGGCGACTGTACAACCGGGCGGGCAAAGCGAACGGGGCAACCAGCCGATCCCCGCCCCGGCGGCCACCATAGTCGCCGCCAGTCGCAGCGACCCCGCCCGCCGTGGATAGAGTGGCGCCTGATTGCCGAGGATGGCGATCAGCCGCAGGTGGGAGTCGTGGCGCGGGCAGGTGACCCAGGGCTCGTCCGCCAGCGCATCCGGGGTGAGCGATCCCTTGCCCGTCAGCGGGTGATCCGGCGGCAGCACCAGCACAAACTCCTCCTCCAGCAGGGGGATAAATAGCTCGTCGCCGCAGCGCAGGAATTCACAGCCCAGCCGCACATCGCCACAGCAACCCTCCTCCAGAGTCAGCAGGATCTCCTCGTGGGCGAGTACCCCGTTGACCAGCGTCCCCACCACGCCATCGCCAAGGTCTGCCTCAATCCCCACCGTCAGCTCGAGGCAGGGGGAGGTTTCACGAAACTCGCGGGCGAGGGAATCGGTGTCGGCGATCAACCGCTTGGCGCGGGGATAGAGCCGGTGCGCCGCTTCGGTTCCCTCCACCCCGCGCGCCTGCCGCACAAACAGGGTCACCCCCAGCTCATCCTCCAGCGTTTTGATGGTGGTGGAGAGGGTGGGCTGGGTAATGAAAAGGCGGGTAGCGGCCGCCGTGATGTTGCGCTCCTCGAAGACAGCCACAAACGCACGCAGGGTTCGCACATCCATAGAATTCACCTATACCAGACAGTCATAAAAGCCATTTTTCACGGCGACACTGGGCAAATATAGTGGCTTACCTGCCACAAGGCATCCCAATTTTCTATATCAGCGTTTATCAACACCGTCAGGAGCCATCATGCGCCATCTCTCTGTCATCGGCCTCGGGGCCATGGGCTCCGCCCTCGCCACCACCTTGCTCAAGGCGGGCCATCCGGTCACCGTCTGGAATCGCAGCGCCGCCAAAGCGGCCCCGCTGCAAGCGCTGGGCGCGACTCTCGCCCCCTCGGTTGGCGAGGCCATCGCCGCAAGCGATATCACCCTTGTCTGCGTAGATAACTACGCCGTCAGCCAGCAGTTGCTGGACGAAGCAAGCGATGCGGTGGCGGGCAAGCTGCTGGTGCAGCTCTCTACCGGCAGCCCGCAGGGGGCCAGAGCGCTGGAGAGTTGGAGCCACGCCAGCACCGCCCGTTATCTCGATGGCGCCATCCTCTGCTTCCCGGATCAGATCGGCACCAGCGATGCCAGCATCATCTGCTCCGGTGCCAGCGCTGCCTTTAGCGACGCCGAGCCGGTGCTGCGCCTGCTCGCCCCCACCCTCGACCATGTGGCCGAGGCGGTGGGCGCCGCTGCGGCGCAAGATTGCGCCGTCGCCGCCTACTTTGCTGGTGGTCTGCTCGGGGCCCTGCACGGCGCGCTCATTTGTGAGGCGGAAGGGTTGCCGGTAGCCAAGGTGTGCGCCCAGTTCAGCGAACTCTCGCCCATTCTCGGTGGCGATGTGGCCCACCTGGGCAAGACGCTGGCGAGCGGCGATTTCGATCACCCCTACGCCAGCCTGAAAACCTGGAGCGCCGCCATCAGCCGTCTCGCCGGTCATGCCACCGACGCCGGGATCGACAGCCGCTTCCCGCGCTTTGCCGCCGATCTGTTTGAGGAAGGGGTGGCGCAAGGGTTTGGTCAGCAGGAGGTGTCGGCCCTCATCAAGGTGCTGCGGGCGCGCAATGGAGCGGCACAATGAACGAGCTGACCAACCAACCCCAAATTGCACTGGTCACCGGCGCGGCTGGCGGGATTGGCCGCCAACTCTGCATCGGGCTGGCCGAGGCGGGTTATCGGGTGATCGCCACCGATCTGGCTCCTCACGCTTTCGACCATCCCGAGATCCACTTTCACCCGCTCGATTTGCGGGACGAGCAGGCCATCGTGCGCCTCTTTGCCGAGGTGCGCGCGCAGCATGGCGGCCTCCATCTGCTGATCAACAACGGCGCCATCAGCAAGTTCCACACCCGCTTCGAGGATCTGAGCGCATCCCAGTTCGATCAGGTGATGACAGTCAATGTGCGCGGCGCCATGCTCTGCGCCCGCGCCTTTGTGCAGGCCAACCGCGGGTTGCCCTATGGCCGCATCATCAATATTGCCTCCACCCGCTGGCAGCAGAACGAACCGGGTTGGGATGCCTACGGCGCTTCCAAGGGGGCACTGGTCGCCCTCACCCAGTCCCTCGCCAACTCGCTGGCCGACTCCCCCATCACGGTCAATGCCATCAGTCCGGGCTGGATCCAGGCGGAGGATTACCACACCCTGACCGAGGCGGATCACCGCCAGCACCCGAGCGGCCGGGTCGGGCGCCCCGACGACATCACCCGCGCCTGCCTCTTTCTGGCGGATCCTCGCAACGACTTTATCAACGGTGCCAATCTGGTGGTCGATGGCGGGATGAGCAAGAAGATGATCTACCACACCTCCGCCTCCTTCTGGGAGGAGTAACCCCTGCGGCGGCAGCCTCGCCCCGGACTGCCGCCCGCCCCTTTTCTGCCCGTTTTTTCATCGCTTTTGCCCCGCCGCCCTTGCACTGACCAGATCGACTGGCAACAATAGACGCTCAACTGACACCTCTTCATCTCGCCCGTTAATTGATCGCCCAACTCATCGCGTTGGCGGGCTGTTTCCGTTAAAATGACGGGTTTTTGCCGTGCCTGGTTTGCCAATCCCCACCATCAGGCACTCGCAGCGTGAATCCTATGATGCCAGTGATGCAGGATCTGCCATGAACAACTACTTTCGGGTGCTGGGCGTCAAGTCCAACGCCAGCGAAAACGACATCAAGAAAGCCTATCGTCGGCTCTCAAACCAGTACCACCCCGACAAGCTGCACGGGGCCAGTGAAGAAGAGAAAGAGCAGGCAGCCATCAAGCTGCACCAGATAAAGCAGGCCTATGAAGTGCTGTCCGATCCGAAACAGCGGGCCGCCTTCATCAAGGATTTCAACAACGTCATCGTGACCGACCCCACCTCCGCCATGCAGGAGATGTGGGATCAGTTCTACCCCTGAAACAGCAGGCAGAAAGAGCAACTATGCAAAAGAGATGGGACCAGGCGCGGCTCAAGTCGCTGCAAAGCGATGCCAGCGAAAACATCGAATCCTACCGGGATCAGGACGACCCCAAGGGGCTGGAACAGTTCACCGACCAGATGAAGAGCCTGCTGCTGGCCGATATGAGCATGCTGGAGTTTATGCCCGAGTATCTGCCGCTGGCCCTCTATGGCCGGGTGCAGTTCCCGGCCAAGGCCAAGTCGCAGTGGAACAAGTGGCTCGCCAGCGGCGAGCAGCCAAGCTGGGACGAGTTCAAGGTGAGCGTCGGCTTCAACAATGCCGCCCTGCCGCTGGTCAAGGCGGTGCGGGCCCAGAGCGAAGATCAGCTGATGGAAGCCTGCGCCGTGCTGTTCCTGCTCGACAACCCGCTGCCGCGCGGTAGCCACCGCGGCGATGACGATTATGAGCTGCGCGACGAAGCAGATGAAGACGGGGAAGATGCCGACGCCGACTACCACGGCGGCAGTGACCGCTATGGTGATGACGACGGCGATCAGGATATGTACGACGAAGTCCGTTTCTAATTGGGGCAAGGCATGAGCAACAGTCTGATAGAAATTACCGCCATCGAGATCAAAGAGCTGGCCGTTATCGAGCCGAAGCAGGCCAGCGAGAAGTTCGAGCTGATCGCCAAGACCATGTCTGACGACCAGCTGGCAGAAGTGATTGAAAACATTGATATCGTTACCCTGACCCAGATTAACGGCCAGCACGATATCTCCTTCCCCTCCATCATCTCCGAGCTGATGACCCCGGAGCGGATCCGCGACATCGTCTGCCAGCAGCCGCTCTATTGGGAAGAGGCGATCAAGAACAACGCCGATGAGCTGCAACAGCACACCTTCGACTTCCTCAACTACCTGATCCGCACCCAGGATAGCGAAGCCAAGCAGCGCGAGATCCTCGAGTGCGTGGCCGAAGATCCGGCCGGTCTCTTCTACCTCGCCATCCCCTTTATCGAGTTCTATCGCGGCGATCGCTATGAAGAGGACGAAGGCTATCGCGACGTGCTGCACGCCGAAGAGGAAGATCTCGAAGAGTCCCTGCGCTACAGCGAGCGCCAGCAGAGCGAGGATGTCCACGACTATGCGCTGGATGACCCGAGAAGCCTGTTGATGCTCATTCGCGAGCTGGCCCCCGAGGTGGAGAAAGCCATCAAGGCGCTGCTGCGCAACGAGCACTCCACCTGGGACGGCATCATCAACAAGTTTGCCGCCGAGCTGGTGATGCAGGCCAAAGAGAAGAACAAGGTCGAGGAAGACGAGTACGGCGACGTCGACGACATGTTCAGCTTTCTGGATTAAGGAGCCCATTCATGCAGTTAGTCATTCGCGATGCCAACCAGGGCCCCTTTCTGACCCAGGTGCTGCGCTTTGGCCGCGACAATGAACGTTTGAGCGAGCAACAGCTGGCCGCCATCAAGGGCAAGGCGGTGCTGATGAGCCTCAAATTCGCCGACAAGTACTACAACAAGTACAAGATGCACCTGCTGGAGCAGGCCGCCCACGACGTCATCGGCGTGGTGAGCCTCGGCCTGCAGGAGCTCTCGGCGCGGGATCCGGCCAAGGCACTGGCGCTGCTGCAGGCGCCGGAAGGCCCCATCAAGCCGTTCCAGAAGGGCTGGTCGATGCTCATCACCGTCAGCCCCAAGCAGGCTGGCAACAGCCTCTACGGTGACGTGGATGCCCGCCTGCTGGACAAGATCTCGAGCCCGCCCGATGTGGAGGAGTGGCAAGGGTGGCAGGAGTACGAGAAGGCGCTGACCGAGCACAACAAGAGCCGGCTGATGGGGCTCATCGACCAGCACTTCTTCGCCTGCGAGAGCGACCACCCCACCATGGAGGACAAGCTGGCCGAAGCACTGCTCTACCGCATCCTCTGCGGCAAGGGCAGTGGCGCCGCCCCGCTCAAGGTGAAGCAGGATCTCAAGCGCAAGCTGGCGCGGGAGATTGAGCTCGACGAGGGCTGGTATGACACCGACTACCTCGCCGCCCAGCTCGCCCTGATGCTAAGCGCGCTGCCCGCCGACATGGCCGCCGCCCTGCGTCAGGAGCTGAGCCCGGGCTTTGTGCCGAACCTGCTGCACACCCTCGGCTTTGTGCGCCAGTACCAGCGGCTGCAAAAAGAGAACGCCTCGCCGGAGAAGCTCGACAACATCGAGATGCGTGCCGGGCTCAAGCACCCGCTGCTTGGCTGGCCGCTCTACCACAACTTCTAGGGCGCCCTTCGCCGCCTCTTTTGTTGCCCCCAATGTGGGATAACCCAACGCCCGGCCCGCCGGGCGTTGTTCTATCCGGGATGTCCCCTCACCCTGACCCTCTGCCAAAGTGAGAGGGGAAAAACGCAAACTCCCTCGGGCTGCCCCTTCTCTTCCCGATATTTATTCACTCAATACCCGAGGATGAATAAACAACCTGCAATACAACAACTTGGCGCCAGCTGCGTTTCGGGACAACAAAGCTGGACGCAGATCCCGTTACAGCGCCACAATCGGCACCAAATAGCCGACTGGATCACATCAACCATGCCGCAATCCCGTGGTAAGCCGAGCTAAAACCACGGCTCAATCGCGCATAAAAAGGCGGAATAGATCAATAAAAAGCAATTAATCGCGCCGGATTAAATTTCAGGTATGGCTATTTGCACCGCTTGGCCGCTAAATGACAGACCGGCCTTCAGACCAGCATGGAAGCGCACAAGGCTAGCCGGCAGCAGACCGGTACGCTCTCAGGACGAGTTATGACTTTCTTCTCTCACAGGAGACAGACCGTGAGCGCTTCGAATCAACACCCCACCATTCCCCCCGGCTCCGGGGCGCTGTTCTTTATCCAGACCTTCTCGACCCTGGGGTTTGCCGTGCTCTACTCCACGCTGGTGCTCTACGCCACCAAGCGGCTCGGCTTCAGTGAATCCCAGGCCAACGCCATGATGGGGGTCTTCGGGGCCTTCAACTATGGCCTGCACCTGTTTGGCGGTTATCTCGGCGGGCGCTACCTCAGCAACCGCAACCTGTTCGTGATGGGGATGGTGCTGCAGGTGATCGGCTGCTACTTCATCGCCGAGATGGGGAGCACCGGCCTCTACTGGGGGCTCGCCATGTTCCTTACCGGCAGCGGCCTCAACGTCACCTGCCTCAACATGATGCTGACCCAGCGCTTCGCCCCGGATGATCACCGCCGCGAGAGCGCCTTCCTGTGGAACTACGCCGGGATGAATCTGGGCTTCTTTATCGGCTTCACGGTGGCGGGCTACTTCCAGCTCACCGAGGATTACCGCACCCTGTTCCTGTTTGCGACGCTGGGCAACATCATCGCCATTATCGCCACCTTCGCCTGCTGGCCCATTCTGGCGGATATCAGCACCCCGCTGCGCCACGTCAAAGGGAGCGGCTTCTACCGCCGCATGCTGGCAGGTATCGCCATTCTGGCCATGCTGGTGCCGGCGCTGCGCCTGCTGCTGACCCACGCCAGCTTCAGCGGCAGCTTTGTGCTGATCCTGGGGGCCGTGGTGCTGGTACTGCTCTGCGTGATGACCGCCCGCCATCCGGACGCCGCCGAGCGCAGCCGCATGGTGGCCTACCTGATCCTCGCCCTTGGCTCCCTCATCTTCTGGTCGCTCTATCAGCTGGCGCCCATGGGACTGATGCTCTTCTCCGAGCACAACATCAACCTCAACGTGTTCGGGCTGCGGGTCGCCCCCCAGTGGATCCAGAACATCAACACCCTCGTCATCGTCATCGGTGGCCCCCTGATGGCGCTGCTGTTCAAGCGGCTGCGCGAACAGGGCTGGAATATCGATATCCCCTCCCAGTTTGCCGCCTCCCTGTTTTGCATGGGGCTCGGCATGCTGGTGCTGCCGATCGGCATCCATCTGGCGGGGGCCGACGGGCTGGTCGCCTTCAAGTGGATCGCCATCAGCTATGTGCTGCAGAGTTTTGGCGAGCTGCTGATCTCCCCCATCGGCTACGCCATGATTGGCAAGCTGGCCCCCGCCAGCCTGCAAGGCTTGATGATGGGTTGCTGGATGATGGTGACTGGCATCGCCTCGGTGCTGGCGGGCTATGTCTCCGGCGCCATGCCGCAGAATATCGGCAGCTCTCCGGTGGCCACCAACCCGGGCTACAGCTCGGTGTTCAATATGCTCGGCTGGGGCTCACTGGCGGGCGGCGTGGTGTTGCTGCTGCTGGTGCCCCGCCTGCGACAGCTGATCGCCTCCAAGATCACCCCGCCTCCGGCGGCCACTGCCATTCCTGTCTAATCGGGTTCGGGCCAGCCATTTCACTGGCCCCTGCCACTGCGAACGGTTGAATCAGCAACGCGGCTGATCATGCAAAGGGCCCCGCCATCATGGATGGCGGGGCCCTTCTCTTTTGGTGGGATGGGTGGATCTTTTGCTGGCTGGCAACCTGGCGCCCATTGTGATGTTTGCCCCTATAGTCAGCTTTCCCTCACCCTAACCCTCTCCCAAGGGGAGAGGGAACCAGTGCCTGCCAACCTGTAGCCATAGCTGTCACCCTTAGCTATCACGCCATACCACGGTCACTATCAATGGCTGCGATCTCTGCTCCCTTCTCCCACTCTTTGTCATAGATAAGGGGAGAAGGGTCGGGGATGAGGGGACACAAGCCATCCCAGCAGAAGCCATCGACAAGCCGCAGGGCGTTAAATCAAGCAGGAGCACGTAGGGTCGATTAGCGAAGCGTAATCGTCCGCACCGCAATCTCGGTGTCTATGGACATAGAGAAGAGATCAGCTGGAGCACCAACAGAATTACGGCAACCGGTTTTCGCGATCGTCTGATTACGCTTCGCTAATCAGACCTACGACCAGATTACGTGACAACCATCACGACAATAACCCCTCCCATTTTATAACCTGTTGATTAAATAAAAATTAGTTTTTTATAGTGGAGTTATATTTGAACTAAGTCCAAATCATTGAACTCAGCCTATTTAGTATCGGAGTTAAAATTGAATAAAGTTAAAATAAGCTCAATTAAATTCACTAATTTTAAAGCTCTTAGGGATTACTCCGTAAGCTTAAGTGACACAAATATTTTAGTAGGCCCCAATAATGCGGGCAAATCCACAATTATTAGTGCATTCAGAATCCTAGATGTTGCATTAAGAAAAGCGAGAAGACTTAATGCGGAAAGAGTCCCATTCTTCGATGGTCGAACAGGCTTCGGCCATAGAGTGCCGGAGCAATCCATTAGCCTATCTCTTGAAAATGTTGCTACCGATTATAATGAAGAGGATAGTAAAATTGAATTTAGGCTAACAAACAAAAACAAATTATTTCTATTCTTCCCTAATGAAGGTGGATGTATTCTATATTGGGAAAATGAAGGCGCGATAGTAAATACAACAACAAAATTCAAAAAGGCCTTCCCAATTAACATACAAGTAGTTCCAGTCTTGGACCTCTTGAACACCAAGAAATGTATGTCAACGAGGATACAGTTAAAAATTCATTAAATACCCACCGAGCATGTAGACACTTTAGAAACTACTGGCATTATTTTAGTGACGACTGGTTATCATTCTCAGAAATGATATCATCAACATGGCCTGGGATGAAGATAACTAAGCCAGAGTTAGATATTCAAAATAAAAAACTAAGTATGTTTGTATCGGAAAACAGAATTGATAGAGAAATATATTGGGCTGGATTTGGATTTCAAATCTGGTGCCAATTACTAACTCATTTATCTAGAGCGAATGATGCAAATATCGTTGTTATCGATGAGCCTGAAATATATTTACATCCAGATATCCAACGCCAATTGCTTAACATCCTAAGAGATATTGATGCTGATGTATTATTAGCAACACATTCAGTAGAAATTATTGGTGAGGCAGACCCATCAGAGATACTCTTAGTAGAGAAAGGAACTCACTCAGCCAAAAGACTCAAAGACATAGAAGAGATTCAGGTTGCAATAAAATCTCTAGGCTCTACACAGAACGTTACATTAACTCACTTAGCTAGAACAAAGAAGATACTTTTTGTTGAGGGATTCAGTGACTATAAAATAATTAGAAGATTTGCAAAGAATCTAGGATTCAATGATCTCTCTTCAGGTAATGACTTGACTGCATTTGAATCAGGTGGTTTTTCATCATGGGAAAAAATAAAAGCCTTTGCATGGGGAATGAAAAGCACTATCGATGCAAACATAAAGCTTTTTGCGATCTATGATAGCGATTATTATTGCAAAGAGGAAATCCATGAAATATCGAAAGACCTGAGAAGTGAACTGGCATTTGCGCACATTCATAAGCGAAAAGAAATTGAAAATTATTTGCTCATAATTCCAGTTTTAGAGCGAGTCCTTACCAATCAGGTTGAAAATAGGAGCAAAAGGTCTGGAAATATAATCAACATTGATAAAGGCATTGTGGATTTTCTGGAGGAAATATCAAACCAACTGAAACATGAAGCTCAAGCCCAGTATATCTCAAAAAAGATTTCTTTTTATAAAAAAAGCAATCTTGACACAAGCACCATTAGCTTGGATGCAATTAAAAACTTTGAATCTCTATGGAGCGACATTAATTCAAGAATGGAAATCATTCCAGGAAAATTAACTCTAAGGATGCTTAGAGATGCAATCCAAGAGAGATATAAGGTGAACCTTACAGATGTTCAGATAATAGATGCATTCAATAAAAATGAAGTGCCAACTGACTTGCTCGAACTAATATACCAGCTTGACCAATTTAGAACTAATTGACATGTGATCTATATCATTTATGACTAAGCACATGTACTTTTTTAATAAAATTGAAGGGCGCTTTCGCGCCCTTCTATATTAATTACCCTTCCTGATTTTCCCCGGCTGTCGGTTCGGTTCCAGCAGCGGGTTCAATCTCGATGCGATCGACGCGCTGCAAACCGCGGGGCAGCTTGGCGCCGCGGCGGCCGCGCTCGCCACGGTAGTAGTCGAGATCGGACGGTTTGAGGGTCAGCTTGCGTTTGCCGGCAAACAGGGTGACCGACTGGCCCTGCGGGATGACGGCAGCCATCACCACAAACTCCTCCCGCGCCTTCACGCGCGCCGACGGGATGCTGATGAGCTTGTTGCCCTTGCCCTTGCCAAGCACCGGCAGGGTGTTCATCGGGAACAGCAGCATGCGCCCCTCGTTGGAGATGGCCATGCAGAGATCGGTCTCTGGCGAGCCAATCTTCTGGGGTGCCATCACCAGACCCCCTTCCGGCACGGTGAGCAGCGCCTTGCCGTTCTTGTTCTTGCCGATGAGATCGTCATAGGTGCAGACAAAGCCGTAACCGGCGTCGCTGGCGATCAGATACGGCTCGCCTTCGTTGCCCATCACCAGATGACGCACCTCTTCACCGGCGCCCAGCGCAAAGCGGCCGGTGAGCGGCTCGCCCTGACTGCGGGCGGAGGGCAGGGTGTGCGCCTCCAGCGAGTAGGTGCGGCCAAAGCTCGACAGGAACACCGCCTGCTGGTTGCTGCGACCAAAGGCGTGGGTGAGGTAGTTGTCCCCCGCCTTGTAGGAGAGCCCCTCGACATCTACATCGTGGCCCTTGGCGGCGCGCACCCACCCCTTGTCGGAGAGGATGACGGTGACCGGTTCGCTCGGCACCAGCTCTTTCTCGGTCAGCGCCACGGCGGTGGCACGCTCCACCAGCGGGGTGCGGCGATCGTCGCCGTACTTCTCGGCATCGGCCAGCAGCTCTTTCTTGAGCAGGGTGTTGAGGCGGCGCTCGGAGCCCAGGATCAGCTCCAGCTTGTCGCGCTCTTCGGCCAGTTCGTTCTGTTCGGCGCGCAGCTTGAACTCTTCGAGCTTGGCCAGATGGCGCAGTTTCAGCTCGAGGATTGCTTCGGCCTGGGTCTCGGTAATGTTGAAGCGCTCCACCATCACCTTGCCCGGCTCATCCTCGGTGCGGATGATCTCGATCACCTCGTCGATGTTGAGATAGGCGATCAGCAAGCCTTCGAGAATGTGCAGGCGAGCCAGCACCTTGTCGAGGCGGAATTGCAGACGGCGACGCACCGTCTCGCGGCGGAACTGGATCCACTCGCTGAGGATGGTCTTGAGGCACTTCACCTGCGGCCGGTTGTCGAGACCGAGGATGTTGAGGTTGACCCGGTAGTTCTTCTCCAGATCCGTGGTGGCGAACAGGTGGGCCATCAGCCCCTCTACATCCACCCGGTTGGAGCGCGGCACGATCACCAGACGGGTCGGGTTCTCGTGGTCAGATTCATCGCGCAGATCGGTGACCATCGGCAGCTTTTTCGCCACCATCTGGGCGGCGATCTGCTCCATGATCTTGGCGCCGGAGGCCTGATGAGGCAGCGCGGTGATGACGATGTCGCCATCCTCCTCGCTCCAGACCGCCCGCTGCTTGATGGAGCCCTTGCCGGTCTCGTAGATTTTGCGGATATCGTCGCGCGGGGTGATGATCTCGGCGTTGGTCGGGTAGTCCGGCCCCTGAATGTGCTGCATCAACACATCCAGCCCCGCATTGGGGTTGTCGAGCAGCTCGGCACAGGCGTAGGCCACTTCCCGCGCGTTGTGGGGCGGGATGTCGGTCGCCATGCCCACCGCGATACCGGTCACCCCGTTGAGCAGGATGTGCGGCAGACGGGCGGGCAGCACCACTGGCTCCTTCATGGTGCCGTCGAAGTTCGGCGTCCACTCCACCGTGCCCTGACCCAGCTCGGAGAGCAGCAGCTCGGAGAAGCGCGACAGCCGCGCTTCGGTATAACGCATGGCGGCGAAGGATTTGGGATCGTCCGGCGCCCCCCAGTTACCCTGACCATCCACCAGCGGGTAGCGGTAGGAGAAGGGCTGGGCCATCAGCACCATGGCTTCATAACAGGCGATGTCGCCGTGGGGGTGGTACTTACCCAGCACGTCACCCACGGTACGGGCAGACTTCTTGTGCTTGGAGAGCGCCGACAGACCCAGCTCGCTCATGGCGTAGATGATACGCCGCTGCACCGGTTTGAGGCCGTCGCCGATATGCGGCAAAGCCCGATCCATGATGACGTACATGGAGTAGTTCAAGTAAGCCTGTTCGGTAAAGGTGCGCATTGGCTGGCGCTCTACCCCGTCCAGACTGAGCTCGATAGCATCACTCATGTGATTTTCTCTTTCGGTTCGGGAGCCGCCACAAGGCGGCTCCGGCTAAATGCTTGCCGGCCCTGAGAGGGCCGGCCGACGGCTTAGATGATGGCGAGGTTGCCCTTCTCTTCGAGCCATTCGCGGCGATCGCTCGCCCGCTTCTTGGCCAGCAGCATATCCATCAGTTGCAGAGTCTCGTCAGCCGCATCCCCTTCGCTCTCTCCTGCCGGATCCATGGTGAGCTGCACCAGACGGCGGGTGTTGGGATCCATGGTGGTTTCCCGCAGCTGTTTCGGGTTCATCTCGCCCAAGCCCTTGAATCGGGTCACCATCACCTTGCCCTTCTTCTTCTCGGCTTCGACCCGCTGCAGCACGCCGTTCTTCTCGTCCTCATCGAGGGCGTAGTAGACCTCTTTACCGATATCGATCCGGTAAAGCGGCGGCATGGCGACATACACATGGCCCTTCTCCACCAGCGCGCGGAAGTGCTTCACGAACAGGGCGCAGAGCAGGGTGGCGATGTGCAGACCGTCCGAGTCCGCATCCGCGAGGATGCACACCTTGCCGTAGCGCAGGCCACTGAGGTCGTTGGAGTCGGGGTCGAGCCCGATGGCCACCGATATGTCGTGAACCTCCTGCGAGGCGAGCACCTGACCGGCCTCCACCTCCCAGGTGTTCAGGATCTTGCCGCGCAGCGGCATGATGGCCTGAAACTCGCGATCCCGCGCCTGCTTGGCACTGCCGCCCGCGGAGTCACCCTCCACCAGGAACAGCTCGCCCTGCATGGGGTCGGCGCAGCCACAATCGGTCAGCTTGCCGGGCAGCGCCGGGCCTTGCGTGATCTTCTTGCGCACCACCGTCTTGGCGGCGCGCATCCGGCGCTGGGCGCTGGAGATGCAGAGCTCGGCGATCTGCTCCGCCAGCTCGGTGTTGCTGTTCAGATAGAGGCTGAAGGCATCCTTCACCACGCCGGAGACAAACGCCGAGCTCTGACGGGAGGAGAGGCGCTCTTTGGTCTGGCCGGCGAACTGCGGATCCTGCATCTTGATGGAGAGGATGTAGGCACAGCGATCCCAGATATCTTCCGGGGTCAGCTTGACCCCGCGCGGCAACAGGTTGCGGAACTCGCAGAACTCGCGCATGGCGTCGAGCAGGCCCTGACGCAGACCGTTGACGTGAGTACCACCCTGCGCAGTGGGAATGAGGTTCACATAGGATTCGGCGAGGCATTCGCCCCCTTCCGGCAGCCAGCAGAGCGCCCAGTCCACGGCGGACTGTTCGGAGCTGAACGAGCCGATAAAGGGCTGCTCCGGCAGGCAGGTGAACTGCTTGACCGCGTCGACCAGATAATCCTTGAGGCCATCTTCGTAGCACCACTCCAGCTTGATGCCGGTGTTCTTGTCGAGGAACTTGATGGTGAGGCCGGGGCAGAGTACCGCCTTGGCTTTGAGCAGGTGCTCCAGCTTGGTGACCGAGAATTTGGGCGAATCGAAGTAGCTCGCCTGCGGCCAGAAGCGCACCCGGGTGCCGGTGTTGCGACGGCCGCAGGTGCCGGTGATGGTCAGCTCCTGCACCTTCTCGCCGCGCTCGAAGGCGATGTCGTAGACCTGACCGTCGCGACGCACCGTCACCTCGACCCGATCGGAGAGGGCGTTTACTACCGAAATACCCACCCCGTGCAGACCGCCGGAGAACTGGTAGTTCTTGTTGGAGAACTTGCCGCCCGCGTGCAGCTTGCAGAGGATCAGCTCCACCCCGCTGACCCCCTCTTCCGGGTGAATATCGACCGGCATGCCGCGGCCGTCGTCGATCACTTCGAGGGACTGGTCTTCATGCAGGATCACCTCCAGATTGCGGGCGTGACCTGCCAGCGCTTCATCGACGCTGTTGTCGATGACCTCCTGGCCGAGGTGGTTGGGCCGGGTGGTGTCGGTATACATGCCGGGGCGGCGACGCACCGGTTCAAGGCCATTGAGGACCTCAATGGCATCCGCATTGTATTGAGTAGACATGGAGGGCCTTGCGAATTGACGTTTGGAGGGAATCTTAACTGCTAGGCGGGGGTAGAACAAACTCCCCGCACCGAAAGCTTGATCTGGAGAAGAACAAGCAGGGCGAGACCACCCTTATTGACTCAAAACCTGACTATAACCCGAGGAAGCGGATGATCTGGGCGGGGTAGCGCTCGAACGCCACAAAGGCATGGTCGCCGCCGCACTCCAGCGAGAGGTGGGCAAAGCGGTATTCGTCCAGCGCCTTGCGATAGTCGAGCACCTCGTCCCCCTGCTGTTGCAGCACCCAGAGTCGCTCCGGCACCGTCACAGGTACCGCCAGTGCCCGCAGCTCGTCCATGTGTTCAGGCAGCAGTTCGTACTGCTCACCCGTATAGGGATTGGTCTGGGTGCCGAGGTAGTCGCAGAGCAGCTCGTGCGGGCGCACTGCCGGATTGATCAGCGCAGCGCGGCAGCCGTACTGCTCGCTGACCCGGGTCGCCATAAAGCCGCCGAGGGAGCTGCCCACGGCGCCAAGCTTGAATTCGTTGCCATAACGGCTCTGCAGATCAGCGATGGTCTGCTCGATGGCCGCCCAGGCCGCCGCAGGCGTATTGGGTTGGGCCGGGATGATCACCTCGATGTCGGGCCGGTTGGCAGCCACCCAGGCAGCCATTTGCTGTGCCTTGGCTGAACCGGGCGAGGAGTTGAAACCGTGCAGGTAGAGGAGAACGGGCTGCATGGCGACTCCTCAATAACCGGTGGCGTTGGGGTCGGGCACAAACTGCCCCACCGGCAGACGCCACACCTCGCTGGCCACCCGCCCATCCGGATAGAGGGTGAGATAGCGCCAGCCCGGGCCAGATTCATCCAGCGTGAAGTCATCACAAAGCGGTTTGAACTGGATGCAGGTAGAGGGGCTGGCGATCAACCGAACCCCGCGGTGCACCTCGTCAAACTCCTGATGGACGTGACCAAACAGGATGGTCTTCTGCTGCGGGTGACGGGCCAGCACGGCAAACAGGTCGTCGGCATTTTTGAGATTGTGCTGATCCAGCCAGGCACAGCCCACCGGCACCGCCTGGTGATGCAGGGTGATCAGGGCGTGGCGGTCCGGATACTGACGCAGAGCGCGGTCGAGGGCGGCCAACTGGTGATCGCCGATCATGCCGTGGGGTTTGCCGCGCACCTGGGTGTCGAGCAGGATCACCTGCCAGTGGTCGCCCACCAGCAGCTTGGATTCGCTGATCCCGGCGGCATGAAGCTGCTCGGTCATCAGCGGGTTGTCATCGTGATTTCCGGGCAGCCAGTAAATGGGACGGCCAAGGGGCGCCATCATGGAGGCGAAACGCTGATAGGACTCCGGGCTGTGATCTTGTGACAGGTCGCCGGTCGCCAGAATCACCTCATAGGGGTGTTCGTTGGCCTGCACCTGTTCCAGCACCGCAGCCAGACTCTCTGCGGTACGCACAGCCAGCAGCCGACCCTCGGCACTGGCAAAAAGATGGGTATCAGTAATTTGCAACAGGTGCACACTGCCGTCCTGCACCTGGGGGAGCTCTGTTTCCAAAATCACGCTTCTTTGTTATTTGTTCAACTGGAGATATTGATCGGGCTGGTACCATGTCTGAGACAAAATTTTAGCCACTCGGCCAGAAACAGATTTACCTGCTCCTTTTCATCCCGCTGGTGCATCTTTTTATTGGGATAATCATAACGTGGTTGCAAACGGGAAATCTGTTGCGCTGCACACACTTCCGCCATCCGCACATCATGGTACAAACGAATCTCGATTTGAGCCTGCAGATATTCGGGCAATTCGGGGTTGTGCTGACTCAAAAGAACCTGAGTTGTGAAGCGGCTCTCACCACAAATGGTGAGCTGGAACTGCAGATCGTTGCCAACCCGATAGCGGCGTTCAGCCCCGACTTCCCCATCAGGCGGTAGCAGTTTCATCAATGCCATGTAATTGACCTCGCAGGTACGCTGCAAGGACATCAGATCAGGCACATAGCGCCTGCTCTGTTGCAGGGTCAGCGCCACCTCAGCGATCCGCTAGCCAGCGGGCGCGCAGATCGCCATGGTTAAGAGCCAGCCACTGCAGGGCAATGACAGAGGCCGCATTGTCGATGCGCCCCTCTTTGAGCCAGGCATAGGCCTGCTCGCGGCTCACCACGTGCACCCGGATATCCTCGCCCTCATCCGCCAGACCGTGCAAACCGCTCGCCTTGCTGGCATCCACCTCGCCCACATAAACCTCGATCCGCTCGGTGCTGCCACCCGGGCTCACCAGATAGCTGATGGCGTGCTCGCAACGGGCAACCTCGATCCCGGCCTCTTCCACCGCTTCGCGGCGCACCACCGCCTCGGCGGTCTCCCCTTCATCGATGATGCCGGCTACCAGCTCCAACAGCCAGGGGGTCGGGCAGGTCTCCATGGCACCGATACGGAACTGCTCCACCAGCACAATCTGGTCGCGCACCGGATCATAGGGCAGCAGTGCGGCCGCATGACCCCGTTCGAACAGCTCGCGCACGATGGGCTGGTTCCAGCCGCCCGCAAATAACCGATGCTGCAGACGATAGACGTTCACCTTGAAGAAGCCGTTATATCCTGCTGATTTTTCGATGATTTTCACATCATCAGCGGCGTAATGCCGATCTTGTGGCAAGGGTTGCTGCGACATCCGGGGCTCCCGTCAGCTTGACTTGTATCAGTTTGACCATAAAATCCGAGGAACATGAATGAACGTTCATTCACTCGGCGTACCATGGCAATGAGGGGTGGATTTTAGCAGCCACAGACCATTTGGCTAGGCGCGCGAGGAGAAAACTGCATCCGGTTCTTGACGTTCCCGTCACCGGACCTGAGACTCTTAGCATTAAATTTTGCTTATAGTAGAGTGATTAAGCTGCAATCAAGCTTGGTCGGTGACAATATTTGCCTCTCCAGCAACCAGTTTGGGTTACTACATAAGGTTAAAACGATCTATGAAAAGAACACTTTTGTCAGTCATGGTGTTGCTGGGCGTCAGTGCCGGTGCCCATGCCGAAAACCTGCTCGACATCTACCAGCAAGCCCAGATCAAAGACCCGCAGTTGCTGCAGTCCAAAGCCGTTCGCGACCAGGCCTTCGAGAAGATCAACGAATCCCGTGCTCCTCTGCTGCCCCAGATCGATCTGGGTGCCGGGCTCAATTATCTGCAAAACAAGAACGATACCCAGAGCAATACCAACGCCAAGGGTGAGGTGACGCTGTCGCAATCCCTCTATCGTCGCAGTAACTGGGTCAATCTGGATATCAGCGAGAAGCAGGCCACCCAGTCAGATGTCGCCTACAACCTCGAAATCCAGAACCTGATGGTGCGCACCGCCAAAGCCTACTTTGATGTGCTCAAGGCGATGGATACCCTGGAGTTCGTTCGTGCCAACAAGGTTGCGGTAGAGCGTCAACTGGAGCAAACCCAGCAGCGTTTCGAAGTGGGCCTGACCGCCATCACCGATGTGCATGAAGCCGAAGCCTCCCGCGACCAGGCGCTGGCCGACGAGATCAATGCCGAAAACTCGCTGGACAACAGCTACGAGACCCTGCGCGAGCTGACCGGTATCGATCACCGCAATCTGGACGTGCTGAACACCGATCGTTTCAGCCCGCAGAAGACCGCCTTCGGCTCCGACAAGTGGCTGGAGCTGGCGCTGGACAAGAACCTGCAACTGCACAGTGCCCGCATCAGCAAGGACATTGCCAAGGAGCAGATTGATCTGGCCAAAACCGGCCATGAGCCGACGCTGGATCTGGGTGCCGGACTGCAAACCAGCAATACCGATTACAAGCTGGATAGCATTCCGGGTGGCAATGACAATCAGGCCAATATCGGTCTGACCTTCAAGCTGCCCATCTACAGCGGTGGCGCCACCAGCTCCAAGGTGAAGCAGGCTCAATACAACTACGTAGCGGCCAGCGAACTGCTGGAGAAGAACTTCCGCTCGGTGCAGAGCACAGTGCGCTCCTCCTACAACAACGTGAACGCCAGCATCGGCTCGGTTCGCGCCTACAGCCAGTCTGTGGTCTCCGCCGACAGCGCCCTGAAGGCGACCGAAGCCGGTTACGAAGTGGGTACCCGTACCATCGTCGACGTGCTGGACTCCACTCGCAAGCTGTACGAGGCCAAGCAGAAGCTCTCGGAAGCCCGTTACAACTACATTCTCAATATTCTGAGCCTGAAACAGGCTGCCGGTATTCTGGAAGCGCAGGACCTGGTGGAAGTAAACCAGGGCCTGATGCCTGCCACGGCAAAAGCCAAAGGCTGATAGCCGCTATCGGACATGAAAAAGGCGACCGCAAGGTCGCCTTTTTCATGTCCGTATTTCTGCCGCTTGCTACCGCCGATAGTTAGCCCCGCCAGATTGCGGGGCTAACAGAACGTTAGCCGCGCTCGCGGATCGTCTTGATGATGTCGGTGGTGGAGCAGCCATCCTCGAAGTTGAGAACGCGCACCTCGCCGCCATTGGCGGTCACCTCGGCGTAACCGGCGATATCTTCCGGCTTGTAGTCACCGCCCTTGACCAGCAGATCCGGCAGGATCTCGGCGATCAGGCGCTGCGGGGTATCTTCACCGAACGGCACCACCCAATCCACCGCGCCCAGCGCAGCCAGTACGGCCATGCGACGCTCGGTCGGGTTGACCGGACGACCCGGCCCTTTCAGACGGCGAACCGACTCGTCGGTGTTGACCGCCACGATCAGGCGATCCCCCAGCTTGCCGGCGTTGGCCAGATAGGAGACGTGGCCGGCGTGCAGGATGTCGAAGCAACCGTTGGTCATCACCACCTTCTCGCCGCGCAGACGGGCGGCACGAACCGCCACTTTCAGCTGGGCTTCAGACATGACGCCGAAGCCTGTCTCCTGCTCGGTGTAGAGGGCGTTGGCCAGCTCGACCGGGCTGACGGTAGAGGTACCCAGCTTGCCGACCACGATACCGGCAGCGGTATTGGCCAGCGCACAGGCTTCGTCCAGGCTCTTGCCTGCCGCCAGCGAGGTAGCCAGGGTCGAGATGACGGTATCACCGGCACCGGTCACATCGTAAACCTCGTGGGCCTGAGCCGGCAGATGCAACTCCGGCTGACCTTCGCGGATCAGGGTCATGCCGTTCTCGGAACGGGTGACCAGCAGGGCATCCAGCTCGAAGCGCTTGACCAGATCCAGCCCCTTGGCGACCAGCTCCTCTTCGCTCTTCACCTTGCCCACCACGGCCTCGAATTCGGACATGTTGGGGGTCAGCAGGGTGGCACCGCGGTACTTCTCGAAGTCGGTACCCTTGGGGTCGACCAGCACCGGAATACCGGCGGCACGGGCTCTCTGGATCATGCCGGGCACGTCGTTGAGAGCACCCTTGCCGTAGTCGGAGAGGATCATCACGTCGCTATTCGGCAGCGCCTGCTCGACCTTGCTCATCAGCAGGGTGGCATCGACGGAGTGGAAGGGCTCTTCAAAGTCCAGACGCAGCAGCTGCTGGTTGCGTGACAGCACCCGCAGCTTGGTGATAGTCGGGAAGTCGGCCAGACGAACGAAATCACAGGCCACCTTGACACCAGCCATCTGACCTGCCAGCGCATCGGCCGCTTCATCCTGACCGGTCAGGCCAAGCAGCACGGCATGAGCGCCAAGGGCGGCGGAGTTGAGGGCCACGTTGGCCGCGCCACCGGGACGCTCCTCAATGTGTTCAACCTTGACCACGGGCACCGGCGCCTCGGGGGAGATCCGACCGGTGGGGCCATGCCAGTAACGGTCCAACATGACATCGCCAACGACCAGAACGCGGGCTTTTTCAAAATCGGGCAGGGTGATCTTCATCTGTATCGACTCTCAAAACCTGAAAAATCAGCGGGCGATTTTATCACACTCTTTTATCCGGTGTAGAAAAAGCCGACCGCAGTTGCCGCCGCTGTCACGCTAACCGGACGCAGGCTACCCCTCTGACCAGCACACAGCCATTCGCCCCCGCCCCCCCTTTTCGGCTAGAATCCCCCGATTGTGTTTGCGAACAAGAGATTAGCCATGGCCCATGACAACGCTCCCCGCCTGGAGCCCCGCCTGTTTCATCCCCGTTACTGGGCCAGCTGGTTCGGCCTAGGCCTGCTCTGGCTGCTGACCCTGCTGCCGTGGCGTAGCCAGATGTGGCTGGGCCGTCAGCTCGGTCGTCTCGCCGCCAGGATATTGAAGTCCCGGGTCAAGATTGCCCGTCGCAATCTGGAACTGGCGATGCCCGAGCTGACCCGGGATGAGCGGGAGAAACTGCTCAAGGCAAACTTCGAGAGCGTGGGCTGCGCCGTGTTCGAGGTGGGGATCGCCTGGTTCTGGCCAGACTGGCGGATGCGCAACCTGATGAAGGTGGAAGGGGAAGAGCACGTCATCGCCGCCATGGAAAAAGGCCAGGGCATGCTGCTGCTCTCCTGCCACTTCCTGACGCTTGAACTCAACGCCCGCTGTTTCGGTCTGGTTCGCCCCGGCGTGGGGGTCTATCGCCCCAACACCAATCCGGTGCTGGAGTATGCCCAGTACCACGGTCGCTGCGCCTCCAACAAATATCTGGTAGACCGGATGGATGTGAAGGGGATGATCAAGGCGCTGCGCAACGGTGACGCCCTCTGGTACGCGCCGGATCACGACTACGGCAGCCACGCCAGCGTGTTCGTGCCCTACTTCGCGGTAGAGCAGGCCGCCACCATCACCGGCACCGCCACCCTGGCGCGGGTGAAGAACACCGTCACCCTGCCCTGCTACAACATCCGCACCAGCGAGGGTTACACCCTACATATCGGGGCGCCGCTCGCCGACTACCCGAGCGGGGATGACACGGTTGATGCCGCCCGCGCCAACCGCGAGATTGAAGCCGCCGTGCGCAAGGCGCCGGAGCAGTACATGTGGCTCCATCGCCGCTTCAAGACCCGCCCCTCTCCCGAGGATGCCGGCTTCTACTAAGCCGCAGCCCCGACAGGGCTCAGATCGCAAAAACCGACAAACCGCCTGCTGGCGGTTTGTTTTTATCTGCTATCAGCCCTGCGCGGCAAACAAGCGCCCCGAACATCTGCCGCGCAATCACATCCTGCATGTTGGCGCCCATTCCCATCAATCAGCCGCGCCCCGACAGGGCTCAGGGCTCAATCGCAAAAACCGACAAACCGCCTGCTGGCGGTTTGTTTTTATCTGCTATCAGCCCTGCGCGGCAAACAAGCGCCCCGAACATCTGCCGCGCAATCACATCCTGCATGTTGGCGCCCATTCCCATCAATCAGCCGCAAAAGAGCCCTCATCACCGATCGTAAAAACTGAAAGCGGGTTACAAATTTATTGATTCATTGGTAAGCAATGGAGTGTTTCGATAGATCCATCGTCACTACCCGCTGATGAGTGACTGAGTGATGTGTCCCATTCGAATACAAAAATTGAATTTGTGACGATGATCACCATTCAACAAGAGAGCCACAAAACAACTTTAGTGATTTAAGTCACAAAAAATGACTATGCAAAACAGAAAAGATCGAAATGTAGCCGAATTACAGCTCTCGAATGTGATCAATATCACTTGTTTTGGAGGGGGTATCGCTGGGTATCTGAGAGTTGGATCACAAGACACCCCGTTTTCAGCCTAATTTGATATCAAGCTGGTAGATTGAAGTTGCTTAGACGACCGGGATGGCGGTTCGGCAAAACCGGCCAGCCCGACTACCACTTTTAATCAAACAGGCTTAAAACGGGGTCCCGACATGTTATCACCGGATACCAAAGTCAAGATACAGAATTTTGGACGCTTCCTGTCCAATATGGTCATGCCCAACATAGGCGCCTTCATCGCCTGGGGCTTTATTACCGCCCTCTTCATCCCCACCGGCTGGCTGCCGAGCGAAACCTTGGCCAAGCTGGTCGGCCCCATGATCACCTACCTGCTGCCGCTGCTGATTGGCTATACCGGCGGCAAGCTGATGGGCGGTGAGCGCGGCGGCGTGGTCGGTGCCATCACCACCATGGGCGTCATCGTGGGGACCGACATTCCCATGTTCATGGGCGCCATGATGGCCGGCCCGCTCGGTGGCTGGGCCATCAAGCGTTTCGACAAAGCGATGGAAGGTCGCGTCAAGAGCGGCTTCGAGATGCTGGTCAACAACTTCTCTGCCGGTCTTATCGGCATGCTGCTGGCAATCCTCGCCTTCTTCGTGATCGGCCCCTTCGTCAAGGTGCTCTCCGGCCTGCTGGCCGGTGGCGTCGGCTTCCTGGTGGACAACAACCTGCTGCCGCTCACCTCCATCTTCGTCGAGCCGGCCAAGATCCTGTTCCTCAACAACGCCATCAACCACGGCATCTTCTCGCCGCTGGGGATCCAGCAGGCGACCGAGCACGGCCGCTCCATCTTCTTCCTGATTGAAGCGAACCCGGGCCCGGGCATGGGCGTGCTGCTGGCCTACATGGTGTTCGGTCGCGGCGCCGCCAAGCAGTCCGCTGCCGGTGCCTCCATCATTCACTTCTTCGGCGGCATCCACGAGATCTACTTCCCGTACGTGCTGATGAACCCGCGCCTCATCCTGGCGGTGATCGCCGGCGGCATGACCGGGGTGTTCACCCTGACCCTGTTCAACGCAGGTCTGGTCTCCCCCGCCTCACCGGGTTCCATCTTCGCCGTGCTGTTGATGACGCCGAAAGCCTCCCTCATCGGGGTGCTGCTCTCCATCGTCGCCTCCACCACCGTCTCCTTCCTGGTCGCCGCCGTGTTCGTGCGTGCCCAGCAGCCGGAAGCCGACGAGGCCGATGCTCTGGGTGAAGCCACTCGCAAGATGAAAGCCCTGAAGGGTGCCAAGCCCGAGACCGCAGCGGCCAAGAAGCCGGGCGGTGAACTGATGGCGGTGCGCAACATCGTCGTCGCCTGCGATGCGGGCATGGGCTCCAGCGCCATGGGCGCCGGCCTGCTGCGCAAGCGGGTGCAGGCCGCCGGCCTCGACATCAGCGTCACCAACCGCGCCATAGATCAGCTCGACGATCAGGTGGACTGGGTCATCACCCACAAGGATCTGACCGAGCGGGCCCGTCGCCACGCGCCACACGCCCACCACATCTCGCTCACCAACTTCCTCGACAACGGCCTCTATCAGGAGCTGGTACAGAGCCTGAGCCGCGCCGCCAACGATGATGTCGCCAACCCGCAGCTGCTGGTGGCCGCCAACGACGACAGCTACGAGCCGCAAGCAGCCGAAGTCTTTACCCTGAGCCGTCATGACGTGCATCTGGGACTGAAAGCGGACAACAAGGAGGCCGCCATCCTGACTGCAGGCCGACTGCTGGCCGAGCGCGGCTATGTGGCGCCCGACTACGTCAACGCCATGCTGGAGCGCGAACAACTGGTCTCCACCTACCTCGGCGAATCCATCGCCGTGCCCCACGGCACCATCGCCGCCAAGGAGTTTGTGAAGCGTACCGGCATCGTCATTTGCCAGTACCCGGCCGGGGTCGCCTTTGGCGAGGCTGCCGATGAGGTAGCGCGGCTGGTGATCGGCATCGCCGCCCGCAACGACGAACACATGCAGGTGATAACCCGCCTGACCAATGCACTGGATGAACCCGGTCTCATCGACCGGCTGGCCAGCACCACGGATCCCCAGGCCTTCCTGGATCTGTTGGGTGCCGAACAGGCTGCGTAATCATCTTTCATCGTCTTTGGTTCAAGAGGTTAATATCATGAAAACATTGCATTTTGGTGCTGGTAACATCGGTCGCGGCTTTATCGGCAAAGTGCTGGCGGATGCCAGCCATCAGGTCACCTTCGCCGACGTCAACGACACCCTGATCGACCAGCTCAACCACCGTCAGGAGTACAAGGTCCATGTGGTGGGGGCGGATCAGAAGCTGGATGTGGTGCGCAACGTGGCAGCGGTGAGCTCCGCCGGTCACGAGGTGATCGCCCGCATCATCACCGCCGATCTGGTCACCACCGCCGTCGGCCCCAACATTCTGGACAAGATTGCCAGCACCTTGGCCAAGGGGCTGCAGGCCCGTTTCGATGCCGGCAACCTGACTCCGCTCAACGTCATCGCCTGCGAAAACATGGTGCGCGGCACCAGCCACCTCAAGCGGGAGGTACTCAAGTACCTGCCGGTCGCGTATCATGCCACGCTCGAATCCTGTATCGGCTTCGTCGACTCGGCGGTGGATCGCATCGTGCCGCCCGCCGCGGCTGCCAACGATGATCCGCTGGAAGTGACGGTAGAGAGCTTCAGCGAGTGGATCGTCGACCAGACCCAGTTCAAGGGAGAGCTGCCACAGGTGGCGGGCATGGAACCCACCGACAACCTGATGGCCTTCGTCGAGCGCAAGCTGTTCACCCTCAACACCGGCCACATCGTCACAGCCTACCTCGGCAAGTTGCGGGGCTACCACACAGTGCGCGAGGCGATCGAAGATCCGGTGATCCGCAGCAAGGTGCGCCGCGCCATGGAGGAGAGCGGTGCCGTGCTGGTAAAACGCTACGGTTTCGACCCGCGTCTGCACGCCGCCTATATCGAGAAGATCCTGGCCCGCTTCGCCAACCCCTATCTGGTGGACGAGATTGACCGGGTCGGTCGTCAGCCGCTGCGCAAGCTGGCGGCGGGGGATCGACTGGTGAAGCCGCTGCTGGGCACCCTGGAGTACGGCCTGCCCAACGAGCAGTTGCAGGAGGGGATCGCCGCGGCGCTCCACTATCGCAATGCCGATGACCCGCAGGCGGTGGAGCTGCAAGCCCTGCTGGCGGAGCTGGGCCCGGCCAAAGCGCTGGCCCGCGTCACCGGACTGGATGAAGAGAGCGAGGTGGTTCGCGCCATCGTCGCCCGTTACGAAACCCTGTAATGACCCTGCTTGCGGCGCATTCAGCCACCACTGATAGCGCGCCAAGCGCTTGAATGGCAAGGGAATGTGCCCCATATGATAGAAACCGGGAGAGAGGCTGACTCTCTCCCTGTCAGCTGGACCCAATGCACCTATGACCACACACCAGGAAGATGAAGTACTGGAACGACTGAACGAGCAGGATGGCCCCCGCGGCTTCTTTCTCGAAGCCGTGACCATCCTGGAAGAGGCGGTCGACTCCCTGATGCGACGCGCCTTTCGTCAGGAGGAGTATGCCGTCAAATACGCCATCGAACCCCTGCTCAACCAGAGCGGCCCCCTCGGCCAGCTGGAGGTGCGCCTCAAGCTCATCTTCGCCCTCGGCCTCATCTCCCTTGAGCGCTATCAGGATCTGGAAGCCTATCTCAAGATCCGTGACTTTCTGGTGCGCGACCCCAAGGATTACCGCTTCAGCGACAAGCCGATCCGCGATCTGCTCGACCGCCTGCACGGGGTCAATCAGGGCGGCATGATGAAGCTGGAGCCCCCTGCCAGCGAAGAGGATTGGGCCTTCTACCAGATGCAGCTCAACCGGCTCGATCAGATGGTGCGCTCCGCACTGGTACTGGCGCTGGCCGACTGTGTCGGCGAGCTCCACAAGGAGAGCCCCATCTAATCCGGCCCCGAGGCCACCCATCACCACGGTTGGCGTCTGGCTGGCGCCCTGCACACCACCGCCAGCCACCATGACGCCGACTGTCGCACATCTCCCCATCCCGGCCATGACGCCCGCACCTTCGGGTGTCAATCTGACCAACTTAGCCACTACACTAGCTCCATACTCACTGCCTGAATCGAGGTCTGCATGATTGCCCTATCTCTGGCCGGGATCGCCCTGGTCTCCGTGCTGGCCCAATGGCTTGCCTGGTCGCTGCGGGTACCCGCCATCCTGTTTCTGCTGCTCACCGGCCTGACTCTGGGCCCGGTCAGCGGCCTGCTCGACCCCGATGCCCTGCTCGGGGAGCTGCTGTTTCCGCTGGTCTCCCTGTCGGTGGCCATCATCCTGTTCGAGGGGGCGCTGACCCTCCATCTCGCCGAGCTCAAGGGGATCGGCAAGGTGGTGCGCAATCTCTGTTCCACCGGCATGCTGGTCAGTTTCGCCGTCATCGGCAGCGCCGGTTACTTCCTGCTGGGACTGGACTGGCGGGTCGCCACCATGCTCGGCGCTGTACTGGTGGTAACGGGCCCGACGGTGATCGCCCCCATGCTCAACGTGATCCGCCCCACCCGGGAGGTGGACCGTATCCTGCGCTGGGAGGGGATCGTCATCGACCCCATCGGCGCCCTGTTTGCGGTGCTGGTGTTCGAGGCGGTACGCCTCGGCAGTCAGGGGGATCTCATCAGCCATACCCTGCTGGCGCTGGGCAAGACAGTGCTGGTCGGTTCCCTGATCGGGGTGGCGGCAGGCTGGCTCACCACCCTGCTCATTCGCAAGGACTGGCTGCCGGTCAGTCTGCACAAGTTCGGGGTGCTGGCGCTGGTGCTGGTCACCTTCAGCCTCTCCAACTGGCTGAGCCACGAATCGGGCCTGCTGGCGGTGACCGTGTTCGGCATCTGGCTCGCCAATCAGGAGGGGCTGGATCTGGAGGAGGTGCTGGCGTTCAAGGAGGATCTCGCGGTCATCCTTATCTCCAGCCTGTTTATCCTGCTGGCGGCCCGCCTAGATCTGGCACAGCTCTGGCAGCTCGGCCCCATGGTGCTGGCGCTGCTGTGCGTGGTGCAATTCGTGGCGCGCCCGCTCTGTATTCTGGTCTCGACCTGGGGCTCGGATCTCTCCTGGCGAGCTCGCGCCCTGCTGAGCTGGATCGCCCCGCGCGGTATCGTTGCGGCGGCGGTCAGTGCCTCGTTTGCCATCAGCCTGCATCAGGCCGAGATCCCCGATGCCGACAAGCTGGTGCCGCTGGTATTTGCAGTGATCATCTCCACCGTGGTGTTGCAGAGCCTCACCTCGGCACCGCTGGCCAGCCTGCTCAAGATGCGCCAGAGCGCCCCCAACACCTGGCTCATCATAGGGGCCAACTCGGTGGCGCGGGCCATAGGCCGGGCGCTGGCGGATCAGGGGGTGCCGGTGCAACTCTGCGATCCCGCCTGGGAGTTCTGCAAACAGGCGCGGATGAGCAACCTCCCCTGCTACTTCGGCAACCCCCAGTCGGAACATGCCGAGCTGCACCTTCCGCTTACCAGCATCAGTACCGTGCTGGCGCTCTCCCCCAACCGCCACAACAACGCCCTCGGGGTACTGCACTTTGCCCACCTCTACGGCGAGGAGCAGGTCTACTCCCTGCGCTCCAGCGAGCAGCACGGCAAAGCCAACCGGGAGAGTGCCACCTTCCGCGCTCGCCAGAACCTGTTCGGCCCCGACATCAACTATGCCAGGCTGAGCAGCCTGCTGAGCCGGGGCGGCCAGATCAAGGCGACCCGCCTGAGCGAGGCGTTCGACTGGGCCCAGTATCAAACCGCCAATCCCGGCGCTATCCCGCTGTTCATCATGGATGGCAAGGGTAAGCCCCAGATCGTTACCGGCCCCGTCACTCCGCAGGCGGGTGAGCTGCTGATCGCCCTGCAGCCGCCCAGAGAGCAGGGTGCCGAATGAACGAAGCCAACCACAATCCGCTGGTCGTCCCGCTGCTGGTGCTATTGCAACAGGCGGCGGGCAGCTACAAGGTGCATGAGCTGATGGCCGCTCTGCGCCAGCAGGGGGCGATCCCCCGGCTGGCTGACGATGAGCAGCTGCAGCTGTTTCGGGTCAACTTCCTGATCATGAACGCCCTCTACCAGTTGCAAGCCGAGCTTTATGAAGAGGGTTGGTGGCTGATGATCAGCACCCTGGATATCCGGCTCGAACCGCTGGCCGGGAATCAGGAGGCCAACCACGGCTTTGCTGTTGGCGAAAATCTGCGTAGCTACTATCTCGACTGGCAGGTGTTCTGGCAGACCGACCGTGCCGAAATTGAGGCCCTGCTCAACCGCTTCTGGCGCGCTTATGACGGTGAGGGGCACAAAGGCGAGGCGCTGGCACTGTTCGAGTTGAATGAGGGGGCGAGTCAGGAGGCGATCCGCCGCCGCTGGCGGGAGCTGGCACTGCAGCACCATCCGGATCGGGGCGGCAATGCCGAGACCTTTATCCGCATCTGCTGGGCATGGGAGGTCCTGCGGGGATGATCCCGTTGCCGCACCACTGTTGCCGCACATAAAGGGCAGGCATAGACTGGAGCTGGATATTCCCCACAGGAGAGCATCATGACAGTCAGTGAACTTCGTAAGCTCTATCAGCAACAGATCCTGCAAGAGGCTGAAATACTCCACGATGTTGCCATTCCCGGCTGGCTCATCGAATTCAGAGGCAAGGATGGCACCCTCTACGAGCTGACCGACACCCTCGGCTGCCCGGTCAGCTTCGGCACCGTCGAGCAGGCCCGCGAACATCTGCATCAGGTGGCCGACTGCCCGGTTCAGGTGGAGCACCTCTACCGCTTCTTCGAACGCTAGCGCCACCCACCGCACAGTAAAAAGGCTCCCGAGGGAGCCTCTTTCTTATTCCGGTTGCAGCGGTTCCACCACCTTGCCCTCCAGCTTTCTGACCGGCTTTTGCAGGATCAGGTTGGCCGGATAGGTGACCAGATCGCCGTTGTCATCACGCACCCGCACATAGAAGAGGCCGATCTCGGTGATGACGCCGGTGACCGAATCATCCTTGTCGAGGATACGGATCCGGTCGCCAATCTTGTAGGGGAAGGCGAAGAAGATGGTGATGCTGGCGGTGATGTTGGAGAGGATCGACCACTGGGCGACCATGGCGACCCCCAATACTGCAAAGAAGGAGGAGGCGAGCACCACCAGTCGGGAGAAGTCGAGCCCCCACACCCCGGCCAGCACCAGCAGGGTGGCGCAGCCGAGCAGGAAGTGGAACACATGGGCCACGTAGAGCACCCGGTTCTCGCTCACCTGCCTGCTCTGGCCGAGCGCCAGCAGACTCTTGTGAATAAGCCGCCGGATCAGGGTATGACCCAGCAACAGCAGCAAGGTCAGGCCAATTGATTGCCACATGGGTTATGCCTCCTTACCACCAGCGCCGATGTTTGAGCCAGATAGCCAGCCCGCTTGCCAGCGCCACCAGCGAACCACAGAAGACCCAGAAGGCAGTCGGATTCTCGGCCCCGGGGATACCGCCGAGGTTGATGCCAAACAGACCGGTCAGGAAGCTGGCAGGTAAAAAGAGCAGTGCCATCACCGACATCTGGTAGGCGCGGCGGTTGGTCGCCTCCGCCATCAGATTGTTGATCTCGTCTGCCAGCACAGCGGTGCGCGCCACCCCGGCATCGAGGTCATCGAGCCAGCGCCGCAGCCGGTCGGCGATATCGAGCAGACGACGGCGGTCATCCTCATCCAGCCAGCTGATCTTCTCGTTGGCGAGGCGCGCCACCAGATCCCGCTGGGGGGAGAGGTAGCGGCGGATCATGATGAGCTGCTTGCGGATCAGCGCCAAGCGGCCATTGGCGGGCAGGTCGCGCATTAGCACCATCTCCTCCAGATCGAGGATCTTGTCGTGCAGCTCCTCGACAAACTCCCCCGCCCGATCGGTCAGGGCATCACAGATCTCCACCAGCCAGTCGGCTGGGCTATCAGCGCCGCCCCCCAGCTTGAGCTGGTTGAACACATCCTGCTCGGAGAGCAGCGGGCGACGACGGCTGCTGATGATGAGATCCGGGGTGATGAAGATGCGCAGCGCCACCATCTCCTCGGGCCGGTGATCCTTGTTGTGGTTGATGCCACGCAGGATCAGCAGCACCGTCTCCCCCATCCGCACCAGCTTGGGACGATTGCTCTGGCCGAGCAGCGACTCCTTGGCCGCCTCACCCAACAGCGGGGTTTGCAGCAACCAGCGCGCCGAATCGGGATGGCCGTAATCCAGATGCAGCCAGCCGGGGCGATCCCCCGGGATCTCGCTTCCCGCCGTCAGCGGCGCCATGCCACCCTTGCCATCCAGGGTCAGGGCATAAATCACTTCACCGGGCACCCGATCCATCTCGTCTCCTTCTCGTTTCATGTGCTGGCCCCAGCTTATACCAAAGGTTGGGCCGACTCAGCCCCGCGCCGGGAAGGGAGGCCTGTGTTAACATGGCCGCTCTCGTTTTTTATCCGCTTTCACTACAGGAAAACATGCCATGCCCATCTGGGTTGATGCCGATGCCTGCCCCATTCCGGTCAAGGAGATCCTCTACCGCGCCGCCCACCGCGCCCAGGTCGTCACCACCCTGGTGGCCAATCAGGGATTGCGGGTGCCCCCCTCGCCCTTCATCAAAACCCAGCAGGTGGAAAAGGGATTCGATGTGGCAGACCATGTCATCGCCCAGCAGGTTCAGCCCGGCGATCTGGTGATCACCGGCGATATTCCCCTCGCCTCCTGGGTGATCGATGCTGGCGGCGAGGCACTCAATCCCCGCGGCGAGATCTACACCCGCGAGACCATCAAGGCGCGGCTCGGCATGCGCAACTTTATGGAAGAGCTGCGCTCGGCTGGCGTGCAGACCGGCGGCCCGGCCCCCTTCAATGCCGCTGACAAACAGCGTTTTGCCAATGCCCTCGACAAGTGGCTGGTCAAAGGCAAGCTGTAAAGAGACCCTAAAGGCGCCCAATATGGGCGCTTTTTCGCCGTAACATCCTGATTTTTAAAATAAGAGCTGACCACAACCGTCAGGCTGGTAAGATGCGCCGCCATCTTGTCCACGCCGTAATCATCATGACCGCCCAAGGGCACCTGCTCTTCTCCGTTACCTGCACCCTGATCGCCCACAAACTGCAGCTCACTCCGGCGCTGGCCGATGCCAGCCTGTGGCAGACCATCCCTGCCGCGCTGGCCAGCGCCCTGTTGCCCGACCTCGACCACCCCAAATCGGTGCTGGGGCAGCGCCTGCCGTGGATCTCGAAACCTCTGTCGCGGCTGTTCGGCCATCGCGGCTTCACCCACAGTCTGCTGGCAGTCGCCGCCGCTGTCTGGGGGCTGAACCAGAGTCTGCCGCCGGGCACTCTGCCCATGGGGGTCAAGGATGCCCTGATCGTCGGCTACCTCAGCCATCTGCTGGGGGACTGGCTCACCCCGGCGGGCATTCCTCTCTTCTGGCCCATCAAGCGCCGTTACCGCCTGCCGGGCTGGCCGCTGCGCAGCGGCGGTGCCATCGAAACCGGCTTTTGCACCCTCACCTTGCTGGCCGCCGGCTGGTGGTGCGGCTGGCGGCTGTGAGCCAGAAACAAAAGAGCCCCTGACGAGGTCAGGGGCTCAAACCGTGGCGGGTGCCGCCAGAGGATCAGATCATGATGCCTGCGATAACGGCAGAGAGCAGGCTGACCAGGGTAGAACCGTAGACCAGCTTCAGGCCGAAGCGGGAAACCATGTTGCCCTTCTCTTCGTTCAGCGCTTTTACCGCACCGGCGATGATGCCGATGGAGCTGAAGTTGGCGAAAGAGACCATGAAGATGGAGAGGATGCCGACGGTGCGCGGAGAGAGCTCGGCAGCCACCTTGCCCAGATCCATCATCGCCACGAACTCGTTGGTCACCAGCTTGGTCGCCATGATGGAGCCCGCTTGCAGCGCTTCACCACTCGGGATACCCAGGATCCAGGCGATCGGGTAGAAGAGGTAGCCCATGACGAACTGGAAGTTCACGCCAAATGCCATCTCGAACAGGTAGTTGATGAGGGCGATCAGAGCGATGAAGCCCACCAGCATGGCACCCACGATCACGGCAACGGTGAAACCGGCCATGATGTATTCGCCCAGCATCTCGAAGAAGTTCTCTTTCTTCGGCGTGTGGTGCTCGTCACCTTCGGCAATGGCCTTGATGTCGGTCACGGAGTTATCCGGCTCGTAGGGGTTGATCAGCGACAGCACAACGAAGGTACTGAACATGTTGAGCACCAGCGCGGCAACCACGTAGCGCGGCTCGATCAGCTGCATGTAGGCACCGACGATGGACATTGAGACGGTAGACATGGCCGTCGCCGCCAGGGTGTACATCTGCTTCTCGTTCAGGTGCGGCAGGATGTTCTTGAGGGCGATGAAGTTCTCGGATTGGCCGACGATCATCGAGCTGATGGCGTTGAAAGACTCCAGCTTGCCCATGCCGTTGATCTTGGCCAGCACGGTACCGATACCGCGGATCACCAGCGGCAGCAGGCGGATGTACTGCAGAATACCGATCAGCACGGAGATGAAGACGATGGGCATCAGCACCATCAGGAAGAAGGAGAAGGCCCCTTCGTTGACCAGACCACCGAACACGAAGTCGGTACCCTGTTTGGCAAACTCCATCAACTTGGTGAAGCCGGCCGCGAAGCCCCCCACCACCGCCAGACCCACTTCGGAGTTCAGCATGAACCAGGCCAGCGCCAGTTCGACCACCAGCAGTTGGCCGATATAACGCAGTTTGATCTGTTTCCAGTTGTGGCGGTTAGCCAGCAGAGAGAGAGCGAGGACCATCACCAGTCCGAGCACAAAGTGAACGTATTCCATACCTGTAGCACCTGAGTAAATTGTAATTTTTGACCGGCGCCATCATAGACATTTGCACATTTAAAAATCAGATAGCCATCACAATCCCGCGCAATATTATGGAGGCAGGATAATACAAACGTTTTTAAATTAATTGTGCAATGAACTGATATTAATCGCGCAACACAGATAACATAAATCCTTTTAAAACATAATGTTGAGTAATGGTGGCGCCGTTTTCATATTCTTTAAAAATATTTAATCAGCATTTTCGCAACATTCCCTATGGCGCAATAACTACTCGTGGAATATTTTCCAGTCATTATATTAAAACACTGAAAATAGAAAACGTTTATCCGCGATAAATAATTAGATGTGTGTTTGAAAAATAGTCCTTATTACATTGTCAGTGCTCGCCCGCGATCGGTTTGGCAACAAATGAACCTTTAATGGCCCCTCGTGGCCAGCCGTTCAAAAATCCGCCACATCCGGTGCCACATTCTGGTATGATGCGCGGCCTTAGCGCTCGCGCATCCCCGTTTTCTCCGAAATAGAGTCCTTTTGTGAACAACAGCGAATTTAGCAGCCTCAATCTCTCCCCCGCCCTGCAAGAGAACCTCACCAGCCTGGGTTACCTGCAGATGACCCCGATCCAGGCCCAGAGCCTGCCCCTGGTGCTCGATGGCAAAGACCTGATCGCCAAAGCAAAAACCGGCAGCGGCAAGACCGCCGCCTTCGGCCTCGGCCTGCTGGCCAAGCTCAACGTCAACCGCCTCGAAGTGCAGGCGCTGGTGCTCTGCCCGACCCGCGAACTGGCGGATCAGGTGGCTCAGGAGATCCGTCGTCTGGCGCGTGCCCTGCCCAACGTCAAGCTGGTCACCCTGTGCGGCGGCACCCCGACCGCACCTCAGTCCGCCACCCTGAGCTTTGGTGCCCACATTGCCGTCGGCACCCCGGGTCGTATTCTCAAGCATCTGGAGCAAGGCACGCTGGAGCTATCCGGCCTCAAGACGCTGGTGCTGGATGAAGCGGATCGCATGCTGGACATGGGCTTTGGCGAAGATATCAACCGGGTCATCAGCTATGCCCCCCAGCAGCGTCAGACCCTGCTCTTCTCCGCGACCTATCCGGAAGGGATCGCCCAGATGAGCCGCGGCGTGCAGCGCAATCCGGTCGAGGTGAGCGTGGAGTCCCTGCACGAGGGGAGCGCCATCGAACAGAAGCTCTATGAAGTGCCGGCCGGTCAGCGCCTCGACGCCCTCACCTGGCTGCTGAGTCACTACCAGCCAAGCTCCTGCGTGGTGTTCTGCAACACCAAGCGCGCCTGTAACGACGTGGCCGACCATCTGGCCGCCAAGGGCTTCTCGGCGCTGGCGCTGAATGGCGATCTGGAACAGCGCGAGCGGGATCAGGTGCTGGTGCGCTTTGCCAACGGCAGCGCCACCATTCTGGTGGCCACCGATGTGGCGGCCCGCGGCCTCGACATCAAGGAGCTGGGCGCCGTCATCAACTACGAGCTGACCTACGATCCGGAAGTGCACGTGCACCGCATCGGCCGTACCGGTCGTGCCGGCCAGCAGGGTCTGGCTCTGAGCCTCTATCAACCGAACGAAGCTCAGCGCGTCAACTTTATCGAAGAGTACCAGCAGGCTCCGATGCCGCTGGGTGATCTCGACAGCATCGGCCGCGACATCAAGCCGATCGCCCCGCAGATGGTGACCCTCTCCATCGATGCAGGCCGCAAGACCAAGGTGCGGGCCGGTGACATTCTGGGTGCCCTGACCGGTGAAGGCGGCATTGCCGGCGCCGATGTGGGCAAGATCCAGATCTCCGAGCAGTACTCCTACGTCGCCGTGAAGCGCAGCGTGGCGAGCGCCGCCCTCAAGCGGTTGCAGGAAGGCAAGATCAAGGGTCGCAGCTACCGCGCCCGCAAACTGGGCTAAGGTTTTTTGCAAGCCGTTAGCCAGACCACAGGCGCCTGACAGGCGCCTGTTTCATATCTCCGATGCCGCCATGCGGCAAGACAGGCACCATGACCCAAGCAATCCAAACCGATGTGAGCTGCCAGAACTGCGAAGCCTGCTGCTGCCGCCTCGAAGTGATGCTCTTTACCGATACCGGCGTGCCGGACCGTTATGTACTGGAACGGGATGGCGAGATACCGGTCATGCGCCGGCTGGACGATGGCTGGTGTGCGGCGCTCGACCGCAACACCATGATGTGCCGTATCTACGAGGTGCGACCGCTGATCTGCCGCGAATTCGAAATGGGTGAACCCGACTGCGTTGACGAGCGGGACAAGTGGTTTATCAAGCTGGAGTGAAGCCCGTCCACGCGGGGAGCGGGGTTGTCAAGCGCTCGCAGATTCACAGGGAGCGGTGTTGAGCTGCTCCCCCAGCCACTGGATGGCCGCAGCCTCCTGCTCAAAGTAACGTACCGCCCGAAAGGGCAATCCCTTGAAGATGTTATCCGCCAGATAGCGCTTGAAGCCCCCCACGAAGACCACCGCCAGAAACTGACAGCCACTCTCGGCACACCAGCCAAACTGGCGACGAAAACGGGCCAGCACCTCGGGCCCGGCCGCTTCAAACTCGGTCGCGACCTCGACAATCCCCCAGGGGCCATCCATCAGACCGGCCAGTTCGTGACGAAAGCGCGCCTCATAGGCCATGGCACCTGCCAGATTGAAGGGGCCACTCGGGCGGCAGATCAGCATCTGGCCCCTGCGCTCCATGTCGAATTGCCCATGTGGCTGCATGACTGCTCCCATTCCGTTACCACCACCATCGCCTGCAAATTGTTACCACAAGGTAATAATTTATAAGGAAAAGTCCAGCAGCAAACAGGCTTTCCCCAAAGCGTGGTCATCCTATCCAGCAAACCGTCGGCACCTCATGTTACCCACATCCCGCACTGAATCGATCTCAAGATGTGCGATTGCAGTTAACGAAACGTTACTGCTATTATCCGCGCCGCCACAAACATTCCACCTGCCGAAAGGTTTGGCACCCCAACAAGGATGTGCAATGAAAAACAGGGACTCGAGTCATTACCAACGGATCTGGCGCTGGCACTTCTACGCCGGTCTCTTTGTCGCCCCTTTCCTGATCCTGCTGTCACTGACCGGGATCGTCTATCTGTTCAAACCCCAGCTCGACAACCTGATGTACCCCGAGCTGATGAAGGTCGCCCCCGCCAGCCAGACCCTGAGTGCCGACCAGCTGCTGGCCAAGGCGATGATGACCATGCCGGATGCCAGCCTGCGTAAGTACCTGCCGCCTGCCGCTCCCGACCTGAGCGCTCAGTTCATCGTCAATCGGGGTGAACAGGAACTGACCCTGTTTATGGATCCCGCCAGCGGCGCCCTGCTCGGCACCATGGACAACAAGTGGAATCTGCAAGCGGTGGCTCGCTCCCTGCACGCCGACCTGCTGCTCGGCACCACGGGGGATAGGCTGATCGAGCTGGCCGCAGGCTGGGGGCTGGTGCTGCTGCTGAGTGGTCTCTACCTCTGGTGGCCACGCAAGGGGCCCGGGGTGGGCGGCATCCTCTGGCCCAGAGTCAGCCAGCGTGGCCGCCTCTGGTGGCGCGATCTGCACGCCGTGGTCGGCTTCTGGGGCGCCGGTTTCCTGTTGCTATTGCTGCTGAGCGGCATGACCTGGACCGGTTTCTGGGGCGATCAGTTTGCCGCGGTCTGGAACCGCTTCCCCGCCGCCATGTGGAACGAGGTGCCCAAATCGGCGCCGCTGGCCCGCAACCTCAATCAGGCACACGAGCAGACCGTTCCCTGGGCGGTGGAGAACACTCCCATGCCCAGCTCGCAACCGGTTGATGAGGGGCACGATCACGGCGCCATGAACCACGGCGAGCACAAGGGAGTGGTGATGGCCAGCCAACGGATCCCGCTGCAACAGGTGGTGGATATCGCCACAGCCCGAAAAGTGAGTCCGGGCTACAGCATCACCCCGCCGGTCGGCACCACCGGTGTCTATACCATCGCGATCTTTGCCGATGATCCGCGCAACGATGCCACCCTGCATATCGATCAATACAGTGGCAAGGTGCTGGCCGATGTGCGCTGGCAGGATTACGGCCTGGTCGCCAAAACGGTGGAGAGTGGCGTCATGCTGCACATGGGCAAGCTCTACGGCTGGCCCCATCAGCTCGCCATGCTGCTCATCTGCCTGATGGTGCTGGCCAGTGCCGTGAGCGGCCTCTGGATCTGGTGGTGCCGCCGCCCGCAGGGCCGTCTCGCCGCACCGCCGCTGCCTGCCAAACTCCCGCCGATGCGCGGTGCCATCGCCCTGCTCATTTTGCTGGGGATCGCCTTCCCGCAGGTCGGCGCCTCCATGGTCGCCATCTGGCTACTGGATACCCTGCTCTTCTCCCGCCGTACACTCAAAGTGGCTCGAGCCAGCTAAACCCGCCAAAACCAAAAAGGGCTCCCATCTCGGGAGCCCTTTTCATTGTTCGCCTTGGCGAGCTGCGACCAGCGGTCAGGAGAGCGCCAACCCGATGGAGAGCAGAAGGCTGAACAGAAACGCGCTGATGGCGGTCTTCTTGAGGGAACCAGTCAGCACCTCGCCATCGTAGCTTTCGCGCAAGGTGCGCGCCGCATCGCTGAGGGGCTTCATGGCGGGCAGGAAGATCCACGGCCAGAAACTGGCGGGCTGGATCAGGATAAAGACGATGGTCGCCAGCAGCGCCGCCCCCAACAGTACCCAGTGATAAGCGATGGCCCGGTTGCGGCCAAGGCGTACCGCCAGAGTGATCTTGCCACTGGCGGCGTCGGTCTCGATATCGCGCACATTGTTGATATTGAGCACGGCGGTGGCCAGCAGACCACATGCGGTGGCAGGCAATAGCAGATCCCACTCCAGCGTCTTGGTGAAGAGGTAGTAGGAGCCGAGCACCCCCAGCAGGCCAAAGAAGAGGAACACAGAGATATCGCCAAACCCGCGATAGCCGTAAGGAGTCTTGCCGACGGTGTAGGTCACCGCCGCGACGATGGCTGCACCACCCAGCACCACAAATGCCAAAATCTGCAGCCACTGGCCGCCGAAGGCGCAGCCGAGCAGCAGCAGGCCACTGGCCACCGCCGCCAGCGCGGTCAGCCCCATCGCCACGCACATCTGCTTTTTGGTGATAAGACCGGAGACCACCGCCCGCTGCGGGCCGATCCGCTCACCGTTGTCGGCGCCGGAGACCGCATCGCCGTAATCGTTGGCCAGATTGGAGAGGATCTGCAGCAGGATGGCGGTCAGCAGGGAGAGCGCCATGATGGTGCCATCGAAGGCGCCACGACTGGCAGCCAGCCCCGAGCCCAGCAGGATGGAAGAGCAGGCGAGCGGCAGTGTTCGCAAACGCGCCGCCAGCAACCAAACAGAGAAGGTATTTGTCATTTTGTGATGGCCAAACAATCGGATATTGATCGTGTTAAGGGTTATCGAACCGGATTTGGGTATACTTGGCCCCGGAGAGTGAAGCTCCCGCGGGCGATTTACATGGACGAATGGGCAGATAATATATAGGAAATCATCGCCCTTTGGCATAAACCTACGGCATCCAGCTACCGGATCGCTCGTTACTACCCGGCTCAGACAAGAATCCATGTTGGCTCAGACCCATATCAAGCAACAACTGGACGCCCTGCGTCACAGCAACGTCAGCGGCTTCGTACGGTTGCGAGTGGCGATCGAAATCCGCTCCTTTCTGGGCTGGCTCGCGGCGCAAACCCTCTATCCCCGCATCTACTGGCAGGCCCGTGGAGAAGCTCGTCCCGAGTATGTCGCGCTAGGCGCCATCCATGAACTGACCGAACCGCACGCCATCAAGCAGGTGTGCACTAACACAGCCAACCAGCATCATGACGACAGCCCTCGCTACTATGGCGGACTGGCGTTCGATCCGGCCCAATCCGGCTGGCAAGGATTTGGCCCCTGCCGTTTCGTGCTGCCCCGTATCGAGCTGGTGCGCCGTGGTGAGTGCGTCAGTCTCTGCCTCAACCTATGGCTGGATGAAAACAATCTCGAGGCCGAACTGCAGGCGGCCGAAGCCGCCCTCGATGCCCTGCGCCCGGAAGCCCCGCTGCCCGCCCTGCAAAAGCAGCCCTGGCAGCGACAGGATTGCCCCGGCCCCGCCCAGTGGCAGACGCTGGTGGAGCGCGTCACCGCCCCCGATTTTCAGGCCCACACTCCCAAGGTGGTGCTATCGCGGGAGAGCGTGCTGACCAGTCCGAACCATGATGCGGATATCAATCCCTGGGCCATGCTCGACCAGTGGGCCCGCCACGCCCAGGACTGCTTCCACTTCGGTTTCCAATTCTCTCCAGAGCAAGCCTTTATCGCCTGCTCCCCCGAGCGGCTCTACCGCCGCGAGGAGCGCCACCTTTTTACCGAGGCGCTGGCGGGCACCATTCGCCGCTCCGGCGACGAGGCGACCGATGAAGCGCTGGCCACCGAGCTGCTCACCGACAGCAAAAACCGGCTGGAGAACCGGCTGGTTCACGCCGACATCCTGAGCCGACTGGCGCCGCTGGCCCACGATGCCACCCTGACCGAGCCGCGCATTCTCAAACTGCGGCTGCTGCAACACCTCAAGTGCGATATCGAAGCCGAGCTAAAACCCGGCGTCTGTGACTGGCAACTGCTCGACGCCCTCCACCCGACTCCGGCGGTGGGCGGTGCGCCGCGCGAGGCGGCGCTCGCCTTTATCCGCGAGTTCGAACCCTACGAGCGCGGCTGGTACGCCGGCGCCTGCGGCATGCTGAGCCGGGAGACCTCGGAGTTTTCGGTCGCCATCCGCAGCGCCCGCATCCAGCCCGGCAGCGTCACCCTGTTTGCAGGTGCCGGCATCGTCGCCGGTTCCGAGCCTGCCGCAGAGTGGGCCGAGCTCGACAACAAGATCGCCAATGTGCTCTCCCTGCTGGGATAGTCATTCACCCTTTTCACGCTACGAGAGCCCCTATGCCCACCCGTAAAGAGCCTGCCAGCGAAGAGTTTGCCTGCCCCCCGTTTTCGAGCCAGCACGCCACCTTCAACCACGTCTGGTCCTCCCTCTTGCTGGAGGAGCTCTTTCGCCTCGGGGTGCGCGACATCGCGCTGGCCCCCGGCTCCCGCTCCGCGCCGCTGACCATGGCCGCCGCCGCCCATCAGGGCTTTCGTCGTCACTTGCACTTTGACGAGCGCGGCCTCGGCTTTATGGCGCTCGGGCTGGCCAAGGGGAGCAACCGGCCGGTGGCGGTGATCATGACCTCGGGCACCGCGGTAGCCAACCTCTGGCCCGCCGTGGCAGAGGCCCAGCTCACCGGCGTGCCGCTGATTATTCTCTCCGCCGATCGTCCTCACGAACTGATCGACAACGGCGCCAATCAGGCGATCGACCAGCAGGGGATCTTCGGCCACTACCCCGTCTATCAACAGAACCTGCCGAGCCCCACCCCGACCATTCCGGCGGCGTTTGTGCTGAGCTCGGTGGATCAGGCGCTGGCCAAACAGGCGCTCACCCCCGGGGTGGTGCACTTCAACTGCATGTACCCCGAGCCCCTCTACCCGGGCGAGCACTATCAGGATTTCTCCGACTATCTGGCCCCCCTCGGTGACTGGCTCGGCTCGCACAAGCCCTGGAGCCCGTGGCAGCAAAGCGCGCCGACCTGCCCACCCCAAGCGGAGTGGGAAACCTTTCGGCAACAGCGCGGCATTATTGTCGCCGGCAGGATCACTGACCCCGAACAGGCACAGGTGGTCGCCGAACTGGCAGAGCAACTCGGCTGGCCGCTGCTGGCGGACCTGCAGAGCCAGATCCGCTTCGATAGCCGCAACCTCATCCACATGGATCTGGCGCTCAACGACCCTGAATTCGTCGCTGAGCTGGGCCGCGCCGAGGTGCTGCTGCAATTTGGCGCGCGGCTTGTCTCCAAGCGGCTCGGCCAGTTCATCAAGCACCATTCATGGCAGGATTACTGGCTGGTGGATCCGCAACCGGCGCGGTTAGATCCCGACTACCGGCTGCGCAACCGGCTGCTCTGCAGTGCCAGCGCCTTTGCCGCGGCCCATCCGGTCACCACCGCTCAGTCCCCCTGGCACACATTGGCCGAGCTGCAACACAACGCCAGCCAGCAGATCGCCGCCGCCTGCGAGCACTTCTCCGAGCTTGGGGTCTGCCATCGCCTCAACCGCCTGATCGAAGGGCAACTGTTTGTCGGCAACAGCATGCCAGCCCGACTGATGGATATGCTCGGCGAAACGGGCAAGGGGCCGAGCCGGGTGATGACCAACCGTGGCGCCTCCGGCATCGATGGCCTCATCGCCACCGCCTACGGGTTTGCCCAATCGATAGAGCCGGGCAGTGATGAGCCCACCACCCTGCTGCTTGGGGATCTCAGCGCCCTGCACGATCTCAACAGCCTCGCCCTGCTCAGCAAGGCGAGCCGACCGCTGGTGGTGATCCTGCTCAACAACGATGGCGGCAGCATCTTTCGTATGTTGCCGGTGCCCACCGAAGGGGAGCTGCTGGAGAGCTACTACCGGCTGCCCCACGGCCTCAGCTTTGAACATGCTGCCGCCATGTTTGGCCTCGCCTATCGGGCGCCGACCACCCTGCCCGAGTTCGAACGCGATTACCGCGCCGCCCTCCAACATGGCGTTACCTTGATCGAGATCCGGGTACCGAGCGAGCAGGTAGCCGATGATCTCAAGGCGCTGGGGGCCGCCATCCGTGGCAAATAAAGATGCCAATGTGCCGCTGGTGTTGCTGCACGGCCTGCTGGGGGATAGCGGCGACTGGCAACCGGTGATCGACCGGCTGCCCGCCATCCGCTGCATCGCCCTCGATCTGCCGGGTCACGGCCAGTATCGCGATCTCAACGTCAGCGACTTTGAGCAGAACCACCAGTGGCTGGTAGCCGAGCTGGCAAGCCGCAACATTGAACGCTACCTGCTGGTCGGTTACTCGCTGGGCGGACGACTGGCCCTCTATCACGCCAGCCGCGAGCCCGCCGGGCTGCGGGGGCTGTTGCTGGAGAACTGCCACCCGGGGTTACCGGCCAGTGAACGGGCCGCCCGCATCCAGCACGATGAACAGTGGGCGCGGCGCTTTGAGCGTGAGCCCCTGGCTGACGTGCTGGCAGACTGGTATCGGCAAGGGGTGTTTGCCGATCTTGACGATGCGGCCCGGGCCCGCCAGATCGCCCGCCGCCTTGGCAACGACGGTCAGAGCATCGCCACCATGCTACGCGCCACTTCGCTAGGCAAGCAGCCGGATCTCGCCCCTTGGCTCATGGCGAGCCAGCTGCCGGTTACTTATGTGAGTGGCAAGCGGGATCACAAATTCCATCAGCTGGCTTGCCAGCTGGCGAACCAGGATCGCAGAATCAACCACTTGGTGCTGGATGGTGGCCATAATCTGCACGCCCATCAGCCTGATAACTTTGCCCGACTCCTCGCGGAGTGGGTCAACCAACAAGAAGAGACGAGTCATGATTGAAGCAATGACGGAAGCTGAACTGTATGCACCTGTTGAATGGCAAGATTGCTCCGCCGGTTACGAGGACATCCTCTATCACAAGTCCAACGATGGCATTGCCAAGATCACTATCAACCGTCCCCAGGTGCGCAACGCCTTCCGCCCCCGCACCGTCAAAGAGATGCTGCAGGCGCTGGCCGATGCCCGTTATGACGATCAGATCGGCACCATCATCCTGACCGGTTTTGGCGAGAAAGCCTTCTGCGCCGGTGGCGACCAGAAGATCCGTGGCGACTACGGTGGATACCGCGATGACGAGGGGACTCACCACCTCAACGTGCTCGACTTCCAGCGCGACATCCGCACCTGTCCGAAACCTGTGGTTGCCATGGTGGCCGGTTACGCGGTCGGTGGCGGCCACGTGCTGCACATGATGTGTGACCTGACCATTGCCGCCGACAACGCCCAGTTTGGCCAGACCGGCCCGAAAGTGGGCTCCTTCGACGGCGGTTGGGGGGCTTCCTACATGGCTCGTATCGTCGGCCAGAAGAAAGCCCGCGAGATCTGGTTCCTCTGCCGCATGTACGATGCCCAGCAAGCCCTCGACATGGGGCTGGTCAACACTGTCGTGCCATTGGCCGAACTGGAGCGAGAAACAGTGCGCTGGTGCCGCGAAATGCTGCAAAACAGCCCGATGGCGCTGCGCTGCCTGAAAGCCGCCCTCAACGCTGACTGTGATGGTCAGGCGGGCTTGCAGGAGCTGGCGGGCAATGCCACCATGCTGTTCTACATGACCGAAGAGGGTCAGGAAGGCCGCAACGCCTTCAACGAAAAGCGTCGCCCCGACTTCTCCAAATACAAGCGGAACCCCTGATGACACTAGCCCTGTATCGCTATCAACTGCCTTTTACCCAGCCACTGACCTTTCACGGCAAGGTGGAGGTGGCGCGAGAGGGGCTGTTGGTGCGCATCAACGACGGCTGGGGGGAAATCGCCCCCCTACCCGGCTTCTCGAAAGAGAGCCTGCAACAGGCAGAGGCAGAAGCCCTTGCCACGCTGGCGGCCTTGGCCGCCGGTGACACCCCGAACCCCGTGCTGCCGTCGGTGCAATTTGGCCTCGACTGCGCGCGCCGGACATGGCCCGAACAGAGCAACCCGCTGCCGGAGCCCTATCCCCTCATTCAAGGCTCCCCCCAAGAGCTGCTGCGCAACTGGAAAGAGTGGCTGCACCGCACGCCCGGCAAGGCCAAGCTGAAGGTGGCACGCTACCCGATGCGTGACGAGCTGGCGCTGATCCGCCTGCTGTGCGACCGCCTCCCCTCCCTCAAGCTGGTGCTGGACGCCAACCAGGGCTGGACTCGCGAGGAGGCGTGGACCTTCTGCGGCCACCTCGACCCGAATCGCATCGAGTATCTGGAAGACCCCTGCGCCGACTTTGCCGACATCGCCTTTGTCGCCAACCGCACCGGCATGCCGGTGGCGCTGGACGAACTGCTGGCACAAGGCAAGCCGTGGGAGCCGATCCCGCAACTGCGCGCGCTGGTGCTCAAGCCTACCCTGCTCGGTTCACTCGCCAACTGCGAAGCGCTGATCGCCCGCGCCCGCGAACTGCGGCTCAAGGTGATCATCTCCTCCTGCTTCGAATCGGATCTGGGCCTGAACCAGCTCTTTCATCTGGCGGGCGAATGGGCTCCCGAACAGGCTCCGGGGCTGGATACCCGCCGCTGGATGGCGGGCAATCTGCTGGGGGAAGATGGCAAACCGGATCTGAGTCGACTGGAGCAACTGTATTAACGTGATTGACCCCTCCCGTTCACCCGCACAGACACCTTGCCCGGTACGCCACCGGGCAATCTCAGCCCCGAACCGCATTGCCATCCACACCGCCTCGCCTCTCAGTTACCGCCAGCTCGATGCCCGCCTCAACAGCCTGTGCCAACAGCTGGAACAAGCCGGAGTGCATCGTGGCGATCATCTGGCTGCGGTGGTGCGCGGTGCGCTGGAAGATGTGCTGCTGGCGTGGGCCTGCGTGCGCAGCAGCGTGGTGTTCTGCCCGCTCAACCCCGCCTTTCCTCTCGAAAAGCAGCGCGAGCTGGCGTTACAACTCGATGCCGATGCCTTCTGGTCGGCAGGGGAGATCCCGGCAGGCAACTGGCAGCCCTTGTGCCTCGACTTCGCGCGCGAACTGCCAGCAAGCGAGGAAGCGTGGCCGCTGGAATCGACCCAGCTCAATAACATGATCCTCACCTCCGGTTCCAGCGGCACGCCGAAAGCGGTGGTGCACCGGCTCTGCAACCACCTGGCCTCTGCGCGCGGCTCTGCCACCCTCATCCCCCTCGATGAGGCCTGCGGCTGGCTGCTCTCCCTGCCGCTGTTCCATGTGGGCGGCTACGCCATCCTGTTTCGGGTCTTTCTGGCGGGTGCGACTCTGGTACTGGATCAACGTGAACGCCCCCTCAAGGAGCGGCTGGAGTGCCAACCCATCACTCACTTGTCTCTGGTGCCTACCCAACTCTGGCGCCTGCTGGCAGAGGGCTTTGATCCCACCCGTACCCGCCTGCGCGAGTTGCTGCTCGGCGGTGCCGCCATCCCGCAGCCGCTGGTGAGCCGCCTCTGCGCCATGGGGCTCGAACCCAAGGTGAGTTATGGTCTCTCCGAGATGGGGAGCCAGGTCTGTACCGCTATCCCCGGCGATGCAGGCGTAGTTGGCAAACCGCTACCGGGACGGGAAGTGTGCATCAGGGAGCAGGAGATCTGCGTGCGCGGCGCCACCCTGTTTGCCGGTTACTACCGGGCTAGCGAGCTGGATCTGCCCCTCGATGGCGAAGGCTGGTTTCATACTCGCGACAAGGGGAGGTTCACTGCGGCAGGGGAGCTGCTGGTAGAGGGACGGCTCGATAACCTCTTTATCTCGGGTGGCGAAAACATCCAGCCCGAAACCATAGAGCAGCGACTGGTAGATCATCCCGCTGTCGCCCAGGCGCTGGTGGTGCCGGTACCGAGCGACGAGTGGGGGCAACGCCCCGCCGCCTTTATCGACTGGCACGGCGAGCCGGTTCCCGACTCCGAACTGGCTGCCTGGATCCGCAGCACCCTGCCCGGCTTTATGGTGCCCGACCACTGGCTCCCCTGGCCCGATCTTGGCGGTAATCTCAAGCCACAGCGGAAACAATTTCAGAATATCATTAGGTCGCAATAATTATTCATGCGACAAAAAGTGACGCCACGGGGCCATCCAAATACACATATGGCTCAAAATAAAATGCTGGTGGTATCAAAATCCTCCTCCTCAGTCTGAATAAGTGAGAACGATTACATAAACGGCCTTTTTTTGCACATTTTTTGAACCAAATTAATTGGCTGTAGTACCATACCCTCCACCATGCATTTAGTAGGAAAGCTAACCATATGATAATAAAAGAAATTGACGATTTATCATTATTTGAACAAAGACTGCGTGGTGGTAAAATGCTCTCCTTGGCAGTAAGACGAGTCACACATGAGTAACAGAATTTATAAAATTGCAGAGGATATCTTTTTCTCCGCTGCAATATTCCGAATCTCGAAAGGGGACAAGGACATCAAGCTCAGCAACAAGGAAGCCGAGCTACTCGAAATGCTGTGTGATGAGGCAGGCACTGTCATTCCAAGAAGCAAACTGCAGGATGCCTTGTGGCCAAATCAGGACAATACCGATACCAATTTGAACCGGCAGATACTCTCGTTGAGAAGAAAGCTGGAATCCTTCGGCTTAATGGATGCGATCGATACCATTCCACGGGTTGGCTATATGTTTTGTGCTCCGATTGAGCTCGCTGGGGAAAGTGAAGAGCCAGCACCAGCGGAAGAAATTCAAGCGTCGACGCCTTCCCCTGCACCTCAAGCCAGGCGGCAATATACTCGCCGCAAATATGACCGATATTTCAGCCCAAAGCGTATTTTGCTGTTTGCATTGCTGCTGGTCTCGCTGACTTCACTAGCCCTCGTCATTTATAACTATGCGACAGCAAATACACTACGCACTATCAATTTAGGTCAGATTTCTCTCTATATGACCAGCGAGACGGAAAAAGCTCTGAATGTGAAAATAGATTCACTGACGCCCTTGATAAAACCTGTTTCACGTAAAGCTGATGAGCAGATTTCAATTCTGGTTGGAAAAGAAGCCATCAGCTATTTTTCCATCAACAATAGCAGCAGGAAATTATCCGAAAATATCTTCCTGTTGCGTAGCGGTCACCCGGTGGCCGAAGAAGTTCAATGCGTTATCACAACCATGAACCAGCAGGGAAATAATGTTTCCAACAACTATTACAATAATCAAGAAACCACAGTCAGATATCACAGAGATTGTCAGGCACCAGACAACTGGGTAGAAATGACCAGAAAGAGTAAATATATTGTGACCATGAACAGAGAGATAGTGGTGGCCACTGTGATAGCCACTGACAATCAGGGAAAGACGCTGTTCAATCTGGATTCTGTTGGGGATCTGGAGCGGGATAATGGCGATATTTCGGTCGAGATAAAAAATACCATTGTCAATTTCATTGACCAGCAGGCGCTGACCAATAACGCTATGGTCGCCACTCTGGTCGCGGCGCTAACGCCCCCCAAACAAAAAGCCAAGTTCATTCAATTGCCCGGGGGTATTTACCTTTCCAGTTATCTAGGTGGCGTCATCACCTGGCCCAGCCATGGCAATACAAAAGTCATCCAGCGCAACGACTTCTGAGTTTATTCATAAGCAACGATGAAATTGGCGACAGCAGAATAGTCGCCAGGCTGGATGTTCTTGGCGGTCAATGCCGCCGGATGTCCTTCGACTCTGGCAAAAAATTGCAGCTCATTATCTGCCGCACCACCTAGCAGATAGCCGCGGGAGGCACTACCCAAATTCAGAGGTGATTGAGCCACGTCATACAGGCGGATGCCTGCCCCCTTGGCAATCCCGGCCGTGAATGCCAATCCGCCGCTGAGTTCGGTATCCTGCGAGCCAGTAAAGGTCACCTTGGCCATGCGGAAAATACCCGGCTTGCAATTGGTCAGACGAATGAAAAACGGCACTAGCTGCCCGACTCCGTTGGCATAGAGTTCCTTCACGTCAACTACCCCCATCTCGACCTCCTGATCAAGGGATTCAGGAGAGACCACACATGGCTGATCGATGATCCTGCCATGGAGATGGACCGTATTGCCAAGCAATTCCAGATCATTGCTGGCACGGGGGGCTGCCGTTACCCCCAACAACGGGTACAGCACCAAGCCTATCCACAATGTCCGTAGCATAAAACATCTCCTCATTGGAACTCGGCAACGATGGTGGCTGTCGCATAGAAATCGCCCGCCGGAATATCTGCACCTGTCGGGGTTACCGGTGCAGCGATAAAGCCCCAATCACCGATATTTCCCTGCATGGAAACCGGATAGAAGGTATTCAATTTCAGCTGAGAACCATCCAGCTGTTTGAATTTTATCCCTAAATCGGAAATAACATTTCCACCTTGATAGCCATCCCGAGTTGTCCGCAGATAGTCTTGACTGAAAGAGGTTGGTTTTCCAGAAATACCAAGATTGATCTTCAAAGCATCCCCTTCGAAAACACCACCACGGCATTGAAATGTCAGAGGAACCGTCTTTTCAAAGTTATTTCCATCCAATCCCGACCCCGGCAAATCACCAAACTCTACTTCAATGGTCTGCCCACCATTGATCACGCACTCTTCTGGTACATATAAAATTGCAGATGTAATCGTAATTCTAGACATTGGCAAATTATTAAAGTCTGTCGTTGTAGCCCCTAGACGGCCATACATCTCTACAACTTGACGATCTGATATTTGCACACCATTAATTATTTGTTTTCTCACGCGAAAAGTTACCTTTCCACGGCTACCGCTTTCGAAATTATTTATTCTTGTCTCTTTCCCTTTAGTACAAGAGTAATTTGGGTAATCGTTACTTTCATTCGGGAATGGGGCTGTAACAAATTTTTTCTTCCAACCGGCTATCCAAATTTCGACTTTCATATCCAAAAAGTCATTCAGTTTTACAAAACCATCACCAACTTGAGGCAAGCCATCCGTCATTGTTGCTTTATAGTACACTGGAGATTGTGGAATGCTTCTATCTGGGCAGGTAACGATACCTGAGTATTGCCCTCCCAAATTCCACTCAAATGCCTTGGTAGTAAAACCAGGTCTGTTTTGAATGTCAGCCTTGTCCAACGATATATAGTAATCATGGGTTGGGTTAGGCGTCACATAGCCATTTGCCAATGCCGTTCCTGCAAACAACATAAGACTTGAACAGAAGATAGAACGTAGCATAAGGCTTACTCGCTCTTCACGGCTTTACAGGCATTGCCTGTGCACTGGTATTTGATATCCATATATCCGCCGTAGTCATTGACGTAACTGATCACAAATTCATTACCCAGTGCTTCCGGGATGGTGACTGTCTGCTCTGACTTGGGGGCAACCATAAAGGCGGAGAAACCCTTGATGATGGTCCGCTCCTTGCCCTGTGGATGACCTAGGCCCACGTAGGTGATGTAGTAAGGGGTCGGATTGTTGACCTTGAGGGCTTTGCCCTGCTTGGTGATCAGCACCTGATCCTGCCAGACGGCTCCACGCTCCGGCAGAATAGCCTCGGGGCGGTAGAACAGCTTGATCTTGGACTGCACGGCAATCTGCATCACGTTGCTCTTCTCGCTCTTGGGCGGGATCTCGCGCAGGTTGAAGTAGTAGATGGACTCGCGATCCTTGGGCAAGCTATCGATGGCCGGCACACTGGCGATGCGCACGATGGACTTCTGGTTGGCATCCACCCGCTGTACCGGCGGCAGCACCACGAAGGGAGAAGAGATCTTCTGGCCTTGGGCATCTTCAATCCAGGCCTGCGCCAGGTAGGGCAGCTTCTGGTTCTCGTTCTTGATGTTGAGGCTGATGGACTTTGCGCCGCCCGGATAAACGGCACGAGTACGATCCAGCACAATGGCGGCACTGACGTTGAGTGAGGTCATGCCAAGCGCAGCCAGACAGATATAAGAGAGCAGCTTTTTCATCGGTATCCCATTACTTGCAAGTGAGAGTCTTCATCGACAGATCGGTTACTTGTTGCGGCGCCACTATCTGCACTGGCGGGCCCCGCCCCAGGAGAGTTCAAACGCTTCATTCGGTTTCACCCCGGTCAGATAGACCAGGCCATCTTCATCCACCACCGAGAGCACACGGCCGGAATCCTTGACGACGGTGGCACCAAACGGCGGCACTGAGCCATCGGGTAGTCTGACATTGGCCAGCAGCTTGAACCCTTCGGCAATTTCGAAGGCATTATACCCAATTGCGCCCTCGGTCAGGGTCCCCTGCTTGATGGCATTCATCGCATCGATGTCGTCGCTCAGCTGATCCACATCGACCCGGGTGTCGCTCTTGCGATAGTCGGTCATGTCGCTGATCACCGCGACGCCAAAGCGGTTGGTCACGGCGCGGCCATTGTTGAAAGAGACGCCGGAGGTATTGTCGGTATCCACCATCATACGGGTACCGCCACGACGAGTCGCCTGGTGCAGGGCTGCACCGTGCTGGGTCGCCGTCAGACCGCCACGCAGGCTGGCACCAACCGAGGTGTATTCGCTCTGCACGCTGTAGGCATTGAGACTGACCGCTCCGATGTCGCTGTTGTGGTTGTAGTAACCCCGCGCCACGGCGTGGCCATTGCTCTGCACGCCCGCCCCCAACTGATAGGTATCATCCGGTCGACTATAGTCCTGATAGGTAGCCAAGTGAGTCACCTTGCCGTTGGAGGACTGTACGCTGTATCCCGCGCTCTTTCTGTCCCCTATTGGCACGCTGAGGGTCAACATGACGCTCTTGTCATCTTCGTAGTTCTCGGTCTTGGTCTTGTAGGCCGACACATAGACGGAAACATCCTTGAAGCTGCCGATGTTCACGTTCTTGTTGATAGTGAGGCCGTAGCGATCCTCTGCCTCGTGATCCCAGTAGGTTCTGTGGGTGTAGTCCAGATAAACAGTCAGCGCCTTGGCTGCATCCTCCGCCCAGAAGGTCTTGTTGGCGGTGATGGTGTAGAGCTCCTTGTCACCCCAGGTATTGTAATCATCGCTCGAGGTCGTAGTGTTGTTCTCCAACCGATCCTTGTTATTGAGGAACTGCGACATGGTCATGAAGTCATGTTGGGAGAAGCGATAACCCGCGAAGGTGATCGAGCTGTTGTATTCATCAAACTGCTTGGCGTAGTTCACCCGTACCGACTGGCCAATCTTGGTCGACAGGCCCGGCAACTTGGCGATGGACTGGGTCAGGTCGGCGGAAATAGCGCCGAAGGCATAGAGGTCACGACCGATACCCAATCCCATGGAGTTGTATTCACCCGCAATCAGGCTGCCGCCGTACAGCGACCAGGAGTTCGCCACCCCCCAGGAGAAATCACCGGTCACAAAGGCAGGGCCGTGCACATCGTGCACCGAATCCGTCTGTTCGGAAGGTGCACCAACCGCCAGGTTGTATCGGACATAGCCAGGGCGAGTCAGGTAGGGAACGGTTGCCGTGTCTACCTGGAACGAATTGACACTGCCATCTTGCTCCTCTACCCGCACATCAAGGCGGCCGCGCACCGAGCTGTCCAGCCCCTGGATGCGAAACGGGCCCGCCGGCACGTTGGTTTCATAGATGATCCGGCCGGACTGGGAGATAGTGACCTTGGCGTTGGTCTTGGCAATACCGCTCACTTCCGGCGCATAACCCTGCAGACTAGGCGGCAGCATGCGCTCGTCATTGGCCAGGTTGACGCCGGTATAGCGGAAACCATCGATTAACTGGGAGTTGAGCTGCTGCTCACCTACTGTCAGCTTGGCGGCCATGTTCGGCAGCGGACGATAGGCATAGATACGGTTCAGCTCGGTCGACGTCCGCTCATTATCACCCCAGTAAGAGCTGGCCTGATAGTCACCCCGCAGACGCCAGGCGCCGTAGTTGAACCCCAGCGTACCATAGCTGCTGATGTTGTGATTGGAGTAACCATCGCCTTCGTTGACCTGGGCATTGATGTTGTAATCCAGCATCATCCCCGGGATCCCTTCATCCCATTGCTCGGGCGGAATCCAGTTGGGATCGCTGTACTTCATCCACGCCTGAGGGATGGCAATGCGCAGCAAGCCGTTACCGATATCGTTCGAGATCACTACGCCGTCCAGCGCCAACAGGTTGGCACACTGACCATCGTGCCAAGTATCGATCTTGGCGATGGCCTCGTCGGTCAGCGCCAGCTTGGGGATCACATCTTGCGGCAGGCAGGCTACCCCACCCTTTCCCTTGCCAGTATCGCTCTCGTAGAAAGGGATTTTCTGCAGGGGCAGCTTGTTCTTGTTGACCTCGATCTCGAGGTAGTAGTCGCCGGGCAGGATGTAGCCTTCGTCGGCAAACTGGGAGAGGTCGATCTTGGTCCGCTCATCCAGATCGAGCGCATCAATATTAAACTCCGTTTCTGCCCATGCGTGATTTGCCACCGCCATCAGGCCGGGCACGCATAGCATAAAAGCCATTTTTGAATAATGTTTTTTTCTCACAGAGTCTGATGTTGAAACGCTCATATTTTCACTCTAGGAATTGCATAAAGGTCTCACGTAATGAGGTATCTACACTAAGCAATTGGTTTGCTTACATATAATTGAGTTCTAACAGCGTCGTACTGTCCGGAAAAAACAGCTGACTGCTGATGAGCCCCAAATTGAATTCCAGATCACTGTTGACGATATCCGAGACAATAAAGCGCTCACCGGATACCTTGTGATATTGGCCGTTATTGAGAATGCCCAGCTCATCGCTCATGGCACCACGCACGGACATGGAAATAAAAGGCAGTGATGCCACCGTCGCCCCGTCAACCTGACAACCGCTGATTTTCAACGTACCCGGTTGCTGAGCCTGCAGCGGAATGCTGCGCAGCACCTTCAGCGTACAGCCCGATTCGGCTAGTCCATCCGTGAGTTCGTTGGCGTGGACTGATCCCGCCATCATCACCAGCTGCAGCACCATGGCCGCCATCATTGAAGTTTTCATGATTAGGGTTCGATGTGAGGAAACAGAATGTGTGAAGTTGTGGTGGCTCGCACCACCACAACCCTTGTCACACGTTAAGGCACTCTATTACTCGTAGGAGAGAGTAAAGTTGGTCACTGCAGTGAAAGCACCGGCTTTCAGCGGGTTGGTGTCTTGTTTTGCATAGCCTTTCAGCACGGCGCTGAACGGCAGTTCGTTATCACCATTAACCAGGGTAAAGGCTGAAGTCGGAGTACCCAGCACGATCGGAGCACCACCCGGAGCGGTCATCTTGATACCGGCACCAGCGGCGTCACCACCACCGATCACCAGCAGGCTGGAATCTACCGGGTCTTTGGCACCGCTGAAAGTCACCTTGACAGCATCTTCGGCGTCGGAGATTTCACAGTTCAGCAGCTTGATGCTGAACGGCTTGGAGTTGGACTCACCACCGTTGGCCAGCTCTTTGGTGCTGATCTGGCCCATTTCAACTACCTGGTCAACAGACTCAGGGGCTACAGAGCAAGGAGCGTTGATGATTTCACCGTTAAAAGTGACTTTACCGGAACCGGCACCACCAGCAGCAAAAGCGGAGCCGCACAGCAGCATGGAACCAACACCCATAGCAACCAGAATCTTATTAGCTTTCATTCGTTTATACCTACATTAACGTGTGTTGTACTGCATCACTCCAATCATGCTGGAGTCACGATATTAAGTGATGCCGCGATATACTGCACAGCAACTGTTGGCGCTCGTCTCTCATTAAGCCGATGAGAAGTCATGCCAATAATAAACTGTGCCTCTTCAGGTTTATTTAAATAAGCAAAAGCAGCACACCGCATCAGGGGTAGTTCCCGCTACACCTCAACTGCACAACTACATACGTCCTTGTCATACGTCCTTGTAGTCTGTGCAGAAAGCCGCATTCCGCTTTTGCTTGACGAATAAACTAACGACTCGTTTGATGCACATCAAATACATTTTGATTTATATAAATTTTTTTATAAACACTTAAAAAACATTAACTTACAAAACACCAACAACACTTTCAGATATCATCAAACAAATAAACATCATATAAAATACATCTATTTCAATATGGTCAGGCTGTGAATTTAAAATTATCATCAGCAACATAACAAAAACACAACAAAGATAACCTCTGCAGTTTCAATAATAGTTATCAACCACTTCATAAACCGCCCCCTAAAGAGGCAATCAGGCAATCAGGCAATCAGGCAATCAGGCAATCAGGCAATCAGGCAATCAGGCAATCAGGCAATCAGGCAATCAGGCAATCAGGCAATCAGGCAATCAGGCAATCAGGCAATCAAATTATTGGCAGTCCACACATAAATATACATCTACTACATTACATATTAATCATAGATATGACGCGCTAATATAGAGGCTTGCCCGCAATATTCACAGGCAAGGTTTGAGATAAAAAAATAAATATACGTTATTAATTATGCAGACTAACTGTGAGCCATCTCTCATGATTTTTAAGCCGATTGATTTCTCAAAGTGGAGTGTTATCATCTAGACATAGAGTAAAGGGCAAACCGATCGAAAGGTCGGGACGCAAAGCCACCGGTCTAAGGGTTTTGATACCTAAGACAGCGGAGCTGCCATCTGAGAAGAGTGATGTTATTGTCGATTTATGGCATTACTCTTTGATTGCGTTGCCCTTTTCGTACAACACCTGTGACGAAAAGGACATTGATATGAAAGCTCAACACACCGCCTCCCGTTTAGTTCGCAAGACAGTTTTCTCTGTATGCACCTCCTTGCTGCTTGGTACCGCCTTGTTGCCATCCACCGCTTCTGCGGCTGATGGCTCAGTGACGTTTACTGGCACTATCTATGAATCTCCATGTGATTTTTCTGACAGCAGCGTGACCTGCTATTCAGGCATGAACAAGCAAACCATGCCTTTGGCTCACTTGCAGCAAGCCGGTCAAATCAGCTCAATTAGCAGCACTATCAGCTACAAAGTGACCAATGCCAGCAACATGGCGATCGTGACTGTCAGCTATCTCTGATGACTCATCTGTAGTGACGGTGAAATTGGCGCGAAACAGATGAGCAGGTGGTGTTGAAAGCAACTCTTATCAGGTCGCCTGTGCTACCCATACAGGCGGCCAATATCTTTTCATCCCGCCTCCTCACGAACAAATAGCTGGCTTTGCTGATTGAGTCACCAGTCATCATCCGCCCAGATAATGTGCCTTAAGCCATAGGGACATCTCGCTTTTCCTGGTCATTTGCTGCATGTCTCGTGTTAATTAAATGAGATCTGACAAGCACTTTACACAACTAACAACTTCTTCAATAAAGTCGCATGTGAGCCCTCACTACGGCAGCAGGAGTTCAAAAACAGCAAGCATATAAATCAACGCCATATCATTGATTTATATGTCATTTAAAAAATCATTGATATTCTTTTGAGTCTCTGTAAATTGCCTTGCGATTACTCGCAAGACAATACACAAACAAGAACAAAGGGATAAAAATGAACCGTTCAGGTACCGGGTGGCTGCTGCTGGCAGGCCACCTGCTTTTGGCTACACCCTCGGCGCAAGCCAACTACTCCCCCAATGACTGGCGACAGTATCAGCTGACTGGCGAATCGAGCCGGCAACTGGCCGCTCGCATCACCGAGATCACCTACGAGCTCAAGGCGCGCAGCAGCAATGCACCCTATCAGCAGCTCAGGGTCTACCGCCGCTTCGACTGGCAGAGCAGCGATCTCGCCGCACTGGCCGAGCAACAGTGTGGCGAGCCGCAGCTCAAGGTAGATGCGGGCTGGCAGATCCGCTTCGTACGCTGTGAAGATCGGATTCCGGCGGGCAAGCTGATTCCCGCCAGCAGTTATGACTTTGGTTATGGCCTCAAGCAGGGTCGCTGGGAGCAACTGGCGGGCACGCCGACCGCCCAGCGGCAGGATCGTCTGCCACTGCCACAAGCCATCATCCTGGGCCAGAGCGAAAGGGAGCTGGATCGCTGCGAACTCAACGCACAAGGCCGCTGCGCAGAGCCGGAGTGGCACTATCAGCCGCAGGATTGGCAGCAGTTGCAGGTACTTGAAGAGACCCCGAGTGAACGGGATGGCCGGTTGGAGCAGATCTTCTTCCGTCTGCAACCGGTGGCAGGCAGTCAGGCTGCCGCTCAGGTCAGCGAGATCCATGTCTGGCGCCGCTATCAGTGGCAGCTGGATCAGCTCACGCCTCAGCAGGAGTGTGATGAGCCGCAGGAACGCAAGGAGGGGAGCAACACCATCCGCTATCGCATCTGCCGTCAGGTGATCCCCGCTGGCAGCGAGGTTCAGGTAACGCTGCAAGATAGCGGCTACCAATACCCGGTCGCTGGCGGCGAGTGGCAACCCCTGCCGGAGAGCAAAGCGTGGCAGGAGAGCCGGGTGCTCAATCGCCCCATCGTGCTGGCCAGCAAGGAGGAGCTGCTGGAGTGTCGCCGCGCCAACGGTCGTCTCTGCTCCGAGCCAGAGCAACCCGATGTGGCTCTGCTCGACAGCGATGCAGCCAAACTGGTGGCCGACGTGAGCGGCCAGAACAGCCCTGCCTGGCAGGCGGATTACGGCCACGATGACGCCAAGCTGATGGCGGTGGTGCGCGGCATGCGTGCCCTGCTGGCGGCCAACCAGCCGACCCATCCGGCAATGGACAAGCTGCTCTACTATGTGCGCGCCCACAACTACCACGGCGGCGTTGGCAAGGAGAGTGATCAGGCCGCCCGGGCACTGGCCGGGGTGATGATTGATCTGCTCAACCACCCCTTGCTGCTGGGTGCCGAACCACAGGATCAGGCTGGCACAGTGCTGGAAGCCTGGAGCGTAGCGGCGCAGGGACAGCTTGGCCAAGCCGCCTTCCGCCAGAGTGCCGCCCCCATGCTGGCCCAGCTCAACCAGGCGCTCGGCTATGCGGTGCAACATGCGGCACAGATCAATGGCCACAAACCCTGGGCCGATGGCCTGTTCGAGCTGCTCAATCTGGTCGATCAGAGCGCCTCTTACGGTCAGCAGGCAGACTTCAGCGCAGCTGTGCTGCAGCAGGAGGCGGCATTGCGCCAGAGCCTGCTGCAACTGGGCCTGAGCGAGCTAGCCCTCTGGAAACAGCGCGATGGCTCACGGGATCTGTTTATCTTCAACAACATCCTCGATGCCCATAGCCGTCTCTACCAGATGATGCGCTACCTCCATCACACCCGCCCGGATAAGGCGATCGCCTATCGCCAACAGCTGGATCGCGATGTCATCGCCATCATGCGCCAGCAGGGGCTGATCCCGGGTGGCCAGCATCCGGCTGCCATGCTGGAAGAGGTCTCCCTGACCCTCTCCAGCTACTACCTCACCTACACGGATCGCACCAGCGAAGCCTGTGTCAGCGGCGAGTTTGCCGGGCTTTGTACCCCGATCCGCATGGAAGATATTCTGCCGTTCGAGCACACCTGCTCGCCCACCCTGCGTCTGCGCGCCCAGGATCTGACCTTGGCTCAGGCCGAAGGGATCTGCCGCGAGCTGGGTGATGAAGAGCAGCGCTTCCACCAGCAGATGGAGACTGGCTGGCAACCGGTGGCCGATGATCACAACGAGGCGCTGGAGCTGGTGATCTTCAACTCCTCCGCCGACTGGGGCCGCTACGGCAGCGCGCTGTTTGGCGTCTCCACCGACAATGGCGGCATCTATATCGAGGGGGATCCGGCTCGCCCCGGCAATCAGGCCCGCTTCTTCGCCTATGAGGCAGAGTGGAAACGCCCCGCCTTCCAGGTGTGGAACCTGCGCCACGAGTACGTTCACTATCTGGATGGCCGCTTCAACCAGTACGGCAGCTTCGGCCACTATCCGCTCAACCGCACTACCTGGTGGGCAGAGGGGATTGCAGAGTACATCGCCCACGGCCAGTGCTTTGCCCGGGGTCTGGATAACGTGGCAAACCGCCCCGCCAACCAGCGTCCGACACTGGCGGCTATCCTCCACCTTGACTACGACCAGGGTGGCGAGATGGTCTACTCCTGGTCCTATACCGTGCACCGCTTCCTCAACGATACCGGTCGCGGCGCCAGCTGGCTGGCGTTGGCACAGGCGCTGCGCAATCCGGATCGACAGCAGGCGATGAGCGACTTCGAAGGGGAGCTGGACCGGCTGATCGCCAACGACAGCGACGCCTATCAGGCGTGGCTCGCCCGGGATCTGCTGCCCTGGTGGCAAGCAAACAAGGAGTCAGACGCCTGCAAGGGCAATGACTCCGCCCACTGATAAACCTTCACCGACCAGAGGGGCTGCCACCGCAGCCCCTCTCTTTATCCTCCCGCTCTCCCGGCCTCTGCTGCGACAACCTCTGCCCGAATGAGGTGCCCGCCCGTTATCAAGCCTGACGCCAGCGGCCGAGTTGTAATAGAATGCCGATAGCCACTCCCAACTTCAGACCCTGACCGCACCGCGCATGAAGAAGTTTGCCAAGATCCTCCTCGCCTGCCTCGTTTTGCTGCTGGCCCTGATTGCCATGCTGCTGGGCTACAGCGAGTGGATCGTCTCGGATGCCCGTCACTACACCTACGATCAGGTAGACAAGGTGCCCTACAACCGGGTTGCGGTGGTGCTGGGTACCTCCAAATATCTCTCCGGTGGCGGCCCCAACCACTACTTCAAATACCGTATCAAGGCGGCGGCCGAGCTCTACAACAATGCCAAGGTGGACTTCATCATCGTCTCCGGTGACAACGCCACCGTGCAGTACAACGAGCCACGCCAGATGCGCCGCGCCCTGATCAAGGCGGGCATCCCCGCCTCCGCCATCTATATGGATTTCGCCGGATTCCGCACCCTCGACTCAGTGGTTCGCGCCAAGGAGGTGTTCGGCCAGGAGCGCTTTACCGTGGTCTCCCAGGGCTTTCATAACGAGCGGGCCATTTTCATCGCCCGCCATTTCGGTATCGATGCGGTCGGCTTCAATGCCGAGGATCCCAGCGCCTATCAGGGGATCCGCACCCGGGTGCGGGAAGTCTTTGCCCGCCTGATGGGGCTGCTCGACCTCTATGTTCTGGACAAGGGGCCAAGTTCCTCGGGGCACCGGTCCCCATCGGCCTGCCTGTGCCTTGCCAGTCACTGAGCACCATCGGCAGCCTGCAACCCTGCCTAAAACAACCCAAATCGGCGGTGGATGAGGCCAAGCCAGCGGCAGTTTCTGCCGCGGTTGCCACCGAGTCGGCTACTCCATCTACCTCGGCCGCGACTGAACAAGTCACTCCTGCTTTATCCGCTGCGGCAACCACTGAGCCTGTCACTCCCGCCCAACCCGCGATGGAAACCTCCGCCAAGACGCCCAGCACGGCCTTGCCCACATTGCCGGTTGCCCCTTCAGCCGCCAGCGCCAGCACAGCCGCACCATAAACAGATGACCCGCCAACTGGCGGGTCTTGTTATTGCAGCTCGGGTTGTGGCGGTGAGCCTGTACACCCATTCCCAGCGACCAGGTCAGCCTCTCGCCGCTTGATAGCGGCGCGCCACTTCGGGCCAATCCACCACCTGATAGAAGGCTGCGATATAGTCAGGACGCTTGTTCTGGTACTTGAGATAGTAGGCGTGCTCCCACACATCCAGCCCCAGGATCGGGGTATGGCCATGCATCAGGGGGCTATCCTGATTGGCACTGCTCTCCACCTGCAATCTGCCCGCCTTGTCCACCACCAACCAGGCCCAGCCGCTACCAAAACGGCTCAGGGCAGCCTGAGTGAAGGCCTGCTTGAAGGCATCGAATCCCCCCAATTCCCGCTCGATGGCCAGAGCCAGTTCACCGCCCGGCGCACCGCCCCCCTGCGGGCTCATCACCAGCCAGAACAGGGAGTGGTTGGCATGGCCGCCGCCATGGTTGCGGACCGCCCCCTGCAAGGTGGCAGGCAGAGTATCGAAGCGGCGCAGCAGAGCCTCTACCGGCATTGCGGCCAGCTCTGGCGCCCCTTCCAGCGCGGCGTTGAGGTTGTTGATATAGGTCTGGTGATGACGGCTGTGGTGGATCTCCATGGTCAGTGCATCGATATGGGGTTCCAGTGCGTCGTAGGCATAGTTCAGGGCTGGCAGGGTATGGCTCATGATGACCTCTGTTCGGATTAATGGAGCCGGGATGAGGGCTCGCTCTGACACAGGCAGTGACCGAGCGAACGCATGATCCCGGCGTGACTGCCGTGGCGCTGTACGAACGTCAGCAACTCGGCACGGGTTGTGCGGGTATGGCGCAACGCGGCCTCTCGCAGGCGAGAGGAGCAAGCGGGGGAGTGACAGGTCGCCAGCAGGCAGTCGTGCACATAGCAGAGCAGGTCGGCGGCGCGATCGGGCAGGGTCATGGCCACCAGCAGATCCGCCAGATTGTGGTGAGCCACGACCAGCGCCGCCACCGCCTCATCGGCGTCATGCCACTGCACCAATTGCTGACGAGCCAGCCAGAGCGCCTGCTGATAATGGGCCAACGCCTGATGATACTCGCCGCAATCAAACAGCCGGTTGCCCTCTCTGGTCTGCTGTTTCCAGTGACTCATGCTGCTGCCACCTTCGGTCGACTCGACCCACCCCTTCACCCAGGTTGCTGTCATATGCTTCACACCAACAAATGATAATAATTATCATTACATGAATCATATCCAGGAGACAAGGGGCGTCGGGATCGCAGTAAACAGCCAAAACAGCGCGGCCACTCCTTGGCAAGGAGTGGCCGCTTGAGGCAACCGGCCAGTGGATTCGACCGGCCAATGGCAAGTTAATGGCAGGTCAGATGTTGTTGGCTGGCGAAGGCGGGGCAATTCCCAGCAGCATATGGTCCATCATCCCCACCATGCGCCCAATCTCGGGCTTGGTGATGGTATCGTTGGCCCCCAGTTGCAGCGCTTTCTGACGGTTGTCATCGCTCATCAGGGAGGAGAACATCACGATGGGCATCTCCTTGTAGGAGGGGGTATCCCGCAGCCGCTTGAGCAGGTGCATGCCATCCATGCGCGGCATCTCCACATCAGTGATCACCGCGTTGACGAAGCCGGTCACCGGCATTCTCTCCTCCTGTGCCAGACGATCGAAATCCGTCATCATCTCCAACCCCTCGCCGCCGTCCTTGGCCGTGATCACGTTGTAGCCAGCGGTGCGCAGGGTGGTCTCGATCATCTTGCGGATAAAGGCCGAGTCGTCCACCACCAGAATGGTTTTGCCCTGGCGCAGCGCCATCATGCGATCGTCGATGAGCACCTTGCGGTCCTGGGTGACGTCGTACTTCTCCATGCTGAGCTCGGGGTTGATATCGGCGATGATCTTCTCGAAGTCGAGGATCATGATGAGGTTGCCATCGCGCCTGACCACGGCCACCACGCAGTCGTTCTCCCCCGCCTCCAGAAACTGGCTGGGTGACTCCACATCCTCCCAGGAGACCCGGTGGATCCTGCTGACGCTATCGATCAGAAAACCGTTGGCCATCTTGTTGAAGTCGGTGACGATCACCACCTTGTGGCTGGGGTCAGGGTTGGTCTTGATGCCGAGCCAGCCCGCCAGATCCACCAGCGGGATGAGGCGATCCCGCAGGGAGAAGACCCCCACCATATGGCGCTGGGCATTGGGGTAATCTGTGGTCTCCGGCACCCGGATCACCTCGCGCACCTTGGCGACGTTGATCCCGTAATAAGCGGTTTTTTCACGACCGTCCGGTAGCTGCTTCTTGAGGTGAAACTCGATGATCTCAAGCTCGTTGGTGCCACTTTCGGTCAGGATAGATTTACGCTCTTCCCCATCTTTGGACATCATGGTGACTCTCATTCTGGTTGCGCGGGCAGCAGACCGCTGCGGTTTTCCCTCAGTATAGGAATGGATTTCACCCAACGGCTCGGATCTCGGCAAGATTGCACCGTTAACCGCTTGATCCCGCAGGCTGGCGGGATCGTATCTGCCAATCAGGACAACATTGGCGGATGGTGAAATCCATCATGTACTCACAAGGAGCCTGAGATGAGTGAAGGCATAGTCGTGATTGGCGCTTCTGGCGGTATCGGGGCGGCTCTGGTGACACACTGGTTGGCGGCGGGTGTCGGGCCAGTGATTGCCATCAGCCGTCAGCCCGCACCAGCAGAAGCCTCTTCGCCAGCCCTGCACTGGCTATGTTGTGATTACAGCGATGAGCAGATGGCAACTGCGGTAGCCCGCATCGCGGAGTTGGCACCGAGACCCCATCGGGTGGTGATCTGCAACGGCATACTGCATCAGGGGGAGCTCCAGCCGGAGAAGCGGCTCGAAGCAATCAATCTCGATGCCATGACCCGCTTCTACCAGACCAATGCCTTGCTGCCGCTGCGCTGGATCAGCCAGTTGTTACCGCTGTTTGGCCGCGAGCCTTGCACTCTGGCCGTTCTCAGCGCCCGGGTCGGCAGCATTGGCGACAACCGAGCAGGCGGCTGGTATGGCTATCGCGCATCCAAGGCAGCCCTCAACATGCTGCTCAAGTGTGCCGCCATCGAGCTGGCCCGGCGGGCCCCCGGCGTCAAATTGCTGGCCTTCCATCCCGGCACAGTGGATACCCAACTCTCCCGCCCGTTTCACGCCAATGTACCGGCGGGAAATGTGCAGAGTCCCGAGCTGGTAGCCGACCATCTGATTAACCTGATGAACCGGCTGCAACCGGATGGCGAGCTGAGCTTTCTCGACTGGCAGGGCAAACCTATCGAGTGGTAGGGGAACTCAAGAGACGCGCCAGCAGCGCCCGCAACCTCTTGATCACGGCGGGCTTGCCAGCCAGTTGCAACCTCGCAGCCAGTCTTCCCCAGTCGGCATATTGCCAGATGGCTGCGATCAGCAGATAACGCTCTTCAGGGGTCAGTGAACCCAGCACAGCCAGATTGCGCGCCAGCCACAGCTGCAAGCTGGATTGGCTCAGTTCGAACGGCTTGTGATGCAGGGCAAAGCACTCAACCTCATCGCGCTCGAACTCGCCAAGCTCCGCTGCAGTGACGGTACTGCCTTGCAGGCATTGCCATACCAACTCGGGATCCAATCCTTTCAATTCACCCGCCAGCAAGATCGGCAGCTGGCGAATGAAACGCTGCTGCCATTGATTCAACTCGATCTCATGCTCGGGTTTCAGCGCTTTGAGCAGCAGGGCTGCGTGGCAGCCGCTGGCGGCATCCCGTTGCAGGCCGATGCGCAGCACCGTCAGTCCCGCCTTGCGCCAGAAGGGGAGCAGGTCGGCGCTGGCCGAAAAGGCCGAGCCGAGGTAGTCGATGCCAATCTGACGATAGTGCTCCTCAAGCTTGCCAAGCAGCAGCGAACCCAGTCCGTGCCGGTGCAGCTCGGGGTGGATGGCGATACGCATCACCCGGGCGTAGCTGCGCCCCCCCGCCGTTTTAAAACCGGCGTGGGCCAGCAGCGACTGGGGTAGCAGATGGCCGCGCGGACGGCGGCGACCGGCCCAGATCGCCTCGGCCAGCTCGGGCTCTATCTCCCCTTCCCGCGCCACCAGCGCCACTCCCAGCAGGCTCGCATCCTGCTCCAGCAGATGGATGTCGAGAGCCGGGCTCTCCAGCAGGGACCTGAGATCGCTCGGCGTGGTCTGGTAGTGAGCCAGCACCAGCAAGCCGAACAGCTGGTTGAGCAACGTCTCGTCGCTCGCCAGCACCTCCTGACTGACCAGACGCCAGCTCGGGCTGATCGGCGGCAAGGGCGTTGCCACTTCGGCATCAAGTCCCAGCAGGCGGAATATCAGCGGCTCCAGCGGATCGCGCTCACTCCAGCGAATGGGTTCAGAGAGGCGGATCTCCTGCCACTCCGGGGTCAGGCTATCGAGCACACGCTTGAAGCGCAGGTGAAAACCGCGCCCCGTCCCCTCGTAACCGTGCTCGGTGGTGGCAAACACGATGCGGCTGTAGCGGGCCAACATGGCTTCGAGCAGCGGGGTCGGAATGGCGGCCGCTTCATCCACCAGCAGCAGATCGGGATTCATCGCCTCGTGCACCAGCCGATCCGGCGAGCAGTAGCTCAGTCCGGTCAGCTGTTCAGGCGTGGTATCGAGCCCGCGAGCAGCGTGGGCAAACAGGGTCGCCACTGTTGCCTGCGATGGGGCCGTCACCACTATGTTCAGCGCGGGCTGCTGACGCAGCAGTTCGGCGGCGGCCAGCCCCAGCAGCGCACTCTTGCCACGGCCGCGGTCGGCGCTCAGCACCAGCGGCCGGCGGCGATGACCGTGCAATACCTTGTGGATGACGGGTAGTGCCCGTGTCTGATCGCAGCTCAGCCTGCGTTCGGGCCCAAGCGGTTGCCACAGTTGCGGGCAAACCGGCGGCTCCAGAGAGAGGGCTGGATCACCTTCCAGCAACCGCACCAGCCGGGCGATAAAGCCGTGACCGGCCCGACCCGCCTCTTCCGGCTGGGCCACCAGCCGGATCCGGTCAGGATCCGGCCATGCAGGCCACTCTACTCTTGGCGGCGTCAGCAGCAACAGCAAGCCACCGGCGCATAGAGTGCCTGCCAGCGCCCCGAAGGCATCGGGGTGAAAGCCGCTGAATGCATTGAATACCAGCGTGTCGCACTCCTGACCGAGCCGCTGCAGCGCCTTGGCAGCGGGTTGAGGGGCATAGCACTCGGGCCCGGCACCCAGCCAGAAGACGGTCTCGCCGAGCAGGGATTGGGCGCGGGCAATGCACTCGGCCTCCTCCCCCTCCAGCCAGATCAGTCGTCGCTCACCGGCGCGGGCCAGCGCCTCGCGCAGCAGGGTGACCTCTTGCTGTGTCATGAAGCTTGGCTGTCAGCCGGTTTGCGGGGCTCGAACATGCGATCTCCCATCTGATCGATAAAGGTGTGAGCCTTCTGCACCATGAAACGCTCGGCATCGGCCGGATTGGCAAACAGATCGGAGCGGATGAAACGGTGGGTTTGCAGCACGCCGTCCAACTCTTTGGTGATGCGCCCTGCCAGTCGGTACTGGCCACCTTCGGCCATGGGTTCCGGATAGATGAGATAGCCGGCATATTCGGTGGGAGTGACTTCCGGCGCCTTGGTCGGCTCGCCCCCGAACAGGGCGCTGAACAGTTTCTTGAGCATGGTGATCTCCTCTGGTTGCCAGCATTGTCCCCAAGGGGTTGCACAGTGGCAAGCAGGGGATGTTATTACCAATGGTTATTTGCACTACAAACCATTCTCATTTAGATTTCACTTCATTCCACAAGAGGTGACCATCATGTACGTCTGTTTGTGCCGCGGCATCACAGATACCCAGATCCGCAAAGCGGTGCAGTCAGGTAAAAGCGAATTCCGCCAGCTCAAGCAGTCGCTCGAGGTGGGCGCCCAATGTGGAAAATGCGTGCGCATGACCATGGAGATCATTGCCGCCGAGCTCGACAAGATGGAGCAGGATCAACCCGTGCTCTACTACGAAGTGGCCTGATCCGGACACCTCTTTTCTGATGCGACCCGCCAACAGGGTCACCCCTTTTCTCAGGCGAGCTGGCTCGCCAGACCTCTTGTTGTCACTTTTCTGGACTAAGCTCTAACGATCGAAGCCTCAGGCACGAACCAAGGAGCACTGTCGATGAAAGGAGATCCCAAGATCATTGCCCACCTCAACAAGGTGCTGGCCAATGAGCTGATAGCCATCAACCAATACTTCCTGCACGCCCGCATCTACGATGACTGGGGCCTCAAGGCGCTCGGGCACAAGGAGTATCACGAGTCTATCGATGAGATGAAACACGCCGACGAGCTGGTCAAGCGCGTGCTGTTTCTCGAAGGGCTGCCCAATTTGCAGGATCTGGGCAAGCTGCGCATCGGCGAGACCGTCGAAGAGATGTTGCGCTGCGACCTCTCGCTGGAGATGGATGCCATCCCCGACCTCAAGGTAGCCATCGCCTACGCCGAGTCGGTGCAGGACTACATCAGCCGCGACCTGTTCCAGGAGATCCTGGAGGATGAGGAGGAGCATGTGGACTGGCTGGAGACCCAGCTCGATCTTATCGATCGCATCGGGCTGGAGAACTACCAGCAGTCGCAACTGCACCATGGTTCATCCTGAATAGTTATGGCATGAAAAAACGGTTAAAAAACCCGCTCAGGCGGGTTTTTTAATGTCTGGCTGCATAGCTTTTCACGCCACTTATCAGCATGAAAAACAAGCGTATTTTTGCTATTCAGATCGCAAAAACAGACGCTTGGGAGTTGCACTATTGGGGCCCCTCACAGGGACATACAATAACAACATGTGAAAGGACTACATCATGCACTTCCTACCCAACAAGCTCGCGCTAGCCTGCGCCATTGCACTGTCTCTTACCGCCTGCAATGACAACAGCTCGAACGCACCTGCAGATCCCGCAGCCACCAAAGCATCCCTGATGCAGACCATGGATGAAGCCCTGCGCGAGAGCCAGTCGCTCGACCCCTACGGTTTTGCCATCGGTGCCACCAGCATCGCCAAGCGCAAAGCACTCGACAGTTCACTGATCCAACGACTGAATGCTCTGGATCCTACGGTGCTAAGTGAGCGGGATCGGCTGTTCTACGACATGATCCGCTGGGACTTGCAGATCAATCTTGAAGGATACGATTTACCCCAATCCCAGATCCCGATCCATCACTTCCGCAACCGCGTGGTGGATCTGGCAGATGACGTCGGCGCAGCCCCAGCCAGCGGCAAAGCGGCTCGCACCGTCAGCGGTGACTTCGACTATTTCGAGCACAGCTCGACCGACAGGGTCACGCCGGGTGATGGCGCATGGCGACGGGATCTCGACCGCACAGACACAGCTCCGGCACTTGCAATGGCAACTCGAGCAAAGACAACAATGACCCAGCTGGCCTGGTATCAGGAACACCTCACCTGGCTCAAGGCCTATGATGTCTATCTTGCCGAGGTGAAACACCAGTTCGAGCTGGCCAGTGTTCAGGGCAACACCTTGCCTGATGAGCTGGTAGACCGGCTGCTGGCCCAGCTCAACAGCAAGCTGGATGGGGAGGCGATCGCCGGCTCCTACCTCGGCTGGCAGCAGTTGCCGGGAGATGCCGATGCCACACTGCGAGCAGACTACAAAGCCGTGTTGGACAGCATCAACACCCGCTATCTGGCGCTGCGCGACTATCTGGATTACCAGCATGGCGGCGCCTATGCAGTGCGCTTGGGTAGTGGCGAGTGTGACGACGGTTTCTGTGGCATGACCAACGGGCGAGACTGGTATCGCTGGCTGCTGAAGAAGCACACCACCACCAACATGACACCGGAGCAGGTACATGAGCTGGGATTGAGCGAGGTAGAGCGGATCTTCGCTGCCATGGTCAAGGTATGCCATTCCGTCGGCAAATGTGACAGCGATGATGTGAGCCAAAGCAAGCAGAGCGGCCAGATCTACGCCTTCTTCCGCTATCTGAACGAGCCGGCCTTCTTCTATCAGAACCCGCTAGAGGTCTGGTCCGCCAGCCTCAACCCGGACAATGCAGCCGGGGCGACGTTGAGCGGGCCACAGCAGCAGGCGCTGGCCGAACACGAGCGGGCACTGCAGGAGTACAACGTCTTCAAGAGCAAAGCAGCACTGGTGCTGCCGGACTTTTTCGATGCCGAACGTACCATTCCCAAACTGGATTACGAGGTGGTGCCCGTCTCCTATGAAGATGCGCCATACGGCGGAGTAGCCTGGTATCAGGACGGCAACCCGCAGACCGGCCGCAAGGGGCAGTTCTTCCTCAACACATACTACCCCTATGGTCTGCAGAGCTGGAACATCAGCACCCTGCTGGCCCACGAGGCGGCGCCGGGTCACCACTTCCAGATCACCATCGCCCAGGAGCTGGCCGCCAAGGATCCCGACTTCCCGCAGTACGTGGCTAACGCCTCCTACACCTCCTATGCGGAGGGCTGGGCGCTCTACACCGAGTACCTGGCGGATCACGACATGGGGCTATATCAGGGACGGGGACTCTATGATCCGGCGGTGGGAGACGTGAAGGTCGAGGGATCATCCGCCTTCAACAACCAGTTGCAATACTTTGGCCGCCTCAACGAGGAGATGCTCAGGGCGATGCGGCTGGTAGTGGATACCGGTATCCACTGGTATGGCTGGAGCCACGATCAGGCTGTCAACTACATGAAGGAGAACTCGGCGCTGGGGGCGGGGGACATCAGCTCCGAGGTGCCGCGCTACATGGCCTACACCGGTCAGGCAACCTCCTACAAGGCGGGTCAGCTGGCGCTGATCCGGATGCGGGAGTCGGCCGAGCAGGCACTGGGCGGAGGCTTTGACCTCAAGGCATTCCACCACCATGTGCTGGAATACGGCATGTTGCCCATCTCGGTGCTGGAGCAGAAGAACAAGCAGTGGATTGAACAGTCGAAGTGATCACAGTTACGGCGCCCGGCAAGGTAACGGGCGCCGCTTTCGATTAGGATACGGCTCTCTTCCAATAACAATGCTACGGACGATTTCCATGGAACAGATTGCACGCGAGATGGCACCCCACAAACGGGTGGCACTGGTGGCTCACGACAACATGAAGACCCCTCTGCTGAACTGGGTGATGCGCCGCAAGGAGGAGCTCAAGCTCCACCATCTCTATGCGACCGGCACCACCGGCACCATGCTCGGCAAGCAGGCGCAACTGCCCATCACCTGCCTCTTCTCCGGCCCCATGGGGGGTGACCAGCAGCTCGGCGCCCTGATCGCCGAAGGGAAGATCGACGTACTGATCTTCTTCTGGGATCCCCTCAATGCGGTGCCCCACGATCCGGATGTGAAGGCGCTGCTGCGACTGGCCGCAGTGTGGAACATCCCGGTTGCCACCAACGAAGCGACCGCCGACTTCATCATGGACAGCCCCCATATGCGGCAAACGTTCAGCGTGCAGATCCCGGACTACGCCGGCTACCTCAAGGCGCGCACCGAGTAACAGATCAGCCAGATATAACAAGGGCCGCAGCAAGCGGCCCTTGTTATTGCTGGGGATGACCCCTGGTCAGCACGAATTGACCGGAAGATCGGCCAGCGGGATTTGCCAGCACTGATGAAACAAGCCGCTGGTGTGGTCGCGCGATTATTTCACCAGCGCAACAAAAAAATTTTATAGCCAGCTTTTATTGCAACAATCTTGTTTGGCGCAGACGCCTGCCACTCTGGCGGTCAGATGAGGGAGTGCCCCGATCCTCCCTTTGGCAATTCACAATGCCTGGGCGAGGATCCGCGCCACCTGATCCGGGTCGATATCCTGCTGCTCACCGAGCGCGGTGCGCCCCACCCGCTTGAGGTTGGAGCAGACCGCCGGAATGCAGCTTTCGCTGAGGCCATAGTCGGCAAGCCGGGTCCCCAGTCCCATCTTCTGGAAGAACTGCTCGGTGCGGATGATCGCCTCTTCGATGCGCAGGGCCTTGTCCTCGCGGGTCGAATGCCACACCCGCTCGGCAAACTGGGCCAGCTTGTCCTGCTTCTGGCTCGCCCGCTCACGCAGCAGTGAGGGGAGCACCACCGCCAGACTCTGGCCATGATCCAGCCCGTAGAGCGCCGTCAGCTGATGGCCGATAGCGTGAGAGGCCCAATCCTGCGGCACTCCGCAACCGATAAGCCCGTTGAGCGCCAGACTGGCCGCCCACATCAGATTGGCCCGCACCTGATAGTTGGTCGGCTCCGCCAGCGCCTTGGGGCCGTTCTCCACCAGCACCTGCAGCAAACCTTCCGCCAGCCGATCCTGTACCTCGCCGCCGACCGGAAAGGTTAGGTACTGCTCGGCAATATGGACGAAGGCATCCACCACTCCGTTACCGGTCTGGCGCGGCGGCAGACTGTAGGTGGTCGCCGGATCGAGCACCGCAAATTGCGGCTGCACCAGCGGGCTTCTGAAGGAGACCTTCACATCCCCCCGGCTCACCACCGAGGTGGGATTGCTCTCGGAGCCGGTGGCTGGCAGGGTCAGCACACAGCCCATCGGCAGCGCCTTGTGCACACTCGCCTGTTTACCGCAGATATCCCAGGGATCATCCCCCTCATAGCAGGCGGCCGCCGCAACAAACTTGGTGCCATCGACTACCGAGCCACCGCCGACCGCCAGCAGGAAGTCGATGCGCTCGCGCTTCACCAGCGCCACCGCCTCCATCAACAGCTCGAATCTGGGGTTGGCGCCGATGCCGGAAAACTCCTGCCACGTCACCCCTTCCAGCGCCCGGGTCAGCTGCTCATAGACGCCGTTTTGCTTGATGCTGCCACCGCCGTAGAGCACCAGCAGCCGGCTGCCGGGCGGGATCAGGTCGGGCAGGCTGGCGATCTGCCCCTCACCGAAACAGATGCGGGTCGGATTGGCATATTGGAAGTTGTACACGGCGGACTCCTCGACTGGCTCAATGCGCGGACATTGTGCGCCTGTGGGGAGGTGAGGTCAAAAGAGGTGGCAGAAGCTTGCCCATCGGCGGTCGACACTGGCCCATCGGTGCCGACCGGGTAGATCTCAGAACAGCGGCAGGATCATGCAGTTTTGGCCTCATCTTTGGATGAGCTCTTCTTACCGGTCAGGCGATCCATCGCCTCCTTGAGCATCGCCTCTCGCTGTTCGTTGAGCGGCTTGCTCTGCTCCGCCCGCTCTTCCGGCGTCAGCTTCTTGTTATCGGCGATGGTCTTGAGCTTCTCTTCGATCTCGTTGAACTTCTTGCGATCGAAACCAAGCGCCTTGTCCACCAGCTGCTGCACCACGCCCCCCTTGTCGGAGCTCATATCCAGCGCCGGCGGCAGCTTGTTGTTCTTGGCCAGATGTTCGTAGGTCAGCACCTGCTGGGCTTGGCCGGTCATGCGCTGGGTGGAGAGGCTGACCATCTCCTCCCAGCCACCACCCTGACCGCCGCTACTGGCACTGTTGAGGGTAGCGAGGGCGCGGTTGTTGGATGCGCTCTGGGCAAGCTGCTGGCTGTAGGGTTTGATATCCATGGGGGGCTCCAATTCAGTGCGCATCTGCGGCAATGGGCACAGGCTGATCCGATCACATGGGGCGTCAGGCCCCACCATTATCAATTAAACCAGCAAGTTACAGGCCAACTTGTCAGATAGTGCGAGATCCAGAGATATGGCGGATCTCACCACGCATCCCACGCAAGCAGGCGTCAGAATCATGACTCATCTGCTGCCAGCTCACGCTGTTTTGGCACATTTTGCCGTCCACGCGCCACGATGCCAGAGAAAAGTCAGGAACAGTCGTTCGATCACAAAATAAACAACCACTCGGGAATACAATTTTGGCGCACATCACAACCAGCCAGCCGTGTCATGGATGATCTGTTCGAAAAACTAATAACAGGCAGACCAATCTGTCGTGCTCACTCCGCTGCCAGTTCGGAGTTGCAGCCTCCCCACACCTCATCCCCTCGTCTGACTCTCACTCACCTCAACCTTTCGGGCATAACTATGAAAAAACACACCTTGAGTCTTCTCTCCGCCACCCTGCTCACCCTGCTTGGCACCAGTGCCGACGCCTGTACCGGTCTTATCGTCGGCAAGGGGGCCAGTGCCGATGGCAGCGTGATGATCGCCAGAAACGAGGATTTTGGCGTCAACAACTGGAACAAGTACCTCGCCTTCCGGCCCGCGCAGCAGAACGAGGGCAAACTCTGGATACTGGGCAACGGGCTGGAAGTGCCGATGCCCAAAGCATTTTTCGCCTACTCCGCCATCCACGACTGGGATGCCACCACCAGCGACCCGGCAGGCAAATATTATGAAGAGCGCGGCATCAACGAGTTCAACGTCGCCATCTCGGCCACCACCAGTGCCGAGGTCAACGACAAGGCCCAGAAAGCCGATCCGCTGATCGAGAAGGGAGTGATTGAAGCCATCATCCCGACCCTGATCCTGCCGCAGGCCAAGACGGCCAAAGAGGGGGTCGAGCTGCTCGGCCGCTATGTGGAGCAATATGGCGCCGGTGAGGGCAACAGCCTCTATCTGGCAGATGTGAACGAAGCCTGGCTGATGGAGATCGGCTCCGGCCACCACTGGATCGCGGTGCGGGTGCCGGACGACAGCTACGCCATGGTGGCCAACGGCCTGCGCATCCACGGCGTCAATCTCGACAGCGCCGATGTGCTGCACTCGCCCAAGCTGCTGGAGTTCGTGCGCGAGCACAAACTGCTGGATAACGCCGACCCGAAAGATTTCAACTTCGCCAAGGCATTCGGAGTGATTGCCGACCCCTACAACGTGGATCGGGAGTGGCTCGGCCAGAACATGCTGACGGCCTCCCACAAACAGGCGACCCGGCAGGCGCAATATCCACTGTTTATGAAGCCGGATGCCCCCATCGCCGTGCCGGACGTGGCCAGGGTGCTGAGCGCCACCTATGACGGTACGCCGCTCGCGGGCAAGGCGGAGCGGCCGATCCGCGTCGATCGCCAGCTGGAATCCCACGTCATCCAGCTGCGCAAGGAGATGCCCAAAGAGCTGCAGGGGCTCATCTGGCAGAGTTACGGCGTGCTGGCCGAATCTGTGATGGTGCCACTCTACAACACCCTGGAAAACTATCCCCAGCCCTATCGCACCGGCAGCGACAGCTACTCCGACGATTCCGCCTACTGGCAGTTCCGCAGCCTGACCGCGCTGGCCAGCACCGATCCGGACAAGTACCTGCCGCTGCTGCGCGGCGTCTGGAGCAAGGAGAGCAGCAAGCTTTACAAGGAGGTGGCATTGCTCGACAAGAGCCTCAAGCAGGCCTACGCCAGCGACAAGGCTACCGCCATCGGGCTGGCTGCCGACTACTCCTATGGCCAGTTGGAGCAGACCTATCAGATGGCCAAAGATCTGCGCTACAAGCTGATGACGGATCTCACCAAGCGCAGCGAGAAGAAGTATTCGCCGGAGGAGTTCAAGAAGATCATGAGCCTGTGACCGGCTCGCCAACGCAAAGAGGCTCCCACAGGAGCCTCTTTGTTTCAACCAATGCAGCGATCAGCGACGGCTGATATTGAGCGGGCCGAAGGTCTGGGCCACCGGCATGATCTCGATGCTGTTGATGTTGACGTGGGCCGGTTGCTGGCTAACCCAGAGCACGGTATTGGCGATATCTTCCGGCTGGATCGCCTCCACCCCCTGATAGACGGAGGCCGCCTTGGCATCGTCACCGTGGAAGCGCACGTTGGAAAACTCGGTGCCGCCGCACAGGCCCGGCTCCACGTTGGTGACGCGAATGGCGGTGCCCGCCAGATCGGCGCGCAGGTTGAGGCTGAACTGCTTCACAAACGCCTTGGTGGCGCCGTAGACGTTGCCGCCCGGATAGGGGTAGGTACCCGCGATGGAGCCGATGTTGATGACATGGCCGCGATTGCGCGCCACCATGCCCGGCAGCAGCAAGCGGGTGAGCAGGGTCAGGCCGCTGATGTTGGTGGCAATCATCTGCTCCCAATCTTCCAGATCCGCCTTGTGGGCCGGCTCCAGCCCCAGCGCCAGACCGGCGTTGTTGACCAGCAGATCCACCTCGCTCCAGGCGGCTGGCAGAGCAGCGATGGCAGCGCGGGTGGCCGCCTTGTCCTGCACGTCGAACGCCAGCGGCAGGAACTGCTCGCCCAGCTCGTCAGCCAGCGCAGCCAGCCGCTCGGCACGGCGACCGGTACCGATCACCTTGTAGCCCGCCTGCACCAGCTGGCGGCTGATGGACTCACCAAAACCGGACGAGGCGCCCGTTACCATTGCAATCATCTGAACCTCCATTATCTCAACCGATATTGTTATTTATGTTGTTGAAACCAATCTGATTTATTCATCGCTCAATTCACGTCCGGTCGCCTTGCGCCAGACAAATACCACCAGATGGAGCAGCAACAAGCCCGAGCCTCCCAGCGCAAACAACAGGCCGGTGAGGGCGTTGACCGAAGTATCGGCGCCGCACCACCACCAGACCAGCCAGCCACTCAGACCGATGACAAAGGTCTGGATGGCACAGACCGGGCAGCGCCCCAGCTTGGCCCTGATGGCGGTGGCGAGACAGTTGTCGCAGCTCATCCTGCTCCTCGATGTTGCTTGTTCAATACGGTCAGTTGGCCTGTGCAGAGGGCTTGCGCGCCTGAGAGCGAGCCACTCTGCGCCGCTCACGCTCATCGTCGCTCACCAGCGGCAGCACCAGTCGGTGGGCGTGCTGGTCGCGGCCATAGTAGTCCGCCAGCCGCTGCTGGGGACGAAATCCCAATCCCTGATAGAGCGCCAGCGCCTCTTCGTTGGCATCCCCCACTTCGAGGCGAATCGCCCCCCAGCCAGCGGCCTTGCCCTCGCGGATCACCTGCTCCAGCAGACGGCGGGCCCAGCCCAGACGACGCACCGTCCAGCGGATGGCAAGCGCCTGAATGACCAGCCGATCCCAGCCTCTGTGCTCAAGCAGGCAGAGATAGCCCATCAGCTGATGTTTCTCGTCCAGCAGCAACAGGGTGCGCCCCTTGGCGTGGGCCAGCAGATAGTGCCAGCGGCTGCGGCCAAAGGCGACTTCGGGAGGAAAACAGTAGCGTTCCAGATTAACGATGGCGCCCAGATCATCGGTTCGGGCCGCACGTACGGTCAACACGGGGAGTCCTTGTTCGGTTATTTATCCTCAGCACCAAAAATGCGACTTGTATCACAAGTTACCAAGGCGTCATATTAGGCACTGTAACCTCTTGTTTCCCCTCGCGCCATTGTCGTGCTTGTCGGTGCATCGAAGCCCACTGGGGATCCTGCCTGTTCAGGCAGTCTGATCTGTGGAGCCGAAAATATGAGTACCTATGTCATCGTCGAAGAGCTGGGCGACTGGCCTTGCCATGCCGATTATCTGCTGACCGCCCGCACCTATCTGCAACATGGCGTGCCGACCACCGGCGGCCGACCCCGCATCATCAACCTCTGCCGCAATCTGGAACACCTTAGCGCAGGCTACTACTGCTCGCTGCTGGCCCAGGCACGCGGCCACCACTGTCTGCCGGGTCTGCAGGCCATCAGCAGACTGCAACCCCAGCAGCCACCGGCCAAGCTGTGGCGCAAGGCACAAGGGTGGCTGGCCCAGCAGAGCGAGGACAGGATCCGGGTGCGCGCCATCTTCGGCCAGTGTGAACAGAGCGAGCTGGCGGGGCTGGCCCGCTACTACTATGGCCTGAGCCAGCTGCCGCTGCAGGAGCTGACCCTCAAGCGCGGCCGCCACGGCTGGTCGGTACGCCAGCAGCAGAGCCTGTCGCCGCTGGAGCTGAGCCCAAGCGAGAAAGAGTTGATGCTGCACCACGCTCAGGCACTGGTGGGGACCGGTGACGAGGAGCAGGCGGCGCCGCTCTATCAGCTCGCCATTCTGGTGGATCCCGATGACGGCCGCGCCAGCAGTGACGGGCTGGCGCTGGAGCGCTTTATCCGTGCTGCTGCCGCTCAAGGTATCCGTGCCGAGATCCTGCCACCGTCGGCCATCGAACGGCTACCGGAGTTCGACACCCTCTGGCTGCGGGCCGAAACCGCAGTCGGCCACTACACCTTCGAATTTGCCCATCGCGCCGAACAGCTCAAGATGCCGGTGATCGACAGCTCCCGCGCCATCTTGGCCTGCAGCAACAAGCTCTACCTCTACGAGCTGATGGTGCGCAGCGGCGTGCCCATGCCGCCCACCATGGTGGTGACCCGCCGCGGCCGCCACCATGTGGATGAGCTGGTGCAGCGGCTCGGCCTGCCGCTGATGGTGAAGGTGCCCGACGGGGCGCAGGGACGGGATCTGGCCATGGCCAGCGACGAGCAACAGCTGGCCCGCCTGCTGGACGAGGGGCTGGGCCGCTCCGCCCTGCTGCTGGTGCAGAGCCGGATCCCCGCCGAGTTTGACTGGCGCATCGGCTTTCTCGACGGCTCGCCGCTGTTCGCCTGTCGCCGCTACCGGCCCGAACCCGGCAACCGCATCCGCCGCCGCAAGCACCCCCTCGACATGAGCCGCATCGAGGCGCTGCCGCTTAACGAGGTGCCGGAGCGGGTACTGCAGACCGCTCGCCGCGCCGTCCATCAGCTCGGCAATGGCCTCTACGGGCTCGATTTGCGCCAGCAAGGGCGTGACTGCGTGCTGCTGGAGATCGTCGACAACCCCTGGATCCGCGGTGATATCGAAGACAAGGAGGCGCAGGATCTCTATGAGCGACTGGCCCGTGCCTTCCGCCAGCGGCTGGAAAACCGGGGCCAGACCACCGTATAACCACCATGACTTTGTCGCCCACAATGACAGAGAGGGCCCCGTAATGGGGCCCTCTCTCATATCAAAGCGTGCTGTGGCTGACTTATTGCAGACGCAGGAAACGCCCGCTCAAGGGCGGTATCTCCACCGTCACGCTGCTGCCGCCGATAGCCAGACTCTCGCCGCTCTGCAGATCCACCAGCGCACTGCCGCTGCGCAGTTTGCCCGCTGGCAGGCTGTAGCTGAGCGCCGTGGTGGAGAGGTTGAGCAGGTAGACTATCTGCTCCCCCGCCGTCTGCTTGATGTCACCATAGAGGCTGCCATCGGCCACCAGTTTGACTCGCTCTCCCTGATAGAGGGCGGGGTGGGCGGCGCGCATCGCCAGCAGCTGGGCCAGCCACTCTTTCAGCTCGGCTTGTTCGCTACCCGGCACAAAGCCGGTGACAGCGGGTACCTTGCCGTCGCTGCGGGCCACATGATCGTCGCACAAGCCCTGCGCCGCACAGTCACCACCAACCTTGGCAGCAAAGCCCGGCACCTCATCGCCAAACTCCTCGCCATAGTAGAAGGTGATGGGGCCGGAGCGAGCCGCCATAAAGCTGAAGGCCGCCTTGTGGCGCTGCCAGTACTCGGTCGACTTGAAGTTGCCACGCTCCAGCAGATCACCGAAACGCACCAGATCATGGTTGCCCAGCATCAGGTTCGGCATGGCGTGATTCGGGTAGTTCTCCACCTTGTTCCAGCTGGCGTCAAGCACGCTGGCCCCCTGCCCGCCCTTGCCGGACTCCTCGACCGCCAGCGCCTGCACGATGCCGTAGCGCAACGGGAAGTCAAAGGCCGAGGAGAGCGCCGGATTGTCGCTGCTGCCGTAAGCCTGGGCGCGAATATCGTCAGCCCCCTTCCACACCTCGCCCACCATGTAGCCAAGGGTGCCCCACTGCTGCCCTGCCGCCTTGCGCGTTGCGCTGGCCTGCTCCACCTCGCTGCGAATTGCGCGCCAATCATCCAGCCCAAGCTGATAGGCCTGATCGAGGCGCCAGCCGTCGATACCGTACTGCTCGACCCAGTAGCGGGCCACCTCCTTGAAGTAGGCGAGGCTCTCCGGCTTGCTGTAATCCACCAGCTGGCCGGGATAACCCGCACCGCCGCTGGTGAGGGCTGGCAGACGCCCCTCTGGCGAGGGTTTGCTCACCCCCACCTTGTTGACGTGGCCAAATACCCCGTCGAGGAAGACGTAGAGGCCGCGCTGATGCGCCCCGTCCACCAGTTTCTTGAGCTGGACGTTGCTGCCGAAGTTGGGGTCCACGGTGAAAAAGTCGCAGGCGAAGTAGCCGGTGGCATCGAGCTTGTTATCGCCGCCTTGCCCCGCGCAGGAGTCGAACACCGGGGTGAGCCAGATGGCGTTGACGTTGAGACTCTTGATGTGATCGAGGCTGTCGATGATCCCCTGCAGATCGCCGTTGTGCTGGGAGGGGCCATAGCCAACGCCGTAGTTGGCACTGCCGTCACCATCGGCAAACGACTCCACCATCACCTGATAGATCCGCAGGTTGCAGGCGGGTTGATCGTCGCCATAGCAGGCACGACTGGCCGTGGCGACCGGAGGATGGGTGACAGGCGGATTGACGACGGGGGGAGCGCTCTCCCCGCCTGAACTACCGCTGCCGCCGCAAGCCGCAAGTAACAGGGCGGCCCCGAGCAGGCCGCCATAGCGTAACGTTCCCTGTTTCATTGTTATGTTCCCGCTGTGAGAGCTGGCGTCTGATACGCCTGTTTTTCACCATGATAGCGATGCTCACACAGCGGTGTCTGTGACTGAAAACGTTATCTGACTCAACTGGTTAGAGCACACCGGCCGAGGCAAAGCGGTAGTTGACAGAGAGCCAGTAGGAACGACCCGGTTCGGGGATGCGGCCGCTCTGCTCGTAGCCCAGCCCGGCCTGACTGGCGTGCACCGACTTGGAGAGGTGCTCGTAGTAGAAGGTGTCGAACAGGTTGTCTACCCCGGCCGAGAGCTGCCACCCCTTGGCAAACTGCCAGGCGCCGCTCAGGTTCATGGTGAAGAAGCCCGGAGTCTCCCCCTGATCCTGACCCGCAACGGTGCCGGACCAGAGATCTACCCGATCCTGCGCCGCCACCGCACGCCCCAGCAGGGTAAAGCTCAGCGCTTCGTCCGGCTGCCAGCCCAGCGCCAACTTGCCATCGAGCGGTGGCATCTGGGCCAGCGGTTTGTTGTCGCTCTGGTTTTCGCCATAGACCACCGCCAGACCACCATCGAGACGCCACTGCTCGGCAAACTGCCAGCGCCCTTCCAACTCGCCACCCCGGGTCTGGGCATCGATATTGCGCACCTTGTTCGACTTGCTGTTGTAGAGCAGGTAGTCCTTGATGTCGGCGCTAAAGAGGGAGAGGGTCAGGTCCAGCTCGCGGCTGCGCAACGCCAGCCCCGCATCCCATTGGCGACTGCGCTCCGGGTTGAGGGTAAAGGGGGTAACGTCTTTGTTACGCTCCCAGTAATCCGGCGCCCGCTCCGCCTGCCCCCAGGCCAGATAGCTGGACCAGCGGGGCGACCACTGGTACTCGTAGCGGCCAAACCCGCTGTTCAGACTCAGTGTATCGCTGTAGAGGGTCTGATCCCCCGCGCCGTAACGGGTAGTCTCAACCCTATCCTGACGGTAACCCCCTTTGTAACTGTGAGCCCCCTGCTGACGACCCAGTTCGGCGAAGCCGCCCTGCTGCTCGAAACGCAGGGTGCGCTGGCGATCCTTGGTGGCATAGTCGACCCCACTCCGACTGCGGTGCTGATCCCGGTTGCTGTCGAGCCCGGCGGTCAGCAGCCAGTCTGCTGGCAAGGCGATGTCGTTGGCCCAGCGACCGCCGGTGTTGCGGCGATCCGGGTTGGAGAGCATCTTCATGCCGCTGTTTGGCCGCAGGCTGAAGTTGTCCATGATGTGGTCTATGTAGTTGTCCCACAGGGTCAGCTCGCTGCGCTGCCAGTGAGTGGTGACCTGCTCCTGCTTGAGCTTCAGCCCGAAGGATTCGCGATCAAACATGGGGCCATCCATGGTGCGGTCCGCATAGGCGGCGCGGGCGTTGCTGCGCTCGGCGGTCAGTTCCAGCCAGGTGTGCTCCCCCGGCGTCCAGCCCAGCTGGGCGGTGCCGTTCTCGCGGCGATAGAAAGATCGCACCTTGTTACCGTGACCATCGCGGTAATCGTCGCTATCGGAATGGGTGAACTGACCGCGCAGATAGCCGTCGGTCGAGCCCGCCGTCATATCCACCATCTGATCATCACGGCCAAAGCTGCCATAGAGGGCCGAGGCATCGGCCTTGAGGCCCGGTGCGGTGAACTCGGGTCTGTCCCGCTCGAACAGCACGGTTCCCGCCAGGGTGGCACCCTGCTCGAGGGATTGCGGCCCCTTCAGCACCCGGATCCGGTCAAAGGATTGGGGGAACACATAGGCGGTGGGCGGGTCCATCCGGCCGCCACAGCCACCGGCCAGCATGCCGCCATCCATCTGCACGTTGAGACGGGACATCCCCATCCCCCGCAGCACAGGGTCGCCACCGAGCCCCCCTTTGCGCACCATGCTCATGCCGGTGACATTCTTCAGATAACCGGCGCCGTCGGCAGCGGGCATGGGGGAACCGGGCTTCTTGGAATCCAGTGTCACTTCAAGTGTGCTGACCGAGCGGGTTGCCACCACCACCATGGGATCCAGCTGTTGCACTGGTTCCTGACCGGCGGCGCCGTGACAGGCGAGCCCACCAACCAGCAGGGCAAGGGGTGTGTGCATATGACAAGCCATACATTTTCCTTATGTATTTGTTTGTTTTGTTATTTTCATTCAACCAACCAAACCTTTCAGCAAGGGAAAGGTTTGCCATCTGGCCGCAAAAAAGGCCTGCGGCGCGAAAGCGGCAAGCCTCTGTCAGATGAAGCGAAGGCAAGTTGGCAAAATGTTGCGCAGGTTTTACCCAAGTTGGCTCAGAAAGGCAAACGGGCAAACATTCCAGTAACAGGAATCTGGCGTTGGCTCACAAAAAATGGGGATTAGCTGAAGGCTTCCCGCTCATCAATGGGAGAGATGAGGTGATAGACCTCATGGGCTGACAAGGTACATCCGACGGGCCACTCCAGCTGGTGGTGACGGTTGATGAAGACCCGGGCGCAGTGACGCTCGCTCTCCAGCTTTGCAAACAGCGGCTGGGTTCGCCAGGGGGTCAGATCCAGCACACCCGTGGTGCCATCCGATAACACCAGAAACAGGCGCCATCCCCGCACATACTCGACATCGATAAAGACCGGCATCCCTTCGGCTCCGATTGAGATAATTCGCGGCAATTATAAACACCAGCTCTCCATCCATACACGCGGCGGCTCACATTTTATCCAGCAGGTTATGCTGTGCTCATTAAGCGCGCGACATCACATTTTTAGATGACAAATGTGTTAATTCCGGCTTTTAACAAAATTGAATGCAACCTTAACCAGTTCGATCTGTCATAACCTCACAACAAGTAAAAAACGTCTGTGGACAGGCGCTTACAGTCTCATTCAGGAACAAAAATGACAGATCTAAAACAGCGACTCGGCCCGTTTTGGCCCTTCGCCATCTTCTGCGCGCTCGCGCTTTTCTCTCTCTCTTTCAGCCGAATCGCCCTCGGCCTCTGGCAACTGGAACGGGTGGATGCCGTGGCCGGTTGGCAGGAGATGCTGCTGCAAGGGATCCGGGTCGACTTTGCGACCCTCTGCTGGGTCTGGGGTGTCCCCGCCATGCTCACTCTGCTGCTGGCAGGCCCCCATGCCATCGGCCGGGGCTGGCTGCAACTGATGCGAGTGTGGCTGACCGTCGGACTCTGGCTGATGCTGTTCCTCGAGATCTCCACCCCCTCGTTTGTCACCGAGTATGGCGTGCGCCCCAACCGCCTCTATGTGGAGTACCTCATCTATCCGAAAGAGGTGTTCGCCATGCTGTGGGCGGGCCGCAAAGCCGAGCTGCTGCTGGCGGTACTCTTCAGTGGCGCCGTGCTAACCGGTGGCTGGTGGCTGAGCGGCCGTCTGGTGCATGGCCTCAGCTTCCCCCACTGGTATCTGCGTCCTGCCTTCGCCCTGCTCATTCTGGCCATAGGTTTTCTCGGTGCCCGCTCCAGTCTCGGCCACCGCGCCCTGAACCCGGCCATGGTCGCCTTTGCCGAAGATCCGCTGGTCAACTCGCTCACCGTCAACTCCGCCTACTCCCTCTTCTTTGCCATCAAGCAGATGGGCGCCGAGGAGGATGCCGGCCAGTTTTACGGCGAGATGACGGAGCAGAAGGTGCTCGAGGTCATGCGCAAGGAGAGTGGCCGTCCGGCCAGTGATTTCAACTCCGAGCTGCTGCCCAGCCAGACCTTCAATGAGGCGAGTTTCCAGGGTAAACCGAAGAATCTGGTGATCCTGCTGCAGGAGAGCCTGGGCGCCCAGTTTGTCGGCTCCCTCGGCGGTCTGCCACTCACCCCCAACATCGATGCCCTGTCGCAGCAGGGCTGGGCCTTCAAGCAGCTCTACGCCACCGGCACCCGCTCGGTGCGTGGTATCGAGGCAGTACTGACTGGCTTCACGCCGACCCCAGCACAGGCGGTGGTCAAACTCGGCAAGAGCCAGACCAACTTCTTCACCATCGCTGATCTGCTTAAGCAGCGGGGTTACGACACCAGCTTTATTTATGGCGGCGAGAGTCACTTCGACAACATGCGCAGTTTCTTCCTCGGCAACGGCTTCACCACCATCGTCGAGCAGAAGGATTTCGACAATCCGGTGTTCAAGGGCTCCTGGGGAGCTTCCGACGAGGATCTGATGGCCAAGGCCGACGAGACCTTCAAAGCGCTGCACAAGGAGGGTAAACCCTTCTTCAGTCTGGTGTTCAGCTCCAGCAACCACGATCCGTTCGAATTCCCGGACAACCGCATCGAACTCTTCGAGCAACCCAAACAGACCCGCAACAACGCGGCCAAGTATGCGGATTACGCCATCGGCGAATTCTTCAAGAAGGCTAAACAGTCCGAATACTGGAAAGACACCCTGTTTCTGGTCATCGCCGATCACGACAGCCGGGTCGGTGGCGCCAGTCTGGTGCCCATTCCCCGCTTCCATATTCCGGGGGTTATCGTGGGCGACGGTATTGCGCCGAGAAAGGATCCGCGCATCGTCAGCCAGATCGACATGGCGCCGACTCTGCTCTCCCTGATGGGGATCAGTGCCGACTACCCCATGCTCGGCAAGGATCTCACCCGCATGCCTGCCGACTGGCCGGGTCGGGCCATCATGCAGTACGACAAGAACTTCGCCCTGATGCGCGGCAAGGATGTGGTGATCCTGCAACCGGAACGGGCGGCAGAGGGCTATGTCTACGACAATGCCAACGAGAAGCTGACCCTGGCGGCGCAGCCGGACGCCTTGAAGGAGGATGCCCTCGGTCTTGCCCTGTGGGGCAGCATGGCCTATCAGAAGAGTCTCTATCAGACGGCCAAGGATGAACGCACCGCCGCCAATTGAGCCACCCGTGCAAATTCAGCCGATAGCAGAATGGAAAAAACCGCCAGCTGGCGGTTTTTTCCATCTATTCATACTGTCGGCCCACTGGCCGTTATGGCTGGGGAAAGCAGGGCAGGGAGCGGCTGAACTTGTGCTCGAATACCAGAGAGGTTTCGAGGTGCACCACCTCTTCGCGGGAGGTGAAGTGATCGAAGACGAAGTTGCGCAGGTGCTCGGTGTCGGAGACACAGAGGTGCACCAGAAAATCATCCTTGCCCCCCATGTGGAACAGACTGATCACTTCGGGCAGCGCCAGAATGGCATCGCGGAAGGCATCGATGATCTGGCGGCTGTGACGTGCCAGCTGCAGGGAGACCATGGCCTGAATGTGGCCACCGAGGGCCTGATAATCCACTTCGCAGTGCGCTCCCTTGAGCACGCCATCCTGCTGCAACTTGCGCACCCGCTCCAGACAGGTGGAGGGGGCAACGCCCACCAGCGCGGCCAGATCCTTGTTGGTCATGCCCGCATCCCGAAACAGATGGGCCAGGATATCCAAATCCAGTTGATCCAGGTTTCTCATCTTAACTCCTTGAACCGCTCAATTTTTTAGACTCTGCCCGTAAACCGGGGCAAACACAACGGCCATTGACATCCCCCCTGCCCCGCCTATCCTTGGCGCCATTCACCGGCCGCAGCCCTGCGGCCACCACGCGAGGATCCGCCATGCACCCGTATCACCCTTTCTGGAGCCTTGAGGTTCCCCGTGTCGATGGTCAGCTGCTGCTGACCCCCTGCCCCGGCACCCAGCAGGTGCCGCTGACCCTGGCGCTCGATCAACTGCGGTTGGCCGGTGCCCACGGGGTGGTGACCCTGATGACAAGCGCCGAGTTGATCCGACTCGAACTGGCGCAGCTCGGCCAGCAGGTCGAGCACGAAGGGATGCGCTGGTTCCATTTACCCATCGAGGATGATCTGGCCCCCGACACCGACTTCGAGGCGGCCTGGCAACAGGCGCTGCCACAGCTGCGCGAGCTGCTGGGGGATGGCAAACATCTGGTCATCCACTGCAAAGGGGGCAGCGGTCGTACCGGTCTGGTCGCCGCCGCACTGCTGATGACCCTCGGCCAGCCACAGCAAGAGGCGATGGCCGCCATCAAGTCCCACAGACCCAAGGCGTTTACCCTGGCCTGCCACCGCCAATGGCTCGACCAGCTGGCCAAGAGGCTGGCGTAGGGCGACTGACTATTTGCCTCCCTGGTCGTAGGTAAAGACCTTGCCGATATCCTCCACCCGATAGCTGGTGAGCTGATAGACGTAGTAGTTGAGCCAGTTGGCAAACAGCAGATGACCGTGGCTGCGCCAGCTAGCGCGCGGGGTCTTGCCCGGATCATTATTCGGGTAGTAGTTGACCGGAATGGCCGGGTCGAGCCCTGCCGCCAGATCCCGCTGATACTCCCCGTCCAGCGTCAGGGCATCGTACTCCGGGTGCCCAGTGACAAACACCTGACGACAATCCTTGGTCGCCGCCAGATAGACCCCCGCCTCTTCTGACTCGGCAAAAATCTGCAAGTCGGTCTGGGCACGGATCAGATCGCCATCAAACGCCGCGTAACGGGAGTGCGGGGCGACGAACTCGTCATCGAAACCGCGCAGCAGCGGCTCGTGCTCATCGAGGCGATGGTGGCGGTAAACCCCGGAGAGCTTCTCGCCGTGGGTCTGCTTCTCCATGCCATACAAGGCTTTCAGCGCCGCCTGCACCGCCCAGCAGAGGAACAGGGTCGAGGTGACATGCTGATGGGACCACTCGATGATCTCGACGATGCGCGGCCAGTAGACCACCTCCTCGAACTCCACCAGCCCGAGCGGCGCCCCTGTGATGATCATGCCGTCGTAGTTGTTGCCACGCACCTGTTCGAAGTCGTGGTAGAAGTTCTCCAGATGGGCCTGCGGCGTGTTCTTTGACTCCCTGTCATCAATACGCAGCAGATCCACATCCACCTGCAGCGGCGAGTTAGAGAGCATCCGCATCAGCTGGATCTCGGTCTCAATCTTCTTTGGCATCAGGTTGAGGATGAGCACCCGCAGCGGGCGGATGTTCTGGGTGACGGCCCGGGATTCCGTCATCACGAAGATGTTCTCCTGCCCCAGCACTTCGGCGGCGGGTAACTGATCCGGGATCTTGATCGGCATGCTTACTCCCTGTACTGCATCGGTAAATATGTCTGGACATCCAGAAGCCTATAATAAAGCACCTGCCCTGTCATCAGATACCTTTTGTATTCACCCCCGCCTTTGACTAGCATACGGCTCAGTGTGTCTCCTGCTTCCAAGATAATGACCGGTATCAAGATTTCCGTAGATCGACTGCAAGTCGGCAACTATGTATCCCTGCCACTGGGGTGGCGCGAACACCCGTTCCTGTTTTCCAGCTTCAAGATCAAAAGTGAAGAAGAGATCGAGCTGATCCGCCGTCTCGGCCTGAAACTGGTCACCATCATTCCCGACAAGAGCGACGTTCCGCCCAAGCCCCTCAATCAGGTACAGCCTCAGCAACAAGAGAGCGCAGACGCCGCCCAGCGCCAGGCCCAGATGCAGCAGGAGAAGGATCGCCGCATCGAGCAGTTGCAACTCTATCGCCGCAACCTGCAGCAATGCGAGAAGCAGTTCCAGCAGTCGCTGGCGCAGGTGCGCAGCGTGATGAGCAAGATCCAGTCCCGCCCCCTCAATGCCATCGGCGAGGCGCAGGAGCTGGTCAACGCCATGACAGAACAGCTGCTCTCGGTGGACGAGATGGTGCTCCATCTGGTCTCCGACAGCGAGGATGGCAACAACCTCTACTTTCACTCCCTCAACGTCAGCGTGCTCAGCATGCTGCTGGCCAAGGAGTGCTGCATGACGGCCGACGAGATCCGTCAGGTTGGCATGGGGGCGCTGTTCCACGACATCGGTAAATTGAAGATCCCGAGCCAGATCCTGCGCAAGACCGAGCCGCTGACCAAGCCGGAACAGAACCTGATGGCCCAGCACCCGCGCTACGGGCTTGATCTGCTCAATCTGGCCAAGGATTTCCCGGCCGAGGCGAAGGGGATCGTGCTCCATCACCATGAATATCTCGATGGCAGCGGGCCGGAAGGGCTCAAGGGTGGCCAGCTCGATCCGCTGACCCAGATGGTGTCGCTGATCAACGAGTACGATAACCTCTGCCACATGCAGGCCAAGGTGCCCTACTCGGCCCTGAGCGGCCTCTACAAGCAGCGCAAGGCGCAGTTCAATCCGGAGTACCTCAGCATGCTGATCCGGTTGATGGGGATCTATCCCCCCGGTAGCGTGGTGCAACTCTCCAATGGTCAGGTGGGGCTGGTGATGTCGGTCAACGCTTCCCGCCTGCTCTACCCCTCGGTGCTGGTCTACGATCCGCGCATTCCCCGTCAGGAAGCGGCCATCATCGACCTGCAGCAAGCCGAACTGTCGATCGCCAAGGTGATCCACCCCAAGCGGTTGCCGCCGGCGGTGTTCGAGTACCTCAACCCGCGTACCCGGATCAGCTACTACTTCGAGCACAACAAAGCCTGATTGTGTTGGTCCGAGGCCAACCGTTGCCACCCGTTTAATCCAAGGAGCCTGCCATGCGTATCGAGATCATCAGTACCGGAGACGAAATAGTGACGGGTCTGGTGGTGGATACCAACGCGGCCTGGCTCAGCGCTCTGCTGCTGGAGCAGGGCTGGCAGGTGCGCCGTCGCCTGACGGTAGGGGACAACCTCGCCGACCTGAAAACGGTGCTGCAAGAGAGTGCCAGCCGCGCCGAGGTGGTGCTGGTGTGCGGCGGGCTCGGCCCCACCGCCGACGATCTCACCGCCCAGGCAGCGGCCGAGACCTTCGCTCAGCCACTCACCCTGTTTCCCAACTGGCTCGCCACCATCGAAGCGCGCTATGCCAGCCGTGGCAGGCCCATGCCCGCCAGCAACGCCAAGCAGGCCTGGCTGCCGCAGGGGTGCGAGATCCTCGACAACCCGGTCGGCACCGCCTGCGGCTTTGTGGTCACTCACCCAACCAGCCTGGGCCTAAGCCGGCTCTTCTTCACCCCGGGCGTGCCGTTCGAGTTCAAACAGATGGTGCGCGAGCAAATTCTGCCGCGCCTCAAACAGCTGGCCGGGGCACAGATCGATACCGAGCTGCGTCGCTTTTACACCTTCGGTGTCTCGGAGTCGGCGCTCAGCGATATGCTGGATGCCGAACCCTGGCCCATGGGTATTGAGCTGGGTTACCGCTCCTCCATGCCCCTTATCGAGCTGAAACTGATCGGCCACAGCGCCAGTGCCGCTGACATGGAGAGTGCAGAGCGCCGACTGCTGGATACGATCCAGCCCTGGCTGGTTGGCAGCGGAGATACGGAACCGGCGCAGCAGATCCTGGCGCTGCTGCAAGGCAAACCGCTGGCTCTGCTGGAGGGTGAGAGTGGCGGCGCCCTGCTGGCGCTTTGTCACGGCCATCCCCGGCTGGAGGCCAACTTCAGCACGCAACTGGCCGATGAGCTGGCACAACTGCCGACGACCGATGCGGGCCTGCAACTGACCATTGGGCGAGAGGGCGCAGAGGGGGTGCCACTGCTACTCAGCGCCGATGGAAAACACGTCGGTCAGACGGTCAAGGTCAGCCACCCCGACCCGGAGAGTCGCCGCAAGATCCTCGCCTTTGCCGCCCTCGACATGCTGCGCCGCCATATGCTGGGTGAACCGGTGCTCGGCGATTACCTCACCCTGGCCAGAACAGCCCAGCGCAGCTGATAAGAACCGCCATTCCCCTGCCAGCGACCCTATGTCGCTGGCGCTGCGATCCGTCTTTTCACTCCGTTTCCAAACAGCGCCCACATTTATCTGGCCGCCATCACCGATTTGACTTCAATTCATTGACCATTCAGAGGAAATATCTGAATACTGCCCACTCTCAGGGTTGGTGACTCGCTTTATTAATCATTGAGAGATTAAATGACAGTAGAGGAGCGAGCCGATCGTTCCGTTATCATCCAGCAAGGAGATGCGGTGTTAAGCAAAGAGTGGTTGCTGCTATCAAGCGATATGGAACTGGTCTGCCTGCGGATTGCCGCCGGTCTCACCAAACCTGTCACGGAACAGGATGTGCAGGCTCTGCTGCTCGCTTCCAACTGTCGCCGCTATCAGCCGCTGCCCGAGGGGATCAAACAGGCTATCAGCCTGCTTAATACCCTGCTCACCAACCCTGCCGCCCCCGTCCCTGCCAATCCCATCCCCATCGGCAAGCGTCAGGATGCCCGACTCGCCGTAATAGTGGAAAAGGATCGCATGAGCGCCATCGCCCAGATCACTGCCGACTGGGGGGGCAAGTATGTGACACTGGAACAGTTGAAAGAGGCGATCGCCATCAGCGAAATCAAACAGGGGGTCAGTGAGCAACTGCTCACCGCTGCCATCCAGTCAGCCAAGGAGGCCGCCCCCGGCAGTCAGCTCAAGCTGGTGATTGCCAACGGCCAGCCAGCCGTCAATGGTCAGGACACTCGCTATGAGCGGCTGGTGGAGACCCCGGCCGAACGGATCCTCAAACCGCAGGAGTTGGGGCATGGCAAGGTCGACCTGCGGGATCTCGGCTCCATCGTCACCGTCAAGGCCGGCGCTCCGCTGATGCGCCGTCATCCAGCCACCGTCGGGGTGCCCGGTTTTACCGTGACCGGTCAGGACCTGCCCGCCAAGGATGGCAAAGACAGCCCGATGAGTGCTGGCGAGGGCACCTTTATCTCCCCCGACGATCCCGACCTGCTGATTGCCGGTCGGGCTGGCCTGCCCTGTCAGGAGAAAGCGGGCATGAAGGTGGACGAGGTGCTCAGCGTCAAACAGGTGGATGCCCGCCACGGTCACATTGATTTTGAAGGGGGCTTAATCGTCAGCGGCGACGTCAACCCGGGCATGAAGATCCGGGTCAGCGGTGACATCGTGATTGGCGGCTTTATCGAAGGGGGCTGGATCGAGGCGGGGGGCAGCATCACGGTACGCCACGGCATCATTGGCCGCCGCAACGAGCAGGGAGAGTACCTTTGCCAGCTCAATGCACAAGGGGAAATCCACGCCAGCTACGCCCAGTATGCCCAGCTGGAAGCGGGGGGGGATATCCAGATCCAGAGCCAGCTCAGCCACTGCTACTCCCGCAGCGGACAAGATATCAAGGTAGGCGATAGCAACATGCGCAAAGGCACTCTGCTGGGGGGCACCAGCATTGCCAATCGCCTGATCATGGCCCCCAGCCTGGGGGCCGAGGCCGCCAACCATACCCGGCTGCAGATCCTTGGCGGCTACTTCACCCACAAGGAGCAGGAACACCAGCTCAAGCTGCGCCAGCAGGCGTGTCAGGCCCAGCTGGAGAAAATCAAGGAGCTGGTCATGAAGTTGCTGCAACTGCCCGGCGACAAGCGCAATCCGGATACCCTGCGCAAGCTCAAACCGATCCGGGACCATCAGCTGGCCGAACTGGCCCAGCTCGATGAGCAGCTCACCGCCAACCAGGAGGAGCTGCGAAACTTGATGGCTCAGATGGAGGTCATTGCCACCCAGCACCTCTACTCCGGCATCGAGGTCGAGATGGCCAGCTTCAAACGCAAGGTTACCATCACCCGAGGCCCTACCCGCCTGACTATCCATGATGAAACCCTGGAGATGACCCCTTACGAGGGGCACAAATAGCTCAACCGGCACGGCCCCATCGCTGAACCGGCCGTGATCCCGCCGCCGATTTTCGCTACACTCGCCACTTCCTTGGCCCCACCGGGCGGGCCACCCAGACTCAGGTAGTGAGAGATGTACAAGCTGATCGCATTGGATATGGATGGCACCCTGCTCAACCCGCAGGGCCAGATTACTCCCCGCACCCACGCCGCCATCAGCGCCGCGCGCGCCAAAGGGGTAACCGTTGTGCTGGCCTCCGGCCGCCCGCTGGAAGGGATGAGCCGCTATCTGGAAGAGCTCGGCCTCACCACAGAGCATGACTACGTCATCTGCTACAACGGCGCTCTGGTGCAACAGGTGGCTGATCAGCGCATCATCCGCAGCCAGCTGCTGACCGGCAGTGACGCCAGCGCCGTCGCCAAACTGGCTGATGATCTGGAAGTGAACGTCCATGGTTTCTCGGTCACCCGTGGCCTGATCAGTCCCCGTGTCAGCACCTACACCGAGCACGAATCCCGCCTGATCGGCATGCCGATCAATCTGATCGACTTCGCCACCCTGCCTGCCGACGAGCAGATCATGAAGGTGATGATGATCGACGAGCCGCCCCAGCTCTCCCGCGCCATCGAGCGACTGCCTGCAGAGCTCTATGAGCGCTATACCGTGGTACAGAGCGCCCCCTTCTTCCTCGAGTTCATGAACAAGCAGAGCAACAAGGGAACAGGCGTGGCAGCGCTGGCCGAGCACCTTGGCCTGACCGCCGATCAGGTGATCTGCGTCGGGGATGCGGGCAACGATCGCCACATGATCGAATACGCAGGCCTCGGGGTTGCGATGGGCAATGCCACCGACGAGATCAAGGCTCTCGCCCAGCACACCACTGCCCGCAACGATGAAGATGGCGTTGCTCAGGTGATCGAGCAGTTCGTACTGAACGCCTGATCGCAATCGAGCGCTGCTGCGTCCGATGAGGAAATAAAAACGGGGAGGCTGTCAGCCTCCCCGTTTTTTCTGGGCAGTTATCTGCGTGATGAGCGGTAATTCGCTCGCATCACTGGTTCGCCAGACACTGAGTATGGGAGCCCGGTTGCAGGTAAGGCGTCAGCAGAGGAGCCATCCCCTTGAGCACCTGCACCGGCAGCGCCGAGGTGAACCTGAACTTGTCAGACTGGCTACCCGGTACATAGGCGGTCAGGGTACCGAAGTGATCCTCACCCAGATAGAAGACGAAGGTTGCGGTGCGGTTGCGCGCCAGCGAGCTGGTCACGTTGCCATAACGACCCACGGTTTCAATCCGGTTATCCCCGGTCCCGGTCTTGCCCCCCATCTGCAACACAGTGCCATCAGGCAGGGTAAAGGCACCGGCGATACGTCTTGCCGTCCCCCCTTCAACGACCTTGGAGAGCGCACTGCGCAGGGCGGCCGCCACCTCTGCCGGCATCACCCGGGTACCCTCGGTGTGCTGCGGCTCAAACTCGGTCTCGAAGGGGGTCCCCTTGGCGAACGAGAGGTGCTCGATACGCAGGGTTGGCGAGCGGACACCGCCATTCTGGATAATCCCCATCAGCTCGGCCAGTGCAGCCGGACGATCGCCGGAGCTACCCAACGCGGTCGCCAGCGAAGGCACCAGATGGTCGAACGGGTAACCGAGCTTGGCCCAGCGCTGATGGATATCGAGGAAGGCTTCCACCTCCAGCATGGTGCGGATCCGGCTGTCACGGGCACTGCGATGACGGGTCTTGAACAGCCAACTGTAGACCTCCTGCCGCTCGTCACGACTGGCCGCCACCGCGTCGGCAAAGGTGGCCTTGTCGAACTCCTTGAGATAGGCCAGCAACCACAGCTCCAGCGGGTGAACCCGGGCGATGTAGCCCTGATCCGGCAGTGAATACTTGCCCGGGCCATAGCTGACGTAGAGCTGATTAACCCGCTTGGCGCTCAGCTTCTCTCTCGGCAACCGCTCCGCCAGGAAGGCAGCAAATGCGGCTTCGCTGGCTTCCGGCATCAGGTAGCGGTGAACCGCCGCCAGACGTACCGCACTCGGCTTGAGACCGTCGAGGAAGGTATCGAGTTGCTCCTCGGGAGTCTTGCCGCGATATTTGCGCCAGAAGCGCAGCAGATAGGTCTGCCCCTCTTTGTCGGCAAATTTGGCCAGATACTCCTGACGACGGGGATCCTTGTCATCCTTGAGCAACTGGGCACGGTTGCCCTCCTTGTAGAGGCTGTAGCGCACGATATCGCGCATCAGCCGCACAAAGGGCAAGTTAATCGACTCACGCAGAGAGTCACGCAACGTCGGAATACGATTGTTATCCTCGCGGCGGAAGTTGTTGAAGGTGTGCATGCCGCCACCGGTAAAGAACCCTTCATTGGGGCTGGCGGAGTATTTGCGATCCAGCGCCGCTTCCAACATCACAGGGAGGCTCTTGTCCTGAGCCGTCATCAGATAGGAGATGGCCCAGCGGCTGAGGTTGTCCTGAGAGACGGCAGCCAGCTTGCGCAGATTCTCGACCGGCATCCCGGCATAGTTGTCGTGCAGCTCGGCCACGATCTCCAGATAGGTGGTCAGTACCCGCAACTTGGCGGTTGAGCCCAACTCCAGCTTGGAACCTTCATTGATATCGAACGGCTGATCGGTGTTGTCGGTCTGTACCCGCACCTTGAACCCTTCCGGCGACTTCTCGAACAGGGTGAAGCTGTAGCGCACATCGCCGGTCTTCTCTGGTGAGAGCAGGCGCTCACCAAACAGTCCCACCTGAGCGGCAAACGTCGGGTCGGCCAGCTGTTGCAGATACCGGGAGATTTCGTTCTGCAGCGGCATGTTGAGGCTGGTATCGGCGGTCAGATCCATCCGGTCGAGGTCATAGAGCTGCACCCCGAGCTGACGACTCAGGCGAGTACGGGCAACCTGCAACCCCTTGTTATTGTTCACCCGGGTGATAGCAGGGGACTGCAGGAAGTCACGGAACGTAATCCTGGCCTTGAGCGCCGCCTCCATCAGAGGTGGCGTGATCATCCCCTCCTGCACAAACAGGCGCAGGTAGCTGTCGGTCAGGGTAGCCAGCGCCTCTCGCCCCTGAGCCAGATAGTAAGAGGGACGGCGGTGCGCAATCATCAGCGAGACCACCTGACGCAGGGCAAGCCCCTGCTCGGCCAGCGGTGCGTTCTGGTTGCGGGCGGGGTCCAGCAGACGGTTCACGTCATCGACATTGGCACCAAACCAGACCCAGAGACCATCTCCCAGACCATGCACTTCACCATATCCCGGCGCAGCCGAGAGCGGTACCGAGTTGAGGTAGGCCCAGGCGACCAGTTTACGCGCTTCGAGGGTTTCCGGCCCGAGACGATAGGCCCGCACGCTGGCAGAGGCCATCTGACGGATCTTCTCGGTCGGCGACAGGGTCAGGCCATCCGGCGAGTGGCGATACTTCTCCACCTGGGTCGCCAGGGTACTGCCACCGGCAGATTGATCCTGCATATCGAGCGCCTTGCCCACCTGAGAGAGCGCTGCCTTGGCAAAACGGGGCCAGTCGACCGCCGGGTTGGCCAACGGCTCTTCGTTGCTCAGCAAGTCGCGGTTCTCGATAAACAGCAGCGACTGGATGACAAGAGGCGGAATGGAGTCAAAATCCGGATAGTGATGGGTCGGATACTTGAATTGATAGAAGGGCTCGGCGCGGCAATCGTGCAGCGTCAGTCCGGCCTGCACCTTCTCGGTATAGGGCACGAAGAAGCCACGACTGGCGTAGTCATAGAGCGCGTCGGAGAAATACACCTGCTTGCTGACTTCATAGCCCCGCTGCAGCAAACGCTCCTGCATCATCGGCAGTTGCACATAGCCGAGCCGCTTGTCGAACGGGCCATCCTCAGGGAAAGCGATCTGTTTGCTCTGGCCAGGCTCGACCTGATAGGTGAGCTTGGCAGCATAGCGGGAAATCTCCTGAGATTGCAGCTTCGAGGTTTTCATCTCATAGCCAACCAGAGCGATCACCGCCCCCAGGCACAATAAAAAGAGAAAACAGAACAGCCAACGCCACCAGGGACGACGCTTGCGCTTTGGGTTCCCGTCCGAGGTCTGGACAGATGAATCTTGAGATGCCACTTGTGTCAAATCCGTCCGTTCTGATGCGCCCATATCAGCCCCACCATGGTTGCGCAATTTATTGTGTTTCACTCAAGCTTAGTCTTTTCAAGTCAATGGCTTGAAACTATTGACCGCTTTGTGGTGATGGTAACAGGGCAATTCTAAAAAGGGGAGCCGATTGTTGCAGGAGTGGCAGAGATCCGAGCTGATAACAAAACACCGGCCAGTGGCCGGTGTCTCTTAAGCGAAGCGCAACGCTTATTTGTGAGAGCTCATGCCCTTCAGCTTGGTGCTCAGATCTTTGCGCTCTTTGGATAGCTCGGCGTTCTTGATGATGTGGTCATCCACGCGCTCTTCATAGTCGGCACGCATGTTGGCGATGATCGCCTGTACATCATCAATGCTCATGCCCGGCTTGATGTAGTCGCTCAGGTTGTCGAGCAGCAGCACGCGCTTCTGGTTGTCACGGATCTTCTTCTCGTTATCCGCAATTTCACGCTTGAGTTTGTTCTGGCGACGGGACATACGCACATATTCCAGTACATCGCTGAAGGTGGACTTGTTTACTTGTTCCATATCGATACCACTGACTTAAGGTTGATAAAAACTGGCCAAGTTACACCTGGAACCCGGCAAGCTAGGCGCGGGACAGGCAAACTCAAGATGCCCTTACTCTACCGAGTTATAAGCGAGATACAACCCTAATCGCGCACCATGAACAGAGTTTGGCCAAAAGTAAACCAGTTAAAATGGCAAGTAATCCATCAGATAAGGGCTTGATATAGATAGAAAATGGTGGAGGTGACAGGGTTTTAGTTCTCTTCCTGCAGATAAATGCTAACACTGGCGGTTTAACATGCTAAAAATACAAAAGCCCGGTGGTCAGACTGGGCTTTGTGTTGATTCTGGTGTGCAAATCTGTGGGTCTTATGGACAAAATCGCCCATAGCAAAAAGGCCTTCCCAATTGGGAAGGCCTTAAAATTAGTGGCGGAGCGGACGGGACTCGAACCCGCGACCCCCGGCGTGACAGGCCGGTATTCTAACCGACTGAACTACCGCTCCGCATTCGGTTAGCTTGCGCTAAATTGTTTGCCGCATTTTCTGAGGTGTCATCCTCGCAGCCGGCTATGTGTTTTCACATCACCGTTTAATTGGGTGCCTGGCAGTGTCCTACTCTCGCATGGCGAATGCCACACTACCATCGGCGCTACCGCGTTTCACTTCTGAGTTCGGCATGGGATCAGGTGGTTCCACGGCGCTATGGCCGCCAGGCAAAAATCTTCAATCTGAGAAAGCTGACGTAAGTAGTTCGCTTGGTATCTGTTACAAGCCTTAGAACACTTCTTGGGTGTTGTATGGTTAAGCCTCACGGGTAATTAGTATGGGTTAGCTCAACACGTCGCCGCGCTTACACACCCCACCTATCAACGTTGTGGTCTCCAACGGCCCTTTAGGACCCTCAAGGGGTCAGGGATGACTCATCTCAGGGCTCGCTTCCCGCTTAGATGCTTTCAGCGGTTATCGATTCCGAACTTAGCTACCGGGCAGTGCCACTGGCGTGACAACCCGAACACCAGAGGTTCGTTCACTCCGGTCCTCTCGTACTAGGAGCAACTCCCTTCAATCATCCAACGCCCACGGCAGATAGGGACCGAACTGTCTCACGACGTTCTGAACCCAGCTCGCGTACCACTTTAAATGGCGAACAGCCATACCCTTGGGACCGACTTCAGCCCCAGGATGTGATGAGCCGACATCGAGGTGCCAAACACCGCCGTCGATATGAACTCTTGGGCGGTATCAGCCTGTTATCCCCGGAGTACCTTTTATCCGTTGAGCGATGGCCCTTCCATTCAGAACCACCGGATCACTATGACCTACTTTCGTACCTGCTCGACCTGTCCGTCTCGCAGTTAAGCTGGCTTATGCCATTGCACTAACCTCCTGATGTCCGACCAGGATTAGCCAACCTTCGTGCTCCTCCGTTACTCTTTGGGAGGAGACCGCCCCAGTCAAACTACCCACCAGGCACTGTCCGCGAGCCCGATTCAGGGCCCTGCGTTAGAACATCAAACATACAAGGGTGGTATTTCAAGGACGGCTCCAGCGCAACTGGCGTCACGCCTTCAAAGCCTCCCACCTATCCTACACATGTAGGTTCAATGTTCAGTGCCAAGCTGTAGTAAAGGTTCACGGGGTCTTTCCGTCTAGCCGCGGGTACACCGCATCTTCACGGCGAATTCGATTTCACTGAGTCTCGGGTGGAGACAGCATGGCCATGGTTACACCATTCGTGCAGGTCGGAACTTACCCGACAAGGAATTTCGCTACCTTAGGACCGTTATAGTTACGGCCGCCGTTTACCGGGGCTTCGATCAAGAGCTTCGCTTGCGCTAACCCCATCAATTAACCTTCCGGCACCGGGCAGGTGTCACACCCTATACGTCCACTTTCGTGTTTGCAGAGTGCTGTGTTTTTGATAAACAGTCCCAGCCATCTGGTCACTGCGACTCCCAACTGCTCCATCCGCAAGGGACTTCACTGTCAGGAGCGAACCTTCTCCCGAAGTTACGGTTCTATTTTGCCTAGTTCCTTCACCCGAGTTCTCTCAAGCGCCTTGGTATTCTCTACCCGACCACCTGTGTCGGTTTGGGGTACGATGACTTGTAATCTGAAGCTTAGAGGCTTTTCCTGGAAGCAGGGCATCAATGGCTTCCACACCGTAGTGTGTTCGTCTCGTGTCTCAGTGTTGTGTCTCCGGATTTGCCTGGAAACACCACCTACGCACTTTCACCAGGACAACCGTCGCCTGGCCCACCTAGCCTTCTCCGTCCCCCCATCGCAATTACAAGTCGTGCAGGAATATTAACCTGCTTCCCATCGACTACGCCTTTCGGCCTCGCCTTAGGGGTCGACTCACCCTGCCCCGATTAACGTTGGACAGGAACCCTTGGTCTTCCGGCGAGGAGGCTTTTCACCCCCTTTATCGTTACTTACGT
>NZ_JBQBFF010000001.1:3942500-4245000 GCF_051919185.1 Aeromonas sp. 97A | reverse complement strand
CCCTGAGCGATGAAGCCAGACAGATCCTCGCCAGCCAGCTGGAAGGGCTGGATTTGAGCGATGCGACTGCCCGCCAGCAGGCAGTCGCCAAGCTGCTGGATCAGCATGGCACCGGCCGGGTGCTGTTCCGCAACAGCCGCGCCAATATTCAGGGCTTCCCCGAGCGTCACCTCAACGTCTACCCCATGCCGCTGCCGGAGCAGTACAAGACTGCCATCAAGGTGATGGGCATGATGGGTGGCAACGGTGGCGATCTGCAGACCCGCGCCCTGCGCTACCTCTATCCCGAGAAGATCTTCCAGCAGTTCGAAGGCGACAACGCCACCTGGACCCAGTTCGACCCACGCGTTGAATGGTTGCTGGAGCTGCTGCTCTCTGCCCGTCAGCAGAAGGTGCTGGTGATCTGCTCCGAAGCAGCGACCGCCATCGCGCTGGAAGAGGCGCTGCGTACCCGTGAAGGGATCCGTGGTGCCGTGTTCCACGAAGGGATGTCGATCCTTGAGCGGGACAAGGCCTCCGCCTATTTCGCCCAGCAAGAGGGTGGCGCCCAGGTGCTGCTCTGCTCCGAGATCGGCTCAGAGGGTCGCAACTTCCAGTTTGCCAGCCATCTGGTGCTGTTCGATCTGCCTCTCAACCCGGATCTACTGGAACAGCGTATCGGCCGACTGGATCGTATCGGTCAGCAGAATACCGTCGAGATCCATGTTCCCTATCTGGAGGGTACCTCCCAGCGCGCCCTGCAGCTCTGGTATCACGATGGCCTCGATGCGTTCGAGCAGACCTGCCCGACTGCCCGCCCGGTATTCGAAGCGGTACGTGAAGAGCTGTTCGAGCTGCTGGCCGCCAACACCGGCGATCAGGCGGCCCTCGAGACCCTGCTGGTCAAGACCCGCGAACTGCACGAGCCGCTCAAGGCCCGGCTGGAACAGGGCCGCGATCGCCTGCTGGAGATCCACTCCAGCGGTGGCGCCGCCGCCCAGCAGCTGGTCGACAAGCTGGCCGCCGAAGATGATGACACCGGCATGATCTCCTTCGCTCTCAAGATGTTCGACGAGATCGGCGTCAATCAGGATGACCGTGGCGAGAACGCGCTGGTGCTGACCCCCGGGGATCATATGCTGGTCTCCAGCTTCCCGGGCCTGCCGCAAGACGGTATGACCATCACCTTCGATCGCAACACAGCCCTGTCGCGGGATGACATGGCGCTGCTCTCCTGGGATCACCCCATGATGCGCGGCGGTATCGACCTGATCCTGGGTTCCGAGATCGGTGCCACCTCGGTGGCACTACTCAAGAACAAGGCGCTGCCCATCGGCTCCATCCTGCTTGAGCTGATCTTCGTTGCCGAGTCTGCGGCCCATCCCCAGCTCTACCGCTTCATGCCGCCGACACCGATCCGTCTGCTGATGGACAAAAACGGCCAGAATCTGGGTGAGAAAGTGGCGTTTGATGCCTTCAACCGTCAGCTGACGCCGGTCAATCGCCACCTCGGCAGCAAACTGGTCACCGCGTCCCAACCGGTGATCCACGGTCTGATTGGCAAGGGCCAGGCCATTGCCGAAGAGCTGAAAGCCGGGATTGTCGACAAGGCCCGCGCCCAGATGGCGCAGACCCTGCAGCAGGATCTGGATCGTCTGGAAGCGCTCAAGGCGGTCAACCCGAACGTGCGAGACAGCGAACTGGATTATCTGCGCAATCTGCAGGCAGAATTGCACCACCTGATCGATCAGACCCAACTCAAGCTGGATGCCATCCGCTTTATCGTGGTCACCCATAACTGACAAGGTACCGACCGACAGCGGCCAGAACCAGCTCAAACTGGATACCCAAGGCCACTTTGTCGTGGTTACCCATAACTGATGGGGGCTTGCCCCCACCTTCTGATGCGAGACATTTATGTTTGAATACTCACCGCCTCTGGAACCCTGGCTCGATATCCTGTTCAAGGACAAGGACATCATGGTGGTCAACAAGCCCACTGGCCTGCTAAGCGTCCCCGGGCGCGGCCCCGAGAATGAAGACAGCGTCCTGCATCGGGTGAAACAGCAGCACCCCAAGGCGGCTGCTGCTCATCGCCTCGACATGTCCACCACTGGCGTCATTGTCATTCCCCTCAATCCCAACTCTCATCGGGAGCTGAGCAGACAATTCCGTGAGCGGGAGACCGAGAAGCACTACCTCGCCTGGGTGTGGGGTGAGCCGGAAGCAGAGTCAGGTCAGGTTGACCTGCCGCTCTGCGTCGACTGGCCCAACCGCCCGAAGCAGAAGGTGGATCACGAGGAGGGGCGTCACGCTCTGACCCTGTGGCAGAAGCTGAAGGTGGAAAATGGCAACAGCCTGATCAAGCTGACTCCCATCACAGGTCGCTCGCACCAGCTGCGCGTCCATATGCTGGAGCTGGGGCACCCGATCCTGGGTGACAACCTCTACGCCCATCCGGATGCGCTGGCGGCGGCGCCCCATCTCTACCTGCATGCGGCCAGCCTGACCATCAGCCACCCCCGCAGTGGCGAGCGGATGACCTTCGAGGCGCCGGCTCCTTTCCCGGTCTGATCCCGCAAATCGCTGAGATAAAAAAGCCCCCATCGCGAGATGGGGGCTTTTTCATTAGGGTCAGACGCGAATATCGATCTTGCTTCCCAGAGAAGCGCTGGCCGATGTCGGTGCAACCGGCGCTGATTGCGCTGCGTTTTGCAGCAGCTTCAGCGCAGCTTCGCCCTCTTGGGTCTGCTGTTTCTTGGCCAGACTGGCCGTCATCAGAGCAGAACCAAACGACGCATTTGCAGAACTTGATATATCCATAGGGTTCCTCCTGCACTCAACAGTATCGACCAAGCTGCCCAGAACATAAGCACTGAATGCAAAACAATCTGAAAGTCGCTTTTCTATCAATCAGATAGCAATAGCATTCATGGCCCCTGTTCACCGCTGGATGACGCCTTCAAGCTCCTGTGCCGTCATCGGTCGAAGTACCTTGCAAGGGTTGCCAGCCGCCACCACATTGGCGGGCACATCTTTGGTCACCACCGAGCCGGCGCCGATGACGCTGTTGTCACCGATGGTGACGCCGGGGCAGATAACCGTGCTGCCGCCAATCCAGACGTTGTGACCGATCCGTACCGGCTTGCCGAACTCGACACCCCTGATGCGCGGCGCCACCGCCACCGGGTGAGCGGCGGTGTAGATCTGCACCCCGGGCGCCAGCAGCACGTTGTCGCCGATGTGCACCTCGCAGACGTCGAGGATGGTGCAATTGACGTTGGCGTAGAAGTTCTCGCCGACGAAGATATTGGCACCATAGTCGCAGAAGAACGGCGGATTGATGGCACACTCCTGGCCGCGGCTACCGAGCAGCTCGTGCAGCAAAGCATCCTGCGCCGGTTTTTCCTGCCAGCTGGTGTTGAAGGTGTGATAGAGCTTGCGGCAGCGCTCGCGCGCCGCTTTCAGCTCGGGATCCCCCGCATCATAGGGATCACCGGCCACCATCTTCTGCCACTCGGCACCACGCGCATGCTGCTGTTCAGCTGCAACCATTTCCTCGCTCATCCACTACTCCATCAGCCAGATCAGGGATTCATAAGGGCGCAGCATACCCGATTGCGGTTGGGCCGGGCTATCGGGGTAGTTGCCGAGCAGCAGCCGACCTTGCCCGCTTTGCAGCTCAGCAGGCAAGGCAAACTCCACCGGCTCGCCGTAGAAGTTGCTCACCACCAGCAGGGTCTGACCGTTGGCACGGCGGGCATAGGCCCAGATCTGCGGGTGCCCGGTCAGCAGCTCCTGATAATCCCCCTGAGTGAAGATGGGGTGCGCCTTGCGAAGGGCGATGAGATCCCGATAGTGCCAGAACACCGAGTGCTGGTCGGCCAGCGCCGCCTCGGCATTGATCTCGGAATAGTTGGCGGCTGGCTTGAGCCAGGGCGTCCCTTGGGTGAAACCGGCATTGGCCGCAACGCTCCACTGCATCGGGGTGCGCGAGTTGTCGCGGGACTTGGCACCGAGAATGGCGAGGATCTCGGCCTCGCTCATCCCTTCCGCCTGCTTGATGGCGAAGATGTTACGGCTCTCCACATCCTGATAGTCATCGATGCGCTGATAGCCGGGGTTGGTCATGCCGATCTCCTCCCCCTGATAGATGTAGGGGGTGCCCTGCAAACCGTGCAGCGTGCTGGCCAGCATCTTGGCGGCCACTACCCTATGCTCGCCCTCATCGCCGAAGCGGGAGACGATGCGCGGCTGATCGTGGTTGCACCAGAACAGCGCCGACCACCCCTTGCCATGCATGCCGCTCTGCCAGTGGTTGAAGATGCGCTTGAGTTCGAGGAAGTCGAACGGCGCCTTGGTCCACTTGTCGCCGTTGGGGTAATCCACCTTGAGGTGGTGGAAGTTGAACACCATGGAGAGCTCTGAACCGTCGAGGGCGCCATAGCGCTGACAGTGCTCCAGACTGGTGGAGGACATCTCCCCCACCGTCATGGCTCCCACCGGGGCAAACACGTCGCGGCTCACGTCCTGCAAAAATTCGTGGATGCGCGGCCCGTCGGTATAGAAGCGACGGCCATCGCCAATCTCGTCGTTCGGGAACGCCTGATCCTTGGAGATAAGGTTGATGACGTCGAGGCGGAAACCATCCACCCCCTTCTTGGCCCAGAAGTGGATGATGTTTTTCACCTCGGCGCGCACCGCCGGATTTTCCCAGTTGAGATCCGCCTGCTCGCGGGCAAACAGGTGCAGGTAGTACTGACCGGTGGCGGGATCCAGCTCCCAGGCGCTGCCACCAAACTTGGATTGCCAGTTGTTCGGCACACCGCCATCCACCGGATCTTTCCAGATGTAGTAGTCGCGGTAGGGGCTGTTTTTATCCCCCAGCGCCGACTTGAACCAAGCGTGCTCGGTGGAAGTGTGGTTGACCACGATATCCATCACGATGCGGATGTCGCGCGCGTGGGCGGCGGCCAGCAGCGCCTCGAAATCTGCCATGGTGCCGTAGGCGGGGTCGATGGCAAGGTAGTCGGCGATGTCGTAGCCGTTGTCCACCTGCGGCGAGACGTAGACCGGGGTCAGCCAGAGGGCATCGACCCCCAGCGTCTTGAGGTAATCGAGGCGGGCCATGATCCCCTTGAGATCACCGGTGCCACGGGCGCCGGAATCCTGAAAGCTCTTGGGATAGATCTGGTAAATCACGGCGCTCTGCCACCAGGGTGTTTGGCTCATGGCTCTTTCTCTTGTCTCGAATAGAAAATGGAGAGGGCGACCCGCGGGTCGCCCTGATAATCAGTGTCAGGCGCTGGCTTGGGCCAACTTGCCAGCGGCTTGCTGGCGCTTGTAGACCAGCAAGGTCAGCACCACCGGCACCACGATGGCCACCAGCATGGCGATGGCAAATACCGCCCAGTATTGCGGCTGGATGGAGAGGATGCCCGGCAGGCCGCCTACCCCGATGCCGTTGGCCATCACCCCGGCGAAACCGCAGATAAGGGCGGCAAGGCTGGAGCCCACCATGGCGCACAGCATGGGGAACTTGTACTTGAGGTTGATACCGTACATCGCCGGTTCGGTCACCCCGAGGTAGGCGGAGATGGCGGCAGGCACCGAGATCTCCCGCTCGTTCTCCTTGCGGCTAATCAGAATGATGCCGACGACCGCAGAAGCCTGAGCGATGTTGGAGAGGGCGATCAGCGGCCAAATCGGGGTGCCACCCATGCTCTGCATCAGCTGCAGATCCACTGCGTTGGTGGTGTGGTGGATACCGGTAATAACCAGCGGTGCGTAGAGGAAACCGAAGAGGGCGGCACCGATGGGAGCGAAGGAGCCGGTCATGGCGGCCTTGGCAGCGAAACCAACGCCATCACCAATCCAGCGACCGAACGGGCCGATAAAGGCGTGGGCCACGATCACTGCCAGCAGCAGCGAGACAAACGGCACAATCACCAGATAGAGATAGGCCGGAATGATCCGCTTGAGGTTGGTCTCAACCCAGGCCAGGAAGACACCCGCCAGCAGCGCCGGAATGACCTGGGCCTGATAACCTACCTTCTGGATCACGAACAGGCCGAAGTCCCACACCTCGGGAGTCTGCTGACCGATGCCGTAGGCGTTCATCAACTGCGGTGACACCAGCGTCACCCCCAGCACGATACCCAGGATCTCGGAGCCGCCCATCTTCTTCACTGCAGACCAGCAAACACCAACCGGCAGGAAGTGGAAAATCGCCTCGCCCAGCAGCCAGAGGAAGGCGTGTACCTGAGCCCAGAACTGGCTGATCTCGGTGAGGGTGTGAGTGCCATCGTCGAACATCTTGATGTCGCCGATGACGTTGCGAAAGCCCAGGATCAGACCGCCGGTGATGATGGCGGGCAGCAACGGTACGAAGATCTCCGCCAGATGGGAAATGCCCCGCTCCAGCGGGTTCATGTTCTGGCGGGCCGCCTGCTTGGCGGTCTCCTTGCTACCACCGCTGACGCCGAGCTGCTCGGTCAGCGCCTTGTACCACTGCTCTACCTCGTTACCGATCACCACCTGGAACTGACCGCCCTGGGTGAAGCTTCCCTTCACCGCCGGGATGGTTTCGATAGCCTTGCTGTCGGCCTTGGCCGGATCGTTCAGGACGAAGCGCAACCGGGTCAGGCAGTGGCTGACGGTGGCGATGTTCTCCTTACCGCCGATCTTGTCGATCAGGGTGGCAAGCTGCTGTGCGTTGATCTTGGACATGGGTCTTCCCTCTGTGACGCCATTGAATAGTGGTCTGTATCGCCCTTTTGAGCCAGTCTGTCGGCCGGAGCGTTTTTGGTATCGTTCCCATTTAGCATGCCGACAATCTGGCCAGATCGAAATGGGAACGTTCCCAATTCGTGGCCAGCATCACAAAAAGCGCACTTTTTGTTCAGTCCGGAGTGATGGGGGTCACAGGGTTCGACAGGGGGCGATAGTCACCAGCGGCGGCTGATCCTGCTCAATCTGGCCGAGCAGCTGACGCGCCGCCTGCTCCCCCGCCCCTTTGTAACCGAGATCGAGACTGAGGGCGTTGGGGAAGAGGAAACTGAGCATGGGATTGTTGCCAAGTCCGGTCACCAGCACCTCGCTACGCCCTTGTTCTTGCAGGTATTTTGCCGCACCGATGGCGAGGGTGTCGCTGGCGCAGACCAGCGCCTGGGTGGAGGGCGTCAACAGCTCGGCCGCCAGCCGGTAGCCGCTCTGCAGGCTGAGATCGCCGAGGGCGCTGCGCGGGCGCAACCCCTGCTCTGCGCAGTAAGCGAGATAGGCGTCGAGGCGGCGCTGGCCGGTGGTGAGATCCGAGGCATCCACCCCCAGATAGGCGATGTCGCGGGCGCCACGGCTTGCCAGTTGCGCCAGCATGGAGCGCACCGCACCGGCGTCGTCAAAGCAGACCGAGGAGAAACCGGGATATTCACGAGCGACCAGCACCAGCTTCTCTTTCAGCGGCGTCATGGCGGCATAGTCCAAGTCATTGAAGGCGAACAGGATAATGCCATCCACCCCGCGCCGCTCCAGCACCGCCAGATGCTCCTGCACCTTGGCGGGGGAGAACTTGCTCTCCATCAGCACAGCATCGTAGCCACGCTGGTAGAGGGTCTCCAGCATGCCGCGCACCGCCTGATTCTCCGAGCTGGAGTCGAGCCGCGAGACGATGATCCCCACCACCTGCTGGCTCTGGCTGCGCATGGCCCGCGCCGATTTGCTCGGCACGAAGCCATGCTCGGCGATGATTTGCTCCACCCGCTCGCGGGTCTCCTGCTTCACCTTGGGATCCTGGTTGAGCACCCGGGAGACGGTCGACTTGCCGACGCCACTCAGTCTGGCGATATCGAGGATGGTCAGTTTCTTGTCCATGAATTGGCTCACAGGAGGCTAGGCGGTGGAATTGCCCACATTGTTGTGATTAACCCCTGTGAATACAAGCCCATGGCGTTAGAATGCCCTTTTTGCCCCGCCTTCAGGGTGTGTGGGCACAGCACAGGATGCCCATCATGGATCTGCTGGCCAGTCTGCTCTTCTCCCTCTCCATCACAGGCCCCATCTGCGTGGTGCTGCTGCTCGGCATCTTGCTCAAGCGGTTGGGGCTGCTGCCGGATCCCTTTACCGAATCCGCCTCGCGACTGGTGTTTCAGGTCACCCTGCCCGCTCTGCTCTTTCTCAGTATTCTGGGTACCAACTTCGCCACCATGCCGAGCCTCTGGTTTATCAGCTATGGCCTGCTCGCCACCGTTATCAGCTATCTGGTGCTGGAGCTGCTGGCCGGACGTTTTATCGGGGAGCAGCGGCTGCGCGGCATCTTCGTGCAGGGGAGCTTTCGCGGCAACAGCGCCATTATCGGGCTCGCCTATGTGCAAAACGCCTACGGCCACGAAGGGTTGGGGGCGGCGGCCTTCTATGTCGGCGCGGTGACCGTGCTCTACAACATTCTCGCAGTGATCACCCTCACCCGCAGTCTCGGCGGTGCCACCGGCATTCGCCCCATTCTGCTCGGTATCATCAAGAATCCGTTGATCATCGCCATTGTGGCGGCGCTGCCCTTTACCCTGCTCGGTATCAAGATGCCGCAACTGTTGCTCACCACCGGCAGCTACTTCGCCAACATGACGTTGCCGCTGGCGCTGCTCTGCACCGGCGCCTCCCTCAGCCTGGATGCTCTGCGTGGTGGTGCAGCCATTGCGGGCTGGGCCAGCATCATGCGGCTCTGCCTCATTCCGGCTGCGTTCACTCTTGGGGCAGCACTGCTCGGCTTCAGCCATCTGGAGCTGGGTATTCTGTTCCTCATCAGCGCTACCCCGACTGCCGCCGCCAGCTATGTGATGACCCGTGCCATGGGGGGCGACAGCGTGCTGGCCGCAAACATCATCGCCACCACCACCCTCGGTTCGCTGGTTACTACCAGCCTCGGGGCGACTCTGATGAACTACCTAGGGTTGATGTACTGACGGCTTGACCTTGCCGGAGGCGGCAGCTTTAGGCTGGCGCCCATCAACAAAGGAGATATCCCATGACCATCGAACTCACCGTGTCCGGCATGTCCTGCGGTGGCTGCGCCGCCAGTCTGCAAAAAGTGCTGCTGGCCCAGCCTGCGGTCACCACCGCAACCGTCGATTTCGCCAGCAGCAAGGCCGTCATCGAGAGCGATCTGAGCAAGGCCGAGCTGATCGCCCTGATCGAAGCCAAGGGTTTTTCTGCGAGTTAAATTATCTCCATAGAGGTATAAAACAGGTTAAAAATCTGTACTCACCTGTCTTTTGGTGAGTTTTATCACAGACCCGGGTTATTAAACGGGCAAACTTGCTGCGATTATTCCAACCACAAGGATTTGCAGCATGACCCTACCGATCCGCAAGACCCTGCTCGCCGCCGTCGTCGGCCTGACCCTCTCCCCCATGGCGATGGCGCTGCCCAACGTCCATATTCTGGCAACCGGCGGCACCATTGCCGGGGCTGGCCAGTCGGCTACCCAGTCCAACTACGAGGCTGGCAAGGTGGCCATCGAAACCCTGATCGCCGCCGTGCCCGAGATGAAAAACGTGGCCGATGTGCAGGGAGAGCAGGTGGTGAAGATCGGCTCCCAGGACATGAACGACGAGGTTTGGCTCAAGCTGGCCAAACGGGTCAACGAGCTGCTGGCCAAGGATGACGTGGATGGCATCGTCATCACCCACGGCACCGACACCATGGAAGAGACCGCCTACTTCCTAAACCTGACCGTCAAGAGCGACAAGCCGGTAGTGCTGGTTGGCGCCATGCGCCCCTCCACCGCCATGAGTGCCGATGGCCCGCTCAACCTCTACAACGCCGTGGTGACCGCCTCCGACCCCGCCTCCAAGGGCCGTGGTGTGATGGTGGCGATGAACGACACCGTGCTGGATGCCCGTGACGTCACCAAGACCAACACCACAGGCGTGCAGACCTTCACCTCCCCCAACTTCGGCCCACTGGGTTACATCCACAACGGCAAGATCGACTATCAGCGCACTCCGGCCCGTCTGCACACCAGCAAGACGCCGTTTGACGTGAGCAAGCTCGACAAGCTGCCGCAAGTGGGCATCGTCTACAGCTACGCCAACGCCACCGACTTGCCGGCCAAGGCGATGGTGGATGCCAAGTTCGATGGCATCGTCAGTGCCGGGGTGGGTAACGGCAACCTCTACCACACCCTGTTCGATACCCTGGCCAAGGCGAGCAAGGACGGCATTCGCGTCGTGCGCTCCGCCCGCGTACCGACCGGCGCCACCACTCTGGATGCCGAAATTGATGACGCCAAGTACGGCTTCGTCGCCGCCGAGACCCTCAACCCGCAGAAGGCACGGGTGCTGCTGATGCTCTCCCTGACCCAGAGCAAGGACCCGGCCCAGATCCAGCGCTGGTTCCAGCAGTTCTGACAACGGTTGTCTGAACCATGACAAGCAAGGGCGGGACTTCCCGCCCTTTTCCCTTCTGCAATGCTGCCTCGCCCATTACGCCGTTTGGCGGGGTCATCCTTCCCTTGTCCGGCCATCTTTTTCTGCCATCCCAGAGCGCTGTCATCAAATTAGCGAGCCGGATCACCCGCTTTCACAAGCGCATCGCCGCCAAATTCATTACACTGCCAGCGATCTTATCCACTCAAGGAGTGCTGTTGCTGTATGGAAATATTGATCCTGCTGGGATTGATTTTGCTTAATGGCGTCTTCGCCATGTCAGAAATCGCCATCGTCACCGCACGCAAGGCTCGCCTCGGCAAGCTTGCCTCTGAAGGCAACCGCTCCGCCGCCATTGCCCTCAAACTGGGCGAAGACCCGACCCATTTTCTCTCTGCCGTCCAAATCGGCATTACCAGCATCGGTCTGCTCAACGGTATCTACGGCGAATCCCTGCTGGCCCAGCCCTTCTCCCTCTGGTTGCAGGAGTGGGGACTCCCGGCCAAGAGCAGTGGCCTGATCGCCACCGTCATAGTGGTGGTGGTGGTTACTTACCTCTCCATCGTGGTGGGGGAGCTGGTGCCCAAGCGGCTCGGCCAGCTCAATGCCGAGCGCATCGCCTGTCTGGTGGCCCGCCCCATGCACTGGCTCGCCACCCTGACCCGCCCCTTCGTTTGGCTGCTGTCGGCCTCTACCAATGCCAGCCTGCGGCTGCTGCGGGTCAACCAGAACGGCAGCGCCAACGTTACCGAGGAGGAGATCCACGCCATGCTGGTGGAGGGCTCTGAAGCCGGGGTGATCGAGGATCATGAACACACCATGCTGCGCAACGTCTTCCGTCTCGACGAGCGCAGCCTCTCCTCCCTGATGGTGCCGCGCAGCGATATCCGCTATCTGGATCTGGCGCTGCCGCTGGAGACCAACCTGCAGCGGCTGGTGGAGTATCGCCACAGCTATTTTCCGGTCTGCGACGGCAACCTGTCAGAATTGGTGGGTATCATCAATGTCAGCAAGGTGCTGCACGCCTATATCAAGGGGGAGCCCATCGATCTGGCTGCCCTGACCCAGGAGGGCAGCCTGCTGCCCGAGACCCTCAACGGCGTCGAGCTGCTCAACCACTTCCGCACCCACAGCGAACAGATGGCGCTGGTGGTGGACGAATATGGCGAGCTGCAGGGACTGGTCACCCAGCAGGATCTGCTGGAGGCGCTGGCGGGGGATTTCCAGCAGGAGGATGGCGAGGACAACTGGGCATTCCGGCGCGCCGACGGCAGCTGGCTGCTCGATGGCCTGATCCCGCTGCCGGAGTTGAAGGACTGTCTGGAGCTGGTTCGTCTACCAGAAGAAGAAAAACATCACTATCACACCCTCGGAGGGCTTATCATGCTGCTCCTTGGTCGTGTTCCACAAACCGGAGACCTGGTGACACTGGAACAGTGGCAACTGGAAATTGTTGACATGGATGGCCTGCGCATCGACAAGGTGCTCGCCATGCCCTTGACCGATCAACCCAGCTAACCTGCGGAGTTTGCAAGTATGGAGCAGTTTTACCAACTGGCTCACGCCTTTATGAATCACGATCTGAACACACTTTCCGATCCCAAGATGGCCTTCATGATCTGTGGTGTGATTCTGACGTTTCTGGTACTGGAAAACGGATTCATCCCTACCGCCTTTCTGCCCGGTGACAGCCTGCTGATCCTCACCGGCGTGCTCATCTATCAGGATGTATTGTCTCTCGGGGTGATCCCGCTGTTGATCATGGCTACCTTTGTCGGCACCTGGCTCGGTTACATGCAGGGGCGCTTTCTCGGCCACACCCAGCTCTACCATCGGCTGATGTCCCACGTGGAAGAGCGGCACCAGCAGAAGGTCTACCACCTGCTGGACAAGTACGGGATCATCACCCTGATCACCGCTCGCTATATCGCCTTCGTGCGCACCGCCTACCCCTATATAGTGGGAGCTACCGAGCTGCCCCAGGGGCGCTTTCTCATCGTCAATCTGATCAGCTCCATCATGTGGATCTGCCCGCTGGTCGGGTTTGGCTACTACCTGAGCCACACCAAGCTGGCCGCCGAATACCAGACCCAGTTCTTCAACATCATCATCTATCTGCCGGTGGCCCTGCTGGTGGGTGGCATGGTGGCGCTGGTCTGGCGCTGGATCAGCAAACGCAGGGCCGCGCAGCCGCGGGATTGACCCCTCGCCCAACGCCCGACCTGAAAGCCCTCGCCAGAGGGCTTTTTTGATCGCCTATTTTGCGCAAATAGCAGAAATAGTCCCGCTCGGCCCTTGTAAAGCCGGGGTAAAAATGAGTGAATCTAGCGCCTTTTTTTGGATGGGAACGGAGTCGGTTGTATGTGGTGTCGGATTCGCGCAGCAGCGCTGGTTGTCGGGTTGATGGGAATGTTGGGATTGCCTGCTGTCAGCGCGGCACCCAACCCTGCCAAACTGGAAGTACGTTCGAGCAGCGCCCTGGTCGTGGATGTAAAAACGGGCAAGACGCTCTACCAGAAGAATGCCACCAAGGTGCGTCCCATCGCCTCCCTCACCAAGCTGATGACAGCGCTGGTGGTGCTGGATGCCAAACAGAATCTCAACCAGACCATCACGGTCGACAAGAACGATCTGGATCGGGTCAAACACACTCACTCCCGCATCCGCATGGGCACCAAGGTGACCCGCCGCGACGCCCTGCATCTGGCATTGATGTCCTCCGAAAACCGGATGGCCTCGGCACTGGCGCGTCACTATCCGGGCGGTCGCAGCGCCTTCGTGCGGGCCATGAACAACAAGGCCAGACAGCTGGGTATGCGAAATACCCACTTCTATGACTCCACCGGCCTCTCCACCCGCAACGTCTCTACCGCCCAGGATCTCGGCAAGCTGGCCGCCGCCGCCTATCGTCAGCCGCTGATCCGTCAGTTCACTCAGGATGAGAACCGGGAGATGCGCTTCAGCGCCCCCGCCTATAGCCTGATGTTCAACAACACCAACCCGCTGGTGAAAAACCCGGATTGGGACGTGCGCCTCTCCAAGACCGGCTTCACTGACGAGGCAGGACGCTGTCTGGTGATGCGCGCCAAACCGGACAGCCGCGAGCTTGCCATCGTGCTACTCAACTCGGTGGGCAAACGCACCCCTATCGGCGATGCCAACCGCATTCGCAAATGGTTGAAAAGCTGAGTCAATATCTCAACACAAAAGGATGCTGCGGCATCCTTTTTTATTGCCCGCAAAACGCCTCTGCAGGCCTTGCAGGATGTAGATGAGCGAACCTTGAGTGATAAGCTGCGCGGCATCTGCCGTTGCAACAGCAGGCATACAGGGCGCCTATAGATGAGGCAAAGGGTGGCAAGGGGTTGCACCGTTCAGAAGAACTGTGCGCAATCACAGAAAGGGGAAGAAATGAGGACAAGAACAGCCAGGTAAACGGGCGATCCACCCGCAACAGCGCACGGGGATCCGCACCAAAAGCTAAATATCGCCCATAAAAAAACAGCCCCGACCGAAGTCGAGGCTGTCTGTATGGTGCGCCCGAGAGGATTCGAACCTCTGACCACCTGGTTCGTAGCCAGGTACTCTATCCAGCTGAGCTACGGGCGCTCATAAACTTTGGTACTGCTTGAAATATGGTGCGCCCGAGAGGATTCGAACCTCTGACCACCTGGTTCGTAGCCAGGTACTCTATCCAGCTGAGCTACGGGCGCTCACAAACTTTTGTGTACTGCTTGAAAAATGGTGCGCCCGAGAGGATTCGAACCTCTGACCACCTGGTTCGTAGCCAGGTACTCTATCCAGCTGAGCTACGGGCGCTCATAAATCGTTGTGTCGTTTTAAATGGTGCGCCCGAGAGGATTCGAACCTCTGACCACCTGGTTCGTAGCCAGGTACTCTATCCAGCTGAGCTACGGGCGCCCTGTTTTAAAACGATAAAAAAAGCTTACTTATCAGTAAGCCTTTTCCAAAGTGCCGACTTGCTGATGGTCAACACATGACTCTTGCTTGAGTCGTAATATGGTGCGCCCGAGAGGATTCGAACCTCTGACCACCTGGTTCGTAGCCAGGTACTCTATCCAGCTGAGCTACGGGCGCAAATGGCGGAGAAGGGGGGATTCGAACCCCCGATGCGGGTATAAGCCGCATACTCCCTTAGCAGGGGAGCGCCTTCAGCCTCTCGGCCACCTCTCCGTTTGCGGGGCTGATAATACTTCACAGGGATTTTTAGTCAAACACTTTTTTGGAGAAAAAAGTGCGTTCGCTCAGCATTTGGTCAAAGCGTGGAATATTCAAACAATATCGGCACTTATCCCGCAGTTTCGCGCCCTGCAGGGCGATTTCAGGGGGCCGGAAAAACAAAAGGCGACACATGAGGTGTCGCCTTGTCACAGCCATGAAAGTGGCTTAGAAGCCCGGTTGGCCCGGAACTTTCTCGGCCTGGATGCGCTGGTAGATCTCTTCGCGGTGTACGGAGACCTCTTTCGGCGCGTTAACACCGATACGGACCTGGTTGCCTTTCACGCCCAGTACGGTGACAGTCACTTCATCACCAATCATCAGGGTTTCCCCAACACGACGAGTCAAAATAAGCATTCGCTTGCTCCTGTATCCTGTTTTGTTTTTATATCGATATGCGACATTATCTAACAAAGATACCGATATGGTAAATGGTTGAAACTAAATCAATCAGAGATTGTTAGCCCAAGGGCTGCTCTTGCGGTGCCTGATCCAACCCGAAAGCCGCGTGCAGGGCTCGCACCGCCAGCTCCAGATACTTCTCGTCAATCACCACAGAGATTTTGATTTCAGAGGTCGAGATCAACTGCATGTTGATCCCCTCCTCGCCCAATACCTTGAACATGGTGCGCGCAACACCGGGATGGTTCCACATGCCGACACCGACAATGGAAACCTTGGCAATCTCGCCATTTCCCTGCACGCAGGAGGCGCCAAGTTCGGTGGCGGTCTCCTCCAGCAGTGCCCGGGCGCGGCGATAGTCGTCACGATTCACCGTGAAGGTGAAGTCGGCGGTGCCATCTCCCAGGGTGTTCTGCACAATCATGTCGACATCAATGTTGGCGTCGCTGATCGGATTCAGGATCTGCGCGGCAACGGTTGGTCTGTCCGGCACGCCCAGAATGGTCAGGCTGGCCTCGTTGCGGTTAAAAGCGATCCCGGATACCAGGGGAGCTTCCATCCTATCACCTCCATATGTGATTAAGGTTCCCTCTCCATCGATAAAGCTCGACAGCACCCGCAGCGGGACGCGGTACTTGCCCGCAAACTCCACCGAGCGGATCTGCAACACCTTGGCGCCGAGACTTGCCATCTCCAGCATCTCCTCGAAGGTGATGGTGTCGAGACGACGCGCCTTGGGCTCGATGCGCGGATCCGTGGTGTATACCCCATCCACATCGGTAAAGATCTGGCACTCATCGGCCTTGATGGCCGCCGCCACGGCAACCGCCGTGGTATCCGAACCGCCGCGGCCCAGCGTCGTGATGGCGTTATGCTCGTCACGGCCCTGGAAACCGGCGATCACCACCACCTTGCCCGCAGCCAGTTCGGCATGAACCAGCTCGGTGTCGATGTGGGTGATGCGCGCCTTGCCATAGGCGGAATCGGTGTGAATCCGCACCTGATCACCGGTCATTGAGACCGCAGGACAACCGCGTTTGTTCAACGCGATCGCCAGCAGCGCTATGGTGACCTGCTCACCGGTGGAGACCAGTACATCCATCTCCCGCCGGTTGGCATCAGGATCCAGCTGCTGGGCCATGCCCAGCAGCCGGTTGGTTTCGCCCGACATGGCGGAGACAACCACCACCACGTCGTGTCCCTGGGCGCGGGTCTGCTCGACCCGCTCAGCTACCGCCTCGATCCGCTCCAGTGTGCCGACCGAGGTGCCGCCGTACTTCTGTACATAGAGTGCCACAGATCACCTCGCCCGATTACAGGCGCTCTTCCAGCCAGGAGTGAACGGATTGCAGCGCTGCCGGCACCGCCTCAGGCTGGGTACCACCCGCCTGTGCCATGTCCGGACGGCCACCGCCCTTGCCACCCACCTGCTGGGCAACCAGATTGACCAGCTCACCGGCCTTGACCTTGCCGGTCAGGTCGTTGGTGACGCCCGCGATCAGGTTGACCTTGCCATCGGCACAGGTTGCCAGCAGCACAACACCGGACTTCATCTGGTTTTTCAGCTCGTCCAGCATGCCGCGCAGGGATTTCGGATCAGCCCCTTCCAGCGCTGCAACCAGCACCTTCTGACCGTTGATCTCGATCACCTGACCCAGCAGGTCGTTACCGGCCTGAGCGGCCAGCTTGGCCTTAAGCTGCTCCAGCTCGCGCTCCATCATCTTGGCCTTGTCCAGCATCTGGCGAACCTTGTCGGCGATGCAGAACTGGTCGCCTTTCACCAGGGCAGCAGCCTCTTCGATCTGCTCGCCAACCTGATGCATGAAGTCGATGGCCGCTTTGCCGGTCACCGCTTCGATACGACGCACGCCAGCAGCGATACCGCTCTCGGCGATGATCTTGAAGAAGCCGATATCACCGGTGCGCTTGGCGTGAGTACCGCCGCACAGCTCGGTGGAGTAGTCACCCATGCGCACGACACGCACGTCGTCTTCATATTTTTCACCAAACAGCGCCATGGCACCGGCGGACTTGGCCGCTTCCAGATCCATCAGCTGGGTGGTGATTTCGTGGTTGGCGCGGATCTGGTTGTTGACCAGCTCCTCGACCCGGCGAATGGTCGCCATGGTCAGCCCCTCGAAGTGGGAGAAGTCGAAACGCATGCGCTCGGCTCCAACCAAAGAACCTTTCTGGGTGACATGCTCGCCCAGTGCCTGACGCAGGGCAGCGTGCAGCAGGTGAGTTACGGAGTGGTTCAGGGCGATGGCCTGACGACGGTCAGCGTCCACCACGGCCTCGACCTCGGCCCCTTTCTCCAGGGTGCCCAGCTCCATGTAGCCCTTGTGGATGATCGCCTTGCCCGCTTTCAGGGTGTCGGTCACGGCAAAGATGCCGTCGTCCACTTTCAGGGTACCGCTGTCGCCAATCTGGCCACCGGACTCGGCGTAGAAGGGGGTCTCTTCCAGCACGATGACTGCTTCGTCACCGGCGATCAGACCGCTCACCTCTTCCACACCCTTGTAGATGCCGACCACGCGAGTGCGCTCGCTCAGGGTCTTGTAACCGGTGAAGGGGGTCTCAAAGTCGAGCTTGAGCATCTCGTTGTAGTTCACGCCGAAGCTGGAGGCCTCTTTGGCGCGAGCACGCTGCTTCTCCATCTCGGCCTTGAAGCCCTCTTCGTCGATGCCGATCTCGCGCTCGCGCACCACGTCGGCAGTCAGGTCGGCCGGGAAGCCGTAAGTGTCGTAAAGCTTGAACACCACTTCGCCCGGAATAACCTTGGCATCGCCCAGGTTGGCCAGAGCGTCTTCCAGCAGCAGCAGACCGCGATCCAGCGTGCGGACGAACTGCTCCTCTTCGATGCGCAGCACACGCTCGACCAGCGGCAGCTGGGCGATCAGCTCGGCAGCGACATCCTTCATCTGCACTGCCAGCTCGGCAGCCAGTTTGTAGAAGAAGACATCGGTAGCGCCCAGCTTGCGACCGTGACGCACGGCGCGGCGGATGATGCGGCGCAGCACATAGCCACGACCTTCGTTGGACGGCATCACGCCATCTGCCACCAAGAAGGCGCAGGAGCGGATGTGGTCAGCGATGACGCGCAGGGACTGGTTGCTCAGATCGGTGGTACCGACAATCTCGGCCGCTTTCTTGATCAGCGCCTGGAAGATGTCGATTTCGTAGTTGGAGTGGACACCCTGCATGATGGCGGAGATACGCTCCAGACCCATGCCGGTATCCACGGACGGACGCGGCAGCGGCTCCATGGTGCCGTCAGCCTGACGGTTGAACTGCATGAACACCACGTTCCAGATCTCGATGAAACGGTCGCCATCCTCTTCCGGTGAGCCGGGACGGCCACCCCAGATGTGATCGCCGTGGTCATAGAAGATCTCGGTGCAGGGACCGCACGGGCCGGTATCGCCCATCGCCCAGAAGTTGTCGGAAGCGTAAGGGGCACCCTTGTTGTCACCGATGCGCACGATGCGATCGGCCGGGACACCGACCTCTTTTTCCCAGATGTCGAAAGCTTCATCGTCAGTCGCGTAGACGGTCACCAGCAGGCGATCTTTCGGCAGTTGCAGCACCTCGGTCAGGAAGCCCCATGCAAACTTGATGGCATCCTGCTTGAAGTAGTCACCGAAGCTGAAGTTACCCAGCATTTCGAAGAAGGTGTGGTGACGAGCGGTATAGCCGACGTTTTCCAGATCGTTGTGCTTACCACCGGCACGCACGCAACGCTGGGAAGTCGTCGCGCGATTGTAGGCACGCTTGTCTGCGCCAAGGAACACATCCTTGAACTGGTTCATACCCGCGTTGGTAAACAACAGGGTCGGGTCGTTATGCGGTACCAGCGAGCTGGAGGAGACAACCTGGTGCCCCTGGGAACGGAAATACTCGAGAAACGCAGCGCGAATCTCTGACGTGGACATATACATGGAAAATCCTGCTTGATTCGAATACGGACTTTTAACCGCATTAATGTAAGTTTTCTGCGGGGTAAAGTAAAACGGACAGGGCCGCCACGGGCGAAAAAGCGCGCATAAACGGGCCAGAAAAGAGCGCCACTGCTCACAGTGGCTTTTTCTACTGTCGAGAGGTAAAAAAGCAGCGCAGAAAGAGGGATGAGATGAACAAAAGGTGGCTCTTTCGGAATTGCACTCGCAACCTACTGAGCCGGTAGGAAAAACCTGCAACAAGGAGAGGTAAAACGACGTTTGCCACGCAGTAGCGTTACTCCTCCCGCTCCTGCAGGGCCGAGATGGCATAACGGGCCTGATCCTGGGTAAAGCCGCGCCCCAGCAGATATTTGAGCCACTTCATCCTCAGCTTGAAATCGGCCAGATCGGCCACCCGGGCGCGCCGTTCGAGCAGGGCAAACGCCAGTTCGAACCAGTCCAACTCCGGCTGATCGAATGCGGCATCAATCTGCATATCGTCGAGCCCCTTGCGGCGCAGATCGAAACGGATCTTGATGGGGCCATGGCCCTTGGCGGCACCGGCCCGTACAGCCATACCGCCGTAACGTTCGTCATTGACCCAGTTGTAACCGCGGCAGTAGTCGACCACCGCCTCGATCACCTCTTCATTGAAGCCCTGCTGGCGCAGCCGGTTGGCCAGCTCTGACTCGGCACTCTCGCGACGGGCCAGACTGCGCATGGCATAGCCGCGGGCAGCGGCCAGCTGTTCGGCAAAGGTCGGCTCGGCGGGCTCGACCGGTTCGGTCACGGATTCATCTACCATCATAAATAACAAGGCCGGGTATCTACCCGGCCTTCCTTTGTTCCTTATTCGAACTCTTGTTCGCTTTCGGCATCGAACTCTTCTGCCTCAACCGATGCAGCCTTGTCATCGACAGGCACTGCGCCGGAGAGCAGCAGCTCGCGCAGACGAGCCTCCACTTCACCAGCCATCACCTTGTTCTCGGCGAACAGCTTCATCACGTTGGCCTTGCCCTGACCGATCTTCTCGCCGTTGTAGCTGTACCAGGCACCCGCCTTGTCGATCAGCTTGTGCTTGACGCCGAGATCCACCAGCTCGCCCTCTTTGGAGATACCGGCACCGTAGAAGATCTGGAATTCAGCCTGCTTGAAGGGCGGGGCAACTTTGTTCTTGACCACTTTGACGCGAGTCTCGTTACCGACCACTTCGTCGCCTTCCTTGATGGCGCCGATACGACGGATATCCAGACGCACGGAGGCGTAGAACTTGAGCGCGTTACCACCGGTAGTGGTCTCCGGGCTACCGAACATGACGCCGATCTTCATCCGGATCTGGTTGATGAAGATGCACAGGCAGTTGGCGTTCTTGATGTTGGCGGTCAGCTTGCGCAGCGCCTGGGACATCAGACGGGCCTGCAGACCAACGTGGGAGTCACCCATCTCCCCTTCGATTTCCGCTTTCGGCGTCAGGGCCGCCACGGAATCGACGATGATGACGTCAACCGCGTTGGAGCGAACCAGCATGTCGCAGATCTCCAGCGCCTGTTCGCCGGTATCCGGCTGGGAGATCAGCAGGTCGTCGACGTTGACGCCCAGCTTGGCAGCGTAGATAGGGTCGAGAGCGTGTTCCGCATCGACGAAGGCACAGGTCTTACCCTTCTTCTGGGCTTCGGCGATCACCTGCAGGGTGAGGGTGGTTTTACCGGAAGATTCCGGGCCGTAGATCTCGACGATACGGCCACACGGCAGACCGCCAATGCCCAGCGCCACGTCCAGCGAGAGGGAACCGGTAGAGATGGCTTCGATATCCATGGTCTTGCTGTCGCCCAGACGCATGATGGAACCTTTGCCGAACTGCTTTTCAATCTGACCCAGCGCAGCCGCCAGTGCCTTCTGTTTGTTCTGATCCATGCCAATCTCCGCTGGAAATCGTGAGTAAGAAGTGAAGTTGGGCTAAGTATACTGTCTATTCATACAGTATCAAGCCCAATTTATCTGAGCAGGGCCAACAGACCCGACAAGGCCTGTCTCACCGCCTGCTGGCGCACCTGTCGGCGATCCCCGTCGAAGCGGGCGAGCAGGGAGTGGTGACGGCCGTTGCAGTCGGCCCAGGCGAACCAGACGGTGCCGACCGGCTTGCCCTCGGTGGCGCCGCCGGGGCCGGCGATACCACTGATAGCAACGCTGATGGAGGCAGACGAGTGGGCCAGCGCGCCGCGGGCCATCTCCAGCACCACGGCTTCGCTCACTGCACCGTGCTGATCCAGGCTCTCACTGCTCACCCCCAACATCTGCTGCTTGGCCTCGTTGGTGTAGGTGACAAATCCGCGATCGAACCAGCCGGAGCTGCCCGCGATGTCGGTGATGGCGCTGGCCACCCCGCCGCCGGTACAGGATTCGGCGGTCGCAGCCAGCCAGCCCCGTTGACCGAGGGCCCGTCCCAGCTCGATGGCAAGGTGCTCTATCTCTGCATCCAGTTTCATCACGACTCCTTCTGATCCGCTCAAGAGGCACATTATGCGATCCCGCTAGCGCCGCCCGCAACCACGGCAGACCGCCCTTGCCTGCCGCAATGTGAGGTGCCGCACCTGTGTCATGCCGTCAATAGTGCAGAACAACCGCGCCCGGAACACCCGCTCCCCCGTCGAGGCGCTTATGTGTAGAATGGCGCCATCAAGCTCAAGGCTCATCACCGCAGACATTGGCCCGCAGAGGCCCCTTCTGGAACAGAACATGACCGCACAACACCAAGCCAGCGGCGCCACAAGCTCCGCTCCCGGCGCCAATCTGAGCGCCCACACGCCCATGATGCAAGGGTGTTTACATGTTGATTTTAATGTGTTTTTTTGAAATTTATTTGTCTACCTACGCTTTAACCTACGCTATAAACACCCTTCATGATTGAGCCTCTTTTACCAATCCTGCACCCACATCTCCAATGAAGGGCATTGTCCAAACATAACAACCTGTACGCTGCTTAACAGCACACACAAATAAAAACACGACTACATCCTATTCAATAAACTTTCAAACCTACATCACCTCCATGAGTTAGCAGGCTGATGTCTGCATTTCACAATTCCTGGAGGAGATATGGCTCACCTGATTGACACCATGGCCTACACGGGGCAAACCCCTTGGCATGGCCTTGGCAATATTTTGCCCCCGCAACAATCTCTCGATATCTGGCTACAGGCAGCCGGGATGGATTGGACCATCGAGCAGAGCGACGTGATGTTTAACGTCGCCTCCGATGCACTGCATATCCGCCCCTACAGCGACAGCAAGGTGCTGTATCGCTCCGATACCCTCGCCCCCCTATCGGTGGTCTCAAGTCGCTACAACGTGGTACAGCCTCACGAGGTGCTGCATTTCTATCAAGACCTGGTGGAAGCCGGAGGCTTTGAGCTGGAGACCGCAGGCTCGCTCAAAGGCGGCCGCAAGCTGTGGGCTCTGGCCAAAACAGGCCAGGATCTAAAACTCAAAGGCAATGACTTGGTAAAGTCCTATTTGCTGCTGGCGACCAGCTGCGACGGCACGCTCTGCACCACGGCGCAGTTCACCTCGCTGCGGGTAGTCTGCAACAACACCCTACAGATGGCACTGCGCGGTGCTACCGGTGCCATCAAGGTGCCCCACTCTACTCAGTTCGATGCAGCTGCCGTCAAAGAGTCGCTCGGGCTGGGGCTCTCTCATTGGGATGAATTTAAGGCGCAGACCAAGGCGCTGGCACAGCGGCCCGTGGCCCCTGAAGAGGCACTGCGCTTTTTCAGCGACCTGTTGGCGCAACCGCTGGATGAGGAGAACATCATCCTCACCAAGCCGGTACAACGGCTGCATGAGCTCTATCAGGGCGCAGGCATGGGCTCAGAACTTGTCAGCTCCCGCAATACCGCCTGGGGGCTGGTCAATGCGGTAACGGAATACGTGGATCACCATCGCCGTGCTCGCAGCCAGGATCACCGGCTTGATTCCGCCTGGTTCGGTCAGGGCGCCCAGCTCAAATCCCAAGCCCTGAATCAGGCACTCACTCTGCTGCAGTAATTCCGCTTCCCCATTTAAACCGCATAACAACCTCACCCGGACTGGCGCAAGCCAATCCGGGCGTAGCCATTTATGCCGTCAACAAGGAGTCGTCATGAAAGCAAAAGCCAAATATGGCCAAGCCCTGCGGCTGGCCTCCACCACCCAATTAACCCGCGAACAGTGGCTTGCTATCCGCAAACTCGGCATTGGCTCCTCCGATGCCGCCGTGGCAGTGGGGCTCTCCCCCTACAAATGCCCGCTCAGCCTGTGGCTGGAGAAGACCGGTCGCAAGGAGTCGGAAGATATCTCCCACAAGGAAGCGGTGCTGTGGGGCATTGAGCTGGAGCCGGTCTTGGCGCAGGTCTATGCCAAACGCACTGGCTTTCGTGTTCGCCGGGTCAATGCAGTGCTGCAACACCCTGAGCACCCCTTCATGCTCGCCAATCTCGACCGGGAGGTGGTCGGCCATCCCGATGGTCCGGGCATTCTGGAGATCAAGACAGCCAGCTATCACAGCGCCCCCCAATGGGAGGAAGGGGTGCCGGTGGCTTACCAGTGTCAGGTACTCCATCAACTCGCCGTCACCGGCCATGCCTGGGCCGAAGTGGCAGTGCTGATCGGCGGCCAGGATTTTCGGATTTACCGCATCGAGCGCGATGAGGAGAAGATCCAGGATCTCACCGAGCGGGAAGCGCAGTTCTGGCAGATGGTGCAACAAGACCAGCAGCCCGAGCCTGACGGCTCCAATGATGCCGCCAATGCCCTGAGCTGGCTGTTTCCGCATGACGATGGCCAGACGGTGGATCTCTCCGATTCTCCCGAGTTCAACCAGCTCTTTGGCGAACTGCTGCGATTGCGTCAGCAGAAAGAAGCTGTCGAGCTGCAGGAGTCACAGCTCAAACAGCGGCTACAGGCCACTTTGGGCGAAGCCACTGCCGGACTGTTTGCCGATGGCAAGATCACCTGGAAGCGCAGCAAAGACCGGCTGGCGCCGGATCTGGATAAGCTCGGTCAGGATCATCCCGACCTGCTTACTCGTTACGTCAAACCGGTGCCCGGCGTGCGCCGTTTCACCATTCAACCCTTGAGGCACACACCATGATCAAAGGACTGGCGATCACCCCGCCCGTGATCGGGCGGATCTGCATCGGCAAGCTGGTGCAAAAACAGGATAAGTGGGTGCCGGAGAAGGACGACAGCTTCACCCTCACCACTCAGGTACAACAAAAAGGGGGATGGCTGCTCCATCCCCTGCATCAACACTACTCATCGCAAAAGAGTGGCCAAGGGCAGGAGCAGACCAAGATCCGCGCCATTCCGGTGCGGGTGCTGTTCAACGATAGCGACTTGAATCTACGGGCGGAATACAGCGCATTTGACCGGCAAACCGGCAGGCCGCTCTGTGTCGGGAATGGGGAGGTGGCAAGACGTGTGGGGGCACAAGGCATGGAGGAGGTCAGCTGCTCTGGACCAGAGCGCTGCGCCTTTGCAGGCCAACAGGGTTGCAAGCTGTACGGGCGACTGAACCTGTTTGTGGAGGGGCAAGGAGATGAGCTGGGCAGCTTTATCTTCCGAACCACCGGCTACAACTCGGTGCGCACCCTGGCGGCCCGGCTCAAGTACCTGGAGGCTGTGAGCGGTGGCCATACTCGCTATCTGCCGCTCACCTTGCGCTTGCGGGCCAAGAGCACTACCCAGTCCTACCGCACACCGGTCTACTACGTGGATTTAACCTTGCGGGAAGAAACCAACCTGACCGAGGCAGTCAGACAGGCTCAGGAGGAGGCCCAGCGTGACCAAGAGGCGGGGCTCGCCATCGACAATATGGAGCAGGCCGCTCGTGACTTGCTGCGTAATGGCCAGTTTGAGGATATCGATGAAGAGGTGCCGATGTTGCTGGAGGAGTTCTATCCCGAAGCAAACAGCGACGATACGGCGAATGGTATCAATGGTTCTGAGGCGACAACCTCACCTCACGTCCCGCTAGTCAAAGCAACCAGAACGCCACAGAGACCACAACCAAGAAGGAGTCCACTCACCAACAAATTGGGGAAAGGGACCCCATCCCCTCCTCAGTGAATGGTGGATGATCAGCGAGGACGCGCCAACCGCTCCACCAACCGTTCTACCGTTTCCAGCAACAGGGTTCGGTCCGCATCATCGAGCCGGGCCAGTTGCTGGCTCAGCACAATGCCCTGCTCGGTCGGGCGGTTACTGGTCTCGCGCAGAAAGTCCGCCAGCTCACAACCAAACAGTTGAGCGAGCTCCGCCAGCCGCACCACGGTCGGCACCACAATCCCTCGCTCCATTCGAGAGACGGCCTCCATCCCGATATTGAGGTGTTCAGCCACATGCTCTTGCGTGAATCCGGCTTGAGTACGCTTGTGGCTAATCGCCTTGCCAACGCTCTTGGCTAACAGCTCAAGGTTGATATCTGTCATGGTTCCTCCAGTCAACCCGTATGGTTGACCATGGACCCATTGACGATAAGGACTCAAAAAGGCGAGTATCAACTCAGTTGGTTGCAATTGGTCGTGAATCGATGATCGCTACGCTGACCGACTCACCGACAACAAACATCAATCCTCGTTTGTGGCATCCCCTCCTATCTCGGGTAAAGCGCTTTTACGCGAGCGGTTAGGGCGACTGCCATTGTTACTATTACTCTGTTACATAAGGAAAAGTACATGGCTCGTTATCCCGTTATTGCCTCCCTCTTTTTTCTCGTCGTCACCATTTACTCACTCTGGACCGGTAGCTCCCCGCAGCTCGGGTTCTGGGGCCATATCTGGCACTTTGTCTTTGGCTCTCTGTTTACCTCACTTGGCCTGATGGGAGGGGAATTGTTCCGCCGCTTCACCCAACCAGACATGTTGTTTGCTGACGGCGCACAGGAGATGTTCAAGAAGAAGCTGTTTTGGAAAGTTGGCCCCCAGCTCATCGGGGGTGTGGTGGGCTACATCGCGGCAGGTGGCTTTTTACAAAATGTGTTGGGTTACTACGTTGGATAAGGAGAGTTAACCATGAACAAATGTTGGATCACGTTGACGGCCATCCTGCTATGCAACAACGCCCTGGCCTATGGCGAGGCCGGACGCTGGAGCAGCGGCTGGGGTCAGGGCACCAGCGAATACACGGCGGTGGTCAACGAGCAAAACAACCTCTATATCGCCTGTAATGACACCCGCAAGGTCAGCATGACGGCTACCGTGCAGGGCAAGGAGTACGGCTCTTATGCTGGGCAGGCTTTCTCCATCGTCGTCGATGGCAGCCAATACGATGCGCCCTATGAGACCGAGTCCCGTGTCGGTGAGAACAATTTCTTCGACATGTGGGGCAAGCTACGCAAGGCCAAGTCGATCAGCATTTTAACGGCTGACGGCAAGCAGCTCGCACTGCCGACCCAAGAGGTGGCATCAGTTCTGCCCGCCACCAATACCCCCGAGTTTGACTGCTTGATGTGGGACCAATAGGTCACACCCATTCCCATCCAAGAGGAGGCATTTGCCTCCTCTTTTTATTTCTGCCATTCACCCACTCTTGAAGGAGACGCACTATGCCCCCCTGCATTCCCCCTGAATGCGAGCCGTTCGATCACACAGGCTTTTGGCACAAACTTTGGGCCTTTGCCAAACGGGCCGGTCGGCCCTTTATTGAGACCTGCCTGCTGCTCTACTACACCAGCCAGAAGGATGATCTGCCGCTGTGGGCCAAGCTACTGATCTACAGTGCGCTGGCCTACTTTATCTCACCCATAGATGCGCTCCCGGACGTGTTGCCGATGGGGCTCACCGATGACATCGTGGTACTCAGTGCGGCGCTCGCCAGCATTACCGCCTTTATTGATGAACAGATCCGTGCCCGTGTGGCCAGAAAAATGAACGCGTTGTTCGGCCAAGATTAACCCCCACAAGGAGTACACCATGACAATTCCCTTTTACCGGGACGGCTTTGCCATGCCCGTTGCACAAGCATTGCTGGTTCAGCTTAACCAGGAAGTCGCTAAAGCCGAGCTCAATCTTGAGCGCTTAACCCAACTGACCTTCAACTTTCGCAATCCCGGCTACAGCGCCGAGCAAGGCGGCGTACACCCGGTCGAGATCCGCCTGATCCGTGGGCTAGATGGCTGGCTGTTCGATTACGTCACCGACTTCAGCTACCAGGGGCAGGGCCAAGATGCTGAGCTCAGCAAGGAGCTTGATTTCAACTTCCTCGATGGCGAACACACCATGTTGGGCTGGGGACCGCTGCGGCTGGCTGAGGCGCGGGAGTTGTTCGACATCTGGCAAAGTAACTTCATTGCCTACTGCCGGTTGGAATGCTTCAGCGTCACGGTCGCAGGAGATTAGGAGGTAACGATGAGCCAAGAATTAGCGATCTCCCACTATACACGTCAGTGGCTGGGACGAGTCGCCACAAGCTCCAAGCTAACCCCCACTCGCAGTGGTCAGCGTTGGCTGCTGCACCTAACACCGGATAGCCCACCAGCCCGCACAGTCACCTTACAAGTGCGCTGGTCTGGCGTGCAGTGGCAACTGCTCTCTCTCACCAATGCCGAGGACTGGCGCACCATGAGCCAGCCGGTCGATGAGCTCTGCATTGACCCCAAGCGCCGTTGTTTCTGGCATTGCCAGCTGGCCCCGTGCCGCTCAGCGAGCAGCCCCGCGTGCTGGCCAACTTTCTGAACGATCTGCAGCGCACCTGCATACATCGCGGCTATCGCGTGGAGAGTGACCCCATCCCCGACAAGGAGACCGAAGATGATTAACGCCATGATCGCCATCGAACTGGAGGCTTATCTTGAGCGCGATGGTCAAATTGAAGTGGTGCATGACCAAGGCCAGCCCGTGAACGGTTATGGCCTCTACCTGCGCTATGAAAACGAACGGGGCGACGCACTGGCGCAATGGCTATGCGACCACCCGGATCACCGCTGGCTAACCCAGTTCGGCACCCTACTAGCCACCAGTTACCACATTCCGTTGCACGACTACACACCGCACACCTTGGCGGCATGAACACCGCCAACCAAGCCTGCGGTCACACCCCATGCAGTAACCTATTACCCAACTACTTCGCCTACCCTGCGCGTCCAATGCGGTGGGGCAATGGCGTATGGAGCCTAATCATGTTGCATCACAAACTGATCGCCGGGGAGATCCCCGGCACCTATCTCGTCACCGAGCTGATTAACGAAGAGGATCTGTTGAGCATCGCCAACCAAATTGCCTATCAGAAACGAGCAAAGGAAAATTTACGTTTAGGACCGATGCCAAGCCCCGCCTTATTGAATACCACACATGAAATCGAAATCAAAAAACCAAAACCGTAAAAACACCATGAAAACTTAGAATTACGTTCCATATTAACACCGAAACAACACTGACCCCCTCCCCCAAAAAAAATAAAAAAAAACACAAGAAAATCAAAAGCAAAAAGATTAAAGGCAAAGGAGGCAAGTAATCATCAACGTCCAGCCAAAAATGAATAGAAGTTGTTTTGTGATATACCACACAAACTTTGATAATTACGGTGGATAAGCATTGCTTTGGAAATCGATTTCAAGAAAATGGGCGCAGTGTGATTTGCCTTGGCATCGATTGCATGGTGGCAGTTTGAGTCTCGACAATTCATCGTGATGGACATTTTCCCATTGATTGGAGTGGTCAGTATGAATGCAACAAAAAAAGGACTTTTAGCAACATTGATCGCCGCAGCCTTGCTCGGTGGATGTGGCGGTGAAGAGAACATTTCTTCTAGCAACGGCAGTGAAACCCATCCGGGTGAAACGCTTCCTGGTGAAACACCTCCAGGCGGTGAAGATGGCGTATTGTTGCTGTTTGGTGTTGGAGCGAACGCAAAAGTCACCCCCAATATTCAGTCGGAGAAGGATAACTGGAACCTGCAGCCAGTCACGTCTACTCCTGTCGCCATGACCAGCATCAGTGCTGTGCTCATCAACAATGCTGGTACCGATGACACAGCCGATGTGCAGGTAGCCGGTGACGGAGATGGCACCTTTATGCTCAAATCCGCCACCCCTCTGAACCTGAGCAAATACGCTTCCGGTTTCATCGAGTTCCAGCTGCGAACCAAGAGCAAGGTGCCGGAAGTGCTCAATGCCTCCATCGACAACGAGTATCCCAACCGCAGCAGCCTGCCCATTGCAAGCGCCCTGACCGGTTCCGGCAACTGGGAAACGCTCACTCTGCCCATCAACTGCATGAAGCCCTTCCCCGGTGCCAAGGCCGTCAACCTCGCCACTGTGGGCACACCGTTCCACCTGGCCACCAAGGAAGCCTTCAACTACGAAATCACCAACATCAAGTACCTGCTCACCACCTCAGCCAAGCCCGTTGTCGACCCGGTCACCTGTGAAGCGCCTGGCGGCGCTACCGACCCTGGAACCGATCCTGACACCAATCCAGACACAGGCTCCGGCGTCAACAATGCCCCCGCGCTGGTGGCCACCGATGCCGCACTCTACTACTCCGGTGACAAGAGCCAGGCCCAAGACCGCAGCGCTGATTACCCGGCAGCCAGCTTCGGCGGCACCCTGACCGATGAAAACCAGGTCATCACCATGGACCTGCCAGGCAATGGCGCCGCCTTCCTCGGGACCGACAGCGCCAATGGGGATCTCTCCGCCTATCAGGACGGCGTCATGCTGCTCGACCTGAAAGTCTCCAGTTACGGTGACTCCCCCAACATCCAGATCCGCATGGACGGTACCGCAGGCCCAGACTTTGGCACCTTCTTTACCATGGACAGCAACATCGTGCCCGATGACGACACCTGGTACCGCTGCATCCTGCCGGTTGCATCTCTCATTCCGGCGGCCAACACAGGCTCAGTACAAAAGGCGCTCTACCTGAGCGGGGCCTGGGACTCCATGGCCGGTCTGCGCTTCGCCTTCACCAACGTAGCCCTGAAAACAGCCATCCCGGCAGACTTTGACAGCAATCAGCCCTGCCAGCAGATCAAGTGATAAGGCATTGAATCTTCGAGAAATCGATTGAAAATAATTTTCTACGGATTGGAGCAATAAGATGAAATTGAAGTCACTCGCCTTGTTTGTCGGGGCATGTTACGGGCTAGCAGTGCCCGCCGTATCGAATGCCGCCGAGAGTTTTGGCTTCCACGGTTATATTCGTGCTGGTTCAATGTTTGACGCCAAGGACAACTTCGCCAAGGCGGGGTACGAATATGAGATGGACAAGACCATGGGGCGCCTGGGCTCCGAGCTGGACAACAGCTGGGAAGCGGGTCTGAACAAGTTGTGGGATCTGGGCAACAACAAGTCGGTCAACATTCACTTCAAGGTGGAGTCCGATGCCGATGGCCTGCAAACCCGTGCAGCACCTCGCGAAAGCGGTGTGTCAGAAACCTATGTGGAGCTGGGTGGCATCACCCCGACCGGGACCATGTGGGGTGGTCTGCGCTATTACGACCGCGAGAACTACATCTGGACAACCGACTATTTCTACACGGACTACTCGGGGACCGGCGTCGGCATCAAAGCCATGGAGATGGCGGGTGGCAAGTGGGACTTTGCCTATATCAACAGCAACGACACCAGCCACTCCGACCGCGCCAATGGCACTGAAGCCACCATGCACACCCTCCACACCAGCGCCCTCTACGGCGCCTGGGACATGGAGATCGCACTCAAGCAGATGCCCAGCAACGAATTCACCGGCGACAACAAGCAATATGCGACCAAGGGGGCAGAAGGAACCGTCATTTATTCCCGCGACGACTTCTTCTTCATGCCGGGCGGCTTCTCCAAGTTCATCGCCCAGGCAGGACGTGGACTGGGTTCAGGCGACTTGCTGGGGGCCAACCTGACCAATACCGCCATGTATCGCAAGGGCTCCCTGTATCAGAAGACACTGCAGGACAAGGCGGATGGCTATAAACCCTACCAGTCCAAGGTGATGGAAGGCGATCAATCCTATCGCGTCTTCCTCTGGGGTGGCTGGTATGGCGCCAATATTCATCTGCTGCCGACCCTCTCCTACCAGTACAACGACTACGAGCTGGGTGGCCATGACTCCTGGTATGCCGCATCTCTGCGCCCGGTATTCCCGATCAATGAGTTCTTCTCCATCCAGACGGAAGTCGGATATGTGAAAAACAACCTGATCATCGATAACGTCGAACGGGGTGGCACCTCTCACAAGGTCAGCATAGTGCCGACATTTACGGTCAATACAGGCATGGGGCCGTCACCGGAGATCCGCATTCTGACGACCTATGTCGATCACAACAACGAGACCCCCTGGCAGGAAGACCGGGAAGATTTCCTGGTCGGTGTGCAGGCGGACATGTGGTGGTAGGTTAGGTCGCGATACTTATTTTCACTATAATCTCGGGTCCCTTGGGGGACCCGCATTGCATACGAGGAAACACGATGAAGGGAACGAAACAGTGTCTGCCTTTCCTGGTCAGTCTGTTGATGGCCGGGTGCGTCAGTAAAAGCCCGGAGCATCCGCCAAGATCGGCCACCTCCGACTTGCAGCAGCAGCTTCAACATGACCGAGAACAATTGTCGGGCAAAATGGCGATCGCGGCATTCAAGGATCTTCGCTTCCAGCCCTTCGGGCAAGAAAGCCGTTGGGTAAATGTGGGTACTGACAGCCCAGTTTACGCATTCGATTCGGGCAAAAGCTATGTGATGGCATTCTCATTGCCCGCTTTCCCCCAAGCTGCCCGCGTCAAAGTAACCATCCCAATCGACTATACCATTTTTCTGCCCAGCATCCTGTTACTGGACGAGAATCACCACCCCGTTCAAACCATTCCCAGCTCCTCTTTCAGTTATAACGGCCGTTCATTAATTTCAGGACAGAACATCCAGGGAGAATTTACCATTCCGGCCCCCATCGGCAGCGTCCGAGCTGCCTATATGGTGATCTATTCTACTACTCTGGATATGCAAGGCAGCACCAGGCTCAATCCCGACGATCTCCAGCGCGCAATGCAATATGATCGCTCCACGGATGTCGCCCGTCTCATCAATGTGGAAGTGCCCCATTCGGCCACCGGACGATTATATTTGGCACTGGACGCAGAGGCTGCTGTAAATGCGACACCGAACGCAAAAACCATATCGCCCGTGATGATCACAGCAGATAAAGCGCTAGGTGAACTGGATTATTATCAACATATTCGCACTGCGGTTGTGAGCAAAAACTACGAGCAGGCTCTCGCCTGGGTCAAGGCCGCCGAACAGGCCGGTTTTACCAAAGCAAGAGAGGTTTTTTTTGCCGCCCAGCAGTAGTGGGCCCCTCAATCTGAGGCGAAGCATCATTGCTTGTCACCACCAAGGGAAAGGGTTATCCTAACCCGCTGATTTATTGAGAATATATTCTTGTAATATTGGTTATAGCCAAGGGTTTTCACAGTCGAGTACGGAGGGCGGATGTCGAAGTCAGCTCAGGAGAAAAAAGCCACTGTCTATGATATCGCCAGACGAGCCGGTGTCTCGGCAAGCACTGTATCCCGGATATTAAACGGCTCGGCCAAAGTGGCCGCAGATAAACGCCAAGCGGTTGAAGATGCAATTCAGGAATTGAATTTTCGTCCCAACCTTATGGCACAATATCTGAAAACGGGTCAATCCATGACCCTTGGGGTATTGACTCAACATGTAGAGAGTCCATTTTCCAACGAAATGTTGCGTGGTGTTGAACATACCCTTCAGGGCATGGAGTATGTGCCGCTGATTGTCAGCGGTCACTGGAATGCGGAAGAAGAAGTCGAACGGTTGCGCCTGCTGGTAGCTCGTCGGGTCGATGGTCTTATTATTTTGACCGGCCACGTAAATCAACAAACGCTGCTCGAGTTTTCACAGCAAATACCCATTGTTGCCACTGGCCACAATATCATGACCGAGCGGGTACATTCCTTCAGCATCAATAATCGGCTGGGTGGCTACATGGCAACTCGCTATTTATTGGATCTGGGTCATCATGACATCGCCCACATTGTCGGCTTACCGGATCAAAACGATGCCATCGAACGTCATCATGGTTATCGTCAGGCCTTAGTCAGCGCGGGAATCGAATATGATCCATCCTTGGTCATCCAAGGGGATTTCGCCGAGGCTGGTGGCCTGAATGCAGTGAAGAAACTGGTGCAGAGTGGCCGGAAATTCTCAGCCATATTCTGCGCCAACGATCAGACCTGCTACGGGGCTATTTTGGGGCTCAAGCAGTGCGGCTTAAGGGTACCAGAGGATGTTTCACTCATTGGTTTTGATGACCTGCCATTCTCTACCTATTCCAACCCGCCATTGACCACGGTACGCCAGCCCATCTACGAGATGGGGGTCAAAATGGTCAAGACTCTGTTGGGTTTGATCGAGGGCACGGAGCCAAACTCGGACGAACTGCCCGAATTGAGCATTGTGGTGCGTGATACTACACTGCCGTACAAAGGATGAATGTCGACTGGGGGTTTTTCCCTGCGCAGCATCCGCTCAAAGCGGCCTTCGGGCCGTTTTTCTTTTGTCAGCCGCCTGTCCAGCGAGCGACTTGTCCTTGTCGCATCTTCCACCTTGTCTCTCTGACGTAGCACAGACTCCACACACAACCCGGCGTACCTCTTCTACCGGCCCCTCAATCCGGCTGGCTCCATAAAACCAGCCAGAGCCTGGCAATGACAACCCGATGACATCTGCCTACAAACCGGCCCTGATGGAAAAAGGCGCCTGAAGGCGCCTTGAAGAGTCTGCTGATCGCAGCGGGGGATTGCCCTGTGGGCGTGTCCACCGTCAAGGCGCAGCGAAGGGAGACTCCGTCCCGATAGCTGTGCTGGTTGCCAGCGTGGGAAGATGCTCGTCCGCCTCACAGAGACGGGCTCTTTTTGCCGTCTTCTGGGGGAGATACCAGCTTGCCAACCCCTGCTGGATGCGCGCGGCGGCCGCTTCCGGCGTCATGGTGCCGAGCACCACGGATTGCGATACCTCCGCAAGCTCTGTGGTAAGCAATGGCTCACCCCGGGTGAGGAACTGCGCCCCCAGACGCAAGGTGGAATCGCAGGTATCCCGCCAGCCCATCATGGTGCTCGCCACCGGTTCCTTGAGCTCGAAGAAGTGGTTGGAGAGGGAGAAAAAACCGGGTACCGAATTGGAGAAACGCTCGGCAAAGTCGGCGCTTGCCATCCACTCCACCAGTTTCAGGGCGGCCTCCTTGTTCGGGCTGGCGGCATTGATGCCGATCCCCATGTCGGTGTGATCGGTGAAATAGCAGGTGTCCCCCTCCCGCGCGACGGGGGGCGGGAAGGCACCAAAATTGACCTTGCCGGTGAACTGGGCCAGCGACCAGGAGCCCGCCACTATCATGGCGGCCTTGCCCGCAGCAAAGGCATCCACCGCCTGTGCTTCGGTGGCATCGGCAGGATGGTCCCCTATGTAGGGCCGCCAGCTCGCCAGCTCACGAAACGCCGCCACATAAGGGGCGTCGGTCACTCGCGCCTGACCGTTGATCAGCGCCAGGCGGCCATCTTCCCCATGCCAGTAATTGGGACCGATATTCTGATAACCAAGCTCGGAGACCACCCAGCTGTCGTGAGCCGCCAGTGCCAGCGGCAGATAGCGGCCATCCTGCTTCACCTTCTCCAGCACGGCGAAGAAGTCGGCACGGGTTCGCGGCAGTGTCAGCCCAAGGGCGTTGAAGATATCGACATTGAAGTAGAAACCCTGGATCACGGAGGCAATGGGCAGGCAGAAGGTCTGGGCCCCGGAGTCGGTCTGCCAGGCGGCCTTGGCAAAGCTCGGGAAGTTCTCCATCCCGGGCAGGTCCGTCAGATCCATCAGATGCCCCTGCTGGAACAGCCGCAGGGACTGATCATAAGGGCGGCAAGTGATGAGATCCCCCGCCTTCCCCGCCGCCAGCCGCTCGGCAAGCTCCCGATCGTAATCCGCCGAGCGCTGCGAATGCAGCTTAAGGGTGATCTCGGGATGGATCGCCTGAAAACGGGGCAGAAACTGCTCCTTCCAGAGCGCCTCGTCATCCACGCGCCAGGTTTCCAGCACCAGCTCCTGGGATACCGCCGCCGTACTCAGCCCCCAGACCAGCAGGGCACTCACAGATTTCCACATCGCCTCTCTCCTACACCTTGAAACGGGCCACCAGACTCTGCTGCTGGCTGGCCAGCCCCGACAACACCTCACCACTGCTCGCCGATACCCGGGACGCCTGCTCGGTCTCGTGAGCCACGTCTGCGATGGCCGCCACATGCTGGGCCACTCCCTGACTCACCGAAATCTGCTCCGCTGCGGCATAAGCCATGTGATCCGCAATCTCCTTGATTGCCTCCATACGCGAGGCAATCCGCGTGAGGGCACTCTCAACATCCCGAGTCTGCAGCACACTCAGCTCAGTCTGCTCATGGCTCTGGGCCATCACGTTCGCCACATCGCGGGCGCATCCCTGCAGGTTATCGATCATCACTTGGATCTCCTGAGTCGCCCCTTGTGAACGGGTAGCCAGCGCCCGCACCTCCTCGGCCACCACGGCAAAACCCCGCCCGGCCTCCCCTGCACGGGCCGCTTCGATGGCCGCATTGAGGGCCAGCAGGTTGGTCTGTTCAGCCATGCCACGGATCACCTCAAGAATGTTGCCAATGTTGCTGCTGTAGCCTTCGAGCTTGCGGGTGATCGCCATGGCCCCGGCGATGTCGGTCGCCAGTTGCTCGATGCCATCCCGATTGGCCTTCATCAGATGACGTCCGCGCCGGCTCTCGTCATTGGCCTCACCCACCTCCCGACGAACATGATCGCTCGAGCGCGCCACTTCGGTCGCACTGGTCTCCAGCTCGAAGATGGCGGCCGCCACCTGATCGGTCTGCGCCTTCTGCGCCTGCACCTGCGACATCACCTGCTCGCCGATCTCTGCGGTCTTGCGCGTCTCGCTCACCAGGTACTCAGACCCGGTCTGGACCTCCATCAGGAGCGTCTTGGTGTGGTGGGCCAGCTGGTCGATGGAGTTCGCGACCTCACCAAGCTCGTTCCTGGCGGGGTAGCGAACCCGCAGCGTCATGTCCCCTTGTGCCATCAGACCGAGAACCCGATTGATCCGCACCAGCGGCACCTGGATGCTGCGGGCCGTACTCCAGGCAACAATGAGGGCGATGAGCACGGAACACAGGGCCACCATCACGATCCAGGTGCGGGCGCTGTCAACCGCGACGTCGGCACTCAGCCTGTCCTCCTGCATGCTCTGGTTGCTGATGGCGATAAGCCTGTCCAGGACCTCCCCCAGTTGCTGGCTCTGCGCCTCCTGCTGTTCACGCAAGCCATGGAGTTGCTGGCTGATTTGCTGACGGCGCACCAGGGTGGCAATCAGCCCCTTGTCGCCAAATACCAGCTGGGGAATGCGCGCCACATGGCGGATGAACCTGGCCTTGACGTCATCGGGGACAACAATCCGCTCCAGACGCTGGTTCGCAATGTCGATGTCTTTGGCCAGCACCCCCTGTAGCGCCACCAGATCCGTGTTGTCGTCGGCACGCAGGATCAGCTTGAGATCCCGTGCAATACCGCTGGTGATGAGCTCCGCCTTGTTCTGCAAAGAGCGCCGCCCCGCCGTGTAACGCACCAGCAGGTCCGCCGCCGAACGGTAGTTGTCGTCCAGGTGCAGCAGCTCGCTCCGCATCCGTGCGAGCACCCGCTCCAGCTCGACCGACTCTTCGTGCAGGCTCATCAACTGCTCAGAGATGGTAAACAGCCGGGGGGCCTGGTCGGTGACCCGGGCGAGTTGCCGCTCACTCTCGGTATCGAGCGTCAGGGCCGCGAATGCCTTGATGTGCTGCTCATAGCGGACCTTGTCATGGGCAACACGCTGACGGGACTCGGGGAACGCCGACGCCTCCCGGATGGCGAGATGCGCCAGGCTGTCCCTGTCAGCCATCAGCAACGCGGCGCGCAACCGGCTGGCGGTCAGGGCCTGAGGCGTCGCCTCCTCGGTCACCTGCTGGAAACGACCGTGAATGGAGGTCGTCTTCAGGTAACTGATGGCCCCGAGCAATAGCAACAGGACCAGCAGCAGCGCAAAGCCCAATCTGATCCGCTGTACGATCGACATCCTTTTCTCCCACCTCTCCCTCCGCATCGGGGCGGAGCCGGTTATCAAGGCACCAGGAGCCCGACAGGCATCCTGGTGCATCTGGCTGACGGCTTATCGACTCAACCTGCCCTGGCAATCGAGCCTGACCACTTCCCCTGAGGCCCCCAGCAGAGAAGCCGGTACCCAGCGTACGGTCGCCATGTCGATGCGTGCCTGTCCACTGGTGCCCAGGATGAAGGGGGTATTGACCTTCGCGAAGTCCATGCCCTCTTCGAGGCAGCGCAGGGGCAGACTCAGGGTCACCCACTTCTGCGGGGGCAACTGGCGCAAGGCCGGAGCAATCTCGATGGACTTGCCGCAGGGCCAGCCACACTGCAGCCCCAGCGTCATGTCCCCCGCTGGTGCCTGCTGCACCCGCAGCGTCACCTGCAGCTCGCTTTCGCCCTTCAGGTAGGTGCGACGATCCGCCCCCTTGACCTGGGTGGTCTGCAACTGGATCGTTGCCCCGGAGTCGACACCCGGCTTGTCCGCCCCGAGGAAGGTGACCGCTCGCGCATCCTGCTGGCGCAGGTAGTCGATGGGCTGAACCTTGATGAAGGTCATCTCGGTCACGCTGTTGCCGGAGACTTCAGTCCCCGTCCAGTTGCTGGCATCCCCCATGCGCAGACGGTGTTCTTCACCCGCCTTTGGCCCAAACAGCTCGAGCACCTTGTCAGCGGCGCTCAGTTTAGCGGGGTCGCTCTCGTTGCAACCGAAGGTTCGTTTATCCAGGGTCAGGGTATTGAGGTTGCTGACCCGGGCCGCCACAGGGGAAGGCTTGCCGTAGCTGAGCCCGTAGCCATAGGGGAAGAGCGGTGCGTACTCACCCGCTGGATCCTGCTCGAAGGTTGGGCGCTGCCAGCCCGGGATATGGGTGGGCGTGCGATTGATGGTGGTGGCGCACTTGCTGAAGGGCCACGAGAAGGAGAGGCGTCCCTGGAAGTCATGGGCCACCTTGCCCTTGGCATCCTTGAACAGCAGATCGGTGATCCCCTCCCCCTCGGTGCCCGGCAACCAGGCGGCGACAAAGGCGGAAGAGAGATTGATCTCCTCATTGACGTAGAGCGGACGTCCGGAGAAAAGCACGGTCACCACGGGGATGCCGGCCGCCTTCAGTCGCTTGAGGGTCAAAAGATCCTCGTGATAGCTGCTCTTGAGATCCCCATAGGCAAGGGTCTTGTTGTCAGGAATGTCACCGAACCACTCGGCATAGGGATCCTCCCCCATGACCAGGATGGCGACATCGGGCTTGGCTCCCGCAAGCTCACCAGATCCCGTGCTCACCTGTACATGATCCGCACCGACGGTGGCGGTCACCGCATCCAGTACGCTCTGGGCACCGGGGAAATCACCGCGCCCGTTCTCGCTGCCTTGCCAGGTCAGGCTCCAGCCCCCCACCTGCTTGCCCAGATCGTTGGCGGCGCTCCCAGCCACCAGCACCCGGCTCTGCCGGCTCAGGGGCAGGATCCTGCCCTCGTTCTTGAGCAGCACCAGCGACTTGCGTACCGCCTCCCGGGCCAGCGCCTTGTGCGTCACTGCACCAAGTTCACTCTGTTTGCCCGCCAGCTCACGGGCCGACGGCATGGGTTTCTCCCACAGCCCGGCCCGCATCTTGACCCGCAGGATACGCGTCACGGCATCGTCGATCCGGCTTATCGGGATCTGCCGACTCGCCACGCCATCGAGCAGGCTCTGGCGAAACTCCATCCAGTCCTTGCGCGCCGTGACCATGAAGATGTCGACCCCGGCCAACACCGCAGGCAGGCAGCTCCCCATGGTGCAGCCGGCGATCTCGCTGTGACCGTTCCAATCAGAGACGACAAGACCATCAAAGCCCATCTTGCCCTTGAGCACGTCGGTCAGCAGATAGCGGCTGCCGTGCAGCTTGCCGTTGTACTCCACCCCGTCTTCTGGCAGCACGTCGCGGTTGAGCTCGTTGTGCCAGCTGTTGAACGAAGCCATGACCACCTGGGCACCGGCATCCAGCCCCGAGAAGTAGCCCACCGCGTGCAGGTTGCGCAGATCCTCTTCCGAATAGAAGTTCTGACCCCGGTCGACCCCGTTCAGGGTACCACCGTCCCCCACGAAGTGTTTCACGTTCGAGATGACATGGCGCTGGCCGCGTAGATCCGTCGCGGAACCTTGCAGGCCACGCACCATCTCGCCAGCATAGTGATAGACGATGGCGGGATCTTCGGAATAGCCCTCATAGGTCCGGCCCCAGCGATCATCTCTGGGCACCGCCACCGTCGGGGCGAAGGTCCAGTCCAGCCCGGTGGCGGCCACTTCCCGCGCCGTCACCTGGCCGATACGGTAGATGAGCCCCGGATCCCGCGCAGCACCAAGGCCGATGTTGTGCGGGAACAGGGTCGCCGCAAAGACGTTGTTGTGGCCGTGCACCGCATCGGTCGCCCACATGAATGGAATGCGATAGCCCCTGCCCTCAAAGCCCGCTTCCGCCGCTTGCCAGTAAGTGTCGGCCTGGCGTGCCCAGTCCGCTGCTGAGGCGTGTTTGTTGTTGCCTGGCCAACCGCCACCCCCGTTGAGGACGGAACCAATCTTGTAGCGAGTGACCTCCTCTGGGGTCACTTCACGAAAGTCGGGCTGGATCATCTGGCCGACCTTCTCCTCCAGGGTCATCCGGGAGAGCAGGGACTGGATCTGGCGCTCCATCCCCTCGTCCTTGGCAATGGCGCTATGGATCTGCGGCCAAGTGACAAAATAGGGCATGGTCGACAGCTCATCCGCCATCCCGGCACTCCAGATGCCGCACCCCACGAATAGGCAGGTCATAGACCTGGTGAGACCTGTAGTTTTACGCATTTTCCTTATGACTCTCCGGATATTCTCATTCATCGCCTGACGCATCGATCATGGGGGTCCGCCTTGAAAAACAGTCCAAATATGAAATCGATTGCAAGAATATTTAATGGTAAACAGAAATCTCCTCACCATTCCAGCAGTATCTTTACCCTGCCACGGTAAAAATCCCACCGAGAGAGTAAATAGTGATGTAGCTCACAAAGATCAGACTGTTTCTCGCCAGCAAAATATCCAGGAGGGGATGGAGCACACGGAAAAGCACCATGATAGAAAAAGCAATAAAATTATAAACATATAGTGTATTTTTCATCTCATGCCACTGCATATTTTACCGAGAATGGCACCCATTTGGTTAAACTGGCGGGAAATAAAGAGAGGATGATAAGGATTCAATAGAATTCAAACCTCGTAGATCTACATATCAATAAACGAAAATTTGTAGCCCACATCACAGTTCATAAAGGCAAACTTGATTTGCCACAAACTTTACTATTACCTAATCCATGAAATCGATTTCCACTCAAGGGTTGTATGTAAGTCTTGACAGTGAAATGCGGGTAGCAGGATGACTCGGTCATTTTCAGCGCGAGTGCGAAAATCGACGCCATTATTTCCGTCTGTGATCAAAGGGGTAACAATGAAAATATCTCGGCTTAGTGCCCTGACGCTTGCCATGTCTTGCGTCATTGGCTTGCATGGCTGTTCCCTGCCCAGCGCAGGGGCATCAGGCTCCGGTGCCTCCTCGGCATCTGCCGGACCTGTGGGTGAATTGCTAACCAACGGGGGCTTCCAGGGAACCGATGGCTGGTGGACGGCTGGGGGCACCCTGAACGCCGAGAACCAGATGGGCTGTATCACCTTCACCGAGTCGGGATCCAATCCCTGGGATGTCATCCTGGGCCAGTCCAACCTCGGCCTGGTTCAGGGGCAAACCTACAAGCTCCATTTCACTGCCATGGCCAAGAGCGACATCAACGTCAAGGCCCTGATCCAGCATGATGGCGCCCCCTACACCAACCATATGGTGCAGGACCTCGCCCTCAGCAGCACACCCAAACCTTTCGACATCCAGTTCACGCCCTCCTCCACGGACGAGAAGACCCAGTTTCAACTCCAGATGGGCACCCAGACACCGACCACCGTCTGCATCGGTGAAGCAACGCTCTCGGGTCCATCCCTGGTCAAGAAATCTGATCTGGCCAGCGTGCGCGTCAACCAAGTCGGCTACCTGAGCAAGGCATTGAAACGTGCGACCATCGCCACCGACAGTAAGGACTCGCTCCCCTGGACCCTGCGCAATGCCCAGGGTGAGGCCATCGCCGAAGGCAAGACCACACCCTTTGGCCTGAATGCAGCATCCGGCGAGAACGTACAGATTGCCGACTTCAGTCAGGTCACCACCCCGGGCACCGGCCTGGTACTGGAGGTCGCCGGCCAGAAGAGTCATCCATTCAGCATCGGCGATGACATCTATCACACCATGAAATTCGATGCCCTCTCCTTCTTCTATCAGCAGCGTAGCGGCATCGACATCGAGGCCAAATATGTCCAGCGCCCCGATCTCGCTCGCCCGGCAGGACACAAGCCCGAGAAAGTGACCTGCTTCAACAAACAGGATGCCAAGGGCAACCAGTGGCCAGGTTGTGACTTCACGCTGGATGTGACCGGCGGCTGGTACGACGCTGGCGATCAGGGCAAGTACGTGGTCAACGGCGGCATCTCGGTATGGACCTTGATGAACCTCTATGAGCGAGAGCAACTGGCGCAAGAGGGTGACAAGAGCGCCTTTGCCGACGGCAAGGCTAAAATCCCGGAACAGCACAACGGCCACAACGATCTGCTGGACGAATCCCGCTGGATGATGGAGTTCTTCCTCGCCATGCAGGTACCCGAAGGCAAGAATGCCTGGGTACCGGTAGGAGATCAGTCCAAGCAGCTCGACAGCCTGAAACTGACCGAGATCGATGCCTCAGGCATGGTCTTCCACAAGGTCGCCGATGAAGCCTGGACCGGGATGCCGCTCCCGCCCCACAAGGATCCACAACCCCGTTTCCTGAGCCACCCCAGCACGGCTGCGACCCTGAACCTGGCTGCCACCGCAGCCCAGTCTGCTCGCGTATGGAAAGATCTGGATCCGGCCTTCGCACAGCGCAGCCTACAGGCAGCCGAACGAGCCTGGAAGGCGGCAAAACGCCATCCGGACGTCTATGCCTATGACAACTTTGTGGGATCCGGTCCCTACGATGACACCAACCTGAAGGACGAATTCTACTGGGCTGCCGCCGAGCTATTTACCACCACCGGCAAATCCGAGTACAAGCAGGCCGTCCAGCAGTCCCCTCTCTATATGGCCGCCCCCAAGGGGGATCGCAGCGCAAGCGGTGATCTCTACTGGCAGGATCTCAGCAGCGCAGGGACCATCACGCTGGCCATGGTGCCTAACAAACTGGGCAAACAGGAAGTGGAGAAGGCGCGCGCTGCTATCATCGCCGCCGCCGACGGCTACCAGAAGAGCGTGGCGACAGAGGGTTACCTTATCCCCTATCAGGCCACCGAATACCCCTGGGGCTCCAACTCCAACCTGATGAATCGCAGCATCTTCCTCGGGTTGGCCCATGACTTCACGGGGGAGCGCAAATACCTGCAGGCCATGTCCGATGCCATGGACTATGTGCTGGGCCGCAACCCCCTCGACCAGTCCTATGTGTCGGGCTACGGCAGTCGTCCGCTGAAGAATCCGCACCACAGGTTCTGGGCACACCCAGCTGATCACGCGTCCCCCCTGGTTCCGCCAGGAGTAATGTCTGGGGGCCCCAACTCCATCAACTTCAGCGATCCCGTTGCATCCACTATGAAAGGGAAGTGCACCGGCCAGACCTGCTGGAAAGACGAGATAGGAGCCTGGACCCTGAACGAAGTTACCATCAACTGGAATGCTCCCTTCTTCTGGGCTGTCAGCGTGCTGGATGAAGGCGGATTAACCCGTTAAGTGCGCTCCCGATGCTCCGTCACCATGGCGGAGCATTTTCCCCTCCCGACCTTGTCCCTATGCAGATATCGGGCCTGTGTCTATCTTTTTCCCCATCTCCCATCAATACAAACGCCACAGGGCGAATAGATAAGTGGCCCCGCAAACTCTTGCGTCCCTCCCTTATCCACAGCCTTTACGACAAAGTTATGCCTTCTGAGTGCTTCTCATCCACCTTTGGGCGCTGCTGATTTTCTACCGTAATACCGTGCCCTTAGGCCTCCTGACGCAATACGGCAGCCGCGCAGAGCAATCTCTCCTGCGATGCAATACAGTGCTACATACAGGTAGATGAGCCCGTGCCAGTACCTAGAGTCGATACTGTCATCATCCCTTCGGGCTTACGGCAAGGTTAGGTCAACGCCTCCATCGGCGCAGGGCTTTGCCCTAGGTCTGCGAGCTTCTGCAATGAAATCTTGCAACCATCTCACATCTGAAAGGTCTCCCTATCCCCGACATGGTCCAGAAAAGGCCCCTAGGCCATGACGAGACCTGCCATCAGGGCGGAGTAACCATCAGCAGAGAGCGGTAAAGCACAGGACATCATGGAGGCGGGTATCTGTTGGGGCTTTCAACATCAATGCACCGCGGGAAGAGTACGCTCTGCATCTTGTGGGGCCTGCCCAGCAGGTGTTGGGTTGGCATAAAGAACCAACAGATATGAAATCGATATTCCAAAAGAAAAACCCAACAACAACCAGATCAAAATAATCAACACAAAAACAAAAAACCTTATTTTCAAAGCACTTAACATCCTTATCACGCACAAACACAACCCGATGAGTGATCGGCATCACAATTGCAAAAGCTCAAATGTGAAATCGATTTCCCAAATTATTAGGTCGATCTATAGTGAGTTCAATTTAATAACTGAGGAATGATCATGAAAAAAATCATGCTGTGCTGCTCTGCCGGGATGTCCACCAGCCTGCTGGTGAAAAAAATGCTGGTAGAAGCCGAAAAACGGGGCCTGGCTGCCGAGATCAAGGCTTTTGGCGCATCAGAGTTCGATGATCAGATGCCGCTCTACCAGGTGGTCTTGCTAGGGCCACAGATCAAGTACATGCAACCTGAATTACAAGCCAAGGCAGCCGTTCATGGTGTCAAGGTACAACCCATCGACATGATGGATTACGGCATGCAGCGCGGTGACAAGGTGTTGGATTACGCCCTGTCCCTGATTGGTTAAGCGTGCTCACAAGGAAGGACACACACAATGAGTTCACTCTATGGGATGCTGGTCAAGTTGATCGAACAACGGATCGGCCCATTGGCAGGAAAACTGGGCCAGCAACGCTATGTTCTGGCCATCCGTGACGGCTTCATTGCCGCGCTGCCGTTCATGATCGTCGGCAGCTTTATGCTAGTCTTCATCTTCCCCCCATCTCCAGCGAAACCACCTGGGGCTTTGCCAGAGCTTGGCTAGATTTTTCCAACACCTATCGTGCCGAACTCATGTTGCCCTTCAACATGAGCATGGGACTGATGACGGTCTTCATCTCGGTGGGCGTCGCATCCAGCCTGGCCAAGCAATACTCCCTGGACCCCATCACCACGGGCCTGCTCTCCCTGATGTCGTTCATGCTGGTGGCGGCGCAATATAAAGACGGCACCATCTCCACCCAGTATTTCTCCGGTCAGGGCATCTTTACCGCTCTCATTTGTGCCATCTATTCGACCGAGGTCTACGCCTGGCTCAAGCGCAACAACATCACCATCCGTCTGCCCGAGCAGGTCCCGATGGGGGTGGCGCGCTCCTTCGAGGTACTGATCCCGGTCCTGGCGATCATCCTGACCTTACACCCCTTCAACATGCTGCTGCAGGAAACCACAGGCATGATCCTGCCCGAGGCGATCATGGCCATGCTCAAACCGCTAGTGGCGGCTTCCGACAGCCTGCCTGCCGTCTTGCTGGCGGTGCTGTTGTGCCAGATCCTATGGTTTGCCGGCATCCACGGCACCATGATCGTCACCGGCATCATGAACCCCTTCTGGATGGCAAACCTGGCCAGCAACCAGGCCGCACTAGCCGCAGGTCAGGCCATTCCTCACACCTTCCTGCCCGGTTTCTGGGATCACTTCCTGTTCATCGGCGGCGTGGGATCCACCTTGCCACTGGCATTCCTGCTGATGCGCAGCCGTGCCGTGCACCTGCGCACCATAGGACGAATGGGCGTGGTCCCCGGGTTCTTTAACATCAACGAACCGATCCTGTTTGGTGCCCCCATCATCATGAACCCGGTCTTCTTCCTGCCCTTCATCCTGGTGCCGGTGATCAACGCCATCCTGGCCTGGTTTGCCGTGGATCTGGGTCTGGTTGAGAAGGTCGTGATGCTGACCGCATGGACCACGCCGGCCCCCATCGGCGCCTCCTGGGCGACCAACTGGGCCTTCAGTCCGGTCATCATGTGCTTCATCTGCATGGGGATCTCCGCCCTGATGTATTACCCCTTCGTGCGGGCTTACGAACGCACCCTGCTCAAGCAGGAAGCCGAGACGGCTGAAGCGGAAGAAGCCGCCAGATCAGAAAAAGCAGACACAATCACACCGATTCAGAGTCAGGCGTAAGCACCCGGCGTGCGGGCGCCACGCCGCCTGCACGCCGGTCATCAAGAGGAAACTGCAATGCAATATACATTCCCCGAAGGCTTCTGGTGGGGTAGCGCCTCGTCGGCCGCACAATCGGAAGGGGCTGCCAACGTGGGCGGCAAGGCACCGACCATCTGGGATCACTGGTTCGAGACGGAGCCACATCGTTTCCACGGTCAGGTAGGCCCAGCCAACACCTCCACCTTCTACGATCGTTATCGTGAAGACATCGCATTGATGGAACAGATTGGCCACAACAGCTTCCGCACATCCATCTCCTGGGCCCGGTTGCTGCCGGATGGCCACACCGTCAACCAGGAGGCCGTCGACTTCTACAACAAGGTTATCGATGAGCTGCTGGCCAAGGGGATCAAACCCTTCATCGGCCTGTTCCACTTCGACATGCCGATGTACTGGCAGGAGCAGGGGGGCTGGGAGAGCCGCGAAACCGTGGCGGCTTATGCCGAGTACGCAGAGCTCTGCTTCAAACTGTTCGGTGATCGCGTCGCCTGCTGGATGACCTTCAATGAACCAGTGGTGGTGGTGGAAGGTGGTTATCTGTATGACTTCCATTACCCGAACCAGATGGACTTCAGACGGGCAGCCCAGGTGGCTTATCACATGATGCTGGCCCACAGCCTGGCGGTGAAGCGTTATCGAACACTATCCCTGCCCGGCCAGATCGGCATTGTCCTGAACCTGACCCCCTCATATCCGCGCTCTTCAAACCCGGCGGACTTGAAGGCCTCGTTCATTGCTGACCTGTTCTTCAACCGCGCCTTCCTCGATCCTGCGGTGAAGGGAGTTTATCCCCAGGAGCTGATCGATATCCTGCGCGAACACGATCAGATGCCCGTGGTGCAAAGCGGCGACTGCGAACTGCTGGCCGCCGGCAAGATCGATCTGCTCGGCATCAACTATTACCAGCCGCGGCGAGTGAAGGCACGCATGACCGCCATCAACCCGGACTCCCCTTTCCTGCCTGACTGGTTCTTCGAGAATTACGAGATGCCAGGCCGCAAAATGAACCCTTATCGTGGCTGGGAAATATATGAGCGCGGTATTTATGACATATTGATCAACCTGCGCGACAACTATGGAAATATTCCAAGCTATATCTCCGAAAATGGCATGGGTGTCGAAGGGGAACACAGATTCATTGGTGAAGATGGTCAGGTAAAAGACGACTATCGTATCGACTTCATTCGTGGCCACCTCCAGTGGATTCATACCGCCATTGCTGAAGGAAGTAATTGCCGTGGTTATCACCTGTGGACCTTTATTGACAACTGGTCCTGGATGAATGCCTACAAGAACCGCTATGGATTCATCAGCCTTGATTTGGAAAGCCAGCAGCGCACCGTCAAGAAAAGTGGTGAATGGTTCGCCAACGTCTCTCGTAATAATGGATTTTAAGGAGTCATAAATGATGGATCTTGAAGAAGCAGTCATGGGCATCATCGTCAATGCCGGTCAATCTCGCAGTCTCTGTTTCGAAGCCCTGCGTCAGGCTCGTGCTGGCCAGTTCAGCGAAGCGGATGCCTTGCTGCTCCAGGCCACCGACGCAGGGAAGGCTGCCCATGCCGTACAAACCAAACTGATTGAAGCCGATGAGGGCGAAGGCAAGACCAAGATGACACTGGTCATGGTACATGCTCAGGATCACCTGATGACATCCATTCTGTGCCGCGAACTGGCCACCGAACTGGTCGAGATCTATCGCCGCCAAGCAAGCTGATTTTAACTCATCGGATCGGGAGTCCGTGCTTTTGCCACCGTTATATACGGTGGCTTTTTTTATTCTGGTTATACCAACCAGCCGTCATGTATTTCATACCTTTTCAGGCAATTTCAAAAATATGAAACTGTCATGACGCGATACCAGTATAAGTTTCAATATCTGTTTATGGCTATTCTTATGCTGCTTGTAGTCATCAATAAAACACTCATTAATAAACACACAGGAATGTGGATAATATGCGTAAACTTGGACTGATGTCAGTATTGCTGATGGCGGGAGGATTATATTCCACTCAGGCATCGGCATGGTGGTGGAGCAATCAGGATTGGCAGGTCTCTGATGGTTGGCGTAATGGAGGGGCAGAATTCGACTGCACCTGGCGCGCCGCCAACGTCTGGATGGAGTCCGGCATGGCCATCCTCCATGCGAAATCCGACAAAGGAAACAAGAGCTGCGCTGAGCTGCGAACCTACAACTACACCCGCAAGGGTCGTTATGAGGTGCAGATGCAGGCAGGATCGGTGCCCGGCACCATCAGCTCCTTCTTTACCTATACCGGAGATGCAGGCACCAGCTCTCACTATGAAGTCGACATCGAGCTGATGGGGGGCACCAACCTGCTCCATACCAACATCTGGATCCAGGGGCGTCAGTATCCTCAAGACATCGATTTAGGCAAGTACGGCATGTCAATCTGGAATATGGAGCGCTACGCCTTTAATATCGATGCAGCGGGTGTCACTTGGCAGGTGTTCAGCCGCACCCAGAACAAATGGGTGAGCGTGCGCCGAGAGAGCCGCCCCGTCACCAGTTGGATGCAGGTTTTTGTGAACAACTGGATCAGCGCCAATCCCAGCTTCCCACCCAGTACCTACAACAGCCAACCTGTCTACGCCAAATACAAGTACGTCAACGTAACTCCATGGGAATGATAGTAGGCTATGTAATGATCAACTAAATTCGGACACTTGGTAAGGTCAGTCTTCGGCTTTTTCTGGCGACAATCACAAGATTGTAACGATGTGGATGCCGCCAGTTGTAGTAATCCATCAGGTAATAACTGATATCCCGCTTTGTGTATATATATGATTATCAACTGACACCGACTTAAGGTCGGTGTTTTTTGTTGTTTTAGTACGAAATTCCTTCAGTATCAATTTAGCACTTTTCTTGAACATAGCGTTGTTGCCCAAATCAGCCAGCAAATCATGACTTCCCCAGCCCCAAGCGACCGTTACACTCGGGCCTTTCTGACAGGTAGGCCAATGGTCGTCCCGGTTTGCCAAGCCTTCAATCGATGACGGTAAGTTAGGTTGAGATTGCAGCCATAGATCCGGACTGTGATCGAGGCTACTGCCTCGGTCCCTGATGGGATTCGATTACGCGCTCCTCTATCAGTTTGTCGCTCTCGAAAGTGCTTTGAATACCTCGGGTTTTGCCAGTCACGGTCTGACCTGTCTCGCCATCACGTCACATCCCTGTTTATCGCCATGCCGGAAAAGCTGCGTCGCCACTACCGACGAGCCAAAACCATCACGCTGATCCTCGATAACTACATCATTCACTAGAGCCAAGGAGGCATGGATGCATGGATGCATGGATGCATGGATGCATGGATGCATGGATGGTGCGGATCCGGTTCTCTCAACGCAACATAAGAACCTGAGAGCTCTGAGCAAACCGCTACAGCCCCAGCAACTCAGCGATATCCGCCACTCGACTCAACATGGCATGGGTCATGGGTGAAGGAAGGGGAATAGGCTGCCATGGGTTACTCCAACTGATGCGATAACAAATGAGGAATTAGCTTAACAGATCCGGGAGTAGAAACTCTCCCAGTTGAATTTGAATGGCCAAGCATCCCCGCTAGAGCCCATGAATTAAGTGTAAACATTACCTTATCAGTTGACTACGCCCGAAATTACGCTCACCTCGTACTTTCGAACGTAATTTAAATAAATACGCAGTCCTCTCCAAGAATTTATAAAATTTCTCATTGTGTAGGTCAGCATCTCGGCGATCAAATCGATACTCTGCATCATCAGGGAAATGCACCAAAGACGCATAATCAGGGTATGCGAGCCTCAATGCACTACACCAAGCTTTACGGATGCGTGTAGCCATGTTATCCGCATCAAAATTAGAGTAATCACCAAGATGACCGTAGTCATCTCGGTTAAACAGTAGCACCACGTGGTAATGAGGATGTTGGCTTGCTACTTGCTCCTTCACCCAGATATAACCCAAGAAGAATGGTTTACCGGTCTTCCCCTTACGGTGACGTGCCGCCTGTATTTGGCTTTTTAGTGAAGCTATAAAGCGCTTAATCACCCTTTCCTCCTCTACCTCCGGTGGAAAGCTTGTCGGCATGTCCGGATCATCCATAACTGGTATCTGGGGAAAGCGTAGATCAACGCGCACTGCAAACACTCGTGGGTAGCGATGCAAGAAGTTCATGATCACACCTAATGACGTTTCCAATTGTTCATGTGATATTTCGCCATACTTGGCTTCTGCATCAATTCGCAAGTTTTCTAGCTCGTCGGCTATTAAATGATACCCAACAATTGACTTCATATACAGACCTATTGTTCGCATGGAATATCCATGCCTTGGGGTTAGATACTCAGGTGACTTCACTTATCGTAATTAATGAGGATTGCTACGTAAAACTTTACGGACAACTGATACCTTGCTCTCTTATCAAACCACTAGGTTTATATATCAACCAACATTTAGCACCCTGTGTTTTACATATGCTTCGCTATGCAGATGTATACGGCTAATGGCTTGTCTCTGATGTACAAGCCTGATGTGCATCTGATTGGTATACACGAAGTGTATATATCACATATTCTCGTTCACATACCCTGTGATACACTCTGATGGTGTATCACTCTCACCCTCGATATATCTCCTACCCCCTCTACCTGGGTATACACCTTGGTGTGTATATCCTCTACGCCGCATTTACCTTGTTATACACTTCGCGTGTATAGTAATACTATTACCGAACTTAGCGACCTCCTAAATCACCGGGGAATACGTGATCACTTTAAATAAAACTCCAGCAGCACCGGATGTTAAGGCAAGAACGTCACTCTGAACTTAGCTTCAACGTACAAGCAACTACTCCATGCCAAGAAATTAACTAGCAAAGAAAATTGACGACCAACATTTACCTCCCCTAAATAGATAAAATTAAACCACCAAGCTAAAAAAGGCTCCCCAAAGGGGAGCCCAGTAAATTGTTAGTTGTTAGCCTTCTCGCTCCATTATCAATTTGCGAATCCAGTCCTCTATTTCTGATTTTTCCCATGCCACAGTCTTGGGCGATGTTTTGAGTTGTGAAGGGAACTTTCCAGCCTTGATTAGCCGGTAGATTGTAGGGCGAGACAGCTTAGTCATTGCTATCAATTCATTTATTTTAATGAGACCCATCTTACTCTCCTTAGATTTTTTCATACCTAAGGTTCGTTGTGTTCATTTTTACATATCCCAGACGCCATCATCACAGTAGGATCCATTACCCCACAATTTAAACTCACTGATCCACAGCAAATACCAAATCACCAACGCCTCACCGATGCTACTACAGGCATTCACATACCAGCTCTCTCTAAAAACCAGTGATGAGCAAGCTCACGCCAACCACGAGAACCAAAACTCTCCCCCCCCATAAGAAGCTAATGAAAATCAATGAAAAAGCACAAGGAGTGGGGATAACAGTCCAAACGTAGATACTATAAATCGACTACAAAAACTCAATAAAAACCCTATGATGACACTTGACTAGCACTATAAAAACTCTAGTATAAAATTTTAATTATTTTTAAATGGAATGAATTTATATGAAAACATCCAGCTATGAACAACCAATAGCAAGTGATTCAAAATACCCATGGGGTGATCGTTTCAATAGATTGAAAGCCACAGAGGAAATGAGAAGATTTGCAGAGTATATTTTGCATCAACTACAATTTGACACCATAAACACTGATTTTGACTCAATTTTATCAATTTTTAATGACCATTTAAAAACCAAGCAAGATTATATTTTCGCAAACTACATTCGAAAGATAGATAGCTCAATCCAGCTAGATAACACCGATGCTATCGCAGAATTTCTATTCAAACAGTTCAGTAGAAACTGCCTAGAGATGGAGCACTTTTATTGGATACAGGTAGCGAACCAAAGAGTGTGTAATTTTGTATTCGCTATAACTAATAATTGGAGTTATTTTTTTGACAAAGACAGTGACCTTTACAAGAAAATCATCCCAAATCTTAGTCAACCAGGGCTAGCTTATTTTAGAAGTAATTCTTTTGAAGACACAATCTCATTAAGCCACATGCGTTTTACCAATAGTCACCCCAGAGCCAAAACTTCTCGTCAAAAAAAAGAAAGGATAATTGAGTATTTTGATCGCTTAGAAGATGGTATCGCTATAAAATCCAAACAACTTCAGCTTATTGAATTGCTTTGGGGTAAAATAATTAAAAGACAAAAACCTAAAAGCTGGTTGAACTTTAAAGAATTAGATGATGAAGATGTGCTATGGATAAAAGACCAGATAGATCAAGAGGACATTTTTTTAAAAATAATTGACGGCAATAGCAATGAAGATATTTCTGAAGCCATTACAACTTACTTTGATTTACTATTCGTATTTAAAGAAAGTGACTGCATAATCAAAGTTGATAAAATCAAAAAATCCCTAACCCAAAAAAATTACAGAAAAAACAACCCACACAACAAGCAATATAACTTTGTCATGAATATAGATATTGAAAGGAAATTAAAAGCAATAACAAAAGCAAAGGGACTAAAAAGAAATGCAGTCTTAGAAGAACTAATTAACGATGCATACTGCAGCATCAATCCCTATGAGAAATAGCATCAACCGTTAAGATCTAACTATAAAAATAACATGTTACATGGGGGCTATTACGCCCCCAGGAAAACTATATTTAATCGAGGAAAACCATCTATATCGCAGTTAACCTGTCTAAATGATCCGCCCACTTTTGCAACCACTCTTTGCACTCATCATTGTATCTGTGGAGGTTATATGTTCCTTCTATGCCCTTTGGAGCATGACCTAGTATTGCCTCCGCAATATCACTTGGGCATTTCAGCTTTGCAAGCCCTGTTCTAACGGTACGCCTAAGGTCATGTGGTGTCCACGAAGGTATATCAATCATTACATTGTCTTTGCGCAATCGCCACGCAGTTTCAGTTAACAACTTTTGAGGTATCGGCTTTTTAGTCAAAAGAGAGGGGAATAAACAATCACCTGTGATTAATTTCAGTGAATGAAGAAAGTCGATAGCTTGTTTGGCAGCTGAACATATCGCTCGGTATCAGTTTTCGTTTCTTTTAAATGGAATGTACCATTACTTAGATCAATATCTCGCCAATAAGCACCACAGATTTCTCCGGTTCGACACCCTGTCCATAGCGTCATTCTGAGCACGTTTTTCTGTGGAATAGTAAAACCAGAACTTGGTAACCAGAGAAGAAATTTTTTTAGCTCTTCATCACTAAGAATTCGAGTTCCTTTTTGACATGTTAAACGCACTTTCGCTAATTTTAATCTTTTCTTTGCGTTCGTAACTGGGTTTACAAAGTGCTCATCCAGTTTACCCGTTCCAATTGCATAATCGAAAGCAGCTGATAGCTCACGAAGAACACTACCAGCTTGAACATTCGCTCCCCGCGCAACAATCTCCATGACCAAAGCCACGATATCGTTAGCTAGCACCTCCGTGGCTAACCTCTCTCCGAATACACGCACAGGATCGTTATAGAGAGTCCTTCGAGTTTCTGCTTGCCCTTTGGGTTTACGGGCTCCAGGTAAAATCCCTCCTTCCTTGGCGTGCCGATCTTCGATGTGCTCAGTCAGGTAAAGCTCGATCATGTCAGTGATGGTAAACGGTGCAACGACTTCAGGTTCCTGCTCGAGCTTGACTTTAACTGCGCTCAGCTCTGTAGCCGGACAGACACCTTGATGCCTCATGAGCTTCAATTCCTTGAACTTGGTCCTTGCCTCCTCCAATGACATGGCAGGAAAGACACCTAAGGTGACTTGCTTTTGTTTACGCGGATTCAAAGGGTCATTGTAGCGGTAGTAAAAGCTTTTCTTTCCCGTTTTCCCGCACGCTACTCGCAATCCTCGGTAATCACCGATGTCGACTTTATCTTTGTCTCCTGGCTTCATCGACTCAATTGCCTTGTAAGAAAGCGGTTTGCTATTCTGGGGCGCAGCCATCACTTACATCCTTTCATATCGTTTTTTATGAGAGAAAAGCGTAGGTTTTCATTCTAATCACGTTCATCATCACACAAACCTACGCTTTAGCCTACGCTTAGAAGCAAGATTCAGTGAGCTTAGGTGAGACAAACTGAACCATGCTGAGCTTTAACAAAGAATAAAGACAGTTTAAGAACAGCAACTTAACGGCGATCAGACATTGATAACAATAGAAAATCTACAACAACACACACCTATGATGCAGCAGTACCTCGGCCTCAAGGCCGAGAACCCGGAGATCCTGCTGTTCTACCGGATGGGCGACTTCTACGAGCTGTTCTATGACGATGCCCGCAAGGCCTCCCAGCTGCTCGACATCTCCCTGACCAAGCGCGGCCAGTCGGCGGGTAGCCCCATCCCGATGGCGGGGGTGCCCTATCACGCCATCGAGGGCTATCTGGCCAAGTTGGTACAGCTCGGCGAGTCGGCCGCCATCTGCGAACAGGTGGGGGATCCCGCCACCAGCAAGGGGCCGGTAGAGCGCAAGGTCATTCGCATCATCACCCCAGGCACCGTCTCCGACGAGGCGCTGCTCAGCGAGCGACAGGACAACCTGATCGCCGCCGTCTACCACGATGGCCGCCGCTTCGGCTATGGCACCATGGACATCGGCTCCGGCCGCTTCTTCATCAACCAGTTCGAGAAAGAAGAGACCCTGCTGGCGGAGCTGCAGCGCACCAATCCGGCGGAGCTGCTCTATCCCGAATCCTTCGCCTTCCTGCACCACGTCGAGGGGCGCCGCGGTCTGCGCCGCCGCCCGGAGTGGGAGTTCGAGCTCGGTACCGCCCGCAAGCTGCTCTGCCAACAATTCGGAACCCAGGATCTGGTGGGCTTTGGCGTCGAGCAGAGCGAGACCGCCCTGTGTGCTGCCGGTTGCCTGATGCAGTACGTCAAGGACACCCAGCGCACCGCCCTGCCCCACATTCGCAACGTGCGCCTCGAGCAGCCGGATCACGCCGTCATCATGGATGCCGCCACCCGCCGCAATCTGGAGCTGACCCAGAATCTCGCCGGCGGTCACGACAACACCCTCTCCGCCGTGCTGGACTGCACCGCCACGCCGATGGGCAGCCGGCTGCTCAAGCGCTGGATCCACCAGCCGATCCGCGATCGGGTGATCCTGAAAGGTCGCCAGAGCACCATCCATACGCTTATCGAGCAGAACCTCTACGATGAACTGGGCAGCCTGCTGCGTCAGGTAGGGGATGTGGAGCGGGTGCTGGCGCGTCTGGCCCTGCGCTCGGCCCGTCCGCGCGATCTCACCCGGCTGCGGCAGGCTTTTGCCCAGCTGCCCGAATTGCAGCGCCTGCTGGCGGAGAGCGAGCATGAGGCGGTGCAGCAGCTGCGCGAGCGGGCCAGCACCTTTCCCGAGCTGCTCGACCTGCTGGAGCGCGCAGTGATGGAAGTGCCGCCGGTGCTAATCCGCGATGGTGGCGTCATCCGTGACGGCTTCAATCAGGAGCTGGACGAGCTGCGGGATCTCGCCAACGGCGCCACCGCCAGCCTCGCCCGCATCGAGGAGCGGGAGAAGCTGCTGACCGGCATCAACACCCTCAAGGTGGGTTACAACAAGGTGCACGGCTTCTATATCGAGGTGAGCCGCGCCAACAGCCATCTGGTGCCGGCCCACTACATCCGCCGCCAGACCCTCAAGAACAACGAACGCTACATCATCGATGAGCTGAAGAAATATGAGGACAAGGTACTCACCGCCCAGTCCCAGGCGCTGGCGCTGGAAAAACGGCTCTACGAAGAGCTGCTCGATGCCCTGCTGCCCCACCTCGGCGATCTGCAGGATTCCGCCGCCGCACTGGCGGAGCTGGACGTGCTGGCCAACCTGGCCGAGCGGGCCGAGACCCTCGACTATCGCTGCCCGACCCTCATCGATGAGGATCAGATCCTGATCGAGGCGGGCCGCCATCCGGTGGTTGAGCAGGTAATGACAGATCCCTTTATCGCCAACCCCATCCGGCTGGAGCGAGAGCGGCGGATGCTGATCATCACGGGTCCCAACATGGGCGGTAAATCGACCTACATGCGCCAGACCGCGCTCATCGTGCTGCTGGCCCATATCGGCGCCTTCGTGCCTGCCGACAGCGCCCGCATCGGCCCCATCGACCGCATCTTCACCCGCATCGGGGCGTCGGATGATCTCGCCTCCGGCCGCTCCACCTTTATGGTGGAGATGACCGAGACCGCCAATATCCTCAACAACGCCACCGCCCGCAGTCTGGTGCTGATGGACGAGATTGGCCGCGGCACCAGCACCTACGACGGCCTCTCGCTGGCGTGGGCCTGTGCAGAACAGCTGGCGAGCAAGATTGGCGCCTACACCCTGTTTGCCACCCACTACTTCGAGCTGACCCGCTTGCCCGAGCTGATGAGCGGGCTGGCCAACGTCCACCTAGATGCGGTGGAGCACGGCGACACCATCGCCTTTATGCACGCGGTGCAGGAAGGGGCGGCCAGCCGCTCTTACGGTCTGCAAGTGGCAGCGTTGGCAGGGGTGCCGAAATCGGTGATCCAGCAGGCCCGTCACAAGCTGCATGAGCTGGAGAGCGCCACTCCGGTCGCCGCCGGTGAAAGCCGCCCAGCCCCGGTGGCCCTCGCCCCGCAGCCTCATCCGGTGGTTGAAGAGCTGGAAGCGGTGCGCCCGGACGAATTGACCCCCCGTCAGGCCCTCGACCTGCTCTATCGCCTCAAGCAGCTGCTGTAAGCAGCTGCCGCCGCGCAAGCATGCAAAAGGGGAACCGCGAGGTTCCCCTTTTTATGTTCAGCGCATCATATTCAGCACCCGGCAAACCAGTCAGGCCACCGCCCGCACCTCTCCACGGGCCCGCAACAGACTCTGACGCCCCTGCCAGTAACCCTGCAGATAACCGGACTCCAGCTTGACCGGATCCTGGGTAAAACGGGAGACCATGAAATCGGCCGGTGGCGCGATCACCTCGATCTCGCAATCGGCAGGGGGATTGGCAATGAAATCGAGCGCCCGGTTGTAGGCGCGATCCCGCTCCAGCATGGCTTGCGCCAGCGCAGGCTGGGTTTTCAGCAAGGCTTTGACCATCCAGCAGAAACGGGCCGGCTTCTTGCGATATCCCCAGGGCTCCGACAGCACCACCGTCATCCGACGCGCCCCACGACGATAGGCCTCGATCACCGGAATGGAGTCGCTGATGCCGCCATCGGCCATCGGGCGACCATCGACGCAGGGGGTATCGTGCTGCACCACCGGCAGAGCGCAGGTGGCAGTCAGCACCTCATCCATGTTGTCGGGCCGCACCGGCAGATAGATGGCCTTGCCGCTCGCCACATCGGTCGCCACCGCGTAAAAGGGAATGTCGCGGGCGCAGAAGGTCTCGAGATCGAGCGGGAAGCGATAGCGACTGGCTTGCCACAGCCAGCCGATGTCCACCAGATCGCCCCCTTTGACGAAACGCAGGGGATCGAGAAACCGGGAGCTGCAAGCCAGCTCGGTGATGATGTGGTGACTGCGGCGCGGCTGCTCGCTCAGGTAGGAGACCAGATTGGTGGCACCGGCCGAGACGCCCATGACGAAATCGAACGGGTAGTGGTGACTTTCGACAAACGCATCGAGCACGCCGCTGGCAAAGATGCCGCGCATCGCGCCCCCTTCGACAATCAGGGCGCAAGGGTGGGGATTAAACATAACAAGGCTCCGTCAGCTGTAATACCTGCCGGGATCGATCCCGGCCCAGTGATGGACGCCTTCATGCAGAACATCAAGACGCCGCAGCAGGACGATTCAGGCTCACTCGCACAAGCCAGAAGCGGGCAGGAGCAAACCTGAACCGTGAAGCGACCCCCAGTATATGCAGCGCACCAACCTTCAAAAAATGAATTTAAATAATAAAAAGCATGCCTTTTGGGCATGATTTAGCACATCAGCAGAGACGGCCCTTTATCCGGTAACAGCCCCATCAGGATCAAGGTAGCCCGGGCCCGAACGTCCCGTCGACGGGGTTGTAGTGGTACGCCCGATAGTCAAAGTCCACCTTATCAAGGCGCGGATTGGCCAACTCGAACAACAGGCGTCCGGGGAGCTGCGCCTGCTCGAGGGAAGGTTTGAAGTGGCGCAGCCAGAGCTGTTGCAACGAGCCATCCCGCCACGCCAGCTTGAGCCCGACCGAGAGGCGGCGGATGGCGGCCTGATTATCCTTGTGGGTGTAGAAGAGGTGGAGGAAGGGATAGTGCAGCGCCACTCGCCGATCCACGGTGAGGCCGGGCAGATCACTGTGCTGCTCCTGCTCGATAAAGAGCTCGTTGGCACCGCGGCAGAAGAGATCGATGCGACCGCGCGCCACCAGCTTGAACAGCCGCTCGTAACCGTCGATCTCCTGCACCTTGAATCCCCCATGACGCAGGATCTCCGCATCCTGCCAGCCACGCCCCTGCCCGTGCAGAAATTGCTGCAGCTCGGTCAGGGTATTGATCCTTGCCACCGCGTCGGCCTGCTGCGGACTGACAAAGCAGATGCGATAACCGAGGATGCCCAGCTCCACCGGAAAACGGACGTAATCCAGCGCTCCGCTCTCCGCGGCCGGACGCAGACTGTCGGCCACAAACAGATTGGGGTATTGCTGAGTCTGCACAATCTGTCGCATCCGGATACGGTTCATCGGCGGCGCGGTTCGCAGCTCGTAGTCACCGAAGCTATCGCGGGTCTTCTCCAGCGCCAGCTGCAACAGATCGCGAAAATAGAGGGTACGCAAGTCCCGATCGCTCTCGGGGCTGATATGAGTGATGACGTCGCTCGCCCTTAGGGGAGTGGCAAGGAGGGAAAGACTGCACAGCAGCAAGCAGGAAGCGAGGCAATGAAAGGTCATACTGCTCATCCCGGAAATACAGGCTCACTAGAGTGTAGCGCCGGGGCGAGCCGCCTTCTAAATGGAAGCCAGGCCTACCAGAACATCCGGCCCAGCAGGGGTGCCAGCAGCACGGTCACCATGCCGGCGATCATCATCACCATGCTGGAGACCACCCCCTCTTCGTTACCCATTTGATAGGCCTTGGCGGTACCGGCGCCGTGGGCCGAGGCGCCAAAGCCAGCCCCCTTGCCGAGGCGACTGCGAATGGCCAGCACGGTCAGCACGCTCTCCCCCACCGCCATACCGATGACGCCGGTCAGCACCACAAACAGCGCAGTGAGATCGCTCTGACCACCGATGGCGCGGGTCGCCTCCACCGCAAACGGCGTGGTGATGGAACGCATCGCCAGACTGCGCTGCAGCATGTCGGAGAGATCCAGCCAGCGAGCCAGCAGCACGGTACTGCCCACCGCCATGATGACCGAGGCAACCACCCCGACCGATAGCGACAACCAGTGGCGACGAATGAGCTGGCGGTTCTCGTAGACCGGCACCGCGAAGGCGACGGTCGCCGGGCCCAGCAGCCAGAGCAGCCAGTGGGATTCCGCCATGTAATCCTGATAGGGGATGTGGAACAGCAGCACCACGGCCACCAGCAGGGTCGGCGCCAGCAGCAGCGGCATCAGCGGCAGGATCCGCTTTTTGCCATAGAGCCATTTGCTGGCGTAGTAGAAGAGCAGGGTGAGGGCGAAGCAGATCAGCCCGAGCAGGGTATCAGACATGACGACGACTCCGGCGGGCCAGTTTCAGTTCGAGGCGGTAAATCCGATCTACCACCAGCGCCGTGGTGCCGAGTACCAGGGTGGTGCTCACCAGCAGCACCACCATGATGCGCCACCCCTCCTGCAGCAGCAGATCCTGATAGTTGACCACCGCCACCACGGCAGGAACGAAGAACAGCAGCATCTCCGCCAGCAGCCAGCGAGCCCCCGCGCTGAACCACTCGGCCTTAACCACCCCGAGCAGGATGCAGGCCAGCAGCAACAGCATGCCGGTGAGGTTGGCGGGCAGCGGCAGATGGAGGGTACGCACCGCGGTATCGGCCAGCAGCCAGATGGCTGCCAGCAACACAATCTGGAAGGGAGTCTGTAACCAGCGCAAGCAGAGGGCTTTCATGATCATCGTCTTTCTGTGAACCGGCTCACAGTATAGAGTTGAGCAAAACCTGCCAGAAATGAATTAAAATTATCGAATTCATGCCGCATAGGCATACTTCATCCCGTACCCGCCAACACGAGTCGAGAGAGTCCATGGATATTCGAGCCTTGCGCTATTTTGTCGAACTGGTGCGGGAAAAAAGCTTCACCCGCGCCTCTGAAAAGCTGTTCGTCACCCAGCCCACCATCAGCAAGATGATCCGCAATATCGAAGAGGAGCTGGGCCAGCCCCTGCTCAACCGGGAAGGGCGCCGCTTCACCCTGACCGACAGCGGCCAGGTGCTGTTCAACCGTGCCCAGACCATCTTGGCGGAGATGCAGCAGCTGGAGGCCGAACTGGCGGATCTGCAGAGCCTGCAACATGGTCGCCTCACCCTCGGCATTCCCCCCATGGTGGGTCACGTCTATGCAGATCTGATCCGCGCCTACCGCACCCGCTACCCCAAGGTGGAGCTGACCCTGGTGGAGTACGGCGGTCGCCGCATCGAACAGGCGGTGCTGGAGGGGGAGCTGGATCTCGCCATCACCATGCTGCCGACCAAAGAGGGGGGCGCCCTCAGCGCGCTGGAGCTGGATCAATACCCGATCCGGGTGGTGCTGCCTGATCAACCCCGCTGGCATGGCGAGGCACCGCTGCGGCTGGAGTCCCTGCAGGAGGAGCCCTTCCTGCTTTATACCCAGGCGTTTACCCTGAGCGAGCGGCTGGAGCAGGCGTGTCAGGAAGCGGGCTTTGTGCCTCAGGTGGCGGCGCGCAGCAGCCAGTGGGATTTTCTCACCGCCATGGTACGCAGCGGCATGGGGGTCGCCTTCTTGCCGGAGCCGGTCTGCCACCGGCTGACCCCGGATGGTCTGGTGCTGCGGCCACTGGAGCCCGAATTGAGCTGGCGACTCGGGGTGATCTGGCCGAGCGAGCGCTATCTGTCGCGCACCGCCGAGGCCTGGCTGGCCCTCTGCCGCCAGCGGCAGGCACCTCAGTAATCGCCGAAGCGATCGGTCTGCGGATTGTAGAAGTAGGGGCGGTAATCGAAGCTGATCCCGTCGAGGAAGGGGTTATCCAGTCGCAGCAGTCGGCGCTGGGAGAGCTTGGCAAAAGCGATGGCCGGGCCAAAGCTCTTGCGCCACAGAGCCTGTAGCGAGCCATCCTGCCACGCCAGCTGCAACCCCCGCTCGACCCGCTGCAGTGCCTCGCGATTGTTGGGATTGGTGTAGAAAACCCGGGGCAGCGGGTAGTAGATCAACAAGGCGTCATCCACCAGCAGATCCGTCATATCCTTGTGGGTAAGCTGCTCGCTGCGCAGCTCGCTCACCCCGCGGCAGAAGAGATCGAAGCGGCCCCGCGCCACCATCTTGAACAGCTTTTCGTACCCCTCCACTTCCACCACCTCCATCCCGGCGTAACGCAGGATATCCACATCCAGCCACCCCTTGCCCTGACCGAAGGTAAACTGCCGCAGCCCCTTGAGGTCGGTCACTTTGCTTACCGCCACCTTTTGCTGCGGGCTGACAAAACAGATGCGGTAGCTGACGATCCCCAGATGGATGGGAAAACGGACATAGGCGAGCCCCAGATCCTCGCGGGTGCTGCTGTAGCTGTCCATCACAAAGAGGTTGGGATAGCTGTCGAGCTGCATGCTGAGCCGCTCGCGCGCCTTGGTCATGGGCGGCGCAGGCTCCAGCAGATAGTCACCAAACTGGTCGCGGGTCTTGTCGAGGGCGAGCCGCAGCAGCTCCCGATCATAAGTGGTACGCGGATCCCGCTCGCTCTCCGGGCTGATGAAGGTAAACCGGGTGGCCGCCTGTCCGGTCAGCGACAACATGCAGAGCAGAGCGGTGGCCAGCAGATGCAGGGGTGACATAAACCGCGCCTTGGCTGAAGGGGGTACTTTCAGTGTAGCCCTGAGCGTGGGCGCTCGGCCCTGCCCCCCCCACGCTCTCCTCCCCTTTTCGGCCAGTCGCATCCATCAGCCTACTCCCCCACCGGAGGCGTTCTTCTGAGCGCTGTGGCATAACGCTGATAGGCAGCAGAGTCGCGCACCTGCTCGATAGCATCCCACACCTGCCGGCTTTGTCGGGGATGGGCCTGATAGAAGCGGTGAGAGAAGACCAGATAGTAGGGCTTCTCCACCAGCACCGGCGACAGCCGCTCGATGCGAGTCTGCAACGCGGGATGGGCCGCCAGAATACTGTCAGCCACCTCGGTCTGTATGGCGGTCGCCTGCGCCCGATCCATCACCAGCTTTTTCAAAATGATCAGCGGGTCACGGCTGGAGTCATCCACCTCGGCTCCCGCAGCCTGCAACAAGTCGACGATGGAAAATCCTGACTGGGCCGCAACCACGCCATTGACCCTGAGGGTGGTGCCATCCCACTGGCTCTTACCCCCCTTGAGCTGGTAAAGACTGTAACTCTCGGTCAGCAGCCGCTTGGCAGGGTCGGGTTTGCCCTCACGCATGGGATAGACCCCCACTGTGGTCGCCCGCTCGACGCTATAGCTCATCTTGATGGCCGCATCCATCTGGCCACTGCTCACCCGAGAGAGGCAGCGCTTCCACGGTAGCGGCGTCAGCACGATCTCGGCATCAAGAGCGGTAGCAACCGCCTTGAGGTGATACTGCACAACCCCCTCCCCCGATTGCAGCAGCCAGGGGTAGGAATCACTGTTTTCAAAGCAGGTACGCAGCGTAAAGGCAGGGGCCGCACTGCCGGTGGCGGGCAGCAGCAACGCAATAAAGAGCAGATAGCGGGCAGATGCGCGCATGGGCCATATCCTTGGCGGCAATTATTCCATCTCCACTATATCAGCCAACAGGAGTGAGCCAACAAGGATACATCCGGGCCACCACAGACCCGGAGGGCAGGTTCACAACGTGCCCGGCACTACTCTTCGCCGATGGGAGCGGCGATCCACTTCATCAGCGTCAGCATATCCTGCGGCGCCACCCCTACCGAGAGACCGCGCTTGCCGCCGCTCACCAGGATCTCGTCAAACTGCAGCGCCGACTCGTCGAGTACGGTGGGCAGCAGTTTCTTCTGCGCCAGCGGGCTAATGCCGCCCACCTTGTAACCGGTCAGCTTCTCCGCTTCCGCCGGTTTCATCATCTCCACCTTCTTGAGGCCGGTCGCCTTGGCCAGCTGTTTCAGACTGCACATGCCGGATGAGGGAACGATGGCCACCACCGCCTGCTTGTCGTGATGGGCGACCAGGGTCTTGAACACCTGCGCCTCCGGCAACCCGAGCTGGGTCGCGGCATACTTGCCGAAATCGTCGTGGGCTTCGCACTCGTAGGGGTAGAGCTTGTGGGGGATTTTGAGCTTCTTCAGCAGGTTGATGGCAGGAGTCATGATGGTTGCCTTGAATCGAATCGCATAAAAACAAGGCCAAACAGTCTGCGCCTGCGTGGCGAGGGATGCAAGCCGGAGGGTCAATCTGCGCTCGTCATCCGTAGGGTGCAATGAACGAAGTGAATTGCACCGCTTGCCATATCAAACGCAGGACGAGTCCGGGCAAAACACATTGTCGAGCGGTGCAATGCGCTGTGCTTATTACACCCTACGAAATACAGCCCAAAACATGGGGGTTCCCATCGAGCCCAATTCTGCCGGACAACAAAAAACAAAGGGCGCCTTGTCGGCGCCCTTTGGCTTGATGGATATTGCTGAAGCCTGCTGGATTGAGCTGGCTATCAACCGGTGTTGCGCATCCCTGCGGCAATACCGGCGATGGTGACCATCAGCGCCTTGTCCAGCTCGGGGTGCAGGGTCTCCGGGTGGTTGCGGGAGCGGTTGAGCAGCTCGGCCTGCAGCACGTTGAGCGGGTCTGTGTAGGGGTTGCGCAGCTTGATGGACTCCTTGATCCAGGGCTGATCCTCCAGCAGATCCCCGCGCGGGCTCAGTTTCAGCACCACTTCAATAGATTCGGCGAGCTCCTGACGCAGCTGTTTGCCAAGGCCCCACAGCTCCTGCGGCACCAGACGGGTGTCGTAGTACTCGGCGAGCCAGACGTCCGCCTTGAGGAACACCATCTCCAGCATCTCGAGGCGAGTGCGGAAGAAGGGCCACTGGGCGCTCATCTCTTCCAGCACCGCCAGCTTGCCGCCGTCGATGGCCTGTTGCAGCGCCTTGTGGGCACCGAGCCAGGCCGGCAGCATCAGGCGGTTCTGGGTCCAGGCGAAGATCCACGGAATGGCGCGCAGGCTCTCGACGCCGCCGTTAGGCTTGCGCTTGGAGGGACGGGAGCCGAGCGGCAGCTTGCCGAGCTCCATCTCCGGGGTAGCGGCACGGAAGTAAGGGACGAAGTCCGGATGACCGCGCACGATACTGCGGTAGTGATCGCAGGAGTCGGCGGCCAGCTGTTCCATCACCTCGCGCCAGCACTCTTTCGGCTTGGGTGGCGGCAGCAGGTTCCCTTCCAGCACGGCGCTGGTGTAGAGCTCCAGACTCTTGATCGCCACTTTCGGCAGACCGAACTTGAAGCGGATCATCTCCCCCTGTTCGGTGGTACGCAGACCGCCGCGCAGGGATCCCGGCGGCTGGGAGAGGATGGCCTGATGGGCTGGCGCACCACCACGACCGACGGTACCGCCACGGCCATGGAACAGGGTGAGTCGGATGTTGTTGGCTTCGGCCAGCCCCACCAGGGATTCCATGGCAGCGTACTGGGCCCAGCCTGCGGCCATCATGCCCGCATCCTTGGCGGAGTCGGAGTAACCGATCATCACGTACTGACGGCCCTGAATGTAGCCGCGATACCAGTCCACCGAGAGCAGGCGCTCCATCACGGCGGTGCCTGCCATCAGGTCATCCTGGGTTTCAAACAGCGGGGCGACCGGCATGCGGAACTTGCAGCCCGCCTCTTTGAGCAGCAGTTGCACCGACAGCACATCGGACGGCGCACCGGCCATGGAGATGATGTAGATACCGAACGCATCGGGGTCGTGCTCGGCGATAACCTGACAGGTATCCAGCGTCTCGCGCACCTCGGCGCTCGGCTCCCAGTCGTGGGGAATGAGCGGGCGACGGGAGTTCAGTTCGTTGAGCAAGAAGGCCTGCTTGTCATCTTCACTCCACTCGGCGTAGTCACCCAAACCCAGATAGCGGGTCAGCTCGGAGAAAACCAGCCCGTGACGCTCACCATCCTGACGGATATCCAGCTTGACCAGATGGATGCCGAAACAGGCGACCTTGCGCAACACGTCCAGCAGCATGCCATCGGCGATGTTGCCCATGCCGCAGGCGTGCAATGAGTGGTAGCAGAGCTCCAGCGGCTCGCGCAGCTGGGCGGTGGTCTTGACCAGATCCTGGCTCTCACTCGCCTGGCCCTGCACCTTGGCGGTGAGGTGCTCCTTGGTTTCGCGCAGCGCTTCACGCAGCTCGCGCACCAGCGCGCGGTAGGGCTCGGGGTGATCGCCAACGCGAGCGCGCACGGCGTCGGTACAGTCGGACATGGAGAGCTCGGAGGTGAGCTCCTTGATGTCTTTGTAGAAGAGGCTCACCGCCATCCAGCGGCCCAGCTCCAGCACTTCGGCAGTCACCTTGGCGGTGACGAAGGGGTTGCCATCGCGGTCACCGCCCATCCAGGAGGTGAACTTGACCGGCGCGGCATCCAGCGGCAGCCGCACACCCAGATGGTGTTGCAGACGCTCGTCCAGATTGCGCATGAATTCGGGAATGGCGGGCCACAGGCTGTTCTCCACCACCGCAAAGCCCCACTTGGCCTCGTCGACCGGAGTCGGGCGCTGTTCGCGGATCTCGTTGGTGTGCCACGCCTGATTGATCAGCTGTTCGATGCGATTGAGGATCTTGTCCCGCTCGCGGGGCAGCAGGTCGGAGAGCTCCAGCGCCTCGAGGCAGTCGTTGAGCTGTACGTGCTTGTGGATCAGAGTGCGACGAGTCACCTCGGTCGGGTGAGCGGTCAGCACCAGATCGATATCCAGCTCGCGCACGGCCTGAATGATGGCCTCTTGCGACAGGTTGGACGCTTTCAGCTTGTCGAACATCTGCTCCAGCGGGTCCGGGGTGCAGACCTGCTCTTCACAGCGACGGGAGATGGTGTGGAACTGTTCCGCCACGTTGGCCAGATTGAGGAACTGGCTGAAGGCGCGGGCCACCGGCAGCAGTTCATCATCGCTCAGGGTGCGCAGGGTATCGAGCAGACGTTCCCGGTCTGATTCATTGCCCTTGCGGGAGGACTTGGCCAATTGGCGAATGGTTTCGATCTTGTCGAGAAAGGCCTGACCCTGATGATCCTTGATGGATTTACCCAGCAGCTGACCCAGCATACCTACGTTGGCGCGTAGTGCGGCGTACTTTTCGTTCATTCCACATCCTTATCTTGTTGGTGCCTGACACCCATCCGGGGTGCTAGACGACCTCACTTATTGTTGTGCGATTACAACATATGCTCCGTCATCTTAGGGTGACAATCTACCCAGATTGTCTGCGCAAGGTCAAATAACAGGCCGATTCAGAACATGTATTTCCATCACCACTCCACAACCGGCTTGTTATGTAACTTACTTACAGTTTTTACGCCCCTTTCACCGCCGCCGCTACAGGCAAAAACGTCTGATCAGGTGCTGCAACACTGCGGTGGTCGGCTTGACGAAGGAGAGGTCCAGATACTCATCCGGCTGGTGCGCCTGGGTGATATGGCCGGGCCCCATGACGATGGTCTCGCAGCCAAGCTGCTGGATAAACGGCGCCTCGGTGCAGTAGTTGACCGACTCGGCGGCGCGGCCGCTCGCCTTCTCCGCTTCGCGCACCAGCACAGAGTCGTCGGCGCAGGCGTAGGCAGGAATGGGTTCATGCAGATGTTGCAGATGCAGGCAGCCCGGCTGGTGGATCTCGATGGGCGACAGCGCTTCTTTGAGCATCCCCATCAACTCATCCGGCCCCACCTGCGGCGTGGGTCGCAGGTCGATATGCAGCTCGCAGCAGCCGCAGATACGGTTCGGGCTGTCCCCGCCCTGAATGTAACCCAGGTTCAGGGTCGGCTGTGGCACGGCAAAGCGGTGGTCGGCGTAGCGATCTTTCAGATCCTGCTGCAAGCGCAGCACCTGCCCCATCGCCTTGTGCATGATCTCCATGGCGTTGACGCCGTTGGCGGGATCCGAGCTGTGACCGCTCTTGCCGGTAATACGGATCGCCTCCGACATATGTCCCTTGTGGGCCACCACAGGCACCAGCCCGGTCGGCTCGCCAATCACGGCGTAGTCGGGTTTAAGCTCCGCCGCCGCGGCGATGGCGCGGGCGCCCGCCATGGTGGTCTCTTCATCGGCGGTAGCGAGAATGCGAAGAGGCTTGGTCAGCTTGGTGAGATCGATTTCTTTGAGCGCTTCCACTATGAAGGCGAAGAAGCCCTTCATATCGATGGTACCGAGACCATAGAGACGGTTGCCCTCTTCGGTCACCTTGAAGGGATCCTTGCTCCACCCTCCTTCATCAAACGGCACCGTATCGGTGTGGCCTGCCAGCAGCACCACCGCCCTCCCCCTGACCAATCGTCGCCACCAGATTGAACTTGCCCGGCAGGTCGGGGAGCGCCGTTACCTCGCACTGAAAACCGAGCTGACCGAACCAGCCAGCCAGCAGCCGGATCACCGCCTCGTTGCTCTGATCCCACTTGGGATCCGTGCTGCTGATAGAGGGAATCGCAATAATATTCTTATAAAGTGAAAAAAAATCCAGATTGGCCATCAGCTCCTCCTTGCGTCCCCGGAATGTTTCTGTTAGAAAATACAAATGCAAAGTGAGTGCATGAATATTCTGTAATTTTACCTGAATATCTGGCTCATCAACAAAGGCTTCTAGTTGTAAGGGAAAGTTAATGTTCTGTCACCTGATCTATAACCGACGACACACACCCGCCTGAATTGCCCCTCCGCACTTGTGCAAAGGGGCGATCGAACACCCTTGTGCACTGCAGCGTCATGCTGTGAATCTCGAACCCTGACTTGGAATATTCAACATGCTTAACACCGTTATCGTCGGTGCCAGTGGCTACGCGGGAGCCGAACTGGCCGCACTGGTACAGAACCATCCACAACTCAAGCTGTTCGGCCTCTATGTCTCCGCCGGCAGTCAGGATGCCCACAAGCGCTTCTCTTCCCTGCATCCCCAGTGGGTCGGAGCCCTCGATCAACCGCTGCTACCGCTGGACGACGACGGCATGACCCGGATCCTGACCCAGGCCGATCTGGTGCTGCTGGCCACCGCCCACGAGGTGAGCGCCGAGCTGGCGCCCAAGTTTCTTGCCAAGGGGCTGCCGGTATTCGATCTCTCCGGCGCCTTCCGGGTCAAGGATCAGGGCTTCTACGACAGCTTCTACGGCTTCACCCACGACAGCGAGCAGTGGCTGGATCAGGCCGTCTATGGCCTGGCGGAGTGGAATGCCGATGCCATCGCTACCGCCCAGCTGATTGCGGTGCCGGGTTGCTACCCGACCGCATCGCTGTGCGCTCTCAAGCCGCTGCAGCAGGATGGTCTGATTGCCAAGGGGTGGCAGCCCATCATCAACGCCGTCTCCGGGGTTTCCGGCGCCGGTCGCAAGGCGGCCATCAACACCAGCTTCTGCGAAGTGAGCCTCAACCCTTACGGCACCTTCAATCACAGACACCAGCCGGAGATCAGCCATCACCTCGGTAAAGAGGTGCTGTTCCAGCCCCACCTTGGCAACTATGTGCGCGGCATTCTGGCCACCATCTATGTGCAGCTGGCGGATGGCGTCACCCCCACCCAGGTGGATCAGGCCTTCCTCAAGGCTTATGAAGGCAAGCCGCTGGTGCGCCTCACCGGCCAGATGCCCTCTATTCGCGGTGTGGCAAACACCCCTTACTGCGACATTGCATGGCAACAGCAGGGCAACATGCTGGTGGTGGTCTCCGCCATCGACAACCTGCTCAAGGGCGCCGCCTCGCAAGCCATGCAGTGCATAAATATCAAATTTGGTTTTGAACCGGCCACCGGCCTGATTTAAGGACTTAGGAAGGATCTCGAACATGGACAAACAGACGTTGGTAATCAAGCTGGGCGGCGCCCTTATCGAGAACGACGAGGCGCTGACCGCCCTGTTCGCCACCCTCAAAACCTTTCTCGACGATCAGCACCGTCCGCTGGTGCTGGTACACGGCGGTGGCTGTCTGGTGGATGACCTGCTCAAGGGGCTGGGTCTCACCTCCACCAAGAAGAATGGCCTGCGGGTGACCCCGTTCGAGCAGATCCCCTTTATTGCCGGGGCGCTGGCGGGGACCGCCAACAAGCAGATGATGGCCAAGGCGATCGCCACCGGCATTCCGGCGGTGGGGCTCTGTCTGGCAGATGGCGGCCTCTGTCAGGTGACCCAGCTCGACCCGGATCTCGGCGCCGTCGGCGAGTGCAAGCCGGGCAATCCGGCACTGGTGGCGGGCATCCTCGGTCAGGGCTTCCTGCCGGTAGTGAGCTCCATCGGCATCACAGCCGACGGGCAACTGATGAACGTCAACGCGGATCAGGCGGCCACCGCCATTGCCGAGGCGCTCGGTGCCGATCTGGTGATGCTCTCCGATGTGAGCGGCATCCTCGATGGCAAGGGCAAGCTGGTGCCCCAGCTCGACAAGCTGACCGCGCTGGATCTGATGGAGAAAGGGGTGATCCGCGATGGTATGGCGGTCAAGGTTGAAGCAGCCCTGCACGCCGCCGAGACCCTCGGCAAGCCGGTCTGTGTCGCCAGCTGGCGTTACCCGGATCAGCTGCTCAAGCTGCTGGCTGGCGGCGCGGTCGGCACTCAAGTGGCCATTTGATCTCCACCGGAACAAGGAACATCCGATGCAACATCTTCTGAAAGACAGTGATCTGAACAAAGCCCAGATTGAAGCGCTGATTGCGCTGGGCAAGGCAGTGAAGGCCGACCCGAAGAAGTACAGCCAGGCGCTAGCGGGCAAGAGCGTGGTCACCCTGTTCGAGAAGCCCTCCCTGCGCACCCGGGTCACTTTCGACATCGGTATCGCCAAACTGGGCGGCCACAGCGTCTATCTGGATCAGCAAAACGGCGCGCTGGGCAAGCGGGAGTCGGTGAAGGATTTCGCCGCCAACCTGTCCCGCTGGTGTGATGCCATCGTCGCCCGGGTGTTCGATCACCAGACCCTGATCGAGCTGGCGGAGCACGGCACAGTGCCGGTGGTGAACAGCCTGTGCAACCTCTACCACCCCTGTCAGGGGCTGGCCGACTTTATGACCATTGCCGAGCACTACGACGACCTGTCGAAGGTGAAGCTTGCCTACCTCGGTGATGGCAACAACGTCAGCCACTCTCTGCTGCTGCTGGGGGCGACACTGGGCACCGACGTCACCCTGATATGCCCGAAAGGCCACGGCCCGGATACCCAGATCTTCCTGCAGGCGCAGGCTCTGGCGGCCAAGTCGGGGGCAACCATCCACATCAGCGATGACGTGGCAGATATCGAAGGGTTCGACGTGGCCTACACAGATACCTGGGTCTCCATGGGTGACAACACCCCGATGGAGCAGGTCAAAGACCTCTTTATGCCTTACCAGATCAACCAGGCCCTGCTCGACCGCACCGGCATCCAGCACGTGCTGCACTGCCAGCCGGCGCACCGGGAGCTGGAGATCACCTCGCAGGTGATGGATGGCCCCGCCTCCCTCATCATGGACGAGGCCGAAAACCGGATGCATATCCAGAACGCCGTGTTGCTGACCCTGTTTGGGCATAAATAGTCAGGGCAACAAGTAACGCGGCACTCAACCTGAATCACGACCCTTTTATTGAATCATCATCGAATCATCACGGAGAGAAGTAACATGAGCGGAATCAACAAGATCGTACTGGCTTACTCGGGTGGACTGGATACCTCGGCCATCATTCCCTGGCTGAAAGAGCACTATGATGCCGAAATCATTGCCTTCGTGGCCGACGTCGGTCAGGAGCGCGACGATCTGGAAGGGATCGAGCAGAAGGCGATCGCCTCCGGCGCCACCAAGTGCATCATCAAGGATCTGCGGGAAGAGTTCGTCAAAGAGTACGTCTACCCGACCCTGAAGACCGGCGCCGTCTATGAAGGCACCTATCTGCTGGGCACCTCCATGGCCCGTCCGGTGATCGCCAAGGCGATGGTCGAGGCCGCGCTGGCGGAAGGGGCTGATGCCATCTCCCACGGTTGCACCGGCAAGGGTAACGATCAGGTGCGTTTCGAAGGCGCGGTCGCTGCGCTGGCCCCCCAGCTGAAAGTGATCGCCCCGTGGCGGATCTGGGACATGCGCTCCCGGGAAGATCTGCTCTCCTATCTGGAGACCCGCAACATTCCCTGCAAGGCGACCCTGAAGAAGATCTACAGCCGCGACGCCAACGCCTGGCACATCTCCACCGAGGGTGGTGAGCTGGAGAGCACCTGGAACGAGCCCTCCGAAGCAGTCTGGCAGTGGACCGTGCCCGCCGAGCAGGCTCCGGATCAGCCGGAGTACGTCAAGCTGACCGTGGCGCAGGGTGAAGTGGTGGCCGTTGACGACCAGCCGCTCAGCCCGCACCAGATCCTGATGACCCTGAACGAGCGTGCCGGCAAGCACGGCGTGGGCCGCATCGACATCACCGAAAACCGGATGGTGGGCATGAAGTCCCGCGGCTGCTACGAAACCCCGGGCGGTACCGTGATGGTCGCTGCGCTGCGCGCGGTGGAAGAGCTGGTACTGGATCGCCCGACCCGCGCCTGGCGGGAGAAGCTGGGTGCCGAGTTCTCGCATCTGGTCTATGACGGTCGCTGGTTCACCCCGCTGTGCAAGGCGATCCTCGCCTCTGCCAACGCCATCGCCGAAGATCTGGATGGTGAAGTGGTGCTGAAGATGTACAAGGGTCAGGTCACTGCGGTGCAGAAGAAGTCGCCGAATAGCCTCTACTCCGAAGACTTCGCCACCTTCGGGGCCGACGAAGTGTATGACCAGAGCCATGCCGAAGGCTTTATCCGTCTCTACACCCTGGCCAGCCGGATCCGCGCCATGAAGGAGCAGCATCAGGCCATCGGTGGCGACCATACCCACGGCTAAGCAAGCGCGATAACCCGTTGATTCCGTTGAGGGGGCATGGCCCCCTCTTCTATAGGCAGAGGGCATAGCCCCTGACCCATCATCAGCGGGTGTGACAAGAGCGGCAGCGCCCCGGCCGCTTCTGTGAGATAACAGGCTCGCAGAAAAACAGGGCACGATTTCAAGCTCGGTGGCGCAAGGCGCCGCCGACAACGCATTCAAGGAGAGCAGTATGGCACTTTGGGGTGGACGCTTCAGTCAGGGAGCCGATAGCCGGTTCAAGCAGTTCAACGATTCGCTGCGGTTCGATTACCGGCTGGCGGAGCAGGATATTCAGGGCTCCATGGCCTGGGCCAAAGCGCTGGTCAAGGTGGGCGTGCTGACCGCCGATGAGCAGGGCAAGTTGCAACAGGCGATGGAGGTGCTGCTCGCCTCGGTGCAGCAGGATCCACAGCAGATCCTGAGCTCGGACGCCGAAGATATCCACTCCTGGGTCGAGAGCCAGCTCATCGCCGCCGTCGGCGATCTTGGCAAGAAGCTGCACACCGGCCGCTCGCGCAACGATCAGGTCGCCACCGACCTGAAACTCTGGTGCAAGGCACAGGGCGAGCTGCTGCTCGGCTCCATCACCGCCCTGCAGCAGGGGCTGGTCGCCTCTGCCCGTGCCAATCAGGCGGCGGTGCTACCCGGTTACACCCACCTGCAGCGGGCCCAGCCGGTCACCTACGCCCACTGGGCACTGGCCTATGTGGAGATGCTGGAGCGGGATTACTCCCGCCTGCAGGATGCGCTCAAGCGCCTCGACACCAGCCCGCTCGGCTGCGGTGCGCTGGCGGGCACCGCCTACGCCATCGACCGTGAAGCGCTGGCGCTGGACATGGGCTTTAGCGGCGCCACCCGCAACAGCCTGGATTCGGTCTCCGATCGGGATCACGTGGTGGAGCTGATGCACGTGGCGTCACTCTCCATGACCCACCTGTCGCGCTTTGCCGAAGATCTCATCTTCTACAACACCGGCGAGGCGGGCTTTGTCGAGCTCTCCGACGCGGTCACTTCCGGCTCCTCCTTGATGCCGCAGAAGAAGAACCCCGATGCGCTGGAGCTTATTCGTGGCAAGACTGGCCGGGTCGTCGGCGCCCAGATGGGCATGCTGATGAGCCTCAAGGCGCTGCCACTGGCCTACAACAAGGACATGCAGGAAGACAAGGAGGGGCTGTTCGATGCACTGGACACCTGGCACGACTGCCTCGATATGGCGGCGCTGGTGCTGATCGATCTGAAAGTGAATGGCGAGCGCACCATGGCGGCCGCGCAGGGCGGTTACGCCAACGCCACCGAGCTGGCGGACTATCTGGTGGCCAAGGGGATTCCGTTCCGTGAAGCGCACCATATCGTCGGCGAAACCGTGGTCTTCGCCATCAGCGTGGGCAAACCGCTGGAGGAGCTCTCCATCGGCGAGTTCCAGCGCTTCAGCCCGGTGATCGAGTTCGACGTCTACCCCAATCTGGAGCTGGAAGCGACCCTCGCTAAACGGGTCGCCAAAGGCGGCGTCGCCCGGGAGCAGGTTGAGGCAGCCCTGACCGCAGCCGAAACCTGGCTGGCAAAACGGACGGGTTAAACCAACCTGCTTGTCATTCGAACTAGAAAGCAAAACGGCAACCTCGGTTGCCGTTTTTTATTGCCTGCCACCGTTCACGCGCTGGCATTTAGCAGCTTGCCTACCCCCTCCCCCTTGCCATTGGGCAAGGTCTGTTTAAAGGCGCCGAGCAGCTGGTCGAGGTTGAGATGGCTGGCACCGAGGGAATCCTTGAGAGTATCAAGCTCGCTTTGCAGCGCATCGAGGCGGGTGCTCTGGGTACCATTGGCCAACTGGTTGCGGGCGCTGTCGATGGCAGCCGGGAGGGATTGGCCGCCATTCTCCTGCCCCAGAGTCTGCATCAACTCACCCATAAAGTGGTTGATGGCAGCGCGATTTTGCTCGCTGTCGGCATCCTTGATGCCGAGTCGCTGGAACAAACTCTGGACGGTCGGGGCGAGGCGATCTTCCTGCACTGTTTGCTGCACAGGCTCAGGTTTGGCACTGCTGCCGAGCAGCTGACTGCCCAGCTTGAGGGCGATAGAGGCAAGGGGAAGCAGGTTGCTGATCATGATATCTCTCCGCGACAACGACCCTTGATGGTGTTGCCAAGAGATGTGCATAAGCGGGGCCAGCACGGCGATAAAACGCACCGCACCGGCTAATCCCTTGAATGACAGAACTATTTGTTCACCCACCACGCCAGCACGCAGGAGATGGCCGAGCGCAAAGGGGGGTCAGGCGGCCAGTAGCTGCCGCCACGGGCGGTAGTGGCAATATGGTGGCAAAGCGTTTTGCCGCCCACCCGAGCCGCGACCCCTGCCTTTCACACCCTGATCGCCAACTCTCTTAGCCACTTGCGCAGCCGCCCGTTGGCGTTGAGATAGGGGGAGGCGCTATTGAACTGGATCATCCGCCCCAACGTCCACTTCTCATACCAGAGGCAACCATACAGCTGCAGGTCGCTGCGCGCCTCCACCAGTTCGATGATGTGCCCTCTGGCGGCAGCCAACCGCTGCAACAACGCCGGATAGCTGAGCCCCTCGTAATCCCGATAGAACTTTTGGGCCAGCCTGCCCAACTCGTTCCACTTAAAACCGGTTTCGGGAAAATCCACTGGCAGACCTGCCGCATCCCGCTCGATCCACTTGATCAGCAGTTCGTTCCAGCCGATAAGGTAGGCCAGCAGATTGACAACGCTCATGGTGGTTCCCTTGCTGTGCCCTGCCAGATTCGGCTCCCGCACCCGGCTCTCGGGGACGGTCTGCAACGCCTTGAACAACTTGCTGAAATTGGTATCGATCGCGAGTAGCAGCTCGGCCTTGTTTTGCGGGATCCCCATTGCTCTCCCCTTTTCAGATTTGCTTGCGGTGCAGCCGAGGCGATTGCCGCAACCCCGGCAGCACGTTACGCTAGCCCGCTTCCATCCTGTGCAGCTCATCCAGTGCAGGCCAACCATCACGGCAAGATCGGCAATGAATCAACTAATCAGTTATATCAGGGCCATTCATCGACAGGCGAGCCCCGTCACTCTCACACGCCAAGAGAGTGAACACTATAGCGAGCATGATGAGAGCGGCACTGTGATCCAGCACCAGATAACCACCAGCTGGTTTGCCAATGGGGTCGTCATCCGCCAGCAAACCGAACAGGACGAAGCGCCATCGCAGCAGCTTTGTGCCGAGTGCTGGATCAGCTATCGGGTCATCGCCAGTCCCATCCCCATCACTCCAGCCAGCAAGCTGTTTCACAACCACTGTCAGGAGCAATTCTGGTTGAAGGTGCAGGGCATCACGCCACACAGGTGATTGGTGCGCCCGTGAGCAGGGCGCGGCAGGGGGAAACGCAAAGAGGCTCCGAAGAGCCTCTTTTTGTTTCCGTGTCTGAACCCGACTCAGCCCAGCAGTAGATAGAGCTGGTGAGCCGCCACACCAGCGCACAGGCCGCCGATGGTGTGGGCAACGATGGCGCGGGAGGTGAGGTGGCGATAGCCGAGGGCATCGAGCATGGCGGTGTGGGTGCTCAGGAAGCCACTCCAGCACATCCCCATGGCGGTAAACACCGCGACCTCGTTACCAGTGATCCACCCCTTGGCGATAAAGGGGGGCACCAGTGACATGGCGGCACCGACCGCACCGAGGGAGGTGGCTGGGAAGGCGACCAGCTCCGGCTGCTGGAAGCCGAACAGCAGGTCAAACAGCCAGCTCACCTTGGCGGCCAGCACCGGCAGCAGGGCTACCCCCTGAAACGCTTCGCCGGTGTACCCCTTGTCGCCCGGGCCGAAGGTGAGCAGCATCACGAAGGTACTAATGATCAGCACCCCGGGGATCACCGCCATTCCCAGCTCCACACCAGATTTGCCGCCATCGAGCAGAGAGTTGAGGATCCGCAGCCAGCCGGGAGCCGCCTCTTTGGTTACCCCGACCTTGCGGCCGTCGGACGATACCGCGTCATCGTTCAGCACTTCCCCCACCAAGGGGCGGATCATCCGTTGCATCAGTCGGGTAGAGACCACCGAGCCCACCAGAGCACCGAGCAGCCCGATCAGCGCCGCGCTGGCGGTGGATTCACCGCTCGGCAGCTGCAAGGTGGCCATAAAGGTGACCACGATCAGCCCCATGCCGAAGGCGGTGCCGAAGTTGGTCAGCGACACCAGTTGCCACGGAGTGAAGCCTTTGCGAAAGCGGCTGTCCTTGGCGAGGCTGATCACCGCCGGGTTGTCTGAGAAGAAGGTCATCAGCGCCGCCAGCGCGGTGCGACCGGGCAGACGAAACACCGGCTTCATCAGCGGGGCCAGCAGCACTTCCAGCAGGCGGATCACTCCGAACTCGCTCAATAGCTGGCTCAGGGCACCAGAGAGCACCGTGATCCCCATGATAAAGAGCACGGTATTGAGCAGTAGCTGGTGGGCGGTATTGAACAGGGTGTTGACCATGGCAGAGAGGCCCATCTGGCTGCCGAGGTAACCGAACAGGCTGCCGAGAATAAGCAGCACCAGCACGGGTTCCATCCAGTTCCGAATGACGGCAAGTCGCCCCTTTGACTCTATAACTACATGATTTTCCATATCTATCCTGCGGTTCATCTGTGCGTGTGTGGTTGTTTTTATGGTTAAAAAATGGCTGCGCCAAATAGAAAAAAGCCCTTGTCTTGCGACAAGGGCTTTTTGAATTGGCTCCTCCTACTGGACTTGAACCAGTGACATACGGATTAACAGTCCGCCGTTCTACCGACTGAACTAAGGAGGAATTGTAATTGGTGCCCAGAGACGGAATCGAACCGCCGACACGGGGATTTTCAATCCCCTGCTCTACCGACTGAGCTATCTGGGCAAATGGTGCCGGCTACCGGAATCGAACTGGTGACCTACTGATTACAAGTCAGTTGCTCTACCTACTGAGCTAAGCCGGCACACTTTAAACCATTGTGCATGAACAAATTTTTTATTTCATGGCACCAAAATTGGTGCCCAGAGACGGAATCGAACCGCCGACACGGGGATTTTCAATCCCCTGCTCTACCGACTGAGCTATCTGGGCGTGGGCGCTATTAAACGGATTTTAAGGCGGATGGTCAACGGGAAATTTCACTTTTTGTCTCGTTCGTCTCTTTTTTGCGCAACATCGTCCATTTCTGCCACTTCTTCGGCACAGGCCGCGCCTTTTCGCCCCCAGACTCTGGGTTCCTCCCCCTTGAGCAGGCGGGAGATGTTCTCGTGATGGCGGATCAGGATGAGGCAGGAGAGCAGCGAGACTGGCAGGGTGTATTCGGGTTTGAGCAGATAGGTAAAGAGTGGCGTCAGCAGCACGGTAATGATGGAGGCCAGCGAGGAGTAGCCGCTCACCAGCAGCACCAGCAGCCAGGTGCCAATCACGGCGCCCCCCATGGTAAAGCCGATGGGCATCATGGTCCCCAGTGCCGTGGCGACTCCTTTGCCACCACGAAAATGAAAGAAGATGGGGTACATATGGCCGAGGCAGGCGGCGACCCCGATAAAGCCGAGGTAGACGGGTTTGATCTGCAGATACCAGGCGAGATAGACGGGCACAGTGCCCTTGAGCACATCGAGCAACAGCACCACCAGCGCCGCCATCCGGCCACCGAGGCGCAGCACATTGGTTGCCCCCGGATTGTGGGAGCCATGATCCCGCGGGTCGGGCAGACCTGTGCAGCGGGAGACCAGCACAGCACTGGATAGTGAACCACCCAGGTAGGCCAGAATAATCATCAAAATCGTCAGGGCCGTCATCTTGGTCGTTTTTACCACGATATGAATGGGGTATGATGCGGGCCACATACGCTGGCATGGGCCCATGCCCACCCAGAGCGCCTCGGCAAGCCTGTTGCCCGGCCAGCATCCCTGCGCTGTCATCACAGCCCATCAAGAGTAAAGAAGAAGTACAGTCATGGACAAGGTGTTTATTCGCGGACTCGAAGTTTTGACCACCATAGGTGTATATGAGTGGGAGAAGGGCATTCGCCAAAAGCTCCGTTTTGACCTCGAGATGGGGTTCGACAACCGCCCCGCGGCAGCAACCGACGACATCAATCTGGCACTGGATTATGCCGACCTCTCCAACAAGATTTGCGAGCATGTCACCGGCAAAGTCGTTGAGCTGGTCGAGACCATGGCCGAGCAGGTTGCCATGCTGGTGCTCGCCGACGAGCGGGTACAGTGGGTCAAGGTGACCCTCACCAAGCCGGGCGCCGTGCCCAATGCCGCCGGGGTCGGCGTCGAAATCCTGCGCCATCGCACACCAACTGCGAGCAGCAACTGATGACCACCATCTATATCAGCCTGGGCTCCAACATCGAGCGGGATCGCCATATTCGCGCCGGGCTCGATGCCCTGCACGCCGAATTTGGCGAGCTGCGGGTCTCCCGGGTATTCGAGAGCGAGGCGGTCGGCTTCAACGGCCGCCCCTTCTACAACCTGGTGGCGGCTGCCGAGACCGATCTGCCGCTGACCACCGTCTGCCAGCGACTGCGGGCCATGGAGTTCGCCCACGGCCGCGAGCCGGATGCCAAGAAGTTCGCCCCGCGCACTCTGGATCTCGACCTGCTGCTCTATGGCGATCTGGTCTGTGACACCCCGCTGGTGCTGCCGCGCGGTGAAGTGCTCACCAACGCCTTCGTGCTCTGGCCGCTGGCCGAACTGGCACCCAAACTGCGCCACCCCGTCGATGGCCGTACCATGGGCGAGCTGTGGCAAGCCTATGACAAGGCCTCCCAGCAGCTGTGCCCCATTCCCTTTCACTGGGAAGCGTGCGAATTGCAGCATCACTGATCAACAAGGGCGCCTCACGGCGCCCTTGTTGTTTGCACAGACAGGGTTGCTTATCACGGATAAGAAAGTGTCATTGGGCCTGACCCTGCGAGGCTGGCAGGATAGCGCCCACTACAGGAGAACCCCATGCCACTCGATACCATTCACCACTTTAACTGCCAGCTACTGGCCGAACTGCCCCACCAGCGCTATGAGCATGAACCCATCCTCGACTACGCCACCGATGAAAAGGTCAAGGCCCGCCTCGGCTGGCAGGCGGAGTTCAGCAAGACCCTGTTTCTCAAGTTCAAGGATGGCCGCTTCGCCCTGCTGCTGACCCACAGGGACGGACGGCTCGACAACAAGGCGGTCAAAGCCGCGCTCGGTGCCAAGCCCTCCATCTGCACCGCCGAAGAGATGCAGGCGGAGATTGGCTGCCTGCCGGGGGCTGTGTGCCCCTTCCTGCCCCGCGCCGATATTCCGCTACTGGTGGATCCGCAACTGCTCAACCACACTGCCTTCACCTGGACTCCGGGCCACCCGGAGCAGACCTTTCTGCTGGCGACCGAGCATCTGACCGAGGTACTGGCGCAGCTCCCCTGCGAGGTCAGCTATCTGCCCTCGCCGACGGCGTAGCCCCATCGCGCGCCAGCTGGGCAAAGATCAGCGCCGCCAGCATGGAGAGCAACCCGACACAGAGGTAGGTAAGGTGGAACCCGGCCAGCCACTGGCCGTTAGCCGCTGAGGTACCCGCCGAGAAGAGCCCGAGCAGGCTGGCGGCAATCGCCACCCCCAAGCTCATGGAGAGCTGCATCACCACCGAGAGCAGACCGTTGCCACTGCTGGCCAGGGTCGGGCTGAGATCTTGCAGCGTGAGAGTGTTCATGGCGGAGAACTGCAGCGAGTTGATGGCGCCGAAGATCGCCAGCCAGCCCAGCAAGACCCCGAAGGGGAGCTGGTTGTCGATAAAGTAGAAGCTGGCGATCATCGCCCCCAGCAACAGGGTGTTGCCGATCAAAATGCGGCGATAGCCCACCTTCGGAATCAGCTTGTTCACCAGCGTCTTGGTCAGCATGGCGCCAATCACGGTGGGGATCATGGTCATCCCCGCCTTGCTCGGGGAGAAGCCGAGCCCCAGTTGCAGAAACAGCGGGGTGAGGAAGGGCATGGCGCCGCTGCCGAGGCGGGCAAACAGGTTGCCCCAGATGCCGATGGCAAAGGTGGTGGTCTTGAACAGGTTCAGGCTAAAGAGCGGCTGCTGTGCATTGGCGGCATAGAGCCAGTAGCTCGCCATCGCCGCCAAGCCGAAGATCAGCGCAAACAGCGCCCAACCGGTGGAGATGCTGTGCTCCCCCAGCCCCTGCAAGCCGACCGACACCAGCACCATGCCGACGCTGAACATCACAAATCCCTGCCAGTCGAACCGGGCGGTCTGCTGCCGCAGCTCCGGCATAAAGTGCCAGCTGGCGATAAAGCCGAGCAACCCCACCGGCAAGTTGATGAGAAATACCCAGTGCCAGCTCGCCACTTCCACCAGCCAGCCACCGAGCGCCGGCCCCATCAACGGGCCGAGCAGCCCCGGGATGGTGACAAACGACATCACCCGCAGCAGCTCGTGCTTGTCATAGACCCGCAGCACCGCCAACCGTCCCACCGGCATCAGCAGCGCACCGCCAATCCCCTGAAGCACACGGGCGGCCACCAGCATGGAGAGGGAATTGGAGGCGGCACAGGCGAGCGAGCCGAGGGTAAAGAGCGAGATGGCGGCCAGATAGATGCGGCGGGTACCGAATCTGTCTGCCAGCCAGCCGGAGGCCGGGATCAGCAGCGCCACCGTCAACATGTAGGCGATGATCACCGACTGCATCTGCAGCGGGCTCTCTCCCAAGGTCTCGGCCATGCTGGGCAGGGCGGTGTTGAGAATGGTGCCATCCAGCGCCTGCATAAAGAAACCGACCGCCGCCAGCAGGGGCAGCCACTTGCGCTGGGCATCTGTCACTGTGTGGCTCATTGCCACCTCCATTATTTTTGCGGGGGAGCGGCGGCGGTCAGGAAGAGATCGACACAACTCAGGGTCCAGGCATCCTGCTCGGCAGCGCTCTGGGTCAACGGCAGACCCAGCTCACGGAGCATGCGCTCCTTGCCCTGCCACATCAGCAACAGCTGCAAGGCGGCCTGTTCACTGTCTTGATGGCACAGCAGGCCTTGCTGCTTCTGCTGCTCCAGCCAGTTGGACAGCATCTCGGTCACATAGAGCGGGCCCGCCTCGAAAAAAAGGGTGGCCAGCTGGGCATCGTTGCAGCTGATGCAGGTGCGAAAGATATTGATGGCATCATCGCTCAGGATCAACTTGCGAAAGCTGCGACCAAAGGCAATCAGACTCTCCCGCACATTGTTGCCACGCAACAATACCTCCGGCATCAGCTCGCTGCTGACGCACTTGCTGCCCACCGCCTCGGCAAACAGCGACTCCTTGTTGGCAAAATGGCTGTAGACCGTCTGCTTGGAGACGCCCGCTTCACTGGCCACCATGTCCATGCTGACCAGATGCAGACCGTGCTGACAGAAGAGCCGCCCTGCAGCATCGAGGATCGCAGCCCGCTTCTGCTGACTACGGGGTGAAATGTTCATTTTTCCTCCACAATCAAACTGGACAGTCTAGTTTCGAAAAACTAGACTCACCGGTGTGATTTGATGTTATGTCAACCAGAGGATGATGTCATGACACTTTGCTTAATCCTGCTGGCGCTGTTACTGAGTGGCTGCAGCCCGGTCACAGAGTCAGAAGAAACACCCGCCCTGACCCGGGTGATCGCCCAGCCGCTGCAAGCCAGCGATCACTACCCGGTGCTGCACCGTTTCAATGGCCGGGTGATCGCTGCCGAACACAGCCAGATAGGCTTCGAGCTGGCAGGGCGGATCGCCACCCTGCACAAGGGACGCGGAGAGCCGGTAGCGGCCGGTGAGCTGCTCGCCACACTGGACACCCGGCTGCTGGCAGTGGAAGCCAAAGAGCTGGCCGCCCGGGCAGCCCAGAACGAGGCCGAGCTGACCCTTGCCCGACAGACGCTCGAACGACTCACCGCCCTGCGCCAGCAGCAGTTCAGCTCCCGACAGGCGCTGGATGAACAGCAAGGCAAAGTCCGCATGCTGGAGGCAAGCGCCAACCAGCTGGCCGCCGCCCTCGAAGCCAACCGGGTCACACAGGAAAAATCACAGCTGCGCGCCCCCTTCAACGGGATCGTAGTCAGCCGCGAGCAGGCATTGGGGGCCGTGGTGGCCGCAGGCCAGCCTCTCTTCTCCCTGACCCGCAGCGGCCAGTGGGAGGCCGATATCGGCGTGCCGGTGAAACAGGCCGAGACCCTGCTCGTCGGCCAACACTACCCCCTGCAAAGCGGGGAGCAATCACTGGAGGGGCGCCTGCTTAATCTGGGGGTACAAGTGGACGGGCAGACACACACCCGCACCGCCCGCTTCCAGCTGACCCGGGGCGGTGAACAGCTGGCAGAGGGACAACTGATCACCCTGCTGCATCAGACCCGCGAGCCCACCCGCGCCTACGAGGTACCGCTCACCGCGCTGACCCAGGGATTGCGCGGCAGCTGGACCCTCTATCTGCTCAATGACGAAACGCCACCCCGGGTGGTCAGTCGGGACGTCACCCTGCTGCAGCAAGATGGCGAGCGGGCCTGGATCAGTGGTGCCCTGAATGGACAGGAACAGCTGGTGACCGATGGCCTGCATAAACTGGTGCCGGGCCAGCAGGTCACCCTGACAACCAGCGTGGCTCATCAGGCAGGCCATCCGGAGCCACAGTCATGATCCGCCCGTTTATCGAGAATGGCCGCCTGCTGCTGCTGACGGTCGCGCTGCTGCTGACGGCCGCCCTTGCGGCATTGCAGACCCTGCCCAGAACCGAAGATCCCCAGCTCACCAGCCGCTTTGCCAGCGTGGTTACCCACTTCCCCGGGGCCAGCGCCGAGCGGGTGGAAGCGCTGGTGAGCGAGCCCATCGAGAACCGGCTGCGGGCCCAGAGCGAGATCAAGCTGATCGAGTCGAGCTCTCGCCCCGGCCTCTCCATCATCAATCTGGAGCTCAAGGATGAGGTCAGCGATGTCGAACCCGTCTGGTCCAGAGTCCGTGACCGGCTGGCAGATCTGGCCGCCGTGCTGCCAGCCGGCGCCAGTGCCCCCAAGCTGGATGACGAGAAGGGCTACCCCTTCACCCGGCTGGTCAATGTGGTCTGGCGCGGGCCGGGCCAGCCGCAGCTGGATCGCCTCGCCCGCTACAGCGCCGAGCTGGAACGCAGGGCTCGCCAGCTGCCGGGTACCGAATACGTCGAGCGGGTCGGGGCACCGCATGAGGAGATCGAGGTGCGGTTCGATCCCCTCGCCCTCAGTGCCAGCGGCATGAGTGGCGAACAGCTTGCCCAGGCGCTGAGTGGTGCCGATGCCAAGGTGGCCGCCGGGGAGCTGCAGGGCAGCCACAATCGCTTTCAGGTGGAGATCCGTGGCGCCCTCGATACCCTGGAGCGGATCCGCCAGATCCCGCTGCGTACCGGCGAGCAGGGCCAGACCCTGCGTCTTGGCGATCTGGCCGAGGTAAGACGTACCCTGCACCAGCCGGAGAGCCAGCTGGCCTTTGCCAATGGTGAACGGGCCGTGGTGGTCGGTCTGCGCATGGCACAGGATCACCGCATCGACCTCTGGTCGGCACGGGTCGATACCATGCTGGCCCAGCTGCAACAGGACTTGCCGGATAATATCGGCCTCGTCACCAGCTTCGATCAGCAGCGTTATACCGATCAGCGGCTCGACACCCTGCTCATCAACATTGTGCAGGGCTTCCTCATCATAGTGGCCGTGCTGCTGGTGACCTTGGGGGTCAAGGCTGCCATTATCGTGGCCCTGTCGCTGCCGCTTACCGTGGCGTTCTCTTTCGCCTGCATGAACCTGATCAATCTGCCCATTCACCAGATGTCGGTCACCGGTCTGGTGGTGGCGCTCGGGATCATGGTGGACAACGCCATCGTCATGGCGGATCGGGTGCAGTATCAGCGCCGCCGCGGCATGGCCATGAGTGCCGCCGCACTGGAAGCCATCGGCCACCTCTGGCTGCCACTGCTGGGCTCCACCCTCACCACCATGCTCGCCTTTATGCCGATCATTCTGATGCCGGGCCCGGCGGGCGAGTTTGTCGGCGGCATCGCCTGGGCGGTGATCTGCTCGCTGCTGGGATCCTACCTCATCGCCCACACCCTGGTGGCTGGCCTCGCAGCCCGCTGGATTGGCCGTGCTCAGGGGGGACGCTGGTATCAGGATGGCTTGCACCTGCCCCGGGTGAGCGCCCGTTTCCAGCAGAGCATCGCCATGGCGCTGGCTCACCCCTGGCGCACCCTGCTGCTGGTCAGTCTGCTGCCCCTGCTCGGTTTCTGGGTGGCGGGCCGCCTCACCGAACAGTTCTTTCCCCCTGCCGACCGGGACATGATCCACATCGAGGCCAGCCTCTCCCCACAGGCGAGCCTGGCACGCACCCGCGAGCTGGCACTGGGGGTTTCCGCCGAGCTGGCCAGTCTCCCCGAGCTGGTTCGACAGGATTGGGTGGTGGGCGACAACGCACCCAGCTTCTACTACAACCTGGTGCCCAGAAAACAGGGGCGGGCCGATTACGCTCAGGGGATGATCACCCTGCAGGATGCCGATGCTGCCGAGCGGCTCATTCCACAACTGCAGCAGCGACTCGATGCAACATTTCCCGAAGCGCAGATCCTGGTGCGCAAGCTGGAACAGGGGCCGCCTTTCAATGCCCCGGTCGAGCTGCGGCTGTTTGGCCCCGACCTTGAACAACTACACCGTCTGGGAGAGGAGCTGCGCAGTCTGCTCGCCAATACCCCGGCCGTAGTGCAGACCCGCGCCACCTTGCAGGCAGGGGCCCCCAAACTCTGGTTGCAGGTCGATGAGGAGGCCGCCCGACTGGCAGGCATGAGCCTGACCGATGTTGCCTCCCGGCTGGCGGGCGCACTGGATGGCAGGTTGGGCGGCACTGTGCTGGAAGGCACCGAGTCAATCCCGGTTCGGGTGCGACTGGCCGAGCCCTTGCGTCAGGATCCGGATGCGCTGCTCAATGTGCCGCTATCGCTCACCGGCACCGGCCAGCAAGGGGCTGCCAATCTCACCTTGCGGGCACTGGCCACTCCCGAGCTGCTGCCAAGCTGGGGGGAGATCAGCCGTCGGGATGGTGAGCGGGTCAATGTGCTGGAGGCCTATCTGGCGGTCGGCGTACTGCCGCAAACTGTGCTGGAGCAGGTCAAAGAGAGGCTGGCCGCCAAGGCGCTGGCATTGCCGCCGGGCTATCGACTGGAGTTTGGCGGGGAAGCCGCCAAGCGGGATGAATCGGTGGGAAATCTGATGGCCCATGTCAGCCTGGTCGCCGTGCTGCTGGTGGCCGTGCTGGTGCTCAGCTTCCACTCGTTCCGGCTGGCGGGCATCGTCACCCTGGTGGCGATCCAGTCGGCGGGGCTTGGGCTGCTGTGGGTCTGGCTGCTGGGGTACCCCTTCGGGTTTACGGTGATCATCGCCCTGCTGGGACTGATGGGGCTGGCCATCAACGCCGCCATCGTCATTCTGGCTGAGCTGAGGGCAGACCCGCTGGCACAACAGGGCAATCTGCCGCAGATCCGCGATCTGGTGGCCGGTTGCAGCCGCCACATCGTCTCGACCACCATCACCACGGTGGGCGGCTTCATCCCGCTATTGCTGGGGGGCGGCGGCTTCTGGCCACCCTTTGCCATCGCCATCGCCGGTGGCACAGCGCTGGCGACCCTGCTCTCGTTCTACTTTGTGCCGGTGGCGTTTGTGCTGTTCAACCGTCGCCGTCCTGACCTGATGCAGGAGAGCTGCAACGCGCCAGATCAGTTGTCGGGCTGACCCAGCATGGCTTTGAGCCGCTCTTCCAGAGTGGGCTCGGGGGCCTTGAGGGTCGCCATAAAGAGTTGCTCGATACCGGCCTTGTCCTGACTTTTCACGATAAACACCAGTCGGGACTGGGCCTTGCCCTCCGGCCAGTCGCCCAGCGCCTGCAGCGGATAGAGCTGGCCGTGGACGCCGTGGATCACCACCGGCTGGCTCTCTCCCTCCAGCTGCAAGATCCCCTTGAGGCGCAGCAGGGCATCGCCATATTGGGCCTGCACCGCATCGATGGCCGCCAGCAGGCGAGAGGGCTTGAGCGGCTCGCCGATACGCAGGGAGAAACTCTCGATGTTGCCGTGCTCGAAGTGGGTGGGGGCAGCTGTGCCTACCTTGGCGGCGAACGGTTGCATCTTCGGCTGCATCGGTGACGCCAGCCCCTGCTTGGGGGATTCGGTGCGCAGCCAAGCAAGGAGCTGGCGCATATCGCGCCCCGCCGCTTCGTTGTAGGCACCGAGCTTCTCCAGCACCGCTGGCGACAGTTCACCATTGGTCACCTGCTGGATCGGGGCCGCAGGATTGAGTGCAGCCAGCTGGGCTTCGACCCGTGCCAGCTGCTCGTCATCCACCAGATCGCCCTTGCTCACCACCAGCAGATCAGCCAGCGCCACCTGTTTGACCGCCTCATACTGGGCCGCCAACTGCTGCTCGATATGACCGGCATCCACCACGGTGACGGTGCCATCGAAGCGGTAGCGCTGGGCGATAAAGCCCTCTTCGCGCAGGGTAAAGAGCACGGGGGCCGGATCTGCCAGACCGGTGGTCTCGATAATCAGTCGCTTGAACGGTTTGATTTTGCGCTGGATGGCCTTCATAAAGAGCCCCTGCAGCGCCTCCACCAAGGAGCCCTGCACCGAGCAGCAGATGCAGCCGGAGTCGAGCAGCATCACCTGCTCATCCACCTGTTGCACCAGATGGTGATCCAGCCCCACCGAGCCGAACTCGTTGATCAGCACAGCGCACTCGCCAAGCTCGGGCTGCTTGACCCAGTGGTTGAGCAGAGTTGTCTTGCCGCTGCCGAGAAAGCCGGTCAGCAGGGTCACTGGGATACGGGTATCTTGCATATCGGTCATGTCAGATCCTTACCGGTTGGCAAACAGGTCGCTGAGCCAGCGGTTCTCAAAGCGGCCGTGGGGGTCGAGCTCGGCTTTCAACGCAACAAAGTCGTTCCAGCGCGGCAGCAGGGCCGGGAAGTCGTAGAGATCCATCGCCAGATGTTTGCCGAAATGGGGAATGCCGCCGAGCGGCGCCAGCAGTTGTTGCAGCTCGTGCATCTGCTCCATGGAGCCGTTGACGAAGGTGCCGTCCGCCGCCAGATAGACCAGAAAACCGATCCAGCAGACCGGCTGGCCGTAAGCGGCACTGAGCCAGGCCTCGGAAGGGCCGGTGCAACGCAGGATAAAGGGGTAGTGCAACACGCCGGGGTTGGCCTGCTGCCACGCTTGCAGAGTCTCCAGCGCCTCGTTCATGCGATGAAGCGGCACCGCCACCTCACAGTTGATCTGAGGTGCCGGGATCCCCTTGCAGAGAATTTGGTAGACGTTGCCCACCAGATCGGAGGCATCCTTGAAGCGGCGCACCGTCTCGAAGTGCTCCCCCGCCAAGGCCTCATCCTTGGTGTCTTTCGCCATCTTCTGCAAAGTGGCATCAATGGTGGCATTCATGCGGGCGTCGATATCGCCATCCAGCAGCAGCGGCTCGCTGCCACCGACACGATAGCGGGCCACCTCCTCATCAGAGGCAGGGTCCACCAACCAGATGTGGCTCTCGCCGGTCCAGGCAAACCACCAGCTCTTCACAAAGCCGTGCTCGCGGTTGAGCCGCTCGTTGTGCTCCAAGAGGAAGGAGTAATCTGTGGTGAACTTGGTGCAGCGCATAATGCGGTTGGGCACGGTACGCAAGGTGACGTCGAGCAGGATGCCGAGCATCCCCATCCCCATCACGAAGGCGCCGAAGCGCGGGTCACTGCGATCCACCCGGATGATGTCGCCATTGGCCAGCATCACGGTCAGGGCCTCCACCGCATCGCAGAGGGCAGACTGGTGCAGCCCCTGACCGTGGGTGCCGGTGCTGAGGGCGCCGCCCAGGGTCTGGATGCCGATAACGCCCGGGGATGCGGGCAGCATCCGCTCCATGGCGATCAGCTCGGCATAAACGGTATCGAGCGGCGTCCCCGCCTGATAGGTCACGGTATCGGCCGTTTTCGCCAGCTGGCCGCGCAGGTGGTGCAAGTCCACCAGCAGCGCCTGACTGCCCTCGGCATAGACGCTATGGATGGGTTCAAAAGAGAGGCCGGAACCGATAAGGCGCAGCTTGCGCTCGGGGTGTTCCCGCAGCAGCGCTTGCAGCTCGTCGCGGGTTTTCGGGCGCCACACCTGATCCAGCGCCCCGAGGGGATTGGTTCTCGACCAGTTGAACAGCACCTCCCGATTACCGATCGCCTTGATGCTGTGAAATGCCTGGAACTGAACCGTCATACCGCGCCTCATCTTTTACTGACGTCAAAATGAGCGCCGATTCTACCGAAAAGTGAGCCACAAGGCATGGAAAACAAGCCCCTGCAGTCGAGGGGGGATAGGGATATAGCACTTCCCTACCCTGCCAGACGGGAGCGTGGCCGCCCGTCTGTCACCGATAGATCAGGTGGCGTTCGGGATGCCTCGCACCCCATCTGGCTGGCGGGTCTGTGCCTCTTCCGGCAGCAGCTCCTCACAGAACTGGCGCAGCGGCATGGGGCGGGCAAACAGGTACCCCTGCAGATAATCGACCCCTTTGGCCCTGAGGTAGTCAGCCTGACGCTCACTCTCCACCCCTTCCGCCACCAGCGCCAGACCGAGCCGGGTCGCCAGATCGATCACGTTGTCCACGATATGTTCCGAGAGCGACTCGGTACCGATGCGGGCGATAAAGGATTTGTCGATCTTGAGGTAATCCACATGAAACTGCTGCAGGTAAGCCAGGCTGGAGTGGCCGGTACCAAAGTCGTCGATGGCGAGTTTGACCCCCATCTCGTCCAGCTGGCGGAACAGGGAGAGGGTCTGGGGATCTGACATCAGCAGCTCCCGCTCGGTCAGTTCCAGCACCAGTACCACCTTGCCGGGAACAAAGTGACCGAGGAAGGCGCGACACTCGGCCAGCAGGGCAAAATCGTGGCAATGGGCGGCGCTGATGTTGAAGCTGATATGAAACCCGTCGGGCAACTGCTCCTGAGAGCGGTTCAACCGTGTCGCCACCTGCTTCATGATATGGGTGGTCATGGGGACGATCAGTCCCGACTCTTCCGCTTGCGGGATAAAGAGATCGGGCCGGATCACCCCTTCATTGACATGCTCCCAGCGCATCAGCACCTCGGCGCCCATCATCTTGCCGTCGTGGCTGGCAATCAGCGGCTGCAGGTAGGGAACAAACTCCCTGGCTCGCAGGGCCCGTCGCAATTCATCTGTTGGCGAGCCGGGACGCCCCAGCACCCACCACACCAGCCAGGCCAGCAAAAGCGAGGAAACCGCCAGCCACGACAGCGCCACGTGCCGCGCGGCCCACAGCGACTTCCAGTAGACCGGCATGGCATAACCGGCATGGATGGTGAAAGGATAATGGGATGAGGTGAGGGCCTGGCTGATCCCGCGATGGAGGGTGGGCGCCTCGCTCAGATAGCGGCCAGACTCATTGAGCCAGGCCGATCCCACCTGCAGATAGAGCGCACTGGATTTTCCACTCATGGAGAGCATGAAGCTGAGCTGGGTACTGTCGATGGCACTCAAGGCGGCATCCTTGCCCTGTTCGGTGCGCACCACCAGCAGCGGGTGATTTTGCCGCACCCGGTTGCCACTCATCAGCAACAGCTTGCGGCCGGTGTAGATGGAGCCGTCATCGGCATCATTGGCCTCACCAAACAGCGAAGTGCAATTGATGATGCCGTTTCGCACCAGATTGACCGAACGCAGGAAGGGCTCGATTGCGACCTTCTTGCGCAGCACCAGCAGGTTGTCGCGACAGGGAGCATTCACCAGAGGCAGCACAGAGCGATTGGCCTGCTCCGCATGATCCAGCATCGACTCCATCAGGGTTCTGGCCTTGTGGGCCGAGGCACTGGATTCCGCTTTCAGCTCCTGCACATAATTGCTGTGGATGAGCCAAGCTCCCACCAGCAGCGGCAGGGTAAAGACCAGCAAGGCACCGCCGAAGCGTAACCCGGTTCGGGAGAGATCGATCCTGAACAGAAACATAAAGAACCACGCCGCAATTCGTCAGGCCTGCCAACGCAAGCACCCAGTGAACAGATATCCACTTTCCCTCGATAACGATGCCTCATCATTACCGCACATAACCGAACAACATAACCCAAAGCGTTTATAAAACGAACCACCAAACAGGTGGTTGGATCTCTCTAGCAAGGATCGTGCAAACAATCTTCAAAAAAGACGGTGAATAACACACAAATAAATAATGCCGCGTAAATACGCGGCATTATTGGCTTCTTATCGTGCAAATCGCGCAAGAACTCCGTTAAACGGCTTGTTGCAGGATCACCGCATCGGCCTTCTTGGTGTAGGAGGCGATCTCGTTGAAGTTGAGGTAGCGGTAAGTATCTGCCGCAGTGGCATCCAGCGCCTTGGCGTACTGCAGGTACTCCGCCACAGTCGGGATCTTGCCGAGGATGGCGGCAACGGCGGCCAGCTCCGCAGAGGCCAGATAGACGTTGGCACCTTTACCCAGACGGTTCGGGAAGTTACGGGTGGAGGTGGAGACCACGGAGGCCCCTTCCGCTACCCGCGCCTGGTTGCCCATGCAGAGGGAGCAGCCTGGGATCTCGATGCGGGCACCAACGCGACCAAAGATGCCGTAGTAGCCCTCTTCGGTCAGCTGATCCTTGTCCATCTTGGTGGGCGGTGCGATCCACATGCGGGTCGGCAGCTCGCCCTGATACTTCTCGAGCAGTTTACCGGCGGCGCGGAAGTGACCGATGTTGGTCATGCACGAACCGATGAACACCTCGTCGATCTTGTCGCCAGCCACGTCGCTCAGCAGACGGGCATCGTCCGGATCGTTCGGCGCACAGAGGATCGGCTCCTTGATGGTGGCCAGGTCGATCTCGATGATTTCGGCGTACTCGGCATCCTTGTCAGCTTCCATCAGGGTCGGGTTGGCCAGCCACTCTTCCATCCCCTTGATGCGACGGGTGATGGTACGCGGGTCACCGTAACCTTCGGAGAGCATCCATTTCAGCATCACGATGTTGGACTTCAGATACTCAATGATCGGCTCTTTATCCAGCTTGATGGTGCAACCGGCAGCGGAGCGCTCAGCGCTGGCATCAGCCAGTTCGAACGCCTGCTCCACCTTCAGGGTCGGCAGACCTTCGATCTCGACGATGCGGCCGGAGAAGATGTTCTTCTTGCCCGCTTTCTCGACGGTCAGCAGCCCTTTCTGGATGGCGGCGTAGGGGATGGCATGAACCAGATCACGCAGGGTGATGCCCGGCTGCAGCTCGCCCTTGAAGCGCACCAGCACGGACTCCGGCATATCCAGCGGCATCACGCCGGTAGCAGCGGCGAAAGCCACCAGACCGGAGCCCGCCGGGAAGGAGATACCGATGGGGAAACGGGTGTGGGAGTCACCACCGGTACCCACGGTATCCGGCAGCAGCATGCGGTTCAGCCAGGAGTGGATGACGCCGTCACCCGGACGCAAGCTCACACCGCCGCGGTTCATGATGAAGTCCGGCAGGGTGTGGTGGGTCTGTACGTCGATGGGCTTCGGATAGGCTGCGGTGTGGCAGAAGGACTGCATGGTCAGATCGGCGGAGAAGCCGAGGCAGGCCAGATCTTTGAGCTCGTCGCGGGTCATCGGGCCCGTGGTGTCCTGAGAGCCGACCGTGGTCATCTTGGGCTCGCAGTAAGTGCCTGGGCGAATGCCCTTCACGCCGCACGCCTTGCCCACCATCTTCTGGGCCAGGGTGAAGCCTTTACCGGTATCGGCCACCGGCTGCGGGCGACGGAATACGGTGGAGAACGGCAGCCCCAGCGCTTCGCGGGCCTTGTCGGTCAGGCCGCGGCCGATGATCAGCGGGATACGGCCACCGGCGCGCACTTCGTCGATCAGTACATCGGTTTTCAATTCAAACTGTGCCAGCACCTGTTCGGTGCCGTGTTTGCAGATCTTGCCGGCATAGGGGTAGATGTCGATTACATCGCCCATTTCCAGCTTGGAGACGTCCACTTCGATAGGCAGAGCGCCGGCATCTTCCATGGTGTTGAAGAAGATCGGGGCAATCTTGCCACCCAGACAGACACCGCCAGCGCGCTTGTTCGGCACGAACGGAATGTCGTCGCCCATAAACCAGAGCACCGAGTTGGTGGCGGATTTACGGGAAGAACCGGTACCGACCACGTCACCCACATAGGCCAGCGGGAAGCCTTTCTCTTTCAGGGCATCGATGGTCTTGATGGGGCCGACGGCGCCATCCTTGTCCGGAGTAATGCCGGGACGGGCGTTTTTCAGCATCGCCAGGGCGTGCAGCGGAATGTCCGGGCGGGACCAGGCGTCCGGTGCCGGAGAGAGGTCGTCGGTGTTGGTTTCGCCGGTCACCTTGAACACGGTGACAGTGATCTTCTCGGCCAACTCCGGGCGGGAGAGGAACCACTCGGCATCAGCCCAGGACTGCATCACCTGTTTGGCGTGGACATTGCCCGCCTTGGCCTTCTCTTCCACGTCGTGGAAGGAGTCAAACATCAGCAGGGTATGGGAGAGCCCCTTAGCGGCAAGCGGCGCCAGGGTGGCGTGATCCAGCAGGTCGATCAGCGGCTGAATGTTGTAACCACCCTGCATGGTGCCCAGCAGCTCGACAGCTTCGGCGGCAGTCAGGATGGGAGAGTGGGCTTCGCCCTTGGCGACGGCGGTGAGGAAACCGGCTTTGACATAGGCCGCTTCATCAACACCGGGGGGAATACGGGAGGACAACAGCTCTTTCAGAAAGTCTTGTTCGCCAGCGGGCGGGTTCTTGAGCAGCTCAACCAGGGCGGCGACCTGCTCTGCATCCAGAGGTTTGGCAACCACGCCCTCGGCGGCACGTTCTGCGACGTGTTTACGGTATGTTTCAAGCACGACTAATTCCTCTTTGGTCTTTTTTTGGGGTTCGCCCACGCTCGCGGCGATCGTCCTTGCGGGACACCCCGTAGGGTGCTCCCCACTATATAAGTTTTAACGACTAATTAAAATCCAAACCCTGTTTACTTATTCACCACAAAATCGTAACCAATTAAACAGACTGGTATTTTTTGAAAATTAATTGAACGCCCTCAACCAGAGTTAACAAATTGGCATCATTTCGGCATTATTCGAACGTACTGCCCAATTGCAGATAGAAGACGTCATTGCCCCCCTCCGCCATGCCGTAGCCGAGGAACACAGGGCCGAGGAAGCTCTCCACCCCGACATAAACCGACCCGGCGGTGAAGGAGCTCTCCAGACTGATATCCTCACCCTTGTTCCAGACCCCGCCCTGCTCCAGAGATCCACCCAGATAGAGCGGCATTTTGAGGGCACCGAAGTCGTTGTCCGCCACCCGATAGATGTAACGCAGGCCACCAAACAGGCTGTAGCGACCGCTCAGCTGGTAGCGCTGGAAACCTGAGAGGCGGAACAGCCCGCCCAGATCCTGAATATGCAGTGGCACCACCTCTTCACTGCCCGAGCCACCCCCTTCGAGGATCAGGTTGAGGCTGTGCCTGTCCCATGACCAGGGCTTGATCATCGAGAGCTGATAATTCCAGCCTTCACTGCGGCCATCTGCCGACTCGAGTCCATCCACACTGACGTGGGAGTGGCCCAGTTTCATGTCCCATTTCACCCCCTGATAGGGGAAATAGCGGCTATCCAGATTGTCGTGTTCAAAGCGGACATAGGGGCCCCACGCCGTGGCATCCATCTCCAGCCCCTTGAAGTTCTTCACATCAATCGTGCCCAGTTGTCCCTCCAGCCCCATCGACAACCTGCTCCAGGGCTGGCGGTTCCAGCCCACCGCCAGATCACCGCTGAAGAAGGAGTATTCGGAGTCGAGATAGCTTATCGAAACCGCCTCGGGATCCGGATTGGGGAAAAACAGGCGGCGCAGGGTCTGGTCATAGGCCAGACTCGCCTCACCATAGAAGGTCTGGGAGGGTTCGAGCGGGGTATAGAAGTCGGTCTTGATATGTTTGGCCGTGCCCAGCGACGCCTCGGTCAGCCACTCCGCCCCCCACTCATTGACGTTAGTGAGGGTATAGGACATGCCGACGTTGTAGTTGGAGGTGTTCTCGAAGTCATCGGTGAAACCGAACTGGAAGTTGAGGTAGCCCGGCCCCCAGTTCTTCTCGCTGGCATCCACCAGCAGCACGTTTTCCCCGTCACGCTCCTCCACCTCGTAGGTGATGCGGTCGAACGACTCAAGGGCATAGAGGCGGCGAATACCCGCTTCCAGACTCTCATTGGTCTGTACCTTGTCCGGACGCACTTTCAGCATGGCGCGCACCGTCTCGTCGGAGAGGCGCGACTTGTTGATGATCTCCACCTTGTCGATGAAGTAGGCGGGCTGACCGCTACGCTCGGCACGGCGGCTCAGCTTCTGGTTGCGATAGGCGTTGTACTGCGCCTTGGTGAGCGACAGCTTATCGAGTTGCAGCGACACCTTGTCAGCCGCCGTCTCACCGATCTTGATCCCCTCCGGCATCCGGGCAAAGTCGGCGATCCCCATATCGCCAAACTCGGGGGCGATCAGAATATCCTTCGGTCCCATCAGCGCCTTCTGCTTGTCGGTGCCCACCTGGGTCATGTAGGTGGTGAGCTGGTCGATCATAGCCAACCCTGACTTGAGGGATTCACGGGTACGCAGCTTGGCACCGATATCCACCGCGATCACCACGTCGGCCCCCATCGCCTTGGCGACATCCACCGGCATGTTGTTGACGCTGCCGCCGTCCGCCAGGATGTGCCCCTCCCACTCCACCGGCTTGAGGGCGCCGGGAATGGACATGGAGGCCTGCATCGCCTTGGCCAGGCTGCCGTGATCCAGCACAAAGGGGGTGACCGTCTCCATGTCGGTCGCCATGGCGCGGTAGGGAATGGGGAGATCGTCGAAACTCGCCTGCACCGGCAGGTTGGAGGTGGCCCCCCGTAGCAGGCTGGCCATGGATTGGCCCTGGAAGAAACCGTCCGGCAGCTGGGTGGTGTCGCCATTCACCCCGATGTCGGTGCGCAGCTGATACTGCTCGTTCTGCTGCTTTTTGCGCAACGACAGTTCGTCGCGGCCCACCTTGTCCTGATACCCCTTGTTCCAGTCGATGGCCAAAGTGGTGCGCTCCACCTCCTCGGCACTGAGCCCCATGGCGTACATCCCCGCCACATAAGAGCCCATGCTGGTGCCGACTATGATGTCGACCGGAATCCGTTTCTGCTCCAGTACCTTGAGGATGCCGATATGGGCCGATCCCTTGGCGCCGCCGCCGCTGAGCACCACCGCAATTTTCGGGCGATCCCCCTGTGCCGCCACAGCCAGCAGCGGCATCGCCGCCAGCATCACCAAAAGCAGACGGGTCCATCCCGCACCTAAGCTGCGCATCATATTTTCCATATTATTCAGAGGGTCAGTCACCAAGGATGGCCTCTACTATAAGGGGCCCGGCAGTTAGCGCAACCGTCAATCCGCATCCCGCCTGTGCTGCATGGCGAAGGGGCACGCCGCCGCCCCTGTGAGCGCAAACGTAATCCGCAAATAAAGGGCTGCAAGCCTCATGGGTAGCGCCGCGCTGCCGCTAATATGAGCGTCGTCAATCTCAACCTTTTGAGCACCTTTATGCTGGCAACCCTCACTCTTAAACAGAAAATACTGGCCACGGTCACCCTGGCCGTGGTCGTCTCCTGCCTGCTGGTAGGCTACTTCAGCCAACGCTCGGCCCAGCAACTGATCGAAAACCGGATGTTCGAACAGGAGCTCCCCAACCTGACCCAGCGGATCAGCAAGGAGATTGAACAGGATCTCCACGGCATCGCCCAGGCCGCACGCCAACTGGCCACCGACCGCTTCATCCTCGACTGGGTGGATCGGGGCATGCCCAAAGAGCAGGAGCCGATCCTCATCAACCAGCTCAAGGATGTGGCCAACCAGTACAGACTGGTGACCGCCTCCTTCGCCGATCGCCAGACCGCCGCCTACTACAACCAGGATGGCTTTCTGCGCAACCTGACCCCGACACAGGACGCCTGGTTCTATGACTACACCAAGAGCCAGAAGGAGATGACCCTCAGCATCTTCCGCGAGAGCAACGGCGAGGTGAAGCTGTTCGTCAACTTCCAGCAGCTCAACGGGCGCGGGCTGGCCGGCTTTGCCAAATCCCTCGATACCATGGTGACCATGGTCTCCAACTTCCGGCTGGAAGAGAGCGGCATCGTCTTTATGGTCGATGGCAGCGGCAAGGTGAAGCTGCACCCCGAGGCCAACCGTATTGAACGCGATACCTTGGGCGGCATCGCCAGCGGTGATACCGGCAGCCTGCTGGCCAAACGCCCCTTTGCCGTTATCAACGCCGAGGTAAATGGCGAGCCCATGGTACTGGCCAGCAGCTATATCCCGCTGCTCGACTGGTATCTGGTGGCCCAGGTGCCAGAAGCCGAGATCTATGCCGAGCTGGATCAGACCCGCAACGAGATCCTGATGATCTCGCTGGTGATTGCGCTCGCCATGGGGCTGATGGGGATGCTGCTGGCAGGCTCGGTCAGCCGCCCGCTCAACGAGCTGGCCCGCCTGTTCAAGGAGCTGGGCAGCGGCGATGGGGATCTCACCCAGCGCCTGAAAGTGGAGGGGCGTGACGAACTGAGTCAGGTCGCCACCGGCTTCAACAACTTCGTCGCCAAGATCCACGGCTCCATCGAGCAGGTGGCGGAGAACTCCCGCCAGCTCGCGGCCACCGCCAACGAGGTGGCCAACAAGGCGCAGCTGACCCAGCACAACTGTACTGCCCAGCGTGACCGCACTGTGCAGGTGGCCACCGCTATCCATGAAATGGGGGCCACGGTGAGCGAGATCGCCGGTAACGCTTCGCTGGCAGCCGAAGTAGCCAGACAGGCCAACGATCAGGCCGATGCGGGTGCGGTAGTGGTGGCGCAGGCACGCCACGGCATCGTCGACCTCTCCGGCGAGATTGAGCAGGTGGCAGGGGTTATCGAGTCGCTGGCGAGCCAGACCGACTCCATCGGCAGCATCCTCGAAACCATCCGCAGTATCTCGGAGCAGACCAACCTGCTGGCATTGAACGCCGCCATCGAGGCCGCTCGCGCCGGTGAACAGGGTCGAGGTTTCGCCGTGGTGGCAGATGAAGTGCGCAATCTGGCCAACCGCTCCGCCGCCTCGACTGCCGAGATCCAGGGGATGATCAACCGCTTGCAGGAGCAGAGTGCCCGCGCGGTCAGCGCCATGGCACAGGGACGCAACCAGAGTCTGGAGGTGGTGAGCCAGGCCGATGAGGCCAACGCCGCCCTCGGCCAGATCACCGCCCACATCACCCAGATCAACGACATGAATATCCAGGTCGCCACCGCCACCGAGGAGCAATCCAGCGTGGTCGGCGAGATCAACCGCAACGTAGAAGACATCAACCAGCTCACCATGGAGACAGCCGATATCGCCCACCAGCTGACCGAGTCCAGCCGCAGCCTGCAGCAGCTCTCCGGTCAGCTGGACAAGCTGGTTGGCAACTTCCGACTCTGACCCCGACCTTGACCTGAGTCCTCAACAACAGAGAGCGCCGTGGCGCTCTCTGTTGTTTTGGTGGCGGCTAATCCGGCATAGCCGTCAGCCCTTGCCATCCCGTTTGCGCTGATACATCAGCTCATCTGCCCGGGTGAGCAGCGCGGCCAGAGAGACACAGCCGCGCCCGTCGTAGCAGACAATCCCGGTGCTGCAGGTCAGCGCATAGCCGCAACCACTGCGCTGATTGTGCTCGACCAACATGGCATTGAAACGCTCATAGGCCAGTTGTGCCTGCGCCTCCACCACATTGGGCAGCAGGACGGCGAACTCATCGCCGCCCATGCGGGCAAACACGTCTGCGCCCCGAAAAGCCTGCTTGAGCAGAGTGGCAAAGGCGATCAGGGTCCGATCCCCTTCTGCATGCCCCCACCGATCATGATCCCCTTGAAGCCATTGAGATCCAGATAGAGCAGCGCCAGCGGCATCTGCAAGCGACTGGCCAGCGAGAGGCTCTTCTCCGCCAGCATCACGAACCCGCGCCGATTGGAGATCAGGGTCAACTCATCAATGGTGGCCAGCTGCACCGCTTCGAGCTCCCGCACCACCATCGCAGCCAGATCCTTGAGCAGCCCCACATCCTCATCGCTCAATTCCCGCGGCACCGTATCGATGATGCAGAGTGTCCCAAGTTTGCAGCCGTTGGCGATCCGCAGTGGCTGTCCAGCATAGAAGCGGATGCCGGGCCCACCCACCACCAGCGGATTGTCGGCAAAGCGGGGATCCTGCGAAGCATCCGGCACGATGAAGGTCTCATTACCCATGATGGCGTGGCCACAGAACGAGATGTCCCGGGCGGTCTCGCGGACCTCCAGTCCGATACAGGATTTGAACCACTGGCGATCTTCATCCACCAGACTCACCAGCGCGATGGGGACATTGAACACCCGTCGGGCCATGCGGGTCAGCCGGTCAAACCGCTCCTCGGCCTCGGAATCCAGCAAAGATAGCCGCTGCAGGGTCTCCAACCGCAATGCCTCATCAGGTGGAATGGGTGCTTCTAGCATTATGCCTCTCTCGTCAGTGCCAAACCTATCTTTAGCATATTGGGCTTTGTCGAAGCCGGGGCAGCAAGGAGAAAACAAAAAGCCGCTCATTCGAGCGGCTTTTTAGACAAGCGGGGAAGAAAATTACTTTTTCTTCTTGGCCTTGGCGTTCGGCAGGTCGGTGATGGAGCCTTCGAACACTTCGGCAGCCAGACCCACGGACTCGTGCAGAGTCGGGTGAGCGTGGATGGTCAGCGCGATATCTTCGGCGTCCGCACCCATCTCGATGGCCAGACCGATTTCACCCAGCAGTTCACCACCATTGGTACCGACGATGGCACCACCAATGACGCGGCCGCTCTCCTTGTCGAAGATCAGCTTGGTCATACCGTCGGAGCAGTCGGACGCAATGGCGCGGCCGGAAGCAGCCCACGGGAAGGTGGCGACTTCGAAGTTCAGGCCCTGTTGCTTTGCTTCCTTCTCGGTCAGACCAACCCATGCCATCTCTGGCTCGGTGTAGGCGATGGACGGGATCACTTTCGGGTCGAAGTAGTGCTTCTTGCCGGCGATCACTTCGGCGGCAACGTGACCTTCGTGAACACCTTTGTGTGCCAGCATCGGCTGGCCAACGATGTCACCGATGGCGTGGATGTGCGCCACGTTGGTACGCAGCTGCTTGTCCACCTCGATGAAACCGCGCTCGGTCACGGCAACGCCTGCCTTCTCGGCATCCAGCATCTTGCCGTTCGGCACACGACCTACGGCAACCAGCACGTTGTCGTAACGAACCGGCTCGGCCGGAGCGTGCTTGCCTTCATAGGAGACGTACAGGCCGTCTTCGCGCGCTTCAACTGCGGTGACCTTGGTCTCCAGCATGATATTGAATTTCTTGGCGACGCGCTTGGTGTAGATCTTGACGATGTCTTTGTCGGCAGCCGGAACCAGCTGGTCGGCAAATTCCACCACGTCGATCTCGGAACCCAGAGAGGAGTAAACGGTACCCATCTCCAGACCGATGATGCCGCCACCGATAACCAGCAGTTTGCCGGGAACGGTTTTCAGCTCCAGCGCATCGGTAGAGTCCCATACGCGCGGGTCATCGTGGGGGATGAACGGCAGTTTCACCGGACGGGAACCGGCCGCGATGATGGCGTTGTCGAAGGTCACGGTAGTCTTGCCGTCTGCACCTTCCACTTCAAGGGTGTTCGGGCCGGTAAATTTACCCAAGCCGTTAACAACCTGAACTTTACGCATCTTGGCCATGCCAGCCAGACCGCCGGTCAACTGGTTGATAACCTTCTCTTTCCACAGACGGATCTTGTCGATGTCGGTCTGCGGGGCACCGAAGACGATGCCGTGCTCGGCCAGCGCCTTGGCTTCTTCAATCACTTTGGCAACGTGCAGCAGCGCCTTGGAGGGGATGCAGCCCACGTTCAGGCAGACGCCACCCAGGGTGGAGTAACGCTCGACGATAATAGTATCCAGACCCAGATCGGCTGCACGGAAAGCAGCGGAATAACCGGCAGGGCCAGCACCCAGTACTACGACCTGGGTTTTGATTTCTTTACTCATCATGACCTCTTTGTCGTTCTTATATCCCCGGACAGCGCAGTCTTATACCGAAACGGGTGGCTGCAGCCGTGAAAAAAACGGGGCAAGTTTACGATCATGTTAATGAAATGAGAAGTAAAAAGGGCAGGCTCTGGGCCCGCCCTCTCACTTACAGGACCAGTCGACGAATGTCGGACAGCACGCCGTTCATGGTGGTGATGAAGCGAGCCCCATCGGCACCATCGATCACGCGGTGGTCGTAGCTCAGAGCCAACGGCAGCATCAGGCGCGGCGCAAACTCTTTGCCATTCCACTTCGGCTTCATCTCGGACTTGGAGACACCGAGGATGGCCACTTCCGGCGCGTTGACGATCGGGGTAAAGCTGGTACCGCCGATGCCACCCAGGCTGGAGATGGTGAAGCAACCGCCCTGCATGTCGGCAGCGGTCAGCTTGCCGGCACGGGCCTTCTTGGAGATCTCGGCCAGATCGCGAGACAGCTCCATGATGCCCTTCTTGTTAACATCACGAACCACAGGCACAACCAGACCGTTGGGGGTATCCACCGCCACACCGATGTGGATGTACTTCTTCATGATCAGCTTGCTGCCATCTTCGGACAGGGAGCTGCAGAAGCGCGGGTGAGCTTCCAGCGCCTTGGCGGCGGCTTTCAGGATGAACACCAGCGGGGTGATCTTCACGTCAGCCTTCTGCTTCTCGAGCATCACGTTCTGCTCTTTGCGGAACGCTTCCAGCTCGGTGGTATCGGCTTCGTCGAACTGGGTGACATGAGGGATCATGACCCAGTTGCGGTGCAGGTTCGGACCGGAGATCTTCTGGATGCGGGTCAGCTCGACCTCTTCCACATCGCCAAACTTGCTGAAGTCTACCTTCGGCCACGGCAGTACGCCCAGACCGTTGCCACCGGCTACGCCGGCAGAGGCAGGAGCGGACTCGGCACGCTTGATGGCATCCTTCACGTAGGCTTGCACGTCTTCTTTGACGATGCGACCCTTGCGACCGGAGGCTTTCACCTTGGCCAGGTTGACACCGAACTCGCGTGCCAGACGGCGTACCGCCGGAGAGGCGTGTACATAAGCGTCATTGGCAACGAAATCAGTCGCAGCGGCAGCAGCCTGGGCAACCGGAGCCGGAGCAGCGGCAACAGGGGCTGCAGCGACCGGGGCGGCAGCTTGAGCAACCGGCGCGGCGGCAGGAGCTGCGCCAGCCACTTCGAATACCATGATCAGGGAGCCGGTGGAGACCTTGTCACCCGCCTTCACCTTGATCTCTTTGACCACACCGGCGAACGGCGCAGGCACTTCCATGGAAGCCTTGTCACCTTCCACGGCGATCAGGGACTGGTCGGCTTCAACCTTGTCACCCACAGCAACCATGATCTCGGTGACTTCCACTTCGTCGCCACCGATATCCGGTACGTTGACCTCTTTGGCAGCAGCGGCAACCGGGGCAGCAGCAACGGGCGCGGCAGCTTGAGCCGGAGCAGCAACGGCAGCAGGCGCAGCGCCCGCCACTTCAAATACCATCACCAGAGAGCCGGTAGAGACCTTGGCGCCAGCGGCCACCTTGATCTCGACTACGCGGCCTGCGAACGGTGCCGGTACTTCCATGGAGGCCTTGTCACCTTCCACGGCAATGATGGACTGGTCAGCTTCAACCATGTCGCCCACGGCAACCATGATCTCGGTGACTTCAACTTCGTCACCACCGATGTCCGGTACGTTGACATCTTTGCGAGCGGCAGCGACCGGTGCGGCAGCCGGAGCAGCAGCAACCGGTGCAGCCACTTCAGCAGGGGCGGCAGCGCCTTCGGCTTCGAAGATCATGATCTGGGAACCGGTGGCAACCTTGTCGCCCACCTTGATCAGGATCTCTTTAACGATACCGGCAGACGGGGCCGGTACTTCCATGGAGGCCTTGTCGCCTTCTACCGCGATGATGGACTGGTCCAGCTCGACCTTGTCACCCACGGCCACCATGATCTCGGTGACTTCAACTTCATCGGCGCCGATATCCGGCACCATAATCTGTTTGGACATTGTGCTTTATCCTCTTGCGTCGATCCGCGCGACTGGCTGATGCCGCCACGCACATCTCGCGTTAACCGTTTTAAATCCTGGCAGGGTCGCGCCCTATGACGGCGCGACCCTTGATCCACTTACGCGTACAGCGGGTTGACCTTGTCGGCATCGATGCCGTACTTGGCGATGGCGTCGGCCACAACCTGCTTGTCTACCTCGCCGCGCTTGGCCAGTTCGGTCAGAGCAGCAACCACCACGTAGAACTCGTTCACTTCGAAGTGACGACGCAGGTTGGCACGGCTGTCGGAACGGCCGTAACCGTCGGTACCCAGCACGCGGTAGTTCTCGGTCGGAACGAAGGCGCGAACCTGATCGGCGAAGGACTTCATGTAGTCAGTCGCAGCGATGGTGGCTTCGGAACCCAGTACCTGAGCGATGTACGGTACGCGAGCTTCGGCAGTCGGGTGCAGCATGTTCCAGCGATCCGCGTCCTGGCCGTCACGAGCCAGCTCGTTGAAGGAGGTGACGCTGAACACATCGGAACCGATGCCGTACTCGCTGGCCAGGATCTGGGCAGCCTTGCGCACGTGACCCAGGATGGAACCACAACCCAGCAGCTGAACTTTCGCCTTGGCACCGGCTACGGATTCCAGCTTGTAGATACCCTTGCGGATGCCTTCCTCGGCGCCTTCCGGCATGGCCGGCATGGCGTAGTTCTCGTTCAGGGTGGTGATGTAGTAGAACACGTTCTCCGGGTTCTCACCGTACATGCGGCGCAGGCCGTCCTGTACGATCACCGCCACTTCATAGGCGTAGGACGGATCGTAGGAGATGCAGTTCGGGATGGTGTTCGCCAGGATGTGGCTGTGGCCATCTTCGTGCTGCAGACCTTCGCCGTTCAGGGTAGTACGACCGGAGGTCGCACCCAGCAGGAAGCCACGGGCTTGCTGGTCACCGGCTGCCCACGCCATGTCGCCGATCCGCTGGAAGCCGAACATGGAGTAGTAGATGTAGAACGGGATCATCGGGCAATCGTTGGTGCTGTAAGAGGTCGCAGCAGCCAGCCAGGAGGACATGGCGCCCAGCTCGTTGATACCGTCTTGCAGAACCTGACCCTGCTTGTCTTCCTTGTAGTAGGAGACGATGTCGCGGTCTTGCGGGGTGTACTGCTGACCGTGCGGGCTGTAGATACCGATCTGGCGGAACAGACCTTCCATACCGAAGGTACGGGCTTCGTCAGCGAGGATCGGAACAATGCGCTTGCCGATGGACTTGTCTTTCAGCATCACGTTCAGGGAACGCACGAACGCCATGGTGGTGGAGATTTCGCGCGCCTGCTCACCCAGCAGCGGGCCGAAGGCATCCAGCGCCGGGATTTCCAGCTTGGTGGTGCTTTCACGCAGACGGGTCGGCACATAGCCTTTCAGGGCAGTGCGACGGTCGTGCAGGTATTTGTGCTCGGCAGAACCGGCTTCGATCTTCAGGTAAGGCAGATCGGCCAGCTGCTCGTCGGCTACCGGCAGGTTGAAGCGGTCACGCAGGTGACGCACGGAGTCCAGCTCCATCTTCTTGACCTGGTGAGCGATGTTCTTGCCTTCGGCCGCTTCACCCATGCCGTAACCCTTGATGGTCTTGGCCAGAATAACGGTCGGCTTGCCCTTGGTCTGGGTCGCCTTGTTGAATGCGGCGAACAATTTGCGAGGATCGTGACCACCGCGGTTCAGAGCGAAGATCTCCTCGTCGGTCATGTCTTTGACCAGCGCGGCAGTTTCCGGATAACGGTTGAAGAAGTGCTCGCGGATGTAGCCACCGTCGCGGGACTTCATGGTCTGGTAGTCACCGTCTACGGTCTCGTTCATCAGCTGGATCAGCTTGCCTGAAGTGTCTTTCTTCAGCAGCTCATCCCACTTGCGACCCCAGATAACCTTGGTGACATCCCAACCGGCGCCGGCGAACAGGCCTTCCAGCTCGTTGATGACCTTGCCGTTACCGACAACCGGACCATCCAGGCGCTGCAGGTTGCAGTTAACCACAAACACCAGGTTGTCGAGCTTTTCACGCACGGCAACAGTCAGGGCGCCCTTGGCTTCCGGCTCGTCCATCTCGCCGTCACCCAGGAAGGCGTAAACGGTCTGCTCGGAGCAATCCTTGATGCCACGGTCGGTCAGGTACTTCAGGAAGCGAGCCTGATAGATGGCGGCGATGGGGCCCAGACCCATGGAGACGGTCGGGAACTGCCAGAAGTCCGGCATCAGTTTCGGGTGCGGATAGGAAGGGATACCCTTGCCGTCCACTTCCTGACGGAAGTTGTCCAGCTGCTCTTCGGTCAGACGACCTTCAGCAAACGCACGGGCGTAGATGCCCGGGGAGATGTGACCCTGGAAGTAAACCAGATCGCCACCATCCTTCTCGTTGCGAGCACGGAAGAAGTGGTTGAAGCAGACATCATAGATGGTCGCAGAAGAAGCGAAGGAAGACATGTGACCACCCAGGTCCAGGTCTTTCTTGGACGCGCGCAGCACGATCATCATGGCGTTCCAGCGGATGATGGCGCGAATGCGGCGTTCCATCTCCAGGTCACCCGGGTAGTCCGGCTCGTCGCTGGACGGGATGGTGTTGATGTAATCGCGATTTGCCTTGGCAGCCACGTCCACACCGCTTACGCGGGCTTTCTCGGCCAACTGTTCAAGGATGAACTGAGCGCGTTGCGGACCCTCTTCACGCAGCAGGGATTCCAGAGAGGCAAGCCACTCCAGCGTTTCTATCGGGTCCACATCGTTCTTCAGGATATCAGACATGGCTGGTTCCTATGTTGTTGTGATTGCACGGCATTGCACGGCGAAGGGCGCAAGCATTCGACAATAAAGCCTTGTGGGATTAGTTTTCCTGCTGACGGATCCGACGCATGGATCGCTGGATCCGGCTGTCTTCCCTCTGCATATCCAACAAGGTGTCCTCGATAAAGGCCAGATGCTCATGACAAGCTGTTCTGGCCCGCTCCGGAGCCCCCGAAAGAATAGCCTCGATCAGATTCACGCGATGGCGACGTATCTTGGCTACCACTCCCGGGCGGCGATTCAAAATCTCGTTATTCTGCAGAATGTTCTGTTCGAGCATGGGGCTCATGGCCCGCAGCAGGTGCAGCAGCACCACGTTGTGGGACGCCTCGGCCACCGCCAGATAGAACTGGGTCACGGCTACCGATTCGGCCACCAGCGAGCCCAGCTGGCCCGCCTCTTCGATGGTGGTTTGCACCTGACGAATGCGCTCGAAATCAGACCCGGTTCCCCGCAAGGCCGCGTAGTAGGCACAGATGCCTTCCAGCGCGTGGCGAAACTCCAGCAGGTCATACTGTGCTTCCGGGTGGGTACTGAGCAGTTCGAACAGAGGATCGGCGATCCCCTTGCTCAGGGCATTCTGCACATAAGTGCCGCCGCCCTGACGGCGATAAAGCAATCCGCGCGCTTCCAGTCGCTGGATGGCTTCGCGCAAGGAGGGGCGCGATACCTGAAACTGGATGGCGAGTTCCCGCTCAGGAGGCAATTTCTGCCCCGGCTGCAGGCTGCCTTCCAGAATCATCTGTTCCAGCTCGGCGACAATGGAGTCGGCCAACTTGGGTTGCGTAATCTTGCGATAGGGCATGAGGCTACTTTGTTAAATTGGTATTACCAATTTTATGGATGGGGCGAAAATTAGCAGAGGCCTTTTGAAAAGTCCACTCAAAAGATGATCTGAGTCAAGAATCAGCCCCACCACTTAAGGGGTAAAGCAGGGGAAACATGATTTAGCTCATAGAAAATGGTCTGACCAATATTCTTGACCACGCTCACAAATAACATTTGCGCAACCAGAGACAAAAATGGCCTGCCAGATAGGCAAGCCATTGATTTTAAAATCCAAACTAAATTTGAATATTTACTTTAGCTGTTTAGTAGTTGCCGGTAGTAATCCCACTGGAAACTGGCTCCGGGATCCGTCTTGCGCCCTGGCGCGATATCGCAATGGCCGACAATTTTTTCGTGGGTGATGGCCGGATAGCGCTCCGAAATGGCTCGAGTGAGCCCTACCAATGCCCGGTATTGAGCCTCGGTGTAGGGGATTTCGTCAGTCCCTTCCAGCTCGATGCCGATGGAGAAGTCATTGCATGCCACCCTCCCCTGCCAGCTCGAGACACCTGCATGCCAGGCGCGTGCGCCGAACGGCACATACTGCACCAACTCGCCATCACGGCGGATCAGGCAGTGTGCCGAGACCCTCAGCTGATGGATACCGGCAAAATAGGGGTGAGCCTCGGGGTCGAGCTGCCCCATAAAGAGATCGTCGATAAAGGGGCCGCCAAACTCCCCCGGCGGCAGGCTGATGCCATGCACCACCAGCAGGGAGATATCATCCGGCACGGCCCGTTCGTTGTGATGGGGAGAAGGCACCCGGCGCGCCTGCTGGCACCAGCCAGCGGCATCGATAGAGAAACAAGGTTGCGAAGCGAGTTGAGTCATCGGCTACTCGAGTTGGCTGATAAATGGCGAGAAAACGAAGATACCTGATAGGCAACCCGGCACCAACTCACTGAATCAACGGGAAATGGTATGTTAGGCTGAGTCATCTTCCGCTCGATATGGATGGGGTATGCAGCACACGGCACGCTGGATGTGGTTACTGGCCTGGCTCTCTTTGATGGGCCTGCTGACCCTCTATTTTCACTCCCGCAACCAACCCAGCGTAACCGCCAGCGGCGAGTTGTTGCTGCGGGCCGACCAGAGCGGCCACTATCGTCTGGAGGGTGCCATCAACGGCCAGCCGGTGCAACTGCTGCTCGATACCGGCGCCACCCGTATCACCATCCCGCAGCAGGTTGCCGAGCGGCTCGGCCTGACCGCTCATGGCAGCAGCCAGGTCAATACTGCCGCGGGGCAGATCCGGGTCGGCAACGGCACCATCGAAACGCTGGCGATGGGGCCATTGACCTTGTACGATCTGGCCATCTTTATCAATCCGGCGGCAGACGGTGACGAAGTGCTGGTTGGCATGAACGCCCTCGGTCGGCTGGAGCTGGTTCAAAAGGAGCGGCAACTGCTGCTCAGACCCTTGCAGGAATAAGGCATGTTTCAACAGGATGTCAGCCGCGCCGTGCGCGCCGCACTACTCGAAGATCTGGGCGATGCCCTCACCGCGCTGGACCAACCGGACGCCAGCGCCGATATCACCGCACAACTGATCCCGGCCGACCGGATGGCCAGCGCCCGGGTCATCACCCGTGAAGCCGGAGTATTCTGCGGCCAGCCTTGGGTGGATGAAGTCTTCCTGCAACTGAAGGCCCAGCTCGGTGGCGAAGTGAAGGTGGAGTGGAAGGTGCAGGATGGGGAAGTGCTCTCCCCCAATCAGGAGCTGTTCCGCCTCCATGGCCCTGCCCGCCTGCTGCTGACTGGCGAGCGCAATGCGCTGAACTTTGTCCAGACCCTCTCCGGCGTCGCCACCCTCACCGCCCGCTATGTGGCGGAGCTGGAGGGCACTGACTGCCGCCTGCTCGACACCCGCAAGACCATCCCTGGGCTGCGCACCGCCCAGAAGTACGCGGTCACCTGTGGCGGCGGCAAGAATCACCGCATCGGCCTCTACGACGCCTATCTCATCAAAGAGAACCATATCCTTGCCTGCGGCGGCATTGCCGAGGCGATTAATGAGGCTCGCCATCTCAATCCGGGCAAACCGGTAGAGGTGGAAGTGGAATCACTGGCAGAGCTGGAACAGGCACTGGCGGCAAAGGCCGATATCGTGATGCTCGACAACTTCGACGTGACCATGATGCGGGAAGCAGTCGCCATCAATCGGGGCCGCGCCAAGCTGGAAGTCTCCGGCAATGTCACCCTCGATACTCTGGCCGAGTTTGCTGCCACCGGTGTCGATTTTATCTCGGTCGGGGCGCTCACCAAGCATGTGCGGGCGCTCGATCTCTCCATGCGCTTTATCCAGCAGTGAGATTCACCCCGCAGGCCTGAGCAAATACTCGACCTAACCGGATAAACAACTTGCAAAAGGCGCCATGGGCGCCTTTTCTTTATGCAGGATCCCTCAGCAAAGGAGTGTAATGACGGACCCGCTTTCACCCGTAACAAAGAGTCATAGGAAGCCACTTATTTTATGACTCGCATCAAGTTTTTGGTAAATGACATGAAAGTAGTTAACAAAGGCAGCAATCTCTGTTGCCACCCCTGACAGCTCGGATAAGATACTGACGTGCGGATGATTTTCCACCGACACTTCCCAGGAACCAAGGATAAAAGGATATTTTCCATGAAGAGCGAAATGAAGAAACAATCGGGTTTTACCCTTATTGAACTGATGATCGTGGTCGCAATCGTGGCCATTCTGGCGGCGGTAGCACTGCCTGCGTATCAAACATATACAAAGCGGGCTAAATTTGCTGAAGTTGTCTCAGCTGTAGGCCCAGCAAAAACCGCAGTTGAAGTTTGTATCCAAGGCTCTTCAGCAACTGTGGATGCGAACTTAATGGCAACATGCTCCACCGCTGGTGACTCAGCAGTCAGCGGCGCATTCAACACGGCGATAGTCGCAACTGTTGATGCGGCCGCCAGTGGCGCTACTGGTGTTGTGATTACAGCTACTGGGGCCACTGCTCCTTTTGGCGCAACAAACAACGCGTTTACATTAACCGGTACAGCCAATACTACCACTCGCCAAGTAACCTGGGTTAAGGGTGGAACATGTGAAGCAGGCGGTCTCTGTTAACGCATGACCTCTAGTCCTAATAGCGGCCTGGCGTTAAGCCTGGCCGCCTCTTCACTGATCAGTGAAGAGGACTCCCAGCGCTATCTGAGCCAGGCCAAGGCCCAGCGCAAACCCTTTGTGACATTTCTGATAGAGAACGAGATCCTCGACAGCAAGGCGCTCGCCGATTTTTGCGAGCTGGAGTATGGGGTACCTCTGCTGGATCTTGCCGCCTTCGATTTGGCCGAGATCCCGCAGAAGTACCTCAATCAGAAGCTGATTGAGAAACACCACGTCCTGCCCATCTACACCCAGGGCCACACCCTCTATATCGCCATGTCGGATCCGACCAATGTCTCGGCGTTGGAGGACTTTGGCTTCAGCTTCGGTCTTCATACGGAAGCCCTGCTGGTGGAGGAGAACAAGCTCACCGCCGCCATCGGCAAGCTGCTGGAGAGCGAAAATGACGCCCTCGGCATGGAGGATATCGACGAGTCCGAAATTTCGGATCTCGAGGTCTCCGACGAAAACAGCCGGCTGGACGAGAGCGTCAATACCGCCGATGACGATGCTCCCATCGTCAAGTACATCAACAAGATCCTGATGGACGCCATCAAGCGCGGTGCCTCCGACCTGCACTTCGAGCCCTATGAGTTCAAGTATCGGGTCCGCTTTCGCATCGACGGCATTCTGCATGAAATCGCTACGCCGCCGGTCAACCTCTCCAACCGTTTCTCCGCCCGCCTCAAGGTCATGGCGCGGCTCGATATTGCCGAGCGGCGGCTGCCACAGGATGGCCGCATCAAGCTGAAGCTGTCGCGCAACAAGTCGATGGATATGCGGGTTAATACCCTGCCCACCATGTGGGGCGAGAAGATCGTTATCCGTCTGCTCGACTCCTCGGCGGCACGCCTCAATATCGAGCAACTCGGCTTTGATGACCGACAGAAGGCGCAGTACCTGCGCGCCCTCTCGAAACCACAGGGGATGATCCTGGTGACCGGCCCCACCGGCTCGGGCAAAACAGTCTCGCTCTATACCGGCCTCAATATTCTCAACACCACCGAGGTAAATATCTCTACCGCCGAAGATCCGGTGGAGATCAACCTGCCCGGCGTCAACCAGGTGCAGGTCAACCCCAAGGCGGGGCTCACCTTCGCCAGCGCCCTGCGCTCCTTCTTGCGACAAGATCCGGATGTGGTGATGGTGGGGGAAATTCGCGATCTCGAAACCGCCGAGATCGCCATCAAGGCGGCCCAGACCGGCCACCTGGTGCTCTCCACCCTGCATACCAACTCCGCCGCCGAGACCCTGACCCGGATGATGAACATGGGGGTGCCCGCCTTCAACATCGCCTCCTCGGTGACCCTGATCATGGCCCAGCGGTTGGCCCGTAAACTGTGCGACCACTGCAAGGCGCCGGAAGTGGTGCCGGAAGCCGAACTGCTGGAGCTGGGCTTTACGCCGCAGCAGCTGGCAGCCGGGCTGCGACTGTTCAAACCGGTCGGTTGCAAGGAGTGTTCCGGCGGCTACAAGGGGCGGGTCGGCATCTACGAAATCATGCTGATGTCGGAGAACATCGCCAAATTGATCATGCAGGGGGCCAACTCCCTGCAAATCGCAGCTATCGCGCAGAAAGAGGGGATGCGTACCTTACGTACCTCGGGACTGGAGAAGGCCCGGCTCGGGGTCACCAGTCTGGCTGAGGTCAACAGGGTCACCACCAACTGATCCGTATGACGGAACGACCCGACGGTTTGGCTGGCAGAGCGAATTCGTCGTTCACGAACACGGAATAGATGACAACCCGAACGACAGAATAATCAGGTATTAAAGTGACCGGGCTGGCGCCAAGAAGGTACCACCCACCCTATCAGTACCCCGCAGGCATCAAGCCAGTCGGGCACCTTGACCAAGTTGGTGACGTGCAGAGTCCGACTCTGACAACTAACCCCATTGCAGGATGCAAAGATGGCAACCCTAACGAAAAAGAACAATGCCCCCAAGAAAGTCTTCGCCTTCCGCTGGCACGGGGTTAATCGCAAGGGGCAGAAGGTCTCCGGCGAGCTGCAGGCCGACAGCATCAACACCGTCAAGACAGAACTGCGCAAGCAGGGAGTCAACGTCACCAAGGTAGCCAAGAAATCCCAGGGGCTCTTCTCCAAGGGCGGCGCCAAGATCAAACCAATGGATATCGCCATCGTCTCACGCCAGATCACCACCATGCTCTCCGCCGGTGTACCGCTGGTGCAGAGCCTGCAGATTATCGCCCGCAGCCACGAGAAAGCCTCGATGCGCGAGCTGATGGGGCAGATTGCCGCCGATGTGGAGACCGGTACCCCCATGTCGGAGGCGCTGCGCCGCCATCCTCTCTATTTCGATGATCTCTACTGCGATCTGGTGGAAGCCGGTGAGCAATCCGGTGCACTGGAGACCATCTACGACCGTATCGCCACTTACCGGGAAAAGTCGGAAGCGCTCAAGTCGAAGATCAAGAAGGCGATGTTCTACCCCACCATGGTCATTCTGGTCGCCATCGTGGTCACCTCCATCCTGCTGCTGTTCGTCATTCCGCAGTTCGAGGATATCTTCAAGAGCTTCGGTGCCGAGCTGCCGGTGTTCACCCAGTTTGTTATCGGCATCTCCCGCTTTATGCAGAACTGGTGGTATGTCTTCTTTGGTGGCACCGCCCTTGGCATCTTCCTCTATGTGCGGGCCTGGCGGGCCTCCCAGAAGGTGAAAGACAATACCGACAAGTTCGTCCTCACCATTCCGGTGGTCGGAATGATCCTGCACAAGGCGGCGATGGCTCGCTTTGCACGCACCCTGTCGACCACCTTCTCCGCCGGTATCCCGCTGGTGGATGCGCTGATTTCGGCGGCAGGGGCCTCCGGCAACTATGTCTATCGCACCGCGGTCATGGCCATTCGCAACGAGGTGGTGGCGGGCATGCAGATCAACGTGGCGATGCGCACCGTCGATCTCTTCCCTGACATGGTGATCCAGATGGTGATGATCGGTGAGGAGTCCGGTGCCATCGATGATATGCTCTCCAAGGTCGCCACCATCTTCGAACAGGAGGTGGATGATCTGGTCGATGGCCTCACCAGCCTGCTGGAACCCCTCATCATGGTGGTGCTCGGGGTGCTGGTCGGCGGTATGGTTATTGCCATGTACCTGCCCATCTTCAAGCTTGGCGAAGTGGTAGGCTGATTCATCAGGGCATGGCACCACAACCATGCCCTCCCCCTCATCCAATAACTGACGGTTGGTTATGACACTTCTTCTCGAGCTGGCTCACGGCTTGCCCTGGCTCTACTTCTCGCTGGTTTTTCTTTTCTCCCTGATGATCGGCAGCTTCCTTAACGTAGTGATCCACCGCTTGCCCATCATGCTGGAGCGGGAGTGGCAGACCGAGTATCACAGCTACTTCGCCCCCGATGAGGAGGCCATCGCGCCAGAGCGCTACAACCTGATGGTCCCCCGCTCCGCATGCCCTCACTGTGGCCACGCCATCACTGCGCTGGAGAACATCCCGCTGTTGAGCTGGCTCTGGCTCAAAGGGCGTTGCCGCGACTGTCAGGCCCCCATCTCGGCCCGCTATCCGCTGGTAGAGCTGCTGACCGCCCTGCTATCGGTGGCCGTAGCCATGGTCATAACGCCGGGCTGGGGTACGTTGGCCGCCCTGTTGCTGACCTGGGTGCTGGTCGCCCTCACCTTTATCGATCTCGACAAGATGTTGCTGCCCGACCAGCTCACCCTGCCACTACTGTGGGGCGGGCTGCTGTTCAATCTGGCAGGTGGCTTCGTCCCCTTGGCTGATGCAGTGATCGGCGCCATGGCGGGCTATCTGGTGCTCTGGAGCCTCTACTGGGCTTTCAAACTGCTCACCGGCAAAGAAGGAATGGGTTATGGCGACTTCAAGCTGCTGGCGGCGCTGGGCGCCTGGCTCGGTTGGCAGGCGCTGCCCATAATTCTGCTGCTCTCATCTCTGGTCGGCGCCGTGATCGGCATCAGCCTGATCGCCTTGCACAAACACCATCAGGGCAAGCCTATCCCCTTCGGCCCCTACCTCGCCATCGCGGGCTGGATCGCCCTGCTGTGGGGCGATACCATCACCCGCTGGTATCTCTCTACCCTGCTTTGAGCAAGAGGCCCCCCATGTATGTAGTTGCTATCACAGGTGGTATCGGCAGCGGCAAGACCACTATCGCCAATCAGTTTGCCGCGCTGGGTATCGAGGTGGTGGATGCCGATGTGATCGCCCGCGAAGTGGTCGAGCCGGGCACCCCGGCCCTTGCCGCCATCGCCGACCATTTTGGCCCTGATGTGATTGAACCTAGCGGTCAACTCGACCGTCGCGCCCTGCGTGAGCGGGTCTTCAGCGACCCGCAGGCCAAGGAGTGGCTCAATGCCCTGCTTCACCCGCTTATTCGCAGCGAAATGCAGCGCCAATGTGCCGCAGCCAGTTCACCTTACTGCCTGCTGGTGGTGCCGCTGCTGGTGGAGAACAAACTCACCGGCCTCGCCAATCGGGTGCTGGTGATCGATGTGGATGAAGCGACCCAGATTGAGCGCACCTGCCGCCGGGATGGGGTATCGGCCGAGCAGGCCCGTGCCATCATCGCGGCCCAAGCGAGTCGGGTGGAACGCCTCGCTGCGGCGGATGATGTCATCGAAAACCACAATGGCAGTGAAATGGCGATTAAAACGCGGATTTTGGCGCTGCACGAGACATATCTGGCAATTGCCTCTCAACAAGGCCGCCAAGTGTGAGTACACTAGGCCGGTTTATGGCTGGCCAGGATTAGGCATGATTTACGATTTCCCCCTCAATGAAAAAAGCCGGACCTATCTTCGTCTGGAGTCCCTGTTTTCCCAGATCCGCGACAATCTGGAGAGTGAACAATCCTGGGCACATATCGCCTTCTTCAAAGGGCTGTTCGATCTGCAGGAGTTGCTGGAGCGTGGTGACCTGCGCGCCGACCTCATCAAGGATCTGGAGCGTCTCGGCCAGCGTCTGAGCCACTGGGCCAGCCTGCCCGATGTCGATCTGGAGCAGATCAAACTGATGCAGCAAGAGAGCAGCCAGCTCTCTCGCAACCTGCTCAACTCGCCACGCCCAGGTGCCCGCCTGAAAGAGGATCGTCTGCTCGGCTCCATCCGCCAGCGCTTCTCCATCCCGGGTGGCCTGTGTGCCTTCGATGTGCCGCAGCTGCACCACTGGCTCGGTACCCCGGCCATCACCCGTCACCAGCAGATGCAGGGCTGGCTGAGCGATATCAATCTGCTGATGAATGCCATCACTCTGCTGCTGCGCCTGTGGCGCGAATCAGGCAGCTTCAGTGAGCAGGTTGCCAGCAACGGTTTCTTCCAGGACACCGCCGAGAGCGCCGAGCTGATCCGCATCAAGCTGCCGGGCAATCTGTTCTGCTACCCAACCCTGAGCGGCCACAAGAACCGCTTCGCCCTGCGCTTTCTGCCCACCGCAGAACAGCCGATTGGCGATGTGCCGTTCCAGCTCGCCTGCTGCTAAGGAGGGCTTATGGTCACCAAGGTAAAGTGTCCGACCTGTCAGAGCGAAGTGGAATGGGGCCCGCAGAGTCCGTTCCGCCCCTTCTGCAGTAAGCGCTGCCAGCTGATCGATCTCGGCGAATGGGCCGATGAAGAGAAGCGGATCCCGGGGGAGATCAACCCGGATCTGCTGCAGGAACCGGAAGAGGGCGATCAGTGGCTATAAGCACCAGATCACCCACCTCTGCAATATGAAAAAAGGGCCGATTGGCCCTTTTTCATGCTTGTTGTTGCAACCGGTTCAAGCCAGCAGGCCTTGAAGCCGCGCGACAATCGGACCGTTGGCATCGGGGAAGTGGTAATTGTGCAGCTCGGCCACCGGCACCCACAGACACTCCTGCCCCTCTTTGCCGAACGGCTCACCGCTGAAACGGGTCACCTTCCAGATATCCAGCAATACCTGCTTCTCGGGGTAGTCGTGCTGCAGTTCCATAAAGGGGGCACAGTCCAAAACCCGAATACCGATCTCTTCCCACAGCTCCCGATCCAGTGCGGTGAGCAGATCCTCGCCCGACTCCACCTTGCCACCGGGAAACTCCCAGCGATCCCCCTGATGGCGATCGGAGGAGCGTCTGGCGATGAAGATATCGCCCCGTTCATTCTCGATGACGCCAACCGCCACCCAGATCCGTTTTTTCTGTTCCATCAATTACCTCTGTTCGCTTGTTGCCACCAATAACAAGGCGGGCACTTGGCCCGCCTGTTATGGCATAGCGTCGATCAGGTCAACTGACCGTGGCAGTGCTTGTACTTCTTGCCGGAACCGCACGGGCAGGGATCGTTGCGACCAACCTTCTGCTCGTCGCGCACGAAAGTGGTGTGACCCTCTTCGCCTGCGGCCTGTTCATCGGCCAGCTGGCTCTCGGCAGCGGCGTGGGTATAGGTGCGGGGAGCGGCTTCCGCCTGCTGGCGCTGCTGCTCTTCCATCGCTTCCACATCGCGCTCCTGCACCTGAACACGGCTCAGGATGCTGACCACGTCGCGCTTGAGGGTTTCCAGCATCTGGGTGAACAGATCGAAGGATTCGCGCTTGTACTCCTGCTTGGGGTTCTTCTGGGCATAACCGCGCAGATGGATGCCCTGACGCAGGTGATCCATGGCCGCCAGATGCTCTTTCCACAGACCATCCAGGGTTTGCAGCATCACCGCTTTCTCGAAGTTGCGCAGCACCTCTTTGCCGACCAGCTCCTCCTTGTGGGCATAGAGCTTGGTGGCTTCGTCCAGAATGCGCTCGCGCAGCTTCTCTTCGTACAGCTTGTCATCTTCCGCCAACCACTGTTGCAGCGGCAGATCCAGCGCGAAGTCCGCCTTCAGGCGCGCTTCCAGACCCGGCACATCCCACATCTCTTCCAGAGACTGGGGCGGGATGTACTCGTCGATCACCGCGCCGTAGACGTCGTCACGGATAACGTGAATAGTCTCGGAGATGTCGTTGGTATCCAGCAGCTCGTTGCGCTGCTCGTAGACCACCTTGCGCTGATCGTTGGCCACGTCATCAAACTCCAGCAAGCTCTTGCGGATGTCGAAGTTGCGACCTTCCACCTTGCGCTGGGCGTTTTCGATCGCCTTGGTGACCCACGGGTGCTCGATGGCTTCGCCCTCTTCCATGCCCAGCTTCTTCATCATGCCGGTCACGCGATCGGAGGCGAAGATCCGCATCAGGGTATCTTCCATGGAGAGGTAGAAACGGGAGGAACCCGGGTCACCCTGACGACCGGAACGGCCGCGCAGCTGGTTGTCGATACGACGGGATTCGTGACGCTCGGTGCCGATAATGTGCAGACCACCAGCGGCCAGCACCGCATCGTGACGCACCTGCCAGGCGGCTTTCAGCTCGGCAATCTGCTCGCTGGTCGGGTTCTCCAGCTTGGCAATCTCTGCTTGCCAGTTGCCGCCCAACACGATGTCGGTACCACGACCGGCCATGTTGGTGGCGATGGTGACAGCGCCAGTCTGACCGGCCTGGGCGACGATCTCCGCTTCCATGGCGTGGAACTTGGCGTTCAGCACCTTGTGCGGGATCTTCTCCTTGGTCAGGATGCCGGAGAGCAGCTCGGAGTTCTCGATAGAGACGGTACCAACCAGTACAGGCTGGCCCTTGGCCACGCACTGACGGATATCTTCGATGATGGCGGCATACTTCTCATTGGCGGTCAGGTAGACCAGATCGCCCATGTCCTTGCGCACCATCGGCTTGTTGGTCGGGATAACCACGGTATCCAGGCCATAAATCTGCTGGAATTCAAAGGCTTCAGTATCTGCAGTACCTGTCATCCCCGCCAGCTTGTTGTAGAGACGGAAGTAGTTCTGGAAGGTGATGGATGCCAGCGTCTGGTTCTCGTTCTGGATCTTCACCCCTTCCTTCGCTTCAACGGCCTGATGCAGACCATCGGACCAGCGACGACCCGGCATGGTACGACCGGTGTGCTCGTCAACGATGACGATTTCGTCTTTCTGGACGATGTAGTCCACGTTGCGCTCGAACAGGGTGTGAGCACGCAGACCTGCATTGACGTGGTGCAGCAGGCTGATGTTGGAGGCGGAGAACAGGGAATCGTTCTCGTCCAGCAGCCCCTCTTTCTTGAGCAGCTCTTCCACGAAGATCTGACCGTTTTCGGTCAGCAGCGCCTGACGGTTCTTCTCGTCTACTGTGTAGTGACCGTCGCCGGTGTACTCTTCGGTGTCTTCCTTGTCCTGCTTGACCAGCAGCGGGATCAGCTTGTTGACGCGGATATAGAGCTCGGAGCTGTCTTCGGCCGGGCCGGAGATGATGAGCGGAGTACGGGCTTCATCGATAAGCACCGAGTCCACCTCATCCACCAGCGCGTAGTTGAGCGGACGCTGTACGCGCTGCTCTGGCGAGAACGCCATGTTGTCGCGCAGGTAGTCGAAACCGAATTCGTTGTTGGTACCGTAGGTGATGTCGGCGGCATAGGCGTCACGCTTCTGGGACGCATCCATACCGGGCACATTGCAGTCGACGGTCATGCCGAGGAAGGCGAACAGCGGGCGGTTCGCCTCTGCATCACGCTTGGCCAAATAGTCGTTCACCGTTACCACGTGCACACCACGGCCACTCAGGGCATTCAGGTAAGCTGGCAGGGTTGCGGTCAGGGTTTTACCTTCACCGGTCTTCATTTCTGCGATGCGGTTGGAGTTCAGCACCATGCCGCCGATCAGCTGCACGTCGAAGTGACGCATGCCGAACACCCGCTTGGAGGCTTCACGCACGGTCGCGAACGCTTCCGGCAGCAACTGCTCCAGGGTCTCACCCTGCTCGATACGCTGACGATATTCAGCCGTTTTGGCCTGCAACTCGGCATCGGAGAGAGCTTCGAACTGCGGCTCCATGGCATTGATCTGTTTTACAATTTTGCGCAAAGCCTTGAGCGTTCTGTCGTTCCGGCTGCCGATAATCTTGGTAAGCAGTGTGCTAATCATGGGTACCAACTATTTCTGGTTATAAAAGCGTTCCGTCACTGGAACCTGAAGAAAAAAACCTAACCCCGTCTGGCACTGAGAAAGCGTGCGGGGTTGACCTGACGACCATCTTTCAACACTTCGTAATGCAGATGGACCCCGGTCGCGCGACCGGTGCGTCCCATCAAGGCAATCTTCTGACCCTGATCAACTAGGGTGCCCACCTCGACCAGCAACTTGGAGTTGTGGGCATAGCGGGTGACCAGGCCATTGCCGTGATTAATCTCCACCATATTGCCAAATTCCGGATGACGGCCCGCCCAGCTGACAATGCCGGGCCCGGTGGCCAGAATCGGGGTTCCGGGTTTGCCACGGAAATCGACCCCTTTGTGCATCTTGGCACGCCCATTGAACGGATCGACCCGTCCACCAAACCCGGACGAGACCCAAACTCGCTCCTGTTTGACTGGCGTGCCGGAAATAAAACCGGCATCGGTGATATGGTGATTCATGATGAAAGATTCAAGTACCGACAGCTGCTCTTCACGGCTGCTGAGCTGCTGGCTGAGGTGCTTCATCGAGGCTTGCAGCTCGTTGAGGCTCACTTCCAGCTCTTCATCATAAGAAGGGCCGCCCATGGGGGGCAGCTCTTTGAAATTGAACTCGTCGGGATCGAGATCGGCCTGCTCGGTCAATCGTTCGCCGAGGGCATTGAGACGGCCAAGCTGGCCCTGCATGGTGCCTACCTGAGCAGCCAGCATTGCCAACTGTTCACGGGCTTCGTCGCCACTCTGGTCGACGGACTGTTGCTCGGCAACGGCAAGCGCCACTTCCAGCGCCTCCATTTTCTGGTGCCAGCTCTGCCAGAGCCAACCACCACCAAGGGCCAACAGGGAGAAGAGAATACCGCCGACCCAGGCCAGACGTTGTTTGGGCAGGTGCAACTTGCGTCGCTGCTTGCCATGGAGGATCAGGGTAATGCTCATAGAAATCAGTCTGCTCGGTCAGGTGCGGCCAGGAGCCTGCACGGGAAATAAAACCGGGAGATAATCGGTATTAAAGGATGGAGTAAACAAATGACGGAACGTCGGTGCGGAGAGAGGACCGACGTTCCGTTGCACAGCTATCAGGCCAGAACCAGACCGTTATCGTAGTAAGCGATAGGCGCTTTGTCGCCCTCACCCTCGAAGGTCACCAGTTCCCACGCCTCCTGCTCGGCCAGCAAGGCACGCAGCAGCTTGTTGTTCAGGGCATGTCCGGTCTTGTAGGCACGGAACTCACCGATGATGCTGCGGTTACACATATAGAGGTCACCGATCGCGTCCAGCATCTTGTGCTTGACGAACTCGTCCTCATAACGCAAACCGTCTTCGTTCAGCACCCGATAGTCGTCCAGTACCACGGCGTTTTCCAGGCTTCCGCCCAGCGCCAGGTTCTGGGAACGCAGGTACTCGATATCGCGCATGAACCCGAAGGTACGGGCACGGCTGATCTCTTTCACGAAGGAGGCACCGGAGAAGTCCAGTACGCAACGCTGATTGCGCCCTTCAAAGACCGGATGCTGGAAATCGATCTCGAGATCCATCTTGAAGCCGTTGCGGTAGGGGTGGAATTCCGCCCACTTGTCGCCGTCTTCAACCCGGATGCTCTTTTTGATCCGCACAAACTGCTTGGCAGCATTCTGCTCACGGATCCCGACTTCCTGCAGCAGGTAGATAAAGGGATGCGCACTGCCGTCCATCACCGGGATCTCGGGCGCGTCAACCTCGACATAGAGGTTGTCGATCCCCATTCCGGCCAGCGCGGCAGAGAGGTGCTCAATGGTAGAGACACGGACACCGGCTTCGTTGACCAGAGCGGTACAGAGCACGGTATCGCGCACCTGATCGGCATTGGCTGGCAGCTCCACCACAGGATTCAGGTCGGTACGCAAGTAAACGATCCCTGTGTTCACAGGCGCCGGACGGAACGTCATGGTGACTTTCCGGCCCGAATGCAGGCCGACACCAGTCGCCTGTACACTCGTTTTCAAGGTTCTTTGTCTAATCATGGGTGTACCCTAAACAGCTTAAAATCCGGACCAGATGGTCGTTGGCAGGCCATCTTAGCACATTCCTTGAACAACAAACAAACGAGAGCCATATAAGGCTTAATCAGCTTGCTTGCGCAGGAACGCCGGAATATCCAGGTAATCCGGTTCACGACGAGCTTGCGGCTCGGCGTTGACCACCTTGGCTGGGGCTTCGTCCATCACGCGGCCTTGCATCATGTCGCTAACCAGCGGCTGACGCACCGGGCGCTCTTGCACCTGGCTGCTCTTGACCAAAGTGATGTCCGGCTTGCGCTCGGCACCGATACCGGTAGCAACCACGGTCACACGCAGCTCGTCGTGCATTTCCGGATCGATTACGGTACCCACAACTACAGTGGCGTTCTCGGAAGCGAAGGCCTTGACCGCGTTACCCACGGTTTCGAACTCTTCGATGGTCATGTCCATACCGGCGGTGATGTTGACCAAGATGCCACGGGCACCAGCCAGATCCACATCTTCCAGCAGCGGGCTGGAGATGGCTTTCTCGGCCGCTTCTTCGGCACGGTCATCACCAGAGGCGGAACCGGTACCCATCATGGCAGTACCCATTTCACGCATTACGGTACGTACGTCCGCGAAGTCGACGTTGATCAAGCCCGGGCGGGTGATCAGCTCGGCAATGCCCTGTACCGCGCCAAGCAGTACATCGTTGGCCGCCTTGAAGGCATCCAGCAGGGAGATACCGCGACCCAGCACCTTCAGCAACTTGTCGTTGGGGATGGTGATCAGGGAGTCGACGTTCTTGGAGAGCTCTTCGATACCGTGCGCGGCGAAGCCCATCCGCTTCTTCCCTTCGAAGGAGAACGGCTTGGTCACCACAGCAACGGTCAGGATGCCCATCTCGCGCGCCACTTCGGCCACGATCGGCGCAGCACCGGTACCGGTACCACCACCCATACCGGCGGCGATGAACACCATGTCGGAACCGGTCAGCAGCTCACGCAGTGCTTCACGATCTTCCATGGCCGCATCACGACCCACTTCCGGATTGGCGCCGGCACCCAGACCCTTGGTGATACCACCGCCGATCTGCAGGGTAGTGTTGGCGCTGGAGTTACGCAGTGCCTGGGCGTCGGTGTTGACGGTAATGAACTCAACACCCTCAATATTTTGACGAACCATGTGCTCGACAGCGTTACCGCCGCCGCCACCTACACCGATCACTTTAATGACGGCTTCGTCAGTGTGGCTATCCATAAATTCAAACATGTTGTCTCTCCGCTTTATTTGCCTGACTCAGCAAAATTCTTAGAACTCGCCACGCAGCCAGTTGCTAACCCGTTTGACCAGGCCACCGACGCTTGCCTTGGCGGCATATTCTTTGTTGCTACCTGTGGCTTGATGGGTGCGGCCATATTGCAGCAACCCGACCGCAGTCGAGTACACCGGTGCCTGCACGTAATCACTCAAACCACGTATGTTCATGGGCTCTCCCACCCGGACCTGGCTCTGGAAGATCTGCTCTGCACACTCCACAATGCCTTCAATCTGGGCAGCGCCGCCGGTCAAGACCACACCGGCTGCCAGCTGATGCTTGACCCCCTGCGCTTTCAACTCGCTTTGTACCCGCACCAGCTCATCATTCACCATGGAGAGCAACTCGGTGTAACGGGGCTCAATCACTTCAGCCAGTGTCTGCCGTTGCAGGCTGCGCGCCGGGCGACCGCCGACACTGGGTACTTCAATATTGTCTTCCTTGCTGACCAGACGGCCGAGGGCGCAACCGTAGCGGACCTTGATCGCTTCCGCGTCGAGCGGCGGCGTGCCAAAGGCGTAGGCGATGTCGCTGGTCACAGTGCTGCCAGCGTACGGGATCACCTTGGTGTGGCGCAGGGCACCGCCGGTAAACAGCGACATATCCATGGTGCCGCCACCGATGTCCACCACGCAGACACCCAGCTCTTTCTCGTCTTCGGTCAACACGGCATAGCTGGAGGCCAGCGCGGAGAAGATCAGTTGATCCACACGCAAGCCGACCTTCTCCACGCATTTCTCAATGTTGCGGGCCATGTCGTTGTGGCAGGTGATCAAGTGAACCTTGGCTGCCATCCGCACACCGGAGAGGCCAACCGGATTCTTGATCCCTTCCTGATAATCGATGGCAAACTCCTGAGGCAGCACATGCAGCACACGCAGCTCATCGGAGAGGCGAACCGACTTGGCGGTGTGGATCACGTTATCCACATCCTCCTGGGTCACCTCTTCATCGGAGATGGGCACCATGCCGGTCTCGTTACGGCAGTCGATATGCTTGCCGGACAACCCCAGATAGACCGAGCTGATCTGGCAATCTGCCATCATCTCGGCCTCTTCCACCGCGCGGCGCAGTGACTTGACCACGGAGTCGAGGTCATTGACCCCGCCCTTCTCCATTCCGCGAGAAGCGTGACTGCCCATACCGATGACGTTCAGTTCACCGTCCGGCAATACTTCCCCGACCAGAACCGCCACCTTGGTTGTGCCGATATCCAGTCCGACAATCAAATTCCTATCTGCGGTGTTGGTCATGCACTTTCTCTTCGCTCTTCTTCCAGCCAACTGCCATTCCGGTGTCATATCGAAGATCCACGTAGGCGACTTGCGCACGGGGTTCGATAACCGGGAAGGCATCGATAAACCGCTGCAACCGGAGCGCAATGTCATTGCGTCCCAGGAACAGCTTGATATTGCCATCCAGGGTCAGTTCCCAGGCATGGCGGGGGGTCAGATTCACCCCCAGCAACTTGTATCCCTTGGCAGCCAGTTGCGACTCGTACTGCCGACTCTCTTTCAACACCCGGGCGGCCTGGTCATCCGGCCCTGACAGCTGCAACAGCGGCGTCTTGACCCGATCCGGGGCACTGAATACCTTGCCCTTGGTGTTGACGAAGCGGTTGCCATTCCAGCGCGCCGCCACATCTTGTTCCGTGAGGTAGATCTTGATCTTGTTCGGCCACTTCTTTCGTACCGAGACCGAGGCCACCCATGGCAGGGCATTGAGCCTTGCCTGCAATTCGTTGACGTCCAATTCGAAGAAGTTGCGCAGCTCGGCGCCATCCAGCACGGCCATCCGCAGCTCTTCGGTTTGCAAATACTGGTGTTGCCCCTGCAGCAACAGCTCGCTCATGGGCAACCGGTTGGCATCTGTCAGCCAACCTTTAACATCCAGCGCCGTCCGGTAGCAGCCCCATATCACCAGCAGGAAAAACGCTACCCCTGCGATGAAGCCACCCTTGGTGCGCCCCTGTGCCCTTGCCTCCACCCGATCGATCCCCGTGTAACGCGCTAAACCGGCCTTTGACAGACCGGTTCGCCATTATATAGGCCCCGGCTTGGCGGTCAAAATACTCATTGGGCCCTCAGGCGCCAGATTTCATGCTATCTATGCTCAATTTCATCTCTCCGAGACGACGGGCCAGTGCCCCGACGTTCCCGGCGCCTTGAGTCAACACCAAATCCCCCTCGCCGATCAGGTCGGCCAGCACGGCTGGCACGTCATCCGGTGTAGCGACGAAGATGGGTTCCAGGTTGCCGCGCGAGCGAATGGAGCGGCACAGTGCCCGTCCATCAGCGCCCGGGATCGGCTCCTCACCGGCAGCATAAACCTCCAGCATCACCAGCACGTCTACCTTGGAGAGCACATCGGCGAAGTCCTCGTAGAGGTCGCGGGTGCGGGTATAACGGTGCGGCTGGAACACCATCACCAGACGCTTCTCGGGCCAACCGGCACGGGCGGCGTTGATGGTGACCTTCACTTCGCTCGGGTGGTGACCGTAATCGTCCACCAGCATCGCCTTGCCGCGACCGGTTTCAAACTCGCCATACTGCTGGAAGCGACGACCGACCCCTTCAAATTTGGCCAGAGCAGAGATGATGGCCTCATCGCTAACACCGTCCTCTGTCGCGACAGCTATCGCCGCTGCAGCGTTCAATGCGTTGTGAATACCCGGCAAATTGAGGGTCACCTGCAGCTCGCCCGCTTCTTTGCGGCGAACACGGAAGCAGCTGTGGTTGGTGGTCTGGACAAAATCCAGCACCTGCACATCCGCATCGTCAGAGAGACCGTAGGTCAGGGTCGGACGGGCAATCTCGGGCAACATGCCACGGATCACCGGATCATCGATGCAGACCACCGCCAGTCCGTAGAAGGGCAGGTTGTGCAGAAACTCGATGAAGGTGGCCTTCAGCTTGGAGAAATCACCGCCGTAGGTATCCATGTGATCAGCTTCGATGTTGGTCACGATAGAGACCATCGGCTGCAGATGCAGGAAAGAGGCGTCGCTCTCGTCCGCTTCGGCAATCAGGTAGCGGCTGCTACCCAGACGGGCATTGGTACCGGCACTGTTGAGCAGGCCACCGATGACGAAGGTCGGGTCGCGGTCGGCTTCGGCATAGATGCTCGCCACCAGACTGGTGGTGGTGGTTTTGCCGTGGGTACCGGCGATGGCGATACCGTGACGGAAACGCATCAGCTCGGCCAGCATCTCAGCGCGGCGCACCACCGGGATCCGCAGTTCGCGGGCAGCCAGCAGCTCCGGGTTGTCCTGCTTGATGGCGGTAGATACCACTACCACGCTGGCACCCTCAACGTGTTCGGCACTGTGGCCGACGAAGATGTGCGCGCCCAGTCCGGCCAAGCGCTCGGTCACGGCGTTGCGAGCCAGATCAGAACCCGTTACCTGATACCCTTCGTTGGCAAGCACTTCGGCGATCCCGCCCATACCGGCACCACCGATGCCGATAAAGTGGATGCGACGCACGCGACGCATTTCGGGGATCACAGTACGCAGTTTTGCCAGTTCAACCTTGGTCATAATCGTCTCTTTAGTCTGCCGCAGGCCATGTGCCGTCAAAGCGCGGCTGCACGGCGGCATCAATACATACAGGTACAAGGCTGCACGGTGTCACCGCTGCAACCTTGCTCATCAATCTTTACCACGCTGCCCGGTTGCGAGCTGTTTGCACTCATCTGCAACCCGCTCGGCCGCATCGATGATGGCGACGCGGCGAGCCGCTTTCGCCATGTTAAACAGGGTCTCCCTGCGACCAGCCAACCAGGTCAGGCGCGCCGCCAGCGACGCGGTATTCAGCTCGGACTGGGGCAGAAACTCGGCCGCTCCGCCGTCGACCAGGGTCAGGGCGTTACGGGTCTGGTGATCATCCACCGCATGGGGCAGCGGCACGAAAATGGCGGCCACACCGGCGGCAGCCACTTCGGAAACAGTCAGGGCACCGGCACGGCAAACCACCAGATCGGCCCAGGCGTAGGCGCTGGCCATATCCTTGATAAATTCACTCACCTCGGCATTGATGCCGTGCTGGGCATAGGCAGCAGAGACAGTCTCGGCATTGCCCTTGCCACACTGGTGACGCACTTCAATGGGCACGCCAGATGCCGCCACCGCAGCAGGTACCTGCTCGTTGAGCACCCGCGCCCCCAGACTGCCACCCACGATCAGCAGATGCAGTGGCTCGTCCCCGCTGCGCAGTTGCGGATCCGGCAGGGCGACCACTTCGGGACGCACTGGATTACCGACCACGGCGGTGCGACGGCTCGGCGCGAAGGCGCCCGGAAATGCCATCAAAACCCGCCTGGCGATACGGGCCAGCAACTTGTTGGTCATGCCAGCAGCAGCATTCTGCTCATGGAGCAACAGCGGAATGCCGGAGAACCAGGCCGCCACGCCACCCGGGCCGGAAGCAAAACCGCCCATGCCGAGCACCACATCAGGGCGAACGGTCTTGAGTACCTGACGCGCCTGCAAGATCGATTTGACGATGCGATAGGGCGCCACCAGCAGTCGCTTGATGCCGTTGCCACGCACCCCCTGAATATCGATGAAGGAGATGGGATAACCGTGGGCTGGCACCAGTTCCGCCTCCATCCGGTCGGCAGTGCCTAGCCAGTGGACAGTCCAGCCCTGGGCCTTAAGGCGATCGGCCACGGCCAGACCGGGGAACACATGCCCACCGGTACCACCTGCCATCACCAACAGAGTCTTGCTCACTAAACCTCCCGCACGCGCGCCTGGGCTGTCGCCTGACGCAACTCAAAATCGATTCGAATCAACATGCTCACCGCCACCGACATGATGATGAGACTGGAACCACCGTAACTGACCAGCGGCAGGGTCAAGCCCTTGGTTGGCATCATGCCACTAGCCGCGCCGACGTTAACGAAGGTCTGGAAGCTGAACCAGATGCCAATGCCGATCGCCAGATAACCGTCATAGAGCCGCTCGGCCACCAGCGCGCGATGCCCCAGCTTGAGCGCCTTGACCGCCAGCGCAAAAATCAGGAACAGGGCGCCCAGCACCCCGACGTAACCCAGCTCTTCACCGAGGATCGCAAACACGAAGTCGGTGTGCGCTTCCGGCAGGTACTCCATCTTCTGGATGGAGTTGCCAAGCCCTTCGCCAAACCAGCTGCCACGGCCAAACGCCATCAGCGACTGGGTCAACTGGTAGCCGCTGCCGAACGGATCGGCCCAGGGATCCATAAAAGAGGTCACCCGCCGCATCCGGTAGGGCTCGACGATGATCAGCATCACCACCGAGCCGAGACCCGCGCCGATCAGAGTCAAAAACTGTCCCAGTCGGGCACCGGCCAGAAACAGCATGCCGAACGAGGTGACGAACATCACTACGGTGGAACCCAAGTCCGGCTGCAACAGCAGCAAGACCGCCAGCACCCCGAACACCGCCAGCGGTTTCAGGAAGCCGATCCAGGCTTCACGCACTTCACTCTGGCGCCGCACCAGATAGCCGGCCAGATAGACAAACAGCGCCAGCTTGCCAAACTCGGCAGGCTGCAGGTTGAAGGGGCCAAGCGGCAACCAGCGCACCGCACCGTTGACGTTGCGGCCCACCAGCAGCACCAGCACCAGCATCAAGAGCGCCAGCAGCAGCATGGGGCCGTTGTGCTGTTGCCAGCGCGCCATCGGCACCTGCAACACAAACCAGGAGATACCGAGCGCCATCACCAGAAACAGGGCGTGACGCTTCACAAACATGAAGGGGTCATCCCCCAGCGCAATCCCTTCGGGGATCGACGCCGAGGCCACGATGACCACCCCGACCGCCATCAGGGAGAGCGCAAGCAGTACCAGCTGCCGATCGTAGAGACCGGCAGGACGCGCCGGTAACAACCAGCGCTGGAACAGACCTGCGGCTGCGCGAAGGGCGTTCATAGCGCCAGCACCATTTCGGTGAAGCGATCGCCGCGCACCTCGAACGACTTGAACTGATCGAGGCTGGCACAGGCTGGCGCCAGCAGCACCCAGTCACCGGGCTTGGCATCTGCCGCCGCTTTGGCAACCGCAGCGGCCAGGTCGGCCACCCGTTCGGTCTGCTCGCCCAGTGCCAGCAGCACCTCGGCATCCTGACCGAAGCAGTACATGTGATCGATCTGGTTGCCCAGCAGCGCCTGGATAGGGCCAAAATCCTGCCCCTTGCCCTGACCACCGGCCAGCAGCAGCAGGCGCCCCTTGACCGACTCGCGCACACCGGCAACGGCAGCCAGCGTGGCTCCCACATTGGTGGCCTTGGAGTCGTTGATCCAGCGCACTCCGTTCACCTCGCGCACGAAGCGGGCACGATGGGGCAAGCCCTCGAAACGACGCAGCACGGTAAGCTGAGCCGCACGAGGAATACCGACCGCATCGCACAGCGCCATGGCCGCAAGGGCGTTGGCCTGATTGTGGGCACCGACGATCTTCATCTCGTCCACCGCCAGCAGCGGTTCGCCGTGCAGGGTCAACCAGTAGCGACCATCCAGCAGGCAACGGCCATAGCCATTGCAGTCGAGACCAAAGCTCTGCCACACCTGACCCACATCGGGCAAAGTCTGGGGATCGTCGCGATTGACCAGAATGTGTTTGGAGTGCTGATGGATCTCCATCTTGGCGGCACGGTAGTCAGCCATACCCTGATAGCGATCCATGTGATCTTCGGAGAGGTTCAGCACCACGGAAGCGGCAGCACGCAAACTGTGAGTAGTTTCCAACTGGAAGCTGGAGAGCTCCAGCACGCAGAGATCCATCGGCTGCTTGAGCAGCTCCAGCGCAGGCGTGCCGATATTGCCGCCCACACCGACATTGAGACCGGCTTCGGCAATCATCTCGCCCACCAGGGTAGTGACGGTGCTCTTGCCGTTCGAGCCGGTGATGGCGATGACCGGGGTCTGGGTCTCGCGCACAAACAGCTCGATGTCACCGACGATCTGCACGCCACACTCGGCAGCTGCTTTCAGTTCGGGGGTCGCCAGCGCGATACCCGGGCTCGCGACAATCATGTGCGCCTGCTTGAGCAGCGCCTCGTCGAGACCGTGAATGAGCTCTACCTCAGGCGGCAGTTGATCCTTGCCAGGCGGGTTGGCACGGGTATCCATCACCAATGGCGTCACGCCACGGCCGAGGAAGTAGTCGACACAGGAGAGTCCGGTTTTGCCCAATCCGATGATGATGACCATGGCCTTACCTCACCTTCAGGGTGGCAAGACCCAGCAGCACCAGCACGAGGGTGATGATCCAGAAGCGCACGATGACGCGCGGCTCCGGCCAGCCCTTCTTCTCGTAGTGGTGATGGATCGGCGCCATGCGGAAGATCCGCACGCCGCGCAGCTTGTAGGAACCCACCTGCAGGATCACCGAGACGGTCTCCATCACGAAGACGCCGCCCATGATCACCAGCAGGAACTCCTGACGGACCAGCACGGCGATGGTGCCAAGCGCGCCGCCCAGCGCCAAGGAACCGACGTCCCCCATGAATACCTGCGCCGGATAGGTGTTGAACCAGAGGAAGCCTAGGCCCGCCCCGACGATGGCGGTACAGACGATCACCAGCTCGGAGGTATAGGGCACGTAGGGAATGTGCAGGTAGCTGGCAAAGTTGACGTTGCCGGTGGCCCAGGCAATCAGGGCAAAGCCCCCCGCCACCATCACGGTCGGCATGATGGCCAGGCCGTCGAGACCGTCGGTCAGGTTGACCGCATTGGAGGTACCGACGATGACAAAGTAGGTCAGCACGATAAACATCAAGCCAAGCTGCGGCATCACATCCTTGAGGAAAGGCACCACCAGCTGGGTCTGCCCCTCATGGGTTGCAGTCGCATAGAGGAACACAGCCACCGCCAGCGCTACCGCGGATTGCCAGAAATACTTCCAGCGCGCGATCAGGCCGTCGGTATTCTTGCGCACCACCTTGAGGTAGTCGTCGGCAAAGCCGATGGCGCCATAGGCACCCAGCACAAACAGCACCAGCCAGACATAGGGGTTGTCGAGGCGGCACCAGAGCAGCACAGACGTAAAAATCGCAGCAATGATCATCAGGCCACCCATGGTCGGGGTACCCCGCTTGCTGAGGTGGGACTCGGGACCATCGTTGCGGATCACCTGACCAAACTTCAGGATCTGCAGGCGACGTATCAGGCGTGGCCCCATCCAGAGGGCAACCCCCAGTCCGGTGATGATCGACAGGATGGCGCGAAACGTCAGGTAGGAGAAGACGTTGAAGAAGGTGAAGTGCGGGGTGAGCAGTTCGGCCAGCCAGACTAGCATGTGGCTGACTCCTGACGGTCTTTGACCATCTCGACGATATCTTCCATGCGGGAGCCACGTGCCCCTTTGACCAGAATCGAAATTTCCTGATGTGTATTTATCATTTGCGCAAGCACTTCAAACAACGACGCCTTGTTATCGAAATGTCGGCCCGCCGCGGCATCTGCGGTATGGCGACTCTCTTCTCCCACTGTCAGCACGGCATCCAGACCGCACTCGCGGGCATGACGGCCAACCCGGGCGTGTTGCTCGGCAGACTCCTCACCCAGTTCCCGCATATCACCAAACACCAGCACCTTGAAGCCGCCCATGGCGGTCAGGGCATCGATGCCCGCCAGCACGGACTCCACGCTAGCATTGTAGGTATCATCTACCAGGGTCAGACCGCCCCAGCGCTGCACGCAGAAGCGCCCCTTGACCGGAGCCATCTGCTCCAGCCCCGCCTTGACACCGGCGAGGGATGCGCCGAGTGCCAGACAGCCCGCGGCGGCAGCCAACGCATTGGCCACGTTGTGGCGACCCGGGATCGCCAGAGTCAGGCTCAGCTCGCCTTGCGGGGTCACCATCACGAACTCGGCGCAGCCTCGCTCGTTGAGCACAAGGTTGCGCGCGTGGAACGGCTGGCACTGATCTTCGATGGTGAAGGCGCACTGAATGCCGCGTTCCCGCCACTTCGGCCAGAATTCGTTGTCGGCATTGACGATGGCGGTGCCGCCTTCGCTCAGCCCCTCAAAGATTTCGCTCTTGGCGTGAAACACGCCTTCCAGCGAGCCGAAGCCCTCCAGATGGGCCGCCGCCACGTTGTTGATGATGGCGGCATCGGGTTTGGCCAGCGAGGTAGTCCAGGCGATCTCGCCCGGATGGTTGGCACCCAGCTCCATCACCGCAAACTTGTGCTGCGGCTCGAGGCGCAGCAGGGTGAGCGGCACGCCCACCTCGTTGTTGAAGTTGCCAGCGGTGGCCAGTACTTCCCCTTCGTTGCGCAGGATGGCGGTTGCCATCTCCTTCACCGTGGTCTTGCCGCAGCTGCCGGTAATGGCCAGCACTTTCGGGTTGATGCGCTCGCGCACCAGTTTGCCGAGGCGGCCCAGTCCTTTCAGAGTGTCGGTCACCACCAGCTGGGGGATGGCCAACGGCAGCTCACGCTCGACCAGCAGGGCAGAGGCCCCTGCCTGAACGGCCTGCTCGCAAAAATCGTGGGCATCGAAGCGCTCGCCGCGCAGGGCAACGAACAGGGCACCCGCGCCCAGTGTGCGGGTGTCGGTACTGACGACGGTGATCTCGCCATCGTTACCAATCAGACGGGCATCGAGTACCTGCGCCAGCTCGGCAAGCCTGAGGGTCATCATTTGAATGACTCCAATAATGTGTGCAAGGCGGCCGCAACGGTTTCCCGGTCGCTGTAGTGCCGCTTGTCGGTTCCAATGATCTGATAATCCTCGTGACCCTTACCGGCCACCAGGATGATGTCCTGTTTGCTCGCCTGACCGATGGCCAGCGCAATCGCCTTGACCCGGTCGTGCTCCACCTGCACCGCAGCAGGATCGCGAAGACCCGCCACCATGTCGGCCATGATCCGGGCCGGCTCCTCGGTACGGGGATTGTCGTCGGTCAGGATCACGCGATCCGCATACTGCTCGGCCATGGCGGCCATCATGGGGCGCTTGCCGCGATCGCGGTCGCCACCACAACCGACCAGACACCAGAGCTGCCCTGTGCAGTGCACCCGCAGGGCCTGCAATGCCTTCTCCAGCGCATCCGGGGTGTGGGCGTAATCGACCACCGCCAGCGGCGTATCACCACCGCCAAAGCACTCCATGCGGCCGGTCACCGGCTGCAATTGAGGCGCTGTAGCAAGCAGTTCGTTGAAGTCGTAACCGAGCGCCAGCATCACGCCCATCGCGGCCAGCACATTGCTGACGTTGAAGCGCCCGAGCAAGGGGGCGGATAATACACCATTCCCCCAGCTGGAGTTAATCTGCGCGCGAAAACCTTGCTGGTGAAAATCAAGCTGCTGCGCCGTTAATTGACGGCCAGAATGGTGTTCAATCGGGCCATCCACACTGAAGGCCACCGCTGCCGGGTATTTCTCGAGCCACTTGGCACCCAGCTCGTCATCGCGGTTGATCACTGCATTCGACTCATCGACCAGTTGCAGCAACTGCTCTTTGGCCGCGCCATAGGCTTCCATGGTGCCGTGGTAGTCGAGGTGATCCCGGCTCAGGTTGGTGAAAACGGCAGCGGCAAACGGCAGTGCGGCAACACGGTGCTGTACCAGACCGTGGCTTGAAACTTCCATCGCCACCAGATCCGCCCCCTGCGCTTGCAGCGCTGCCAGATTGGCTTGCACCTGCACGGCACTGCCGGTGGTATTTTCCGCTTCGATCAAATTGCCAAACAGGCCGTTGCCGATGGTGCCCATCACACCCGCCTTGCCACCCAGCAGGGTGCGCCAGTTGGCGACCAGCAGTGCTGTAGTGCTCTTGCCGTTGGTGCCGGTGATCCCGACCAGATCCAATTTTTGGGCTGGCTGATCGTAGAAATAGCCCGCAAGAGCAGAGAGGTGAGCGGGCAGATCCCGCATCCCGATACAGGGAACCGGAGTCGATGGTGGGATAAATTCACCATCCTCCTCAAACACAACAGCGGTCGCTCCCTGAGCCACCGCCTGTTCGATAAACCGTCTGCCATCCACCTGATGACCACGAATGGCCACGAAAAGCGAGCCGGGGCCAACCCGCCGACTATCCAGCTGGATATCGGTCAGGGTGAGCGCCGGCGCCTGGATACCGAAGGGGCGCAGTAATGCATCAAGTGCGCGGGACAAGAGAAGCCTCCGTACGGGCAAGTTTGGTGGGCACCGCTGGCGGCACCGCATCGGGACGAATATTGAAGAGCTGCAGCACCCCGCCCATGGCCTCTGCAAACGGTGGGGTCGCCACGGCGCCGCCATAATAGGCGCTGCCTTTTGGCTCGTTGATCACCACCACCATGACGAAACGGGGATCACTGGCGGGTGCGAAACCGGCAAACCAGGCCATGTAATCCTTGCCATAGCCACCGGCGACGGCGACCTTGGCGGTACCACTCTTGCCACCGACCCGATAGCCCGGGATCTTGGCTTTTGGAATGGCGTTGTCGACCACATACTCCAGCGCCTGCAACATGGCAGCGGCGTTGTTGTGATCGATAACCTGCTCACCCTTGGGCGGCGTAGTCACCTTGACGATGGAGAGCGGCACCCGTTTGCCCTTGTTGGCCAGGGTGGCGTAGGCGGAAGCCAGCTGCAGCGGGGTGACTCGCAGACCATAACCGAACGAGAGGGTTGCTCGCTCGATGTCGGACCAGCGACGACGCTGGGGCAGCATGCCGCTGCTCTCACCCATCAGCCCGCTGCCGGTATCCATGCCGAAACCGAACATGCTGAGGGTATTGATCATCTCCTGCGCCGGCATCCGCAACGCGATGCGCGACATACCGATGTTGGAGGAGTAACGCAGGATATCGTAGAGGTTGGTCGCCTTGTGGATACTGACGTCCTTGATCTGCTTGGCACCGATAAAGAGCGGACCACCGGGAATGAAATCTTTCCAGCTGGTGACGCCTGCCTGCAAGGCACTGAGCAAAATCAATGGCTTGACGGTCGAACCCGGCTCGTAGGTATCGGTCACCACCCGGTTGCGTACCCGGAAACTCTGATACTGGCCGCGGTTGTTCGGGTTATAGGAGGGGGTGTTGACCATGGCGAGTACTTCACCGGTCTTGATATCCAGCATCACCATGGAGCCGGAGGTCGCCTTGTTCTCGTCGGTTGCCCGCTTGAGGGCACGGTAGGCCAGAGCCTGCACTCGCTGATCGATACTGAGCTGCAGATCGTTGGCGTTCTTGCCCTCTTTGACGATGCCAAGCCGCTCGATGACGCGCCCCTGACGATCCTTGCGCACCCGCATTTCGCCGGGTGTCGCCGTCAGCCACTCGTTGTAGCTGCGCTCGATCCCTTCAATACCGCTGCCATCGATGTTGGTTACCCCCACCAGATGGGCGCTGATTTCGCCAGTCGGATAGAAGCGGCGCGCTTCTGGGCGCAGGTAGACGCCACCCAGCTTGAGCCCCTTGATATATTCCGCCACCGCAGGAGTAACCTGACGCTGCAGATAGACGAAGCGCTTGCTGGGGTTGGCAATGCGATGCTTGAGGGTATTGATGTCGAGCTTGAGCACGGCGGAGAGCGCCAGCCAGGCGCGCTCATTATTGATGGCCCCGGATTCATGCACCGTCTTGGGATCGGCCCAGACCGCCTCGACCGGTACCGAAACCGCCAGCTGCTCGCCGTTGCGATCGGTGATCATGCCGCGCACCGCCTGGGTAGAGGTGGTACGCAGGGAACGCATGTCACCCTCCTGACGCAGACGATCCGGATTGATCACCTGGATCCAGGCCAGACGCAGGATCAGACCCACAAACGCGATGCCGATAAACACCGCAAGCGTGCGAAAGCGCCACGGATAGATCGATGGCGCTTTGACATTCGCTTTGGCAGCTTTGGCTGTAGCCTTGCGTTTCATGGTTGGGTAATTACCTTCTCGGTGGTCACCAGCGGACGACCCATCTGCAACTTGTCCATCGCCAGACTCGCCACCCGGGAGTGTTCAGCCAGGGTGCCCTGCTCCAGCAGCAGGTGGCGCCATTCGATATTGAGGCGATCCTCTTCCGCCATCAGATCGTTCTGCTTGGCCGTCAGACCGCGGGTCATGTTGGTCACCAGGATCACGGCAAACGCGGTCACCAGCACGGCGACCGACAGAAAAATCTGCAGCTTGTGCCGCCAGAGATCCGCAACGATCTCCTTGGCCAGATGAACACGCACTTCGCTCATCGCTTACTCCGCCAACCGTTCGGCAACCCGCAGCACCGAGCTGCGTGACCGGCTGTTTTCAGATACTTCATGATCAGAAGGCTTGAGCGCCTTGCCGACCGACTTCAATTTGCGACCGCCTGCCAGCTGGGCCTCGGTCAACGGAATGCCGTAAGGCACTTCCGGCCCCTTCTCGTGCTTGCGGATGAAATGCTTTACCAATCGATCTTCCAGAGAATGGAAGCTGATCACCGACAGACGGCCATGTGGTGCCAGCACTTCCAGTGCACCGTTGAGCGCGGTTTCGATCTCGTCCAGCTCGCTGTTGATATAGATGCGAATGGCCTGGAAACTGCGGGTTGCCGCATGCTTGCCCTTCTCCTTGCTCGGATTGACCCGGGCAATCATCTCCGCCAGTTGGCGGGTACGCACATAAGGCTCGGTCACACGGTCGTGCACGATGGCACGGGCGATCTTCTTGGCAAAACGCTCCTCACCAAAGGTCTTCAGCACCCAGGCGATGTCATCCACATCGGCCTTGCCCAGCCACTCGGCGGCGCTCTGACCGGAGGTGGGGTCCATCCGCATATCGAGCGGACCATCTTTCATAAAGCTGAAGCCGCGCTCGGCATCATCCAACTGGGGTGAAGAGACCCCCAGATCCAGCAGGAAGCCATCCACCTTGCCCAGCAAACCGCGCTCATCCAGATAGGAGGCGATGCCGGAGAAGGGGCCGTGCACGATTTCGAAGCGGGGATCCTGGATCTTGGCCGCTTCGGCGATCGCCTGCGGGTCGCGGTCGATGGCGATCAGGCGGCCATTGGGGCCAAGGTGCTGCAGGATCAGACGAGAATGACCACCACGGCCAAAAGTACCGTCGACGTAGACACCGTCCGGCTTGATGGCCAGACCTTCAACGGCTTCGTGCAGCAGCACTGTGATGTGTTCAGCGACTTGGGTCATTTATAAAGAGAAATCCTGTAGTCGTGGTGAGCTTGCCCAATCGTCCCCGGGCAGACCCAAGATGTCGTCATTGACCTGTTGTTGCCAGCGGGCTTCATCCCACAGCTCAAACTTGTTGAGCTGGCCCACCAGCATGATTTTCTTGTCCAGCCCCGCATGGTTGCGCAGTGGCTGACTGAGCAGCAGACGGCCATTGCCATCCAGCTCGCATTCGGTTGCATGTCCCAGCAGCAGACGCTGCAAACGGCGCTCTTGCGGATTCATGCTGGAGAGGGTCTTGAGCTTGCGCTCGACCTCTTCCCATTCATTCAGGGGATAAAGCAGCAGACAGGGATGGGCAATATCGATGGTGCAGACCAGCTGGCCGTCGCTTTCGTCGCGCAGCCAATCACGGAATTTGGTCGGAATTGCCAGCCGCCCTTTACTGTCCAGGCTGATGGCATGAGCGCCACGCAACAAATTGCAGTCCCTGAAGGTGAGTGAGCAGGCAGATTGCCCCTCTAAAAACCACTTTGATCCACTTTTCCCCACCTTGAAGTTTAAGGACGTGCAGGGGGCTTTTCAAGCAAGGAGATGGGACAGAGGGAACATATTGACGCAGCAATTGCATGCTGCGGATTGAGTCGGTTGATTTTCCAAGAGTTATTGCTGAAAAAACAGAAAGTGATTAATAAGCAGCAAGTCGGTGAGCGGTCACTATCTGGGCGATATGATGAAACGGAACAATACCACTGCACAGAGCAAAATACTGACACATATCACTGGATAGATGATGTAACCATCTTTCGAACGGCGAGCACGCAGAGACACCAGCTGACAAAGCAACAGATTGTAAATAATCAGCAGGGATGTCAGCAGAATATTGGTGGCAAATGTCAGCTCTTGAGCGTAACCAATGTACAAGCCCATCAGAATGAAATTGGCGAGTATCAGATACAGCAAAAACTTCTGAATCGCTTTACCCGAATTTGGGCTCTTTTTTACTCGTGTTATCATGCTTGCTACGTCCTGGATTACACATGATCAGACGACCTTAAATTCAAAAAACTGTTGAGATATATCATGTTTTTATTATTGCGCGATCCTTGCTCAACAATTGCACCATGACCCAGCTCGTTTTTTTGCTAATGAGTGGGATGTTAATGATATCAACATCTTGCCATGCATATCACAATTATCACTGGCAAGCTGGTTTCCCAATCCCGATCCAGGGAAAAGGGGTCGACTTGGTCAGCCAGCAGCAGCAATTCTTGCTGAAGCAGCGCCCTTATCTCCAACAACGTCTTGCGGAGACACAGCCCGTTATTCGCTGGGTCGCGGAACAGGTTCACGAACGCAAACTGCCGCCCTTGCTTGCCTTTGTTCCTTTACTGGAAAGCAGTTACCGATTGGATGTGGTCTCTTCTGCTGGCGCCGCAGGCCCTTGGCAGCTGATGCCAGATACCGCCACCCGATTTGCCATTCCCATCACCAGCGAATTTGATGGCCGCTATTCACTGCCATTGTCGACAGAGGCTGCCCTTTCCTATCTGGCATGGCTGTATCGCTTCTTTGGCAATGACTGGCTGCTTGCTTTGGCCGCCTACAACGCAGGAGAAGGGCGGGTACTCAATGCGGTTTTAAAAGCGGGGACACGTAATATATGGGAACTGGAGCTTCCGACTGAAACACGCTTTTATGTCGCGCGCTTTGTTGCGCTGGCAAGACTGCTTGATATGGCTGACAGCTATCAGTTTCAACTTCCGCCATGGCACAGCGGCAATGATTTGCAAATATTCCGTCATCCGAACGGCTGCTCACTGCCCGCGTGGGCTCAGGCAAAGGGCGTGTCAATGAATGACGCCAGCCGCTGGAATCCGGCCTGGCAACTCCCTGTCGCGCAAGGGATAACCAATTGTCCGATCGTCTATAGCAAGGGCAAGGCCCCCACCGCCAACCGGAAGAAAGGGGCGACCGCCATTGTCAAAGCGGTCTCACTGGACAGTCTGCATGACCCCCTGTTGCTGAAAGCTGCCAGGGGGCTTGATATGAGTCGAGGCGAGATCAGGCTGGAACGCTTGCCTGATCCTCTTGGGATTCAGCAGAAGCGGCCGCTGATTGCGGCACCATGAAACAGTGGCGCCAATGGCTCAGTACCGGAGCCAAATCGACCTCTTCCGGATATGACCAGCGAGCACCATAAAAGCAGAGCTGCCGACCAATAGCGCGACGATGAGTGATGTTGCAATCCAGCGCAATTCGCGGCAACAGGGAGAGTGTCACCGTTTCGGGTAATTCAAATCGAGCAGGAGCAAGGAAACCGACCCCGCCCGGACCTATGTCTTTGATCACAGCGCGGCCAATGCTCTTGTCAAACAGCAATCCGGAAATCAGCAATCTGGCCGCAATACCACAACTCTGTGACTCGAAAGGCGTTGTTCCATCATGCAGATACCAGCGCGGTACTTTTCTGCGTGGATCATTGTGCGAGGTATGCAGCGGAAACTCGATCTCAGGGTCGTCCATGGGAAATCATCTCCTTGGCATGGCTGGTTGCCGCTTGCGTTTGGGAGCTGAAAAGTTGCTCCAGATTAGTTTCTGCCTGGGTTGTCATGACCAGCAATTCAATGCGCCGATTACGGCTGCTTTGTGGATTGCGGGTATCTTCCAGCATGGTATCGGCCATCGCGACAACCTGCCCGACCCGTTCAGGTGGCATGCCTCCCGCCAGCAACACCCGTCTTGCCATCATGGCGCGGTCTGACGATAGCTCCCAGTTGCTGTAGTTGTCACCGGCAAACGGTGTGCTGTCGGTATGGCCAGAAATCATGACCCGATTCTCGATACGCTGGAATATGGGGGCCAGCGCCATCAACATATGGCGAAAGAAAGGGCTAATACGGGCACTGCCGCGGCTATACATTTCCCGATCCGCGTCATCACGGATCAGGATCCGCAATCCTTGGGGAACAATTTGAATCTCGAGGTTATTCTTCGCCTGCATCTGCTCAGCAAGATGGTCGATAAAGCTGGCCAGCTGCTTCATCTGGGCTTCCCCCTCAAGCTTGCCTATCAACAGCTTTTCATATCCACCGCCCGGACCGTCAGAAAAAATGCTCTGATTACGGTCCATATGCTTTGGCATCAGCTGACCCTGCTGATCGAACTTGGGGTTCAACTCATCAATCACGGAGGGATTGCCACCGAGATCGGCAGGATAGGGGCTGTTGCGAATATCAAACGGGTTGGCCTCACTGTCCATGATGCTGTAGTCCCGCAGGCGGCTGGCAACGACTTCCCGCTCCTCCTGATTGGACACAGCCAGGATCCAGAGCACCATGAAGAAAGCCATCATGGCCAACGTGAAGTCGGCAAATGCCACCTTCCAGGCGCCGCCCCCTTTGGGACCGCTGTTACGACGCTGCTGGCGCTTGACGATAATCTGTTCGTGATTGCGCATTACATCGCCCTGTTGGTCACCCAATCTTCCAGCTCAAGGAAGCTTGGTTTGACTTCAGGTTCCAGGATCTTGCGACCCGAATCGACGGCAAGCAGCGGTGTCTTGCCACGCAACTGGGCAATCAGGATCGACTTGATGCACATCAACAGGCCGATACGGCGCTTGACCATCTCTTCCATGGCATTGCTGATTGGCTCCAGCAAGCAGTAGCAGAGGAAAATACCGATAAAGGTGCCTACCAGCGCCGCCGCCACATGGACACCGATATTGCTCAGGGGGCCGTCCAGTTGCTGCATGGTGATGATGATCCCCATCACCGCAGCAAGAATGCCGAAGCCCGGGCAGGCCTCGCCGGTTTTGTGCAAGGCATGAGCAGGCTTGAGCATGTCCTCTTCAATGGCCATGATCTCCTGCTCCAGCACGGTATCCAGTTCATGGGGTGTGATCTTGCCCATTCCGAGCAGACGCAGGTTATCGATAATGAAACCAAGCAGTTGGGGATCTTCCGAAATCTGGGGATACATCAAGAAAACCGAGCTCTGCTGGGGATTTTCAATATGCTCGTCGAGCGCCTTCATACCCTTGTTGCGTGTCTCTTCAAGCAGTTGATGCATCAGAGTCAACAGCTCACGATAGACCTCTTTCTCTTCTTTATTCGCTTTGAAGCACATCTTTATCTGCCGCCACATTTCATGCATCACCTCTTTCGAGTTGCCCAGAAACATGGAGCCTACCGCTGCGCCGATGATGATGATGAGCTCGGCTGGCTGCCACAAGGCTGCGAGGTTTCCCCCGGCCATCATGAAGCCACCCAGCACGCACACTAATATGACGCCGATGCCAATCTGTTTTTGCATGAATGTTCCCGCACGATACAAGAAGGGTCACCAGTAAAGGTGAAGCACTACTATATGGAGTCGACCAATCGCTGCTTTAGCTGAAGTACACATTGTTTGTGCAGCTGACAAACCCGGGATTCGGTTAATCCAAGCACCAGCGCGATCTCTTTCATATTGAGCTCTTGCTGGTAATAGAGGGAAAGCAATAACTGCTCGCGTTTATCCAGAGTGGCCAACACCTTGCTGATGGTCATCGCCATATCGACATCATCAGACTCTGTGGTCGGAGCTTTGCCGCCATTCTCCAGCCACTCTTCCAGACTCTGCAGCGCTTCAGCCTGGCTGGCGTAGGACAACTGACGCACCTCATCCACCGAACAGTCGAGCGCAGCAGCAAGTTCTTGCTCTGAGGGGGGGCGCCCCAAACGATTGTGCAGTTCACGCTGCGCCTGATTATGGCCGTGTACCTGCTGTCGCAGTTGGCGGGGTCGCCAATCCAGACGGCGCAACTCATCGAGCATGGCGCCACGAATCCGTTTGAAGGCATAACTTTCAAACTGGGCATCGGGCTCGCTGCCATAACGGCGCCACGCCTCCAGCAATCCCATCATTCCCACCTGCTCCATGTCCTCCTGATCAAAACAGGCACTGACCTGGCTGCGCAGATGGCTGGCGGCTCGCTTCACCAAGGGTAGATAGCGAGCAAGAATAGCAGGCTCTCCCGTGCGAGGAAGTTGCGGAGTATCGGCAAACTCTTGTTGAGCATCCCAAACGGAATCAGTCATATCGTGGCTACTGTACCAGTACCTTGGTGATCAGCACTTCATCAAGATAGGGCTTATAGCCATATCCCTGTACCGTAGTGACCAGCTTGTCGCGCAGAGAGACTTGCAACTTGGAAATATTCTGCAGCTCGACTTTTACGTCATCATGGGAGCGGTGGCTGAAATACTGCACCATGGCATTGCGGATCAGTGGCGTCAGTTCATCCAGCTTGGCAACCTGCGCCGGGTTGTAGGTCACCAGTGCCAGCTCCAGCACCAGATAATGAGACTGTTCACCCCCTTCCAGACTGATAACAAAGCGCTCCATCGGCTTGAACAGCGGAGTGCTGCTCAGCTCGGGCCTTGGCTCTGCCAATCCGAGCCAGACTTCGACCACATCGCGCTTAAGCCATGCGCCATAGGCCAGTATGGCCAACAGACACAGAGCCATGACGAATATCATCAACCACTTCATGACACGACGCATAATGTAAAACCACTCTCGCTGTTACGGGTTAAAAATCAGACCAGTGTATTGAGCCAGTCGTGCACCGTATCCCATTGGGAATCCGGATCATCCTGCCACTGGCGGCGGCCAGCCAGGATCTTCTCCTGTTGCCACCGCTCCTGCTGTCCCTGTTCGCCACCCTGCCCCACATTGACCTCGACCCCGCCGGCATGATGGGGGGCCAAACTCATGCGCAAGCGCTCCATCGACTGGATCATCGCATCGCGCACCGCCGGATTGGTCACGTTCAACTGGACATTGAGCCGGTCACCATCGAGCTTGACGGTCAACTCCAGTCGCCCGAGCTCTGGCGGATCCAGCCGGATGTGGGCCTGTTTCACCTGTTGATTGACCTGCAGTTCAACCTTGTCCTGAAGCAGGCTAACCAGCTGCTGTCCCCACTGGCTCTGGTTGTCTGACAACCGGACAGGTGCCCATTGATAGTCGACCGGACGCAGCGGTGCAGCGGCGAGTTGTCCAACTGCCAGCTGGCGAGCATCTGGCAACCTGTTTTCTACCGCAGCGGTATCAGGCACATTTCCAGCATCGAGACCGGCGGCCATAATCGGCAAGGTGAAGCGGCCGGGCAATACACCGGTTTGCCCATTTGATTTGGCAAGCAACGTAGAAAGCGCCTGTTCTGCAGCAGCAGAGACCGTTTCACGACGCGGCATCACCTCTTGCTCGGGCAGCGTGGTCGCACTCCCCATCAATGCACGAAGAGAGGGCGGCAATTTGTTATCCACCACCACCTGCTGGCCACCGGTGCTACCTTCAGCTCGGGAAAAAGTACGGCTCACACGAAAACCATCAAGATCGGCATCACTCACTCTGACAAAGAGAGGAGGCATATTGGTAAACGCTTGCAGCTGTTCAGCCGGGTCGCCTTCCATCCTTGGCTGTTCGTTCTCTTTTTCCTCTACCGCAACATCGCTGGCAGCCAGCTCGGGCAAGGGCAATGCAACCAGAGGGTCAACCGCCTCATCCAGCGGTTGATATAACTCCCCTTCACTGCCGGCTTGGCCGGACAAACGGTTCAAGGCCGTGACATCCGGCAAATACGCAGCGTCAAAACCGCTAAATTGAATCAATCCCATTGCTCTGTCTCACCGTAGGCGGTCAAGCCTTCACGAATCGAAGAAAGCTGCTGCCACTCCTGTTTACGAACCTGGGTCTCCTGCTCGCAGAGTTGCAATGCCTGTCGATACAAAATTCGGGCTTTATCTCTTGCTGGTTGCAACGCAGCCCAGAGTTGGGGATTCCGGCTAACTTGAGAGACAAATTGTGCAAAACGTCCATCGGTTAGCCTGACTGCATCCCACTGGCCAGCTTGCGCTTGTTGCAGCAAGAGCGTACCCAACCCCAATAACTGACGCTGGCGAGTCTGCAGTTCGGTCTCACGCAACACGGGAGCAATACCTGACATGACGAGCCCCAAAAAGAAGATGAACCAGCCCACAAGCAAGGAGTGGGCCAGACCGAGAACCAAGAAATTTCAATATGTTGGGCGTGAGAAAGAACAGAGAGGAAGGAAGTACTACTTCCGTATTAACGAGGATGACGCGCCATTGCTTCCCAACCCTCTTTCAGCTCTTGCAGGATTTTGCGCACTTCGGCGAACCCCTCAACATTGTTGGAAACGCTGATTTCGAACAATTTTTGACCACAGTAGTCATAAAGACGATGCAGATTAACCGCCAGTTCGCCCCCCTTATTCATATCAAGCGCACTGTCCAGCCCCCCCAGGATCTGCAGACACTTGTTGATGGCCAACCCTTTGCGCTCAAACTGTTTGGCCAAGATATGCCCTTCGGCTCTGGCTATCTCGTCAAGCAAGCCATCCATCAACATCAATACCAACTGATATGGATCGGCACTGGCCGCCTTGGCTTCTGTGGCAGCAAATCGATAGGCGTCGTAGCCATCTTCGGATTCAAACATGGGTCACTCGCTATTGCAGGTTCAAAACCAGTTCATCCAGGGGAAAAGCTTAAAGTGCTCCCATGGTCTGCATCATCTGGTTCATGGTGGTGAATTGATTGAGGTAACGCTTGTAAACAGACTCCATCCGTTTATTCAGCGACTCCATTTTATCATCAAGTCGCTTTTGATTGGCTTCCAATGTGCTCTTGCGAGTGGCCATCACACCATTAGTCTTGGAGAAAGGATCGAGCACCTTGCTCATCCGCTTGAGCAAACCGTCATCCCCCATCAGCGCCTTGCCCAGCAGTTCAGGGTCCTTCTCGAGCGACTTTTTGAAATCCGAGTCACTAAACGCCAACTTGCCCGATTTCTCGGTTTTGATACCAAGCTGAGTCAGGGTCATGCCAGCAGGAAGATTGCGAACCGCGTTGGCCAGCGCACCTTTCAAACCTCGCACCGTGGCATCAGAAGCCAGTACGCCTTTCGCCTTGATATCGGTGGATGTCTCTTTGTTCAACAGATCCAGCAACTCATTGTAACTATCAACAAATTTCTTCAATGAGCCGGTGACGGCTTCATTGTCATAAGCCACTGTCACCTGCATCGGGCCATCGGTTGGCTTTTGCACCTTGGTGAGATCCAGCGTCAGCCCTTCAACTACGTTTTCAATTTTGTTGGTCGGCGATTTGATCTCCAGCGCACCGTCGCCAACCCCCATCTTGATGATGGAGTCCTGACCCGGGGTGATCACCTTGCCATCGATAAAAGCCTTGCCGAAGGCTGAAGCCGGGTCGCCATCATAGGTGGGGGTAAACACCTTGGCTACTCCGCTCTCTTTGCTGGTCAGCACCAGGTTAACCTTGCCATCCGTGCGGATCAGGCTTGCCTTAACCCCTGGGTTATCCGCCGAATCATTTATCGCAGAAACCAGACTCTGGGCTGTCGCACCCGCAGGCAAGGTCGCCAAGTCGATAGCAAACGCCTTGCCATCAAGGGTGAACGACACTTTGCCGGAGGTTGGCAATGGCGCCTTTTCATCTGCCAGTTGCACCCCGAACTGATGGGCCTGTGCCAGTTGCTTGACCTCAAAGTTATATTGCCCCGGGGTCGCCTTGCCATTGCTGGTGACCGTCATGATCCCCTCTTGCGAGAGGCTGGCTTTCTGGGCCTGCAACGTCGCTGGCTTGTTCATATCTTTCAGCAGAGTCTGAAAGCTGGAGAGCTTGGAGTTAATGGATGACAGCGAACTCTGCTGCGCCTTGACATTGGCCAGCTGCCCCTTGAGCAGCTTGTCCATGTTCTTGCGCTCATTGGTCACCATGTTCATCGCGGCTGAAGCGGGATCGACCTGCATATATCAACTCCTTCGGTATCAGGGCAAGACTTGCTTGTTGAAAAAGGCTGTTACACCAGCACTTTTCAACCGGCAAGGGGAAGAAAAGAGGCCGCCACACAGGTGGCGGCCCTTATAGCGATTAACGCAGCAGACCGGTGACCATACCAGTCATCTGGTTTGCCTGACCCAGCACAGACATGCCAGCTTGCATCAGCATCTGGTTCTTGGTCATGTTGGTGCTTTCGGTGGCGAAATCGGCATCCATGATGCGCCCCTTGGCGATATCGGTGTTCTCTTTCATGTTGGAGAGGTTGTTAACGGTGTGCTCCAGACGGTTGATATTGGCACCGAAAGCGGAACGTACGCTGGTGATATCCTGCATAAAGGATTCCAGCTCACCGATGGCTTTCTGGGCATGCTCTTGGCTTTGCAGACCAAGAGTCAAAGTGCCTGAGTCCAGACCAGAACCTGCGGTCATAGCAGCAGCACTTACATTATTTAGTGCTTTTTGCTTATCTTCGACATCAATTTGTTTAGTAACAACAACTCCGTTTTGAGCATCAGCTGCTTTTTTTGCTGTCTCCCAATCACCTTTTTTGGCTGGGTCAGCATCATAAAGGCGTTTAGCGTCATCTTCTGTTTTCTTGAGAGGAGCATATTTATCTTTTTCTGCCTGTAGCGCCAACTTTGCATCTTCTACAGCTTTTGTAGGAGCGGCAATTGCAGCTAAAGCATCTTGATCAACTTTACTCATTGGGGCTCCACCGACAACTTTCTTCAGTGTTTCACCAATATCTACGGTAAGTGTTTCTTTATCAGTGCCGCCAATCTGGAAAGTCACTTTACCCTTGGCAAATTTGCCATTGGTACTATCCAACAGGTTTTCACCACCAAAGGTGGTATTGCCAGCGATATTTTTCAGCTCTTTGGTCAGCTCACCAAATTCGGCATTCATGGCGGCAATATCTTTATCGCTGCTGGTGCCGTTGGCGGCCTGAGTGGCCAGATCCTTCATGCGCTGAACGATATTGGTCATCTCGTCCATGGCACCTTCGGCAGTCTGCATCATGGAGATGGCATCCTGGGCGTTGCGCATACCGGTCTTCTGGCTGTTGGACTGGGATTGCAGACGGGTGGCGATTTGCAGACCAGCAGCATCGTCAGCAGCAGAGTTGATGCGCATACCGGTACCCAGACGCTGCATGGCAGTGCTGGCCAGCTTGTTGGTTGAAGCCAGCTGATTCTGGGTGACCATGGCGGCAAAGTTGGTGTGGATTGACAGACTCATTTTCGTTTCCTCGAAATAGATGCTGCCACAGGCAGCGTTTGGGTTGACCCCAATGAAGAACGACCACGGCGTCGTGAAAATTAAATCTTTTTTTGCTGAACAGCAGTTTCTCTTGGCCCCCCACGTTCGGATGCGAAACAGTGGGCCCGCGAGCAGACAGCGCCGTCACTGGCACAAGAGGGCATCACAGAGATAAAAAAACCGCACAAGTCAGCTTGTGCGGTTTTTTACAAGGAGACAGCTCAGCGCTATCAAGTGAGTAACGCAACCACCCCTTGACGAGTGACATTGGCCTGCGCCAGCAGACCGGACATGGTGCCCATATAACCGCCTTGTGAGAGGCGAGCTGCCAGAGAGGATTGCAACTGTGCCAGCTCCTCCTGTTTCAGGTTCTGACTGCGAGCCTTGACCTTGTCCAGTTGCAGCACCATCTTCTGGCGAAACTGTTTCAACTCCCGAACCGATTGCTCAATCTCGCCAAGTACTTTTTGCAGCCGCTGCCGCTCCTGACGGATCTCCCCTTTGGCAATCCCTTCGGCCATGTGAGTCAGCGCTCCGGCCCTGGGCTTGAACTGCACCGGGATCGGGTTGCCAGCCGGGATACGAATCCCCTCGCCCCGGATCAGTACCGGCTCATCCAGTTTGCGACGATGGGGTTCAGCGACAGAGAGCTCCAGCTTGCCTAACTCATTCAGCCGAGCCCGGATATGCTCTTTACGCAGCGCCCGATCGAGTATGGTTGCGACCTCCCCCTCTCGCGCTCCGGCCGGGATGGTCACCTCCACCGCACTACTGCTTTGGGGGAAAGAAAACACCAGTCGCTCAGTGCTATTTTTGGCGCTTAATAAATCCAGATGCTCGGCACTGAACCGGGTGCGTAGCTCCTGAGGTGACGCAAGAAGTCTGGGCTTGAGATCGTCAGTCAAAGGGCCTCTTGGTTGGGTGACTTTCTCTTCCAGCATTTTTAAGCGGTTGGCAACGTCACTGCTAGCCAGCTCACGCTGACCCAACTGGCGTTCCAGCCGCTTCAATTCACCCCAAACCTGATTGAGTGCCTGTTCCCCACCCTGAGCATGAGCAATGCGTTGTTGCGCTGCGCCGATCAGGGCCCATCTATCCATCCGGATAATATTGGGGTGGCGCTCGTTCTGCTTTCGATTTTCCGGAGTGTGAGCCTGTGCAGTTGCGCGGCCCTGCAACTTGGGCTTTGCCTGCGCCTCGGCAACGCCCCCAAGACGGGTTTGCTGGATCTGCATCATGACTCCTTCACTCGTTACGGCATGTAGTTGAACAGGCTAAGGCCATTAACCTTGGCAAAAGCTTGCTGTTGCACCTGTAATGCCATCAGGACATGGGCCTGTCGGGTCGCGGCCTCGGCATAATCCAGCGACTCTATCTGGTTACTCACTTCCTTGCTATAGACACCTTTCTCGGCATGGCTCTCGTCAATCTGATCCAGCAGATTGATCCGGGCACCAATCGTGCTCACCGCCTGGCTGATACTATCTTGCAGCGTCTGGCTGCGGCCGAGCATGGCTCGGGCTTGATCGACGGCGTCAGGTGCTGCGTCATTAATTGCCTTCACCATGCTATCGAGTCGTTTGAAAAAATCGTCAGGCTGCAGAAACAGCTGGTCAGCCGTCTGGTTCAAGCCCACAGTGACGCCGTTGGCAATACTGACCTCACGCACCAGATTGTCCCCCTGGTAGCTGTAGTCACCACTAGCCTGCTTTACCAATGCAGTCTGATCAACCTTGCTACCGGTAAAGAGGCTGGAGCCACTCTCGTTACGTGCATTGGCCAGATCCAGCAGACCATCCTTGATAATGGCGACCTCACTGGCCACCGCTTTGCGATCCGCATCCGACAAAGAGCCTGTTGCAGCAGTCTGGGTCAACTCCCGCAACCGCATCAGCATGTTGGTCATGGTTTCAAACTGCAGTTCCCCCTGAGAGAGCTGGCTCTTGGCATTGGCAATATTTTTCTGGTACTGCGCCATCGCCACCTGCTCTTTCTGCAAGCCCAGCAGTTGCACACTGCCAACAGGATCATCAGAGGGCTGAAGGATGCGTTTTTGCGTGGAGATTTGGCGATCGAGCCGGGCATATTCACCGAAGCCATGCTGCAAGTTGTCTAGCATGCTGAGCTGGATCTGGTTGGTACTGATGCGCATGGTCACCCTCCTCAGAACATATTCAGAATGGAATTGAAGAGTTGTTCCGAGGTGCTGATCACCTTGGCATTGGCCTGATAAGCCTTGGTGTAAGCCATGACTTTCACCCCCTCCTCATCGGTATTCACACCGCTGACACTGCTCAGCTTGGCCGCCATCTGTTTTTCCATATTGGCATCGGCCTGCATGCTCGCTTTCGCCTGCCCGCTCTGCACCGCCATCTTGCCAAGCAGGGCACTATAGGCATCGTATTGGCCATTTTTTATCGTCAGCAGGTCCTGCAAGTTGCGGTTATCGCCCTTGCCGCCACCTGCCTTGGCAAAAGCAAGATTGTCTCCGGTAAAACCATCAGCCACCCGCAATGTTCCCAACGCATTGATGTAGTTACCATGGATATCTTTTGTTTCGTCAAAAGCGAATAGCGGTTTCCCGGTTACTCCATGAAGGTCAAAGCCACCGGCCTGTTTGGCATTGAAATCCTCTGCCAGCTTGCCCGCTATCTGATTCAACGCCTCTCTGGTCGGCCGCAATACTGTGGTGCGATAATCCATCACACCCGCCAGCGAACCACCATGCAATTTAGGAACTTCAAACGTCTGACCACCGAAAGCGAGGCTGAGTTTATCGCCAGCAAGCGCGAGAGTACTGCTGCTTCCTCCCAACACCAGCGGCTGTCCTTGCGGCAGGCTGATCGCGAAAGCGCCGTCACTCTGACGATTAACCCGCACTTCCATATAGGTCGACAACTCACGAACAACCTGTTCGCGACTATCTTCCAGCGCTGAGGTATTGACTCCCTTGGCGGCTTGATCGCCAATCTGGACATTCAATTCGGCCAGTTGTGAAAGGTAGCTGTTCACTTGGGAAACAGTGCTGCTCAACTGATCGTCGATCTGTTTTTCCTGGGTGACCAGGCTCTCGCCCAGCTGGGTAAAGCGGTTGGCGAGGGCCCCAGCCGAGCTGACGATCTGGCTGCGCTGTGCCGGGGTTTCTGGACTGTCGAGCGCAGCACTGAGCGAGGCAAAAAAGCTGTCGAGCCCTTTTGCGATATTCATCGACTCACTGCCCAGCAACTGCTCTGCCGTATTGATGTATTGATGAAAGGCATAAGAAGAACCGGTGGCCGAACGGCTACGCCAGTGTTGAGCAACCAGATAGTCATCCGTTACCCTGCGTACCCCTGTCACCTCGACACCGGCACCATTATCCAACCGCCCGAAACCGGACAGACTGCCCATCATGGCTTCCTGACGGCTATACCCGATGGTATTGACGTTCGCGATATTCTGGGCGGTCAGGTTCAATGCAATCTGGGCTGCATTTAGTCCGCTGGCGCCGATATTGAGCAGTGACATCAGTCAACCTTCTTCATTTTTACCGAGTTGAGAGGCTGGCTGAACGCAGCCAGGGTCTGCTGCTCTGAAGCGACCACCCCGTCCGGATTCTTTAATGACGGAGCCAGCTGGTTGACCATCTGCTCCCGCAGACCTATGCCACCTCGCTTGACCATGCTCATCGCCAACTGGCTGTCATACATATCGCGATAGAGGGATTGCCCCTTGATAATCTTGTCGTCCTCATCCTGCAGGGCATCCGTCGCCGAGCGCATATGTTTGAGCACGGTTTGCAAAAAACTGACTTCAAACTGACCGGCTGCAGCATCCAGCGCGGCACGCTGATCCGGGTTGCTTTTGATTTGCTGCAATTCATTGAGATCCTGATAAAAACCGGGATCCGAGCTAATTCTGGTCATGATAATCCTTAGATAACCACCAACTCACCTTCGAGGGCGCCAGCCTCATCAAGCGCTTGCAAGATGGCCATAACATCATCGGGGGTTGCACCGAGTGAGTTGACAGCCTTGACGATCACTTCCAAGGAAGTGCCATCCGGCCAGACAAACATGTTGTTACGTTCCCGATCGACCTGGATCTTGGAGTTGGGGGTAGTGGTGGTCTGCCCGTTGGAGAAGGCGTTGGGCTGACTGACCGTCTGACTCTCGCCAATCGTCACCGTCAGACTGCCATGACTGACGGCAGCCTTGTGAACCTTGACCCCCTGCCCCATCACCACAGTGCCGGTTCGACTGTTGAAGACCACTTTCGGCCGTTCCTGACCCGGATCCACCTTGATATCTTCCAACAGAGCCATAAACGCGATGCGCTGACTCTCGTCTCTGGGGGCTGCAACCTGAATCCGCCCGGCACTCACCGCTCGGGCAACCGGCCCCAGCTGATGGTTGATGGCTCGCTCCACATTGCGCGCGGTCTTGAAGTTGGGTTGATGCAGATTGAGGGTCACTTCCGGCTTTTCGGCAAAATTGCTGACCACCTCTCGCTCGATGGTGGCGCCATTGGGGATAATCCCGGCTGTCGGCACGTTAATCGTGACCGATGAACCTGATTGCCCTTCCGCTTTCACCCCGGCGACGACCAGATTGCCCTGCGCCACGGCATAGACTTCACCGTCGATACCACGCAGGGGGGTCAGCAGCAGAGAGCCGCCACGCAGACTCTTGGCATCACCAATGGAAGTCACGGTCACATCGAGCAACTGCCCCTTACCAGCCAAGGCGGGTAGCGTGGCCTGAACCGAAACGGCTGCTACGTTCTTGAGCTTGGGATCAATATCGTCCGGTAACTGCACCCCAAACTGCTTGAGCATGTTGGCCATGGATTGGCCGGTAAATTTGACCTGGCTTTTGTCACCGGTTCCGGAGAGACCGACCACCAGACCATAACCCACCAGCTGGTTGGTTCTCAGCCCCTGCACATCGGCAATATCCAGCAAGGCTCGTTTGGCCGGTGCGGCAGCCTGACTCACCCAGGGCATGCTGAGACACAGCAGGGCGATAAACCATCTGTTCATGTGATTCCTCAAAATGGCGCCAACGCCGAGCTAAAGAAGCGGCCCAGCCACCCCATCTGGTTACTGTCGGCGAGGGCTCCACGACCGGCGTAGGTGATGCGGGCATCGGCAATGCGCTGGGACGAGATACGGTTGCTCTGGTCAATATCCTCGACCCGCACCATGCCACCCAAGCGGATATACTCATCCCCCTGATTGAGGCGGATCCACTTTTCACCGCGGATCCCCAGCACACCGTTGGGCATCACTTCCGCAACAGTCACGGTTATGGAACCTGCCAGGGTATTCTGCTGGCTGGAGGTCGCACCGCCATCAAAATCCCGATCAGCACTGAGGGTTGCCCCCCAGTCGGGGCGCAGTTTACCGCCAATAGAGGGGGCCGGCACATTCATGCTGCTGTTTTTGCTCATGCTGGTATTGGCTTTCTTGCTCGACTGGGTACGCTCTTCCAGCACCACGGTGAGAATGTCACCAACACGGTAAGCTCGCCGATCCTGAAACAGGGTCATCATGTAGTTGCCACGATAGAGGCCACCATCTTCGCTCTGCGCAGCCGCGGTCACCTTGGGACGGGATGGAGCCCATTTCTCGTCACCCGGCTCGGGCGCCTGCAGCTCATAGGTGGCACAGCCGCCCAACAGCAATACCAACCAGATATAACGCAGCATCGACTTCATCATTACAGTGCCTGAGTGACAAACTTGAGCATCTGGTCGGCGGAAGAGACCACCTTGGCATTCATCTCGTAAGCCCGCTGGGTCGTGATCATGTCAACCATCTCCTCGACCACGTTCACGTTGGAACTCTCCAGCGTGAATTGCTTGACGGCCCCCATCGCCTCTTCACCCGGTACACCTTCAATGGGCTCACCGGACGCACCGGTTGCACGGTAGAGGTTGCCACCGAGCGCTTCCAGACCGGCCGGGTTGGCGAAATTGGTCAGGGTGATACGGCCCAACTCGACGTTCTCTTGCTGACCGGGCAACGAGGCGCTGACAGTGCCGTCGGTACCAATGGAGATCTTGGTGGCGTTATCGGGGATCTGGATCTGCGGCACCATGGGCAAACCATCCGCGTTAACCAGCTGCCCCTCGGCATTGCGATGCCATTGACCATTACGGGTATAGGCCGTCTCGCCATCCGGGCGCTCAACCCCGAAGAAACCGGCACCGACCACCGCCATATCCAGCTCCTGATTGGTATTCTGGAATTGGCCGGAGGTGAAGACCTTTTGGGTACCCACCACCCGCACACCATTACCCATCTGAATACCGATAGGCGCCAGATTCTGCTGATCCTGCTGGGCACCCGGCTGGCGCTGCACCTGATAAAAGAGATCTTCAAACGCCACCCGATCGCGCTTGAAGCCGACCGTGTTCACGTTAGCCAGGTTGTTGGAGATACTGGACATCTTGGCATCTTGTGCCGACAGACCTGTTTTACTGACCCATAATGCTGCGTGCATTGTTATTCCACCTTGTTCATCAAGCCTCATCCACTGGGATGTGGCAAGGCATCGGGTATCTGCCCGATGCCGTCAAAATCAACCCTGACCGGAAATCAATTTGGCCCCTTGACGAGCCTGATCATCCGCCGCTTTCATCAACTTGACCTGCAGTTCGAAATTGCGGGTCAATGACATGCTGCTCACCAATTCATCCACAGCATTGACGTTGGCCCCTTCCAAAAAGCCGGATGCCATTACCACCTGCTCGCTACTTTCGGCATCCCCCCCCTGGCGCATCCGGAACAGGCCATCGTGGCCTTTTACCAGCTCAGCCGGATCAGGATTGACAAGCTTCAGGCGGCCAACATCGAGCCGGGCGCCACCACCCGGCGGAGTGATGCTCAGGGTGCCATCCTTGCCGAAACTGATGTCACGATAAGCGGGCAGCACCAGCTCGCCCCCCTCCCCCAGCACCGGCCGACCATTGAGGGTCAACAGCCCGTCGGCATCGGCCTCCAGATTACCAGCGCGGGTATAAGCCTCTTTGCCATCAGGCGTCTGCACCGCCAGAAAACCCTCGCCACGAATCGCCACATCCAGCTTGCGACCGGTCTGCATCAGAGGGCCAGCTTTGAAGTTGGTCCCGGCCATCTCTTCTCTGGCCATCACTCGGCTCTGGTAACCATCGCCCGTCAGGGCATAAGCCGAAACTCGCTCAAAGTCAGCCCGAAAACCGGCGGTATTGACGTTGGCCAGGTTATTGGCCCGGATTTGCTGGGCCATCAGGGTATGTTGCGCCCCGGACATGGCGGTGTAGATAAGCTTTTCCACGGGTTACCCTTAGAAGGAGTTGAACAGAACCTGGGTCATCTTGTCAGCGGAACTGATGGTCTTGGCGTTGGCCTGATAGTTACGCTGGGAAGTCATCAGGCTTACCAGTTCACCGGTCAGATCCACGTTGGAGCTCTCATAGGCCCCGGCGGTCAGCTTGCCCATGGTGCCGGTTCCCGGCGCCCCCAGTACCGGCTGGCCGGAACTGAACGACTGTTGCCAGGTGGTGTTGTTGGTCTGCAGCAGACCATTGGGATTGGTGAAGTTCGCCATCACGACCTGCCCCTGCAACAGGCTCTGACCGTTGGTAAAGGTGGCATAGACACCACCATCGGCATCAACCCGCACACCGGTCAGGTCACCTGCGGTATAACCATTGGACTGGTTGCGGGTAGCGTTGAAGTCAGAGGCATACTGGCTCACCTTGCTGATATCCACTGCCAGCGTGATATCTACAGCCCCTGGCGCATTAAGGGTCAACTTGGGCATTTTGTCAGCCGCAGGCGCATTCAATGTGCCGTTTTTGGTGAATTCCAGATCCGTTTTTGCAGCCAGATCACTACCATCGAGGGTGTAATGTACTGTCCACTTGTTCTCATCGGTCTTGACAAAATACTGGGTCAGGCTGTGCTCACTGCCGAGGGAGTCGTACACCTTGCTGGTCTGGGAGTAGTTATAGGTTTCCGAATTATCTTTGTTGAACACCTGGGTAATCTTGCTGGCATCCGCTTTTAGGTTCGCCACAAACTCCAGCTTGTCGGATGCCTTGGCTGGCAGGCTGCCCGCCTTGACCTGAATATCCCCGACCACACCGGATTGCAATTTGCCGGCGTCATCCGTGGTATAACCCTGCAGACGGGTACCACTCGCCGTGGTCAGGTAGTTACCGCTATCACGCTGGAACATGCCAGCTCTTGTGTAGGAGGTTTGTCCGCTGCCATCTTTCAGCACGAAGAAACCACTGCCAGAAATCGCCAGATCCAACCCGCGCCCGGTGCGCATCACATCACCGTTGCGATCAAAGTTCTGGGAGACGTTGCTCATCTCGACACCGCCAGCCTGACCACCACCATAGATGGCAGCAAACTCGGCACGGCTGGATTTGAAGCCTGCGGTACTGGCATTAGCAACGTTGTTACTGATAACGCTCAATTCCTGGTTTACGGCACGCAGGCCGCTCAATCCGATACTGAAAGACACTGTGTCGCTCCTTTCTGATTACGCTGATTTGCCGAACTGGATTGCACTGAACAGCGGGACATCGCCCACACCGGCAACCTGCAGCATGATTTCTCCCGTACCGGGCAAAGCAACACGTTCTACCTTGCTCGCTACATAATTTTTGGTCGCCACCAGGGTCTTGCTCGCCGAGGCCTTGACCTCAAAGCGGTACTCTCCGGCAGGAAGGGGGGGCAGTTCATAATCCAGCCCGCCCGCCTTGCTCTCACCCCAACTCTTGCTGGCCACCAGCACGCCGTGCTGGTCATACACTTTGAGATCCACTTGCTCCGCCGCACCTTGCAGCTCGATTTGACCGCGGATCTTGTGCTCTTGCTGTTGTTTAAGGGTTTTGCTCGGCACCATGACCTCTTTGTCGACCAAAGCGGTACTCTGCAACACCTGTTGTGTATCCATCTTGGTGTTGCTCTGGAGCTGGAGCTTCTTCAGCCCTTCGACCCCTTCAACCATGCTGAACTGGGCCAGCTGGGCGACATACTGGGCACCATCAAGCGGGTTGGTGGGATCCTGATTCTGGATCTGCGCCACCATCATCTGCAGGAATTCGTTACGCAGTTGCATCCCGCTATTCTGGTTGGCTTGCGTTTCCTGAGCAGCACCGGCGCCATTGCTGGCGATCTTGGGGTCAGCAACAGCCTGACCCGTACCACGCGCCGTATCCAGACTGCTTATCTGTGGCAGACTCATGGGCTTAGGCTCCCTGACCAAGACGCAGCAAACCTTGCTGCATACTGTTGATCCGGTTGATCACCTCTACCGAGGTTTCAAAACCGCGAGAGGCACTCATCATGTCCGCCATCTCTTCCACCACGTTGACGTTGGAGTAGTAGACAAAGCCATCCTGATCTGCCATCGGGTTGGTCGGCTCCAGCCGTTTCTCGACCTGACGGTCGGACTGTACGATACCCGCCACTTGCACCGACGCAGCCCCGAGGCCATCGGCATCCTGAATCTTCTGATAGAGAGTGGAAAAAACCGGCTTGATGGCACGAAACGCGGCGTCTTCACTGGCGGCCGCGCTATCCACGTTGGCCAGGTTGGAGGCAACGGTATCCAGCCGCACGGTCTGGGCGCGCATGGCACTGCCAGCGATGTCATAAATCTTGTTGAACGACATGGTTAACGGCCCTCGATCGCCTTGGCGATCCCGGTAATCTTCATATTGAGGAAAGTGAGACTGGTCTGAAAATCGGTGGCGTTGTTGGCAAATTTGCCCTGCTCCACGCCCAACTCAGCGGTATTGCCATCCATGGAGACCTGATAAGGAATGCGATAGAGGGGGTGACGCATATCGTCACGCATGGTGCCCTGGTTGATGGCCTGACTCTCCTCGCCCGCAGCAACTTGCTGCGCGACACGGCCCAGAATCGTCTTATAATCGACATCCCGAGCCAGATAGCCCGGTGTATCCACGTTGGCCAGATTTCCCGCCAGAATACGCGCCCGCTCCGCCCTGACATCGAGGGCATAAGGGTGTACGCCGAGGGCGCTGTCAAATGAGATACTCATGCTTCATCCTTTATCGTTCACTCAGACCGGGGTTACCCTTATCAAGACTCATGCCAACCATGAAGATACCTAGTTTCAAGCGGTTACCATGCACCATCCGCCGCAAGCAGATGAAAAATGAGGAAGTGCGACTTCCCGTGTGGAAATGGAGCGGCATCCTCTGGCTACTGCTGAGCGCATTCGCGCACGGTGCCCCGCAGGTGCAAAGCGCCATGCTTGAACAGTTGCTTGAACAAGATGCCCGCCAGAGTCTTGATGACTACATCACCCAGCAGGGATGGCCCGCAGCCTCAGGGGAGTTTAAGGTCTGGCTTGCCCCTTCCGCCGAGCACCTTCCTCCCTGTCCCTCACAGTCACTCTCGTTACAAGCAGGTGGCCAGTATCGGCAACCCTGGGGACGACGCCCCTATCTCATCGAATGCACAGATCCCGCCTGGCAAGTGCGCGGGCGGGTAGAGGTCTCGCTACTGTTGCCGGTCTGGGTTGCTGCACGGGATATCGCAAAAGGTCAGGCCATCAGCGCCAGCGATCTGGTGGAGAAAGAGTTGGATGTCAGCCGCATACAGCGCGGGTTCACCCCGAGTAATCACTCCCTGCTGGGCCATAAAAGCAACCGGCATCTGAGAAGCGGGCAACTCATCGGTGAGCTGGACTTACAAAAAAGTTGGGCGGTCAAACAGGGGGAAGGGGTACTAATTCGTGCAGGGAAAGGTGAGTTCTCCGCCACAACCAGAGGGGAAGCACTCGAAAATGGCAGAATTGGCGATGGCATTAAAGTGAAAAATCTTAGCTCAGGCAAGCAGATACAGGCATGGGTGGTAGATAAAGGAGAGGTGGAAACCCGTTTTTGAACCCAGGCCACTATTTGATTCAAGTTTGACAAACCTTGGGTCGCTTGTCATAGACAGACCATCAGGAAGTTACGTTATGAAAATTACCCGAACTGACCCGCTCTATATTCAAAACCAGTCTGGCCGCAAACCGGATGTGACGGCCAAACCGGAAACCAAATCTTCACAGTCATCCGAAGCCCGGATCAGCAGCACAGCGCAGTCAGTCGCCAACGCCCGCAGCCAGCTGGCCACCACATCCGACGTCGACATGGACAAGGTCAACGAGATCCGCAAAGCCATCAGTGAAGGCAAGCTGGAGATCGATCTGGATGCGCTGGGTCAAGCCATTCTGGATATGCATCGCCGATGAGCGTGGATACCAAGGCCACCGTCAAGGCATTGCTCCTCGGGATCCAGCAGGATTACGGCCACTATACCGAACTCACAGCCCTGTTGCTGCGCCAGCATGCACTGCTGGCAAGCCACGATGTCGATGGTCTGCAAGTCCATAACGAACAGCAGACCGAACTGATGGCCAAGGTGACACAACAGGCAAAATTGCGTTGCCAGCAGCTGCAGGCATTGGGCCTCAAACCCGATGAGAAGGGGATGACCACCCTGATAGCCAAGCTGCCACTTCCCCTGCGCACCACGGTAGCCAATCAATGGCAACAGCTTGAACAGCTGCTGCACCAGTGTCTGCGCCAGAATGATCTCAATGGCCGTCTGCTGGCAGGCCAGATGGAGACGATTCATTCACTGTTGGGACAAGATTCAGGTTATCGCGACCCGGACAGCATTACGGATTAACCTTCCGCCTTACTCTTTACAGGTCAGGTGACGCAAACTCGCCAGCTCATCCAGCTGTAGCTGATCCCGCCTCTCCTGCTGCTGACGAGCAACATCATCACGTCTTGCCAGCAATAGCTCCAACCCCTTGACCCGTCCGAACTGCCGGACAAGTTCCACTTCGTGGCGCTCCAGATCCAGTCTGGCCAGCGCCGATTGCTGCACCTGATGGGAGAGCAAACGGCGCAACTGGCCATCCATCTGTTGCTTGTTTTGCCATAGCAAAGGGTGAAACTTGTCGGAACCGGGTCGCAACGAGGAGATCACTTCCTGCAATTTGTGTGCTCGCTGCTCTTCCCGCAACGCCAGCTCCCGCAAACGCTGACGCTCAGCACCAAGATTTTCCAGCTCTTCCTGTTGCAACCCCAGATAAGACTTCAGCATAACGAATCCTTATCCCTGCCCCAGCACCTGCTTGAGACCAACCATCACCTGTTCAAAGGCCATCTCTTCATGCAAGCCTTGCTGCAGGAATGCGGCAATCCCCGGATAACGCTGAACAGCCTCATCCATCTGCGGATCGGCCCCGGGTTGATAACCGCCCAGTGGCAGCAGCTCACGCACTTGCTGATAGCGTCCCCATAGCTGGCGCAAGGTGACCGCCAGCTTTTGCCATTCGGCAGGCACGACTTGTGGCATGACCCGACTCACCGAGGCACCGATATCGATGGCGGGATAGTGGCCCTCTTCTGCAAGACGGCGGGTTAGCACGATATGACCATCGAGAATGGCGCGCGCCGCATCGACCACCGGATCCTGTTGGTCATCCCCTTCCGCCAGCACTGTGTAGAACGCACTCAGACTGCCATCCGGATGCGTGCCGTTACCGGCTCGCTCCACCAGCTGGGTCAGCATGCTGAATACCGAGGGCGGGTAGCCCCGGGTCGCGGGGGGTTCACCGATAGCCAGCGCAATTTCCCGCTGCGCCTGGGCATAGCGGGTCAGTGAATCCATCAGCAGCAGCACATCCTGCCCCTGCTCACGGAAATACTCGGCAATCCGGTGGCATAGCTGGGCCGATCGCAGCCGCATCAGGGGAGATTGATCCGCTGGCGCCGCAATGACCACGGCGCGAGCCAGACCATCTGCCCCCAGACTGTGTTCGATGAATTCGCGCACCTCACGGCCCCGCTCACCAATCAGCCCCACCACGACGATCTGGGCTGCGGTATTGCGGGTCATCATGCCCAGCAACATACTCTTGCCGACCCCCGAGCCGGCGAACAGCCCCAAGCGCTGGCCCTTGCCAACCGTCAGCAGGCCATTGATGGCGCGGATACCGACATCCAGCGGTTCACGTACCGGAGTTCGCAATAGCGGATTGGGGGGAAGAGCAAACAGGGGGACACTGTCACCAACATCGGGTAACGGCTGCCCGTCGAGGGGCTGCAGCAGGCCATCGAGTACCCGCCCCAGCAGATGACAACCAAGCCGAACGGTTTCCTCCCCATCGATCGGTTCGACCTGAGCTCCCGCGAAGAGGCCACTCATCGGCTGCAGCGGCATCAAGTAAGAGATATCCCGGTTAAAACCGACCACCTCGGCCAGCAAGGGGGCGCCACTTGCCGTGCTGACACGACAACGCTGCCCCATCACCAGTTGGCAGCCGACTACCTCGAGAGTCAAGCCGGTCACTCGCACCAACCGGCCAAAACGACGAAACGCGGGCAGTTCATCAAGATTATCCAGCGCACTGGTCAGTGCCTGCTGCAAGGCTTCATGCATCTTGCGGCACGTCCAGCGAGCTGTTGAGCTGTTCGATGCAGGTTGCCAGACGGGAGCTGGTGCTTACCTCGACGACGGCAGCGCGCGTTTCGATACGGGCATCGCCTACCCCAAGTGCTGCATCAACTTGTAATGGCCACCCTTCGCAGCGAGTCACCCCCTGCTCGGCGAGTCGCTGTCGATCTCCCTCGTTGAGGTAGATCACCAGCTCTTCCGACCCACTCGGCAAGGTAGCCAGCGCCTGCTCGACCTGATTCATCACCTGCTGCGGATTGAGGGTGAACTCGGCCATGATGACCCGCTTGGCCACCTGCGCCACCAGCTGGGCAATCAGCTCTTTCTGCTCGGCCATTCGGGCCCGGCTCAGTGACTCCCACTGCTCTTGCAGCTTGGCAAATGGCACCATTGCCTGTTCGAAGGCAGCGCGTCCCTCCGAAAGGCCCTGAGCAAACCCGCGAGTTTGCCCTTGTTGCAAACCGGTGCTCTCGCCTTCCTGCAGGCCGCTAGTCAGCCCTTGCTGATAGCCGGCCTGATAACCTTCGTCATGACCTTGCTCCAGCCCCTGCTGATAACCAAACTCGAACTGCTCCTGCTGACTCTGAGCCTCTTCCCCGCTCTGCCCCAAGGCCGGAAAGCGGTAGAGCCGGGTCGGGCCTGGCATCAACTTGCGCACATAGTGACTCATCAATGCCTCCTGTTAACTGACGGTGGGCTCTTCGAACAGCTGGAACTCGATCTCGCCCTGCTCCACCAACTCGCGGACCAGTTGCATGACCTCTTCCCTTGCCTGCTCGACCTTGCGCAAAGAGACACTGCCCTGGTTCTGGATCTGATCGTCCAGCGCCTGAGCCATCCGCTTCGGCATGGCACCCAACACCACCTTGCGGAAGCTGGTTTCGGTGTTCTTGAGAGCCAATGCCAGCAATTCGCTGGGCAGCTCCTGCACCAACCGTTGCAAGGTGTCGTCGCTCTGACGGCGCAACGCCATGAAATCGAACATGTTCTTCTCAATTTCAAGCGCCATGTCACCATCGTGTTCCCGCAACAGGGAGAGCATCTGCTCCTTGTCACCCTGATAACGGTTGAGAATATCGGCTACCTGCCGCACCCCGTTTACCTTGGCACCAGATTGATCCGCCACGTAGGTGAGACAGCGATCCAGTGTCAGCCTGAGTTCGCCCAGCACATGTTCACTGACACTGCTGAGACTGGCGACGCGCACCAGCAAATCGTCATGCACCGAGCCGGGCAAGGCATCAAGCACGGCGGACGCAGTCTGGGGCGGCAGGAAGGCCAGCAGCACAGCCTGCATCTGGGGATGCTCGTTGCGGAAGAAACGTGCAAGCACATCGGCAGGTACCCACTGCAGACGCTGGATATCCTGGCTCATCACATCGCCGTACAGACTGTCGAGCAGACTACGGGAGAGTCGTTGCCCCAAAGCAAGATCGAGCGTCTGTTCCAGATACTCCCGTGAAGCGCTGCCAATTCCGCTCTGCTCACGGTAGTGATTGAAGAACTGCTGCAACGTCCACTTTGCCTCCATCGAACTGACGCCAGAGAGAGAGGCCATCTTGGAAATCAAACGCTGCACCTCGTCGCGGGAGAGCTTTTGCATCACCTTGGCCGCAGATTCGGTCCCCATGCTCAGCAACAAGATGGCGGCCTTCTCAAGGTTGTCGATATCGATATCGACGGCACTCTGATTCAAGTTAACGCTGTTCATTGCCACTCACCCATGCTCTGACAACCTCCGCCACCCGGGCGGTATCTTTTTCAACCAGCAACTGCAAATGCTTGAGCTGAACCTCCAGCTCGGATCCAGGTTCCGGCAACGACTCCATATCGAGTGACGAGAACTGGGGCTCCATCTTGTTGTCAGTACGGATCAGACTATTTGAAAGAGCAGACGTCAGCTGGGGATCATCGTCATCCCTGCGCATGGACAATCCGACTGTGGGCTCCAGCTCTTCTTCCGTCTCACCCATTTCCATATCCGGCTGCTGTTGGGTGCGAACCAGATGTTTCACCAACGGACGAATACCGAAGAAGACCAGTGTCAGGCCAAGCAAACCTCCGACCAGATAGCGCAAGGAGTCTTGCCAGTAGGGGGTCTCCCACCAACTGGATTCGGGAGCGGCTACTTGTACTGCACCATTGAAATCGAAGGCCTGCAGACTAATCTGATCGCCACGCGTCTCATCGAAACCGACAGCACGCTCTACCATCTGACGGATCTGTTCCAGCTGCTCGGCACTCCAGCCACCTTTCGGTGCAATCTGCTGGTTAAGCAGAATTGATACGTTAATTCGTTCCAGACGTCCCTGCTGGTAACGGGTGTGTACTATGGTGCGACTGTTTTCGTACTGCTTGCTGACTTCCTGACGCTCGGTACGAGTGTCGTTCTGTTGTGTAGCGGTATTGGCATTGCCTTTGTCAGCATCTGCCTTTTCATTTTTTGCCGCCATTTCAGGCGGGCGGTTGGATAGCGCCCCCGGGATCCCCATCGCCAACGCATCGATGGTCTTGTCTGACTTGTTGGACTCGCGAGTCACCACCCCTTGCGGACAAGCTGCTGCTGGGTCTCTTCGACGGCATTGAAGTTCACGTCTGCCGCGATCTGCACCTTGAAATTGGTGCTGCCCAACATGGGATAGAGCATGTCATTGGCACGCTGACGGATATATTGTTCCAGCTTGCGCACATACTCCATCTGTTGAACGCTTTGCTTGCCAAAACCGACCTTGTCCCCCAGCTCTGCGCTGAGCAACTGGCCGGATTGATCAACCACGGTCACTGCACCAGGTTTCATTCCGGAAATACTGCCCGCCACCAGGTTGGCTATCGCTTCGACCTGACCCGCTTCGATGGATTGGCCCGGTTGCATATCGAGCATTACTGACGCGCTGGGTTTCTCCTCATCGCGCCCCACGAATAGCGTGCGTTTCGGAATAGCCAGATGAACACGGGCACTGCGCACGGCATCGAGGGCTATGATGGTACGGGCCAGCTCCCCTTCCAAGGCATGACGATAACGCGCCCCTTCCATAAATTCGCTGGTACCCAATCCGGTTACGTTGTCCAGCCCTTCCAGACCAGACGGCATGGCTGCACGCACCCCTCGTGCAGCAAGCGCCATCCGGACATGAGCCAGCTGGTTTTCAGGAACCAGTACCTGACCGGTGCTCTTTTCCAGACGGAAAGGCACCTGCTCTTTCTCCAGCATCTCCATGATGTTGGCGGTATCGTATAGCTCCTGTTTGCCATACAGGGGTACATAGTTTTTGCTGGAGGTCCACAGGATAACGACTATGGTGCCTGCCACAATGGCAGCCAGCAGAGCAATGGTCAGGATCGATTTGTTGTCACGGGAGAGGGTACGCCAGTTGCGTAATCCCTCTTGTAGCCTGATTTTGAGCGAATCAGGGGCTGCCCCCTGAGGAGACGTTACCAGTTCAGTCATCTGTTACCTCAGAGCGGCATGCGCATAATGTCGTCAAAACCGGTCATCAGCTTGTTGCGAACCTGCATCAAGGCTGAAAAACTCAAGCCGGCTTTTTGACTCGCCACCATGGCGCCCACCAGATCATCGCTCTGCCCAGCATCGACCGATGCCATTAATTTTGACGCGACATTCTGCTGTTCATTGACACGCCCGACCACATCCCGCATGGCATCGGTAAATGATGCTCCCGACAGATCATTGGATTCGATAGAAGGGGTCTGGCTTGCGACACGCTGCATCTCCTGCATCTGCTGCAGTAGTGTCACTTGTGATGACATCATCTGAATCTTCACTCTTTATCCCTCTGCTTGAATCTGCTGTTCAATATCAATGCCTTGCTCACGCATCGCCGCAAGCTTGTAGCGCAGTGCCCGGGTTGTCATGCCCAGTGCATCGGCTGTGCGGGTACGATGGCCACGAAAGCGGCGCAAGGTCTCTAATACAAATTGGAACTCGGCATGCCGCCGGGTTTCACTCAACCCCTCGGGAGCATGCCACGTGTCTGCTGCGACTGTTTCTTCGGGAAGAATACAATTTGGCAACATCAAATCGACGGACTGTATATGCAAACCACGCGCCATTATTAATGACCGTTGAATGACATTATCCAGCTCTCGTACATTTCCTGGCCATTCATATGACAGCAACAACTGACAGGCACGTTCACTCAGGCGATAGCCCTGTTGGGATGCATAACGCTCAATAAAGTAGTTGGCCAGCGGAATAATATCCTCAGGACGTTCACGTAATGCAGGCCAATTCATTGGCAATACATCAAGACGATAGAAAAGGTCTTCACGAAATAGCCCACATGCAACCAGTTTGCGCAGATCTTTATTGCTGGCGGCAATGATTCGAACATCAAGAGCAATCGTTTGATTGCTGCCAAGTCGCTCAACTTCTTTTTCTTGCAGCACCCGTAATAATTTAGCCTGCAGGTTCAAAGGAAGCTCTGATATTTCATCCAGCAACAGGGTTCCCCCCTGAGCCAACTCAAATTTTCCGGGCTGGGCAGAAACAGCACCGGTAAATGCACCTTTATTGTGGCCAAAAAGAATTGACTCAAGCATTGCCTCAGGAATTGCTGCACAATTAATCGCCAGAAATGGTTTTTCCGCTCTGGCAGACATTTCGTGAATATAACGGGCCAACCGTTCTTTACCGGTTCCTGACTCACCACCGATCAGAATGGTGGCAGAGGTTTTGGCTGCTCGTCGGGCCAGTTGCAAGACCTGCAGGCTCATGGGCGACACAGCGATAAGATTGGGGATCGCCTGACGAAGGCGTAGAGCACCACGGACAACATCGAGCAATTGCTGGGGGCAGAAGGGCTTGATAATATAGTCAACAGCCCCGGCACACATAGCTTCCGCAGCAATGGTGGCCTGGCGCTCATTGACCATGATGACACAATCAAGTCCTTCGAACTCACGCAGAATACGCGGCCCGAGCTCGGTCATAGCATCCATATCGAGCAGGATCAAATTGACATTACCATCAGCAATAATGCCCTTTGATTGTTTAACAGAATTAACGCTTGATACCCTGATGCCTTCCTTTGATAGGACTTTTTCAACCTCATTTTCGGAAACTATTAGCGGCTGAATCAATAATATATGTGGTTCAGCCAAGCTATCGCCACATAACCCGATGATTTTATTTATTGATAATCCCGAAGACATAGACGTCTGACACCTGTGATTGTGGATAGAACAATCAATAGAACTGAAGTATCAGGCACAAAGGAGCAATACAAGATCATACTGGAAAAAACAGCATACCCAATATCTATATGGTAACAATTTTGTATCCAAATTCACCTTGGTAACCCCGCTGTCATTAGCTTTCCTGCTGTTAGACCGGAGGCTTTGCGTCCTGACTTTTCAGTTCAGTTTGCCCTTACAATGTGATAACACACCCGACCTGATGGTCTAAGCGTGTAGCAACACAATTAATATTGTTTTTGTTATTTAACTTTCACACATTGCTGCGTCAATTTTCGCCACATCATATAGTATTCATACGGCAATTCAAGCTGGGGCGGAAAAAACACTTCCCTTCAGGATATTTATCCAACAGTAATTAACCAAGTGTACCAATTACCTCCACCCGTAACTCTTCGGGGATTTCGTTATATGAGAGAACTTTGAGACCCTTTGCAAATGATCGAGCATAACGAGCTATCAACGGCCTTAGCTGCGGCATGACGACCAGAACCGGTGCATGTCCCAACTGCTGCAACTGCTCCTTCACCAACGGCATATTTTGCTGCAATTGGGCCAGCAATTGCGGATCGACCGGGAAGCTGTCCAGCTGGATTTTGCCCTGCTGTTGTGACTGATTCATTGCAGCCAGCAATGTCTGCTCAAGGCGATCATCCAGCGTAAAAGTGGCCAACACATCGCGATTGCCAATGGCCTGCCGCACAATCTGGCGCTTCAAGGCACAGCGTACATCAGATGCCAACAAGACAGGGTCTTTGGTCAGCTCGCTCGCATCCAGCAGCGTCGTGGCTATGGTTCGTATATCGGTAAGACTGACCTGTTCCTTTAGCAATTGACGAAACACTCTCAATTGCTGCATCTGGGTCAGCGCCAGATTCAGCTCTTCAGCCAACCGGGGGGACTGACTGGCCAGATATTGGCCCAGTTTGCCCACTTCATCGTGGCCAAACAGTGCATCAAGTTGTTCACGTAACAGCTTGCTGGCGTGAGTGGCAATCACGGTGGCCGAATCCACCACCGAGTAACCAAGATTAAGTGCCTTGGCCTTTTGCTCAGGGGAGATCCAGACCGCACTCATGCCGTAGGCCGGGTCCTGAGTCAACTCGCCATCTAAAGCGCCATAGGTCTCACCACTGCTGATGGCCATCAAGCGCTGACAATCCACATTCCCCATCGCCAACGCGACGCCGGACAGCTTGATCCGGTACTGATCCGGCTGCAGTTGCAGATTGTCGCGCACCCGGATCTCGGGGAGCAGAAAACCGTACTGCTCGGAGAGGGTTTTGCGGATCCCGCGCACTCGTGCAAGCAGTTCAGCCCCTTTATCCGTTTCAGCCAATGGCACCAGACGATAACCAAGCTCGATGGCGACCGTATCGACTGGTGGCAAATCCTGCCACTCCAGTGCTTGCTGTTCAGGCTGAATCATTTGACGAGTCAGCTCTTGCGCTGCATCCAGATCCGGCACATTGACGGCTCGCTTGCTGACACTCCAGCCAGTCCAGGCCAGTACAGCTGCGAAACTGAGGAATGCGAGCATAGGCATCCCGGGCACCAGACCCAGGATCAGCATTATCGTTGCAGAGGTATAGATAACGCGAGGGGATGCCAGGATCTGCTGACCAACCTGATCAGCCATCTCCCCCTCATCACTGACCCGGGTCACGATAATGGCCGCAGCAGTCGACATCAGCAGGGACGGGATCTGGGCAACCAGACCATCACCAATGGTCAGCAGCGCATAACGCTGGAAGGCTTCTGCAACGGGCAAGGCATGCTGGAAAATACCGATGGCCAACCCACCCACCAGGTTGATGATCAGCACCAACATGCCAGCTATCGCGTCACCACGAACGAACTTGGAAGCACCATCCATTGCACCATAGAAGTCCGCTTCTCGCGCGATCTCCTCACGGCGAGCCCTGGCCTGATGCTGATCCATGGTGCCGGCATTCAAGTCGGCATCGATGGCCATCTGCTTGCCGGGCATGGCATCCAGCGTGAAGCGGGCGGATACTTCCGAAATCCGCTCGCCACCCTTGGTGATCACCACAAAGTTGATGATCATCAGGATCACGAAGACCACCAGACCGACGACATAGTTGCCACCGATCACCACTTCACCGAATGCCTGGATGACCTTACCGGCTGCTTCATGCCCTTCGTGACCATGCAGCAACACAACCCGGGTAGAGGCCACGTTCAGCGACAGCCGCATCAAGGTGGCCACCAGCAACACGGTTGGGAATACCGAGAAATCGAGTGGTCTGCGGGCCGAGACGGATACCAGCAACACCAGAACCGCCAACACGATGTTGAAGGTAAAGAGCGCATCCAGCAGCCAACCGGGCAGAGGCAGGATCATCATGGCCAGAATGGCCAATAACATCAGCGGAATTGCGGTATAGGATTGGGTGAATACACGCCAGTTCACAACTTACCTCTCAGGTTGACGTAACTCGGGCGGTACATATAACGGGGCAAGAGGGGTCGGTTTCCTCCCCTTGCCTGCCTCATACGCCCTTAACTGCAATACATGGTTCAATACATAGGCAACTGCCGTGTACAGACCTGCGGGGACTTCCTGATCCACCCTGGTCGAGTGATAGATGGCTCGCGTCAACTCAGGCAAGCTCATCACCATCTTGTCATGCTGCTTGGCAACCTGACGGATCCGCTCGGCCATACTGTCGACCCCTTTGGCAATCACGAAAGGGGCATTGGCACGAGTCGCATCATATTTTATTGCCACCGCATAATGGGTCGGGTTAACGATAATCACATCTGCCTGCGGTACCCGCTGTTCGATACGCGCGCGGGCAAGCATTCCCTGTACCTGGCGGATTTTGGCTTTGATTTCGGGACGCCCTTCGCTGTTCTTGTGCTCATCCTTGACCTCTTGTTTGGTCATCCTGAGCTGCTTGTTAAGCGACCAGCGCTGATAGGGCACATCCAGCACGGCAATCAGCATCTGAACGCTCCCCAGCAGAATAAATGCCTGGGAGAGGATCCGTAGCGCTTGCTCGAGGGCCGCCTGAGGGGGCATCCGGTTCATCATCAACAAGGAAGGCCATTGATGATTTAACATCAACGCCAGCGTGCCGCCGATCAGCGTCACCTTGAGCAGTGACTTCAGCAACTCCATCAGGCTGTTCTTGGAGAACATCCGCCCCAGCCCCTTCAAAGGGTTCATCTTCTCGCAACTGGGTAGCAGCTTTTTCCAGGTCAGCGCCATACCGCCCGGCACTATGCTGAGCAACACCAGCATCAGGGCCAGAAAGCCAAACAGGGGCAGCAGCACCCACAGCATGTTTATCAGCGCTTCCCCCAGCCAATGGATCATCATCTGCGGGTCACGGGCACCTTGCCAGTCAAAACGCTGCGGACGCTTCATCAACTCGGCAAAGAACTGGCCAAACCCCGGCACCATCCACTGCATCACCAACCCGCCAAGCAGCAGCAAACCGGCAGAACTGAGCTCTTTTGAGCGGGCGATCTGCCCCTCATCTCTCGCTTTCTGGCGTTTCTGGCTGGAGGCCTCTTCGGTTTTGTCCTGTGCGCTGTTCTGACTCATGCCGGGGTCAAGCCTCGCAGCTGTTCAAGCACATGGGTAACCAAATCCAGATAACGGGAGGGCACACCACTGATGGAGAGCGCCATGGTGAGCAACCCGAGCAACAGGGTCATGGGAAAACCGAGAGAGAAGATATTGAGCGAAGGGGCGGTCCGGTTCATCACCCCGAAGGTCAGGTTAACCATCAACATGGCGACAACGGCTGGCAACGTCAGCAACAGGGCGGCACCGATAGACCAGCCAAACAACCCGATCACACCTTTCATATCGATCAGATCCAGAGATGAACCCGGCGGCCAGCTACGCAGGCTCTGCACCAGAATATCCAGTACCACCAGGTGGCCATTCAGCCCCAGAAAGAGCAATGCGCAAAACACCATCATGACCTGACTGATGATGGGGGCTGAATCCCCGTTGACCGGATCATTCATCACCGCCATCGCGAGCCCCATCTGCATGGAGAGGATCTGCCCCGCAGTGGTCATCACCATATAGAGCAGCTGGACACACAGACCAAACAACAAACCAAACAGCAGCTGCTCGACCGCCAGGACCAGCGCACCGGCACTGAAAGGATCGACAACCGGCATATCCTTCATCATGGGGGCCAGCAGCAGGCTGATAATAAACGCCAGCATCAGGCGAACTTGCGCAGGCACCCGGGTATCCCCAAAGACCGGCATCACCCAGAATGCCATACCGATCCGGATAAACGGCCACCACCACTGTCCCAACCATGCGGTCAGGTCAGCAGCACTGAGGGACAGCAGCGAATTCATCCGATAAACCCGGGGATTTTAAGAAAAAGATCCTGGAACAAGGTGGTTATCTGCGACAACAGCCAGTTACCCGTAAAGATAAGGGTCATCAGAGTCACGATAAAACGAGGAAGAAAACTGAGCGTCTGCTCCTGGATCTGGGTCGCCGCCTGAAAAATACTGACCACCAGTCCCACAATCAGGCCCGGTACAATCAGCACCGAGACCATGGTCACCACCAGATTGACCGCGCCACCAACCAGGGCAACGCTCTGCTCAGGGGTCATATCAGCCTCCCCCACCAAAGCTGGCAGCCAAAGTGCCGACGGTCATCGACCAACCATCGACCAGCACAAACACCATCAGTTTGAAGGGTAACGAGATGATCAGCGGTGAGAGCATCATCATCCCCATCGCCATCAAGACGCTGGCGACCACCAAGTCAATCACCAGAAAGGGGATAAACAGCATAAAGCCAATCTGAAATGCGGTATTCAACTCACTCAAGACAAACGCGGGCAACAGCACACCGAAAGGCACATCCTCTTTGGCGACCGTAGTTGGTTCGCCAGAGATGCGCAGCATCTGCTCCAGATCCGGTTCACGGGTCTGGGCCAGCATGAATTTGCGCAGGGGTTTTTCTGCCTTGGCGAACCCCTCTGACAGGGTTATTTCATTCTGGTCATAAGGGACAAATGCATTCTGATACATGTCCGTCCAGACCGGACGCATAATCACCACAGTCAGGATGAGGCTGATGCCGATCAGCACCCGGTTGGGAGGGCTCTGCTGCAGGCCAAGGGCCTGTCTCAATATGGCCAGCACGATGATGATCCGGGTAAAACTGGTCATCATCAGTAACAAGGTCGGAAGCAGACCCAACAGGGTCATGAAGAAGAGGATCTGCAACTTGATGTTGTAGTCCTCGCCCCCTGAAGCGCCTGGCGATACCGAGAACAGGGTCATGTCCGCCCCCCAGCCGGGCAGCGAAAATAACAGCAGCGTCAGCAGCAGATAGCGCATCAGTCGTCCATGCCGCCCAGCAGGTTGGTATCGATGACATCAACCAGGCGCAGACCATATTTGCCATTCACGACGACGACTTCGCCCTTGGCAAGCAGACGGCCATTCACCCGCACATCCAGCGGTTCACCCGCCAGTTTGTCCAGCTCAATGACAGCCCCCTCCTCGACGCGCATCAAATCGCCGAGCGGCACTTCGGTACTGGCCACTTCCAGCGTCACCTTGACGGGGATCTGGCGAAAGAAGGAGAGATCCCGCTGTTTGCTACTACTGGTGGGGGCCAAGTAGTCTGCAGCGCTAGGCATGCTGATGTCGTCACCAAACAGTTGATCCAGTCCATCCAGATCCAGCGGATCATTCATATTGTGCTCGCTCATGATTCAATTTACTCCTCTACAACCGTCGCAACCTGATAGACCAGGCTGCCTTTGTGTTCTGCGATTCGTCCACTGAAGCAGGGACGGCTGCCAATCAGTGCTGGCACAACTTCAGGCAAGTCCAGTGACAGCACATCACCCACCTTGAGACACTCGAGATCCGCCAGCGTCATGGACAACTGGCCCATCACTACCCGCAGACGAACCGGGACATGAGTCAGAGCCTGTTCCAGCTGACCTGCCGGCAATGAATGACTGACCTGAGAAATGGACTCCTCGGGGGGAAGCAACCACATCTGCCAGTGATGAGTGCAATTACCTGCCTGCAGGGTTGCCTGCGTGGTCCAGAGCTGACGGTGGGCGATGGAATCACGCGGCACGACATGCAACTGCCACTTCAAATCCCCCAACCCCAGACAAGCACACCAGATATCAACCTGATACTGGCAAAGCCGCAATAACAGCCGCTGTTCGGTATCGGTCAGCCCTTTGCCAGACTGAACGGGCTCCTCTTTTTGCTGCAAGGTGCCGCCGAAAAAGAGGACCGCCAGACGATAGATGACCAGAGGTGCGATCGAGAAATAGACGGCGCGCTGAGGTTCAAGCGGACTTCTCGCCTCGACCCAGATATGAGCGTCATCTATCTCTGCCGGACCGGAAAAGGCGAACTCGCCATAATTCAGTTCGCACTCTGCACTATTGAACAGCTGGGCCATACAACTCGCAGCTTGCAGGGAAAATGTGCTCAACTGGCCATTGACCTGCTTCAAGCGGGCGTGATTAAGCCGCTCGACACCCAACAGATCATAATGAGGCAGGGTTCTGCCACGTTCTGCGCTAAGCAGCCGGGAAGGTGTGAGCATTGCGCTGCTTGATGACATTAATAATCCACCTTAACCATTTCATCTCGCCTTATTGCCACAGGGTCGCTCATCAGGCCAGCAGTGTGATAGATACAGACAGTCCAGCCGACGTATATCGACCAAAAAGGGTGAGAACTTTATTACAAATTCCAGAAAGCCGCCATGCGGTGCATCTCGGCGTGAATAATAAAAATCCCGGTGCCGTTAGGCACCGGGATTTTAGCGTGACGGTTCACGCGGAATGAGGTCGGAGTCGGCCTGTAAGCCGGGTTCTGTACCGGGTTGCCCCGGGTAGCAATCATTCCTCTAGGCCAGCAATCGCTCGCTGGCTCAAGCAACCTACCCGCCCCCAACGCGGGCCGCGCCAATAGGGGCCTATTTGGTCTTGCTTCGGGTGGAGTTTACCGTGCCACGAACTGTTGCCAGTCGCGCGGTGCGCTCTTACCGCACCCTTTCACCCTTACCTGATCCCTTGCGGGCCATCGGCGGTCTGCTCTCTGTTGCACTGGTCGTAGGCTCACGCCCCCCAGGCGTTACCTGGCACCCTGCCCTGTGAAGCCCGGACTTTCCTCCCCTCCGCCCGTCTGTCCCGAGGGACACAACGACGAAGCAGCGATTGCCCAGCCAACTCCGAGGCGCGGATTATAGCCTTGCGATACGCACGGGGTAAACCGGCAATTCCCGTTTACAGCCATTTATCGCGCTTTGGCCCCCGTTTACATGCTGAATGCTCGCCGGTTCGGGGGATTGCACAGGTCAAAAAGCAGTCAGCCAGCCTATTTCATCGGCTCAATAGTGCTCGAGACCGTATTTGTAGAGGGCGTTCTTCTTCACGCCGTGGATCTCGGCGGTCAGGGCAGCCGCTTTTTTCAGTGGCAGCTCGGTCACCAGCAGACCCAGAGTACGGATCGCCTCGGCTGGCAGATCCTCTTCATCTTTGGAGGCGCCAGCCACGACCAGCACGATCTCGCCGCGGCAGCGGTTGTCATCCTCACCAAGCCAGGTCAGCATTTCGGACGCTGGCAGGCCATGGATAGACTCAAAAGTCTTGGTCAGCTCACGGCACACCACCACCTGACGCTCGCCGAGAATGCGAGCAATCGCTTCTACTGTATCCTGCACACGGCGCGGGGATTCGTAGAACACCAGCGAGCGGGTGTCTTCAATAACGGCTTGCAGGCGATCGTCACGCCCCTTGCTCTTGGCGGGCAGGAAGCCTTCAAAGGCAAAGCGATCGGTGGGCAGACCGGCCGCGCTCAGGGCGGTAATGGCGGCACAGGGACCGGGCAGCGGCACCACCTTGACCCCGGCTTCACGACAGCGGGTGACCAAGTGATAACCGGGGTCGCTGATGAGCGGGGTGCCGGCATCGGAGACCAGCGCAACACTCTTGCCCTCTTTGATCCGGCCGATCAGCACATCGGCTTTCTGCTGCTCGTTGTGATCGTGCAGGGCGAAGGTCGGCACCGAGATTTGGTAGTGGCTGAGCAGGATACCGGTATGACGGGTATCTTCGGCTGCCACCAGATCGACACTGCGTAAAATGTCCAATGCACGCTGGGTGATGTCCGCCAGATTGCCGATCGGAGTGGGGACTATATACAGGGTTGGGATGTCACTCATGGGATCTCCGAGTGCCCCGACAATTGTGTCGCCATATTGGCCCGTTTACACTATGGGGAACTTCAACACTGGTCGGGGAATGAACTTGAACCGGGTTACAAAGCAGCTAAGTGTATCACGACTCTTCGGCATCATACTCGCGGCAGTACTGCTCGCCGCCTGTGCGTCGGAGCCCAATCAACCGTCAGGGCAGTCAGGCATGCCCTCTGCGTTCTCCAATCTGACCAAGAATGCCCAGTGGTATCTTGAGCAGGTGGACCCCGCCAAGCCGGCCGAGGCCTTTACCTGGCAGATGCTGGCGGCACGCAGCTATCTGGCGCTGGGCCAGGCCAAACCGGCCTCGGCACTGTTCCAGCAATTGCAGAAGCAGGCCAAGGATCCCGTTCAGAAGGCGCAGTTGCAACTGCTGCAAGCCCATCTGTTGCTGGCGCAAGGCCACGCCAATCAGGCGCTGATCCTGCTGGAAGGCAAACCTGAGGTGGTGCTGGATGCCGATACCCAGAAGGATTGGTATCGCCAGCGCGTAGTGCTGCAGCTCGACATCAACAACAAGTTTGGCGCAGCCAAGTCGTTGATTGCACTGGAGCCCTACCTCAATCAGAGCGAGCAGGCGACCAACCATCAGCAGATCTGGTCGCTGCTCAAGAGCATGACTCCTTCCACCCTGCAAGCGCTGGAAGAGGCTCCGGCCCCTGATGTGACCACCGGCTGGCTACGACTGGCGGCACTGGTCAACGAGTTTGGCGCCCAGCCGAACTTGCTGGCCCGCCAGCTGGCAGGCTGGAAGCGCGACTTCCCCAACCATCCAGCCCAGAAGGATATGCCGGCAGGATTGGGCGATCTGGCGGCCACTGCCAGCACCTCGGTGCAACAGATCGCTGTGCTGCTGCCCCTCTCCGGCAATCTGGAGCCGCAGGGCGCCGCCATCCGTAACGGTATGCTGATGTCTTATAAGGAAAATCAGGGGCAATTCACCCTGAACTTCTACGACACCCAGAGCAAGTCAACCGGCGATCTTTACAAGCAGGCGATTCAGGAAGGGGCGGACATGATCATCGGCCCGCTGCTGAAAGACCGGGTCGAGGAGCTGCTCAAGGCCAATCCGACCGTGCCGGTACTGGCGCTCAACGAGCTGGACAAGCCGGTCGTCAACGACACCACCTACTACTTCTCCCTATCTGCCGCCGCAGATGCCGCCCAGGCAGCCCAGTACCTTTACACCCAAGGCTACCGCAAACCGCTGCTGATCGCCGCCCAGGGACGGATCGGTTACAGCAGTATCAAGGCGTTCGAGCAGAGCTGGGCCACCCTGAGCCAGGACAAGCCGGTCGTCGCCACCTTCGGTGCCCGCAACGAAGTGCAGGGGATGGTCAAGAATGCTCTGAGCGGCCGCTCTACCGCCCGTGCTGGCGAGGTAGTGCAACTCTCTGATGCCGCACCGCGCAGCATCGATGCCGTTTATGTGGTGGCCAACAGCCTGGAAACCCGGATGATCAAGCCCTACGTGGATGTCTCGGTCAATCCGATGGGAAGCCTGCCCATCTACACCAGCTCCCGTGGTTACGACAGCGCAGCCACCGAGGTCGCCTCCGAGCTCAACGGCATGCATATCGCTGATATGCCGCTGCTGCTGGGTGGCTACGAGAAACAGCGCGAGCAGATCGCCCTGCTCTGGCCGCAGACCCAGGGTGACCTGCTGCGTCTATTTGCCATGGGCTACGATGCCGTCAGCCTGGCTGAGAACCTGCAGCAGATGCGCAAGGTGGGTGGCATGCAGCAGGCCGGCATGAGCGGTCAGCTGAGCGTGGATGCCCAGGGCAATATCGTGCGGATGCTGAGCTGGGGTACTTACCAGAACGGCAAACTGGTCGACGAGAACGCCGTGCAGCAACTGGAGGAGCCCTCCAATGAAGGAACTATGGAAACGGATGCGCCAGCAGTTGCCGAGCCTGTTCCCCTCTCCAACGAGCAAGGGACAGCACTTTGAACAAGTCGCTGAACGCTGGTTGCAGGCTCAGGGCCTGCAACCGGTAGCTCGCAACTACCGCTGTCGTGGCGGTGAAATAGATCTCATCATGCACCAGGGCCAGACCCTGGTGTTTGTTGAGGTGCGCTACCGGGCCACCGGCAGCCATGGTGGGGCCGCCAGCTCGGTCACCCGCAGCAAACAGCACAAGATCATGCTGGCAGCGCGCCACTATTTGAAGCAACATGCCATCAACGAGGCCAATCAGGCCTGCCGATTCGATGTGATTGCGTTCGAGGGCGACCAGCCAGCCTGGATCCAGAACGCATTTTAAGAGGACCCTATGACTGACCGCATCAAAGAGAACTACACCGAAAGCATCCAGACCAAGATAGCCGCCGCCGAGGCGCTGCCGGATGCCATCCATACTGCAGCCCAGATGATCACCATCTGCCTGCTCAATGGCCACAAGGTGCTGGCATGCGGTAACGGTCCTTCTGCCGCACTGGCGCAGCTGTTTATCTCCGAGCTGGTCAACTGCTACGAGACCCAGCGCCCCTCCCTGCCCGGCATGGCCCTGACCCCGGACATGGCAACCATCAGCGCCATCGCCACCGACCACGGTTTTGAAGAGGTCTACGCCAAGCAGATCCGCGCGCTGGGCCAGCCTGGCGACATTCTGGTGGTCATCACCACCTCCGGCCACAGCCGCAGCCTGATCAAGGCCGCCGAGGCTGCCCTCTCCCGCGACATGACCATAGTGGTGCTGAGCGGGGGTGACGGTGGCGAAATGGCAGGTCTGCTCGGCCCGAACGATGTGGAGATCCGTGTTCCCTCCGCCCGTCGCCCTCGCATTCTGGAAGTGAACCTGTTGACCCTACACTGCCTGTGTGATCTCATCGACCAGACTCTTTTCCCGCAACAGGAAGATTGAAACCATGAAAAAGCACACTATCCTGCTCGGTCTGCTGGTTAGCACCCTGCTGCTGCAAGGCTGCGCAGCCCTGGTTGTTGGCGGCGCCGCAGGGACTGCCAAGGCCTCTGGCGATCGCCGAACGCTGGGCGCGCAATGGGATGACCAGACCATCGAGCTGAAAGCGGCCAATCTGCTGGCCGACAACAAGCCGCTCAGCGCAGCCAGCAAGATCAGCGTCTACAGCAACAATGGCCGCGTCCTGCTGGTCGGCCAGACACCTTCTGACGTTTACAAGATTGAAGCTGGCAAAATTGTCAGTCGCATCGAAGGGGTGCGCCACGTCTACAACGAATTGCGCATCGGCCAACCTGCCAGTTTCACCACTCGCAGCAATGACTCCTGGATCACCTCCAAGGTGAAAGCCGACATGTTCGGCACCAAGAACTTCGACAGCACCAAGGTCAAGGTGGTCACCGAGAACGGCGAGGTATTCCTGATTGGTCTGGTGACTCGCCAGGAGGGAGAGCAGGCAGTCAACATCGCCCGCCATGTCACCGGCGTGAAGCGTGTGATCAAGGCCTTCGAATTCGCCCAGAACTAAGCTCGACCGCACATAAAAAAACGCAGCCAATCGGCTGCGTTTTTTTATTTGATCACCTTCAGGGTCGGACGACCGCTTGGACGCGGCGGTTCCGGCTCAGGCTCCACCGGTGCTTCAGCCTGTTCCAGCCATATGTCGTAACCCGGCTCGGGCGGGAACATGGTGCCCACGCCGTTCTCCCGGGCATGAATAGCCAGTACGGCCGCCATCGGGATATAAACCTGCTGGGAGACCCCGCCAAAACGGGCACTGAAGCTGATAGCCTCGTTATCCATGTGAAATTGCATCACGGCGCGTGGCGCTATGTTCAACACAATCTGCCCATCCTGAGCGAACTGCATCGGCACCATCACATGGGGGATGTTGACGTTGACCACCAGATGGGGGGTCAGATCGTTGTCCAGCAACCAGTCAAAGAACGCCCGTAACAAGTACGGGCGGCTCGGTGTCATTGTCGGTTCCATGCTCATACGCCAGCACGGATCTCGCGTTCGGCTTCGGTCAGGGAAGCCTGGAAGGACTCACGCTCGAACAGACGAACCATGTAAGCCTTCAGCTCTTTGGCACCACGACCGGTCAGGTCGATGCCAAGGCTCGGCAGACGCCACAGCAGCGGTGCCATGTAGCAATCCACCAGACCGAACTCTTCGCTCATGAAATAGGGCATTTCACCGAAGATCGGCGCGATGGCCAGCAGGTTGTCACGCAGTTCGTTGCGTGCTGCTTCAGCATCGGTACCGGCCATGATCTTGTCAGCCAGTGAGTACCAGTCCAGCTCGATGCGGTGCATCATCAGACGGCTGTTACCACGGGCAACCGGGTAAACAGGCATCAGGGGCGGATGCGGGAAGCGCTCGTCCAGATACTCCATGATGATGCGCGAGGTGTAGAGTGCCAGCTCACGATCAACCAGGGTCGGTACAGAGTTGTACGGGTTCAGCTCGGCCAGCTCATCCGGCAGATTGGCTGGATCAACCTGGCAGATATCTACGCTAACACCCTTCTCCGCCAGGACAATACGCACCTGATGGCTGAACATATCGTTGGCACCGGAAAACAGCGTCATTACCGAACGCTTATTGGCAGCTACAGCCATTGAACCCTCCCGTCATTAAAAAGCAGAAACGGCAATGAAGCATCTTGGTCTTCATTGCCGTGCATTATATTACCCGTATCTGGTCGCTTAGTGAACGTCGCGCCAGAATTCCTTCTTCAACAGCACAGTGAAGATGAAGAAGATCACGATGAAACCAAGCACCCAGAAGCCCATGCGTTCACGCTCCTGTTGTACCGGTTCAGCCGAGTAGACCAAGAAGTTTACCAGATCCAGTACCGTCTGATCATACTCTTCGTCATCCATTTCACCATTACCGTCAGATTTGATGCTGACAACCTGCTGGGTTTCCACTCCGTCGACCGTGTGAGTAGCGAACTCGGCACGGGGGGTTCCCTGCAATGGCTCCAGCACATGGGGCATGCCCACGGACGGGAACACGGCGTTGTTCACCCCGAACGGACGGGTCTCATCCACGTAGAAGGAGCGCAGATAGGTGTAGATCCAGTCTGCACCGCGCACCCGGGCAACCAGAGTCAGATCAGGGGGCGGTGCACCAAACCACTTGGCGGCATCCTTCTCTGACATGGCGCTCTTCATCAGATCACCGACCTTTGCACCGGTGAAAATCAGGTTCTCTTTCATCAAATCTTCGGGGATCCCGAGATCTTCTGCGACCCGGTTATAACGCTGATACTGGGTGGAGTGGCATCCGGCGCAATAGTTCATGAAGGTGGCCGCGCCGCGTTGCAGCGATGCCTTGTCACTCAGATCGTAATTGGCTTTGTCCAGATGAACAGCTCCGCCACTTGCAAATACCAGAGATGGCAGCAGGGTCAGCACTGCAAATATTATTCTTTTCATTTAAATGTCACCCTCTCCGGCAGCGGCTTGGTGCTTTCATTCTTGCTATAGAAGAACAGCAGGACGAAGAACCCGAAATATCCCAGTGAACAGATCTGGGCAACCAGCGTCAACGTCGGCGTCGATGGCAACACCCCCAACACCCCCAGGATGATAAAGCAGACCACAAACTGGGCAATGTTCAGCTTGTGCAGCATGCTGCGATAACGCACCGAGCGCACCTTGCAGCGATCCAGCCACGGCAGCAGGAACAGTACCACGATGGAGAGACCCATCATGATGACGCCAAGCAGCTTGTCCGGCACCGCCCGCAAAATGGCGTAAAACGGCGTGAAGTACCACACAGGCGCAATGTGCTCCGGAGTTTTCAGACCGTTGGCCACTTCAAAGTTCGGTTTCTCGAGGAAGTAACCCCACATATCCGGCTTGAAGAAGATGATGGCGCAGAAGAAGAACAGGAAGCCAGCGACACCGATCATATCCTTGACGGTGAAGTAAGGGTGGAACGCCACCGCATCCAGCGGCCAGCCGTTCTCGTCCTTGTGCTTCTTGATGTCGATACCGTCCGGGTTGTTGGACCCCACTTCGTGCAGCGCCAGAATGTGCATGGCAACCAGCATCACCAGCACCAGCGGCAACGCGATGACATGCAGCGCGAAGAAGCGGTTCAGGGTCGCACCTGAGATCACGTAGTCACCGCGGATCCACAGGGTCAGATCGTCACCGATGACCGGAATGGCGCCAAACAGCGAGATGATGACCTGGGCACCCCAGAATGACATCTGGCCCCAGGGCAACAAGTAGCCCATAAAGGCTTCCGCCATCAGCACCAGGAAGATCAGCATGCCGAAGATCCACAGCAGTTCACGAGGCTTCTGATAAGAGCCATAGATCATGCCGCGGAACATGTGCATGTAGACCACGATGAAGAATGCAGACGCGCCGGTTGAGTGCATGTAACGCAGCAACCAGCCGTACTCCACATCACGCATGATGTACTCCACGGACGCAAACGCACCTTCCGCGGAGGGGTTGTAGTTCATGGTCAGCCAGATACCGGTGATGATCTGGTTGACCAGCACCAGCATGGCAAGCGAGCCGAAGAAGTACCAGAAGTTCAGGTTCTTCGGTGCCGGATACTTGGCCATGTGGTCGTTGTACATGGCCGTGAGCGGGAATCGATAATCGATCCAGCCCATCAGTTTACTCAACATGGTCAGGCCTCCTTGCCATCGGCACCGACCTGGATGGTGGTGTCATTAATGAATTGATAGGGCGGAATGACCAGGTTCAGCGGTGCAGGCACCCCCTGGAACACACGGCCGGCCATGTCGAACTTGGAGCCATGGCACGGGCAGAAGAAGCCGGACGTGACGCCCTGCACCTGCTCGCCAAAGCTGTCAGGTAGATAGGAAGGTGAACACCCCAAGTGGGTGCAAATACCGACCGCGACAAAAATTTCGGGCTTGATCGATCTGTACCCGTTATGGGCATAGTCAGGCTGCTGCGGCTCTTCAGATGAGGGATCCCGCAGCTTGTCATCATGTGCGGCCAAGGCATCCAGCGTCTGTTTGGTGCGTTTCACCACCCAGACAGGCTTGCCTCGCCACTCGACACGGATGAGCTGACCCGGTTCCAACTTGCTGATATCGACTTCAACCGGCGCACCGGCTGCTTTGGCCTTGGCGCTCGGATTCCATGACTTTATAAACGGCACTGCGGTAAACGCAGCTCCTACCCCACCAACGGCAACCGTTGACCAGGTAAGAAATCTGCGGCGACCGGTATCAACTGGCGCATTGCTCATCCAAAAACTCTCCCATGTGGACTCCGCACATTCTTATAGTGTCCCTGTTCCCCATTTTTCCCGTGACAACAGCGGCGGAAGCTGGATTTACAATTGCCACAGAAAACAGGGGAAATTTTAAAGAAAAGATAACAACTTGACAAGAAAGAGCGGTGAGCAATGAAAACAATAAAGAAACAATTTTTTGTCTTTTGTGACGCGTGGTTAGCATTGATGTCGGTAATATTACCAATAAAAAAAGCCTGGCAGTTGCCAGGCTTTTTTGACACTCGAAAGAGTGAGTACCAAAAGCGAATTAACGCTTGGAGTACTGCGGACGCTTACGAGCTTTGTGCAGACCAACTTTCTTACGCTCAACCTTACGGGCATCACGAGTAACAAAGCCAGCTTTACGCAGTTCGGAACGCAGGGTTTCGTCGTACTGCATCAGAGCACGAGTGATACCGTGGCGGATCGCACCAGCTTGACCGGAGATGCCACCGCCGTTAACGGTGATGTACAGGTCCAGTTTCTCGGTCATCTCAACCAGTTCCAGCGGCTGACGAACTACCATGCGGGCAGTCGGACGGCCGAAGTACTGCTCCAGGGAGCGCTGGTTGATTACGATCTTGCCGCTACCCGCTTTGATAAATACGCGAGCAGTGGAGCTTTTGCGACGGCCGGTACCGTAGTATTGATTTTCTGCCATGTTGCCAGTTCCCGATTAGATATCCAGTACTTGAGGTTGCTGAGCAGCATGAGCATGCTCGGCGCCTGCGTAAACTTTCAGTTTACGGAACATGGCACGGCCCAGAGGACCTTTCGGCAGCATGCCTTTGACGGCTGCTTCGATTACCATTTCCGGTTTACGCTGAATCAGCTTGTCGAAGCTGATTGACTTGATACCACCCGGGAAACCGGAGTGAGCGTGGTACATTTTGTCGGTAAATTTCTTACCGGTTACGTGTACCTTCTCAGCGTTTACAACGATGATGTAATCACCGGTGTCAACGTGCGGAGTGTACTCAGCTTTGTGCTTACCACGCAGACGAGCAGCGATCTCGGTTGCGATACGACCCAGAGTTTTACCTTCTGCGTCCACAATGTACCAGTCACGTTTTACGGTTTCTGGCTTGGCAACGAAAGTTTTCATTAAGTTAAACCCAATTACCTGTTACAGACCCAATTGCTTATGGGGGCTCTCCCACAAACAACAAACGATGGCCTACCTGTACCCCTTCGAATACAAGTAAAGCTTAAAGTGTTGCTGTCTTATCGACAGCTGTAACGTGGGCCGGGCGATTATAAGTGAAGTTGCCTTAAATATCACCTGCTAATTTCACTGCCATGAAACCAGCAAATGTCGCCCGGCCCTGCCTGCCGCAGATGCCCATCCGACTGGCAGGCGCGGTATTGTGACTAAGGAAGGTGCACTCTGGCAAGGTATTCGTGCGATTGCATTTCCTGAAGCCGCGAAAGACAGCGTTTGAATTCGAAATTCAGCAGCCCTTCGCCGTAGAGTTCTGTCATGGGAACCGCTGCCGACATGATGAGTTTGACGTGCCGTTCGTAAAACTCATCGACCATGGCAATGAAGCGGCGAGCCGCGTCATCCGTGCCTGTGCCCATTGGTTGCACATTGGCCAGCAGAACAGTATGGAACAGCCTGGCCAGCTCGATATAGTCGTTCTGGGAGCGGGGAGTACAGCAAAGTTGCTCAAATTCCATATAGAGCACCCCTTCCCCCATCCCGAGCGACCTCAGCTGACGATGATTGACCTCGAACGCCCCCTCGCAAGCCGTGTGCCCACCGGTTAATTGCTGAAAATAGTGGTCAAGATTGGCTTTTGCCTGCAAATCCAGCGGGCAGTGATAAATCTCCGCTTGTTCCAGCGTACGCAGGCGATAGTCGATACCTCCATCCACGTTAAGTACCTCGCAATGGCGCTCGATAAGCTCGATAGCTGGCAGAAAACGGGCTCGCTGCAGCCCGTTGCGATAAAGATCCTGCGGCGGAATATTTGAAGTGGCGACCAGCACGACGCCGTGACCAAACAGCTCCTGGAACAGCGTGCCCAGCAACATGGCATCGGTGATATCGGAGACGAAAAATTCGTCGAAACAGATGATGTCTGTCTCGCTGGCAAGCTTGCTGGCCACCAGCTTGAGGGGATCGGACTGCCCGCTCAGTCCCTGCAGTTCATCGTGAATGCGGTGCATGAAGCGGTGGAAATGGCTGCGCATCTTGCGCGTCCCCGGCAGGCTGTCGAAAAAAGTATCCATCAGCCAGGTCTTGCCTCGGCCCACTCCGCCCCACATATAGATACCCAGGACGGGCTCCGGCGGCTTGGGTTTTTGCAGCCAACCCAGCAGCCCTCGAGATCTGGTCGGAGTCGGGCGCCGTAGCAAATCCTGATACAGTCGCTCCAGCCTGCTAATGGCCATCCCCTGTGCGGGGTCGGCCACAAAGCCGGGGCGCAGCAGATCCTGCTGGTATTTTTGCTGCGGTGTCATCCTTGAGCGCCTCTCCAAGTCCCTGAATCGAGGACAAAATGGTATCACGGCCTCAGGACGCACGGTATAGTGCCATCAAGGCATGGCGGTTATAACGACCGCATAAACCCACTCTGTTTTAGCTGTAACAAGGAGCATCTATGAGTCTGTTAACTGGGATCCTGCTGGCTGTCGCGGCCTTGATTATCGGTGTCGTTCTCGGCCGTTTTTCGGTACGTAGCCGCGATGCTGGCCGTCTGGAACAGGAACTGAAGAAGGCCCACAAGGAGCTCGAGAGTTATCAGGGCCAGATCAACACCCACTTCGCCGACAGTGCCGCCCTGATGGAGCAACTGGCCGAGCAGTATCAGACCCTCTATCGCCACATGGCCGAGCAGAGCAAATTCCTGGCCAAGGCGCAGGAACCGCTGTTCCGCGAGTCATTGGTAGAAGAAGCCCCTGCCAATGTGGCAGAAGAGCCGGGCGTTCCGCCTCGCGACTATGCTGGCGCCTCTTCCGGACTGCTCAAGCAACCAAACTAGTTCCTCGCGGAACTAATTGGCCAGTCCCGTGGTCTGACCTTGACGATTGCAATGCAACTTTTTCTGGGAGCTGTTTTTCATATGCGTAAACCTCTTTCCATGCTCAGTGTGCTAGCCCTCAGTGTCGGTATCGCCATGTCTGCGGCCCCTGCTCAGGCTGCACTGCCTTCCCTGTTAGGTTCAAATCAGGAGATGCCAAGCCTGGCGCCTGTTCTCGAACAGGTCACCCCGGCGGTGGTCAATATCTCGGTTTCTGGCAAAAAAATTACCCGTCAGCGTCTGCCGGAACAGTTCAAGTTCTTCTTCGGCCCCAACATGCCCGATGAACAGGTGAGCGAGCAGCCGTTCCAGGCGCTCGGCTCCGGTGTCATCGTCGATGCCAAGAAGGGTTACGTGATCACCAACGCCCATGTGGTTCACGAGGCGGACGAGATCAAGGTCAATCTGAAGGATGGTCGTGAGTACGCGGCCAAGAAGATCGGTGAAGACAAGCAGTCCGACATCGCTCTGCTGCAAATCAAGGCCGAGGATCTGGTGCAGATCAAGTTTGCCGACTCCGACGAGCTGCGGGTGGGTGACTATGCGCTGGCCATCGGCAACCCGTTTGGTCTGGGTCAGACCGTCACCTCCGGTATTGTCAGCGCGCTGGGCCGCAGCGGCCTCAACATCGAGAATCTGGAGAACTTCATCCAGACCGATGCGGCCATCAACTCCGGTAACTCCGGCGGTGCCCTGCTCAACCTGCGTGGCGAGCTGATCGGTATCAACACCGCGATTCTGGGCCCGAACGGCGGCAACATCGGCATCGGCTTTGCCATCCCTTCCAACATGGTGCGGGATCTGACCGAGCAGATCGTCAAGTACGGTGAAGTGCGTCGCGGCCAGCTGGGTATTACCGGCACCGAGCTCACCTCCGACATCGCCAAAACCTTCGGTTACAACAAGAAGGATGGTGCCTTCGTCAATCAGGTCATGCCTGATTCGGCGGCCGACAAGGCGGGTATCAAGGCAGGCGATATCATCGTCAGCATCGATGGCAAACCGGTTCGCTCCTTCGGCGAGCTGCGTGCCAAGATCGCCACCATGGGCGCTGGCAAGCAGGTCGAGCTGGGGCTGATCCGCGATGGCAAGTCACAAACTGCCAAAGTGACCCTGAAGCAGGCCGATGACAGCGAAGTACGCGCCAGCGCGCTGCATCCGGCACTGGAAGGGGCCAAGCTGAGCACCACTACCGACCCGGTCTCCGGCGTCGCGGTGGCCGATATTGATCCGCGCTCTCCGGCAGCCGCTTCCGGCCTGCAGAAGGGTGATATCATCATCGGGGTCAACCGCCTGCGCATCAACACCCTGGGCGAGCTGACCAAGGCGCTCAAGAACAAGCCTGACGTGCTGGCGCTCAACATCCAGCGCGGCGACTCCTCGCTCTATCTGGTGATCCGCTAACGCTCAAGTTGTTCGCTACTCTCTCTATCACCCGCGGCCTTCACCGCGGGTGATTTTTATCCATCGATAGTGTTATTCTCTGCGCGCAGCCTGTACGGATGAGAATGACATGAAAATCCCCCCTTTAGTCAGTTACTTGGGCAAGTCTGTCGGTTTTGGATTGACCGTCGCAGCGCTGCTGTTGCTGCTGTTTCCCCATTTTCGCGGTGGTGCCCAACTGCCCGGCATCATCACCAATGCCCGTGAACTGAGTTTCTCCTATGCCGCCCATCGGGCAGGCCCTGCCGTCGTCAACATCTACACCCGCAGCTTTGCCCCCAATCAGGGCAATCAGGGGGAACTGCGCCCGCAAGGGCTGGGTTCTGGCGTCATCATGAATCAGCGCGGCTATGTACTGACCAACTACCACGTCATCGCCGATGCCGACCAGATCATCGTCGCGTTGCAGGATGGTCGGGTCTTCAGTGCCGAGCTGGTCGGCACCGATCAGCTCACCGACCTCGCCGTGCTCTATATCGAGTCAGACAACCTGCCGGTGATCCCGCAGGATCCCGAGCGGCTACCAGAAGTGGGGGATGTGGTGCTCGCCATCGGCAACCCCTACAACGTCGGCCAGACCATCACTCAGGGCATCATCAGTGCGACCGGCCGTACCGGCCTCTCCAGCATGGGACCCGACAGCAATGGCCGTCAGGATCTGCTGCAGACCGATGCCGCCATCAACGAGGGCAACTCGGGCGGCGCGCTGGTCAACGGCCGTGGCGATCTGGTGGGTATCAACACCGCCACCTATCACCTCAACGGCAATCAGGAGAGCTACGGCATCAGCTTCGCCATCCCCTACCGGCTGGCAAAACGGATCATGGATGAGCTGATCGCCAACGGCCGGGTGATCCGCGGCTACCTCGGGATCTCCAGCGTCGAGATCAACCCCATAGTCGCGCGGATGATGAACCTCGGCGACCTGCGTGGTCTGGTGGTGGAGAGTCTGGATCCCAACGGACCGGCGGCCAAAGGCGGCCTACAGCGAGGGGATGTGCTGCTCAAGATCAACGGAGAGGCCATCAGTGGCGTACGCAGCGCCATGGACAAGATTGTCGAAAGCCGCCCCGGCACCCAGCTGACCATCTCGGTATTCCGCTCCGGCAAGCCGCTGGAAGTGGTGGTCACTATAGAGGAAGACCTGCGCTATCAGCAGAGAACGGCCAGCTCGAGCGCCGCATCGGCCAGCTAGCGTCACTCCTTTTTATGAGAAGGGCGGGAAACCGCCCTTTTCCATATCTGCCCCCTCGACAACGTCGCTTACCGTGAGATGACTCACAGTTTCCCACAACGCTTGCCCTCTCCCCGCCCCCCGATTAGTGCGCTACCGATCACACAAAACCAGCTTCAATAAGCACTCTTTTTGTCTTTTCAGTATCCAAACGATCACTTCGGGGCCATTTCCTCAGGAATTTCCGCTTCGAATCGGAAAAACACTGCCTCCTCCACATCGACGCGCAGGCTTAGGGTAACGCCATACCTTCTGCCAGCCTTGGAGAGCAGACATTGCAAACAGAGACTCACGACCAGACCCTGACCCCGAACAGCCCGGAGTTGCTGCGCCAGACCGATCATATCCTCGCGCGCATTTATCCCCTGCTGGCCGAACAGGGCATCATCCCCAACGAGGTGCAACGGCAGATGCTGGCCTCCCATGTCAAAGCCATGGTGTGGCGCTCCCACAGCGGCGAGCCCCTGCCAGAAGTTGACCTCAGCCTGTTTGAAGAGATCTCCCCCTCTCACTGCGTCTCGCCGAACAGGTCGTCAGCTGGCTGGATCAGCTTGCTTATGAGGAGGCACACCTCTTGTCCGTCCATTTTGAAGTCGCCAAAGAAAACGAACTCAGCTCGGTGCAGAACAACTAACTCAAGGAGAAATCGATATGACAGCCATCAAACTCGTGATTGGAGACCGTCTCGGCAAGGGTCAGAAAGTGGGCGCAGGCGCGGAAGCTGCCGGGGCCAACGTGACCATCATCCCAGGCATGGCCGCTGACATGAAGCTCGGCGACGTGATGAACAAGGAGCAGGCGGATCTCGGCATCTCCTTCTGCGGCAGCGGCGGCGCCGGGGCGATCACCGCCCAGACCAAATACGGCTACAAGTGCCGCTACGGCATGCGCTCTGTTGAAGAGGGCGTCACCGCCATCAACGAAGGGTGCGTGGTGCTGGGCTTCGGTTTCATGGACAAGGAAGAGCTGGGTCAGAAGCTGGTCGAAGCCTTCGCCAAGAAGCACGGACGCGCCTGATGAAAGAGAACTTCACCACCCAGGTCATCGTCAACGGCAAGGGGACGACACGCCAGCAGGCGTTTGCCTCCGCCCTCAGCCAGGTGCAACCCACACTGCTCAAGGACAACCAGCATGTACTGCTGCGTATTGAGCCGGTCGATGTACAGGTGCTCAAAGCCGAGGAGTCGGTCCGGGTGGAGAAGTTCCTGTTCTTCTTCCTGCCGCGCCAGCGCCGCGAATACCGCGTCCAGCTGGAGATCAAGGTTCAGGTCACCAGTCTCGACGTCGCCAAGGTGACATTCACCCAGGTGTGATGCCTGCGCAGGCACAACCCCACAAGAAGGATACGTTGGATGTTTCTAATCATTTTTATCAAGTCACTCATCATTGGCGGCCTGGTTGGCGTCGGGGTGGGGGCCGGCGCGGCGCGGATGTTCCACGCCCCGACCGTACAGGGCATGGGTGCCTTCCGCACCCTGGGCGAACTTAACTCCTGCGAAGGGGATCCCGCTTCCCACTTCTCGTTTGGTCTGGGCTTCTTCTTCAACGCCTGGGCCTCGACCGTGGCGGCAGGCGCCTTCACCCAGGATGTGGATCACCGCATCATTCCGCACTGGGCCACGGCGGCACTGCTGTTCAAAAATCGGGATCTCGCCACCACTCTGCACGACCCGAAAAAGATGGCCATCGCTGGCGGCATCATAGGTGCCATCGTGGTCGCCTTCCTCAACAGCACGGCCGCAGCCGTCCCGGCCGCCCTGCAGGTCACTGCGGTCAAGGTGCTGGTACCGGCCGCCAACCTGCTGGTCAACACCGTCATGCCGGTGATCTTCTGGCTGGCCGCCATTGAGGCGGGCAAGAAATCCGGTTTCTGGGCCACCATCTTCGGCGGTCTGGCACAGCTCATCATGGGCAACGCGGTACCGGGCCTGGTGCTCGGCATCCTGATCGGCAAGGGCGTGGAAGAGAGCGGCTGGAACCATGTCACCAAGGTGATGATGGCTGCCATCGTCCTGCTGTTCGTGCTGAGCGGCTTCTTCCGCGGCTTTGACATGAAACTGATTGAATCCTTCCATATGGGTGTCCCCCTGTGGCTGGAAAACGTCCATAACCTGCTGAGCGGCAAATAAGGGGTCACACCATGGATGAGAAACTGAAAAACAACTTCTGGTACGCCGACTGGTCATTCCCCATCTTCGTCGGCCTGCTCTCGGCTGGGGTCTTTGCCGGTACCCATATGTTCTATCTGTACGGGGTTGGTGCCTTCAACGAGGTAGCCTTCGTCGCCATGCTGAAAGCCGGAATGGACACGGGTGCCTACGGCGCGGTAGCCGCGTTCGGTGCCAGCTTCCTGTTCGCCCGCATCATCGAGGGATCCCTGGTGGGGATTCTGGATATCGGCGGAGCAATCCAGACCGGGGTCGGCCTCGGTGTGCCAGCCCTGCTGCTGGGAGCCGGCATCGTCTATCCGGTGGAGAACTTCGGTGCCTCGCTGGCAACCGGCATGGGGATTGGTCTGGCTATCGGCTACGTCATCATTCTGGCGCGCAAGTTCACCATCAACCAGAGCAACTCCACTTACGGTGCTGACGTGATGATGGGTGCTGGCAACAGCTCTGGCCGCTTCCTCGGCCCCCTCATCATCCTCTCCGCCATGGGCGCTTCCATCCCCATCGGTATCGGTTCCCTGCTGGGTGCGCTGCTGTTCTACGTGTGGGGCAAGCCCATCACCGGCGGTGCCATTCTGGGAGCCATGCTGCTGGGTACCTTCTTCCCGGTAGCCCTTGTGTAAGTACCAGCCGCCCTGCGGGGCGGCTCGCCAGAGGTTATCAGCATGTACGACATCATCATCAAAGCGGGGCGGCTGGGAGATGGCCAGCTCGTCGATATCGCCATCAGGGAGGGCAAAATCGCCGCCATCGGCTCCCTGCCGGAGACGGCAACGGCGCGGCAGATCCTGGATTTCGGCGGCCGGGTGCATGTGAGCGCTGGCTGGATCGACGGCCACACCCACTGCTACCCCACCTCCCCCATCTATCACGATGAGCCGGACAAGGTGGGCGTAGAGTCCGGCGTCACCACCGTCATCGACGCCGGCAGCACCGGAGCCGACGATGTGGATGACTTTCAGCAGACCGCTGCGGGCTGCAAGACCCGGGTGCATGCCCTGCTCAACATCTCCCGCATCGGTCTGCTGCGCCAGAACGAGCTGGCGGATAGCCGGGACCTCGATATGGATCTCGCCTCGGCAGCCATTCGCCGCCACCCCGACTTTATCGTTGGCATCAAGGCGCGGATGAGCGGTAGCGTGGTAGGTGAGAACGGCCTGCAACCGCTGCGCATGGCCAAGGCCCTGCAACAGGCTCACGGCCAGCTGCCGCTGATGGTGCACGTGGGTAACACACCGCCGGATCTGGACGAGATCGTCGCTCTGCTGGGGGATGGCGATCTGCTGACCCACTGCTTCAACGGCAAACCGAACCGCATCCTGACTCCGGCTGGCGAGCTGCGGGTCGCGGTGCGCGAGGCGATGAAACGGGGCCTGTTGCTCGACATCGGCCACGGCGGTGCCAGCTTCAGCTTCGAGGTGGCGGAGCTGGCTATCCGGCAGGGGATCCTGCCCCGCACCATCAGCTCAGACATCTACTGCAAGAACCGCATCAAGGGGCCGGTCTACAGTCTGGCTCACGTGATGTCGAAGTTTCTCGCCATCGGCATGACGCTGGAGCAGGTGATTGCCTGCGTCACCCATCAGGCCGCCGATGCCCTGCGCCTTTCCGGCAAGGGGCGGCTCGAGGTAGGCGCCGATGCCGATCTGACCCTGTTCGAGGTCACCAGCGGCCCGACCCTGTTTATGGATACCGAAGCCCAGTCCCGCAGCGGTGACCAACAACTGCAGCCTCTCGCCGCCCTGGTCGGTGGCGAACTGGTTCTGACTCACTATGGGAAATCACACCATGCCTTCTGTTTATGAGAAATATCAGCTCAAACCGGTGATCAACGCCTCCGGGCGCATGACCATTCTCGGCGTCTCCACCCCCGAGCAGGAGGTGGTCGATGCGGTCAATTTTGGCCTGGGCCACTACTTCGAGGTCAAGGATCTGATCAACAAGACCGGCACCTATCTGGCTGGTTTACTGGATGTGGAAGATGCGGTGGTGGTCTCCTGTGCCAGCGCCGGCATCGCCCAGTCAGTGGCCGCCATGATAGTGCGCGGCGATCCCTACCGCCTTGAGCACCTGCATGCCCACCCCCATGACGTGCCGAGTGAAATCGTGCTGCCCAAGGGGCATAACGTCAACTTCGGCGCCCCGGTCGGCACCATGGTCAATCTGGGTGGCGGCAAAGTAATAGAGGCCGGTTACGCCAACGAGTGTTCCCCGGCCCAGCTGGCCGCCGCCGTCAATGCCAACACAGCAGCCATCCTCTACATCAAATCCCACCACTGCGTGCAGAAGAGCATTCTGTCGGTGGCCGAGGCAGCCGAGGTGGCCAAGGCCCACGGACTCCCGCTCATCGTTGATGCGGCAGCCGAGGAGGATCTGCGCCTCTACTACAGCCAGGGGGCAGATCTGGTCATCTACAGCGGCGCCAAGGCCATTGAAGGGCCCACCAGCGGGCTGGTAGTTGGCAAGCGTCAGTACGTGGAGTGGGTCAAGCAGCAAGCCAACGGCATCGGCCGCGCCATGAAGGTGGGCAAGGAGGGGATCCTCGGCCTGACCCACGCCATCGAGCGCTATCTGGCCAAAGAGAAAGAGAGCGGCGCCGCCATGGTCTCCAAGATGGCCCCCTTCATCGAGCGCCTCAATCAGCTGCCCGGCGTTACCGCCAAAGTGGTGTGGGACAGCGCTGGGCGCGACATCGCCCGCACCGATATCGCCTTCGACCACCAGCAGGTCGGCATGACCACAGTGCAGGTCGTCAGCCGTCTGCAACAGGGCACACCTGCCATCTACTGCCGTGGCTACAAGGCCAACGAGGGGCACATCGAGATCGATGTGCGCAGCGTCACCGTGCCCCAGCTCGACCAAATCCACTCCGCCATTGCCAACCTCGTTCAGGAGAATCGCTGATGTCCCTTACCCCCAACTACTATCGTGATCGGGTCTGTCTCAACGTGTTGGCCGGTTCCAAAGAGAATGCCGTCGAGGTGTACGACGCAGCCGAAGGCCACGTGCTGGTCGGTGTGCTCTCCAAAAACTACCCGGATATTCCTTCAGCAGTTGCTGATATGAAGGAGTACGCCAAGCTTATCGATAACGCCCTCTCCATCGGACTGGGCGCCGGTGATCCGCGCCAATCCGCCATGGTGGCCGAGCTGGCCTGCCAGCTGCAGCCCCAGCACGTCAATCAGGTGTTCACTGGCGTTGGCGCCAGCCGGGCGCTGCTCGGCCAATCACAAACGCTGGTGAATGGGCTGATCTCCCCTACCGGCATGTCGGGCATGGTAAAGATCTCCACCGGTCCACTCAGCGCCGGGCAGCCGGATGGCATAGTGCCCATCGATACCGCCATTGCCTTGCTCAAGGACATGGGCGGCAGCTCGGTCAAGTTCTTCCCCATGGGCGGGCTGGCCTGCCGCGACGAGTATCAGGCAGTGGCCGAGGCTTGTGCCCGCAACAACTTCTGGCTGGAGCCCACCGGTGGCATCGATCTGGAGAACTTCGAGGAGATAGTGAGGATTGCGCTGGACGCCGGAGTCGAGAAGGTGATCCCGCACGTCTACAGCTCCATCATCGACAGCGCGAGCGGGCACACTCGCCCCGAGGATGTGCGCACTCTGCTGGCCATAGTGAAACGACTGTTGGCCTGATGGCAGTCACGGGCGCCGGTTCAATCACTGACCGGTGCCTGGCTTGTTGATGACCCACTTGTTAACATCGACCCTTTATCTCGCAACAGGAGTCTTGCATACCCCCTATGATCAAGCTGCCACACCCCAGGCTCCATCAACTGCTGATCCAGCTCCACGCCGAACCGCTGCCACAGGAGGAGCTGGCTCGCCGCCTCAATGTCTCCACCCGCACGGTGCGCACCGATGTGGCGACCCTCAACGAACTGATTGCCACCCACGGCGCTCACCTGATCCACCAGCGTGGTAGCGGCTACCAGCTGAAAATCTACAATCAGGGACTGTTCGAGGCTCTGCTGGCGGCCCAGGGTCAGGATAGCAGCCTGCCACGCACCAGCCGGGAGCGGGTGCTGCACCTGCAGATCCTGTTATTGACGGCAGAGCAGGGGATCAAGCTCGATGAGCTGGCTGATACCTGGTATCTGAGCCGGGCGGCACTGCAGGGGGATATGGCGGAAGTCCGTGAGCAACTCAGCCACTTCAGGCTCAGCGTCGAGAGCAAACCCCGCCTGGGGATGCGCATTCAGGGGGAGGAGACGGCGATCCGGGCCTGTCTGACCCAGCTGCTCTATCAGGAGTTGCTGCACAACAACCAGTTGCAAACCTTGCTGCCCAACCTCTGCCCCAGCAAGACGATGGAGGTAGTGGGCAATCACATCCATGCCCAGCTTGCCCGACATCAGCTGCGTCTCGCTGACGAGAGCTTGCAGCAACTCGCCATCTACTGCGCCGTTGCCCTGCTGCGTCAGGCATCCGGTCACGAGTTGCGCCACTTCGCCAGCGAGGATCTGACTCTGCCGCTGCTGGCAGTATCTCGCGATATTTATGCGGTATTGCCAACCCTGACGCCCCCCGTAGAGGATGAGATCGCCGGTCTCGCCATCCAGATCCAGGCGCGCCTGATTGCCGATACTCCCCAGCTCAGCCCGGCGATGGCCGCCGAGAGCGAACAGCTGGTGGAGCATCTGCTGGCCTACATTCATCAACACTACCCTTACGACCTGCGAGGCGACCAACAGCTGCGGGCCGACCTGCAAACCCATATCAGCGCCATGCTGCTACGGGTTAAATACCAGATTGGCAACCACAACCCGCTGGCCGATCACATCAAGCAGTACTACCCCCTCGCCTACGACATCACGCTGGCGGCCATTTCGGAGTGGATCAAGCAGACCCCCTACCGATTGACCCACCACGAGATCGGCTATCTGGTGATCCATATCGGGGTCGGGTTGGAGCGCCATTACGACATCGGCTATACCCGCCGCCCGCAGGCATTGCTGCTGTGCGATGCGGGTAACGCCACCTTCCGGGTGCTGGAGGCGCGCATCAAGCGGGAGTATCCCCAGTTACAGCTGACCACGCTGGAGTCGGTGCGGGATTACGAAGGGCTGGCGCAGATCGCACAGGACTTTGTCATTAGTACCGTCAAGGTGAACGAAAAAAACGCCCCCGTGGTACTCGTTGCCCCCTTCCCGACCCAATACCAGCTGGAGCAGCTTGGCAAGCTGGTGCTGATCGACCGCACCCGCCCCTACATGCTCGACAAATATTTCGATGCCGACCACTTCATGGTGGTCAACGGCCCCCTCAGCCAGGCCGAACTGTTTGCCCGTATCTGTGATCAGCTGGAGGCGGAAGATCTGGTGGAGAGCGGCTTCAGAGCCTCACTGCAGGAGCGGGAGCGGATCGTCTCCACCATGCTGGGAGAAGGGATCGCCCTGCCCCACTCCCTCGGTCTGCTGGCGCGCCGCACTCTGGTTTACACCGTACTGGCCCCGCAGGGGATCGACTGGGGCAACGGAGAAATCGCGACGCTCATCTTCGTGCTAGCCATCAGCAAGGCCGACTACGAGGAGGCGATGGGTCTCTACGACCTGTTTCTGGCACTGATGAACGAAAAAGCCAGCAGGAATCTGCTGGCTTGTCGGGATTTTGCCAGCTTCAAAGCGCTGGCGCGTACCGGTTCATAACATATAACGAGGAGTGACTACTCCTCGTTGAAGCCGGAGGTGAACAGCTCCACCACGGCGGCCAGGGCCTCGACCTCTTCGGGGCCCTCAACCTGTACTTCCACCTGCCGCCCTTGCGCGGAATCCAGCATCAACAGGCCGATGATGCTGTCAGCATCGGCCTCCACACCATCTTCATTGCGCAGCAGCACGTGAGCATCGAAACCCTGCACCAGCTCGAACAGCATCATGGCTGGTCTGGCATGAATACCCAGCTTGTTTTTCACTTCAACCGAGGCGGAAACAGTCATCGGGTCGTCCTATTGGTCCGTCAGGATTGGGGGGCACTCTTGTCGAGAGTGCGGTGGCGGATCTGCACGTTCTTGCCAAGCAAACGGAATGCACTGGCCAGCCGCTCTGCAATAAAGACCGAGCGGTGCTGACCACCGGTGCAACCGATGCCGACCGTGAGGTAGCTGCGATTGTTGCGCTCCAGATGGGGCAACCAGGTCGCCAGCATATTTTCGATCTGCTGGGTAAACAGCATCACGTCGGCTTGCGCCGAGAGGTAGTTGGCGACCGGCTCATCCTTGCCAGTAAACGGCTTGAGCTCGGGGATCCAGTGCGGATTGGGCAGGAAGCGGGCATCGAACACGAAGTCGGCATCCTTGGGAATGCCGTACTTGAAGCCGAACGACTCGAACACCAGCACCAGCTCGTTCTCTTTCTTCCCAAGCACCCTGGTCTTGATGAGCTCGCTCAGGTCGTGAATGCTGAGGGTAGTGGTGTCGATGCGCAGGTCAGCGGTCGAGGAGATGGGCGCCAGCAGGTGGGTCTCCTCCCGAATCGCCTCATCCAGCGACAGCTTGTTGCGTGAGAGGGGGTGCAGGCGGCGGCTCTCGCCATAGCGCTTGAGCAGGGTGCCGTTGTCGGCATCGAAGAAAAAGCTGGAGAACTCTACCCGCCCCTCATTGCGCACCTGAGCCAGCAGATTTTCCAGTTTCTCCGGATCGCTCGGCAGGTTGCGCACATCGATGCTGACCGCCAGCTTGTCGTACTGGCTCTCCACCGAGACAATCAGCTGGGGCAGCAGATTGACCGGCAGGTTGTCCACACAGTAGTAACCCAGATCTTCCAGCACTCGCAGGGCTACCGTTTTACCGGAGCCCGAACGTCCACTTACCACGATTAACTGCATCTTGTTCCCTCACGCCAAAACGGGTGTCTCATCCTTGGCCTGCTGTCAGGCCGAGGTCATGATCTGATAGAGCTCTTCGTCGCTGGTTGCCTGACGCAACTGGCGGCACACCGCCTTGTCACCCAGCTTGGAAGCCATCAGAGAAAGGGTCTTGAGATGCTGCTTGCACTCGCTTTCCGGCACCAGCAAGGCAAACAGCAGGTCAACCGGTTGATTGTCGATGGAGTCGAAAGGAATAGGGTCGGCAAAGGTCATCAGGATCGCGGTTGGCGGGAACTCATCGTCAATGCGACCGTGGGGGATCGCAATACCGGCACCGATCCCGGTACTACCCATTTTTTCGCGGGCCAGCAAGCATTCAAACAGCGCCTGACGGGAAGTGCCAAGGCGTTCGGCGGCCAGCTCGCTGATGATTTCGAGGGCGCGTTTCTTGCTGGTACAAGGGACTGCACTCTTGGTGCAGTCCCGACTCAGTATGTGTTCAAGTTGCATGGTTATTTTTTATTTAACTTATCTTTGTGCTTGATGATCTGCCTGTCCAGCTTGTCGAGCAAGGTGTCTATCGCAGCATACATATCGGCATGTTCAGAGTTGGCAAACACTTCGCCACCGCTGACGTGCAATTTGGCTTCCGCTATCTGGTTCAGTTTTTCCACGCTAAGCACCACATGAACATTGTTGATGTGGTCGAAGTGACGCTCGAGTTTGGCAAATTTGTTATTCACATAATCACGCAGAGCTTCGGTGATCTCGACATGGTGTCCGGTCAGGTTAATTTGCATAACATCATCCTTTTGTTTGCCTAAACCAGGCGTTTGCGCTGATTGGAAGGTGGGATAAACAAGGATTCGCGATACTTAGCGATCGTGCGTCTCGCCACCATAATACCCTGTTCGGCCAGCAAATCCGCGATCTTGCTATCACTTAACGGCTTGGCAGGATTCTCTGCCGTGACCAGCTTCTTGATGAGCGCGCGAATTGCGGTCGATGAGCACTCTCCTCCTCCTTCGGTGTTCACATGGCTGGAGAAAAAAAACTTCAATTCGAAGATACCACGGGGGGTATGCATGTACTTCTGGGTCGTCACCCGGGAGATGGTCGACTCATGCATCTCTACCGCTTCGGCGATGTCATTGAGCACCATCGGCTTCATCGCCTCTTCACCATACTCGAAAAAGCCCTGTTGCTGCTCGACAATGCAACTGGCCACTTTCAGCAGGGTGTCATTGCGACTTTCCAGGCTCTTGATGAACCACTTGGCTTCCTGCAAATGGGAGCGAATAAACTGGGTGTCTGTGCTGCTGCGGGCGTTACGTGCCATGGCGGCATAGGTCTCGTTGACCCGGATGCGGGGGGCGGAGTCGGGATTGAGCTCGACCACCCACTTGCTGCCCTTCTTGACCACGGAGACGTCGGGGATCACGTACTGGGAGTCGCTCTGGATGATGCCGTTACCGGGACGCGGCTCCAGCAGCTGGATCAGATCCAGCACCTCCTTGAGGTCGCTCTCTTTGAGTTTTGTCTTGCGGGCGAGGGTGCGGTAATCCCGGTTGCCGAGCAGCTCCATGTGCTCGAGGATCACCTCCTTGGCCTCGTTGAGCCAGGGGGTCTGCGGGTCATACTGATCCAGCTGGATCAGCAAACACTCCTGCACAGAACGTGCAGCAATGCCGACCGGATCGAAGTGCTGCACCCGCTTGAGTACCGCCTCGACCTCATCGAGTTCCACCTCTACGTCATCGCTGGTGACGGCAGCCTGAATATCCTCCAGCGCAACGGTCAGATAACCGGATTCGTCGATGGCATCGATGATGGCGAGCGCGATGGCGGCATCCACATCGCTGAAAGGTGTGAGCCGCATCTGCCACAGCAGATAATCCTGCAGGTTTTCGGTAGTTTCACCCTGATAGACGCTATCTTCCCCATCGTGGATGGGGCCCGCACTTTGGGCCGTGCCGGCAGAGTAAACCTCGTCCCAGGTGGTATCCACCGGCAACTCGTCCGGCATCTGCTCCTGAGCCATGGCATCGCTGGAGTCCAGCTGGCTGGCATCGACCGGCGCTTCCGGACTAGTCTCTTGCGCCTCGCTCTCTTCCTGCTCCAGCAGAGGGTTGTTTTCGAGCGCTTGCTGAATTTCCTGCTGAAGTTCCAGAGTGGAGAGCTGGAGCAGACGAATCGCTTGTTGTAATTGCGGCGTCATGGTCAGGGACTGACCGAGACGCAACTGTAATGTCGGCTTCATCTACGTCGGGATATCCTTATGTTCAGCGAGGCACTCGTCAAAGGAAATGAAGGCATGCCCCCTTACTATAGACTGAATTGATCGCCCAAATAGACGCGCTTGACCTGCTCATCGGCAAGGATGTCAGCCGGTGCACCTTCGGCAATCATCTTGCCGTGGCTGACGATATAGGCCTTCTCACATACGTCCAGAGTCTCTCTGACGTTGTGGTCGGTAATCAAGACGCCAAGGCCTCTATCTTTCAGATGCTGAATGATCTTCTTGATGTCTATCACAGAAATCGGGTCAACCCCTGCAAAGGGTTCATCCAGCAGAATAAAACGCGGCTCGGCCGCCAGCGCACGGGCGATCTCGACCCGACGGCGCTCACCGCCGGAGAGGCTCTGACCCAGGTTGTCGCGAATGTGGGTGATGTTGAACTCTTCCAGCAGTTGCTGAACCTTGTCCTCACGCTCCTCGCGACTCAACCCCTTGCGGGTCTGCATCACGCCCATCAGGTTGTCGAACACCGACAGGCGACGGAAGATTGAGGCCTCCTGCGGCAGGTAACCGATGCCGTTACGCGCTCGCACATGCATGGGCTGCAGGCTGATGTCCTGATCGTCGATAGTGATGAGACCTGCATCGCGCTGCACCAGCCCCACGATCATGTAGAAGGAGGTGGTCTTGCCCGCCCCGTTGGGGCCGAGCAGGCCGACAATCTGGCCGGTGCCCACTTCAAGACTGACGTCACTCACCACCATGCGGCGCTTGTAGCTCTTCTGCAGGCCCACTGCTTTTAACACTGCCATGGCTTATTTTCCCTGCTTCTTCTGGTCGGCGGGCTTGTCGAAATTCTCTACCTGATCAGGCAGGAACACGGTTTTGACCCGCTGGCTCGGGCTCTTGCTCTCGGCAATCATCTTCTGTTTGACGATGTCGTAGCGGATCAGATCGCCATTGACCTGGCTATCTTCCTGCTTGAGCTGACCGTTGCCGGTGATGGTCACCAGACGGTTCTTCAGCTCGTAGCGGATGGTATTGCCGTGGGCATTGACCGGCTTGCCGTTATCCAGGATCTGGAAGAAGGTGGCGGGCTTGCCGTAGGCAGTCATCACCTCCGCCCCTTTCTCGCCGGAGCGGGTCACTACCACCTTGTCAGCCTTGATCCGGATGGTGCCCTGATTGATGGTCACATCCTCTTCGAAGGTGATGCGGTTGTCCTGCATCTCGGCCACCTGTTTGACGGCATCGACGTAGACCTTCTCGGCAAAGTCGGACTCTTTGGCGGTCACCGCACCACACAACAACAGGGCTGCGAGGGCCAGATTAGCGTTTTTCATTGAAATAGATGGCATGGCCTTGATCCAGTAACTCAAAATATTTGCGGTCCAGATGGCCCTTGAGGCCAACCCCTTGGGTCTGGAAATCCCGACCCAGAATGTTCACTTCCCGGTTGCTGCGCACATCCTGTGTCACCAGATCCAGCTCCAGATAGGGAGTATCCAGTGTGGAGATGAAAGAGGTGGGCAGCAGACCATCCAGATGCACCTTGTCCCGCAGGATGACGTTGTCGCCCGTGTTGAGCACGCCGGTTTCGGCGGTCACCTTCCACTCGGCGGCACCCTGATCGTCATACATGTAGACCACCGGCTTGTCGAAGGTGGCCTGCTCGAGGATTTGATAATACTCGGCGTAGGTCGACTCCAGCCGCTCGGTGCGCTTGCCGTTGATATCAAAACGGGTGGTCACCAGATCTTTGGCGACAAAATCCGGCTGATAGTTTTCGATTTTGACGGCGCTCTCCGGCACCAGCTCAACCTTGCCCAGCTGCCAGGCAACCAGCGCGACCAGAAACAGCAGGGCAAACAACAGGGTCTGTCTGCTCATACCGAGGCCTCGGGCTGATAATCGTCGTGGCCCTGCGCCTGCAAAATGAGGTCACACACCTCGCGCACCGCGCCCATGCCACCGCCAAGCCGGGTCACCATATCGGCACGACTCAGCACCAGCGGATGGGCATCGGCCACCGCGATACCCAGGCCGCAGGCGGCCATCACCGGCAGATCGATGGTGTCATCGCCCATATAGGCAGCCTGTTCCGGGGTCAGTCCCAGCTTGGCAAGCAGCGCTTCGAAGTGAGGCAGCTTTTTATCAGCCCCCTGCACCACATGAGCCACACCCAGGCTTTTCATCCGATCGCTGACGATACGGGAGTTGCGCCCTGTGATGATGGCGATCTCGATCCCGGCATTGAGCAACGCTCGCATGCCCGCGCCATCGCGGGTACAGAAGGTTTTCAGCTCTTCGCCGTTGTTTCCCATGTAGATGAGGCCGTTGGAGAGCACCCCGTCCACATCGCACACCAGCAGGCGGATTTGCGCCGCCTTGTCGAACTGGCTGCGCGTCACCGGACCATAGAGGGTCGGTACGTTTTGCATCAAATTACTCCGGCTTTCAGCAGGTCGTGCATGTTGAAGGCGCCGAGCGGGCGCTTGTCACCATCCACCACCAGTAATCCGTTGATTTTTCTCGTTTCCATCAGCTTGACGGCTTCTGCAGCCATCATCTCTGGACCTACGGTAACACAGTTGGCCGTCATCACACGGCTGATGGGGGTGTGATGGATATCGATCTGCTGGTCAAGAATGCGGCGCAGGTCGCCATCGGTAAAGAGCCCGGCCAGCAGGCCATTGCCATCGACCACTGCCGTCATACCGAGCCCCTTGCGGCTCACTTCCAGCAGCGCCTGGCTGATGGTGGCATCTATCCCTACCCGGGGCAACAGCTCACCGCTGTGCATCAGATCGCCGACCCGCAGCAATAGACGCTTGCCAAGGGAACCGCCCGGGTGAGAGAGGGCGAAGTCATCGGCGGTAAAACCGCGCGCTTCCAGCAGAGCCACCGCCAGGGCATCGCCCATCACCAGGGTTGCCGTGGTACTGGAAGTGGGTGCCAGACCCAACGGGCAGGCCTCTTTCTCCACCTTGATGCACAGGTGCACATTGGCCTCTGTGGCCATGGTGGAGGCGGGATTGCCAGTCATGCAGATGAGCGGAATGCCGCGGCGCTTGAGTACCGGCAGCAGGGCCAGGATTTCGTCGCTCTCGCCGGAGTTGGAGATAGCGATGATAAGGTCGCCACTGGAGATCATCCCCAGATCGCCGTGACTCGCTTCTCCCGGGTGAAGGAAGAAGGCAGGTGTGCCGGTGCTGGCGAGGGTGGCGGCGATCTTGCTGCCGATATGGCCCGATTTGCCCATGCCGGTGACCACTATCTTGCCACCGCAGCGCAGCACCATTTCGCACGCCTTGTCGAAGGCGTCGTTCAGATACTGATAGAGTCCATCAATGGCTTGCTTTTCTGTGTCCAGCACCGCGCGGGCACTGCGACGAAAATCGAACAGTTCAGACACTTTCTCAGGCTTTACAGACATAAAGACACAGCTCCGGGCCGAAATTAGCTGCGGGATTATAAAAAAGTCTGCCCGGATAAGCGAATCGGATGGCAAGTCCCACTCTCGATGACGCACTTTGTTACAGAAAACTGTCGTGCAAATGGGCTTGCAGCCTGTTCAATAGTTGTTCCTTGCTGTTGCTTAGACCTAGACTACCCCATAAAATTCGCACCTCATTTACACCGGATGGACAATTGTTTGAACAATGACCTGATCACCATCTCCGACCTGACCTTCAGTCACGGAGATCGGCTGTTGTATGACGGGATCAACCTGACCATTCCTCGTGGCAAGGTAACCGCCGTCATGGGCCCGAGCGGCATCGGTAAAACCACCCTGCTGCGGCTGATCGGTGGCCAGCTCAAGCCGGAGTCCGGTCACATTCTGTTTGACGGGGAAGATATCCCCACCCTCTCCCGTTCGCGCCTCTATGAAGTGCGCAAGCGGATGAGCATGCTGTTCCAGAGCGGCGCCCTGTTTACCGGCATGACGGTCTACGACAACGTGGCCTTCCCGCTGCGGGAACACTCCGGCCTGCCGGAGGAGCTGATCCACACCATCGTCATGATGAAGCTGCAGGCAGTGGGCTTGCGCGGCGCGGCGAAACTGATGCCCTCCGAGCTCTCCGGCGGCATGGCGCGCCGGGCGGCGCTGGCACGGGCCATTGCCCTTGACCCCGACCTCATCATGTATGACGAGCCGTTCGTCGGGCAGGACCCCATCACCATGGCGGTGCTGGTCAAGCTGATCAAGGAGCTGAACGATGCCCTCGGTATCACCTCCGTCATCGTCACCCACGACGTGAAAGAGGTGCTGAGCATCGCCGATTACGCCTACATCATTGCCAATCGCAAGGTGGTGGCGCACGGCACGCCGGACCAGTTGCGCGAGGAGCACAATCCCGAAGTCGAGCAGTTCCTCAAAGGATTGCCCGATGGTCCTGTTCCGTTTCATTTTCCGGCAGGCGATCTGCTACAGGATCTCTGATGTTGATAAGTCAAATAAGCAAGCTGGGGCGGGTCGGAGTGCGGTTTATCAGCTCTGTCGGTCGCGCCACCATCATGTTGTTCCATGCGCTGGCGGGCAAACCCGAGCCGCGCAAGCACTTCCCACTGCTGATCCAGCAGTTGTATGTGGTGGGCGTACAGTCGGTGGCCATCATTCTGGTCTCCGGCCTGTTCATCGGCATGGTGCTCTCGCTGCAGGGTTACAACGTATTGAAGGATTTCGGCGCCGAGCAGAGCCTGGGGCCGCTGGTCTCCCTCTCCCTGCTGCGGGAGCTGGGTCCTGTGGTCACGGCGCTGCTGTTTGCCGGCCGTGCCGGTTCGGCCCTGACCGCTGAAATTGGCCTGATGAAGGCCACCGAGCAACTTTCAAGCCTCGAGATGATGGCGGTCGACCCACTGCGCCGGGTGGTCGCCCCCCGCTTCTGGGCTGGCGTCATCAGCATGCCGCTGCTGGCCTTTATGTTCAGCCTGATCGGTATCTTCGGCGGCAAGCTGGTTGGCGTGGACTGGCTCGGCGTGGACGAAGGGGGCTTCTGGTCTGCCATGCAGGCCTCCGTCGACTGGCATGAAGACATCATGCAGGGCGCCATCAAGAGCCTGATTTTCGCCCTGGTGGTCACCTGGATTGCGCTCTTTAACGGCTATGATGCCAAGCCGACCTCGGCCGGGATCAGTCAGGCCACGACCCGAACTGTGGTCCACTCATCCCTCGCCGTGCTCGGCCTGGATTTTATACTCACTGCAGTCATGTTTGGATAAGGTAAAGATGAAGTTCAGCAAAGTAGAATTCCTGGTCGGCACCTTCATGCTGGCTGGCATCGGTGCCATTCTGGCACTGGCCCTGCAAGTGGCCGGTTTGAGCTTCAAACCGGAAGGAGAAACCTATACCCTGCGCGCGCATTTCGATAATATCGGCGGCCTGAAAGTCCGTTCGCCGGTCAAGGTCGGCGGCGTGGTGGTCGGTCGGGTCAGCGACATCGTACTGGACCCGAAAACCCAGGTGCCCGAAGTCACCCTGATGATGCAAAAGAGCGCTGGCGAGTTCGCCGATACCAGCTCCCTCTCCATCCTCACCTCCGGTCTGCTCGGCGAGCAGTACATCGGTCTGGCCCCCGGTTTCAGCGATGAGGAGATGGGCACAGAGATGCTCAAGGATGGCGACCTGATTGAAGACACCAAATCCGCCATCGTGCTGGAAGATCTGATTGGCAAGTTCCTCTACAGCCAATCCTCCGACAGCAAATCAGACAGCAAGAAGGAGTAATCATGTTCAAGAAAATCGCCCTGCTGCTGGGTCTGATGACCAGCATGCTCATTTCCCTGTCTGCCCAGGCCGCAGTCGATGCCACCGACCCCAACGCGCTGGTGGATCAGGCTGCCAAGCAGACCTTTGCCCGCCTGAAGGCCGATCAGGCCCAGGTGAAAAGCAATCCGGATCACCTGCGGGTGATCATCCGCGAAGAGCTGCTGCCCTATGTGGACAACCGCTTCGCCGCCTACAAGGTGCTTGGCAACCAGATTAAAGAGACCACCGAAGCGCAGCGCAATGCCTTCGTCGAAGTGTTCACCGAGTACATGGTGAGCTCCTACGCCGATGCGCTGGCCCATTTTGACAAGCAGACCGTCAAGGTCGAGCCGGGCAAAGCTCCCAGCGGCAACATCACCGCAGTCAACGTCAGCGTGAAAGAGGCCGGCAAGCCGGACATCTTCCTCGAGTTCAAGCTGCGCAAGAACAACAAGACCGGAGAGTGGAAAGCCTTTGACATGGTAGCCGAGGGGATCAGCCTGCTCTCCGCCAAACAGAGCGAGCTCGGCGGTTTGATCCGCCAGAACGGCATCGATGCGGTGATCGCCCAGTTGCGCGAGCACAACGCCAAGCCGCTGGTACTCAAACCATGACTCTCAGCGGTGAGCTGCAGGCGCCACAGGTCAATGACCTGTGGCAACGCCGTGCCGAATGGTGGCAGGACGACCAGCTCGAGCTCGGCGGCGTCACCACCCTCGACTCTGCCGGACTGGCCCTGCTGGTCAAATGGGCCAAAGCCGTATTAGCGCGAGGCGCCACACCGCAACTGGTGGGCGCCTCCAGTGATTTCTATACCCTGGCCAACCTCTACGGGGTGGCCGGGCTGTTTCAGTCAACCCCGCTCACAACTGAGGACGCATAATGCAAGTCTCTGAAATTGAAGCGATACTCCTTGAGGCTCTGCCATTGTCCGAAGTCCATGTCAAAGGGGACGGTAGTCACTACCAAGTGATCGCCGTCGGTGACATGTTTGACGGCATGAGCCGGGTCAAGAAGCAGCAGGCCATCTATGCCCCGCTGATGGACAAGATCGCCAGCAACGCCATTCACGCCCTCTCCATCAAAGCGTTCACCGACGCCGAGTGGAAACGCGAACGTAAATTCCTATTGCCCTCCTGATTTGGTAACGAAGTAAAAATGGACAAATTCAAAATCGATGGTCGTTGTACTCTCAACGGCGAAGTGACCATCTCCGGCGCCAAAAACGCCGCGCTGCCGATCCTGTTCGCGACCCTGCTCTGTGATGAAGAGGTACACCTCTCCAACGTGCCGCGCCTGAAAGATGTGGGCACCACCATCAAGCTGCTGGAGATGCTGGGTGCAACCACCAAGGTCAACGGCAACGTCACCGTGCTGACCGGTGCGGTGAACAACCATATCGCTCCCTACGAGCTGGTGAAGACCATGCGCGCCTCCATTCTGGCGCTGGGCCCGCTGGCTGCCCGTTTCGGTGCCGCTGATGTCTCCCTGCCAGGCGGCTGCGCCATCGGTGCCCGTCCGGTCAACCTGCACGTCCACGGCCTGGAGCTGATGGGTGCCAAGATCACCATCGAAGATGGTTACATCAAGGCCCGTGTCGATGGCCGCCTGAAAGGCGCCCACATCCTGATGGATATGGTCTCCGTGACCGGTACCGAAAACCTGATGATGGCTGCGACCCTGGCTGATGGTCGCACCGTGATCGAAAACGCCGCACGTGAGCCGGAAGTGGTCGATCTGGCCAACTTCCTCAATACCCTGGGCGCCAAGATCCAGGGCGCGGGTACCGACACCCTGACCATCGACGGTGTCGAGCGTCTGCACGGCGGCAACTACAGCGTGCAGCCTGACCGCATCGAAACCGGAACCTTCCTGGTGGGCGCAGCGGTCACCGGCGGCAAGATCACCTGCCGCAAGACCGACCCGACCCTGCTGGAAGCGGTACTGGTCAAGCTGGAAGAGGCTGGCGCCCTGATTGAGAAGGGTGAAGACTGGATCACCCTCGACATGACTGGCCGCACCCTCAAGCCGGTCACCATCAAGACCGCCCCCTACCCGGCCTTCCCGACCGACATGCAGGCACAGTTCACCGTGCTGAACGCCGTCGCCAAAGGCACCGGCATGGTCACCGAGACCATCTTCGAGAACCGCTTCATGCACGTTCCCGAACTGGTACGGATGGGCGCAGACATCGAACTGCAGGGCAATGTGGCCATCTGCCGTGACACCGAGCAGCTCAAGGGTGCCCAGGTGATGGCGACCGATCTGCGCGCCTCCGCCAGTCTGGTGCTGGCCGGCTTCGTTGCTGAAGGCTCCACCATCGTCGACCGTATCTATCACATCGACCGTGGCTACGAAGACATCGAGCAGAAGCTGCAGGGTCTGGGCGGCCGCATCGAGCGCATCAAGGGCTGATAACCCCCCTGATCGCTGGCCGATAAAAAGGCCCCCTCGCGTTGGCGAGGGGGCCTTTTTCATGGTTTCGGTTCTGTTGAAACCGGGATCAGTGACCCGCCAGCTTCATATTCTCTACCAGCACCGAGCCGGTCTTGAGACTGGAGCGTTCATCCTCGTCACGACCTACCGCCACGATATGGCTGAACATCTCGGCCAGATTGCCGGCGATGGTGATCTCCTCGACCGGATAGGCTATCTCGCCATTCTCGACCCAGAAACCGGCGGCGCCGCGGGAGTAGTCGCCATTGACGATATTGACCCCCTGCCCCATCAGCTCTGTCACCAGCAGGCCGGTGCCCATCTCTCTCAGCATGCCCGGAAAATCCTGGCCGGTATTGGAGACCTGCCAGTTGTGGATGCCACCGGCGTGACCCGTGGTGGTCAACCCCAGCTTGCGCGCAGAGTAGGAGGTAAGCAGCCAGCTCATCAGCTCGCCGTTGCGGATGATATCCATGTCGCGGGTACGCACCCCTTCCCCATCGAACGGGGTACTGGCGAGCCCGCCCAACAGGTGGGGGAACTCCTGAATAGTGAGCCACTCGGGCAGGATCTGCTTGCCCAACTTGTCGAGCAGGAAGCTCGACTTGCGATAGAGGTTGCCACCACTGATGGCCATTACCAGATGGCCCCACAGGCCGGAGGCAGTGTCCGGGTGGAACAGCACAGGGGCATGGCGGGTAGAGATCTTGCGGGCGCCGAGGCGGGAGACGGTACGCTCAACGGCTTCGTCGGCGATGCGCTGCGGGCTCCAGAGCCCGTCGAGGGAACGGCTGGAGGAGTAGCCGTAATCACGCTGCATATCGCCATCCTGCTCGCCGATCAGCACGCAGCTCAGTGAGTTGCGTGACGCCGCGTAGCCTTTGACGAAGCCGTGGCTGTTGCCATAGACCTTGATGCCGAGATGGCTGGAGAAACCGGCGCCGTCGGAGTGCTTGATACGGGCATCGCGACCAAGCGCCAGCCGCTCGCACTCGATGGCCAGTTCGATACCGCGCTGGGGATCCAGCTCGATTTGGTGGCACAGTTGTAGATCGGGGGCATCCCAGGCCAGTAGCTCGGCGTCCGCCAGACCGGCGCAATCATCGGCCGAGGTGTGGCGGGCAATCTCGATGGCCGCTTCAACGGCGGCACGAATGGCGGGTTTGCTCAGATCGGTGGTCGAGGAGGATCCCTTGCAACCATCGCGATAGACGGCGATGCCGAGGGCGCCATCCTTATTGAATTCAATGCTTTCCAGTTCACAACCCCGGGTGTTCACCGATAACCCGGTCTGCTTGCTGATGGAGACTTCGGCCAGCGAGGCGCCCAGTCCTTTGGCTATCTCCAAGGCTTCGGCAACCACGGCCTCGAGATGGGCTTGATCCTGGCGGATTTGGTCTTGCTGATCCATAACTCACATCTGTATGAAAGAAGGAAAGGGGGGTAAGCATATCAGACCCCTGCGCCCAGCGGGAGAAGCTGGTAACATATCCGCCAAACGTGAATGACAGGAATCAAGAGACCGATGAGTCAATATCAAGACGACAACGAGTTCGAAGACTGGGGCCCCAGCAAGAGCCAGCTCAAGCGCGATGCCGAAGCATTGCAGAAAATGGGGGAAGAGATCGTCTCCCTCAGCCACAGCGAGCTGGAAAAAATCCCGTTGGATGAAGAACTTGCAGAAGCGGTCGAACTGGGTCGCAAACTCAAGCCGAAGAAGGATGAGTCCTTCCGTCGCCATCTGCAGTTCATCGGCCGCCTGATGCGCAGCCGCGATATCGAGCCGATTGCCGAAGCGCTCTCCATCATCAAGAACCGTCACTCCACCGTGAATGCGCGCCTGCATCGCCTGGAGCAGTGGCGCGAGCGCCTGATCACCGAAGGTGACAGCGCCCTCAACGAGCTGATGTCCCAGTTCCACGAGCTGGATCGCCAGAAGCTGCGCCAGCTGATCCGCTCCGCCAACAAGGAGCGGGAGCTGAACAAACCGCCGGTCGCCTATCGCGAGATGTACCAGTATCTGCGCGGCGAGATCGAAGACCTGCTGTGATCCCCGAAACACGCCTCCCCTTGCGGAGGCGTGCTTCTATTGATGCCTTTTCCTCTCCACATCCCCCGCCATCCCTGCACGTTTAATATATCCACCACTTTGCTACCCAAGCCATAACGGCCCATCTCAACAGCCCCGTTAAATCGCAGCTTCAGAGCAGCCCAAGACAAACCCGTTAACAATTTCGCATCATTTTGTTTGACATATTGAACGGCCTTGGCAGACTGAAGGAGGATCCATGCCGTCGCTGCCCAGGCTGACCAACGATTCTGCCACCCGGCCCGACGCGGGATCCCATGACCATGCCTTGAGGCATGCCCTTGCCCTAGCGGTTTGCAAGGGCCTGCCCAAGGCGCAGGATGAGACTTCAACGCCAAGGATAATCAAGGTGCCCTATGCCAAATCCCCAGCCTCCCGCCACCCGTAAACCTGTCGTGCTGATGACCATGGGCGCCCAGCCCCGCAACGGCCACGCCTATCAGGTGATGACCCACAAATACATCATGCCGCTGGTGGAGATAAGCGGCTGCGTCCCGCTGCTGGTACCCACCTGCTGCGGCACCGCCGATCTGGAGCAGTATCTGGATCTCGCCGATGGGGTCTATCTGAGTGGTGCAGGTTCCAATATCGATCCGGCCCTCTACGGCCAGGAGAACCTCACGCCGGAAAAACAGCAAGACAGGGATCGCGATTTGTTCGACCTGCCCCTCATCAAGGGAGCGCTCGCCCGTGGCTTGCCGATCCTCGGGATCTGCCGCGGCATGCAGGAGATCAACGTGGCGCTGGGGGGAGACATCCATCAGAAGGTCTATAACGAGCCGGGTTATGACGATCACCGGGAGGATGCCGACGATCCGGTCGACGAGCAGTATGGACCCAGCCATCAGATCAAACTGCTGCCGGGCAGCTGGTTTGCCGAACTGATGGGGGAAGAACAGATTCCGGTCAACTCCCTGCATGGACAGGGCATCAACCGGTTGGGGAAGGGTCTGGAGCCGTTGGCCCACGCCGAAGATGGGCTGATCGAGGCACTTCATGCCCCCGCACTGTCACCCTTTTTGCTGGCAGTGCAGTGGCATCCGGAGTGGAAGGCCAATGAAAACCCCCACTCCATCAAGATATTTCAAGCCTTTGGCGATGCCTGCCGCCAACGCTGTGCATTGATGGCAGCGAGTTAACCCCTCATCGATTCAGTCGCCAAACCCGCGCGCCTTGAGCTTGGGCAGTCCGCCCCGCTCGGGGCGCAAGGTGCGGCAGATATCCATCCCCTTGAGCCCGCGCTGGATATGGTCAGGCGAATGGCCAAACACCATGCCGTTGCTGCGGTAGAGGTTGTTGTCATCCAGCTCGAACTTCTCGCCGCCAATCAGCAACTGCTCGCGGCCATTGACCGTGTCACCCCGCTTGATGGGCACCTTCATATCACTCAGCACCTCGCCGGTGGCACACCCCTCGCGCCAGCGCGCCTCGCTGGAGAAGGGGGTAATGGCTATTTCACGCCAGGAGCCATCCCGGAATTCGACCCGATACTTCTCGGCCAACAGGTCGCAGCCCGCCAATGGCAACAGGGCCATCAAACAGATGATTTTCTTTGAAAATTTCACTCAATCGCACTCCTTTGCCCGGTTCTGCACAGGATAAATAAATTGCCGCCCCAACGCACCATTTCCCCGCGCCGCAGCAGCTATGCTGGAAATAAAACCACAATAAGGTGCTGCTATGGCTGGCGAAAACCTCACCGCGCTACCGACGCTGATCTGGATTGGCGAACACCCGTTCTGGACCCTGCTCACCCTCTCCCTGATGCTGCTCCACTTCTGGCGCCGTCCGGGACAGCGACGGGAGCTGCTCTCCGAGCTCAGTTTCGTGATGATTAGCGCGGTGGTGATCCTGCTGATCCAGCTGGAAGGGGGCTGGTTCAAACTGCCGCTGCCCCATCAATTGCTGATCGAGATCTCCACCCTCTTGGCCGGCCTGATACTGGTCAAGATATGGGGGATCCTGCTGTTCGAGTTTCTGCTCCCTCTCTGCCATGTGCGGATCCCGCGGATCATCGCCGATATCGTCATCACCATCGGCTATATCGGCTGGGGTCTGTTTCGCCTCTACGCCTCCGGCATGGCGCTCGGAGAGATTGTCACTACCTCGGCGGTGATCACCGCGGTCATCGCCTTCGCCATGCAGGACACCCTGGGCAACCTGCTGGCCGGGGTCTCCATTCAGCTCGACAACTCCATCGCCATCGGTGACTGGCTGCAGGTGGATACCACCCAGGGCCGGGTAGTGGAGATCAACTGGCGTGCCACCACCATCGAGACCCGCAACTGGGAGACTGTGGTCATCCCCAACAGCCACCTGCTCAAACAGCGCTTCACCGTGCTCGGGCGCCGCCGTGGCGAACCCTTGCAGTGGCGGCGCTGGGTCTGGTTCGATCTGACCCTGGATACCTTGCCGACCCAGATCATCGCGCTGATCGAGAAATCCCTGCGGGAGACCAAGCTCCCCTGCGTCGCCAAGCACCCGCAACCGGACTGCCTGCTGATGAATGTCGAGGGGGGCATCGCCCGCTATGCGGTGCGCTACTGGCTGACCGATCTGGCTCGCGACGATCCGACCGACTCCATGGTGCGCAGCCTGATCGATGCCGCCCTGCGCCGCAACGATCGCCGCCTCACCCCGCCGATCTTCAACGTCTTTATGGCCAAGGAGAAGCAGCATCTGGATGCCCGCCACAAGCGCCACACCGCCGAACGAACCGATACCCTGCGCAAGCTGCCGCTGTTTGCCATGTTGCAGGAGAACGAGCTACTCCAGCTGGCCGATCAGGTGAAGTTCGCCCCCTTCGTCAGCGGCGACATCATGCTGGAGCAGGGGGATGTCTCCAGCTGGCTGTTCGTACTGGTCAAAGGGGAAGCCGAGATGGTGGTCAATGTCGAAGGGCGAGAGCTGAAGCTTGGTACGCTCAACGCGGGAGACTTTTTTGGCGAACTGAGCCTGCTCACCGGCGAGCCCAGCTCCTTCACGGTACGGGCGGTGGCCACCGTCGAAACCTATCGCATCAATCAGGCAATGTTTCAGGAACTGGTGATGCAGCGTGAGGCGCTGGTCGAGCCCCTCTACCGGGTGCTGAGCGACCGCCAGCAGGAGCAGCAGGCACTGCTGGAGCGTGAAGCGGAAGCCATGAAACAGCCACCACAACAGCTTGATCTGCTTGATAAGCTGATGAAGCTGTTCGGCGGAAGATGACGTAGCATGGCATCGTATTGAGGACGTGAAGAGAGAACCGCAGCCATGTTACTGACCACCCTGGCCCTTGCCGCCAGCCTGCAATTTGATTGTCCCGCCACCATCGAGACTCGCCAGCAGCTGCTGACCCCGCAGCAGGGCTGGCAGGCGTTTACCCGCAATGACGATGGCAAACAAGACGAAACCCTCAGCCACCAGCTCGATAATCTGGCCCTGTTCGACGGAAATCCTGCCGAGCTGGCCCAACTCAAACCGGATAATGGCGACAGCGACGAAATCCACTACTGGAGCCAGCTCGATAGCAGCCTGCGCCCGCTCCATCTGGTCTGCCGCTATCAGAACAGCGCCATCACCCTGCAGCAGGCGCTGCCCGTCGGCATCAGCTACTGCCGCGTCAACCAGCGCGATCGCAACACCCTGCTCGGGTTGATTTGTCGCAAATAGCGGGCGTAACCCCTTGCCATATATCGCTATTCGCTGACAGCCATTACCGCCTGAGCGTGGCCACCCGCCAGCGCCATCAGAGCAGCAGCTCGGCCAGCTCCTCCAATGCCGTCAGCTCAACGTCCGGCAACAGTTGCAGCTGTTGCCACGGTTGTTGCCGCTCGTTGAGCCAGGCAGCGCGAAAGCCGTGCAAGCGGGCACCCAGTACATCGGTCTCGGGATGATCCCCCACATGGAGGATCCGCTCTGCTGGCAGCTTGAGGGCACTGCGGGTCTGCTTAAACATATCCGGCGCCGGTTTCATTCTGGCGCCTGCCCCCGCCTTGCAGACCAGTGTGAAGTAGCGATCCAGCCCGGCCTGAACCAGATCCAGATTACCGTTGGTGATCACCACCAGCGGATAGCGTTCGGCCAGTCTGGCCAGCAGCTGATGAGTGGACTCGCTCACCTCGATCTTCGAGCGCTCTGCCAGAAACGCAGCAAAGACCTGCTCCGCCTCGCGGCTGGCCTGCTGGTCGGCCATCCCCCCCTCGACCATGGCGGTACGGATGGTCTGCTGGCGCGCCAGGCTGACATCGTGGCGCAGCCCGGGGTTGGCCAGCAACACGGCGCGTTTTAACTCCAGCCAGCGCGGCTTGTCGAGCATGGCGGTGGCCAGATATTCGCTGCGCAGATGGCTCAGCATCCACTGCTCGGCCCGCACGATGGCGGGGCCGTTGTCATAGAGGGTGTCATCGAGGTCAAACGAGATAGCAGCAACCGGCTGCCAGCGGCGATAGAAGTGCATGGACTCTCCTCTGCAACTGGGCTCAGGGCCCGTTATTCATCGTCCTGTGCATCCGGGTCACGCTTGGCCCTTGGGTGAGCGCTGTCATAGACCTTGGCCAGATGCTGGAAGTCGAGGTGGGTATAGATCTGGGTGGTGGAGAGGTCGGCATGTCCCAGCAGCTCCTGAACCGCCCGGAGATCGCCGGAAGACTCCAGCATATGGGTGGCAAAGCTGTGGCGCAGCTTGTGGGGATGGACGTGGGCGTTGAGCGCCTGCTTGTTGCCCCAGCCATCGAGGCGGGCCTGCACCGAGCGGGCCGACAGCCGCTGCTTGCGGCTGGAGACAAACAGCGCCTCGCTCTCATCCCCGGCCAGCAGCGGGCGCACCTTGAGCCACTTCTGCAGCCACTCGACCGCCATCCGGCCGATGGGCAGCACCCGCTCCCGCGAGCCCTTGCCGGTCACCTTGAGCTGGCGGTCGTCGAGCTTCAGATCCACCAGATTGATCCCCACCAGCTCGGCCAGACGCAGCCCTGAGGAGTACATCAGCTCCATGATGGCGCGATCCCGCACCGCCAGCGGATCCTGCTCGTCGGTGATGTTGAGCAGCTGGTGCATCTCGTCCACATCGAGGTTTTTCGGCAGCGGCCGCCCCTGTTTCGGGGTGACGATGCCACGGGCCGGATTGGCGGTCAGTCGCCCCTGCCGCACCTGCCAGTCGCAAAAGCTGCGCAGGGCCGAGACCTTGGTGGAAAGGGAACGAGGAGCAAGGCCCCCCTTGTGCATCCGGGTCACCAGAGTGCGCACCTGACTCGCCTCGAGCCGACCCCAGTCAGTGAGCCCGAGGGCCACCAGCTCGGCGGTCATCGCCTCCAGATGGGCTTGATAGTTATTGCGGGTATGAGGGCTGAGCTGACGCTCGACCCTCAGGTATTCGATAAAGGCCGCCAGCTCGTCCGCCAGTGCCGCAGGCAGTGGCGGTGCGACGACGGGAGCTTTGGCGGGTGCCCTGGCCGGTGTTCTAGCCATGAGTCAACTCGGGCAGACGCAGTTGCAGCAGGCGCCCCAGTTGGCCCAGCAGCAGGGTGTCGTTGTGGGGAGTAAAGTGACCGGGATCCGAGCTGGCGAAGGCCAGCACACCGAGATCGCCGAGCCGCATCAGGGCCACCGAGTTGACCAGCACATCGTGGCCAAACAGCGCCTGCTTCTCGCTCTGGCTCAGGCGGCCAAAGTAGTAATCCTGCCCTGGCAAACGCTGACCCAGCAGGGATTCGAGCTGCTTGCCCTGTGCCAGAAAACGCTGCTCGGGCCCGCTCAGGGCAAACTTCTTGGGGTTGAGCCAGAGTCGCAACCCGGTCAGGCGCAGCCGCTGGACAAAGGCCTTGCCCATCACGGCACTCACTTCGAACAGGGTCTGGCAACCGTACAGCTCGCCGTAGAGATCGGCATAGACCCGGAAGATCCGTTCGTTCTCGCTGGCGATTCCCATCAATTCGGTGATCTCCTGCTCCAGCTGTTCGATCCGCTCGCGCTGACGCTCCAGCTGGCGCTCGACCAGCGAGACCGACCCTTTGCGTTCATGGGGAATGCGGATCCGGTCCAGCACGGCGCCGTGGCGTTGGAAAAACTCGGGATAACGGGCCAGGTACTCCAGCACAGTGGCTTCATCCACCGATTGCTCCTGCCGTTTGAGTTCGCTCATAAATTGGTTGATCCATCAGAGAAATGGGGCTCGCTGCCCCGACATCATGGGCAAAGGGGGCCAACGCCCCCCGTACCTGAACCTTTATCGGCTAAACCTCTATCTGGCCGTCAAACACATGCTCGGCGGGACCGGTCATATAGACCGGCTGGCCCGGCCCCTTCCAGGCGATGGTCAGCTTGCCGCCCGGCAGGCTGACGGTGACCCGCTCCTTGAGCTTGCCCTGACTGATGCCAATCACCGCCGCCGCACAGGCACCGGTGCCGCAGGCCAGGGTCTCGCCACAGCCCCGCTCGAATACACGCAGCTTGATCTCGGTGGCATTGACCATCTCCATGAATCCAACGTTGACCCGCTCGGGAAAACGCTCGTGGCGCTCCATGATGGCACCCAGCGTTTCGACCGGCGCATCGGCGACCGAAGGCACCTCGATGACGCAGTGGGGATTGCCCATGGAGACCACGCCACACATCACGGTATGCTCCTGCGCCCGCAGCAGATAGGTTTTCTCTGCCTTCTGGGCCCGGAACGGGATCTTGCCCGGCTCAAACTGGGGCACCCCCATGTTGACCGTGACCTGATTCTCCCCCTCCAGCTGCAATACGATGCGACCCCGGGCGGTACTGACCGCGATGCGATCCCGGTTGATCAGCCCTTTGAGACGCACGAAACGGGCAAAACAGCGGGCACCGTTGCCACACTGCTCCACTTCGCTGCCATCGGCATTGAAAATGCGATAGTGAAAGTCGAGTTCAGGGTCATAGGGCGGCTCTACCAGCAGCAGCTGGTCAAAGCCGATCCCGAAGTGGCGATCTGCCAGCTTCTTGATGACATCATTGCTGAAAAATACCTTCTGGGTGACGCCATCCACCACCATGAAGTCGTTGCCCAAGCCATGCATCTTGGAAAAATCTATCAACATCGTGCATTCCTGTGCTGTTAGGGCTGTAAAAATTCACCGAACCAAGGGTCGCCAAGCGCCATGAAGTCGTTGTCCAAAGCCACATGCATCCTGGAACAATCTGTCAACATCGTGCATTCCTGTGCTGTTAGGGCTGTAAATACTCACCATCAACCACTATGAAGTCATTGGCCACAGCCCCATGCATCCTGGAACAATCTGTACACATCGCGCACTCCTGTGCTGTCAGGGCTGTAAAATTCTGTCATCTCTATCTACTGCATCAGGGCAGCAGGTGCTCACCGCGCCAGAGATCGGCCAACTGCTCACGCTCGCGGATCAGGTGCGCCTCGGCACCATCCACCAGCACTTCGGCAGCGCGCGGACGGGTGTTGTAGTTGGATGACATGGTAAAGCCGTAGGCACCGGCCGAACGCACTGCCAGCAGCGACCCCTCGGCAATCGCCAGTGTGCGCTCCTTGCCGAGGAAGTCGCCGGTCTCGCACACCGGGCCCACCACGTCATAGATCGCGGGAGCATGGCTGGCACGGCTATCCACCTCGATGATGTTCATCCAGGCGCCGTAGAGCGAGGGGCGCAGCATGTCGTTCATGCCGGCATCGATCAACGCGAAGTTGCGGGTCTCGCCCGGCTTCAGGTACTCGACCCGGGTCAGCAGCACGCCGGCATTGGCGACGATGGCGCGGCCCGGCTCGAACAGCAGGGTCAGATCCCGGCCCGCCAGCTTCTGCTTCAGCGCTTCGGCATACTCGGTCGGATGGGGTGGCTGCTCGGAACCATAGTTGACCCCAAGGCCGCCCCCCACGTCCAGATGATGGATATGAATGCCTTCCGCCGCCAGACCATCGATCAGCCGCAGCAACTTGTCAGCCGCTTCCATAAAGGGATTCAATTCAGTGAGTTGCGAGCCGATATGGCAATCGACCCCGACGATCTCGATGTTCGCCATCGCGGCCGCCTTGCGATAGATGGCTGGCGCCAGCTCGATGGGAATGCCGAACTTGTTCTGTTTGAGGCCAGTGGAAATATAGGGGTGAGTACCGGCATCGATATCCGGATTGACCCGCACCGAGACGCGAGCCTTCTTGCCCATGCTGCCCGCCACCCGATTGAGGCGCTCCAGCTCGGCTTCCGACTCCAGATTGAAACAGAGGATCTCTTTATCCAGCGCCAGGCGCATCTCCGCTTCACTCTTGGCCACCCCGGAGAAGACCACCTTGGCCGGATCACCGCCCGCCGCCAGTACCCGCGACAGCTCGCCACCGGAGACGATGTCAAACCCCGAGCCCAGTCGGGCCAGCAGGTTGAGCAGCGCCAGATTGGAGTTGGCCTTCACCGCATAGCAGATCAGATGGGGAATATCGCCAGCGGCCTTGTCGAAGGCATGCCAGTGGCGCTCGAGGGTCGCACGGGAGTAGACGTAAAGCGGGGTACCGTACTGCTCGGCAAGCTGTTGCAGCGAGGTTTGCTCGGCCTGAAGCTGGCCGTCGGCGTCGTAGTTAAAGTGATCCAAGGGGGCGGTTCCTTCCTAGAATGGGTGCGGCATTAGTGCGGCGCGGCCTCGGTGGCAGCCTCGGAGGTCGCAGGCGGTACTGCTTGCGGTGTACTCTGGTTCTGTGGCTGCTCGGGGGGCGGCATATAGAGCGGCCCCTTCAGACCGCACGCGGCCAACCCGAGGGACAGAAGAGTGGCAAGCAGACACTTGGTGAACTGGGTGATCATAATGGTTCGCTGCGAAAAAATTTTTGGCCCTCTATAATCGCACTCACATTGTTAAAAGCAACAGGATAAACCGATGAAGGATCACGAGTATCACGCCCTGACCGACGCCTTTTTCCAATATGTGGAAGACACGCTCGACGAGGGGTATCCGGATATCGACTGCGAACGCAACGGCGGCGTATTGACCCTCTCTTTCGAGAACAAGACCAAGGTCATCATCAACAAGCAGGAGCCACTGCACCAGATTTGGGTCGCCACCCGCGAGAACGGCTTCCACTTCGAACTGCAGGGTGACACCTGGATCGACAACCGCTTCGGCCACGAACTCAAGGCGCTGCTGAGCCAATCCTGCACCGCCCAGGCGGGCGAAGAGGTGGTGTTCCCATGATCGACCTGCACCCGCAGGGCGCCCGTCACGCGGTGATCTGGTTGCATGGGCTGGGTGATTCCGGCGCCGGTCTCGCCCCGCTGGTGGACGCGCTGGATCTGCCCGCCGAGCTACCGGTGCGTCACCTGCTGCCGGATGCCCCCGAGCGCCCCATCACTATCAACATGGGCTACAAGATGCGCGGCTGGTACGACATAAAGAGCTTCGAGGATCCCGCCGAGCGGGCCGTGGAGTCCCATGTCCGTGAATCAGCCGACCAGATTGCCGCATTGCTCGATCAGCTGGTGGCCGACGGGTTTGCCCCCGAGCATATCGTGCTGGCAGGTTTCTCTCAGGGCGGGGTGATTGCCTCCTTCACCGCGCTGCGCTATCAGGCACAGCTGGCGGGCTTGCTCTGCATGTCCACCTATCTGGCTGCCCCAGACAAGCTGCTCGGCGAGATGAGCGAGGCTGCTCGCACTCTGCCCATCTGCTATATGCACGGCATCTATGACGATGTGGTGAGCCTGTCGCTCGGTTGGGATGCCAAGAACCGGCTGGAAAGCGCCGGACTCATCCCCGAGTGGCACGAGTACCCGATGCGTCACGAGATCTGCCGCCCGCAGCTGGGCGACATTCGCAGCTGGCTGCTGGCACGCCTCGGCGCGTGAGCCCTTCCGGCAAAGCAAACGGCCTGCATCTGCAGGCCGTTTTTTATGGCGATTCCAACTGACGGGTCAGCCCACTTCTCGAGCGGGCGGCACCTGTTCGCGCAGAGTGCCCTGACTGCGATAGGGGATCACATCCAGCTCGCCATTCACTTGTACTATCTCGTAGTACTGCGGCAGGTTGAAGTTGATGAACTGCCCATCATCGCTGAACCGCTCGTGATTGGAGGTGTAGAAGCGGTTGACCCCCGCTACCAGCTCATCCTTGTTGCCGGCAAAGTGCTGGTAGATCTCCACCCGGTTCGCCTCATCGAGGATATAGATGTTGGTGCCCGCATCCCGGGTATCGAAGAAGAACTGCACCAACCCTTCGCTGGCGTAGGCATCGACGATGCTCGGCAGATGCTGGCTGTGGGTCTTGTCGAGCCGCAGCGGCAGATGATCCAGCTTGTTGTGGGAGATGTGACGGTAAAAATCGATGGCGTTTTCCAGCTTCTTCACCGATACCCCGCGCCGCTCGAAGAAGATGCCGTACTTCTCGCGGCCAAGGGCCATGGTCTTGACCAGCTGCTGCTTGTCGCGGGCAAGGCGCAGGTCGATACACTCCGCCACCAGGGTCTGGAAGCGGGAGCGCACCAGAGAGCGGAAGTGCTGGCTGTAGCAGAATACCTCGATCATCTCGGGGGCGGCAGCATCCTGATGCATCTTGCCGAGGATGGTGGTGAGGGCATCGACCACGGCCTCATCCCCCTGGAAGTGCAGGGTACGGATCTCGCTCCAGGAGTTGCGGTAGACCAGATCCACAGATCCCACCAGACACTCCTGATTACGACCGAACGAGAAGACATCCACGGTATTGGCGTCAAATTCGATCACCTGACCGACCCAGTGACTGGTCGGGTCCATCTCCAGATTGAGGAAGATGGAGAGCTGACGGATCTCGCATGGTCGGCTGAGGGCCAGGTTGGTGGCCAGCGGGTACTTCTCGGGGAAGCAGCCGGAGAGATCGCGGCAGAACTGGTGCAGATTGTCGATGTGCAGATCCGAGCCCTGATTAAACAGGTGCACCCGCGACTGGGGGGTCAGCAGATCGTTGAAGTAGGCCCAGGAGACCAGCTTGCTGATGTAACCGTTGAACTCCAGCGGCGCGCGACCAATGATGTCCACCGGCTCCAGCGAATGTTTGTAGAGATACCAGCCGGCGCGGTTGAGGCGACCGTGGGGCACCTGCACGAAGCTGAGATCCGGCTCGCTGAGATCCGGCGCGATCTTGAGGTTGATGCGCTGCACCTTGCCCGGCAGGCTCTCGAACGCGGCGTAGAGTTTGCGCGACAGAATGCCGATATCTTCCGGGTTGATCGACTCGCTGATGTTGTTGCGGCGAGCGAACTGGATCAGGTTGCGGTAGCTCTGCATCAGGGCTTCCAGCAGCTCGGCGTGGGCGATCTTCACCTCTTCGATCTTCCACTCGTGGCGATGATCGAGCTGATAGAGTTTGTCCTGACTCCAGCCCCAGTAGGAGACCAGCTGGCTCATCTGCTCGCGGCGCCACTCGGGGGAGTGATCATCCTTGGGATGGCTGAGACCGTCGCACACTTTGAGGTAGAAGCAGCGGCGCACCAGATCGAGCCGCGCCATGTCGCCGATGGACTTGAGGTAGTTGGTCACCTTGTCCAGCATCAGACAGTAGTTGTCGAGCCGGTAGTGCATCCCCTCGTTGTGCTGGAACCAGTCGCGACCAATCATCGACAGCAGGCGGGTGTTGGGATACTCGTGGGAGTAGGCCTCCATCAGCACCGACTTGAGCACCGCCTTGTAGGGAGAGTCGATCCCCTTATAGAGCTGCCACAGGGCGGAACCGAAATACTCTTCAGCCGGAATACGGTCAAAACTGCCGAGATCGAGCCAGTCGTCCTGCTTGAGCTTGCCGCTCTCGAACAGCTCGTTCACATACTCATCGTAGTGATCATCACATTCGGTGGGCACCAGATACCAGATCAAGCGTTTGCCCGCGATACGCATGGCACTGCGGTAGAACTCGTCGAGCAACAGCAGGTGTTGGGCACTGCCGCAGCTCTCCCCCTGCATCTGGGCATCGTTGGTCTGGCGGAACTTGTCTTCCGGGATCAGGAAGAAGTTGAGATCGACCCCGCGCTGTTCGGCCCACTTGGAGAGTTGCTGGCATTTCAGCTCCAGCAGATCGAGCCGCTCCTGTGACAAACCGGCCACGTGGCAGACCCAGATATCGAGATCGGAGTGACAGCACTGACCGATGGAGGAGGTGCTGCCCATGGAGTAGAGCCCCTGAATGGCTCGATCATGGGTGGCAAGACCACTCTGGCAGTTGGCGTTGCGGCAGAGGTCATCGATAAAGGCTTGCTGCTCGGCGGTGGCACTGAAGCTCCAGATGCCATGAGGGACATCACCGGAGACATAACCGGGCAGCAGGGGATGATTGAAGTGCAGCATGACAGGCAGCAGTTGGAATACCTGCTGCCCATAGCGACTCATGAGGCCTAACGCCCGTTGCGTCTTGAGACGGGTAATATCGTCATAACGCGCAACCAGCGTATCGATGTGTTCCTGCAATGCCCTGCCTATCACCTAAGTGAAAATGACGCACCAAAAGGGGGATACGTCAAAAAAGTGTGATCATGTTAACAATGCAAACAGCGGTGGTAAACAAGCCTTCAGCTAAACACCAGATTATTTCTGGTATGACCACATCAAGTATCAGGGGAAATCATTAAATTCCAATACATTCAATGAATTAATCAACACAACTTGCTTAATGAAAATCATTTTCAGCATGCATTTTTGAGCTTGGCCCCGCTTTTGCCGGCTCCGCCATGAAAGCCCGGGCAAAGGGTGGTAATATCGATTTCCTTCTAAAAATGAAACAACTGATTGATATGGCAGCCCGAACCCTGAAAATTGCCACTCGCAAGAGCCCGCTGGCCCTGTGGCAGGCCAACTTTGTCAAAGACCGGCTCGAAGCCCTGCACCCGCAGTTGCAGGTCGAACTGGTGCCCATGAGCACTCAGGGTGACAAGATCCTCGATACCCCGCTGGCCAAGGTCGGTGGCAAGGGGTTGTTCGTCAAGGAGCTGGAGACCGCCATGCTGGAAGGGCGGGCCGATATCGCCGTTCACTCCATGAAAGATGTGCCGGTGGAGTTCCCCGAGGGGCTCGGCCTGCACACCATCTGCGAGCGGGAAGATCCCCGCGATGCCTTCGTCTCCAACCGTTTCAAGGCCATTGCCGAACTGCCGCAAGGGGCCGTGGTCGGCACCTCCAGCCTGCGCCGCCAGTGCCAGCTGCGCGCCGCCCGCCCAGATCTGGTGATCCGCGACCTGCGTGGCAACGTCAACACCCGCCTCGCCAAGCTGGATGCCGGTGAGTACGACGCCATCATCCTCGCCGCCGCCGGTCTGAAACGACTGGAGATGGCGCACCGCATCACCGCCTTTATCGAGCCGGAGCAGAGTCTGCCCGCCAACGGTCAGGGGGCTGTCGGCATCGAATGCCGCCTCGACGATACTGAGCTGCACGCTCTGCTGGCGCCGCTGGAGCACGCCGAGACCCGCGCCCGGGTGCTGACCGAGCGCGCCATGAATCGCGCCCTGCAAGGGGGATGTCAGGTGCCTATCGGTGCCTACGCACTGGTCGAGGGCGAGCAGATCTGGCTGCGTGGTCTGGTGGGCAGTCCCGATGGCACCCAGGTGATCCGCGACGAGATCCGCGGTCCGCTGGCCGATGGAGAGGCCCTCGGCGAGCAACTGGCCCAGCGCCTGCTGGCCGCCGGTGCCGACGAGATCCTGGCCGAGGTCTACCGCGCATGACCCCGCTGGTGGTGCGTCCGGCCATTCAGGCCGCCGAGCTGGTGCAGTTGCTGCGCCAGCTCGGCCATGCACCACTCTGCTGCCCGCTGCTGGAAACCGTGGCGGGCAGCGAACTCCCTCTCCTGCCCGACCTGCTGCGCAGTGCTGACGCGGTTATCGCCGTCAGCATCCATGCCGTTCATTTTGCACACGATTTTCTGTTGCAAACTGGTCAGACCTGGCCACATATTGAGTACTTTGCGGTGGGTCAGGCCAGCGCAGATGCGTTTGCCGCCATCGGCATCGCGGCGATCTGCCCGGATGACCCGCGCAGCGAAGGGCTGCTGGCCCTGCCCGCCCTGCAGCAGGTAGCAGGCAAACGGGTACTGATCCTGCGCGGCAATGGCGGGCGGGATCTCATCGCCAGCACACTGGCCTCACGCGGTGCTCTGGTGCACTATTGTGCGGCCTATGAGCGCCATTACCCCGAGCTAGACGGGGACAGATTGACCCGCCACTGGCAGGCAGCAGGGCTGGACAGCCTGCTCATTACCAGTGGTGAACTGCTGCAACGGCTGCTGGAGCTGGTTCCCGACCACCAGCGGCCCTGGCTTTTTGACCGCCTGCTGGTGGTCCCCAGCCCGCGCGTGGCCGAGATGGCCCACTCCGCGGGCTTTATCCATATCACGATTGCCCAAGGTGCATCCAACCAGGCCCTGACGGCCGCACTGGAACTGAGGAAGATGGAATGACAGAACAACAAGAATCCCAGGTCAAACCCCAGCCGACCGCTGCGGTCAATGGCAGCAAGAGCCGCTCCGGTGCCGTACTGGGAGGGGTCGCCATCCTGCTGGCCCTTGGCCTGACCGGCGGTCTCTATCTGCACGGTCACAAGAATGCGGTAGCCCAGCAGGCCGAACTGGCCCAACTCAAGCAGCAGCTGGCGAGCGCCCTGAGCAAGATCGACCAGACCAGCAGCAAGGATGCCGAGCAGCTGGCTGCGCTGGATCAAACCCAGCAGCGGCTGCAGGGGGAGATGCAGGGTCTGCAGAACCGGGTACTGGACCTGAATGACAAGCGCCCCAACGACTGGATGCTGGCCGAATCCGAATATCTGGTACGGATGGCGGGCCGCAAACTGTGGCTGGAGCATGACCTTGTCTCCGCCATCACCCTGCTCGGCAATGCCGACGAGCGGATCGCCGCCCTCAACGACCCCAGCCTGATGCCAATCCGCAAGGCACTGGCCGAAGATATCGCCAAGCTCAAGGGGATGCCGCGCATCGACCGCGAGGGGCTGACCCTCAAGCTGGCTGCACTGTCCGACCAGATCGAGCTGCTGCCCCTCTCCACCGTCAGCATGCCGGAAGCCAAGGCCGAGCCGGATCAGGCGGTCAGCACCAATCCCGACGAGTGGGAGAGCAACCTGAAGAAGAACTGGGTCAAGTTCACCGAGAACTTCGTCACCATCCGTCGCCGCGATGGCGCGGTCGAGGCGCTGCTCTCGCCGCAGCAGGAGATCTTCCTGCGTGAAAACCTCAAGACCAAGCTGTTGCAGGCCCAGCTCTCCGTCTACCGCGAGCAGCAGGCACTCTACGAAGACAGCCTGGACAAGGCCCAGCGCTGGCTGACCCAATATTTCGACACCGACAACAGCGCCACCCGCTACATGCAGGGCGAGATCGACAAGCTAAAGGGTGAGCAGATCCAGATTGACTATCCGGCCCAGTTCAAGACCCAGGCCATGCTGGAGCAGGTACTGACCGAACGCCTGCAACGCATTCTGGCCAGCAGCTGAGGAGGGGACCATGATCCGTATAATCATTCTGGTCGCCGTGATGGTCGCAGGGCTGATCTTTGGCCCGCAAGCCTCCGGTAACAAGGGCTATGTGCTGATTGCCCTTGGCAATTACACCATCGAATCCTCCGTCACCAGCGCGGTGATCCTGGCCGTGCTGTTCTACGGTGCCCTGCTGATCATCGAGTGGCTGCTGGGACGGGTATTCGGCCTACGCCGCAAGACCCTCGGCTGGTACGGCTCGCGCCGCCGCCGCAAGGCCAATCAACAGACCGTCGCCGCCACCCTGGCAATGGCCGAAGGCCACTACAGTCAGGCTGAAAAGCTGATGATCAAGGGAGCCAGCAACAGCGACACCCCGCTGCTCAACTACCTGAGCGCCGCCAAGGCGGCACAGGCCCGTGGTGACGACGCCCGCCGGGATCAATACCTGCAAAAAGCGCAGGAGGAGAACCCCAAGGCCGAGCTGGCGCTCACCCTGACCCAGACCCAGTTGCAGATCGAGCAGGGCCAGTACGATACCGCACTGGCGATGCTGGAGTCGGTCTACGCCCTCAACCCGCGCCACCCCATGGTGCTGGATCAGCTGCGTCAGGTACATCTGGCCCGTCAGGACTGGAGCGCCCTGTGCGACCTGATCCCGGCACTGCACAAGGTGGGCAAGCTGACCCCGAAACAGGAAGAAGAGCTGCTGCAACAGGCCTGGTCTGGTCGCCTGCGACAAGCTGCCGGCAGCCTCGAGACCCTCAAAGCCGTGTGGCAGGATCTGCCGCGCAAGCTGCGCCTCGAGCCAGAGCTGCTGGCCTGCTACGGCGATCTGCTGCGCCAGCTGGGCGCCGACGGCGAAGCCGCCACCCTGTGGCAGGAGGCGCTGCGCAAACAGCCGATGCCCCAATTGCTGACTCGCCTGCCCAAGCTGAAACTCGACAGCTACCAGCCGCTGCTGGCGCTGCTGCAAAAACAGCAGGGGCAACCGGAGGTGGACACCGCACTGGCCCAGCTCTATCTGCTGGCCGGTCAGCTGGACGATGCCCAGAAGCTGCTGGAGCAGGAGGTGGAGCGGGCGCCGAGCGCCGCCGCCTATCACGCTCTCGGCCAGCTGATGGACAAACGCCGCCTCACCAACAAGGCCAACGAGTACTATCGTCAGGCACTGGAACTGGCGGGAGTCTGATCCCCGGCAAACAGAAACGCGAGAGGCCGCATGATGCGGCCTCTTTTTTTATCTCTTCGCCCTGCCCTCGTCAGGTAGTGAGCCGCTCCAGCTCGCCGATCAGCCAGATGGCCTCGGCACGGTGGCTGCCGCACACATCCATCATGGGGCGAAAACCGCCGCACACCGCCGGCCGCTCCGGTTGACCGAAGATCTTGCAGCCAAGGGCGCTATCGAGCTGGATACAGGGGACGCCAGCCGGTTTGCCATCTGGCATACCGGGAATGGCACTGCTGATACTGGGGGCGATGCAACAGGCAGCGCAGCCACTACGACACTCCATAGACTCCACTCCTTTGGGACGGTCTGAGCCACCATAGCCGAAGCGGCGGCACAAACGTAGCTGGCGCACAAGAAAAGGCCCGACCGCACGGGCGATCGGGCTTCAGACAACACAGCCGGTTCAGCGAGCCATCATCACAGGATGATATCGCGTACCACGCTGTCTTTGCGCTCAAGGTAATGGATCGACTTGATACGACGGATGGTACGGGATTTACCACGGATCAGCAGGGTCTCGGTGGTCGCCATCACGCCATCGCTGGTGATGCCATCCAGCAGATCACCCTTGGTGATGCCGGTGGCGGAGAAGATGACGTTGTCATTCTTCGCCATGTCTTCCAGCTTGAGCACCTTGTTGACATCGATGCCCAGCGCTTCGCAGCGGGCAATTTCCTGCTCGCCCAGCGCACGCACTTCCGGGCTGTCGCCCTTGACCCGGTGACGCGGCACCAAACGGGCCTGCATGTCACCATCCAGCGCGCGGATCACCGCCGCGGAGATCACCCCTTCCGGTGCGCCGCCAATGCCATACAGCATGTCGACTTCGCTGTCCGGCAGACAGGTGAGGATGGAGGCAGCAACGTCACCATCAGGAATGGCGAACACCCGCACGCCCAGACCCTGCATCTCCTTGATTGCCTTGTCATGACGCGGCTTGGCCAGGGTAATGACGGTCAGACGGGAGAGCGGCTTGCCCAGCGCCTTGGCCACGGACTTCAGGTTCAGCTCGAGAGCCTGATCCAGGTCGATGGCGCCTTTGGCCTTGGGCCCGACGATCAGCTTTTCCATGTACATGTCAGGCGCTTTCAGGAAAGAACCCTTGTCGCCCACCGCCAGCACGGCCAGCGCGTTGGCCTGACCCATGGCGGTCATGCGGGTACCCTCGATGGGATCGACCGCGATATCCACCGCGTCGCCGTGTCCGGTACCGACCTTCTCGCCGATATAGAGCATCGGCGCTTCATCAATTTCACCTTCGCCGATCACAATCTCACCATCGATCTCGATCTGGTTGAGAATGTGGCGCATGGCCGCTACGGCCGCCCCATCAGCGATATTCTTGTCACCACGTCCGAGCCACTTGTAGCCAGCCAGTGCAGCCGCTTCCGTCACTCGGGAAAACTCGATTGCCAGTTCACGTCTCATCGCATATCCAACCTATGGAGCTCGAAAACGGGCGGCATTCTACCACAAGGGCAAACCTTTGCGCACAAAAGTAGCCGCTGTGAGCAAGAATGTAGCCAATTCATCCAATTGCAACCCAATTGCCATCGACTCTTCATCCAACTGTCACCCCACTGTCATCCCTGCTGCCTAGCATGACCCCGTTTTCAAAACAAAAGCTTGCAACACCACAAGGGATTAAGATGAAAAAGCTGACTGTAGTGGCACTGGCTCTCACCGCAGCCTTCCAGGCTCAAGCCGTTGAAGTGTACAAAAATGACACCTCCATGCTGGATCTCTATGGCCGTATCTACGCTGGCCACTTCTTTGGTGACAAGAAGGAACTGGATGCCAGCGGCAAACCGAAAAGCGAATACAGCGACAAGCAGGGTGCCAACCAGTTTGTCCGTTTCGGCGCCAAGGCCGAGACCCAGATCCAGAGCGGCCTGAAGGCTCTGGCTCAGTACGAAGTACAGATGTATATCAATGACAGCGAGAAGACCATCAGCGAGAACTCCGACAACCTGCGCACCCGTCTGGCGTTCGCCGGTGTCGGCGCTGACTGGGGCACCGTGACCTTCGGTCGCCAGAAAGGGGCCCCGGGTTTCCTGGCCGACTGGACTGATGTCTCCCTCTCCGACGGCTACGGCAACGACGCGCTGGGCGCCAAGACCGACACCTTCGCCACCAACCGCGCCGGTTCCGTGCTGAAATACTCCGGCCTGTTCAATGGCTTCCAGCTCGACACCAGCTACAAGTTCGACGGTGGTGACACCGAAGAGACCACCAGCAAGGATAGCGACGCCGCCTACGGTGCTGCCGTGGCCTATACCTTCCCGTTCAACCTGTCTCTGGGTACCGCTTACAACGTCGGTATCCGCGACAAGAGCGGTGAAGAAGATGCCAAGCTGTGGCTGATCTCCGCCAAGTTCGACAACAAGGCCGCCTACGCTGCCCTGAGCTATGCCGATGGCAGCGACTTCCTGGCGACCGGCACCGATCACACCGGTTGGGAAGCCGCGCTGGGCTACAACTTCGAGAACGGCTTCGGTCTGATGGCCCTGTGGAACAAACAGGAGCAGGACAAGGCTGGCATCAAGAAAGACAACGTGGATTACTACACCCTGGGTGCCCAGTACAAATTCAACAAGAACCTGCGGGTAATTGGCGAGTACCGTATCAACAATCTGGACAGCAAGGAGAGCGGCAAGCTCAACGTCAAGGATGACTTCCAGCTGGCTGCCCGCTACGACTTCTAATCGAGGTTTTGCGGATCCCCAAAGCGCGATGGCTTGCCATCGCGCTTTTTGCTGGGCGTCGCTCACGACCGGAGAAAGTGGCCTAGGCTCAACAGTAGATGTATCGCCGGAGAGATGATCATGGTCAGGCTACCTTTCGTCCTGCTGTTACTGCTGGCTCTTCCCGCTCACGCCCTCTCTATCGCCATGGTGCTGTGGCGCGGTGAAACCGCAGCCGAAGCTGGCTTTCGGGCAGAGCTGACCCGCCTTGGCTATCAGGCCACCATCACCACCTATAACGCCGATCAGGATCGTACGGCGCTGGCAACCATGCTGCGCCAGCAGATGCTGCCGAAACTGGCCGAATACGACTACATCTACACCTTTGGCACCACCGCCACCACCATGACCAAGAGTCTGGTGGCCAACCGCAAGCCTCTGATTTTCAATGTGGTTTCCGATCCGGTCGGGGCAGACATCCTCTCGGAAGACAAAGCCCAGAACAGCATGGTAGCCGGGGTAAGCAACATGGTGCCGATGGCACTGCAACTGGCCAACGCCAGCGAGCATCTGGCCACCGGAAAACGGCTGCTGCTACCCTTCAACCCCCGTGAGCAGAACACCCTGCTGGTGGCCGATATGCTGCTCAATGAAGCGAAACGCTATCAGTGGCAGATGGTCACCTGGCGAATGGCCCCTGACCCACGGCGGCTGGACAACGAACTGAAGCGGCTGCAACAGGATGCCAAAAACGACATCGTCTTTCTGGCCGCAGACAGCTATCTGCTCTCCATCGCCCCCCGCCTGCTGAATGCGCTCAACGCAGCTGCCATCCCTACCATCTGCAGTGCCGAGCTGTTCGTCGAGCACGGCTGCAGCGTTGGCACCATCAGCAGCTACGAGGCGCTGGGCAAGATGGCCGCCGGGATCATCCATCGCCATCAGCAGGGAACAGAGTTGCAGGATATTCCGCTGCAGACCGACCCCCATCCCAAACTGGTGCTGGGGCAGCTGGGTAACGCCACCACGCAGGAGGCGAGCCCCGCAAAGCCGAAGCCTTGATAAAGATCTCGGCCAATCAGGCTCCGGGCGGGTATGCTGTTGACCCCCATCGCCCGAGAGTCCTTTCCCATGAGCACCACCGTCTTTTTTGCCGTTCTGCTGGCAGCCCTGCTTCACGCCAGCTGGAATGCGCTAGTCAAAATTGGCGAAGAGCGGCTGGTGGGGGTGTCACTGGTGGCGATCTTCTCAGGGCTTATCGCCGCCGTGGCGCTGCTGCCCATGGGGCTTCCCTCTGCTGCCGAGCTGCCCTGGCTCGGCCTCTCAGTCCTGCTCCATATCGGTTACTGCCTGTTTCTCAGTCATGCCTACAATCAGGGCGATTTTGGCCAGATCTATCCGCTGGCCCGTGGCAGTGCCCCGCTGCTCGCCATGGCGTTAAGTGCCATATTGCTGGGGGACTACCCCGGTTACGGCGGCATCATCGGCGCCTGCGTGCTGATCATGGGGGTCTTGCTGATGGCCTGGCGAGGTGGGCAGCAGCGCCTTGCCAGCAAAGCGGTTCGGGCAGCACTGATCACGGCCATGTTCACAGCGACCTATACCCTCTCGGATGGAGCCGGCGCCCGCGCAGGGGGTGAACCGGTACGCTACACCCTCTGGCTCTTTGCCAGTACCGGGCTGGCGATGCTGCTGGTGCTGATCGTCCACCAGAAACGCAACGCATGGCGCCAGATCCGTCGCCATGCGATGGCGGGAATGGCAGGAGGTGCCATGTCACTGCTCGCCTATGGGATTGTTATCTGGGCCATGACCCAAGCCCCCATTGGCGTGGTCGCGGCTCTGCGCGAAAGCAGTGTGCTGTTTGCCATGCTGCTCTCGGTCTGGCTGCTGAAAGAGCCGCTCGGGCGCATGCGGCTGACGGCGGCGGCCATTATCACTGGCGGTGTGCTGCTGACCCGGCTGGGAGGATAAGCCCTGTCGCCATTGGTGCGTATTTATCAGGCAGGATGGCGTAATTCACTCCGCCAAATATGCCGAATACCAATAATGGAAATAAGTGTCGGCACGGGCGTAAATGTTTACATCCGCAACGTATCAATTAACTGGCAGGTCTGTTTATTTCAACCACAGCTTCATTCGGGAAACTTACCTGCCCAGCAGCATTAATGATAAAATCGTTCACAGTTAATTTTCGGCAACGCTGACCAATAGCGCGCATGGCACAGACCATGCCGCTGCGCCCATACATTCATTGACCGCCTGACGGGTAAGCCAGCCCGGTCAGAGATGACCCGATCGCGCCCGCCAGAGCAGGATGGCATGGCGCTACCGCGTTATTAATGGGCCCAGTTTCGTCTGTTTAATTTTTGATTATTTTAAATCCAGCACCATCAGGGAGTTTTTAATATGTCAGCAAAAAAGCTGAAGTTGGGCGCCTTTATATTGATGATATTAACATCGGTATTTGGCGTCACTAATATCGGGATCGGTTTTTACCGAATGGGATATGCCGCCATTCCGATGTTCGTGATCGGCGGTCTGTTTTTCTTCATCCCGTTCATTTTGATGATGATCGAATTCGGCACCGGCTTTCGCAAAGAGGCGGGCGGTATCTTTACCTGGATGCGCCACTCGGTCTCGACCCGATTCGCCTTTATCGGTCTGACCATGTGGTTCGCCTCCTACGTCATCTGGATGTTTGGCAAGGCGCTCTCCATGTGGGTGCCCCTCTCCTTCATGCTGTTTGGCCGCGACATCACCGTCATCCCGGTCACCCTGGGCACCGGCATCGACTTCGGCCCCTTTATTCTGGGTGTGGTCGCCATCGCGCTGGTTGCCACCGTCACCAAGCTCATCACCCTGGGTAGCGCCCGCTTCGCCAAGGTGGCGGCCATCGGCGGCCTCTCCGTAGTGGCGCTCAACGTGTTGCTGCTGGTCGGTGGCGTCTTCACCTTCGCGGTGAGCGGCATGACTCTGCAGGAGCCCTTCACCCAGGCATCGCTGACGGCGTCTCCCAATGCCGCTTTCAACGACATCATCCCCTTCCTCGGCTTTATGGTGTTCGCCATCTTCGCCTACGGCGGGGTCGAGGCGATGGCCGGGGTGGCTGACGAGCTGGAAGACCCCGAGCGCGACCTCAAGCGCGGCATCTTCCTCTCCGGCGCCTTCATCGTGCTCTGCTACATCATCGGCTTTCTGGCGGTCGGCTCCATCATGCGCTGGAGCGACTTCCCGGCCGAGGGGATCACCTCTCTCTCCGCCCTCTTCATCATCATGCTGGAGCTGGGGCGCCATCTTGGTGGCGAGTGGCTGGGACAGGTGTTCATGCGCTTTGCCGGATTGGGCATGTTCCTGAGCTATCTGGGTGCCTTTATCGCCCTCTCCTACGCGCCGCTGCGCCAGTTCATCACCGGCACCCCGAGCTACTTCTGGCCGGAGCGTTTCCAGCGCGAGAACGAGAATGGCGTGCGCATTGAAGCCCTCAAGGTGCAAGCCTGGGTGGTCTGTCTGTTCATTGCCGCCAAATCCATCTTTACCCTGATCAACCCGGAAGGGGCCGCCGCCCTCTATGAGCTGATCATCACCATGACCAACGTCGGCATGACCCTGCCCTACATGTTCCTCATCTACGCCTGGTATCGCTATCGCAACAACCCGGCGCTGGGCAAGGACCTGATCTTCTTCAAGAGCACCGGCTCGGTACTGCTGGCCACCATCATCAGCCTGATCCTGGTCGCCTTCGGCAACGTCTTTACCGTGGTGGCCCCCTTTATCTCCGGCGATATCTCCACCGGCGTCTGGACCATCATTGGCCCGCTGCTGTTCGTGGTGATCGCTATGCGCTTCAAGATCAAGCAGGAAGATACCCACTAAACGGCAAGCAATGCTCCATGCCTATCGGGACCGTTCTGGTCCCGATTTTTTTAGCGCTGGCTTCCGCTCGCCATCACGGCCAGTCCATAGTTTCAATGCAAAAAAAAGACTCTATGGAGACCCCCTTTACGCTCTCCTCGCCGTCAGAGCACGCTCAACGCCGTAAATTATCAATATCAAGGTGAGAATGATTGTGAAGCGCCAGTTCACGACATATAACTTAGCGAGATATCCCTGTATTTCGTCCGGTAGAGCTGATCATGATGATGCGTTCCCTCCTTCCCCTGTTGCTTGGCGCAGTAATGCTGCCGGCCACTATAGACAGTGCCCATGCCAACCCCTTTTCCGCCAGCAGCAAGAGCAGCAGCGGCTTTCTCGAGCGACGGGATGTGCCTAACCTCAGCTCGGCCGCTTTCGTGGTGGCCAACCACAGAACCGGCGAGGTGATCTCCGAGCGCAACGGCAACCGGGTCATGCCCATCGCCTCACTCACCAAGCTGATGACGGCGCTGGTAGTGCTGGATGCCAACCTGCGCCTCAACGAAATGCTCACCGTGACCAATGCCGACATCGACCGCATCAAGGGAACCGGCTCGCGCCTGGCCATCGGTTCCAGGCTCAGTCGCGCCGAAATGCTCCATATCGCCCTGATGTCCTCTGAAAACCGCGCCGCCTCGGCGCTGGCCCGCCACTATCCCGGCGGCCAGCGTGCCTTTGTCGAGGCGATGAATGCCAAGGCCCGCATGCTGGGGATGTGGAATACCCGCTACGCCGACAGCACAGGGCTCAACCCGCGCAATGTCTCCACCGCGCAGGATCTCGCCAAACTCGCCGCCGCAGCGGCCTCCTATCCGCTGATCCGCCAGTACTCCACCGACGAGCAGAGTTATGTGCGCACCAACAAGCGTCAGCTGCACTACCTCAACTCCAACCGGTTGATCCGCGAAGGGCAATGGGAGTTCACCCTCTCCAAGACCGGCTATATCCGCGAAGCGGGCCGCTGTCTGGTGCTGGGCACCAAGGTCAATCGTGAGCCGGTGATCATGGTGCTGCTCAATGCCGAGACCACCAACGATAGGGTCGCCGATGCCAAGCGGATCAAAACCTGGCTGGAGAGCTCGGGCAGAACCACCCTGGCTGCCAACCAGAGCAGCATGCTGACTCACCAGTAAGCTCGAGATTCCCAACCAAGCGAGGCGCCAGCCTCGCTTTTTTTATCTGCATGAGCGCGCCCAAAAAACGGGAGCTTGCTCCCGTTACAGGTAACACCTTCCGCCATCCAGTTACAAAACGTAACTACTCAACAGCGTGAATCACACTAATAGAATCAATTGGTTGTAACCTAGCAGTAAGAATTTTAGCGTGCCATCACAACCCCTGTAACGACGAGCCACCATGCGTATTTCCAGTATCGAGTGCGGGCGGGTGCTGGCCATTCTGGCCGTGATGACCATTCACGTATCCCCCTTCGCCAATCCCTTCAATCCCGCCCTGTGGGGAAGTGGATCCTGGCTCTGGCTGAGCGGCACCATCAACCAGTTATGCCGCTTTGCCGTGCCACTGTTTTTCCTCTGTGCCGGTTATTTTCTGCAGCCGAGACTGAGTCGCGAGGCGCCACTGACCGTGGCCTGGCGCTACTGCCGCCCCTTGCTGCTGCTCTGGCTGGTGTGGAGCCTGGTCTACCTGCTGGTGCCGTTCAATCCGCTGGATGCCGTACAGCAAGGCTATCTGGCCTCCCTGCGCGGGCAGTGGCAATTCCAGCTCGGCGACCCCCTCAATGGCTGGCTGGTGGGCGGCATGATCCACCTCTGGTTCCTGCCAGCCCTGATCATGGCGGTGACCCTGCTGGCACTCTGCTACCGGCTTGGCAGACCAGCGCTCGCTCTCTGGCTGGGTCTTGGCCTTTACCTGCTGGCGCTGCTGGGGGGCTCCTATGCCAAGCCGCTGCTGGGCGCCGAGTGGCCACTGCTCACCCGTAACGGCCCCTTCTTCTCCCTGCTGTTTGTGGCGCTCGGGGCCCTGTTGCGCCAGCGTCAGTGGCAGCCCGATGCCCGCACCGGCTGGCAATTGCTGCTGGCGGGCGTGGTACTCTATGGCTGTGAAGCCTGGGCGCTGCAGCACTTCGCCGCAGTGCCGCTCACCCGCCACGACTTCCTGCTCGGTTCCCTTCCCTGGGCTCTCGGTCTGTTTGGCCTGCTGCTGGCCAACCCCGAGTGGGGCAAAGGCAGCTGGCTGGAGCGCCAGGCTCCCAAGGTGCTCGGGATCTACTGCCTGCACATGATGCTGGTGGTCTGGCTCTTCGTATTCGGCCCGCAGGGCGCATCCATCCTGTGGGAGATCGCCAAGGTACCGCTGCTGTTGGGAGCATCTCTGCTGGCCTATTGCCTGCTGGCGGCCCTGCCCCTCACCCATCGACTGCTGCGCACTCACTGAGTCCGATATCCGGCCCGTCCTATCAGGCCGGATGCCTCTTCACGTTTCGTCTCTTTCTCTTCCGCTACGCCCTTTTTCCCTCGCTTCGTTCGCGCGGTTTGCGGCAATGGCTCTGCTTTTCAGCCGAGCTCCCCCGACCGCACAACCCGCCTCCAATGCCCCCCTCCATTTTCACCTTGCCAGACAAATGAAAATCAATATCATTAGCACCCCGTTTAATCGGGTCAGGCTAATTATAATTAAATCAATATGTTCGAGCCGTCAGGTCGACATCCAAAGAGTCAATATTGAATATGCAGCACCCTCACTTTCGCAGAACGCTGGTCTCGCTGGCACTGCTGGGCACCGGCTTCACTGCCCAGGCCACCGATGAAACCATGACAGTGGTTGGCAAACGCTCTCAGCATCAAGAAGTTGCCACCGCAACCCGTACCAATACGCCAGCCAAGCTGGTTCCCCAGACCATCGACAGCGTCAAGGTCAGCGAGCTGACCGCCTTCGGCCAACCTACGCTGAGTGAAGCCCTGAGCGGCATTCCCGGGGTCAACGCAAGCGGTGATACCCGCTTCGACGGGGTCAATATCCGCGGCTTCAGCGCCAGCAACGACTTCTATCTCGACGGATTCCGCGACGACATGCAGTACACCCGGGATCTCGGCAACATCGAGCGGGTGGAAGTGCTCAAGGGCCCGGCTGCCGTGCTCTACGGCCGCGGTAGCACGGGGGGCATCGTCAACCGGGTCAGCAAGAAGCCGCAAAAAGGGCAGGAGTCCAGCGTCACCGCCCGGGTTGGCAGCTTTGACAGCCAGCGGCTAACCGCCGACCTCAATGGCGAGGCGAGTGAGCAGGTGCAACTGCGCCTCAACATGGCGCAAGAGGACAAAGATAGCTTCCGCAACGGCGTGAAGAGCAAGCGCACTCTGCTGGCCCCCTCCGCCAACTGGGAGATCAGCGACAACCTCAACTGGCTGGTGCAGTACGAGCGCAACGAACATGACCGCACCCCTGATCGCGGCATTCCCGGGGTCAATGGCCGTCCGGCCGATGTGCCGCGAGAGTATGTTTACAGCGATACCAGCCGCGACTTCATCGATGACGTGGCGCAATCCACCCGCTCCCGCCTCTCCTGGGATATCAACGATCAGTGGCAGTTGCGCCAGCAGCTCGGGTACTCCACCCTCGACAGCCAGTTTGACAACACCTATGTCACCAGCGTCAAAGGGGATCAGGTGACCCGCTCCCGCTGGCAGCAGGATCTGAAAGCGAAGAACCTGATCAGCAACACCGAGGCCGAAGGTCTGTTCCAGACCGGCCCGGTGGAGCATCGCCTGCTGGTCGGCTTCGAGCAGAACTGGCAGGAGCGCACACCCAAGCTCTACCAGAACGCCACCGCCATCCCGTCTGGCAATCTCTACGATCCGGGCTCGCTGCCCACCTACAATGGCGCCATGAAGCTCTCCAGCGACGCCAAACACAAGGTGCGCGGTAATGGCGTCTATCTTCAGGATCAGCTCAGCCTGGGTGACTGGCATCTGGTGGGCGGGCTGCGCCGTGACGACTTCACCGTCACCAGTCGCCGCTACGACCTCAACAAGGAGGAGAGCGTCTCGGTCAACAGCCTGAGCCCGCGCCTCGGTCTGGTGTGGAATCCCCTCGAGGATCACGCCTTCTACACCTCCTACAGCAAGACCTTCACTCCGGTGGGCGGCGAGCTGATCGGCATCACCCCGGGTGACAAGAACAACGGGCTGGAACCCCAGCACACCCGCCTCTACGAAGGAGGTGTGAAGAGTGACTGGCTGAACGGCAAGCTGGCGACCACTCTCTCCCTCTATCGACTGGAGATGTACAACAAGCGCACCAAGGATCCGCTGGATCCCACCAAGGTGATCCTTACCGGCCTGCAACGAACCGAAGGGATCGAGCTGAGCGCCCGTGCCGAGCTGACCGACGAGATCTACCTGCGTGGCGGCTTCGCCATTCAGGATGCGGAGCAGGTCAAGGCGGATGCGGATCTGCAGGGCAAGCGCCCGATGAACGTCTCCCGTCAGAATGGTCAGTTCTATCTCGGCTACAAGAGTGGCGAGCAGGGCTGGTTCGGTGAAACCGGCGTGACGGCGGTGGGCGATCGCTTCGCCGACAACGCCAACACCACCACACTGCCCGGTTACGCCCGCTTCGATGCGCGCGCCGGTTATCGCTGGCAGCAGTGGGAAGCCGAGCTGAGCGCCGAAAACCTGACCGACCACGAGTACTTTGTCAGCGCCACCAGTGCCAACCAGATCATGCCGGGTACGCCCCGTCAGCTGAGCCTGACCGGAACCTACCGCTTCTGATCTCTGTGACAACCACCCCGACTGGCCAGCCCTTGCTGGCCAGTTTTTTTATGAAGCAACCACGATGAAACGCAGAAGAGTTCCCCTTCACAACAACAAATGGGTACGCCGCCTCCATGCCTGGGCCGGTTTTTTTACCCTCGCCCTGATGCTGATGTACGGCATCACCGGCCTCTGGCTGCAACACCGTGCCGTGTTGCCCATTCCCGGCCCCCACACCGACAAATCGAGTGAAGAGATAGTGCTGGAGGCGCCACTCGCCAGCCCGGAGCAGCTGAAAAGCCTGCTGCAACAGCGCTATCCCGATACATTTGCCGACGGGCGAACCATGATCACCCCGGCCCAGACCCTGCCCACCCCACACGGTTCGCTCACCCTGCCCGCCAAGTGGGAGATGCGCGGTGTCACCCTCAGCCAAAGCGTGGCCGCCAGCTATGTTGAGGGTACCCTGCTGGTACGTACCGACCTGCAACTGGCCAACTTTGCCGCCAGCCTCAACCGGCTGCACCGCGGCATGGGCACCGGCCTCGGCTGGCAGCTGTTTGGCGATATCGCCGCCCTGGCTCTGCTGCTGCTGGCCCTCACCAGCCTGTTTATGTGGACCAAGCTGCACGGCACACCCAGAGCCATCATCGCGCTGACACTCGCTGGCAGCCTCGGCACCCTGCTGTTTGCCCTGCTGGGGTAACGCAGCAATCATGATCTGATGCCGCAAGGTTTGGAAAGAAAACCGCAATAGAAACAGGCCGCTGGCGGTGATGCCGTCAGCGGCTATATCAAGACAAGGAAATAACGGGGAGCGGAAAAAGAGAAGGGATACCAAGAGGTAACGGGAAGTACTGCCTGCTCAACAGTAACGCACCAATGCGCAGGAACGCCAAAAAACAAAAGGCCATCATTGCTGATGGCCTTTTGTCATGAATTTGATGGTGCCCGGGGTCGGACTCGAACCGACACGGTTATTCACCGGCGGATTTTGAATCCGCTGCGTCTACCGATTTCGCCACCCGGGCAACTGCGAGGGATTATACGAATGGCGCGATGCCATGCAAGGTGTTTTTCGATTGAACACTCCCGTTTGTTCATTTATTCAACGCCTTGCCGATGCGGGGCCAGTTACATAGAATGCCGCCATCATCTTAATGGAATAAAAACGATGGCCAAGCCTAAAAAAGTCCAACAAAAATCCCCCTCTCCCGCCACTCAGCCATACCCGTCAGCGGGTCTGCTGCGTCGCCTCGGCGCCCTCATCTATGATGCGCTGGTAGTGACTTCGCTGCTGATCATCGCCGGCTTTATCGGCATGGGTGTCGCCAAGCTGTTGCTGATCACCGGCATGGCAAGCGTACCGGCGGGTGAAGATACCGTCTGGTTGCTTACCCGCCACCACCTGAGCCTGATCTACACCCTGTGGCTCGCCTTCGTCATCTGTGGTTTCTACACTTGGTTCTGGACCCGTGCTGGCCAGACCGTCGGCATGCGCGCCTGGCGGCTGCGCATTCAGAACGAGGATGGCAGCCACATCCGCGTTACCCAGGCGCTGATCCGTCTCGCCACCGCCGCCTTTGGTCTGGGCAACCTGATGTGCCTGTTCAACCGCCAGCGTCCGCGGGCGTTTCAGGATATCTGGGCCGAGTGCGAAGTGATCGTGCTGAGCAAGCAGGAAAATCTGGAATTGCTTAACAAGTAATACCGAAGCAATGCAGCAACGAAAGAGGGCACCAACAGGTGCCCTCTTTGCATTTCCTCATAACCTCGTGCGGATTACTGCTTGCGGCTGAGGATGTAGAAGGAGATACCGCCAAACAGCAGGCTGGGCGCGATAGCCGCCAGAATCGGCGGTACCGCATAGACCAGACTGATGGGGCCAAACACCCGATCACTCACATAGACGGCAAAGCCGGTCATGATCCCCATCAGCATCCGAGCCCCCATGCTCACCGAGCGTAGCGGGCCAAAGATGAAGGAGGAGGCCAGCAGGATCATCGCCACCACCGAGAGCGGTGACAGCAATTTGCGCCACATCTCCAACTTGTAGCGACCGGCATCCTGCTTGTTGGCATCGAGATAGCCGATGTAATCGAGCAGACCGGAGACCGAGAGGTTCTCGGGGTCGATACTTACCACCCCCAGCTGTTTGGGCGTCAACTCTGAGCTCCACTCCATCTTGTCATGCTGCTCGCTGCGGATCTGCGTCGGGTCGTCGAAGCGGGTAACCTGGGTCTGCTTGAGCAGCCAGTGGTGACGCTCAAACACCCCCTCCTGCGCCTGCACCACGTCGATCAGCTTGCGCTCGGGGGTGAAGCGATAGAGGGTGATGCCGGTGAGGGCGCCATCGTTACGCACCCCGTTGATATTGACAAAGTTGTTGCCATCGCGAGCCCACACCCCGTAGGCGGAAACCGTCAGACGACCTTCGGACAGCGCGCCCGCCTTGATGTCATCGGCCATCCGCTTGGCGATGGGGGCCACATATTCCCCCATCAGCCCCACCATGATCATCAGCGGGATCGCCGTCTTGAGCGCCGCCATTACAATACTGATCTTGGATCGACCCGCCGCCTGCATCACCACCAGCTCGGAGCTGGTCGCCAGCTGACCCAGACCAATCAGGCCACCCAGCAGCGCGGCCAGCGGGAAGAAGAGCACCGCCTCCTTGGGCATGGAGAGCAGCACATAGTAGAGGGCGTTGATCATGTCGTAGTTGCCGTCACCGACCGACTTGAGCTGCTCCACATACTTGATGAGCCCCGCCAGACCAACCAGCGTGATTTCACACAGCAGGATCGACATAAAGATGACCCTACCGATATATCTATCGAGAATGCCAAACATCAGCAGAAGTTCCTATGTTGCAGCATCATGCTGATTTTCTGTTGAAATAGCGCCCTTTCACCCCGTTCCACCAGCTGGTGCCCTGCAGATTGAGGGGCAGGCCGATAAACAGCAGGTAACCGAGCGGCACCAGGAACATCCCCGGCCAGTAGGGCAGCCGACCGCTGTCGATGGCCGAACGGGCGGCGCTGAGCAGCAGGAAGTAGGAGAGATAGAGCATGATGGCCGGCAACAGCTTGGCGTAGCGCCCCTGACGGGGATTGACCCGCGCCAGCGGAACTACCAACAGGGTGAGCACCGGAATGGAGAGGGGCAGCGAGATACGCCACTGCAATTCCGCCATCATGGCGTTGTCCTGGGTACCGAACAGTTCCATGGTCGGCTTGGCCGCTGCCTTGCGGTTGGAACGTTCCATCTCCTGCTGGCGGATCACCAGACCATATTCGCGAAAATCGGAGATCTGGAACTGCTTGCCGGAGAAGTTCCCCTCGTAGCGGGAGCCATCCATCAGGGTCAGCCACTGCAGGCCGTTCTCATCGACCGTCACCACCCCTTCGGTCGCCACCACCACCGAGGGAGGATTGTTCCCCTCCGCCCGCTGCAGCACGAAGATCTTTTGCAGTTTTGAGCCGTTGTCGTTCAAATCTTGGATATAGGCAACCAGACGCCCCTTGTCGAGCTCCATAAAGCGGCCAGCCTGCAGGAAGGAGATACCCGGATCCGACTTGAACTCGTCGATCACCTGATACTCGCGCTCCTTGGCCTGCGGGGCGATCCAGCCAGTGTTGAACGCCGCAACCACCGCCGTCAGCAAGGCCAGCAACATGGCGCTGCGCATCACAAAACGGTGGCTGAAGCCGACCGCATGCATCACCGTCATCTCGCTTTCGGCGTAGAGGACCATGGGCAAACAAAATGGCTAAAAAGAGACTGATAGGCAGCATCAACAGCGCCATATTGGGCAAGTTGAGCAGCAGCAGGGTGGAGACCAGACGTGTCGGCACCTCGCCATCGGCGGCATCGCCGATGATCTTGATAAATTGTTGGCTGACAAAGATAAGCAGCAATACGAATAACACTGCCAGCTGGGTTTTCAGGGTTTCCCTGAACAAATATCGGAAAACGATCACAGTCATTCCCAAGTAAACTTGTGTTTTTAGTCGAATGCCTGAAAAATAGGGCCGTATATTGGATTTTTACCAGTTTGAACTGCGGAGCCTGTGGCTGTTCGCTCCGCCTCTGATACCCCAACAAGCACCGCATTATTCAATAAAAGGTGCCTTTTGTCTTTAGGATGTAGGAGATTCCATGGAGTTCAGTGTAAAGAGTGGCAGTCCAGAGAAGCAACGGAGCGCCTGCGTCGTAGTCGGCGTATTTGAGCCGCGTCGCCTCTCTCCGGTTGCCGAACAACTGGACAAGATCAGCGATGGCTATATCAGTTCGCTGCTGCGCCGTGGCGACCTGGAAGGGAAACCAGGCCAGATGCTGCTGCTGCATCAAGTACCGGGCGTGCTCAGCGAGCGCGTACTGCTGGTCGGATGCGGCAAGGAGCGGGAACTCGACGAACGCCAGTACAAGCAGATCATCAACAAGACCATCACCACCCTGAACGAAACCGGCTCCATGGAAGCGGTCTGCTTCCTCACCGAGCTGCACGTCAAGGGTCGGGATACCTATTGGAAGGTGCGCCAGGCGGTGGAAACCACCAAGGCGGGCCTCTACAGCTTTGATCAGTTCAAGACCAACAAGGCCGAGCCACGTCGCCCGCTGCGCAAGCTGGTATTCAACGTGCCGACGCGTCGGGAACTGACCATTGGTGAAAAAGCCATCGCTCACGGTCTGGCCGTGGCCAAGGGTGTGCGAGTCTGTCGCGACGTGGCGAACATGCCGCCCAATGTCTGCAACCCGGCCTATCTGGCCTCCCAGGCCCGTCGTCTGGCCGATGCCTACGACAACATCACCACCAAGGTGGTGGGCGAGCAGGAGATGGCCGAACTCGGCATGAACTCCTATCTGGCGGTGGCTCGCGGCTCCGACAACGAAGCCATGATGGCCATCATCGAATACAGGGGTCATCCGGATGCCAAGCCCATCGTGCTGGTCGGCAAGGGTCTGACCTTCGACTCCGGCGGCATCTCCATCAAACCGGCCGACGGCATGGACGAGATGAAGTACGACATGGGTGGCGCCGCCTCCGTGCTCGGTACCATGCATGCGCTGGCCCAGCTACAACTGCCGATCAACGTCATCGGCGTACTGGCTGGCTGTGAAAACATGCCGGGTGGCAACGCCTATCGCCCGGGTGACATCCTCACCTCCATGTCAGGCCAGACCATCGAAGTGCTCAACACCGATGCGGAAGGTCGTCTGGTGCTGTGTGATGCGCTGACCTATGTGGACCGCTTCGATCCGGAAACCGTGATTGACGTGGCGACCCTGACCGGTGCCTGCGTTATCGCGCTGGGCCACCACACCTCGGGTCTGCTGGCCAACCACAACCCGCTGGCCCACGAGCTGCTCAACGCCTCCGAACAGGCGGGTGATCGCGCCTGGCGTCTGCCGCTGTTTGACGAGTATCAGGAGCAGATCGACAGCCCGTTCGCCGACATGGCCAACATCGGTGGTCGTCCGGCCGGCACCATCACCGCGGCCGCCTTCCTGTCACGCTTCACTAAGAAGTACAACTGGGCCCACCTGGATATCGCCGGGACAGCCTGGAAGAGTGGCAAGGATAAAGGCTCCACCGGTCGTCCGGTGCCCCTGCTGACCCAGTTCCTGCTGAACCGGGCTGGCGTGGATATCGAAGAGAAAGAGTAACTTTTTCATCCCTTCTGATGCGTGCATCAAAAGGGATGGCGTTACCCTGAACCACAAGGAAGAGGCCCGCCTCTTCCTTGTTTCATTCTTGAATCAGTGAGCTGCGGACGGGAAACGCCCCGTCAGCCTCATGAGGCGGTCAACAGTCCGTCACCGCAAAACGGGATTAACCTGATGAGCCAAGTGACCTTTTACCTGATGAGCAAACAGGATGACGCGCAGGCCTCTGCGGTCGAGCGACTGGCCTGCACTCTTGCGGCCGAGTCGTGGGGCGCGGGCCATATCTACCTGTTCTGCGACGATGAGGCCCAGGCCCTGCGTCTGGACGAACTGTTGTGGCAATTGCCGCCGGAGCGCTTTGTGCCGCACCAGCTGCAAGGCGAAAGCGGCATGGCCCCGGTGGAGATCGGCTATCAGCCACCGAAACGGCGCTACGCCCGCCTCATCAATCTGGCCACTGCGACACCTTTGTTTGCAGGACACTTCGCTCAAGTGGTAGATTTTGTCCCCACTGACGAAACACAAAAGCAGCAAGCCCGCGAGCGCTACAAGCACTATCGCCAGGCAGGCCATACCCTCGAAATGAGGGATCAGCCCGTCCTTGCCGCACCGGATCCGGCGCAGCCCTGACTGCAACCAATTGATCCATAAAGAATCAACACCAGACTCCATCCATCCAGATTACGGCGAGACCATGGAAAAGACTTTTAATCACAACGCCATCGAACAGGCGCTCTATCAGCACTGGGAAGCCCAGGGTTACTTCAAGCCCCACGGCGATACCAGCAAAGACTCCTTCTGCATCATGATCCCGCCGCCGAACGTCACCGGCAGCCTGCACATGGGTCACGCCTTCCAACAAACCCTGATGGATACCCTGATCCGCTACAACCGCATGCAGGGCAAAAACACCCTGTGGCAGGCTGGTACCGACCACGCCGGTATCGCCACCCAGATGGTAGTTGAGCGCAAGATCGCCGCAGAAGAGGGCAAAACTCGCCACGATTACGGCCGTGATGCCTTCATCGACAAGATTTGGCAGTGGAAGGAAGAGTCCGGTGGCACCATCACCCGCCAGATGCGCCGTCTGGGCGACTCCGTGGATTGGGAGCGCGAGCGCTTCACCATGGATGAGGGTCTCTCCGCCGCCGTGCAGGAAGTGTTTGTTCGTCTCTACGAAGATGGCCTGATGTACCGCGGCAAGCGTCTGGTGAACTGGGATCCGAAACTCAACACCGCCATCTCCGATCTGGAAGTGGAAAACCGCGAGATCAAGGGCCACATGTGGCACCTGCGCTATCCGCTGGCCAACGGCGCCAAGACTGCCGAAGGCAAGGATTACCTGATCGTCGCCACCACCCGTCCGGAGACCATGCTGGGCGATACCGCCGTGGCCGTGAACCCGGAAGACCCGCGCTACAAGGCGCTGATCGGCCAGCACATCCTGCTGCCGCTGGTGAACCGTCTGATCCCCATCGTTGCCGATGAACACGCCGACATGGAGAAGGGCACAGGTTGCGTGAAGATCACCCCGGCCCACGACTTCAACGATAACGAAGTGGGCAAGCGCCACAGCCTGCCGATGATCAATATCTTCACTCTGGATGCCCACGTGCGTGCCGAGGCCGAAGTGGTCGACACCAACGGCAACCCGAGCACTGCCTACGATGCAGCCCTGCCGGCCGAGTTCGCCGGTCTGGAGCGCTTCGCTGCCCGTAAAGCGATTCTGGCCAAGCTCGAAGAGCTGGGTCTGCTGGACGAGATCAAGGATCACGTGCTGCAACAGCCTTACGGCGATCGCGGTGGCGTGCCCATCGAGCCGATGCTGACCGACCAGTGGTACGTGCGCGTCGCACCGATGGCCAAGACCGCCATCGAAGCGGTGGAAGATGGCCGTATCCAGTTCGTGCCGAAACAGTACGAAAACATGTACTTCTCCTGGATGCGCGACATTCAGGACTGGTGCGTCTCCCGTCAGCTGTGGTGGGGTCACCGCATCCCGGCATGGTATGACGACGCCGGCAACGTCTACGTTGGCCGCAGCGAAGACGAAGTGCGCGCCAAGCACAGCATCCCGGCCGTAACCGTGCTGCGTCAGGACGAAGACGTGCTCGACACCTGGTTCAGCTCCGCCCTGTGGACCTTCTCCACCCTGGGCTGGCCGAACAACACCGAGGCACTCAAGACCTTCCACCCGACCGACGTGCTGATGAGCGGCTTCGACATCATCTTCTTCTGGATTGCCCGGATGATCATGATGACCATGCACTTCATCAAGGACGAAAACGGCCAGCCACAAGTCCCGTTCAAGACCGTCTACATCACCGGCCTGATCCGTGACGAAGAGGGCCAGAAGATGTCCAAGTCCAAGGGCAACGTGCTGGACCCCCTCGACATGATCGACGGCATCTCGCTGGAAGATCTGCTGGAGAAGCGCACCGGCAACATGATGCAGCCGCAGATGGCCGAGAAGATCGCCAAGCGTACCGCCAAGCAATTCCCGGAAGGGATCGATGCCCACGGTACCGACGCCCTGCGCTTCACGCTGGCAGCGCTGGCCTCTACCGGTCGTGACATCAACTGGGACATGAAGCGCCTGGACGGCTACAACAACTTCTGCAACAAGCTGTGGAACGCCTCCCGCTATGTGCTGATGAACACCGAAGATCAGGATTGCGGTTTTGCCGGTGGCGAGATGCAGTTCAGTCTGGCGGATCGCTGGATCCAGTCCCAGCTGCAAGTGGCCATCCGTGACTTCCGTACCGCCCTCGATACCTATCGCTTCGACATCGCGGCCGGTGTGTTGTACGAATTTATCTGGAACCAGTTCTGTGACTGGTATCTGGAGCTGACCAAGCCGGTGCTGACCAAGGGTTCCGAGGCCGAGCAGCGCGCTGCCCGCCATACCTTGGTGACCGTGCTGGAAACCCTGCTGCGTCTGGCACACCCGATCATCCCGTTCATCACCGAGACCATCTGGAAATCGGTCGCGCCGCTGGCTGGCGTACACGCCGACACCATCATGATTCAGGCCTTCCCGGAATTCGACGCCGCCAAGGTGGACGACGCCGCGATGGCGGATCAGGAGTGGGTGAAGGAGTTCATCGTCAGCATCCGCAACATCCGCGCCGAGATGAACGTGGCACCGAGCGTGCCCCTCAACGTGCTGCTCCAGTGCGATGCCAAAGATGCCCAGCGCGCAGCCGACAACGAGGCCTTCCTCAAGTCGCTGGCCCGTCTGGAATCTATCCGCGTATTGGCGGACGGTGAAACCGCCCCGCTGTCAGTGAAGAAGCTGATCGGTGCCACCGAGCTGATGATCCCGATGGCCGGTCTCATCGACAAGGATGCCGAACTGGCCCGTCTGGCTAAAGAGGTTGCCCGTCTGGTGGGCGAGTGCGGCCGTATCGAAGGCAAACTCGGCAACGAAGCCTTCGTCGCCAAGGCGCCGGAAGCTGTCATCGCCAAAGAGCGCGAGAAGCTGGAAGATTACCGTCTCCAGCTGACCAAGCTGGAAGCCCAGCAGGCCGAGATCGCCGCGCTGTAAACACAGCCCCAACCGATACAACAAAGCCCCCTGCCAAGGGGGCTTTTTCATATCCGCGCTTCTCGCTTCAGCTCACCAGCAACCAGCCGCAAAAACCGAGATAGAGCAGACCGACCAGCCCCAGCCGCTCGGCGGTCATGGTTCCCTTTCTGAACCCCCACCAGAGCAACCCGACCGCCAACAGCGTCACCAGCGAGGAGGCCATCATTGCGCCATCCAGCAACCAAGGGGTAAAGAGCAAGCAGAACACCTTGGGGATAGTGCCCTGGATCATCATGGCCCCGGAGATATTGGCCAGCGCCAGCCGGTTCTTGCCCTGTCGCACCCAGATCAGCACGTTCATCAGCTCCGGCATTTCGGTCGCCACCGGACTCAGCAGCAGGGCCGCCAGCACCGGCGAGAGGCCAAACAGCTCGCCCATGCTCTCCAGCTGATGGACAAACAGCTGGGCCGCCAGCGCCACCACCACCAGTGCAGCCAACGTCTGCAGCAACACCTTGCCAAGGGGCGGGATCCCGGCATCTGGGGCCAGCTTGAGGGGCTCCGGCAATTCGACTTCGTGGCTGTCACTCTGTTTCAGCTCGCGCCTTACATAAACGAGGTAGACCAGCAGGAAGAGCGAGGCCAACCAGCTCTTGCCGGTGAAGGCGACCAGCCCCAGCGCGGTCGCCACCAGAAAGATACCCATAAACCAGCGCTGATCCCGGCCAATCTCGCGCTGCACCTCGCCATCGATGGCGCGCTCGGTACGCCCCATGCAAAGCAGCAGGGTGAGGCCGACTGCTGCATAGCCGATGGTCGCCAGCACCAGCGGTCCGCCGAGGGCGGCGCCAATGCCGATCTCTTGCTGGGCGGTCGTGTTGCCCATCAGCAGGGCGGTGAGGGTGACGATGCATTCGGGCAGGGCCGTACCCAATGCCGCCAGCAGGGAGCCTGTAGCGCTTTGGGAGAGCTTGAAGTGGTGGCCGGTCCACTCGATGCCGTTGACGAAGTATTCGCAGGCAAGGTAGATGGTGACCGCAGAGACAAGAAATAATAGCAGGGTAATAAACATAATAGATACCGCCAGGCGAGCAGAATAACCGATGGACCCGATATGGCTCGCCCGGCTGGCGTGCATATCGAGGCCAAAGGTCTTGCAGAGCGATAGTGCCTATCGCCGCCCATGCCATGGATACGAGGATCCAAGAGTGTTGACATGGGCCCGGCCCGGAATGCGGGCGGGTTGCTACTCCCCAATGACTGAGGGGACGTTTTAGCAACTCGACCGCCGCCTCACAAGGCAAATTAATGACAACTCATTCAATAAGTTGTAAGGGAATGTAACCTCACCTGCGCACCCTCCCCGCCGCCATTGCGCTGTTGGCACACCGATTGCTGTAGGTAGTTCACTATCCACAACAGTTTGGGAAGGATGAACAATGAAACGGTGGATCCAACATTTCTATCAACTGAACCGCCTCAACTGGCTGATGGTCTGGTTGTTGCTCTGCTGCAGCATCATTCTGCTGTTTCCGGCCGGGCTGATGAAAGGGGCCGTCAGCCAGTGGGCTGCGGATCATGCGGCCTGGCTGGGGGTCGGCATGCTGATCGCCATCTCCTACTTCTGCAGTCAGGGCTTCCTGATCGCCTGGGAGTGGGCGTGCGAAGAGTGGCAGGCACGCCGTCAGCAGGACCAGCTGGCCCAGATGATCGGCTTCCTCGACTTCAACGAGAAGGCGGTGCTGCGCGAGTTCGTGCTGCAGCGTAAAAGCGTCATAAACTTGCCGATCACCGAGCCCGCCGTCAAAAACCTGATGGATGCCGGCGTCCTCACCTACGCCTACGGCAAGCCGACCCGGGAGAAGGATGACGAGAACCAGATCCGCGCCCTGATGATCGCCCTGCCCGCCCGACCGCTGCTCACCTACAAGGTGCTGGGGTTGTCGCGCGGCAAGATGAGCGACGAGCAGGTGGAGCAGATCATGAACGCCCGTCCCAAGTTCGCCCAGAAGGGGTTCCAGCGCTAAACGTCCCCAACCGCCAGATGCAAAAGAGCCGGACACTGTCCGGCTCTCTCGTTTCTGCACAACATTCTGTCCCGCTCAATTCTGTCCCGCTCAGCTTTCCCTTCTGCGCCCTACCCCTTGAGGCTGGAGCAAAAGCTGACATCGTCCTGCACCGGATCATCGCTCATGCTGTGATAAAGCTCAAAGCAGGGACCATTGCCAAACTCCAGCCCAGCAGCAACGATGTCGCCGATATGTTCCTGCCAACGCGGGCCATACTGACTGCGGTCGGTAATAAGATAACGGGACTGGGCGTAACGACCGGCGGGAATAAGCTGGATCTCGACCGCTCCCATCCCCACCGTCCCCGCAGGCACCGTCACCCCGATGTCAGTGCGACACTGGGCTGGCGGAGTCACCTCGGGGTTATCGTGATAGATGAAGATCCACTCCCCACCTTCCAGACCGCGGGCGCTGGCCCACTGTTGCAGCTGACTACAAACGGGAGCATACCCCTCGCCATAGGGGCCGGTGACACGTATATAAGCCAGAGTGCGGGCGTCCATCTCGATGGTTTTCATGGTATTGCTCCTTGCTGATGAGTGACCCTCAGCATAAGGATTCGGCTGCACAAGTGCGTGTCCATCCTTGCTCATCAAGTGTCCATTCTTGCTCTTGTCGCGGCGAAACTCTCCCGGCGTGCAACCATAGTAACGGCGAAATACCTTGGCAAACGCCTGGGAGCTGGCGAGCCCCGCCCCCAACGCAATGGCCGTGACACTGGCATCGGAATAGCAGAGCAGCCAAGCAGCCCGCTGGATGCGCAGACGACGACACATCTCCCCGGGCGTCTCCCCCACCACAGCCGTAAACACCCGGTGAAAATGGTAGAAAGACAAGCAGGCACTGCTCGCCAGCGTTTCGATGGAGAGATCGGGATTCTGCTCCAGCGCCCGGATCACCGGGCGCAATCTGGCCTGATAGTCGACCATGCCGTTAGCGACTGGCACCCCCCCGCGACTCTGGCCATATGGAACACATCTACATAGCGCCCCTGGCGGAAGGCATAGTCACGAGCCAGCCCCTCCTCGGTAAAACCGAACTTGCGATAGAGCGCCTGTGCGGCCTCATTGTCGGTATAGACGGTCAGCTCAATCCGGTGCAGGTTGAGCCAGTTATCGGCCAGATCCAGCGCCGCGGCCATCAGGGCGGAGCCCACCCCCTTGCCAGCCCAGTCATCCCGCACTCCCATGCCAATACCGGCCACATGCTTGCGTCTCGGATTAGGCTCAACCAGCAGCGATAGCTGGCCTACCAGCAGGCCGTCAACCTCGGCGACCAGTGCCACCACGCTGTCGCTCTCCAACCGCTTCTGCCACTGGCTAAGGGGTGGCATAGGCAGGTGCAAAGTGCCCGCCTGGGCATTGGGCATGGCGTATAGATCCCGCAAGGCGGGGGCATCGGCGGGTTCGGCATGACGGATAGTAATCTGCATATGAAGCTCCTTCTCGAAGCCACCATCATGCAATATCCGGCGCGGTTACACATCCCCTACCCACACCCATTTGTCTTGCCTATCAAAGGACGAGGAAAGGCCCATTGGCCGAGCACGGCGCAGATCCGTAGGCTGACCCCATATCAACAAGGAGAGAAGCCATGACTGACAAGACCCTGCACAGCGCCAACGGCGCCCCCGTCGTCGACAACAACAACAGCCTCACCGCCGGTCCGCGCGGCCCCATCCTGATGCAAGATATCTGGTTGATGGAGAAACTCGCCCACTTCGACCGCGAGCGCATTCCCGAGCGGGTGGTTCACGCTAAGGGCTCGGGCGCCTACGGCACCTTTACCGTGACCCACGACATCAGCCAGTTCAGCAAGGCCGATCTGTTCAGCGCCATCGGCAAGCAGACCCCGGTCTTCCTGCGCTTCTCCACCGTGGCCGGTGAGAAGGGCGCCGCCGATGCCGAACGCGATGTGCGCGGCTTCGCCCTCAAGTTCTATACCGAGCAGGGCAACTGGGATCTGGTGGGTAACAACACCCCGGTCTTTTTCATCCGCGATCCGCTGAAATTCCCTGACTTCATCCACACCCAGAAGCGGGATCCGCGCACCAACCTGCGCAGCGCCACCGCCGCCTGGGACTTCTGGTCACGCCATCCGGAATCCCTGCATCAGGTCACCATACTGTTCAGCGATCGCGGCATCCCCAAGAGCCTGCGGGAGATGAACGGCTACGGCAGCCACACCTTCAGCTTTATCAACGATGCCAACGAGCGCTTCTGGGTCAAGTTCCACTTCAAGACCGAGCAGGGCCACAGCTTCTACACCGATGAAGAGGCCGCCACCGCCGTCGGGCAGGATCGGGAGACCAGTCAGGCGGATCTGTTCAATGCCATCGAGCGGGGCGACTTCCCGCGCTGGAAGGTCTATGTGCAGGTGATGCCGGAGGCCGAAGCCCAGACTTACAACATCCACCCGTTCGACCTGACCAAGGTGTGGCCGCACAGCGACTACCCGCTGATCCCGGTGGGCGTGCTGGAGCTCAACCAGAACCCGGACAACTACTTCGCCCATGTGGAGCAGGCCGCCTTTACCCCGGCCAACGTGGTGCCCGGTATCGGCTTCTCGCCGGATCGCATGTTGCAAGGGCGACTCTTCTCCTACGGCGACACCCAGCGCTATCGCCTCGGCGTCAACCACGGTCTGCTGCCGGTCAACGCCCCGCGCTGCCCGTTCCATCACGGCGCCCATCGTGACGGTGCCATGCGGGCGGACAGCAATGGCGGCGCCAGCCCCAACTATCAGCCGAACCGTTTCGGTACCCAGCAGCCGAGCGAACAGCACGAACCGGCGCTGAGTCTGGAAGGGGCCGCCCTGCACTACGACTTCCGTGACTACGACAGCGACTACTACAGCCAGCCGGGTAACCTGTTCCGCATCATGGACGAGGGGCAGCGCTCGCGGCTCGCCGCCAACCTGGCCCGCTCCCTTATCAATGTGGAAGATGACGCCATCGTCGCAGCCCAGCTCAAACACTTCGAGCAAGCCGACCCCGAGTATGCCAAACGGGTCGAACTGGCACTGGCCGCCTTGCAGCGCTAAGCCGCAAGCAGGCAACATCTGCAAAAACAAAACGGGGGCCTGATGGCCCCCGTTGTTATTCTGCTAAGAGTAACAAACGCAAAAACGGAGCCAGAGGCTCCGTTTTTTAATGCAGTATCAATCCCTTACGGAACGCGCTTCGCGCTCTTCCCGCTCCCTTGCCAACAGGCGTTTGTACCACCAGCTACTGCGACGACGTTGTGCATTGGAAGAGCGACGAGCCATTTCTTAGGTTCCAGCCAAGAGAAGAAAGGAGCTGCATTATGCGACAGGGATCACGTCCATGTCTTTAGCTGGATCAAGAAAAGCCTCACTGACCCACGGAAATCGTCTTCTGATCTTTTGCCCCCCGGGTGGCAGGCAACACCACCACAGGAGAGCGCCAGGCCAGTGGGCCATTGCTCTCGAGGTCGTTCTGCGGGCCGCACTCCAGCCAGATATCTCCCTGCAGAATGCGGGCCCCTTCGGAATATTTCTGATCCGCAAACCAGCAGACCCGCTCGGGCAATGAGCCCAGCGGCAACACCAGCTCGGGACTGGCAGACTCGCCCACCACAGTGGTTTTGGACGCGGCCAGAGCGGGGGCGAGCCAGAGGGAGGCCAGCAGGCAGAGCAGTAAATTTTTCATGAGAGGGATCCTGTTGCGATGGGGGGCACTCTAGAAGAGTCGACCAGCCCCGTGGTTTACTTGACTGACAATCATACTGCCTGCTGGCATTGTGGAACCAATATGGTAGCCTGCCAGCGCCTGCGGGCAGTCTCTCGCTGCCACGCGCAAACTTCCGGTGAATTTGTCACGTCCTGACAAAATATAACCTTATTTATCAAGTCGTTATTTGGATATTATCCCAATGCGTATCATGCCGTTGCTTCAGGCGGCCTGCCTGAGCCTGATGTTGTCCGCCTGCGTTGCCCCATTGCTGATGATGAGCCCCACCAGCCAGCTGATGTGGGCCCTGCTCAAGCCGCTGGTCGGCTTTGACCCGAACGAGGTCAATCTGTTCGAACAACCCCTGATTAAGGATCGGATGACCGCCATCCTTGGTCCCAACTACGACAGCACCATGCAGTTGCTCAAGACTGCCGACAAGTTACAGCAGGAGGGGCCGCTTTTCTATGTGGTCTCCGAGTATGCGCCCGTGCCGGATATCGCCAAGCAGGCGGGGATGGTGTGGAACTCGCAAACCAACCAGATGTCGGTATTGCTGCAAAAAGGGGATGGCACCACCCTGACCTTCGGCGAAAATCTGGCGGGCACGGCACCGACCTGGCCAACCGCCATGCAGGGCTGGCAGACCCCCACCAGCCAGCTCACCCCGGCGGCCAATGCCCTGACCGGGGCGGCGACCAGTCAGAGTGGCGCCTCCCCCTTCTCCCTTGGCAGCGCGCTGGGCACAGTGACCCGCGGCGTCACCGGCTCGCTGACCAACAGCGCCAGCCAGGCCATCAGCGGCACAGCCGCCAACGTCACAGGACAGGCAACTCAAGCGGTGAGCCAAAGCACGACCGCACTTACCCGCACTGCAACCACCGCAGTCACTGCACCCGCCAAACAGGCGGTGAGCAGCACCGCTGCGACCGCAACGCAAGAAGCGGCCAAAGCCGTTGCCGTTCCTGCCCAGCAAGCCGTCAGCAGCGCCGCTGCGACCGTAACCCAAGAAGCCACAAAGGCCGTTGCCACTCCTGCCAAGCAAGCCGTCAACAGCGCCGCTACGACCGCGACCCAAGAAGCCACCAAGGCTGTTGCCGCTCCTGCCAAGCAAGCCGTCAACAGCGCCGCTGCAACCGCGACGCAAGAAGCCACCAAAGCCGTTGCCGCGCCTGCCAAACAGGCTGTCAGCAGCGCCGCTGCGACCGTGACACAGGAAGCCACCAAAGCCGTTGTCGCTCCGGCCAAACAGGCAGTCAGCAGTGCCGCCGCTACCGTGACGCAAGAGGCAACCAAGGCCGTTGCCGATCCGGCCAAACAGGCTGTCAGTGCTGCCTCTCATACGGCCGGAGAGAGCGTCGCCGATGCCGCCAGAGCGGCGGAAGCCAAGGCGCGCGCCAAGGCAGAGGCGGAGATGGAAGCCCTGCTCAAATAAACAGACAGGCCACCGCAAGGTGGCCTGTTTTTTATCCCGCGACCGGATCATGACGTTATGGAAAAGGCCACATAGACTGTTAGGTAACTACCCGCACAAGGAGTGCATCATGCGTCGTCTGCTCCCTGCTCTCGCTTCTCTCGCCCTGTTTATCGCGCTCCCGGCTCCGGCACTTATCTACTATTCGGAGCAGAACATGCCGCTCAATGGCCAGGATAAAAATGGTCAGCCTGTGGGGTTAGCGGTCGAGTTGCTGCGCCTGATGTGGCGTGAAATGGGGGAGCCGGAGCACCCCATCCACTTTCTGCCCTGGGCCCGCGGCTGGTATCTGCTGACCCAGCAGCAAGAGGCCGTGCTCTTTACCACGGCGCACACCAAGGAGCGGGATCCCCACTTCCTCTGGGTCTGCCCCATCAGCCACTCCAGGGTCGCGCTGGTCGGCCGCAAGCAGGATGCCCCCAAAGTGGCCAGCAAAGCGGATCTCGCCAAGCTGCAGATTGGTGTGATGCAGGCGGATGTCGGGGAGCAGTTGCTGCTCAACCGCGGGATCAGCCCTGGCAATATGATGTCGGTAGAGCGCATGGATCAGGTGGTGCGCCAGCTCATCATGGCACGCACCGATCTGGTGGCGGGCAACGAGGTGATGCTGCGCCATCAGGCCAAGGAGCTGGGTTTTCCCAGCGAGGATTTTGTCACCGTCGCGATCATTGAAGAGCAGGATAACTGCTTCGCCTTCAACCTGAGGGCAGACAAGCAACAGGTTGCCCGCCTGCAACAGGCGCTGGACAAGGTCAAACAGGGGGATGAATACAAGCAGCTGATGAAGCGCTACCAGTTGCTCAGTATCCTGCCCGAAACCACTCCCACCATCCCGCGCATCGAGTAACTCCGGCCCACCCTATGGCGGGCTCTCTCTATCTCCCGCCGATGACGCCTGCGATGCATCCACCGGCGCCGTAATGAGGTGGTTCAGAAAGAGATTGAACAGCTCGGCCCGCGAGCCGAGCCGCAGCTTGCTATAGAGATGCTTGCGGTGATTCTTCACCGTACCACAGCCAATCCCGAGCGCTGCGGCAATCGCCTCGGTATCCAGCCCCTGCAGCAGCAACTCCGCCACCTGCCGCTCGCGCCGGGTGAGCAGATCCCCCCCGACACTCGCCATCGCCTGCTCCACCGCACTCCGGAGGCTGGCGCTGTCTGGCAGCACAGTGCTCTGGGCCAACAGCGGCTGGCTCTGCCGCCACTGCTGACGACAAAGCGAATGTACCAGCGGGAACAGCTGCTCCAGCCTCGCCAGCTCGTCACGGCTGAGGGTACTGCGCTTGTCGAGTCGCCCCAGAAACAGCATCAGCGTCAGTCCGTCCCGCACCGGCAGGATCAGCCCCACCTCCTCCTGCCAGCCGGTGGCCTGATAGAAGTGGTGGCGATATTCGGGATCGAGCCGCCCTTGGGAGACCTGCGCCAGCGTCCAGACGCCGGCAGGCAAGCCCTGTTCCAGCGCCTGCATAAAGGGATCCTGACTGAAGTGGCTGGTGAGGTAGCGATCAAAGAGCAGGGCCCGCTGATGGTTGAGGTTGTCGTAGAGGTAGACGGGCCGCTGCCCCACCCCGAGCAGCAGGGCACAGTCAAACGCCACCTGCTGCTGGATCAGCCGCACCAGCGCCGCCGCAAAGGCGCTGCTGTGCAGGGCATCGACCACCTCGGTCATGCTGCGGGTCAAGGCATCTTTGGTGAATGGCTGGGTCATGGTGGCACGTTTCCGGTAACGGGGAGCGATTCCCCGCTATGGCTGAATGCTAGCACGAGAGTGGCAAAACTGTCCCTCAGGGGACATATCCGCCACTGGCCAGAACGGCGAGGATGACGGCTTTTCCCCTGTTGTTGGAGCACACATGATCAACCCCCACCTGCTCGATGAGCTGACCGAGCGCGGCCTTGTGGCCCAGAATTCCGACCCGGCGGCCCTGGCCGATCATCTTGCCACCCCGCGCACCGTCTATTGCGGGTTCGATCCCACCGCTGGCAGCCTGCATATCGGTCATCTGGTGCCGCTCTTGATGCTGCGCCGCTTCCAGCTGGCGGGCCACACCCCGGTGGCACTGGTGGGCGGGGCAACCGGCCTTATCGGCGATCCCAGCTTCAAGGCGACCGAGCGCAGCCTCAACAGTGCCGATACCGTGCAGGGTTGGGTCGCCAGCCTGTCGGCCCAAATCAGGGCGCTGTTGCCCGCCGATGATGGTCTGTCGGCCCCGCAGCTGGTCAACAATGGCGACTGGATGGGGCAGATGTCCGCCCTCGATTTTCTGCGGGATATCGGCAAGCACTTCTCGGTCAACGCCATGCTGGCGCGGGAATCGGTGCGTCAGCGGCTGGCTCGCCCGGATCAGGGCATCTCGTTCACCGAGTTCTCCTACGCTCTGCTGCAATCCTACGACTTTGCGGTGCTGCACCAGCGGCTCGGTTGCACCCTGCAGATTGGCGGCAATGACCAGTGGGGCAATATCACCAGCGGCATGGATCTCACCCGTCGCCTCCATCAGGCGCAGGTGCACGGCATGACCCTGCCCCTTATCACCAAGGCAGACGGCACCAAGTTCGGCAAGACCGAAGGTGGTGCAGTCTGGCTCGATCCGGCGCTCACCTCCCCTTACGCCTTCTACCAGTTCTGGCTCGGCACCGCGGATGAGGATGTCTACCGCTTCCTGCGCTACTACAGCTTTATGTCGCTGAGCGAGATTGATGCACTGGAGGCGGAAGACGCGAAGCGGCAGGGGCGCAAGCAGGCCCAGCAGGTGTTGGCGAACGAGCTGACCGAGCTGGTACACGGCAAGGCGGCGCTGGCTGCGGTGCAGCGCATCAGCGAGCTGCTGTTTAGCGGCGATGTAGCTCGCCTCGGCGAGAGCGATCTGGCCCAGCTGGCGCAGGATGGCATGCCGTGCAGCACCGTCAGCGGCGAGACGGATCTGGTCAGTCTGCTGGTCAGCTGCGGTCTGGCTAACTCCAGGCGCATCGCCCGCGAACTGCTGGCGGCAGGGGCCATCAGCCTCAATGGTGTACTCAAGCAGGATGAGCAGCTGAATGCTGCGGATCGACTGTTTGGCCGCTACCTGCTGCTGCGCCGGGGCAAGAAGCAGTATCAACTGGTGGAGTGGCAATAAGCCGCAGGGCGGGGAGCTCAGCTTCCCCGCCCGCACCATGAAACCCTTTTGAATCCTGAGTTGCGATCCCCCTCACAGCCCGTTTTTCAATCAGCCACCATACTGGCACCGGCGAACATGGAGTACGCCACACAATCTGTTCCTCACGAATCAACAAGGATGCTGATGATGAAGAGATGGCTTCTGGTGCTGCTCTGCACCCTGCCCATGCTGGCACACGCCAGCGGATACACCCAGACCCGCTACCCCATAGTGCTGGTGCACGGCCTGTTCGGCTTCGACAAGTTACTCGGGGTCGATTACTTCTACGGCATTCCCCAGGCCCTGAGCCGGGATGGTGCCAAGGTCTACGTGGCCCAAGTGTCGGCCACCGCCAGTTCGGAGCAACGGGGCGAGCAGCTGCTCGCCCAGATTGAGCTGCTGCTGGCAACCACCGGCGCCGAGAAGGTCAACCTGATCGGCCACTCCCACGGCGGCCCCACCATCCGCTATGTCGCCTCGGTCGCCCCCGAGCTGGTCGCCTCCGCCACCAGCGTCGGCGGGGTCAACTATGGCTCCGAGATTGCCGATCTGGTGCGGGCCAATGCCGCCCCCGGCAGCGCCGCCGAGAAGCTGGCGGCCGCCGCAGCCCACGCCCTCTCCGGCATGATTTCACTGCTCTCGGGCGGGAGCCAGCTACCGCAAGATCCGGTCGCCGCCCTCGATGCCCTCACCAGCAAGGGGGCCAGCCAGTTCAATCAGCGCTACCCGGAGGGGCTGCCCAGCCGCTATTGCGGTGAGGGGCCGATGCAGGCCAGCAACGGCGTCTACTACTTCTCCTGGAGCGGACGAGGCAATCTGACCAATCTGCTGGATCCGGTGGATCCTGCGCTGGCGCTGACCGGCGCCTTCTTCAAAGAGCCCAATGACGGACTGGTCGGGGTCTGCAGCAGCCACCTCGGCAAGGTGATCGGCACCAGCTACCGGATGAACCATCTGGACGAAGTGAACCAGTCCTTCGGCATCCACCATCTGTTCGAGACCGATCCGGTCACCCTCTATCGCCAGCATGCCAACCGTCTCAAGGAGCTGGGACTATGAAGATAGCCACCCTGCTCGTCGTGCCCAGTGCCATCACCCTGCTGCTTGGCGGGGTGTTGCTCTGGCCCACGGCTCCGACGGCAGACTCATCCCCCGCTCAAGCCAGCCAGCATGCACAGAGCCACCCGCACGATCCCGAGCAGGAGGCCGCCGATGCCCTGCAGGCGCGCTATCGCACCTTTGTCTCCGCCCAGAGCAGCCTGACGGTGCCCACCGAGATCTCCCTCGCCAGCCTGCAGATCCTGTTTGACGAGCGGGAGCAGCTGCGCCAGCAGAGCTTTACCCCGGCCGAGCAGGCCCAGCTGTTTGCCGAGGATCGGCTGATGGAGCAGCTGACCCTGCGCCGCAGGGCGCTGGCAGAGGCAAGAGACAGCGACAAGTCGCAGCTGGCCAGCGAGCTGGATCTCTGGCTGGCGGAGCAACCGGGCTGGTTTCGCGAGGCGGAGGCCAACAGCCATCTGCTTGAGGAGTTGCAAGGGCTGGCGCAGATGGACCCGGCCAAACGGGAGGCTCTGCTGCTGGAGACGGGGGGGCCGGAAGCGGTGGATCGGATGCGCCAACTGGAGCAGAACCGGCAAGGGTTCGAGGAGCAGCTCAGCGGCTTTCTGGCCGAGCTCAGGCAACTGCCGAACGAAGCCCGGGCCGAACAGCAGCAGGAGCTGCTGGCCCGCTGGTTCGATCCAGGACAGTGGCGCCGGGTCGAGGCGCTCACCCGGCTCAAACTGGGGGAGCCACACACCGAATGAGAAGGGGGCCCGTGATGGGCCCCCTTGCTATTGCGCTTATTGCGGCTTGTTGGCCCCCGGCAGCGGCTGCCAGGTGAGGCGGGTTACCTGAGTGCCCTGCACCTCGCACTTGAGGCTCAGCTCCTGCCACCCCTTCTCCTGACGCAGGGAGACCTCCCCCTCGATCCCCTGCTCGCCAATCTTCAGCTTATCCTGCTCGAATATCACCTTGTCGCCGTGGGCGAGATCCATCAGCTTGCCGTTGCAGAGCCAGTGAGCGAGATCCGCTCCCTTCAGCTTGACGCCACCCTTGGCCGCCTTCTGTTCGGCCGCGCTCACCACAAACAGCTTGCTCAGCTCGGCGGCTCGCTTGGTGAGCCACTCCTGACGCTGCTGCATGCTCATCTTGCTGACGAACTCGGCGGGCTGACCCTTCTCGTCCAGCCATTGGGTCAGCTTGCCGCTGTCGTCAAAGGCGAACTGGGCGGCGGGCTCTTTGACCCCGAACAGCTTGCCGCCCTTGAAGTAGTAGCGGCTCTCCCCTTCCAGCTTGCCCAGCTCGTTCATGATGGGCACGGCGATGATAACGGGGGCGCCATCGATCCAGGCCTTGATATCGACGCCGTCATGGCTGAATTGACGGGTATCGAGGGCGCTCTCGGCCCCCTTCTCCATCAGGGTAAACTGCTCGGCGAGAGAAGCGGCCAGAGAAGGAAGGGAGCAGAATCCCAGGGTCAGCGCGATCGCTGTGTTGCGCATTGAGTTGTACATAACACTCCTGTGATGGGCCATCCGGCCCGTGGTTAACTCTCTGTCAGCCAGGCCCGCAGCCCTTCCCGGTGAGCATCACTCAGGGGCAGGGATTGGCGGGCCCGGTAGTCAAAATGGATCAGGGTCGTTTCGGCGGTGACGGCCAGTTCGCCGCCCTGCCAGGCCTCCTGCCAGACCGTAAAGGAGCTGGTGCCAATGCGGCGCACGCCGGTCTTGATGGTGACCGGCTGGCCGTAGAACAGCTCCCGTTTGAACTGCACCGTATAGCCCGCGATGATCAGATGCCAGTTATGCACATCCAGATCGGGAGAGAAGATCCGGAACAGGGGATCCCGCGCCGATTCGAACCAGACCGCCGGCACCGTATTGTTGATATGGCCGAGGGCATCCGTCTCTTGAAAGCGGGGTTGGATCTGCATTTCCAGCATGAGTTGACTCCTTGTCTCTTTGTTCTGTCCTTGTCCTGTTGATTGGACATCAGTGGCCAATGGGGTGACAGCCGGGCATCACCAGCGGATCAGCATGTTACATGATACTGCTGGCCCAAGCACAGGGATGCCAGCGCCCCTGCGCGACCGGCCAGCGGGTGTCGCAGCGCAACGGATTGTAGGGCTGCACAGAAAAGCGGGCAGTAAAAAGCCCCGCACATCTTGGGTGTGCGGGGCTGGTGCAGATAACCAAACGGCTCGGGGACTAGCCCAACAGATCGAAGCGATCCGCATTCATCACCTTGTTCCAGGCGGTGATGAAGTCACAGACAAACTTCTCCTTGTTGTCATCCTGGGCATAGACCTCGGCATAGGCGCGCAACACCGAGTTGGAGCCGAACACCAGATCCACCCGGGTGGCCGTCCATTTCAGGGCGCCGCTGCGGCGATCGCGGATCTCGTAGAGATTGCTCGCTTTCGGCAGCCACTGGTAGCCCATGTCGGTCAGGTTGACGAAGAAGTCGTTGCTGAGCACCCCGACCCGATCGGTAAAGACCCCGTGCCCGGTACCGCCGTGGTTGGTGCCGAGCACCCGCATCCCGCCGACCAGCGCCGTCATCTCGCTGGCGGTGAGCCCCATCAGCTGGGCGCGATCCAGCAGCAGCTCCTCCGCCGTCACCACATAGTCCTGCTTGAGCCAGTTGCGGAAGCCATCGGCCAGCGGCTCCAACACCTCGAACGAGGCCACATCGGTCTGGGCCTGAGTGGCGTCCCCCCGGCCCGGCGCAAACGGCACGCTCACCGTCACTCCGGCAGCCTGGGCTGCCTGCTCGATGGCGAGGTTGCCCCCCAGCACGATGAGATCCGCGACGCTGACGCCACACTCGGCCGCCAGCTTGTCATAGACCGCCAGCACCTTCGCCAACTTCGCCGGTTCGTTGCCCGGCCAATCCTTCTGCGGCGTCAGCCGGATGCGGGCACCGTTGGCTCCGCCCCGCTTGTCGGAGCCACGGAAGGTACGGGCACTGTCCCAGGCGGTAGTGACCCGCTCGCTGATGGAGAGGCCACTGGCGGCGATCCTGGCCTTCACCGCCGCCACGTCATAATCGGCACGTCCGGCTGGCACCGGATCCTGCCAGATCAGATCTTCTGTCGGCACATAGGGGCCGACATAGCGGCTCTTCGGCCCCATATCCCTGTGGGTCAGCTTGAACCAGGCGCGGGCAAAGGCGTCGGAGAAGGCCGCCGGATCATCGCGGAAACGCTCGGCAATCTTGCGATACTCGGGGTCGAATTTGAGCGCCATATCGGCATCCGTCATCATGGGTTTGCAGCGGATCGACGGGTCCTCCACATCCACCGGCATATCCTCTTCGGCGATATTGATCGGTTGCCACTGATGGGCCCCCGCCGGAGATTTTTGCAACCACCAGTCGTACTTGAACAGCAGCTCGAAGTAGCCGTTGTCCCATTGGGTCGGGTGGGTGGTCCAGGCCCCTTCGATGCCGCTGGTCACAGTGTTGCGGCCGATACCGCGGCTGTGGTGATTGATCCAACCCAGTCCCTGCTCCTCGAGGCTGGCCCCTTCCGGCTCGGGGCCAAGCTGTTTGGCGTCGCCGTTGCCGTGAGCCTTGCCGACAGTGTGGCCACCAGCGGTCAACGCCACCGTCTCTTCATCATCCATCGCCATGCGGGCGAAGGTAACTCGCATATCCTGCGCGGTTTTCAGGGGATCGGGCTGGCCATCCACCCCTTCCGGGTTGACGTAGATAAGCCCCATCATCACCGCCGCCAACGGGTTTTCCAGATCCCGCTCGCCGGAGTAACGACCACCCGGCTTGCCGCTGGGCGCCAGCCATTCCTTCTCCGATCCCCAGTAGATATCCTTCTCCGGGTGCCAGATATCCTCGCGGCCAAAGGCGAAGCCGAAGGTCTTGAGCCCCATGGACTCATAGGCCACGGTGCCCGCCAGAATGATCAGGTCGGCCCAACTGATCTTGTTGCCGTACTTCTTCTTGATGGGCCACAGCAGGCGACGGGCCTTGTCGAGGTTGGCGTTGTCCGGCCAGGAGTTGAGGGGGGCGAAACGCTGGTTGCCACTGCCGCCACCGCCGCGGCCATCGGCGATGCGGTAAGTCCCGGCTGAGTGCCAGGCCATGCGGATCATCAGGCCGCCGTAGTGGCCCCAGTCGGCGGGCCACCACTCCTGACTGTCGGTCATCAGGGCGGTCACATCCTGCTTGAGGGCCGCCATATCGAGCCCCTTCAAGGCTTCCCGATAGTTGAAACCGGCCCCCAGCGGATTGGTCTTGGTATCGTGTTGGTGAAGAATGTCGAGGTTGAGGCTCTTCGGCCACCACTCCATTCTGGACGTCTCGACGGAGGTGGTTCCCCCGTGCATGACCGGGCATTTTCCTGCGGAACTGTCTGAATTGTTGCTCATCGTTTTCCTCATTTGCTCTGCTGTCCATAACCTGAAACAGCATGGCACAGAGGCGTGACACAAACTGTGCAGCAGCGGCCGATTTACGGATCTTGCACGCAAGCGGCCACGGAGCGCCCATCGGCCGCGACAGAAATTGGACGAGCTATGGCGCCTCTGCGGGCTGATGGGTCGGCTCGGGCCGCAGCCAGGCGCTGCGAAAATCGAACCAGCCGAGCGCTGTCATCCGCACCCCGTGCACGCCGACCCGGCTCTCCAGCTCCAGCCAGTGGTGAAACAGCGGCACAAACCAGCTCTGCTGCTGCACAGTTGCCAGCAGGGCGCGAGGGCCAGGCTCCTCACCGCTGGCCCGCCACTGCATCAACCCTTGCCACAACTCATGCTGACAGCTCCACACCTTGCGCAGCAACGGGGTGCCCTGCAACCAGGCGTAGGGGGCAAAGGGGCCGGCATGTTCGAGGTTGAGGGTGCCGAGCCAGAGATCCACATCCTCATCCTCGCCGCTCACCCAGCGACCGTAGTCGAGGGTGCGCACCTCCAGCCGGATCCCCTGTTCGGCCAGCAGGCTGCTCATGGCGTTGGCGCACTCGTTGAATTCCAGATGCTGGTTGAAGCAGGCGAGCACCAGTCTCCCCGGCAACTGCGCAGGTGTGGGCAAGGGCGTGGGCAGCTCTTCGCGCCAGTGGGGCAGCAGGCCGAGGGCGCTGGTCCAGCCCCGTTGCAACTCGGGGGCGACCCGCCCCATCAGAGCCACCGGATTGAGCAACTGGCCGAGCCACTGGCGCAGGGAGGGATCCTGCAAGGATCCGGAGCGATCGTCCTGCAGCAGGAAGTAGCAGCCCGACTCCAGCTCCGATTCGCCGCGCATGGTGCCGAGCTCGGGGCTGTCGCGTCCCAGCTGCAGGTGGGTCTCCAGTCGCTCCGCCAGTTCAGGCAGCATCCAGATATCGATCTCGTCGAGCAGGGCGCGCAGGCCGAAGTAGTCGTCAAACGCCGCAAGGCAAAGATGCAGGGGATCGTTGGCAGCGACCCGGTAAGGGCCGGTGCCCACAGGTTGCAGGGCAAAGCCCGCCTCCCCCTTGAGCTCTCGCGGCAAAATGGTCGCCACCGGCTCCGCCAGCAGGTGGGGCAGCCAGGGATCCGGGCTGTCGAGATAGAGATCCATGGTTCGCGGCCAGGGGCTCTCCAGCCGAGTCAGATGGGAAAACAGCGGCCGATCCCGCAGGGCCAGCAGGCTCTCCATTACATCTTCCACCACCAGCTCGCGGCCATGGTGAAAACGCACCGCCGGGCGCAGGTAGAAGCGCCAGTGGCAAGGGCCCAGACACTCCCAGTGGTGGGCCAGATCCCCTTCGATTTCCCCATTTTCCTCATTTCGCCGGGTGAGGCCGTTGAAGATCTGGCGGCTCAGGTGAATTTCGGAGCGGCGCATCGGGCCGGTGGGCAGCAACTGCGGCAGCGGCCGGTAGTAGGGCACCCGCAGGATCTGGCGCCCCTCGCGGGTGGCCTGACCGAGCTGTTCGAGCAGCAGCGGAGTGAGCAGATCGAGGCGATCTTCGGCCAGCCGCACCGCCTGCGCCAGCTGGCCCTGACTGAGCAGATCCCGCAAGCGGCGCCGGGTCAGGCTCTCCTGACTGTCGAGCAAGGTGAGCCGGGAGCGCCGCCCCCGCCCCGCTTCCGCCGACCAGCTGAGCCAGCCCTGATCCTGCATCCGCCGCAGCAGCAGGCGAGCGTTGCGCGGGGTGCAGCAGAGCAGATCCGCCACCTCGGCGAGACTGATCTCCCGCTCGTCGCTGCCAAGCAGCTGGGCGAGTCGTTGAAATTGCTGATAGAGGCGACCGGTCGGCATAAAAGAGGAAATCCCGTTGCTGTAAGTCATCAGTTTTTACTTCCGCATTTTAGCTCAATACTGCTGATGAACGTGAGAACCACAGTAGAGGAGCACCATCATGAGCCACGCCAACCCCCTCAAACCTAACCGGATCCAGCAGACCTTGCGCCGTTACTTCAAGCGGATCCTGCCGCGCCCGCTGGCGCTCATCGAGGATCCCATGCAGCAGCTCAACCGCCTGATGCAGTGGGATATGAACCAGATCGATGACAAGGAGTATCGCCGTCGCCTCTGAGTGCGGGCCATGCCAGCCACTCGGGACGCGCATCCCCTGCGGGCGACATTGCTTTGCCGGATCTTGCTGTTTACATCGGCCACGGGCCTGATAGATTGGACGTCTATCCATCTATAACTGCGACAAGCAACATCCAACAAGGAGTGTGTGATGAAAGATGCGACCCTGGCTCTGCACCATGGCTTTTCCAGCGACCCCACCACCAAGGCGGTCGCCGTGCCCATCTACCAGACGGTGGCCTACGAGTTCGAGAGCGCCCAGCACGGGGCGGATCTGTTCAATCTGGCGGTGCCGGGCAACATCTACACCCGCATCATGAACCCCACCAACGATGTGCTGGAGCAGCGGATGGCCGCGCTGGAAGGAGGGATTGCCGCGCTGGTGGTCTCGGCAGGTTCCGCCGCTATCACCTACGCCATTCAGGCGCTGACCGCCGCCGGTGACAACATTGTCTCCACCCCTCAGCTCTATGGCGGCACCTACACCTTGTTCGCCCACATGCTGCCGAGTTTCGGGGTCGAGGTGCGTTTCGCCAAGGATGACAGCGCCGAAGCCATCGCCGCCCTCATCGACGACAAGACCAAGGCGGTCTACTGCGAGAGCATCGGCAACCCGGCGGGCAACATCGTCGATCTGGCCGCACTGGCCAAGGCAGCCCATGCCCGCGGCGTGCCGCTTATCGTCGACAACACGGTCGCCACGCCGGTCTTGTGCAAGCCCATCGAACACGGTGCCGACATCGTGGTCCACAGCCTGACCAAATATGTCGGCGGCCACGGCAACTCGCTGGGCGGCGTGGTGGTCGACTCGGGCAAGTTCCCCTGGGCGGATCACGCCGAGCGCTTCCCCCAGCTGACCAAACCAGAGCCCTCCTACCACGGGGTGGTCTATACCGAGGCCTTTGGTCCGGCTGCCTTTATCGGGCGGGTACGCACCGTGCCACTGCGCAATACCGGCGCGGCGCTGGCGCCGATGAACGCCTTCCTGCTGCTGCAGGGGTTGGAGACCCTCAGCCTGCGCATGGAGCGCCACGTCGATAACGCCCTGCGGGTTGCCAACCACCTCAAGCATCACCCCAAGGTGGCCTGGGTAAGCTACGCCGGTCTGCCGGGCCACCCGCACTATTTGCTGGCGGAGAAGTACATGGCCGGTCGCCCCTCGGCCATCCTCTCGTTCGGTCTGAAGGATGGCTACGAGGCGGGCGTGCGCTTCTACGATGCGCTCAAGATCTTCAAGCGACTGGTCAATATCGGTGACGCCAAGTCGCTGGCCTGCCACCCGGCCTCCACCACCCATCGCCAGTTGAGCGAGGAGGAGCAGGCCAAGGCTGGCGTGAAACCGGAGATGATCCGGCTGTCGGTAGGGATCGAGGCGATCGAGGACATACTGGCGGATCTGGATCAGGCGCTGGAGGCCTGAGTCAGTCAACGAGGGAGCGGGCATCAAGCCCGCTCTTTTTTCACTGCCGGTGAACCGCCCCCTCGTCCGTTCGTATACCCCACCCTGCCACCGAATCGAGGTCGTTATGATAGTCCTGCACCACCTGAACAAATCCCGCTCCCAACGCATCATCTGGCTGCTCGAAGAGCTGGGCATGCCCTATGAGATCAAGGCGTATCAGCGCGATGCCACCACCTTTCTGGCACCGCCCGAGCTGAAAGCCATTCACCCTCTCGGCAAGTCGCCGGTCATCGAGTTCGACGGCCGGGTGCTGGCGGAATCGGGGGCCATCACCGAGTACCTGATCGCCCGCTATGCTGCCGATCGGCTGGCACCGGCACCAGATAGCCCCGACTATCCCGAATACCTGCAGTGGCTCCACTTTGCCGAGAGCTCCGGCATCCTGCCGCTGCTGCTCGACATGTTCGTGCGCAAGGATGGCAGCCCGATGCGCTTCCTGCCGGACTACGCCAAGGCGGAGTGTGCCAAGGTGCTGGGCTACCTCAATGAGGTACTGGCGAATCGCCACTATCTGGTGGGGGATCGCCTCTCCGGCGCCGACATCATGAACTCCTTCCTGGTGGATCTGCTGGCGCAAAGTGGTCAGCTGGCCCACTTCCCGCACCTGCAAGCCTACTGGCAGCGCCTCAATACCCATCCGGCCCGTCAGAAGGCCATGGAGCTGGAGCGCGAGCTGGATCAGCGCCCCTGATCCGAATCGCCATCATGCAAAACGCCCCGACTGTCGGGGCGTTTTTGTTATGCAGCGGGCTGCGGTTTACTTGGTCGCAGGCACCTTGTCCCGGCGCGACTTCCACCACCACCTCAAGCGGATCTGGGAGATCAGCATCCCCGCCAGCATCAGGGCACAACCGGCGATAGCGCGCTCGTCCAGCGTCTCACCCAACAGCAACACGCCACCCACGGCGGCAAAGACGGTCTCCAGACTGAGGATGATGGCGGCGTGGGCCGGATGAGCGCCCCGCTGCCCCACCACCTGCAGGGTATAACCGACCCCGACCGACACCAGCCCGGCATAGAGCAGCGCCTGCCAACCGGCCACGGCACCGCTAACAGTCGGGGTTTCGATAACAAAAGCAGTGGCAAGGCTGAGCAGGCCGCAGACTATGAACTGCACCCCGGCGAGCTTGATGGGAGCAACCCGGTTGGAGTAGTGATCCACCAGCAGCAGATGCACAGCCCAGAACAGGGCACCAACTACCTGCAACAGATCGCCAAAGCCGATGGTGAACTCGTCGGTGACGCTCAACACATAGAGACCGGCCAGTGCGATGATGGCGCCGATCCAGGTATTGATACCACTCTTGTGGCGCAGCAGCAGCCCCAGTACCGGCACCAGAATGATGTAGAGCCCGGTGATGAAACCGGCCTTGGCGGCAGTGGTATAAAGCAGCCCCACCTGCTGCAGGGAGGCGGCACAGAACAGCACCAACCCGGCCAGCACACCACCGATCAGCAGCTGGCGATGGTCGCCCGCGACGGCAACAGGTTGTCGGGATTTGAGCCACCAGAGCAGCGGCAGCAGGGAGAGGGCGCCGAGCAGAAAGCGCAGGCCATTGAAGGTATAGGGCCCCATGTGATCCATCCCGAGGCGCTGGGCGACAAAGCCCATACCCCAGATGGTGGCAGCCATCAGCAACATCAGATTGGAGCGCATGGCGATTTCCTTAAATCGGCGCGTGACGGGTTATCCGATCCAAGATACCCGCCTCCCTATCCTCTTGTCTCCACTCTTTGTCTTCGTTCTCGCTCTCCACGCTCTGCATCGCACTGCTTTTGAGCACAGCGAGTGTTACAGCAGCGAAGGCTTGGTGAACACGGCCAACAGGGCAATCAGTAGCAGATTGCCACGCAGGATCCACACCACCCGGAAGTGCTGCTGGATGGAGATCATCGGCGCCTTGCCCAGACGCAGGGCGCGACGCCAGCGATAGAAGAGGCGGCTGGGATAAACGAGGGAGCCGACAATCAGCAGAAACAGCCCCATCTTGAGGCCGTGGGCAGGATGGGCAAAGATCTCTGCCACCGAGCTGGCATGCTCGAGGGCCAGCAGACACCCGGTGGCAAAGATGGAGAAGAGCGCCAGCGCCGCCACCCCATCTGCCAGCAGCAGGCGGCGCACTCGCAGCATGTTCAGGCCGCGCCTAAATATCAGATACTCGACACAGAGGGCAAGGATCAGTACCGCTATGCTGCCATAATGAATCATTGAGAGCAGAGTGTGGTTCAACATCGGAAACATCTCATTTTCTGCCTTTAGACGAGCCGCACAGCATCATATATGCTGGTGCCACCCGAGACGAAAAGGATCTGTTCATGTCCCCCGCCAAGCCCAAGAACACTTGGTCTTTGATCACCCGCATGCGGCTGGGCCTCCTCTTGCTCTTTATCCCTGTGTTGCTGCTCGGCAGCATCTACTACCTGCATATGGAGCGCACCCTGCGCCACGAGCAGCAACAGAACCTGATTGCTCGCAACACCCAGTATTTCCATACCCTGATCGAACCCTATCTGGCGACCCTCAAACGCCAGTTTACGCTCATTTATCAGCAGGTAAATTATCAGGATTTCAGCGGCCCGGAGATCCTTAACGGCGAGCGCTACCTGCAACAGTGGCAGGCCTATCACAAGGTGATGGAGCTCGATTACGTCTACGTGGGCACCGAGCATCGCAAGATGCTGATCCACCCCTCCTGGCAGGCCGACGAGAAGTTCGATCCCAGAACCCGCCCCTGGTATCTGCTGGCATCCAGCCATCCCGGACAGATTGTCTGGACTGATCCTTATTACGACTACACCTTGGGCACCCTCACCATGGCGCTGGCCCGGGTGATTGAAGATCCTGACGGCAAGCGGGTTGGCGTACTCTCGCTGGATACCCAGCTCACCCCCCTCGCCAGCTGGCTCAACAGTCGGCATGATCAGAGTCACCATTTGGGCAATGGCTATCAGATCCTGCTCAACCATGACGGGCTGGTGCTGGCCCATCCGGATCGCGAACGGGTATTCAAACCCCTCGCCCACCCCGACTGGCTGGCCCGGATGCAACTGCCGCAGGGCTTTTTCCTCGATGATGCCAGCGGCCTGATGGTCTCCTACTACCGTATCCCCGAGCAGCGCTGGATCCTGCTCAGCGTCGAGCCGACTGCCAGCATGCAGCAGGTGATCGACAGCGTCTCCATCAACGTGCAGCTGATGATTGCCGTCGCCTGCATCCTCTATCTGCTGCTGGCCCTGCTCTGGTCCCGCTACTTCCGCCGGATGCTGGGGGAGATCACCCTGCTGATCCGCGCCAGCCGCTCCGGCGGTATCGCCTACAACGGCCGCCGCATGCTGGAGCTGGCCAAGGTCTATGAAGAGATGGATGCCGCCAGCCAGGACTTTGCCCAGATCCGCCTGCAAGCCCATCAGGACAAGCTCACCGGGCTCTACAACCGTCGCTTCTTCGACGAGTGCCTGCAAAAGCAGCTCAACAGTGGCGCCCCCTTCGGGGTGGTGATGTTCGATCTGGATGATTTCAAACGGGTCAACGATACCCACGGCCATCAGGCGGGGGATGTGGTGCTCAAGCGGGTGAGCAAGCTGGGCATGAATCTGTTCCACGAGTGGGGCTGGTTCTGCCGCTATGGCGGCGAGGAGCTGGTGCTGATCTTCCGTTACGGCGAAGAGCAGCCGATGCTCCCCTCCCTGCTGGAAGCTTTCCGGCTCGGGGTGGAACAGCTGGAGTGGCGCGAACCCGATCTCACCATCACCATCAGCGGCGGGGTGGCTTTCAGCCGCTCCGGGCTCTCGGCCAAAGAGCTGGTGGAGCTGGCCGACAAGGGGGTCTATCAGGCCAAGCGGGAGGGGAAAAACCGTATCTGCTTCCCGCTGCGCCACGCCCCTCACCAGAGTGCCGAGGAGGGCGTTCCCGCCTTTGGCGAGCCCCGACAACAAACCAACGAGGAGTAGCCACAGCGGCCAGCCTCAACCACAACGCTGTCCGCAAAAACAAAGAGAGAGGCACCAGCCTCTCTCTTTGTTTTTCATGCTTCTGTCACACGTTAAGCCTGTGTGGCGCGCGACTCAGCGCTGCCACTCCCACACCGGCCAGCCCAGCTCCTCGGCTTGCTGGCGCAGCGCGGGGGCAGGATTGACCGCATGGGGATGGCTCACCGCCCGCAGCATGGGCAGATCGTTGTGGGAGTCGCTGTAGCCAAAGCTACCCTGCCAGAGGTGGTCCCTGCCGGCAAACAGCTGGTTGATGCGGGCCACCTTGCCTTCGCGAAAACTGAGAGTGCCGCGGGTCTGGCCGGTCAGCATCCCCTCCTCCTCATCGAGCAGGATGGCGACGCAGTGATCCATCCCCAGCATCTTCGCCATGGGGGCGACCAGATGCTCGCCGGAGGCGGAGATGAGCACCAGATCGTCGCCCCGCTCCCGATGCCATTCGATACGTGCCAACCCCTCGGGGTAGAGGCGCTCGCGCAGCACCTGCTCGGCAAAGCGGGTAGAGAGCGAGTCGAGCCACTGGCGCGTCTTGCCCGCCAGCGGTTGCAGGGTGAAGGCCATGTACTGGTGCATATCCATCTTGCCTTGATGGTAGAGGGACATCATCCCCTGCTCCTCGGCGATCATACTGGCGGGGGCCAGCTCCTCGGCCACCATGTACTCCAGCCAGAGGCTGGCGGAATCCCCGGCAATCAGGGTCTCGTCCAGATCAAACAGTGCCAGTGCCATGGGCGCTCCTCGCAGTAAAAATGGAAATGAAATGCCGCCTCATGCTACCTCACAGAGCTGATCCCGGGCCACCACCAGGGTCACGGCGCGCCCCACCGGCAGCAGCTCGCGGGCCGAGCGGTTGAGGCAATCCACCATCAGCACGCCTGCCTCACAGGTTACCTGATAGCGGATCACGTTGCCGAGCAGCTGTTGCCCGCTGATCACCCCCGGCAGGTGAGGTTCATCGCTGTGAGCGCCGGCCGGCAGCAGGGAGAGGGACTCGGGTCGCAGCGCCAGCTTGCCCTGAAAACGGGGGCCAAACAGCGACTTGCCTTGCTCTGCGCCAAGCAGGTTGTAGTTGCCGATAAAGCTCGCTACAAACTCGCTGGCGGGACGGGTGTAGATCTCCTCCGGCGTACCACTCTGGACGATGGATCCCTTGTTCATCAGGAAGATCCTGTCCGACATGGTCAGCGCCTCCTCCTGATCGTGGGTCACGAAGATGGTAGTGAGCTCAAGGCGCTGCTGGATCTCACGGATCTGCTGGCGCAGGCTGCGACGGATACGGGCATCCAGCGCCGAGAGCGGCTCGTCCAGCAGCAGGATCCGCGGCTGCACCACCAGAGCCCGGGCCAGCGCCACCCGCTGGCGCTGACCGCCGGAGAGCTCGGCCGGATAGCGGCGCTCGAAACCGGTCAGCTCCACCAGCTCAAGCGCCTCCTGCACGCTGGCGGCGAGATCCCGTCCCGGCTGGGGTTTCATCTTGAGGCCGAAGGCAACGTTGTCCCACACCGTCATGTTGGGGAAGAGCGCATAGCTCTGGAACACCATGCCGATGCCGCGCTTCTGGGGCTCCTGCCAGGTGATATCTTCACCGGCCACCCGCACCTGACCGCCATCCACCGGAGTGAGCCCGGCCAGCGCCCGCAGCAGGGTCGATTTGCCGCAGCCGGAGGGGCCGAGCAGGGTCACCAGCTCCCCCTTGCGGATACCGAATTCAATCCCCTCGAACACCTTGGTGTCGCCGTAGGATTTGTGCAGTTGATTCACTTCTAGATGGAACATGTTGATTCACCGATGAAATCTGTTGGCCGCCCAGGTGAGCAGCAGGGTCAGCAGGAAGTAGCTCATCACCAACGCACTGGTGAAGTGGCCCGAGGTTGAACGCATGTTGTAGAGGTAGACCTGCAGAGTCTCGTAGCGGGTGCCCACCAGCATGTTGGCAAACACGAACTCGCCGAGCAGGAAGGAGAGGGAGAGAAACAGCGCCGCCAGCAGCCCCTTGCGCAGGCAGGGGATCACCACCAGCAAAAAGGCGCGCCCGCTGCTCGCCCCCAGCAGGTGGGCGGCATCCATCAGATCTTTCAGCGGCACCCCTTGCAGGCTGTTGGCCAGCGCCCGGTACATAAAGGGGAGCACCACGGTGAACCAGGTGCCGATCAGGATCCACGGCGTGCCGATAATCGGCAGCACGCCGTCAGCGTAGATCTGCAACAGCCCGACTGAGGAAACCACTGGCGGCACCGCGAAGGGGAGCAGGATCAACAGGTTCATCCAGGGATCCAGCTTGGGGAAGTAGTAGGCCACCACCAGCACGGTCGGCACCAGCACCAGCGTCCCCAGCAGCAGGGTGGCGAAGCAGACCAGGAGGCTGCGTCCAAACGCCGCCAGAAAGCGCGGATCGCCCCACAGCTTGAGATACCAGTCGAGGGTGAAGCCATCCGGCAGCAGGGTCGCCCCCCAGCGGGTGGAGATGGAGTAGAGAAACGTGGCCAACAGCGGCAGCAGCAGGGTGGCGACCAGTCCACCCAGCACCCACTTTGGCCAGCGCGGCGTCAAATCATGCATGGGATTGCCCCTTGTTCACATAGCTCTTTTTCAGCAGCCACTGGTTGGCGGCCGTCACCACTCCCAGCAGCACCATCAGGATCACCGCCAGCGCCGCCGCCATATTGGGCTCGAGGAAGATGTCGCCGGAGACCAGACTGGCCACCCGGATGGTCACCAGATTGAAGTTGCCGGTGGTGAGTGCGTAGGCGGAGGCATAGGCCCCCACCGCGTTGGCAAACAGGATGATCAGGGTGCCGAGCAGCGCAGGCGTCAGCACCGGCAGTGCCACGTGCCACACATATTGGCGCTTGCTCGCGCCGAGCAGCGCGGCCGCTTGCGGCCACTCATCCTGCAGCGCATCGAAGGCCGGATAGAGCAGCAGCAGGGCGAGCGGGATCTGGAAGTAGGTGTAGATGAGGATAAGGCCCGACCCCGAGTAGAGGTTGAAGCCGTCGATCAATCCCCAGGATTTCAGCAGCAGGGTCACCGCACCGTTAATGCCGAGAATGATGATAAAGGCGAATGCCAGCGGCACACCGCTGAAGTTGCCAGTCATGGTGACAAAGGCCAGCAGCAGCCGTTTGACCCGCTCGCCGCTGTGGCGCAGCGCGGCTGCCCCGAGGGTACCGATAGCCAGCCCCGCCAGACTGGCGATACCGGCGATACGCAACGAGTTGCCGAACGATTGCAGGTAGAAGGGGGAGCTCAAAATCTCCCGGTAGTAGTCGATGCCCCAGCCATCCGGGGTCTGAAAGCTGCCCACCAGCACCCACACCATGGGGGCGAGCTGGAACAGGATCATCAACAGGATAAAGGGCAGCAATACCAGCGCGGGCAGCCAGTGGCGGCGCACCTTGCGCTTGGTTGCCACGGGTTGATCCACGAGAATCTCGGTGGTGGCAGGCATCATCAGTGCACCTCGCGCATAAAGGCCGCCTTGAGCAGCGGTGGCGCTGCCGGCTTGTCGTGGGGGATGCCCAGCAGATCCGCCATCAGGGCGCAGAGCTGGGTCTGGGCGATCACCACTCCATCCGGCCAGCGTTCGATAAAGGCATCGCCAAACAGCCAGAGCGGCACGGTGCGCTCTTCGGGCAGGGTGCCGCCGTGGCTCAGGTCGTTGTTCATGCCGTGATCCGAGGTGACTACCACCTGATACCCCTCCGCCAGCCACTGGGGCAGCAGATCGGCCAGCAGGCTGTCCATGCGGCGTGCCTGATTGCGGTACTGGCGGGAATCGAGGCCAAACTTGTGGCCCGCATCGTCCACCCCCATCGGGTGGATCAGCAGAAAATCGGGGTCATATTGGGTTCTGAGCCATTCCCCATCCATCAGCAGATGGCTGTCGGGATAGTAGTCATCCCAGTAGAAGCAGCCGTGCTGGATGGGCAACTGCTCATCGTGAGTAAAGCGATCGCGGGCCGCCAGCCAGGGGCTGCGGTTGTAGAGTTCGCTCACCCAATGGTAGGCCGCCGCTGCGGTGCGTTTGCCCGCGGCGCGGGCCAGATGGAAGATGGAGTCATGCAGACTGAGGCGACTCACCCCGTTGTGGGTGATGCCGCTCACCACCGGCGGCACGCCGGTCAGGATGCACTCGTAGAGAGGCCGGGAGAGAGACGGCAGGGCTGCATTCAGGGTCGTATGCAGGCCCCGCCCCGCCTCCACCATGCCACCGAGGTAACCCATGGTGTGGGCTACCTCGGCTGCCAGACCATCCACAAGTACCACTATCACCTTGTGTTGCACTGGATTCCCTTACTGCATGTTGATCATGACGGTTTCTTGCCACTGGCGCGGCAGGGCTTTGGAGCTCTGCTCCCAAACGGCGTGATCCTGCACCGGCTTGGCATTGGCGTACTGCTCGGCTGGCAGCAGCTTGGCCTTCACGTCATCCGGCAGGGTCACATTGCTGCGGATCGGGCGGGCATAGCCACGGGCCAGGTTGATCTGACCGGCATCGGAGAGGATATATTCCCGCGCCAGCTTGGCGGCGTTGGGGTTCTTGGCCCATTTGTTGATGATGGTGGTGTAACCGGCGATGACGGAGCCGTCGCTCGGGATCACCACCTCAAACTTCTTGGGGTCGATCTGGTCGCGGTAGTTGAGGGCGTTGAAGTCCCACAGCACACCCACTTCCACCTCGCCCTTCTCGATGTTGGCGATGGTCGGGTCGTTCAGCGACAGGCGCCCCTGCTGGGCCAGCTTGCCGAACAACTCCAGGGCGGGCTTGAGATTCTTCTCGCTGCCGCCAGTAGCATAGGCCGCCGCCAGCACGCCGTTGTTGGCCTGCGAGGCAACGCCCACATCACCCAGGGTCACCTTGTAGTCGCCACCCAGTAGGGATTGCCAGCTGGTGGGGGCGGCCTTGACCAGATCCTTGTTGATCAGGAAGGCGATGGTGCCGGTATAGGCCAGCATCCAGTGACCGTCGGCGTCCTTGGCCCAGTTGGGAATATCAGCCCAGGTGGAGGGTTTGTAGGGCTGGGTGACCCCCTGCTTGACCGCAACCGGACCGAAGGCGCCGCCCACATCGCCGATATCGGCGGTGGCATTGGCCTTCTCGGCGGCGAACTTGGCGATCTCCTGCGCCGAGCTCATGTCGGTATCCTGATGCTTGATGCCGTAGATGCTGCCCAGCTGCTGCCAGGTATCCTTCCAGTTGGCCCAGCTGTCGGGCATGCCGATGCTGTGGAGCTGGCCTTCACCGCGGGCGGCCTTTTCGAGATCCGCGATATTTTCGGCTGCATAGCTATTTGTAGCAAACAACGGTTGGCTGATGGCCACCATGGCCAGTGCACTTGCGATCACGCTTTTCATCATCCCATCCCTCTGGACTAGGTCAGTTAAGGTTCGAGAGGGATGCTAGAGGGGAAATATGACGGTGGCGGGGCGCTTTGATGGCAGTTTCGTGACAATCACCCTGTCATGGCGCTGTCATCCACAGCGGTTACAACTCTGAACCCGAGTTAGGCTGGACTATTCCAGTAAGGGATTGGCCAGCCACCCGCCTTCTGAATAAGCAACAGGGACAAGAGTGTGACCGAGCCGAGATTGAGCGAGCAGAGAGTGAACGAACAGAGCATGGCCGATGGCCGCTCCTCCTCCAAGTGCGAACAGATTTGCCAGACCCTGCGCCGCTATATCGGCAGCGGCCAATTGGGGGCCGGACAGCAGCTGCCCGCCGAACGGGCCCTGAGCGAGCGCTTCGCCACCACCCGCATCACCATCAAGGAGGCGCTCTCCAGCCTCGAAGCGGACGGCCTTATCTACCGTGCCGAGCGGCGCGGCTGGTTTGTGGCACCACCCCGCCTCACCTACGATCCCGCCATCCACACCCACTTTCACCAGTGGATCGGCGAGCAGCAGCGCACCGCCGAAACCCGGGTGCTGGCCCACGGCAGCGAACTTGCCAGCAGCGAACTGTGCCGCTGGATGGGGCTGGAACCCTTCACGCCGCTCTACGAGATCCGCCGCCAGCGGCTGATCGACGGCCGCCCGGTGCTTCATGTCAGCCACCACCTGCTGGCGAGCCGCTTTCCCGATATCGCCAGCGCGCCGCTGGCCAGCTCCCTCACCGAGCTCTATCAGCAGCGCTATGGCATAGGCCAAGGCGGGGCGAGTCTCGAGATCACCCCCTCGGCAGCGCGCGGCGCCATCGCCCGCGCCCTCAATCTGGCGGAGGGGAGCGCCGTGCTGCGGCTGGTGCGGGTCAACTATGACGAGCGTGGTGCTCTGGTGGATTGCGATATCGAGCACTGGCGACCGGATGCGATCCGTATCTGTCTCGATACCCGGGCGTTGCAACCGATCGCAGGCAAGCTGCAACAAACCCGGGTCGCCGATTAGACTCCAGCCAACAGAGCGGATCCCGCAGGATCCGCCGGGATCAGTTGTCGATATTGGGGATCATGTCGTCGAAGCTCTGGTAGCCGCAGTCAGCCAGTTGCAGCGACATGGTGTAGGTCTTGGCGTGCTCCTGCTGACCGATGGCGGGGCGGTTGAGCTTGATCTCCTGATGCCAGTACTCCTTCATCCGGTCGATCAGCGCCATCGCCTCCCCCTCGTTGAGGTGCAGCTGACAGAGCGCCATATAGTTGTTCGACTTGTGCATGTTCTCCACCAGATACTCCCCCAGCACTGACATCGCCTGCCGCGCCTGCTGGCGGGCGAAACGGCTGTGCTGCTCGAAGCTGATCCGCTCGCTGATCAAGAAGTGGTAACTGTTGTCGATACCGAGCTGCAAAATGCCGAGCTTCTCCAGCTTGCGCAGATAGAGGTAGCAGGAAGCATCGGTCAGGCCGTATTCCCGCTTGAGATCGATCAGCGTCTTGTCGCGCCAGAAGATATTGGCGAGAAAGGCGTAGAGCCCCGGCTCGTTGTGAAACGCCTCGTCCTGCTCCTGAGTGAAGACGGCGCGGCGGCTCTGGGCGTCCTGAGTGCGATCCAGCAACTCTTCGAACGAGAGCCCCACCAGATGGCAGATCTCCAGCAGGGTATCGAACGGCAGGGAGGGCTTGTTCATCATCCTCTTCACGGTCGCGATGGAGACACCCATGGCTTCTGCCAGGGTCTGATAGCGGATCCCCTTGTCGGTCAGGGTCTTCTTCAGGGTGTCGAGAATATTGTTGGCCAGGGTCTGGCTGTAGGTCATGCCACTCTTCCTTGTTATCGCACTTTCATTGCATGGTTATGCCGAGTCAGCTTCTGACCTGTTTTTACCTTCAAGGCTCAGATATTGACACCGAAAAAACAGCCTAGAGAAAAAATCGCCTACAACGCCCATCAGGACAGACCAGTTGAACGATGAGGTCGCAAAATCTGACACCAGACAGTGCATATCTTTCAACCCGCAAACATTTTGCTAGTGCTGCATAGAACATCGCGCATAATCGAAACGTATCGAATTCAAGACCCTTCCTGGTTGAGAAATCGATTGTTTGCTTCCAAATTTTTATCTTTTAAACCGTAAGGTTTTTTCTCTTTCCTGGCATTGGGCGGCGCTGATAGCACCGCCCTTTTCTTTTCCCTGAATTCGCAGGTCAGGTCAAGGGCCCCGGCAAGGGGAAGTGTCACCGGCCACCCGCCGCCAACCGATGCGCCAACCATCACGATCGTTCTGGCAAGGTATCCTAAACGATCATCAATACCGTGTTATTGCCATGCAATATATTTAAATGGCTTGCTTGGAAAGCTTCATTAAATATAAAAGCGAATATAATAAAGTTATTTAAAACTCCAAAAATCTATCTTTTAAATAGCTTGTATATATAAGCAAACAAAATTAATCAGACCACACGTCCCATATCTGCTTATCACACCTCATGCCCACCCCAACAACTGCGGCCGGGTGAAGAGAAAAGCCACCCACAAGCACCCATTCGCGTATCTGATGGGTAGCATGGCCCACGCATAAACAGCCTCAAAAGACCACCAAAAGCCACGATGGGAACAATCCCAAACCTCAAAAAGAGCAAAAAACAGGCAAAAAGATAGATTTTTTTCTCATGGTTTCACCTTGTGAGGCGTTCAAAAAATCATCGAAAAGAGCCTGACGCCTGTGAGTGACATCTGAGATGCCAATTTTTAGACAACTCATCACGGCTACGCTCGAATGAAAATTTAATACCAATACAAATCAATAACATAGAATCAAAGCCTAACTCTCAGCCTGTCATTTGCCTCACCAGTTAATTATTTAAACCTCAATAAAGCTAAAACTCTAATAACACCATTTATTAAACAAAATGACCCTGCTTGCAGCCAGTCATATTTAGAAGGATGGGGAAATCACTCTCTTGTTATTCAGAAATGTGCTGACTATACTGCGGCCCCTCTGTGAAAGCAGAGCAATGACGGAAATATAAAAAGCTTCATGGATTGAGCAATATAAATCACACGCAGTTCACGCAACACAAGGTTATTTATCCATGAACAAGTTTAATAAAATTGCCGCTTTCTCCATGCTTGCTCTGGCCATGAATGGCGGCGCCCATGCCGAAGGCTGGTATGCAGGTCTGGATCTGACCACCTCCAAGATGGATCTCGACGGTGACCTCCAGCGCGTTTATGACGCCAAGCTCATCGATGACCAACTCGACGGCGGCAGCCTGATCGTAGGTTACAGCTTCAAACCCTGGTTGGCCGTTGAAGGTGGCCTGCACGCCCAACAGATGGATCAGCTGACCTGGGTGACCTCCCCGATTGCAACCGGCTTTGCCGACACCACCATCGAAACCCGCAGCATCAGCCTGGCCGCCAAGCTGAGTCAGCCGCTGGCCTGGGGCTTCAGCGCCTATGCCAAACCGGGCATCGCCTACACCCGCACCGAAGTGGAAGTTGTCGGCAACGCCACCCTCCTCGGCTTCAGCGGTCAGGTAAACGAGAGCGCAACCAAGAGCAAGGTACACCCCAATCTGGAAGTAGGTCTGGACTACGCTTTCAACGACCACTTCTCTGCAGGTATCGGTTACGAGCGCCAGTTCAACGCCCTGAGCCTGGGTGACGAGCACTACTCTCTGGATACCTTCAAGCTGGGTCTGCGCTACCACTTCTAAGTCGCGCCGCGTCAGTAACAATACAAAAGGGCCGCAGGTTTCAAACCTGCGGCCCTTTTTACTGCTCTTCTTTCCGTACCCTGCGCGTTAGCAGATCTGGTCTTTACCCAGCTGCTTGGCCTGATAGAGCGCCCGATCGGCACGCACCATCAGGCTCTCCTTCTGCTCATCCTGCTGATACTCCGCCAACCCGAAGCTCATGGTAGCGGGCGCATGGGGGCAGATGGGCTCGCTCGCCATCAATGCCTGAAACTTGCTCGCCACCACCAACGCATCCTCGCGGCCGGTGTTGGGCAACAACACCATAAACTCGTCACCGCCCCAGCGGGCCAGCAGATCGATCTCGCGGATATGGCGGCGCACCAGCGCCACTATGTTGATCAGGGTCTGATCCCCGGCGTTGTGGCCATAGCTGTCGTTGATCTGCTTGAAGTTGTCCACATCCATGGCGATCACCGTAAACGGCTGATGGAAGCGGCGCGCCCGCTCGCACTCCAGCTGCAACGCCCGCTCCAGCCGATAGCGACTGGCGGCGCCAGTCAGGGCATCGGTCTCTGCCAGCAGACGGTTCTCCTCGGCTTTCTGTTGCAGCGCCTCGTTGAGTCGCACCAGCTCGGCGGTGCGCTCGGCTACCTGCTGCTCCAGCGACTGATTGCGCCGCTCCAGCTGTTCCAGCAACAACTTGCTGGCGTGGATATCGCGATGGGCGCCGATCATCCGCGCCACAGACCCGTCGGGATTGCGCTCAATGATGCGGCCGTAATCCTCAATCCAGAGGTAACTGCCATCCCGGCAGCGGCAACGGTACTCGGCGCGATACTCATGGGCGCTGCCGCTCAGGCAGAGATCGAACTTCGCCATCACTGCCGCCAGATCGTCGGGGTGGATCACGTTCTCCCAGGTGAAGACGGTATTGCCGAGGGAGTGAGGCTCGTACCCCAGCATCCGGTACCAGCCCGGGTTGCGATAGACAAAACCGGTATTGGCATGCCAATCCCAGATGCCATCGCTGGTCACCTCCAGAATGCCATGCACCACGGCCTCGCTGACATCCGAGATCCTGATCGTGTCACTGTCCTGCACCATAGCAGTTATCCTTGTTCTTCCGCCCCGCGCCACCACGGGAAATCGCGCTGTTGTCGTGAGGCGCTACCTTGGCATATTGCAACAGATCTGTCAGCCAGAACCCCACCGCACCAACGTTTCCACGGTTATCGGCCACTCACGGCGCAGGCTGAATCAGGGTGGCCATAAGTGTGGCTCAAGCGCGCCCCATTTACCGGATTTAACTCACGATTCAGTCATTTGGGGGATGGAATAATCGGGCGGCGCAAGAGGGGTGACCAAGTGCAGCATATTGTGCCAACCCGCTCCCCTCACCCATAGGGAGAGGGGATAAAGCAGCACCGGAAATATGATCGCCAACAACACCGGTTCGATTGGAGAAACTTAATCTGGGCGCGGGAACGAGATTATCCCTTATTTACTTGCTGGAGAGCGGTTGGCGGTGAGGGGATAGAAAAATAAGATTTGTCTGGATATACCTTGTAGCTCTCCAGGTATGAACCCGCCTCGTTAACCCTAGTTTTCACCCATACCTCACCATAATTCCGAATCTGTGCCTTACCAAGCTCACTATCACTGTAACAAAGATCAAACCAATGCCCTGTATGCTTATCTTTTATTTTTAAGCCTGCCTCACAACGGCCGTATTTGCCTTTGGATGGTCCGGGATGAACCACTTTATATTCCGTATCATAACTGATCACTTTATCTGGATAATAATAGACGTACATATCATAGCCATACCATGACGTTATAAGCATCATAAAGAAGCAATTACCAAACGCTTTTGCAATATATTTTAAGGCATGACGTCTGGGACATCGAAAAGCAGTTACTATCGCACCAACTAATCCAAATAACGTACTGATAGTAATGTAGGTGAGCGACTCAGGAACCAAGTCAGCAATAAGTGTTTTATCTGATAATTTTGTCTTGAATAAGATACTTGCCAACCATAGAACAACCAGAAATATAAAGCCAACCCCAAGCAGCATGTTTTTTTGCCGTTCACTTTTAAAACTATGAATTGTCATTTTACTGCCTGATTCATTATTAAAAACGAAAAGTATCCCACCATTTTGCAAGATAAATATGGGCGGTGCAATTCACTTCGTTCATTGCACCCTACCCGATTTTACGAAATGGGCATTGTGTAAACCTGCTCCCCTCACCCTAGCCCTCTCCCAGAGGGAGAGGGGATAAAGCAGCATCGGGGATATGGTATTCGCAATCGCGTGTAAATTCGAGATATAGCCACGGGGCCAAACCTCCCTTCTCCCCTTGCGGGAGAAGGGCCGGGGATGAGGGGAAGGAAAAAAGAGATGATGCAGTAAACGTTGGGCTTCGCTACGCTCAACCACAACCTACACAATCGGTCGGTTGGTGCTGTGCCTGCGAAGCCCAACATATAAGATTGATGAGAAATGGCATTCATAAATTATTGAATGTAAGTAGCAGCCATAGCATCTCATAATAACAAATCACCACAATATATTTAAGACTCGAACATCCTCATAAAGTTAAACCTAGACTTTCCTTTGACTGGTCTCAAATCAACAACACTTCTATATAAAAGACTATTCTCAACCCCAATAGCATGTACGCTTTCATCATCAACAAAATAATTATACTGGGCTATCCCCTGATTACTGAATACTTCAGGAGACAAAGGATATGTCGCATATGGATTGTGAAATACATATAGCCCATCAACAACTTTTTCATGATACTCCCTCAGGTCTTGTGACCTCTTCTCCGGAGTACCATATTGATCTATAGACCAAACGGTGTCGACCTTACAGCCACTAAAAAAATTATGCTTCATAGCGCTTAACTTTCCCCATGTTGCAGTACAGGAGAAAATTACAGCACTAACATCTTTCATCCGATCATTAGTGAATAATCCCAGCTGAATCTCAGCACCATTCTCCTTCTCTATAAAACCAAGTTTTTTAACAGGAGGTCCTTTTGGGTAGTTACCTGGATTATCTAAATATTCATCCTCATCAACATAATGATCATACAGAACAGAGCATATTGGTCTCGTATATTGCAAGTTAAACCAAGGCTGCTCAAATGGAGCAGCAGCTATTACAAATGGCTTCCCTTTTACATGTTCGAGATATTTATATTTATTAACATACAGTCGATATTTAGATAATATTGAGTTAGACAGTCTAACCATTGCTTCGTGATTTATTTTCTTGAACCTCTTGATGGACTCCATAGATTCTTTTGTAAAAGTTTTTTCCCACTCTTTTGCCTTGCCATCTGCAGAGTTAGAAACAACAGCTTCTACTATAAATTCACAATATCCTTTAGCTAAGTGAAAATCAGGAGATGGATTCTGCCACTTGATAGAGAACCCTAACTCCTTAAAAACTCTATATAAATATACTTCCCAAAATGTTGAGTTAAATGTTGTCTGGAACTCTTTAACTATTTTTCCATCTCGGTCTATAAATCCATCAGCCCATTGAGAGAATATTTGTCTCTCTAAATGATAAGCATCATGTAAAACTGACTTAAAATTAACATGCTGTTTTTCATCAGGAACAATTATCTTGAAAAAAATCCATTTTTCCCTTCTCCATAAAAAACACACGGTAAAATCTAAAATTCCTAACTATAAACTGAAATCAATTATTCACCCCCAACCTCTCCGCCAATCCGGAATAACGCTCGGTCTTTTTCCGAACCGCTTGTGCCAGCAGGGCACGATCGCCGTAGAGATCGAGGCGGGACTTGGCGCGGGTGATGCCGGTATAGACCAGCTCGCGGGTCAGCAGCGGGCTGGGGCTGTCGGGCAACACCAGCACGGTATGGGCAAACTCCGAACCCTGGGATTTGTGGATGGTCATGGCGTAGACTGTCTCGTGGGGCGGCAAGCGGCTGGGCAACAGGGCACGCAGGGTACCGTCCGGCTGCTCAAACCATACCTTTAACCGGCCAGTTTCGTCGGGCAGGCAGAGCCCCATATCACCGTTGTAGAGGCCGACCCCGTGGTCGTTGCGCACCACCATCACCGGGCGGCCGGCATACCAGTCGCCATCGCGGGCAATCAGGCCAGCCCGTGACAGGGCCAGTTCCAGCCGCTCGTTAAGTCCCAGTACCCCGAACGGGCCATCGCGCAGGGCGCAGAGGATCTGGAAGCTGTTGAATGCCTTGAATACGGCGGCGGGCGCTTCCCCCGCGCGGGCCGCCTTCAGATAGCTGCCGTAACCGGCTACCCCCTGAGCAATCAGGGCATCGTAGGCCTCCCCCGCCCAGGGGTGCAGGCTGATATCGGCGAATCCTGCGCCCCAGACTGATTCCACCGCCGCGGCATCGCCGCTGTTGCAGGCGCGCGCCAGCTGGCCGATGCCCGAATGCTGATCAAAGCGCCAGCTCTTGGCCAGCAAGCAGAGGCTGTCGCGTACCGGAGCACCCGCGGGCGTACCCTGCAAGCGGTAGCCGGTCTGGCGGGAGAGCCACTCCGCCTGCGCGGGGCTGATGCCCTGTTCGATAAAGCTGCAGATATCGCCGAGCACGGCCCCCGCCTCCACCGAGGCGAGCTGATCCTTGTCGCCGAGCAGGATCAGGCGAGCGTGGCTGGGCAACGCATCGAGCAGGCGCGCCATCATCGGCAAGTCGACCATGGAGGCCTCATCCACCACCAGCAGGTCGAGGTGCAGCGGGTTGCCCGCGTGGTGGCGGAACTGGCTGCGCCCCGGAATGACCCCGAGCAGCCGATGCAGAGTGCCCGCCTCGGTGGGGATCGCCTCCACCCACTCGGGGGGCAGATCGAGGGCCTGCAGGGCAGAGCCGATACTCTCGGTGAGGCGCGCCGCCGCCTTGCCGGTGGGGGCCACCAGCCGGATCGCCGGTGCCTTGCCTGCTTGCAGCCCGGTCTCCACCAGAATGGCGAGCAGTTTGGCCACAGTCGTGGTCTTGCCGGTGCCGGGGCCACCCGAAATCACCGCAAAGGGGCGCGCCGCCGCAGTGGCCGCCGCCAGCTTCTGGCCGTTGCAGCAGAGCGCCTCGGGCACCAGCGCATCCAGCTTGCTCAAGTCGCTCGCCGCCTGGGCGCTGGCCAGCAGCCCCTCGATGGCGGGCCAATCCACTTCATTGGGGAACACCAGATCCAGATACTTCTCGATAAAGTGGCGGGCCGAGAAGTCGGGGGCGAGGCGGGCCTTGAGCAGCGCCGCGAACACCAACCCGTAGTCGCGGGCAAACAGCCGCGACAGAGCCGGTGCAATCTCCGGCCATTCGGCACGTTCGCTCAAAGCGCGCAGATGGCGGGCCACCCCCAGTTCAAAATCGTGGTAGCGGGTGAGATAGAGCCGCCCGTGCCACAGCCGCAGCGGCCAGCGCGGGACGAGCCCCTCATCATGTTCCGTACCAACCAGGGGACTCTCTGCAAACAGCGCGGGCCAGCGGGCAGGATCCGCCAGATCTCCCAGCAGATCCAGGCTCTGCTGGGGATCCAGCCCGAACGGGCGCAGGGATCCGGCAGTCAACATTTCAAGCGGCAAACAGACATGGCCACGCCCCAGTTCGAAGCAGGTGAGCGCCGCCCCCAGCACCAGCTCGGGGCTGCCGCCAAGGTCGGCCACCAGCCGGGCAAATTGCAGATCCAGCTGGCGGATGCGGCCAGCCAGCGCCAGTGTTTTCAACCGTTCAACCATCATTGCGCTGGCTGCGGTGCTGATCATGGTGCCGCTCATGCCTCTACCTCGTTTAATTCTCTTGATGAAACACCGCCAGAGCGATCACCGTTTCTAAACAACTCATCCAGCCCCAGCACCAGTTCACGGCTCGGGCGGGTATGGAAAATGCCCCTCTGCGGCATGCCGCGCAGGAACAGATAGAAAACGCCGCCAAAGTGCTGCTCGAAGTCGTAGCCCGGCAGGCGCAGGGTGAGCAGCCGGTGCAATGCCAGCGAGTAGAGCTGGTATTGCAGGTCGTAGCGATGCTCCGCCATCGCCCGCTCCAGCGCCGGACGGCTGTAATCGGCGGGGCTCATGCCGAGGTGGTTCGATTTGTAGTCGAGCAGATACCAGCGCCCCTGCCACTCGAACACCAGATCGATAAAGCCCTTGAGCATCCCCTGCACGGTGGCAAAGCTCAGCGGCTTGTTGCCCCGCGACAGCGGGTCGTGCTGCTGGCAGAGCGCAGTCAGCGCCGGTGCCGTCACCCGTCCCATGGGCAGGAAGAACTCCAGCTCCACCTGTTTGCGCTCGGGGGCCAGATCCCGCAGCCGCACCGGCTCGCCAAAGCCGGTATCGAGCGGAGTATCGAGCACCGCCTCCACCTGCTGTTGCAACACAGGGGCCCAGTTTTCGTCGAAGCCGTCTTGCAGCAACAGACTGGCGATATGCTCTGCCAACGGCTCGCCCGCGGCGCTCTGAAAATCGATGGTCTCGAACAGGCTGTGCAGCAATGTGCCGGGGCGCGCCCCTTTCGGGAAGGTAAAGATGGAGGGCTGGGGCGCCTCCTCCGGCTGCTCGGAAAGCAATGCAGCCGCCTCGGTCACTACCTCGTCATCGAAGCCGGGGTTGGCAAGCACGCCCTTGCTGTGACCGTGACCCTGCGCCGCCAGCCCGGAGTAGGAGCTGATCCACCAGTCCCGCTCAAGGGAGCCGGTAAAGTGGCGCACCTGCGGCTCGCCCAGCTGCTCCTCCTCTGGCGGCAGCGGGGCCGGACGGGTGAGCGAGGGCTCACCGACGGCTACCCCGGGCAGCACCTGTGCCAGCTCGGTCAGGGCGGTGGCCAGCGTCTGCGCATCCCCCTCCTCGCCCTTTTGCAGCAGGTAACCGATGGCGGTATGGTGCAGGTCTGTCTTCTCCGACTTGCCCGCCCCCGCCCGCACCGGTGCCAGCCCCAGCCAGGTGGCGTAGACGCCCCGGGTCAGCGCCACATAGAGCAGCCGCAGATCTTCAGCAAGGCGCTCCCTGTCCGCTTCGGCGAGCGACGAGTCGGCGCCGGTCAGATCGAGAATGGTGCGATTGCCCGCCTCATCCGCCTCGTGATAGAGCGGGGTCTCGGCGGTTCTGTGGCTGCAGATAAAGGGCAGGAACACCAGCGGATACTCCAGCCCCTTGGATTTGTGGATGGTGACGATCTGCACCAGCTTGCGCTCGGATTCGAGGCGCAGTACCTGCTCCGCATCCTGCCCGTTGGGGCGACTCACCGCCTCCCCCAGCCAGCGCAGCAGGGCATATTCCCCGTCCAGCTCGCTGCTCACCTGTTGCAGCAGCTCGCCGAGATGGAGGAAGTTGGTCAACCGCCGCTCGCCGTAGGGGCTCGCCAACAGCGAAGAGGCGAGATTGCGCCGGTGCAGCAGGGCCCGCAGCATCGCCAGCACGCCGCGGCGGTGCCAGATCTTGCGGTACTCCATAAACTCCTGCACCGCGCTCTCCCACGCTCGCTCGTCGCTGGCCAGCCCATCGAGCGCCTTGGCGTCGAGGTCAAACAGGCCGGTCGCCAGCGCCGCCCGCAGGCTGCGCTCTTCGCTCGGGTTCTGGCAGGCGTGCAAAATCAGCAGGATCTCCCGCGCCTCCACCTGTTCCAGCACGCTCTCACGGTTCGACAGATAGACGGAGGCGATGGCAAGCCGTGCCAGCTCCTGCTGCACCAGCTTGCCCTCGGAGCCGGTGCGCACCAGCACGGCGATATCCCCGGCCTTCACCGCCTTGTCGCCGATCAGCGCCTTGCCCTCGCGGGCCAGCGTGAGCAGGCGGTGGATCTCGGCGGCGGTGGCGCGGGCCATCTTGCTCTGGTAATCCCCCCGATTGAAGGTCGGCTGGCCGGTCAGCTGCCAGCAGTGGAGCACAGGGGCGGTGACGCCATCGAGCAGCAGCGCCTTGCTCTTGCCCTGCGCCTCCACCGGCAGGAAGGGGATATCAGCCTCGTAGATAAAGGGATCTTTTGCCCGCTCGAACAGGCCGTTGACCGCCCCCACCAGCGCACTGCTGGAGCGCCAGTTGCGCCCGAGGGTGTAGTGGGCGCTCACATTTCGCCGCGCCTGAATGTAGGTAAAGATGTCGGCGCCACGAAAGCCGTAGATGGCCTGCTTGGGGTCACCGATCATCAACAGCGCCGTGTCGGTGTGGCCGCCGTAGAGACGATGGAAGATGCGGTACTGCTGGGGGTCGGTATCCTGAAATTCATCGATCATCGCCACCCGGTAGGTGGCGCGAATGCGCTCGCAGAGCCGCTCGCCAAGGCTTGAGCCAAGCGCCCCGTCGAGGTCTTTGAGCAAGTCATCGAACGAGAGCTGATGAGCCTGCCGCTTGCTCGCCTGCATCCGGCTGCGCACCACTTTGGCCGCCCGTTGCAGGATCAGATCCCGAATACCGGGGCGGCTCGCCAGCAGCTCATCGATTTGGCTGAACAGCGGCAGGGTCGGCACAGCGCCCCCCTTCTTGAGGTTCTCCTCCAGCACCATCTGGCCAAAGCGCTCCAGCTCCTTGGGAATGGCGTAGCCACTGCTCTCGTCCTGTGCCCAGTCGGCTATCTTGGCAAGCCACCCTTCGTAGTTCTTGCCGGTGTAGCGGCTGATTTGGCCGTCGGTCTGGCGGCGGATCTCGTCCATCTGCGCCAGCCATTCACTCTTCACCGCCGCGATGCAGGCCATGGCCGCCTGATGGCGGGCGGCGAGGGTCTCGTCCCCCAGCGCGGGGTGGATCTCCAGCTCGCTGTTGTCGAGCCAGCTGCCCATCTCCCGCAGCAGGGCGGCGGGGCTCGGCCAGAGCGCGCGCACGGCGCTGGCGAGGGCTTTATCCACCGGATAGAACTCGGATCGCCAGTAGTCGCTCACCGCCTGCAGCCTGAGCTGGCTGTCGTCGGTAAGAAATTCGGTTTCAAAGAGGGCACCCGATTCGAAAGCGTTCTGCTTGAGCATCCGCTGGCAGAAGCCGTGGATGGTAAAGACCGCCGCCTCGTCCATCTGCCGCTCGGCGGCCAGCAGGCGGCGGGCCGCCAGCTCGTGATCCTCCACCTCGGCCAGCAGTTGGGCCAGCAGGGTGTCACTGCTATGACCGCGCATAAAGGCGAGCCGCGCCTCGTGAATGCGACCGCGGATCCGCCCGCGCAGCTCGGCGGTGGCCGCTTCGGTAAAGGTCACCACCAGGATCTCGGTCACCGAGAGCGGCCGCTCGTGGGCGCTCGGCTGACCGGCATCGGCCCCCTCCTCAATGAGCGGGCCGTGACCCAGCAGCAGGCGCAGGTAGAGACCGGCGATGGTGTAGGTCTTGCCGGTACCGGCAGAGGCTTCGATCAGTCGTTCACCATGGAGGGGAAAACGCAGGGTATTGAGCGGGTTAGCCATTATTTCAGCTCCTCCAGGGTCTTGAGCAGCGGGGTCAGGTGTTCGCGGGCCAGCGCCTGCAACTGACCCAGCACCTCGTCATCGAGTTCGGGGAAGCAGCGGGCGACGTAAACGTCTTGCCCCTCCCCATTGATCATCCAGCCGCCGTTGAAACGGGTGAGAGCCGCCTTGTCGGCCGCCTCCGGCTTGTCGGGATCCTTCTCGATCGCCTTGAGCCAATCCCAGGCGGTGTTGGGGAAAAACGGCAGCGGCCGTTTCATCCCCTGTGCCCAGCACGCCACCAGCGCCGCCAGCTTGGGCCGCGCCTCGTCGGCTGCGAGCTTGGCTAACCGCAGGCTCTGTTTGGCATCGAACAGCAGGGTGTCGCCGGGGGCGCTGCTCAATGAGAGGCAGAGGTGCTGGATCCAGCCCAGCAGCAGATCCTTGCCGTTGAAGCTGCCGGGTTTGACCACCAGCAAGCGCCCCTTCTGGGTGTCGATCCACCCTTGCAGCTGGCCCTGAGTCAGCGAGATATCGATCTCCACCGCCTGTTTTTCTGACTCATTGGCCGCAACCCAAGGGCGCAGCCGATCCGCCAGCGTGCCCATTTCGGCATCCAGATCGTCCAGCAGCAGGCTGCCGAACCACCCTTGCGGCAGCAGGCCGGTAAGCTGCAACCGCTCGCGCCGCTCGGTACTATCTCCTTCCGCCAGATGGGCATCGAGCAGCAGATCTTTCAGCTGATAATGTTGCAGGCCATCCAGCTCGAATGGCTCGCTGTCCTCGATGTTGGCTTCGTTCAGCTCAAACCACACCTTGAGGCGGCGGTTGAGGAAATATTTGGTGGGCTGGCGATAGAAGCGCAGCAGCTCGGCCAGCTCCAGCCCCTGCTCCTTGCCCCATTCGGGGGGCAAAGGCAGCTCGCCACTCTGGAAGTTGGCCGCGCCACGCACCGGATTGAGGGCGGGCAACCAGTCGGCGGCATAGGTAAAGAGGCGCGAACCCGGCTCCGGATAGAAGTAGTTGCGGCTGTAGGGGGTGAGCGGATGCGCCACCATCAGGTGCTTGAGCAGCCGCTTGCCGGAGGTTTCGTCGTCGAGATCCTCATCCCCCGCCAGCATGAAGCCCTGTCGCACATAGTCGATCAGCTCCGCCAGCAGCACTGAGGGTACCTTGTCGCTGTTGTCCTGCGCACTGAAGCCCTGATAGCTGATATAGAGCCCCTGCTGGGCGCTGAGCAGTGCCTCGAGGAAAAGGTAGCGGTCATCATCACGACGGGAGCGATCCCCGCGCCGCGACGCCACCGCCATCAAGTCGAACCCCATGGGGGCCAGAGTGCGCGGGTAGACGCCGTCGTTCATGCCGAGCAGGCAGACCTGCTTGAAGGGGATGGAGCGCATCGGCATCAGGGTGCAGAAGTTGACCTGACCGGCGAGGAAGCGCTGGCTGGAGCGGGACTCCCCCAGCACGCTACCGAGGTAGTCCTGCAGCAGGTCGGCGGTAATGGGCTGCTCGAAACGGGCCTCGCCAAGTCGGGTCTGCCACTCGGCCAGCTGGCTGCGAATAAGCTGGAGCTGACGCTCTTCATCCTCGTCGGCCAGATAGAAACGCTCCAGCAGCGCCAGCAGGCAGGCGTTCCACTCGGCCAGCGGCTGCGCCTGTTGCAGGCGGGGCAGGAATTCGGCCAGCGAATCGACAAACCAGGCGAGCTTGCCGAGTGCCAGCCCCTGCTGACCCTCGATATCGGCGTAGGGCAGGATGCCCGCCACCGGCTCGCCATCCCCCATGGCAAAGCCGAGCAGCATGCGGCGCAGGCCGAACAGCCAGCTGTTGCCGGACATGGGCGGCAGATCGAACCGGACGGGGTAGCCGTCGTCCAGCCCCCAGCGGATGCCGGTCTCCTGCACCCAGACCCGCAGTTGGTTGAACTCGTCGTCATCCAGCTCGAAGCGGCGTAGCACGGCGGGCACCTCGAGAATGGCGAGCAGCTCCCCTGCCCCGAAGCGGGCGTTGGGCAGCCTGAGCAGGGCGAGGAAGCTTTGCAGCAGCGGGCTCTCCTGACTCGCCGCACGATCCGAGACCGCAAACGGGATCTGGCCGCGCGCGCCAAACACCGCCTGAATATAAGGGCCGTAGCTGTTCACATCCGGCATCATTACCACCACATCTTTCGGGGTGAGGGACGGGTCCTGCTCGAACAGCGCCAGCAGCCGGTCGTGCAGCACCTCGAGTTCACGCATCGGGCCGTGGCAGGCGTGGATCTGCAAGGATCCATCCGCCGGGCTGATGGGGCTCTTGTGGTGGCTGCTGTCGAGATCGAACTGACCGGCGCCCCGTTCGGCCAGCTCCAGCACATCCTTCTGGATGGCGCGCAGCAGGCTGACATTGCCCTTGGCATCCACCTCGTCGATATCGACGAAGGCCTCGATTTGCGGCACCTCCAGCTCCATCAGCTGATGCAGGTAGTCGCGTCCCAGCTTGCCCATGGAGGCGAGCAGCGGGTTGGCGGGGCCTTGCAATGTCTCGATATCGGTGCCGGGTTTAAGCTTGTTCTCCAACCGAGCCAGGGTCTTGCGATCCAGCAGATCCCCCCAGTAGTAGCGGCAGGGGTTGGTGACGAACAGGTGCACCTCCACCTCCGGCCGACTGCCGAGGGCCAGCAGCGCCTCCACATAGCGCGGCGGCAGCGCCGAGATGCCGAACACAAAGACCCGCTGCGGCAGCTTGCCCGGCAGATCGGCGGTACGCGCCAGCTCGTGGATAAACTCCTCGTAGAGGTTGGCACGGTGGTAGCCGCTCGGAGAGAGTGCCAGAGTGCGGGCCACCAGCTCACGCCACAGCTCCGGCTGCCAATCCTGACCGCTCACCCCGGCCAGCTCCTGACTCAATCCTTCCCCCTCTTCCCAACGAGCGATCCAGTCCGGCCGGTAGACCAGATACTGGTCAAAGAGATCCGCCACCTTCTGGCAGAGCTGCCACAACCGCACCTGCTCGGGCTCCTTGGCAGGATCCGTCTCATCTCCTCCGCCCAGATAGGCGGCAAGCGAGGCAAAGGCGGGGCGCTCCAGCAAGGCGGGCAAAATGGTCATCAGCTGCCAGCTCATGGATCCCTTGTTGTAGGGGCTCTGACGCGGCACATCTGCCAGCACCCGGGTGAACATCTCCCAGATAAAGCTGGCGGGCAGCGGGAAATCGATATTGGCGGCGATGCCGAAGGCTTTGGCCAGCTCCAGCTTGAGCCACTGGGCCATGCCCGGACTCTGCACCAGGATCTGCTCCCGATCGAAGGGGTGAGAGAGAGGGGCCTGCCGGATGCGGCTCACCAGCAGCTCTTTGAGCAGATCCAGCTGATTGGAGTGGTAGAGGGTAAACATGAGCAATTCCCGCCTGTGGATGAGAGGGGGCGAGGGAAAAGGCGAGCCATTTCCGTCACTTCACAAGAGAGGGAATTGTCAGGGATCGGGGGATAAGATGCAAAAGGCACTTGTGGCCAGCAGGCGGGCAAACCGCTGAACCATGAGGGGCGCCGCAGATTTGTGCCGTCGCGTCACCTATCCGGAAAACGTAGACAGAAAAAAGCCGGTGCAGTTGCACCGGCCAAAAGGCATTGGAAAACTTGACTCTTCAGGGCATTACCAGTTTTTGCCGAGACGGGCATCCACACTGAAAGCCCCTGCTCCGGCCGCCGCCAGCGCCAGGAAACCACCGGCAACGGAGACGTTCTTCATAAACATCAGCATCTGCATCTGTTCGGCAGGCTGATAGTGGAAAATAAAGGCAGCCATCAGGGTGAAACCGGCCAGCAGCAAGGAGAGGCTGCGGGTAAAGAGACCCAGCACGACGGCAAGGCCACCACCCAGCTCAAGCAGGATTACCAGCGGCAACATAAAACCCGGTACGCCCATCGCTTCCATATAGCCCTGGGTTCCGGCATAGCCGCCGATCTTGCTCCAGCCCGCCATTACGAACATCAGCGCCAGCAGTACACGACCCGCCAGCAGCGCTACATCTTTCATCTTGTCCATTTCATCTTCCTCGTTTGTGTCACATCACCGCTGACTGCTTCAGGGTAGGTCAAATAACAGGGCTTGGCTGGCACTGGTCGCAACCAGCTCCCACCGGTATTCATCACGACTGAGTACCCCGTCGCCGGGTCGGGCAGCCAGACCGTTGGCGGTCAACTCCCCTGAAATCATCTGCAGGTAACCGTGTCGGCCAGCCAGTCCCCATTCGAGCGTCTCACCCGGGGCCAGTTCCAGCCGCCATACGCGGGCCTGTTGGCGGATCACGAAGGATCCCGCCTCGCCATCCGGTGACGCCACCAGCGTCATGCCCGGTCTGGACTCGATCTTCTTCTGCTGATATCCGGGTGGCGTGCCGAACTCGTTCGGCTCGATCCAGATCTGCAACAGGGAGAGAGGATCCGCCTGCGAGGGGTTGTACTCGCTGTGGCGGATCCCGCTGCCTGCGCTCATCAGCTGGAAATCCCCTGCCGGGATCTGCTCGGCATGGCCGAGGCTGTCCTTGTGCTCTATGGTGCCTTGCAGCACGCAGGTGAGGATCTCCATATTGGCGTGAGGGTGGGTGGCGAATCCGCCACCCGGCGCAACCAGATCCTGATTGATCACCCGCAGTACCGAGTGCCCCATCCACTCCGGGTCATAGTAGTGACCGAAGGAGAAACTGTGGCGCGCGTCCAGCCAGCCAAAATTGGCCTTGCCCCGCGCTTCTGCGGCTCTCAATTGCATCATGGTGTGCTCCTCACCTACCGGGATGGTTGATTAACGCTGTTTGCCGCTACCGATGCCGAACGGAATACGGTATTCGCTGCTCTGGTCAGCCAGGCTGACGGTCAGGTTGCCCTGGGTACGGCTCGGGATCCGCACCTGCTGGGTGCCTGTCAGATTGGCGTGGACTGATGCCAGCAGATCGCCAGACTCGTCACGCACTTCAAGCATCGGATTGGCTTTGCCATCCATTGCGGCAGTGGCGTTCCAGTTCACAAACAGCACGCCGGGCATGGCATTGAAGTCAGCCGGTACGGAAGCTTGGGCGAAACCAGTGGTCATCAGGCCTGCAACGGCCAGCATCTTGATTACGTTTTTCATGTTCATTCACTCTCTTGTTTTATATGTCATTGCCAAGGCCAGCTCGGCCAGAATCAATGCATCCATGCAAGAGGTTATTCAAATAGTGTGTTGTTCTTTCACCGACATCAGACAGACCGATTTGGTGTGTCACAGTGCGGAACTACCCGCATATTTGGCCGCTCGACGTTCCTGCCTAAGCGTTGATTGAATATTAAAGTGACATGACCTAACTTGTTAGCGAGATAAACTGGCAAACATATTCAAAAAAATTGAAGGTGAGGAATGGCCAAGGAATCGAACAAGGAGCGGGCGCTGACCCTGGAGGCAATCCGGGTGCTGGATGCCATCGACCGCCGCGGTAGCTTTGCGGCGGCGGCCGACGAGCTGGGCAAGGTGCCCTCGGCATTGAGCTATACGGTGCAGAAGCTGGAAGACGAACTGGATGCCATGCTGTTTGACCGCAGCGGCCACCGCACCAAGTTCACCCCGGCGGGACGCATGCTGCTGGAGCGCGGCCGGGTGTTGCTGGAGGCAGCCGAACATCTGGTAGGTGAGACCCGGGCGCTGGCCCGTGGCTGGGAGACCGACATCACAGTCGCCGTCGATGCGCTGGTCCCGGTGCAGGCCCTCTACCCCTTGGTGGAGAAGCTGGCCGAGCAGACCGATACCCGACTGCGGCTGCGTGCCGAGGTGCTGGCGGGTAGCTGGGAGTGTCTCGAAGATGGCCGTGCCGATCTGCTTATCTCCTCCATCAATCCGGACATCATGATGACCGGCATCAAGCATCAGGTGATCAAGGACGAGGTGATGCTCTACGTCGCCCATCCCGATCATCCGCTGCATCAGGAGCCCGAACCCTTGGCCGACGAGACCCTGCGCCGCTACCGCGCCATCGCGGTGGCCGATACCGCCCTGCGCAAACCGGTACTTACCTACCGCCTGCTGGACAAGCAGCCGCGCCTCACCGTCAGCACCATGACAGAGAAACGGGATGCCCTGCTGGCAGGGATCGGCGTCGGCACCATGCCACAAAGCTGGATTAAGGAGGACATCCGGGCCGGACGACTCAAGGTGATCAGCCCCGAATATCGCCATCAACTCCAGGTCGTGCTGGCCTGGCGGCGAGACACCATGGGCAAGGCCAAAAGCTGGCTGGTGCGGGAGATCCCAAAACTATTTGCAGCTGGTGAAAAATGAGACACAGTTAACAGACCGCTCAATAACTGCCTCACTTGACACCCAGCTCTTTTATTGGTTCCATAGCCGCCTCATTTGAACCAATGGAATCTGTAAAAAATGAAAAAGACTTTGCTGGTAGCCCTCACCACCCTGCCCCTGTTTGCCAATGCTGGCCTGATGGACTCGCTGACCGACAGCGTCACCAGCAGCGTCAAGGATGCAGCTAATACCGCCGTATCCGGTGCAGTGGACAGCGCATCCAACGAAGCCATCAAGACGGCACTGGATATCAAGGAAGGCGGCTCCAACAAGCAGGCTATTAAAGAGAAGCTGGGTGCTCCTGCCACCACCAAGACCGAATCCGGTCTGGAAGTGTGGACTTATGATCTGGATGCCCTGAAGAAGGCCTCTCCGCTGCTGGCAGAAACCACCAAAACCCTGCTGAAAGATACCGACGCAGCCAAGAAGAACGTCGTTATCAAGTTCGAAGGTGATACCGTCAAGAAAGTAGACCTGACCGACAAGGCTCAGGGCTAAGTTTGCTCGTCCGGTGGAGTGGCTGCACGCCCGCATCGGCACAGATAGCAAGAGGGGGAGCACCGGGCTCCCCCTCTTTCATTATCGGTTTGTTACACCTTGAAGCGATGTACCAACGCCACCAGCTGGCGATTGGACTCCAGCAGGGTGGCCGAACTCTGTTCGGTATTCTGACCGTTATCCACCAGCAAATTGACCATGTCGCGGATCGTGACCATGTTGCGGTTGATCTCTTCGGTCACCCGGCTCTGCTCCTCTGCCGCAGTCGCAATCTGGGTACCCAGATCGTTTATTTGCACCACGGCATCCGCCATCTTGTCGAGCCCGCCTGTCACCTGCTCGGTATGCTCGGTCGCCGCCTGACAGCTCTGCTTGGTGTGCTCCATGGCCACCACGGCTTCGGCCACCCCCTGCGTCAACCGGGAGAGCATGCTCCCCACCTCGGCAGTGCTATTCTGGGTTCTCGCCGCCAGTGCGCGCACCTCATCAGCAACCACGGCAAAACCGCGCCCCTGCTCACCGGCCCGCGCCGCCTCGATGGCCGCGTTGAGTGCCAACAGGTTGGTCTGGGCAGCAATATCGCCGATCACGCTGAGTACACTGCTGATCTGGCGAGCATCTTCCTGCATCCCCAATACCTTGGTCGCAGCAAGATCCACTTCATCGATCAGCGCCGCCACACTGGCAGAGGCCTGACCCACTACCTGACGGGACTGAATCGCCTGACCATTGGCAGACTCGGTAAAGCTGGCGGAATCGCTCGCGTGGTGCGCCACATTGTCGGCAGTGGAGCTGAGCTCGGTCAGGGCTGTCACTATCTGATCGGTCTCGGCGGCATGCTCACCGAGAATGCGTCTGGCCTGCCCCGTCTGCTGATCCAGCTGGGCCAATTCACGGGTAATCAGCTCTGTGGTCTCGGTCACCTGCAACATCATCTGCTGCAGATAGGCGATAAAGCGGTTCACCGATTGAGCGATATGGTCCAGCTCATCGTGCCCCTTGACCCGGATCCGGGCAGTCAGATCAGCATCTCCGGCCGAGAGCGCATCGATGTTCTGCTTGAGGGTGTCGAGTCGACTGCCCAGCTGCTTGATGGCCATCAACATCAGCGCAAACAGCAGCACCACTAGCGGTAGCTGGATCGCAGCCAGCGTCTTGAGCACCTCCTGACTGTCGTGGGTCAGGGTGCTGGTCGGCAGCGCCGCCGCCAACAGCCAGGGGGTTCCTTCGATGGGTTGCATCAGCAATGTCTGCTCTTCACCCAGATCCTGAAAGGTAGTGCGCTGCAACGCGGCGCCATTACCCGGCCCCAGCAGGCTGGCGATGGCGCTGGCAAAGGGATAGTCCCCGTGAGATGAGAGGTTGCCCAGCACCACATCCCCGCTCAAACGACCATTCTTGCTGAGGATCTTGCCGTCGGCCTCGACGATCATCACCTGACCACCGATCTCCTGCTCTTTTTTGGCGACCAGATCATTGAAGAAACCCAGCGTCACATCGATGGTAGACACTCCGTAAAGGGAGCCGTCACGATAGATCCCCATGGCACAGTTGGTGCGCGGCTGTTGGCTGGCACCATCCTTGTAAGCCGCCGCCCAGACACACATGCCTTTCGCCGCCTGCTGCCCGGCTCTGTGCCAGGGCTGCTCGAAATAGTTGGGCGCCTCGGCCGAGTTCCAGTAGGTGTTGGGGATCAGCTTGTTGGCACCATCCCGATGAAAGAAGGTACTGAACTTGATGCGACCGGCTTCCCGCTGATCCGGCATCGGCCAGATGCCGCCACCAAACACCATGGCATTGCCATATTGATCGATCAGAGCAGGGAGAACAGCATCGATTTGCTCACTCGGCAGTTGGGCAACCAGCTGAGTGATACTGCGTGACTGGCTCTGCACCCCGTTGAGCTGATCGCGAATGTCGGTCGCAATCTCGCTGACCCGCAGCACCAGATTCTGCTCACCCGCCCGTTGCAGCTCGGGTTTGACCCATAACTGGATGCCGATTACGGTCAGCACACAGACCGCCACCATGAATCCCAGAAAAACGGCGGTATATCGCCCCTTGATTGTCCCCAGATCCCAACCCATACCCCCTCCTGTTTTCGGCCACTGCTAACTGCAGCTTGTTATATGAGCGGGCATTATCTTGCAATTCGCTCACGGCGCGTTTGCCATCGCTCACATAAGCGACAGCAAGATAAGGATTCGGGCGAAAATGGATCGATACGATCACAAAAAGGGTGGCCTCGGCCACCCTTGGGTTGATAACAGCAGGCGCTGTTACTGGTTCGCTTCGGCGAACTGCTTCATCGCTTCTGCGTGCTTGGTCATACCGGCGGCGCGCTCGTTGAGCTTCTTGATAAACTCCGCCTTCTTGGCCGGATCTTCAATGCGGTCATAACGTTGCTGCAGGTTCGCCTGGATCTGCTCCGGGGTCATGTTCTGCATACGAGCCATCTTGTCGTGGCGACCACCGTGGTGTTTGCCACCCATCATGCCGCCGCCGTCCATCGGGCAATCCACCATGGCACCGGGCTGGCCGGTGGGGGCTGCTTCACTGGCTGCATAGGCACCCAGCGGCAGGCCAAGGATCAGGGTGGCGGTCAGCAGGGTTTTGGTCAGCTTTTTCATGGTCTATCTCCTGTAGGGATGATTCTGGTTAGGCGCTCTTGCCTTGCCCTCAAGTAAACACCCTGTCGGTGTCTGAACTTTGCCAGCATCGCCCTTTTTTGTAGCAGAGTGTGGCATCGTGCGGATCTGGCACACTTTGACACAAACCGCCGTCCGGATTTTCGTATACTCGGGCCAACGCTAAGCAGGGGAGGTATTCATGAGCCAGGGCAACACCCACATTCTGGTGGTCGACGATCACAGCGAGATCCGCGATCTCTTGAAACGCTTTCTGGAACAGCACGGCCTGCGGGTCAGTTGCGCCCGGGATGGCAAGGAGATGAAGCGACTGCTGGAGGAGCGGGAGTTCGACCTGCTGGTGCTGGATCTGATGATGCCGGGTGAAGATGGTCTGACCCTCTGCCGCGAGCTGCGGGTCAAATCGAACCTGCCCATCATCATGCTGACTGCTATGGGGGAAGAGACCGACCGCATCATCGGATTGGAGATGGGGGCCGACGACTATCTGGCCAAGCCCTTCAATCCGCGCGAGCTGCTGGCGCGCATCAAGGCGGTGATGCGCCGCACCCAGGCGGATAACCAACCCGCCGCCGAAACCCTGACCCGGGATCTGCGCTTCGATCGCTGGCTACTCGACGTCAATCGCCGAGAGCTGGTCGATGAGGATGGGGTGGGTCTCAGCCTCTCCACCGCCGAGTTCGATCTGCTCAAGGTGTTTCTCGAACGCCCGCAGCGAGTGCTGAGCCGGGATCAACTGCTGGATCTGGCCCGTGGCCGCGAGGCGGTAGCCTTCGATCGCGCCATCGATACTCTGGTGAGCCGCCTGCGCCGCAAGCTGGAGCGGGATCCCAAGAATCCGGAGCTGATCAAGACCATCTGGGGTGGTGGTTATATGTTCTCCGCCGACGTGACGCAGGTTTAAGCAGTGGGAACCTTGCGACGACTGTGGGCACGGATGTGGCCCAAGGGGCTGACCGGCCAGATCATTCTAGTGGCGCTGGCGGGCTTGATCCTGATCCAGCTGCTCAGTATCCAGATCTATCGCACGGATCGGGAGGAGGCGCTCGGCTTCGTCAACAGCCGCAACGCCATGCAGCGGATCATCTCGGTGGTGCGGCTGCTCTCCCTCTCCCCCCGTCCCTCTATGACGAGATCCTCAAGGCGAGCCGCAGCGAGACCCTGCTGCTGCGCCTCTCCGACGAGCCGCTGCAACCGGATAACCGCAGCCCCCGCTTCGAGCAGCTGGTGCGCTCGCGCCTCAACTATCCCCCCGGCCTCACCGTCGAGATCAGCGCCGAGCTGAAAGAGGATACTCAGCGCAGCAAGGCGTGGGAACATCATGCCCGCATGATGCGGGATCGCAAAGGGCCGCCCCCGCCACGGGATATGAGGCTCTACGGATCCATCGAACTGCCGCAGGGGGGCTGGCTGCAGTTCAGCTCGCTGGTCGACAAGGAGGCGGGCAGCTGGTCGTGGCAGACCACCCTCAATCTGATGCTGGTCGCCAGTCTGGTGATCGGACTGATGGTGCTGCTGTTTCGCCGTGCCACCCGCCCACTCAAGCAGCTGGCAGGCAATGCGGAGCGGCTCGGACGGGGCGAGGATATCGAGCCCTTGAAAGAGGAGGGGCCGACCGAGATCCGCGAATCGATTCAGGCCTTCAACCGGATGCACACCCGGCTAGACCGCTTCGTGCAGGACAGAACCCGGATGCTGGCGGCCATCTCCCACGATCTGCGCACCCCCATCACCAGCCTGCGGCTGCGTACCGAATTTCTGGCCGATGGCGAGGACAAGGAGCGGATCCAGCAGACCCTGCAACAGATGGAGCAGATGCTGGCGGCCACCCTCAGCTTTGCTCGCGAGGAGGGGCAGCAGGAGGCTACCCGCGAGCTGGATCTGGTCAGTCTGCTGGTCAGCCTGTGCGATGACTATGCCGATACCGGCCAGCCTGTCACCTGTCTGGCGGAGGGCAAAGAGGTCTACGCCTGTCGGGCCAACACCCTGCGCCGAGTGCTGCAGAACCTGATCGGCAACGCCATCAAATATGCCGGCAGCGCAGAAGTGTCGCTGGAGCGGCGCAAGGAGGAGCTGTTGATCCGGGTCTGCGATAACGGGCCGGGGATCGATCCGGCGCGGCTGGAGGATGTGTTCAAGCCGTTCGTGCGGCTCGATGAAGCGCGCAACACCGAGTCAGGCAGCGTGGGGCTCGGGCTCTCCATTGCCCGCACTCTGGTCCATCAGCACGGCGGCGAGCTAACCCTGCTCAATCGGCCACAGGGGGGACTGGAGGCGCGGATCAGCCTGCCGCTGTAAGTAGTCACTCTATCCGCCAGCCTTGTCATGGCGCCATTTGCATCATGCAAACTTCATCATTTGGGCGCTTGTTCTTCGATGAGAAAGGCAGTGATAATCGATGACCACGGGACGGTATACGGCAACGGATTGGAGCAAGGATGGCCTCTTCCAGGACAGGAGTCATAGTCAGTATCGGGTGGGGGCTCCTGCTACTCGCCCTTGCTCTGCCTGTCTGGGCCAAAGCCCCGGATGAGCCGATCATCATTACCAACTCCAAAGCCTGGCAGCCCTTCTCCTATATCAATGAGTCGGGCCAGCCGGATGGCCTGCTGATCGATTTGTGGCGTGAATATGCCAGGGTGACCGGCCAGAAGATCGAGTTCAGGCTGGTCGACTGGCAAGGCTCCCTCGACCTGCTCCATGAGGGGAAAGCGGATGTTCACGCCGGACTGCTCTGGTCGCCGGAGCGAGACAAACTGTTCGACTATGGCCGGCCTCTCGCCCAGCTCGACTCCCAACTCTTCTTCTCGAGCGAACTGCGCGGCACCGATGTACATTACTACCTGCTCCATGAAACGGTCGGTGTGGTAGCCGGTGGCTACGAGGAGTATTACGCCAGACGCTACTTCCCCGGCACCAGACTGCAGACCTTCAATGACAATGACACCCTGCTGGCGGCGGCCTTTCGGGGCGACATAAAAGCCTTTATCGCCGATCTGCAGGTCGCCAACTTCTACATCTATACCTCCGACGATCCCACCCGCTTTATTCCGGTTCGCCACCTCTATACCGACCAGATCCGCTTTGCAGTGAAAAAGGGCGACCTTGCCCTGTTACACCGGCTGGAAGAGGGGTTCGCCAAGCTCAAAGAGAGCGATCGAGAGCGGATCATCCGAAAGTGGATGCATGTCGAAACCGTCTACCCCATCCATCTCGGTCCCTGGCTACTGTTTGCCGGAGTGTTAATCATGGTGGCCTACATAGTGCAACTGCGCCGCGCCGTTGCCAGCCGCACCACCGAGTTGAGCCGCGCCAACGCCAGACTGGAGAAACAAGCCAGTACCGACCCCCTGACCGGCCTGCTCAACCGACGGGCATTCATGCCCGCCATGGAGCAACGACTGGCAAGCGGGGCTCCCTGTGCTCTGCTGCTGTTCGATGTGGATCACTTCAAGGAGACCAATGACCGCTTTGGTCATGGCATCGGGGATCTGTTGCTGGAAAAGCTGGCCACAACTGTGACCAACCTGTTGCCCGAAGAGGCTCTGCTGGCTCGCATCGGCGGCGAGGAGTTTTGCCTGCTGCTGCCGCTGGCCACACTGGCAGAGACAGAACAATGGGCCGAGCGTATCTGCCTGGAGAGCAACCGGCAAACCCTGTACACCAGCAGCGGCGAGGTGACCCTCTCCATCAGCACCGGGGCAGTCTGGGTAGCCGCAGAGAGAGAGGCTGATGCCGACCAGCTACTACGGCAGGCTGACGCCCTCATGTATCAGGCCAAGGGACTGGGGCGCAATACCTGGCAAGCCGCCCCCTATCAGGCATAGCCCCCTGACGGACGCGCAATAAAAACGGCCACCATCGGAAGATGGCGGCCGCATGACAGGTTCCCTATCAGAAGTTGTAAGTCACGCCCAGGTTGTAACGGCGACCATCCAGCACAGTGCCATAGCTACTGTAATCTACTGTCTTGTCGAACAGGTTGTAGACCCCGGCAGTCAGATCCAGATGCTTGTTGGCCTTGTAGACCAGGCCCATATCAAAGAAGGTGTAGGAAGGGGTCCCTTCCGCCATCTTCACACGACTCAGGTACTCGGAGGTCTCGCCACGGAAGTTGACCCGTGACCAGAGGCTGAGATCCTCGGTGGTTTGCCAGTCAACACTGCCGTTGAACATGTGACGGGGCATCTGGTTGAGGGCATGGCCCGCCAGTGGACCACTCTTCTGCTCGGACTGGGTAAAGGTGTAGCTGGAGCTGACCGACCAATCCTCGTTGATGGCCCAATCCATCATCCCCTCGACACCGCGCATATTCGCCTTGTCGACGTTGACCCGATCACTGATGAAGTCATAACTGTGACCATTGAGGGTACAAGCGGGATCACTCTTGCTGGTGCAGCGACGCACTTCGGAGATCTTGTTCTTGAAGTCGGTGTTGAACAGGGTAACACCGGCGTTGAAGCCCTGATGACCGTTCCACAGCAGGCCGATCTCTTCACTCACGCTAGTCTCGGGTTTGAGATCAGGATTACCGACCAGCATGCCATCCAGGCTACCACCACCGGTGACCTGACCCCAGTTGGCCGCTGACATCCGCAAGTCAGGAGAGCGGTAACCGGTCGAGACGCCTCCTTTCAAGGTCCAACTGTCATCCAGATGCCAAACGCCGTAGAGGCGAGGGCTCCAGTGAGAACCGTAGTTCTGGTCCCGATCCATGCGGGCGCCACCGGTCAGGGCAAAGCTGTCAGTGAGTGACCACTCATCCTCGACAAACATCGCCCAACTCCAGCGGGTCAGCTGCTCGGCAGGGTTGGCCACTTTCAGGGTATTGCCCTGATCGTGCAGATCCTCATAGCGATACTGACCACCGACACTCAGGTAGTGATCACCCAGAATAAACTGGGTATGGGTATCGGCGATGGTGTTGGTAAGTTCCATCTTGCGGCCGGGGTTGGTGTTGGTCTCCTGCTGCAGATAGCTGCTGGAAGAGCCGAAATCATACTGGCCATCATGGGTCAGCGCATAGTTGGTGCGCTCGTATCGGTTAAGGCTATCTTTCGCCTTGGCAGCCAGCGAATTGCCGGCCGTGCGATCCCGATCCTGCAGACTGCGACTGGCTTCCAGATCGAAGCGGTTATGGTCATCAGGCTTGAAGCTGAGCACCGCCGTGCCACTGCGAGTCTCCTGCTCGGCAAAACCCTGGATAAATTTGTCTTCACCACGATGGGCAAGCTGACCGTTGAAACGCAGCCCCAACACGTCATCGATCAGTGAACCTGCGGTATAGGCATCGGTCTGGAAGCTGTTGCCAGCATCCTTGTTCTCCTGGAAGGTAGAATCAGCATGAACCGAGCCCTGCCAGGCCAGACCGGTGGTCTTGCGGGTAATCACGTTAATCACGCCCCCCATGGCATCGGAACCATAACGGGATGACATGGGGCCACGGACGACCTCAATGCGCTCAATCGCCTGCAGTGGCGGCAGCCAGCCCTGTTCGATACCCGGACCATCGCTGTTCGGGCGAGTGCCACGGCTATCCACCTTCTTGCCATCAACCAGCATCAGGGTGTATTTCGACCCCATACCGCGAATGCTGATATCACTGCTGCTGCCACCGCCAGTCACCACAACACCGGGAACATCCTTCAGGGCATCGGTCACATCGCGATATGCCCGTTTCTCCAGCTGCTCACGGGTAATCACGGAGATGGAGGCAGCAGAGTCTTCAATCTTCTGCTGGAAGCCGGAAGCGGTGACGACCATCACCTCTTGTTCGGCAGCATAGGCCTGGGTCGCAAGAAGGGAGCAGACCAGCAAGGCAAGCTTGTTCGGTTTCACTGTTGTCATGTTTTAGCCTGAACATTATTAGTAGGAAGGTGACGTATTCCCTTACTTCACTCATTACAACGCCCTGGCATCCGGCCAGACGCAACATTAGAAAAGGCTCATTTGAAAAGCACTTTATTAATCAGCCCGCATTGTAACGACCCCACTCCGATCATTCAAACAATAATCATTATCATTTATATCGTGTGGCATTCCTGCTGCAAAACAGCTCATTCTTGATAAGAGACTGTTTTAATGGAATAAATCCATAAGCAAAAAAGGGATTAGACAAACAAGTGGAAGCGATGACGTACCGTTGCAAGATGGCCTGATTTAATCCTCAAGCTCTATCAGCTCGCAGCAGAACAATGTGGCCAAGATGGGATGTGCTGCGATACAGAGGTGGAAATAGTAGCAAGAACGTCAATAGGGGAAGGTATTGGCATCGTGGTGGGATGTCGGCTGCTCACCAGCAGGCTAAAACATCAAAACCCGGTCGTGAGACTGGGCTTTGTGTTGGTTCCGGTGTGCAACCATCGGGGTCAGTAGGTAAAAACGCCCATAGCAAAAAGGCCTTCCCAATCAGGAAGGCCTTCAAATTAGTGGCGGAGCGGACGGGACTCGAACCCGCGACCCCCGGCGTGACAGGCCGGTATTCTAACCGACTGAACTACCGCTCCGCATTCGGTTAGCTTGCGCTAAATCATTTGCCGCTTCTTCTGAGGTGTCATCCTCGCAGCCGGCTATGTGTTTTCACATCACCGTTTAATTGGGTGCCTGGCAGTGTCCTACTCTCGCATGGCGAATGCCACACTACCATCGGCGCTACCGCGTTTCACTTCTGAGTTCGGCATGGGATCAGGTGGTTCCACGGCGCTATGGCCGCCAGGCAAATTCTTAATCTAGAAAGCTGACGTGAGTAGTGATGTTGCGCTTGGCTTGTCACTATCACTGAATTTGAGTAGTTCGCTTGGTATCTGTTACAAGCCTTAGAACACTTCTTGGGTGTTGTATGGTTAAGCCTCACGGGTAATTAGTATGGGTTAGCTCAACACGTCGCCGCGCTTACACACCCCACCTATCAACGTTGTGGTCTCCAACGGCCCTTTAGGACCCTCAAGGGGTCAGGGATGACTCATCTCAGGGCTCGCTTCCCGCTTAGATGCTTTCAGCGGTTATCGATTCCGAACTTAGCTACCGGGCAGTGCCACTGGCGTGACAACCCGAACACCAGAGGTTCGTTCACTCCGGTCCTCTCGTACTAGGAGCAACTCCCTTCAATCATCCAACGCCCACGGCAGATAGGGACCGAACTGTCTCACGACGTTCTGAACCCAGCTCGCGTACCACTTTAAATGGCGAACAGCCATACCCTTGGGACCGACTTCAGCCCCAGGATGTGATGAGCCGACATCGAGGTGCCAAACACCGCCGTCGATATGAACTCTTGGGCGGTATCAGCCTGTTATCCCCGGAGTACCTTTTATCCGTTGAGCGATGGCCCTTCCATTCAGAACCACCGGATCACTATGACCTACTTTCGTACCTGCTCGACCTGTCCGTCTCGCAGTTAAGCTGGCTTATGCCATTGCACTAACCTCCTGATGTCCGACCAGGATTAGCCAACCTTCGTGCTCCTCCGTTACTCTTTGGGAGGAGACCGCCCCAGTCAAACTACCCACCAGGCACTGTCCGCGAGCCCGATTCAGGGCCCTGCGTTAGAACATCAAACATACAAGGGTGGTATTTCAAGGACGGCTCCAGCGCAACTGGCGTCACGCCTTCAAAGCCTCCCACC
>NZ_JBQBFF010000001.1:3780000-3937500 GCF_051919185.1 Aeromonas sp. 97A | reverse complement strand
GGCAGTTGAGGCAGTTGAGGCAGTTGAGGCAGTTGAGGCAGTTGAGGCAGTTGAGGCAGTTGAGGCAGTTGAGGCAGTTGAGGCAGTTGAGGCAGTTGAGGCAGTTGAGGCAGTTGAGGCAGTTGAGGCAGTTGAGGCAGTTGAGGCAGTTGAGGCAGTTGAGGCAGTTGAGGCAGTTGAGGCAGTTGAGGCAGTTGAGGCAGTTGAGGCAGTTGAGGCAGTTGAGGCAGTTGAGGCAGTTGAGGCAGTTGAGGCAGTTGAGGCAGTTGAGGCAGTTGAGGCAGTTGAGGCAGTTGAGGCAGTTGAGGCAGTTGAGGCAGTTGAGGCAGTTGAGGCAGTTGAGGCAGTTGAGGCAGTTGAGGCAGTTGAGGCAGTATCAGAATGGATTAAAAGAAAAGCCGGGACAAGCCCGGCTTTTTCTTTATCACTCAGCAGCTGCTTCAGCAGCGGCCGGGCGGTCTACCAGCTCAATATAAGCCATAGGGGCGTTGTCGCCTGCACGGAAACCGCATTTCAGAATGCGAGTATAACCGCCGGCGCGCTCCAGGTAGCGCGGGCCCAGTTCATTGAACAGCTTAGCCACGATCGCGTTATCGCGAGTACGGGCAAATGCCAGGCGACGATTAGCAACGCTATCAGTCTTGGCAAGGGTGATCAGCGGTTCAACTACACGACGCAGCTCTTTTGCCTTAGGCAGAGTCGTCTTGATGATCTCATGACGAACCAGGGAGCTGGCCATGTTGCGGAACATTGCCTGACGATGGCTGCTGTTCCGGTTCAGTTGACGACCACTCAAACGATGGCGCATGACCTTATCCTTCTAACTAAATCTGTGAAACCCGTAATCTGGATTACTCGTCAGCGATGCTGGCGGGCGGCCAGTTCTCAAGGCGCATGCCAAGAGACAGACCACGGGAGGCCAACACGTCCTTGATCTCAGTCAGGGACTTCTTACCGAGGTTAGGAGTCTTAAGCAACTCAACTTCGGTACGCTGTACCAGATCACCAATATAGTGGATAGCTTCTGCCTTCAGACAGTTCGCAGAACGAACTGTCAGCTCCAAATCATCGACAGGACGTAGCAGAATCGGATCAAACTCGGGTTTCTCTTCTTTCTTCTCGGGCACGCTGACATCGCGCAGATCCACGAAGGCTTCCAGTTGCTCGGCCAAGATAGTGGCAGAACGACGGATGGCTTCTTCAGGATCCAGGGTACCATTGGTCTCCATGTCGATGACCAGCTTGTCCAAGTCGGTACGCTGTTCCACACGCGCTGCCTCAACATTGTAGGCAATACGAACGATGGGGCTGAACGCGGAGTCCAGCAGCAGGCGACCAATAGGACGCTCTTCGTCATCGTTGTGAACACGAGCAGAAGCAGGCACATAACCACGACCGCGCTGAACTTTCAGGCGCATGCTGATTTCAGCATTGGCACCAGTCAGATGGCAGATTACGTGCTCCGGGTTTACGATCTCGACTTCATCACCGTGAGTGATATCACCAGCGGTAACGGGGCCTGTTCCAGACTTGGTCAGGGACAGAGTTACCTCGTCCTTGCCTTCCAGCTTCACAGCGATACCTTTCAGGTTGAGCAGGATTTCAAGAATGTCTTCCTGTACACCTTCTTTGCTGCTGTACTCATGCAGTACCCCGTCAATTTCGACTTCAGTAACTGCACAACCGGGCATAGATGACAGCAAAATACGACGCAGGGCGTTGCCCAGCGTGTGACCAAAGCCACGCTCGAGTGGCTCAAGAGTCACTTTCGCATGAGTCGGGCTAACTTGCTCGATGTCAACTAGCCGCGGTTTAAGAAAATCTGTTACAGAACCCAGCATTGTGTCCTCTCTTTAGAAGCTAGCTTTACTTGGAGTAAAGCTCGACGATCAGCTGTTCGTTAATGTCGGCAGACAGGTCGGAACGCTCTGGCAGACGCTTGAAAGCACCTTCCATTTTAGCGGCGTCAACCTCTACCCAAGTCGGCTTCTCACGCTGACCAGCAACTTCCAGGGAAGCTTTGATACGCGCTTGCTTCTTAGCCTTCTCACGAACGCAGATCACGTCCTCAGGGGAAACCTGGAAAGAAGGAATGTTCACAACGCGACCGTTTACCATGATGGCCTTGTGGCTCACCAGCTGACGAGATTCAGCACGGGTAGCGCCGAAGCCCATACGGTAAACAACGTTGTCCAAACGACCTTCCAGCAGCTGCAACAGGTTTTCACCGGTGTTACCCTTTTGACGGGCAGCGTCGCGGTAGTAGTTGCGGAACTGTTTTTCCAATACGCCGTAGATACGACGAACTTTTTGTTTCTCGCGCAGCTGAACACCGTAGTCGGACAGACGCGCTTTACGCGCACCGTGCTGACCAGGGGCGGTGTCAATCTTGCACTTAGAATCAATCGCACGAACACCTGACTTCAGGAAGAGGTCGGTGCCCTCACGACGGCTAAGCTTAAGCTTAGGACCGATATATCTTGCCATCTTCTTTCTCCAACAATCCTAGACCAAGTAGCTACAGCGTTATACGCGGCGCTTCTTGGGAGGACGACAACCGTTGTGCGGGATCGGAGTCACATCAGTAATGTTAGTGATGCGGAAACCAGCCGCGTTCAGGGCGCGGATGGAAGACTCACGACCGGGACCCGGACCTTTGACCATGACTTCCAGGTTCTTGACGCCATATTCTTTGGCCATCTCACCAGCGCGCTCGGCAGCTACCTGAGCAGCGAACGGGGTGGACTTACGAGAACCACGGAAACCGGAACCACCAGAAGTAGCCCAAGACAGAGCATTGCCCTGACGGTCAGTAATGGTCACGATTGTGTTGTTGAAAGATGCATGAACGTGCGCAATACCGTCGCTCACTTGCTTTTTAACGCGCTTGCGAGCACGAGTCGGAGTTTTAGCCATTTTCTACCTTCCCGTTACTTCTTGATAGCCTTGCGCGGACCCTTACGGGTACGAGCGTTGGTCTTGGTACGTTGACCACGAACAGGCAGGCTACGACGGTGACGCAAACCACGGTAGCAACCCAGATCCATCAATCGCTTGATGTTCATGGAAATCTGACGACGCAGGTCACCTTCAACGGTGAATTTACCTACTTGTTCACGCAGACTCTCGATCTGAGCTTCGTCCAGGTCTTTAATTTTCACATTCTCAGCGATACCGGCTGCGGCACAGATGGCCTTGGAGCGGGTACGACCGACGCCATAAATCGCAGTCAAAGCGATGACTGCATGCTTATGGTCAGGAATGTTAATGCCAGCGATACGGGCCACTATTCACTCCTACATATAGTAGATTACGACCACCACAAAGCCCGTGAGCGGATACGTGGCGGTCAACCAATACACAACAAAAGTTGGCTGGCTATATTAGCCAGCACAACTATTTGTTGCAAGTACTAACCGTAAAAAATTAGCCTTGGCGCTGTTTATGCTTTGGCTCGCTGCAAATCACACGCACCACACCGTGACGCTTGATGATTTTGCAGTTACGGCAGATTGCCTTAACGGAAGCACGAACTTTCATTGCTTAACTCCGTAACTACGCCGACCTTTAGCGGCCGTAGCCCTTCAGGTTGGCCTTCCTCAGGACGTCGCCATATTGATGAGACATCATATGGGTTTGTACCTGAGCCATGAAGTCCATGATAACAACCACGATAATCAGCAGCGAAGTGCCACCGAAGTAGAACTGTACGTTCCAGGCAGTCATCAAGAACTGGGGTACCAGACAGATAAAGGTTATATAGAGCGCACCTGCCAATGTCAGGCGAGTCATAACCTTATCGATGTAACGTGCTGTCTGCTCGCCCGGGCGAATCCCCGGGATAAAGGCTCCACTCTTCTTCAGATTATCTGCTGTCTCGCGGGGGTTGAACACCAGCGCGGTATAGAAGAAGCAGAAGAAGATAATGGCTGCTGCATACAGCATCTCGTAAAGCGGTTGACCCGGCTGCAGGACCATAGAGACCTGTTGCAGGATATCAGCTACTTTACCCTCGCCCTGACCAAACCAAGAGGTAATGGTCCCCGGGAAAAGGATGATACTGGATGCGAAAATCGCAGGAATCACACCAGCCATATTCACTTTCAACGGCAGGTGTGTGCTTTGCGCGGCAAATACCTGGCGGCCTTGTTGACGCTTGGCATAGTTAACGACGATACGACGCTGACCACGCTCCACGAACACCACAAAGTAAGTCACTGCGAAAACAATCAAGCCCAGCAACAACAACAGCAGGATGTGCAATTCCCCTTGACGTGCCTGTTCGGCCGTAGCGCCAATGGCATGCGGCAGACCAGCAACGATACCTGTGAAAATAATCAACGAGATACCATTACCAATCCCACGCTCGGTAATCTGCTCACCCAACCACATCAAAAACATGGTACCGGTGACCAGACTCACAACCGCTGTGAAATAGAAGCCCAGACCCGGATTAGTCACGAGTCCATGCATCATATTCGGCAGACCGGTTGCAATACCAATGGCCTGGAAAGTTCCCAAAACCAGCGTGCCCCAACGGGTATATTGGCTAATCTTGCGACGGCCGGATTCACCTTCTTTCTTGAGTTCAGCAAGAGCGGGGTGAACCACTGTCAGCAGCTGGATAATGATCGACGCCGAAATGTACGGCATGATCCCCAACGCAAGAATAGAAGCACGCGAGAGTGCACCACCACTGAACATGTTGAACATCTCAATGATGGTGCCCTTCTGTTGCTGGAACAACTCGGCCAGTACGGCGGCGTCAATACCAGGAATCGGCACATAAGAGCCTGCACGGAAAACGATAATCGCCCCGAGAACGAAGAGCAGACGGCTCTTCAGTTCACTCAGACCACCCTGTGCTTTAACATCCAATCCTGGTTTCTTAGCCATTGTACTGATTATTCCTCGATTTTACCGCCAGCGGCCTCGATGGCTGCGCGTGCACCTTTGGTGACGGACAGACCACGAACGGTCACAGCACGGTCAATGTTGCCTGACAGAACAACTTTAGCGAACACGATGTTCTTAGTAACAACACCGGCTTGCTTCAGAGTGCTCAGGTCGACCACATCACCTTCTACCAGGGCGATTTCGTTCAGACGCACTTCGGCAGAAACCAAAGATTTGCGAGAGAAGAAACCGAACTTCGGCAGACGGATTTTCAAAGGCATCTGGCCGCCTTCGAAACCGTTGCGGACTTTACCGCCACCGGAACGAGAGGTTTGGCCTTTAACACCACGACCACCAGTCTTGCCCAGGCCGGAGCCGATACCACGACCACGACGTTGTTTTTCAGGCTTGGAACCAGCGGCCGGAGACAGAGTGTTCAGACGCATGCTTAGCCCTCCACCTTAACCATGTAATAAACCTGGTTGATCATGCCGCGTACGCAAGGAGTATCTTCCAGCTCAACGGTGTGACCAATGCGACGCAGACCCAGACCACGCAGAGTCGCCTTGTGCTTTGGCAGACGGCCGATAGAGCTGCGAGTTTGAGTTACTTTTACAGTGTTAGCCATGTCGCATTACCCCAGAATTTCTTCAACGCGCAGACCACGCTTGGCAGCGATCTGTTCCGGTGATTGACCGTGAACCAGAGCGTCTACAGTAGCGCGAACAACGTTGATTGGGTTGGTGGAACCGTAGGTCTTGGCCAGCACGTTGTGGATACCGGCAACTTCCAGAACAGCACGCATAGCGCCACCTGCAATGATACCAGTACCTTGGGAGGCCGGCTTCATGAACACGGTGGAGCCAGAGTGAACACCACGCACCGGGTGGTGCAGAGTGCCGTTGTTCAGCTCAACCTTGTTCAGGTTACGCTTAGCCTGTTCCATTGCTTTTTGAATAGCAGCCGGAACTTCACGGGCTTTACCGTAACCGTAACCTACACGGCCGTTACCATCACCCACCACGGTCAACGCGGTGAAGGACATGATACGACCACCTTTAACAGTTTTCGAAACACGGTTTACTGCAATGAGCTTTTCTTGCAGTTCGCCGGCTTGAGATTCGACTTTAGCCATCTTCGACTCCTAGCTTAGAACTGAAGACCAGCGTCACGTGCGGCAGCTGCCAGGGCAGCGATGCGACCGTGATACTTGAAACCGGAACGATCGAAAGATACGTTCTGAACGCCTTTGGCAATAGCACGCTCAGCGATAGCCTTACCTACAGCGGTAGCAGCATCTGCGTTACCGGTGTATTTCAGAGCTTCACTGATGGCTTTCTCTACTGTGGAAGCAGAGGCCAGAACTTCGGAACCGTTGGCTGCAATAACCTGCGCATAGATATGACGCGGGGTACGGTGAACAACCAGACGGGTAGCTCCCAGTTCCTGCATCTTTTTCCGAGCACGAGTAGCACGACGGAGACGAGCTGCTTTCTTGTCCATAGTGTTACCTTACTTCTTCTTAGCTTCTTTAGTACGCACTTGCTCGTTGGCATAGCGTACACCCTTGCCCTTGTAGGGCTCCGGAGCGCGGTAAGCACGGATATCGGCGGCGACTTGGCCAACCAGCTGCTTGTCGACGCCACGCAGAACGATTTCTGTAGCAGTCGGGCACTCAGCGGTCACACCAGCCGGCAGCGCATGCTCTACCGGGTGAGAGAAGCCCAGAGCCAGCGCAACAGCATTGCCCTTGATGGAGGCTTTATAACCTACACCAACCAGCTGCAGCTTGCGCTCGAAGCCTTGGGTAACACCGATTACCATGTTGTTGACCAATGCACGGGCAGTACCGGCCTGAGCGTCAGCACCAGCGATGCTGCCGCGCGGGGCGAACTTCAGTACATTGTCTTCTTTGGTCACTTCTACACCGGCGTGAATAGAGCGAACCAGAGAACCTTTACCACCTTTGATGGTCAGTTCCTGGCCGTTCAGAGTCACCTCTACGCCAGCAGGAATAGTGACGGGTGCCTTAGCAACACGAGACATTTCCTACCTCCTATTAAGCGACGTAGCAGATGATCTCACCGCCCATGCTTGCTTTGCGAGCAGCACGGTCAGTCATCACACCTTTAGACGTGGACACGATAGCAACACCGAGACCGCCCATAACTTTCGGCAGATCAGTAGTGCGCTTGTAAATACGCAGGCCTGGACGGCTTACGCGTTGGATCAGTTCTACAACTGGCTTGCCCTGGAAATATTTCAGTTCAATTTCCAGTTCCGGCTTCACGTCACCAGCTACGGAGTAGCCAGCGATGTAACCTTCTTCTTTCAGCACTTTGGCGATAGCCACTTTCAGCTTGGAAGAAGGCATGGAAACCGCAACTTTGCTCGCCGCCTGACCGTTACGGATGCGGGTCAGCATATCCGCGATCGGATCTTGCATGCTCATAAGTCTAACTCCCGAGATTCGTTACCAAGAAGCCTTCTTCAGGCCCGGAATTTCGCCCTTCATGGCATGCTCACGCACCTTGATGCGAGACAGGCCAAACTTGCGCAGGAAACCGTGCGGACGACCAGTAATATTGCAACGGTTACGCTGGCGGGACGGACTGGAATCACGGGGCAGCTGTTGCAGTTGCAGTACAGCATCCCAACGCGCTTCTTCAGAAGCGTTCATGTCAACGATGATAGCTTTCAGCTCGGCACGCTTGGTCGCGTACTTGGCTACCAGCTTGGCACGCTTTGCTTCGCGCGCTTTCATGGATGTTTTAGCCATAACCCTAACCTTACTTGCGGAATGGGAAGTTAAAGGCAGCCAGCAGAGCACGGCCTTCTTCATCGGTATTCGCGGAAGTGGTGATGGTGATATCCAGACCACGGACGCGATCGACTTTGTCATAGTCGATTTCCGGGAAGATGATCTGCTCACGCACGCCCATGGAGTAGTTACCACGACCGTCGAACGCTTTAGCGTTCAGGCCACGGAAGTCACGGATACGCGGTACGGAGATGCAGATCAGCCGTTCCAGGAACTCCCACATACGCTCGCCACGCAGGGTTACTTTACAACCTATCGGGTAGCCTTCACGAATCTTGAAGCCCGCAACAGATTTGCGAGCTTTGGTGATCAGCGGCTTCTGACCGGAAATGGCAGCCATATCGGCAGCAGCATTTTCCAGCAATTTCTTGTCAGAGATCGCTTCACCAACACCCATGTTCAGGGTGATTTTCTCGATCCGAGGGACTTGCATGATAGTCTTGTAACCGAACTGCTTGGACAGTTCATTTACTACATCGGATTTGTAGTAATCATGCAGTTTCGCCATCGTTAAACTCCAATTACTTCACAAGTTCGCCGGTGGATTTGAAGAAACGGACTTTTTTGCCGTCTTCAATCCGGAAACCAACGCGGTCAGCTTTGCCAGTGGCAGAGTTGAACAGCGCTACGTTTGATACATCGATGGGGGCTTCTTTGGTGACGATACCGCCAGCCTGACCCAGTGCGGGTACCGGCTTCTGGTGTTTCTTCACCTGGTTGATGCCTTCCACGATTACCTTACCTTTTGCAATCAGGACTTGAGTGACTTTGCCACGCTTGCCCTTGTCTTTGCCGGTAAGAACAATCACTTCGTCTTCGCGACGGATTTTAGCTGCCATCGTTCGACTCCTTACAGTACTTCGGGTGCCAGGGACACAATCTTCATGAACTTCTCATTACGCAGTTCACGGGTCACCGGGCCAAAAATACGAGTACCGATTGGCTGTTGGTTGTTGTTAAGCAACACAGCCGCATTGTTGTCGAAACGGATGACAGAGCCGTCCGGACGACGAACGCCTTTACGGGTGCGTACGACCACCGCGTTATACACATCACCTTTCTTCACTTTACCGCGAGGAATGGCTTCCTTGATGGAAACCTTGATGATGTCGCCGATGCCGGCGTAACGGCGGTGCGAGCCACCCAGAACCTTAATACACATTACACTGCGAGCGCCGGAGTTGTCGGCAACACCCAGCATACTTTGCATCTGGATCATCTTAGTGCTCCGCTTTGTTTACTTCTTATCCCTAATGGGATCTGGCTGCCTTCAAAAGGCGCGAAACTATAACACAGGATTTTCAGAAAAGGTAGCCTAAAAAACAAACGGCCCCTGAAAGGGGCCGCTTGGACTACAAAGTACCGATTAGGCCTTTTCTACAACGGCAACCAGGGTCCAGGACTTGGTCTTGGACAGCGGGCGGCATTCGCGGATTTCCACGAGGTCGCCAGCTTTGCACTCGTTGTTTTCGTCATGCACGTGCAGCTTGGTAGTGCGCTTGATGATCTTACCGTAGATCGGGTGCTTTACCTTGCGCTCGATAGCAACAGTGATGGACTTGTCCATCTTGTCGCTGATTACACGACCTTGCAGAGTACGGATCTTGTCAGTCATTACGCACCTGCCTTCTCAGTCAGTACAGTCTTGATACGTGCGACGTCACGACGCACTTGTTTCAGAGTGTGAGTCTGAGCCAGCTGGCCGGTGGACGCTTGCATGCGCATGTTGAATTGCTCACGCAGCAGGCCCAGCAGCTCCTGGTTCAGTTCTTCGACGCTCTTTTGACGCAGATCTTGGGCTTTCATCACATCACCGTCTTAATTACGAAAGTGGTCTGAACAGACAGCTTAGCTGCGGCCAGGGCAAACGCTTCACGCGCCAGAGCCTCAGGTACACCGTCCATCTCGTACAGAACCTTGCCAGGCTGGATCGGGCAAACCCAGTATTCCACGTTACCCTTACCTTTACCCATACGAACTTCGAGGGGCTTTTCGGTGATGGGCTTGTCCGGGAACACACGGATCCAGATCTTACCTTGACGCTTAACGTGACGGGTCATGGCACGACGGGCTGCTTCGATTTGACGAGCAGTCAGTTGACCACGGGATGTCGCCTTCAGGCCAAAGGTACCGAAGGATACTTCGTTACCAGAGGTGGCCAGACCGCGGTTACGACCCTTGTGGGTCTTGCGGAATTTAGTACGCTTAGGTTGCAACATTTACCGAATCTCCTTACTTAGCAGCGCGGCGCTTGTTGTCACGCTTGGGCTTTGCAGGAGCTTGCTCTTGAGCAGCGGCAGCGTTAACAGCAGCCAGACCGCCCAGAACTTCGCCCTTGAAGATCCAAACTTTAACGCCGATCACACCGTAAGTGGTGTGGGCTTCAGAAGTTGCGTAGTCGATGTCGGCACGCAGGGTGTGCAACGGCACACGACCTTCACGGTACCATTCGGTACGCGCGATTTCAGCGCCGCCCAGACGACCGGAAACTTCCACTTTGATGCCCTTGGCACCCAGGCGCATTGCGTTCTGTACGGCGCGCTTCATAGCACGACGGAACATTACACGACGCTCCAGCTGGGAAGTGATGCTGTCGGCAACGAGTTTGCCATCCAGCTCCGGCTTGCGGACTTCGGAAATGTTGATCTGAGCAGGCACGCCAGCAATAGTGGCTACAGCTTTGCGCAGCTTCTCAACGTCTTCGCCTTTCTTACCGATGACAACACCCGGACGAGCGGTGTGAATGGTCACACGGATGCTCTTGGCCGGACGCTCAATGGTGATCTTGGACAAGGACGCGTTTTTCAGTTCCTTGGTCAGGAACTGGCGTACTTGAAAATCGCTGTACAGGTTGTCAGCGAAGTCTTTGGTGTTCGCGAACCAGGTAGAATTCCAAGGCTTGGTAATACCCAGGCGAATGCCATTAGGATGTACTTTCTGACCCATTGCTTATCTCCCAGCCTTAGCGTCGGATACCACTACAGTGATGTGAGCGGTACGCTTGAGGATACGATCCGCACGACCTTTGGCACGCGGACGGATGCGCTTCATGGAGGGACCTTCGTCGACCATGATAGTAGCAACACGCAGCGCGTCGATATCGGCGCCTTCGTTGTGCTCAGCGTTTGCAATGGCAGATTCCAGCACTTTCTTAACCAGCACAGCAGCCTTTTTCGGGCTGAAGGTCAGGATATTCAGAGCCTTGTCTACGGACAGACCACGTACTTGATCGGCTACCAGACGAGCTTTCTGGGCAGAAGTACGGGCATAACGGTGTTTAGCGATAGCTTCCATCATTTATCCCTTAGCGCTTCTTAGCCTTCTTATCAGCAGCATGGCCGCGATAAGTACGAGTCGGTGCGAATTCACCCAGTTTGTGACCGATCATTTCTTCGGTAACGAAAACCGGAACGTGCTGACGACCATTATGGACAGCGATGGTCAAACCGATCATGTTCGGGATGATCATTGAACGACGGGACCAGGTTTTAACCGGCTTTTTATCCCCGCTTTCCACCGCTTTCTCTACCTTCTTCAGCAAGTGCAGGTCAATAAATGGACCCTTCTTGAGAGAACGTGGCATGGTGATTCCTCTATGTTAACAATTACTTGTTACGACGACGTACGATGTACTTGTCGGTACGCTTGTTCTTACGGGTCTTGAAGCCTTTAGCCTTCTGGCCCCATGGGGACACAGGCTGCATGCCCTTGTTACGACCCTCACCACCACCGTGCGGGTGGTCAACCGGGTTCATCGCCATACCGCGAACGGTCGGACGAATACCACGCCAGCGGTTTGCACCGGCTTTACCCAGTTGACGCAACATGTGCTCGGAGTTACCGACTTCACCGATGGTAGCGCGGCACTCGGCCAGAACTTTACGTACTTCGCCGGAACGCAGACGCAGAGTTACATAGTTACCTTCACGAGCCAGGATCTGGATGAAAGTACCAGCGGAACGAGCCAGCTGGGCACCTTTACCAGGCTTCATCTCTACAGCGTGAACGGTAGAACCAACCGGGATGTTGCGCATCGGCAGGGCGTTACCTACCTTGATGGCTGCATCAGCACCAGAAGCGATCGCGTCACCAGCTTTCAGGCCTTTCGGAGCCAGGATGTAACGACGCTCACCGTCTGCATACAACACCAGAGCGATGTTAGCGGTACGGTTCGGATCGTATTCCAGGCGCTCTACTTTAGCCGGGATACCGTCTTTGTCGCGCTTGAAGTCGACGATACGGTAGTGCTGCTTGTGACCACCACCGATATGACGGGTAGTGATACGGCCGTTGTTGTTACGACCACCGGACTTGCTTTTGCTGTCCAGCAGAGCGGCGAAGGGCTTGCCCTTGTACAGCTCTTGATTGACGATCTTGACGACGTGGCGGCGGCCCGGAGAAGTAGGCTTGCACTTAACGATTGCCATTTTTGAGAACTCCTCTTACTCGGCTGCGCCCATGAAGTCGATGTCCTGACCAGCTTTCAGGGTCACATAAGCCTTTTTCCAATCGGAACGACGGCCTACGCGTGCACCTGCGCGCTTGGTCTTACCCTTCATGTTCAGGGTACGGACGGTCTCAACTTCGACCTCGAACAGTTTCGCAACTGCAGCTTTGACTTCCGCCTTGGTAGCATCAACAGCAACTTTGAACACGATAGTGTTCTGCTTTTCTGCAACCATGGTGCTCTTTTCAGAGATGTGCGGAGCCTTCAGAACTTTCAGCAGACGCTCTTCACGGATCATGCCAGCATCTCCTCGATTTGCTTAACTGCGTCAGCAGTCATCAGAACCTTGTCGAAAGCGATCAGGCTGACCGGGTCGATACCGGCAACGTCACGCACGTCAACTTTGTACAGGTTGCGAGCAGCCAGGAACAGGTTCTCATCGACTTCAGCAGTCACGATCAGAACGTCAGTCAGTTCCATTTCTTTCAGCTTGGCGATCAGTTCTTTGGTCTTCGGAGCTTCGATGCCGAACTTCTCAACAACGATCAGGCGCTCTTGACGTACCAGCTCGGACAGAATGCTACGGATAGCGCCGCGGTACATCTTCTTGTTTACTTTCTGGCTGTGATCTTGCGGCTTAGCAGCAAAAGTCACACCACCGGAACGCCAGATGGGCGAACGGATGGAGCCAGCACGGGCACGACCAGTACCCTTCTGACGCCACGGCTTTTTGCCGCCACCAGACACTTCAGAGCGAGTCAGCTGCGCACGAGTACCCTGACGGGCACCAGCGGCATATGCAACGACGACCTGGTGAACCAGAGCTTCGTTGAATTCGCGCCCGAAGGTAGTCTCGGAAACTTCAAGAGCGCTCTTGGCGTCTTTCATTACCAATTCCATTACTATCTCCTCAGACGTTACGCTTTGACGGCAGGTTTGACGATCACGTTGCCGTTGGTTGCACCCGGTACTGCACCTTTGATGAGCAGCAGGTTGCGTTCAGCGTCAACACGAACCAGTTCCAGGTTCTGAGTCGTTACACGCTCAGCACCCATGTGACCAGCCATCTTTTTGCCCTTGAATACACGACCCGGAGTCTGGTTCTGACCGATAGAACCCGGAACGCGGTGAGACAAGGAGTTACCGTGGGTCATATCCTGGGTGCGGAAGTTGTGGCGCTTAACAGTACCAGCAAAGCCCTTACCTTTGGATGTGCCGGTAACGTCTACCAGCTTAACGTCAGCGAGAAGATCTACTTTCAGCTCGCTACCAACAGTGAAAGTTTCACCGTTGTTCAGGCGGAATTCCCACAGACCGCGACCGGCTTCTACACCAGCTTTGGCGAAGTGGCCAGCTTCCGGCTTGGTCACACGGCTGGCTTTCTTGGCGCCAGTGGTAACCTGAATAGCGTTGTAGCCGTCGGTTTCTACAGATTTGACCTGAGTTACACGGTTAGCTTCAACTTCGATAACAGTCACCGGGATAGAAACGCCATCTTCAGTGAAGATGCGAGTCATACCCACTTTGCGACCTACAAGACCGATTGTCATTGTTATCAACCTCTTTCCGTAATTAACCCAGGCTGATCTGGACGTCTACACCAGCTGCCAGATCCAGACGCATCAGGGCGTCTACGGTCTTGTCAGTCGGCTCAACGATGTCTACCAGACGCTTGTGAGTGCGGATCTCGTACTGATCACGCGCATCTTTGTTGACGTGCGGGGAGATCAGGACGGTGAAGCGCTCTTTGCGAGTCGGCAGCGGAATAGGACCGCGAACCTGCGCGCCAGTGCGCTTAGCAGTTTCAACGATTTCCGCAGTGGATTGATCAATCAGGCGATGATCAAAAGCCTTCAGGCGGATACGGATTCTTTGGTTCTGCATTGACAGAGCTCCAATAGATAAAAGAACATAAATCAACACCGCCCGACCGAGATTTCTCCCGCCAGAGGTGTGATTTTTCACGTTTCCCCCCATATCGGGAGGACTGTATGGCTGGCTCCTGTAAACAGGAAACTCAGCAGCAGACATATCGTCTGGCTTACCTCATGGGTAAGCGGAGGGGATTATACAGATTTTTCAAATTTGCGCAAGGGAGAGCGAACAGATTATGCGCAGCTTTATGTGACAGATGGATCTCGCCTGCGGCAACGCACTCTGCTGCCGCCACCCAGGTAACGACAATGTTACAAGCAGACTGGTAGACTGTGCGCTTGCCTCTGTCAGTGGAACGACATCCCATGCTCAAAGATCAAAAGAAAGCCTATCAATATGGCCTCTGCGCCGTTGCCCTCTGGTCGACGGTCGCCACAGCCTTCAAGATCTCCCTCGCCTATTTCGAACCTGTGCAACTGTTGCTTGTGGCCGCATTCACCTCGACTCTCACGCTGACAGCCGTCGTCGCCAAACAGGGCAAACTGCCGCTGCTGGGGAGCTACATCAAGGCCCGCCCTCTCTACTACCTGACTCTGGGCGTGCTGAATCCCTTTCTCTATTACCTGTTGCTGTTCAAAGCCTATGATCTGCTGCCTGCCCAGCAGGCACAGACCCTCAACTACACCTGGGCCATTACCCTCAGTCTGCTGGCCGTACCCTTCCTCGGCCAGAAGCTGCGTCGGCGCGATGGCGTCGCTATCGTGCTGGGGTATTTTGGCGCACTGGTGATCGCCACCAGAGGGGATGTATTCGGCCTCCAGTTCGACAGCCCCCTCGGCGTGACGTTAGCGCTGGTCTCGACCCTCATCTGGGCCAGCTACTGGATCCTCAACACCCGCAATCAGGGGGATCCCATCGTCAGCCTGTTGCTCGGCTTTATGATCAGCCTGCCTTTTATCGTCGTTGCAACCTGGTTGCTCTCCGATTTTGCCATGACCGCCTGGCAGGGATGGGCTGGAGCCATCTATGTGGGACTGTTCGAAATGGGCTTCGGTTTCGTGCTCTGGCTGATGGCGCTGCGCCATGCCACCAACACGGCCCCCATCAGCAACCTCATCTTTATCTCGCCGTTTGCCTCACTGGTGCTGCTCAATCTGTTGATCGGCGAAACCATCCATCCGGCCACCCCCATCGGGTTAGCGCTCATCGTTGCCGCCCTGTTGATCCAGCAGCTCAAGTACGGCAAACGCTATCGAGCATCAGTCGAAACCAAGAGCTGACCATGCAGAAGGGCGTATCCACAGATACGCCCTTCTCTCAATCCATCCACTCCTGTGGCTGATGTTTCGGCAGCCGCATCTCGACCAACAAGCCGCCGAGATCCGAGCTTCCCAACCGGATAGTGCCGTGGTGCTGGGCGACTATCTTGGCCACGATGGCCAACCCCAGCCCACTACCTCCAACAGTCCGCGCCACATTACCCTGAGTAAACGGCTTGAGCACCCGGGAGTAGTCCTGCTCCGGAATCCCGGGGCCATCATCGGAGAGGCGCAAGCGCACCCAGTGCCCATCGTCCTTGAGCTCGGCATGCAAGCGGCTCGCCCCGTAACGCTGCGAGTTGCTTGAGAGGTTGTTCAACACTCGCCGGATACTGACCGGATTGCAGGCCACCCGCACCGCCTCTTGCGGCAGCGCCAGATCGACCTCCAGCCCCTGCTCCGAGTAGATCAGCAAGGTATCGTGCACCAGCTGGGTCAGGTCGATCGGCTCCAGATCCTGGCCTTCATCCGGGCGGATGTAATCGATGAACTGATCGATGATGGCATTGGACTCATCGATGTCGGCGTTGATGCTCTCCTTGAGGTACTCGTCACCGGAGGACATCATCTCGGTGGCCAGCCGGATGCGGGTCAGCGGGGTACGCAGATCGTGGGAGACCCCCGCCATCATCAGGTTACGCTCTTCGATCAGGCTCTTGATGGAGTGCGACATATGGTTGAAGGTGCGGGTCAGCCGCCGCACCTCCCTTGAGCCCAGCTCCCCCAGCGCCTCGGGGAAATGGCCCCTGGAAACAGCAACAGCACCAGCCTCGAGATCCTCGAGCGGGCGCACCAACTGCCGGGCAAAACGCCAGGCCGCAAACAGGGTGATCACCAACAACACGCTCAGATAGATGATGAGGGGTTCGATATCGTCATCTTCAATCTCGGTCAGCGGGATCCGCACCCAGATTTTGCTGGCCTGCGGCGGCTGGATCCAGATGATGTAATGATCCTGGATCTCGACCCGCACCTTGGCCGGGCCACCCAGTTCGCGGCTGATATTCTCCTCCAGATAGGGGTACGGCTTGGCCTCGTTGAAGCCATGCTGCACCGCCTCGCTCTGGGTATAGATGTCGGTACCGGTTGTCACATAGACCAGCGCCTCGGCATCTTCGCTCAGCGCCAGTTGTTCAGTGTTGACCGGAAAGATCAGCTTGACCTGGTTGGCCAGCAAGTGACTGATCTGCTTGACGGTTGGCGCCAGCAGATAGTTGTAGAAGGTGACGTAGGAGACTGCTTGATAGACCACCAGAACGGCAGCCAGAAACCAGAGCATGCGCGAGAACATGCTGCCGACCTTTTTCATGCACCGTCACCATCTGGCACGAACACATACCCCAGACCCCAGACGGTCTGCAGGTAGCGGGGCTGGGCCGGATCCTGTTCCAGCAGACGGCGCAGGCGAGAGACCTGCACGTCGATGCTGCGCTCGGTGGCGGTGTATTCGCGGCCACGGGCCAGATTCATCAGCTTGTCGCGGGAGAGCGGCTCGCGCGGATGGCTGACCAGTACCTTGAGCACCGCAAATTCACCGCTGGTGAGCGCCATCGGCTCACCATCCCGGCTCAGCTCGCGGGTCGCCAGATTGAGCTGGAAGGCCCCGAAGTTGACCACCTTTTCTGCAGCAGAGGGAGCCCCCGGCAGCTCGACGGTATGGCGACGCAGCACGGCACGGATCCGCGCCAGCAGTTCGCGGGGGTTGAACGGCTTGGGCAGATAGTCATCGGCCCCCATCTCGAGCCCGACGATGCGATCCACTTCATCCCCCTTGGCAGTGAGCATCAACACCGGGATCTGGTTGCCCGCTTCCCGCAGACGACGGCAGATGGAGAGCCCATCCTCCCCCGGCAACATCAGGTCGAGCACCATCAGGCTGAAGTTTTCACGAGTCAGCAAGCGATCGGCCTGCTCGCCATTGGCCACGCCGCGCACTACGAATCCCTGCTCGGTGAGATAGCGCTCCAACAGGGAACGTAATTTCAGGTCATCGTCCACGACCAGGACCTTGTATTGCTGCTGACTCATTGCTTTGCCTCTTCATTCTTTAGCTGCCCCCAATACTAGGGGGGGATATAGCGGGAGCAAAGCACAAATATGTTACCGGTTATTACCCGTCCCGAGAGCGTGACGGCCATCAAGTCACTGCGCTGGCCAGCGACTCCCTGAATGGCGCCAGCCGAGCCATCACGATTTCCCTCGACAGCAAGAGGACAAAAGCTAATATTCCCGAGCAGTTAGCGATGAATACCCCTCTTTGACAGGTCCGCATCACCATGAAGACAAAGCTGATCACCCGCGAAGGCTACAACAAGCTGAAAGAAGAGCTCGATTTCCTCTGGCGTCAGGAGCGCCCCGAGGTCACCAGGAAGGTGGCATGGGCCGCCAGCCTGGGGGATCGCAGCGAAAATGCCGACTACCAGTACAACAAGAAGCGGCTGCGGGAGATCGACCGGCGGGTGCGTTACCTGCGCAAATGTCTCGAAGAGCTGGGGATCGTCGACTATGCCCCCGCGCAGGAGGGCAAGGTCTTCTTCGGCGCCTGGGTCGAGGTGGAAAACGAAGAGGGCGAGACCAAGCGCTTTCGCATCGTCGGCTATGACGAGATCTTCGAGCGCAAGGATTACATCTCCATCGACTCCCCCATGGCCCGCGCCCTGCTCAAGAAAGAGGTCGGTGATGAGGCCATCGTCCGTACGCCAGTTGGTGACGTCTGCTGGTATATCAACGAGATCAACTACCCCAAATAGCCGGACTGCTTGCCACAGGCACATTCTGAGTCACAGGTGCAATGGCAAGATAAACGCCTCCCCTGCGACTTTCTCAGTCTGACGGGTGCAGCCCCCAGCGCAGGGTGGCATCCCGCAACACGACCCCATATAGTGCTCACACTTGGCGCCTGATGGCGCGGACTCGACCACAGAGGCCCTCAACAACATCATGATGCAAACCATAGAGAGACAGATTGCCGGTGAGCTCCATGCTCGCCCGGAGCAGGTGCAGGCCGCAGTGCGCCTGCTGGATGAAGGCTCGACCGTACCCTTTATCGCCCGTTACCGTAAAGAGGTGACCGGCGGTCTGGACGACAGCCAGCTACGTACTCTGGAGAGCCGCCTCGGCTATCTGCGTGAACTGGAAGATCGCCGTCAGGTGATCATTCGCTCCATCGAAGAGCAGGGCAAACTGACCCCCGAGCTGGCCCGCGAATTGAATGGCGCCGACAGCAAGACCCGACTGGAAGACCTCTACCTCCCCTACAAGCCCAAGCGCCGCACCAAGGGGCAGATGGCCATCGAAGCCGGGTTGGAGCCGCTTGCCAACCTGCTGCTCAGCGACCCGATGCAGGATCCAGAGCAAGCGGCGGCCACCTTCCTCAATCCCGAACAGGGCATTGCCGACAGCAAGGCTGCCCTCGACGGCGCCCGCTATATCCTGATGGAGCGCTTTGCCGAGCAGGCCGACCTGCTGGAGAAGTTGCGCGACTACCTGTGGCAGAATGCCACCCTGCGCGCCCGCGTGGTGGCAGGCAAGCAGCAGGAAGGGGCCAAGTTCAAGGACTATTTCGAACACGACGAACCACTGCACAAGGCCCCCTCCCACCGGGTGCTGGCCATGCTGCGCGGCCGTAATGAAGGGATCCTCAATCTGGCGCTGGTAACCGGTGACGATGAGAGTGCCAGCCCCTGCGAAGGGATCATTGCCCACCATCTCAAGCTCAATCTGCAGAACCGCCCGGCCGACAAATGGCTGCAAGGGGTGGTGAGCTGGACCTGGAAGATCAAGTTGTCGCTTCAGATGGAGACCGAGCTGATCGGTCGCATCCGCGAGTCGGCAGAGGAGGAGGCGATCAAGGTGTTCGCCATGAACCTCAAGGATCTGCTGATGGCGGCCCCGGCCGGCATGCGCTGCACCATGGGGCTGGATCCGGGCATCCGTACCGGGGTCAAGGTTGCCGTGGTGGATGCCACCGGCAAACTGGTCGATCACGCCACCATCTATCCGTTCGAACCAAAACGCCAGATTGATCAAAGCCTCAAGACCCTGAGCGAGCTGTGCCAGAAACACAAGGTCGAGCTCATCAGCATCGGCAACGGCACCGCCTCGCGGGAGAGCGACCGGCTGGTGAGCGACCTGTTCGAGCGCTACCCCGCCGCCAAGGCGCAGAAGATAGTGGTGAGCGAAGCGGGGGCCTCGGTCTATTCCGCCTCCGAGCTCGCCTCCCAGGAATTCCCGGATCTCGATGTCTCGATCCGTGGCGCCGTCTCCATCGCCCGCCGCCTGCAAGACCCGCTGGCCGAGCTGGTCAAGATCGACCCCAAGAGTATCGGGGTGGGCCAGTATCAGCACGACGTCGGCCAGAGCCAGCTGGCCCGCCGACTGGATGCCGTGGTTGAGGATTGCGTGAACGCGGTCGGGGTCGATGTGAACACCGCCTCGGTCGCCCTGCTCAACCGGGTTTCCGGCCTCTCCCAGACGTTGGCCCAGAACATCGTCGCCTATCGGGATGAGCACGGCGCCTTCAAGAGCCGTCAGCAGTTGCTGAAAGTGAGCCGACTCGGCCCCAAAGCCTTCGAACAGTGCGCCGGCTTCCTGCGCATTCGCGGCGGCAGCAATCCCCTCGACAGCTCAGCGGTACACCCGGAGTCCTATCCGGTCGTGGAGCGGATCCTCGCCAAGCTGGAGCAGACCGTGGAGAGCCTGCTCGGCAACAGCAGCCTGCTGCGCAGCCTGAAACCGGCCGATTACACCGATGAGCAATTCGGCGTACCTACCGTCACCGACATCATCGGCGAGCTGGACAAGCCGGGCCGCGACCCGCGCCCCGAGTTCAAAACCGCGACCTTCAAGGAAGGTGTGGAGCAGATCAGCGACCTGGTGCCAGAGATGGTACTGGAAGGGGTGGTCACCAACGTCACCAACTTCGGCGCCTTCGTCGATATCGGTGTTCATCAGGACGGTCTGGTGCACATCTCCTCCCTGACCGACCGTTTCGTCAAGGATCCCCGTGAGGTGGTCAAGGCCGGCGACATTGTGCGGGTCAAGGTGCTGGAGGTGGACGCCCCGCGCAAGCGGATCAGCCTGACCATGCGCCTCGACGAAAAGGCAGGGCAACCCGCCCGCAAGCCGGCTGAAGCGCGCAACAGCAGTGCTGGCAACACCAAACCAAGAAATGAGCCGCGGCAAAGCCCCCCTATGGGTGGTGCCATGGGCAACGCCTTCGCGGCAGCGCTCTCCAAAGCGAAAAAGTAACGACACCGTCCAGAACACCTCTGAATGCAAAAAGCCCCGCAAGGGGCTTTTTTACACGCGAAGCTCAGGATCACTGCGTCAGGGCAGCAAGAATACTCTCGGGCTCTCCATGCTGGGCCAGCACCTCCCGCAGTCGGTTGAATGCCTTGCAGGCCTCTTGCGGATACTTGCCGTAAGAGACGACGCCGGTGTGGCTCCAGCCAGCCGCCAGCATCACTTTCTTCTTGAAACTGGTTCCTTCAGTTCCCCCTCCCCCGAGCTGCATCAGAAACTGCTCCATCTGCAGGTGGGGGGGCGGTACACGGGAGAAGGTGGTGAAATCTTCCGCTTTGACTTCATCGAAATGCATGACAGCTCCTGTGAAATTGGAATGGGCCTGATCTTCAGGTTAGTTGCAAAACAGGCAAAGCAGCTGAAAGTTTGGCGAGGGTGACTCAGATATGCAGACTGAGGGACTGGGTAGAGGCTGGGCTGACAGCCTGTTGATAGTGGCCCGCGATGACGCTGTTGCGCTTGTCCATATAGGCACTCAGCACACCGCCCGATTTCGCGCTCTGCTCGGCCATCAGCTCTTTGCGCGCCTTGGCCTCACTCGCGGCGGCGCTGCGCGCGACGGCCAGATCTTGCGCGGAAGGCTCGGCAGGCGCCAGCGCTGCAGAGCGGATCTGCTGCATCTTGGCGATGGTGGCGGCAGGGTCACCGGGTACGACACTGGTATCGATCTGGACTTCGCCACCCGTCGCATAACGCTTGCCATCCGGCCCTTGCGTAAACTGATAGGTGGGTGAGCTGGCGTACTCTCCACCCGCAGACTGGTGAGCCTGCTCGTGAGTACGCACCTCCTTGTCACGCTCGACAAGATCCTGAACCTGCTGCTCTTGCCGCTGTTGCTGCTCCTGCTGTTTGGGATCTTGCTGCTTGCGCTGCCCATCCTCACCGGTGGCCTCGACAAAGCGATTGTCTGGCAGTGTCGTCGGCGCCAGTTGCCCGGTTTCACGGCTGTTCTGGGAGCTCTGATTGCTGGAGGCCTGACCGGCTTTGGATTTCTCTTTCTGGGAGCCGACTTCAGATTCGGCAACGGAGGCTTGGCCCGCTCGGGCCTGCGGGATCAGTTCTGCCCGGCGATTATCCGTCCTCGCCGCTTCCACTTGGGGTTGCAGCTGTGTCGGGATAAGGGGAGGCAGACTGACATTGATGTTCATCTCACACCCGGATGTCGATCAGGGTTCCCATCATCTCGCTGGCCGTCTGCACTACCTTGGCAGAAGCGCCAGCCTGCTGCTCGGCCACCTTGAGATTGACGAGCTCATCGGTCACTTGCACCTGATCCCCGCTGGGGGTGTTGAGGCGGGCGATCTGATTGGATGCCTTGTCGGCAATCTGCTCGGCTCGCTGAAATCCCTGTACCCCGCTGTTGAAAGCAGAATCAATACGCATGGTGTTACTCCTCTGGTCACAGCTTAATTATCCGCCAGACCAGAGGATTAATGAAGCTTGCAGGCTGTTTTTTAGCCAACAAAATCTCGAACGATTTCAATGAATTCGTCAGGGTGGGAGATAAAAGGTGCGTGTGAGGCCTTATTGAGGGTCACGCTACGGCTGGCAGGGTAGAGATCATCCAGCAGGGGAATAGCCGCCTTGGGTACCAATGAATCCAGTCGGCCATAAATCCGCAACCAGGGCAGATCCAGCTCCCGCAGCGGTTCGCGCAGGTCAATCTCGGCCAACAGCGTCAGCCCGGCCTCGAGTGCGGCAAACTGGGGCGCCGGGCGCTCGGCCAGCCAGTGGCGCAACTGACGGATATCGTCCCGGGCATGTTCGCTGCCCATGGCCTGGATCGCCAGAAAGCGCTCTATGGTCTGGCGAAAATCCCCCGCCAGCATCTGGTTGAAGCCGGTCAGTACCTTGGGGGCGATCCCCGGCCACTCATCACGGGCCATGAAACAGGGGGAGCTGGCCACGGTGATCAGGGAGTGCAGCAGATCGGGATGCGTCAGCGCCAACTGGCTTGCCACCAGACCGCCGAGCGACCAGCCAAGCAGATGGCACTTCTGCGGCAAGATAGCAGCCACCTGCTCGGCAAGCCAGGGCAGGCTGTAATCCACCTCGTCTGCCAGCGGGCTGTTGCCAAAGCCGGGCAAATCCACCAGATGAACCCGATAGTGGGACGACAACTGTTGGGCAACACCATGCCAAACCGCACCGTTCATCCCCCAACCGTGCAACAGCACCAGATCGGGCCCCTGGCCAAACTGCTCTACCGATATGCTCATCTAGACTCAAGATCCCTGTTCATGCTCTTGGGGTCAGCATGTTAAAGCGACTGCTCGCTAAAGCAAGCCCGCTGCTCGGCAGCCACGGTGACTGGCAAGGGAGTTGCCTGCTCTGTCATCAGCCTTGTGACAACGAGCCCCTGCTCTGCAGCTGGTGTCGGCAGGCGCTGCACCAGTCACAGCCGAGATGCCACCTCTGCGCCGCACCGCTGGCTGACTATATAGAAGAGAGCATACCGGTCTGCGGCCGCTGCCAACGCAGACCTCCCCCCTGGGAGCGGTTGCAGGTGATCGGCGACTACCAGGCTCCCTACCCCATGCTGATCCCCCGGCTCAAATATTCCGGCCAGATCCTGCTGGCGCCGCTACTGGCACGCCTCTTGGCCGATCATCTGGATGGCCGCGAGCCGCCGGAGGCGATCATTCCGGTTCCCCTGCACTGGTGGCGGCAGTGGCGACGTGGGTTCAACCAGGCGGAGGAGATCGCGCAAGCCCTTGGCGAGTTCACCGACATTCCCTGCGACAACACCCTGTTGCAGCGCATCAAGGCGACCCCGCAACAAACAACCCTGAGCGCCGGGCAGCGGCGGCGCAATCTGCGCGGGGCATTCCGGATCCGCCCCCACCACTATCGCCATGTCGCCCTGCTCGATGACGTCGTGACCACAGGCGCCACCGCTGGGCAGCTCAGCCGTTTGCTCCATGAGAGCGGCATCACAAAGGTAGAAGTATGGGCAATCTGTCGTACCCTGCGGCACAGCAAGTAGCCATCGGCATGCTACCCAAGCATTAATAACCGCGTTATCATGAATACCCTAGTCGTACACTCAGGTTTATGAGGATAGTGATGATCAGCATTTCCGACGCCGCCCAGGCCCATTTCCGTAAACTGCTGGAAAAACAGCCTGATGGCACCAATATCCGGGTGTTTGTGGTCAATCCGGGAACCCAGAATGCCGAGTGTGGCGTATCGTATTGCCCGCCCGATGCCGTGGACCCGGAAGATCAACACCTGCCCTTCAGCGGCTTCGACTGCATGGTCGATCCCCTGAGCGCCCCCTTCCTGGTGGATGCCACCATCGACTTCGTGACCGATCAGATGGGCTCCCAGCTCACCCTGAAGGCACCGAACGCCAAGATGCGTAAAGTGGCCGACGACGCGCCGCTGATCGAGCGCATCGAGTACGTGTTGATGTCCGAAGTGAACCCCATGCTGGCCGGTCACGGTGGCAAGGTCACCCTGGTAGAGCTGACTGAAGACAAACTGGCCATCCTGCAGTTTGGCGGCGGTTGCAACGGTTGCTCCATGGTCGATTACACCCTGAAAGAGGGGATCGAGAAGCAGCTGCTGGAGAAGTTCCCGGGCGAACTCAACGGCGTGAAAGACGCCACCGAGCACCAGCGCGGCGACCACTCTTACTACTGATTTGCAGCCCTTGCAGCAAAGAAAAGGCCCCGCCATCTGGCGGGGCCTTTTGCATGGGCAATCGGCAGATTACTCGTCCTTCTTGTCTCGCGACAGCAGGGCGATGGCCGCCTCTTTCGGGTTCTTACCCTCGTAGAGCACCTTGAAGATCTGCTCACAGATGGGCATCTCGACGCCGCAGCGGGCCGCCAGCAGATGCACCTCTTTGGTGTTGCGATACCCCTCCACCACCTGACCGATCTCGGTCATGGCGGTGTTCACATCCTTGCCTGCCCCGAGGGCCAGCCCGAAGCGACGGTTGCGCGACTGGTTGTCGGTACAGGTGAGCACCAGATCCCCGAGCCCCGCCATCCCCATAAAGGTTTTGGCATCGGCACCCAGCGCCGCACCCAGACGCTGCATCTCCACCAAACCCCGGGTGATGAGCGCGGTTCTGGCATTGGCGCCAAACCCTAGCCCGTCGGAAAGACCGGCACCGATGGCGATGACGTTCTTCACCGCCCCGCCCAGCTGCAGACCGACGAAGTCCGGATTGGTATAGACCCGGAATGAGCGGCCACAGTGCAGCAGGTGGGAGAGATCGTCGGCAAACTCGTCGTGAGTCGAGGCGACCGAGATGGCGGTCGGCAGACCGGCAGCCAACTCCTTGGCAAAGGTGGGACCGGAGATGACCGCCAACGGTATCTCGTCACCCAGCACTTCGCGGGCCACATCCTGCAGCAGACGGCCACTGTCCGGCTCCAGACCCTTGGTGGCCCAGGCGATACGGGTATCGGGGCGCAGGAAGGGTTTGATCCGGGTCAGCACATCGCCAAATACATGGCTCGGCACGACCAGCAACAGCACGGGGGCAGCCTGTACCGCACGTTGCAGATCCGCGGTCAGCTGCAGAGCGGCGGGAAAAGGGACATCAGGCAAAAATGCCTTGTTGCAGCGGTCTTGTTCCAGCTCGGCGACATGAGCAGGGTCGTGACCCCACAGCAGGGTCGGATGACCGTTGCGCGCCAGAGAAATGGCAAGGGCGGAGCCATAAGACCCCGCCCCCAAGACCGAGATAGCGATCTGGTCAGCCATTATCAGGCTTCCGCAGTCGCCTGCTGGGCCTGTGCTTGCGCCATATGCTGGGCAAACAAGGCATCGAAGTTGACCGGTGCCAGGTTCAGCTGCGGGAAGGAACCCTTGCTCACCATGTTGGCCACTGCTTCGCGGGCATACGGGAACAGGATGTTCGGGCAGAAGGCAGCCAGGCAGTGAGCCAGTTGCGGCTCCGGCAGGTTGCCGATGGTGAAGATACCAGCTTGCTGTACTTCGCACAGGAAGGCAGTTTCGGTTTCCAGTTTGCAGGTTACGGTCAGGGTCAGGACAACCTCGTACACGTTCTCAGCCAGGATGTTGGTCTTGGTATCCATATCCAGCTTGACGTCCGGCTGCCACTCTTTCTGGAAGATGTGCGGGGTGTTCGGCGCTTCGAAAGAGACATCCTTGGTGTAAACACGCTGGATGTGGAATTCCGGTTGTACTTCCTGGTTGTTGATCTCGTCAGCCATTTCGTTTGATTCCTTGTTATATGGATAAGTGGGCTCAGGCCCTGCTTAAATCAGCGTTTCTTGGTTACCGGCAGATTTTCTGCACGCCATTGGGCCATGCCACCACCGAGCACATAAACCTGCTTGAAGCCAGCTTTGCTCAGCTGACGGCCCGCGCCGCCCGCAGTCATTCCCGACTCGCACACCACTATGATGGGGGCATCTTTATGCTTTTCAACCGGGCCCAGATTATTGCTCTGGATCTGGGTCAGCGGCAGGTGCTGGGCACCGGCCAGATGGCCCTTGGCGTACTCTTCCTGACTGCGAATATCCACCACGGTGGCATTCTCGCGGTTGATCAGCAGGGTCGCAGTGTGATTGTTGACGGTTTTTACCGGAGACAAACGGGCACGCACAGTGGTGTAAACCAGGGTGCCAGCCAGACCCAACCAGGCTGCGGTCAGCAGCGGGTTACGGGCCGCAAAATCCAAATACTCTTGCATCTTCTACTATCCAGGGACCAAGACAAGGGCCCGAGTATACATGGGGGTATTGATAAGATCAGCCATCTTGGCGGCAAAGCGCGAGCAGGCTCCCATCATCATTGGGCAGCGAGCATGGCAGGAAGGGCGTGGCTTGCGGGGCCGCGGGAGCGCCCCTTGGCTATCAGGTGACTATTTCGGCAGATGTAGTAATATTACGCTAGTTTCATTTCCCGCATTTTTTCCAATCCGAGAGGACATAGTCTTATGTCAACAGCTAAGAAACCTTTGGTTCTGGTCATCATGGACGGTTGGGGCTACAGCACCAAGCAAGAGCACAACGCCGTCGCTGCCGCCAAGACTCCCAACCTCGACCGTCTGGCCCGTGACTACACCAGCACCCTGATCTCCGGCTCCGGTCTGGACGTCGGTCTGCCGGATGGCCAGATGGGCAACTCCGAAGTGGGCCACGTCAACATCGGTGCCGGTCGCATCGTCTATCAGGAGCTGACCCGCATCTCCAAAGACATCCAGGACGGCGAATTCTTCCAGAACGTCGAGCTGGCCAAGGCTGTTGACGCTGCCGTGACCAACGGCAAAGCCGTTCACATCATGGGCCTGATGTCCCCGGGTGGCGTACACAGCCACGAAGAGCACATCATGGGCATGATCGAAATGGCTGCCAAGCGTGGCGCCGAGAAGATCTATCTGCACGCCTTCCTGGATGGCCGCGACGTTCCGCCGCGCTCCGCCCAGTCCTCCATCGAGCTGTTCGATGCCCTGTTCGCCAAGCTCGGCAAGGGTCGTTTCGCCTCCATGATCGGTCGTTACTTCGCCATGGACCGCGACAACCGCTGGGATCGCGTGCAGCAAGCCTATGACCTGATGACCCAGGGCAAGGGCGAGTTTACCGCCGAGAGCGCCACCGAAGCGCTGGCTGCCGCCTATGCTCGCGACGAGAACGACGAGTTCGTCAAAGCCACCCGCATCGGCGAAGCGGCACCGATGGAAGATGGCGATGCGCTGATTTTCATGAACTTCCGTGCCGACCGTGCCCGTGAAATCACCCGCGCCTTCGTTGACACCGACTTCACCGGCTTCGCCCGTGCAGTCGTGCCGAAGCTGAACTTCGTGATGCTGACCGAATACGCGGCCGACATCAAAACTGCCTGTGCCTACCCGCCGACCGCTCTGGTCAACACCCTGGGTGAGTGGCTGGCCAAGCAGGGCAAGACCCAGCTGCGCATCTCCGAAACCGAGAAGTATGCTCACGTCACCTTCTTCTTCAACGGTGGCGAAGAGTCCTGCTTCACCGGCGAAGATCGCGAGATCGTGGCCAGCCCGAAAGTGGCGACCTATGACCTGCAGCCGGAGATGAGCTCCGAAGAGCTGACCGACAAGCTGGTTGCGGCTATCAAGAGCGGCAAGTACGACGTCATCATCTGTAACTACCCGAATGGCGACATGGTTGGTCACACCGGTGTGTTCGATGCCGCCGTCAAAGCGTGTGAAGCCGTTGACCACTGCATCGGTCGCGTCACCGACGCCCTGGCCGAAGTGGGTGGCGAGTGCCTGATCACTGCCGACCACGGTAACGCCGAGAAGATGCTGGACGAAGAGACTGGTCAGGCCCACACCGCCCACACCAATCTGCCGGTTCCTCTCATCTATTTCGGTCGCAAAGCCGAGGTAGTTGAAGGTGGCAAACTGTCCGATCTGGCCCCCACCATGCTGACCCTGATGGGTCTGCCGGTGCCGCCGGAAATGACTGGCAAGCCCCTGATGATTCTGAAATAATCCTTCCCCATGCGGGGATGCGAAGTTATTTCACAAAAAACCAGTCGCGTCGGCCTGTTGGCCGGCGCGCTGTTTTTTTGCCTGTCATTTGGCGCCAGCACAGCAGCTTTGGCCGCCAATCAGCAGCTGGGGACCATGCAGTCCCAGATCAAAGAGCAACAGAAGACCATCAAGCTCAGCAAGCAGGAGCTTGCCAAGCTCAATACCCAGCTCAAGGCTGACGAGCAGGCCATCTCGGCCGCCGCCGCCAAACTCAACCAGACCAAGCAGCAGTTGAAGCAGAACCAGCAGACGCTGGCGACCCTGCAAAAAGACAAGCTGGCGCTGGAAGTTCAAGCCAAACATCAAAAGCAGTTGCTGGCCAAGCAGGCGGAAAGCGCCTTTCAAGCGGGCAACCACGACTACCTCAAACTGCTGCTCAATCAGCAGGATCCGGCCAAACTGAGCCGCTCACTCGACTACTACGACTACCTCAACAAGGCCCGCATCGAGGCCATCGACGCCCTGCGCGCCACCCGTGACAAGCTGGCGAAAAACCAGCAAGCCACCAAAGAGACCGAAACCAGACTGCAGACCCTGCTTGCCGAACAGCAGGAGCATCACCAGACCCTGCTGGCCAGCCAGCAGAGCCGGGCCAAGGTGCGCAACCAGTTGCAGCAGTCGGTACAAGATGACGAGCAGAAGCTCACCAAGCTGGTCAAGGCGGAGAAGGCGCTGAAAGCCCGGCTGGAAGAGCTGCGCCGCCAGCGTGAAGAGCAAGAGCGCCGTGAACGGGCCGAGCGGGAACGGCTGGCCAAGCTGAAAGCGGAGCAGGAGCGTCAGCGCAAGCTGGCTGAACAGCGCCGCGCCGAGCAACAACGACTCGCTGCCCAGCAGAACAAAACCGTCAAACCGGCAGAACCTGCCGAAGAGGTGGCCAGCAGCAAACCGGAGCGCGGCTCGGGCATCAGCAGTGCTGGCCACTATAGCGGCCTCAAGACCAATGGCAGCCTGCGCTGGCCGGTGCAGGGACCGATCCTCATCTCCTATGGCTCGCCCCGTACCGCCCAGCTCAAGTGGAAAGGCACCCTGATCGGCGCCAGCGAAGGAACCCAGGTCAAGGCGGTTGCACCGGGACAAGTGGTCTACGCCGACTGGCTCGACGGCTTCGGTATGCTGCTGGTGATCGACCACGGTAAAGGCTATATGAGCCTCTACGGTCACAATCAGTCGCTGCTGCGTCAGGTTGGCCAGAATGTGGAACAGGGTGAACCGGTAGCGCTGGTCGGTGACAGTGGCGGTCAGGACAGACCGGGCCTCTACTTCGAAATTCGCTATCAGGGCGAGGCGATCAACCCGACCAAATGGCTGGCCAAGGGTTGAGTCAACCCGGCCGACAAACGCGTCATACGCTCACTAGCAAAAGCCTGCCTCACGCAGGCTTTTGTCATTTCAGGAGCGCCCTCCCCACCGTCGGCCTCATTTGATGAAAAATTACCTATTTTTTCGCTCGGCTCAGGGGAAGACAACCAGACCGATCTGCTCCAGCAATGTCTGCTGCTGATCCTCGTTGATCTGTACCCCTTGCAGATCAACCCGGCGCAGATCCAGCCCCGGCAGATCGCACTGGCGCAGATCGCAGCCCTGCAGCTTGAAGCTGGTCCAGTCAATCTGGCCAAACTCGGAGCCGCTGAGATCGGAACCCGCCAGCGAGGCACCGAACAGGTTGGCCCCCTGCCAACGGTTACCGGTCAGCTCGCACTTCTCCAGCAGACAACCCTCGAAGCTGGCATAGCTGAAGTTGTTGCCGGTCAGATGGGCCTCGCAGAAGTAGCTTTTGGCGGTGATCTGGTTGGCGAAGCTGGCATGGCTGAAGTTGATACCGACCGCCTGACAGTCGCGCATCTCCAGCCCCAGACACTGGCTGCGGCTGCAATCGGCCATGGTGAGATCGCAGCGCAGAAAGCTCGCCTCGCGCAGCTCGCAACCCTGCAACAGGCAGCCCCGTTCACTCTCCCGATCGTAGAAGCTGCAGTCGATGAAGCGGCTATCGCTCAAATCCAGCCAGGAGAAGTTGCAGCCGATAAAGCGGCACTCCGAGAACTGCTCCCCCTCCACATCCTGTTGCTCGAACCGGACATCCACGAACTGCTTGCCTCTGATCATCGGAAAACTCCTGCAAAAACGGCTTCATATGCTGACTTTATCCGCCAAAAACGGTAATGTTACATGTAACATCCACGCTGGACACCCCTATGAGCCCCACCCGCAAGCGCCGCCCCACCCTGCAAGATATCGCCGACCAGACCGGCGTGACCAAGATGACTGTCAGCCGCTATCTGCGCGACCCACAGACCGTGGCGGAGGGGACCCGCGAGCGGATCGCGGCTGTGGTGGAAGAGCTGGGTTATATCCCCAACCGGGCGCCGGACATTCTCTCCAACGCGACCAGCAAGGCGATTGGCATCCTGATCCCCTCGCTTTCAAACCAGGTATTCTCGGCGGTGATCCATGGCATCGAGTCGGTGACCCGACCGGCTGGCTACCAGACCCTGCTTGCCCACTACGGCTACAGTCCGGAGAGAGAGGAAGAGCAGGTCGCGTCCCTGCTCTCCTATCACGTGGATGGGCTGATCCTCTCCGACAGCCAGCACACCGAACGCACCCGCAAAATGATCGCCACCGCCGGCATTCCGGTGGTGGAGACCATGGATCTGCCGCAAACCCCCATCGACATGGTGGTCGGCATGGACCATAGAGCCGCGGCCCGGGCCATGGTAACAGAGATGCTGCACCGGGGCCGACGCAAGGTGGTCTATCTGGGAGCGCGGCTCGACGTGCGTACCCAGCTGCGGATGGAGGGCTACTATCAGGCGATGACCGACTTCGGCCTCACCGGCCAGCATCTGCTGACCGAGCAATCCTCCAGCTTCACCCTGGGGGGTGAGTTGCTGGATCAGGCGCTGGTACGCTATCCCGACCTCGACGGCCTGTTCTGCACCAACGATGACCTGGCGGTGGGCGCCCTGCTGCAGTGTCAGGCCAAGTGGATCCCGGTGCCGCAGCAGATCGCCATCGCCGGTTGCAACGCCCTCGACATCGGCCACGCCATGACCCCCAAGCTGGCCAGTATCGCCACCCCGCGGGAAGCGATAGGTCGGGAGGCGGCCACCATGCTGCTGGCACGTCTCAACGGCCAATCCCAACCCGACACCCGCAAGGATATCGGCTTCTCCCTCTATGTCGGGGAGAGTCTGGGGTAATCCCTTCCCTCACCCACTTAAGTCACGCCGATAACAAACAGGCCACCCGAGGGTGGCCTGTTCGATTTATCTACACGACTTGCGCTTAGCGTTTAACCAATTCAACCGCTTCGCGGGAGAGGCGGGTCACCTCTTCCCAGTTGCCGCTCTTGACCGCATCGGCCGGCAGCATCCAGGAACCGCCGACGGTGGCGACGCACTTGAGTGCCAGATAGTCGGCCACGTTTTTCGGGCCGATACCGCCGGTCGGGCAGAACTTCACCTGGGGCAGCGGCGCGGCAATGGCGGAGAGCGCCTTGGTGCCACCGTTCGCTTCGGCCGGGAAGAACTTCAGGTGGTCGTAGCCTGCTTCCAGCGCCTGCATCACTTCAGACGGAGTAGCCACACCCGGGATCAGCGGTGCAGTACTCTTGGCGGCGTGGGCCAGCAGGGCCGGGGTCATCCCCGGGGAGATGACGAAGCGGGCACCGGCAGCAACGGCTGCGTCAAACTGCTCGCAGTTGAGCACGGTACCGGCACCGACCATGGCATCCGGCATCGCCTTGGCAATGAGGGCGATGGCATCGAGCGCCACCGGGGTGCGCAGGGTGATTTCGAAGACAGAGATGCCGCCGTCGAGCAGCGCCTTGGCCATCGGCAGGGCCTGATCCAGCTCGTTGATAACCATCACGGGTACCAGCGGGGAGGCGGCAAACACCTCGGCCGGGGTCACTTTCCAGTTCTGCATAGCTCTTCCTTAGTCAAAGATGGTAGCGCCACACTCGGCGCTCGATACCGCGCGACGCATCACGCTGAACAGTTCACGGCCCCACCCCTCTTGTTCCAGAGTGAGGTCAATCTCGGCCTGGGTACGGCCACTCAAATCGGTCAGGCAGTCGAGGCTGCCGTTTACCGCGTCAACCCGCAGCAGGTCGCCGTCAGCCAGCAGGCCGATGGCCCCGCCGTGCAGCGCTTCCGGGGTGACGTGGATGGCGGCCGGGATCTTGCCGGAGGCACCGGAGAGACGGCCATCGGTGACCAGCGCCACCTTGTAACCCGCCTTCTGCAGGTTACCGAGCACCGGCATCAGCTTGTGCAGCTCCGGCATACCGTTGGCGGCTGGGCCATTGTGGCGCACCACGATCACGGCATCCTGATTGAGATCGCCCGCCTTGTAGGCCGCTTCCACCGCATGCTGGGAGGAGAAGACCCGCGCTGGTGCTTCAATCACCCGATACTCGGGAGCCACGGCGGAGACCTTGACCACGGCGCGGCCCAGATTGCCCGCCAGCAGCTTGGTGCCGCCGGTGGCCTGGAATACGCTGCCGGAAGGCGACAGCACGCTCGCATCGCCGCTCTCGCCGACCGGCTGCCATACCAGCTGGCCATCCACCAGAGCCGGACGGCTGAGGTAATCCTGCATCTCGCCAAAGACTGGAGTGGCGTCCATGTGGATCAGCCCCTCTTGCGCCAGACGGCGCATCAGGCCGGGCACGCCGCCTGCTTGTTCGAAGGCGTTCACGTCGGCCGGGCCGTTCGGGTACATGCGAACCAGCAGCGGCACCACGTCGGAGAGATCGCTGATGTCATCCCAGGTCAGTACCAGACCGGCGGCGCGGGCCAGCGCCACCATGTGGATGCTGTGGTTGGTGCTGCCGCCGGAGGCGAGCAGGGCCACCAGACCGTTGACCAGCGAGCGCTCATCCAGCACCTCGCTCAACGGGCGATAGGCCGGGGAACCCGGGATCATGGCGCTGATACGGCGGGCCGCTTCGGCGGTCAGGGCGCGGCGCAGCTCGCTATGCGGGTGCACAAAGGCGGAGCCCGGCAGCATCAGGCCCATGGCCTCGAACACCAGCTGGTTGGTGTTGGCGGTGCCGTAGAAGGTGCAGGTGCCCGCCGCGTGGTAGGCGCCGCACTCCATCTCCAGCAGGGCATCACGACCCACTTCACCGGCAGCGTACTTCTGACGAACTTTCACCTTCTCGTCATTGCTGATACCGCTCGCCATGGGGCCCGCCGGTACGAATGCAGTCGGCAGGTGAGCGTGGGAGAGGGCCCCCATGATCTGACCCGGAGCTATCTTGTCGCAGATGCCGAGCAGCAGGGTGGCATCGAAGGTGTTGTGAGAAAGAGAGAGCGCGGTCGCCTGAGCGATCAGGTCGCGGGAGAAGAGGGACATGTCCATCCCCGGCTGCCCCTGGGTCACGCCGTCGCACATGGCGGGCACGCCGCCGGCGACCTGGGCACTGTGGCCCAGCTCGGCCAGCACTGCCTTGATCTGATCCGGATAGCCCTGATAGGGCTGATGGGCGCTCAACATATCGTTGTAGGCGGTGACGATGCCGACGTTGGCGCGGGTCATATCGAGAATGCGACCCTTCTCGTCACTGCTGCAGGCGGCCACGGCGTGAGCCAGGTTGCCACAGGCCAGCGCGGCGCGGGTCTTGCCCTGCTCTGCCTGACGCTGGATGCGGGCCAGAAATGCCTGACGACGGGCGACACTGCGCTCGCGGATGCGAGCGGTGACGTCGGAAATTACCTGATGAATCATTGGGCTTGCTCCAATGCTGTGACGGCGCGGTCAACCACCTGTTCGAAGGTGCCGTCTATATCAATGTGGAATACACCGGCTTCGCCATCCGGGCGCTCCAGAGTATCGAACTGACTTTGTACCATGCTTTCACGCATGAAGTGGCCCTTGCGGGCACGCATCCGCTCGAGGATCAGCGGCTGGCTGCCATCGAGGAAAATGAAGCTGACCGACTCGTTGCCTTCGCGGATCTGGTCGCGGTACTTCTTTTTGAGGGCGGAACAGACAATGATGCCGGTCTCGTTCTTCTGCTCGAGACTGTAGGCGGCGTCGCGGATCCGCTCCAGCCAGGGGGCTCGATCCTCATCGTTGAGGGGGTTGCCGCCAGCCATCTTCTGGATGTTGGCCTTGGGGTGCAAGTCATCACCATCGATGAACTTGGCGCCCAGCGCTTCGGCCACTTTCAGACCCACGCTGGATTTGCCGCTACCACACACACCCATCACGATAATGCACTTACCCGCCATAATTTGACCTCTGTCCCACTTTTCAAAAAACCAGCTGTTGATGGGTTCTAATCTATCACGTTACCGGTAACATGTTACCGGTAACGCCTGAAAATGTGAAGTCGGCCACAGACTGAAACTAACACTCGCCGGCCCCGTGCCTGATGCTGCAGACTAGCCATATATACAAATAAATCATAATGTTATGGTTAGTAATGAGTCCTGCGGCATTGCCACTGAACAACTAACAAGGAACAGAGAACAATGTCGGATATCTCTTTGATCATGACGGCCGCCGGCTCGATCGTGCTGCTGCTCTTTCTGGTAATGAAGGCCCGGCTCCACGCCGTGGTCGCCCTGATCCTGGTCTCCATGGTGGCGGGTCTCGCCGCCGGCATGAACCCGGCCGACATCGCCGCCACCATCCAGAAAGGGATGGGCGGCACCCTCGGCTTCGTTGCCGTGGTGGTGGCGCTGGGTGCCATGTTTGGCAAGGTGATGGAAGTGACCGGCGCTCTCGACCGGGTGGCTCACACCCTGCTCGGCAAGTTTGGCGTCAAGCGCGCCAACTGGGCCATGGCCCTGACCGGCTTTGTCTGCGCCCTGCCGCTCTTCTTTGATGTGGCCGTGGTGCTGCTGATCGGCGTCGCCTTCGCCATCGTCCGTCGTGGCGGCGGCAGCGTGGTGAAGATCGGTATCGCCCTACTGGCCGGTATCGCCACTTGCCAAGCCTTCCTTATCCCGGCGCCGGGCCCGATCCTGGTGGCTTCCCAGCTGGGTGCCGACTTCGGCTACATGATCCTGTTCGGCCTGATCGCCGCCGTGCCGGCGCTGATCCTGGCAGGCCCGCTGTTCGGTGACTTCATCAGCAAGATCGTCGATGTGCCGCTGCCTGCCGATGCCCAAAACAGCGTCCACGATGACAGCAAATCCCTGCCCTCCTTCGGGCTGGCCATGGGCCTCATCGGTCTGCCGCTGCTGCTGATCGGCCTCAAGACCATCGTCGGTCGCTTCGTCGAGGCAGGCTCCACCCTGCACAACTGGCTGGAGTTCATCGGTCACCCCTTCACCGCCATCATGGTCGCCTGTCTGGCCGCCTTCTACCTGCTGGGTATTCGCCGCGGCATGTCCCGTGACGAGGTAATGAGCGTCTGCAACAGCGCCATCCAGCCGGCCGGTGTCATCATCCTGGTGACCGGTGCCGGTGGCGTGTTCAAGCAGGTGCTGGTTGATTCCGGCGTAGGCGCCGCGCTGGGCAACATGCTGGCCGACTCCGGTCTGCCTATCGTCGCGCTGGCCTTCATTCTGGCCGCTGCGGTACGGGTGATTCAGGGTTCTGCCACCGTCGCCATGCTGACCGCCTGTGGTCTGGTGCTGCCGATGCTTGAGCCGCTCGGCCTGAACGGTGCCCAGCTGGCTGCCGTCACCATCGCCATCGGCGGCGGTGCCATCGTGCTCTCCCACGTCAACGACTCCGGTTTCTGGCTGGCGAACCGCTACCTCGGCCTGACCGAGAAGCAGACCCTGCAGACCTGGACCGTGATGGAGACCATCATCGGCACCACCGGCGGCGTGATGGCGATGATCATCTACAGCTTCCTCTGACAAGGGGGAAATGCTGACAAAAAGGCCTCACTCGTGAGGCCTTTTTCATCTTTCTGATGATTCTTTCTTTGGCTGAGAGGGCGAGATTGCTAGAATCGCCTATTCATCGCTCCGAGTGGAACGCTTAACCCCGTGATTTCAGGTTTATCTATGCATTCATCGGCCCATTATCGACAACTGCTGGCGCGCCTGCCCCAGATCGCCGTCGCAGCGGATCAGTTTGAAGTGCTCTACAGCGCCCAGGATTTCAAACGCCGCATTCTTGCGCTTATCGCCAGTGCCACCCGGCGCATCTATCTGGTCGCGCTCTATCTGCAGGATGACGAAGCAGGCCGGGAGATCCTCTCCGCCCTCTACGCTGCCAAGCAGCGCAATCCGGCCCTCGACATCAAGCTGTTCGTCGACTTCCACCGTGCCCAGCGCGGCCTGATCGGCAAAGGCAAGCAGGGCGGCAACCACCTGATGTATCAGGCCATGGCTGCCGAACACGAGCACCAGATCGAAATCTACGGCGTACCGGTCAAGGGGCGCGAGCTGCTCGGCGTGCTCCACCTCAAGGGCTTCATCTTTGATGATGTGGTGCTCTACTCCGGTGCCAGCCTCAACGACATCTACCTGCACCAGCAGGATCGCTACCGCTTCGATCGCTATCACCAGATCACCAGCCCGGAGCTGGCCCGCAGCATGGTCAACTATGTGGATGACCTGTTCGTGAAGAGCGACGCGGTGCAGCGACTGGATCACAGCGATATCCCCAGCGCCAAACAGCTGAAGGGGCCGATCCGCCGCTTCAAGCAGAACCTGCGCCAGAGCCAGTACCGCTTCAGCACCATGCCGGTCAACACTCAGGAAGTGGCCGTCACCCCCATGGTGGGTCTGGGCAAGCGCAACAATCAGCTCAACCTGATGATCCGCAATCTGGTGCGCGCCACCGAGCGGGAGATCTTCATCTGCACCCCTTACTTCAACCCGCCCAAGGAGTTGAGCAAGGATATCGAGGATCTGCTGCAGCGCGGTTGCAAAGTCACCATCGTAGTGGGCGACAAGACCGCCAACGACTTCTTCATTCCGCCGGAAGAGAAGTTCTCCACCATCGGTGGCCTGCCCTATCTCTACGAGACCAACCTGCGCAAGTTTGCCGAGCGCAACCAGCGCCACATCGACGACGGTCGCCTCAACCTGATGCTCTGGTGCTGCGAGCGCAACTCCTACCATCTCAAGGGGATCTTCGTGGATGACGAGTGGGCGCTGCTCACCGGCAACAACCTCAACCCCCGCGCCTGGGCGCTGGATCTGGAGAACGGCCTGCTGGTACACGATCGTCGCCACCTGCTGCGTCCCCAGTTCAACGCGGAGCGGGAGAACATCCTGACCAACACCAAGCGGATCAGTCACTTCGATCAGGTGGAGCAGATCCAGGACTACCCGGAACAGGTGCGCAAGCTGCTGGGACGGATCCACAGGGTCAAGGCCCACCTGCTGCTAAAACGCATCATCTGACCTTGGGCGCCATGCGCCCGCACCTTGCCTGTTGGCAGCCGCACAAAGGCCTCCCGTTTTCGGCAGGCCTTTGTTATATCCGCCGTTTCCCCCGCCTTGGCGGCCCTGCCAGCAGCAACTCGGCTTGCATCGGCCCCTCAACAACCCCTATCATCTGGACATATTTACAGTGTTTTCGGGCATCTAATTGATGAAATTGGATAAAATTCCTCTCGATAGCCTCAAGGGTGTCGGCAGCAAGATGCTGGAGAAGCTCGAGCGGCTGGGGCTGGCCACGGTACAGGATCTGCTGTTCCACCTTCCCCTGCGCTACGAGGACCGCACCCAGGTATGGCCCATCGGCGATCTGCCGCCCGGCCTGCACGGCGCCGTCGAGGCCGAAATCCAGGACACTCAGTTGGTGATGGGGCGCCGCCGCATGATGGTCTGTCGCATCAGCGATGGCACCGGCACCCTCACCTTGCGCTTCTTCAACTTCACCGCCGCCCAGAAAAACAGTCTGGCGGCGGGCCGTCTGATCCGCTGCTTTGGCGAGGTGCGCCCAGGCAAATACGGGCTGGAGATGGCCCACCCCGAGTACAAGCTGCTCGGCGAGGAGCAGGCCGGTCAGACCGAAGAGGCGCTCACCCCCGTCTACCCGACTACCGAAGGGCTGCGCCAACTCACCCTGCGCAACCTCACCGATCAGGCGCTGGCCCAGCTAGACCTCTATGGCGTGGAGGAGCTGCTGCCCGCCGGACTCTATCCCCATCAGATTGAACTGGCCGCCGCCCTGAAGCTGCTGCATCGCCCGCCCCCCTCGGTAGCGCTGCCGCTGCTGGAAAGCGGCCAGCATCCGGCCCAACAGCGGCTGGTACTGGAGGAGCTGCTGGCGCACAACCTCTCGGTACTCAAGGTGCGTGCTCAGGCGCAAACCCAGCTGGCTCGCGCTCTCAAACCGGCGCCCGAGCTGGTTGAACAACTGCTCGGCGCTCTGCCGTTCAAACCCACCGGCGCCCAGAGCAGGGTAGTAGCGGAGATAAGCAAGGATCTGCAACAGAGTCACCCCATGATGCGGCTGGTGCAGGGTGACGTAGGTTCCGGCAAGACCCTGGTCGCGGCACTGGCAGCCCTGCAGGCTATCGGCAATGGCTGTCAGGTGGGCTTGATGGCGCCGACCGAGCTGCTGGCGGAACAGCACGCTATCAACTTCGCCAAGTGGCTGGAGCCGCTCGGCATTGGAGTCGGCTGGCTGGCGGGCAAACAGAAAGGCAAGGCGCGGGAAGAGTCGCTGGCCGCCATCGCCGATGGCAGCGTCAAGATGGTGGTGGGCACCCACGCCATCTTTCAGGAGCAGGTGGTGTTCCAGCGTCTGGCGCTGGTCATCATCGATGAACAGCACAGATTTGGGGTGCATCAGCGCCTCGCTCTGCGCGAGAAAGGGGAGCGGGAGGGGGTACATCCCCATCAGCTCATCATGACCGCCACTCCCATCCCCCGTACCCTGGCAATGACCGCCTATGCCGACCTCGACACCTCGGTCATCGACGAACTGCCGCCGGGCCGCACCCCCATCACCACGGTGGCGCTGCCCGACAGCCGTCGCGGCGACGTGATCGAGCGGGTCAAACTCGCCTGCACCGAGGGCAAGCAGGCCTACTGGGTCTGCACCCTGATCGAGGAGTCGGAGGTGCTGGAGTGTCAGGCCGCCGAGGATACCGCCGCCGAGCTGCAAAACCTGCTGCCGGGGCTGCATATCGGGCTGGTGCACGGCAGGATGCGTCCGGTCGAGAAACAGCGGGTGATGGAGGAGTTCAAGGCAGGCATACTGCAACTGCTGGTCGCCACCACCGTCATCGAGGTGGGGGTGGATGTGCCCAACGCCAGCCTGATGATCATCGAGAATCCGGAACGGCTCGGGCTGGCGCAGTTGCACCAGTTGCGCGGCCGGGTTGGCCGGGGGGCGGTAGCCTCTCACTGCGTGCTGCTCTATCATGCCCCCTTGTCCAAGACGGCCCAGAGCCGGCTCGGGGTGCTGCGGGAGACCAACGACGGCTTCCTCATCGCCCAGCGCGATCTGGAACTGCGCGGCCCGGGGGAACTGCTCGGCACTCGCCAGACCGGTCTAGCCGACCTCAAGATCGCCGATCTGGTGCGGGATCAGCCGCTTATTCCACAGGTGCAAAAGATGGCGCGCTTCCTTATGGATAGGCATCCGAGTCATGTCGAACCCTTGATTCGCCGTTGGCTCGGCTTACGGGATCACTATTCCAATGCCTGACCGAGGTAGATGCAGAAGATGGGCACATCTCCTTATGGATAGGTCCCCAAGCCATGTCGAACCTTTGATACGGCGCTGGCTCGGTCTGCGAGACCACTACTCAAACGCCTGACAACCAATCCCAAAACAGGAGGAAAGCAACCATGAATTCCTGGCTACGCGGCCTGCTCTACACCTTCGCCTTCCTGCTGCTGTTTGTCTGGGTTGCCCTCGGCCTGTTCGACGCCGAGCGCGCCAAAGGCCCCATCGCCAGCTGGATCAGCCAGCAGACCGGCGTGCCGGTCACCATAGGGCGACTGGTGTTCAACCCGCTGCACCCCTACACCCTGCTGGCAGAGCAGGTACGCTACGGCGATGCGGTCTCCCTCGACAAGATCTATCTGGAGATCGAGAGCATCGACTGGCTGAGCCGCGACGTGCGCATCGCCCATCTCGATCTCATTCGCCCCGCCATCAAGCTGCCGCTGCCCAACCAGCTGCCGAACCTGCCGGTGCACTCCCTCACCATCAGCGACAGCACCATAGACCGGCTCAGTCTGGAAAGCCCCGAGCTGACCCTGCGCGGTCTCAACGCCACCCTGAGCGACTGGGAGCTGATCGATCCGAAACGGCAGCCACAGGCCAACCTGAGCCTCAATATCGGCCAGCTGGAAACTCCGCAGTTCACCTTCACCCGTCTCAACCTGCAAGGACGGCTGGAGGGAGAGGTGCTGCGCACCGACAAGCTGGTGACCAACCTGTTCGACGGTCTGCTGGAGACCGGCATGGTGCTGGACTGGCCCGCCCGCACCCTGCAACTGCATGACCTCAAGGCGCGCGGCATGCGGGTGGAGCTGGGGGATCTGACACAACAAGGCTTCCCGCAGCGCTTCCCGTTGCAAAGCGTGTCGCTGGATCGCGGCCAGCTGGACGGCGTCAGCCTCAACGACATCAATCAGGAGCTCTCCTTCAACAACTTCAGCGGCCAGCTCACCGCCTTCAACTGGCAGGCGGGCAACCAGCCCACCGGCTATCTGAGCGGCACCCTGGGCGACATGGGCCGTGGCCTGTTCCAGCTGGAGGAGATCAAGGGCAAGCTCGCCTTCTCGCCCCAGCAGATCGACGGCGAACTGCAGGGCAAGGCCTATGAAGGGGAGTTCAATGTCGAGCTCTCCCTCGATAGCCAGCAGCAGAAGCTGACCCTGAAAGACGTGGCGCTGAGCGGCATGGATATCAGCCTGCCACAGGGTTGGTGGCAGGATTGGCAGAGCTGGCGCCCGCAGCAGGTGGATATCCGCAAGCTGGCGTTCGACAAGCTCAAGGTGCTCTCCTTCGACGATTCCATCCCTCTGTCGCTGACCGGCTGGCAGCTCTACCTGAGCGATCTCGCCCTGCGCGGCAATCAGCCCGGCCCACTGCTTGGCCGTGCCCGCATCGAGAGCAAGTGGTTCGAGCTGGTATGGGATGGCCTCAGCGCCCGCAACGGTGAACTGGATGGCGAGCTGACCCCCAGCTCCTGGCAACTGGGCAAGCTCACCAGCTCGCTGCCGGATGAGGGCAGCCTCAGCATGAGCGGCCAGTGGGCACGCGAGCCGGGCCAGAGCAGCACCCTGCAGTTGAAGGCGACCAAGCTCGATCTGGAGCAGTGGGGCAAGATGTTCGGCTCTCCCGTCTCCTTCTCCGGCAAGGCAGATCTGAGTGCCGACCTGCAGGCGGAGCACGGCAGCGCACCGGGTGCGTGGCGCAGCACCCTGCAGGGCAACTTCGCCCTCGATGCCAACGAGCCGTTCTGGGACAAGGTGAAGATAGACCCGCTGCTGGATCAGTGGTTCAAGCAGGCAACGGCGCCGGCGCTCAATCCGGATCAGCTGTGGCAGGCGATGCAGGAGGGTGACACCCCCTTCTACCGCATCAAGCTGCAGGGCAAAATCGACAGGGGGCAGCTGCAGCTCGAACAGGCTGGCGCCTCCACCATCACTCACCTGCTGGGTGTGCAGGGCGGCCTCGATCTGGTCAAGGAGCAGTGGCAACTCGATCTGGGAGTGCTCAACGGCAACCGCTGCGCCGAGCTTGTCGGCCAGTGGCGCGGCCCGCTCACCGCGCCCACTCTGAGCTGGGATTTCAAGCAGAAGCCGGATGGCTGCGACTGGGAGACCGGGGTGCGCTACCCGCCGCAGGGCAACAGTGCGCCGCTCTGGCGACCAGCTCCGGCGCCAAAAGCCCAAGCCCAAGCCCAAGCAGAGCAGAGCAGAGCAGAGCAGAGCAGGCGACCAACAGCCAGCAAGGGTAAAACAAACAAGGCCTCATGATGAGGCCTTGTTTGTTTTGTGGCGAAGCGCGCTGCCGTTAATGGCCCGGCCGCTTGACCGACTGCACCACGTAGTGACCGAGGAACTCCGCCGCCAGCTTGCTGCCGCTGAACAGCTGGATCTTGAGGCTGAAGGTGGCAGGCTCGCCCCGTTTGAGCGGCTGCAGCACGGCGGGCATCCCCTCGCGGGCCACTCGCGCCTCGGGCTCCTCATCGACCGGGCCATGATATTTGATGGTGCTCTCGGCAAGCACCGGCTCGCCCACCAGCCCCTCCTCTTTAAGCTGCAGCCAGATCAGCCCCCAGCCCGCCAGCACGCACTGGCTGTAGACACTGCCGGCAAACATGCTGCCATGCACGTTGAAGTTGGCCGCCAGATTGGCCTTGAGGTGGAAAGTCTGGCCATCGTAGTGGCTGATGTGCATCCCCATCTTCTCGCTGATGGGTACCCCGCGCGACCAGCGGGTGGTGAGATCCTGACACCACTCCGGCCGGTACTGGATAGTCTGCAACGGGCTCAGGGATTTGATCATCTGGCGATGGGGAATCCGACCAAAGGAGACGGGGCCGCCCCCCACTTCGAGAAAGCCGCACTTGCGATAGAACTCCACCGCTTCCTGACGGGCGTTCATCACCAGCCGTTTCACCTTCTCGCTGCGGGCCAACTGCTCGAGATCTTCCACCATTTGGGCACCCAGCCCCTGGCCGCGATATTCGGGCCGCAGCGCCATAAAGCGGATCTGCGCCTCGTCACCGCCGATAAAGAGGCGGCCTACCGCGATGGGAGTGCCATCGGGTGCCAGCATCAGCCGGTGAATGGCGACCGTATCGTACTCGTCCCGCTCGGAACCAACCGGCAGATTGAAGGGCTTACGCAGAAGTTCCCAGCGCAACTGGTAGTAGGCATCCAGCTCGGCGACTGTCTGAGGGGTGACTACCCGGTACATAGTTTCATCCTTGAGTTACACTGGTCGGAAACCATCTTGCCGTGCAAATTCATGGACTTCAATCTGCAAGCGTACCAAGCCGATCACTTGTTGCACCTCAGCGTCAAACCCCAGCGCCGCCTCACGGTACAGGAAAATGACCAGCACCGCTGGCTGGAGATAGACGGCGTGGTGCAATCCGCCATGTCGCTCGCCGACCCCGCGACCCTCTGTCTGCCCCATCAACGGGTCATCGCCTGCCTGCTGCCGGAGCAGGCCACCCGGATCCTAGAACTGGGTCTGGGGGGCGGCGATCTCACCCGCCATCTCTGCCAACGCTGGCCAGATGCTCGCCACGAGTGCGTCGACCTCGACGAAGAGGTGCTGACCGTTTATCAGCAGTTTTTCCAGCATCAGGAGAGCGATGAACGCGCCGCTCCGGCACTCCATCAAGCCGATGCCCTCGCCTTTCTGGAGCAGAGCGAACAGCAGTACGATCTCATCCTGCTCGATCTCTTCAGTCAGGATGGCAACCCGCTGCTGCTGTTTCAGGAGCGGATCTACCGGGCGCTGGCACCCCGGCTGAACGGCACTCTGGTCATCAACCTGTTGCCACGCACCGAACTGGAGCTAACCCACGCCCTGACACTGATAGAACAGTGGATTGGCCCCGCCACCCCCTATCCGGTTGCTGGGCTTATCAACGTGATCGTCCACGTCACACCGCGGGACGACACATCCTCAGACCTGTAGCCAGAAGGTCGTTGGCCCCTCGTTGACCAGCGCCACCTTCATGTCGGCGGCAAAACGGCCGGTTTCGGTCGGGATGCCGCTGGCTGAAGCCTTGGCCACGAAGTAGTCATAGAGCCGCTCGGCCTCGCTCGGGTGAGCACCGCAGGAGAAGCTCGGGCGCATCCCTCGCTTGGTATCCGCCGCCAGCGTAAATTGGGAGACAACCAGCAGACTGCCGCCGATCTGGCCGACATTGAGGTTCATCTTGCCCTCCTGATCCGGAAAGATGCGATAACCACTGACCCGATGCAGCAACTTGTCGGCCTTGGCCTCGTCATCCCCCTGCTCTACCCCGAGCAGTACCAGCAATCCCTGACCAATGGCGCCGGTCACCTCCCCCTCGACAGTCACGCTGGCCTCGCTGACCCGCTGAATCAATGCAATCACATCCCTCTCCTCTCAAAACAGAACGACCGCCCCCTCGCAGGGGCGGTCGTCGATGCTACCAATAAACCGGTGGGCAAGGCGATGGCTTAGCCCAGCTCTTCACTGGCTGGCTTCTCGTATTCACCGAGGCAGGCCGTGGTTTCAGCCCCCAACAGCACCACCAGCCAACTCAAATAGACCCAGACAAACAGGATCGGGATGGTGGCCAGCGCGCCGTAGATGGCCTGATAGGAGGGGAAGTTGGTGATGTAGATGGCAAAGCCGCGCTTGGCCAGCTCGAACAGGGTCGCCGCTACCAGTGCGCCGATAAAGGCGTGGATCAGCCGCACCTTGCAGTTCGGCACCACGGTATAGACCAGCAGGAAGGTGAGCACCGAGAAGAGGAACGGCAAACCGCGCAGCAGCAGATAACCGATACCGAACAGGCTCTCGGCGCCAAACAGCCGTAGCGAGAAGATATAGGAGGAGATGGCGATACTGGCCCCGATAAGCACGGGCCCCAGGGTCAGGATCATCCAGTACATGGCAAACGCCTGCGCCAGCGGGCGGCCCTGGGTCGAACGCCAGATGTAGTTGAGGTTCTTGTCGATGGCGGAGATCAGCATCAGCGCCACCACCACCAGCGCCCCTATCCCCACAGCCGTGGTGTTGGTTGCATTGGCGACGAAGCCGTCGATGTACTCCTTGAGCATATCGCCCGCGGTCGGCACGAAGTTGTGGTAGACGAACTGCTCCATCGCCTGCTTGAGGCTCTGGAACACCGGGAAGGCGGACATCATGCCAAAGACCACGGCGATCATCGGCACCAGCGAAAGCAGGGTGACATAGGCCAGATAACCGGCGGTAACCGTCAATCTGTCCTGCTGGAAACGGCCCCAGACAAACTGGGCAAAGTGGCGACCATCATGGCGCAAGAAGGAGAGGGCGTGGGCCAAACGGCCGCTGACAGGCTGCTGCATCTTGATTCTCGTTAGCGTCATAGTGGCAATATTGTGTCAGAGGAGAGCGCTGTTTGACCACCTTTGAACCCGATTTGCCTCCATCTGCCCCAACCTGTTACCCGGCTGGCGTCTCTGGCTGTCGCCAGAAGCAGAGATAAAAACGGCCCCGCTATGGGGCCGTTTGCAACGCCGGATTACAGCATGTAGTCCGCGGGCAGCTCGATGCGGGCGACGCCGGAGGCGACCGCTGCCAGCGCCACGGCGCGGGCTACGCACGGCAGCAGACGGGCATCCATCGGCTTGGGAATGACGTAATCCTTGCCGAAGGCGAGCTCGCTCACCCCGGCGGCGGTCAGCACCTCGACCGGCACCGGCTCCTTGGCCAGTGCGCGGATCGCCTCGACCGCAGCAATCTTCATGGCATCGTTGATGCGGCTGGCGCGGGCGTCGAGGGCACCGCGGAAGATGAAGGGGAAACAGAGCACGTTGTTGATCTGGTTCGGGTAGTCGGAGCGACCGGTCCCCATGATGAGGTCGCTGCGCACCGCGTGGGCCAGCGCAGGCTTGATCTCCGGGTCCGGGTTGGAGCAGGCGAAGATCACCGGGTTGGGCGCCATCAGGGCGACCGCTTCGGCGGGCAGCACATCGGGGCCGGAGACGCCGACAAACACATCCGCCCCTTCGATGACATCCATCAGGGTACGCAGCGGGGTCTCATTGGCGAAGCGCTGCTTGTACTTGTTGAGATCGCTGCGGCCGGTGTGGATAACACCCTGACGATCCAGCATGAAGATGTTGTGCGCCCTGGCGCCGCACTTGATCAGCAGGTCCATGCAGGCGGTGGCGGCAGCCCCCGCTCCCATGCAGACGATGCGGCTGTCACTGATCTGCTTGCCTTGCACTTCCAGCGCGTTGAGCAGACCGGCGGCGGTGACGATGGCGGTACCGTGCTGGTCATCGTGGAACACCGGAATGTCGCAGCGCGCGATCAGCGCCTCTTCAATCTCGAAACACTCCGGCGCCTTGATATCTTCCAGATTGATGCCACCGAAGGTATCGGCGATGGCCGCCACCGTGTCGATGAACTGCTGGCTGGTCTCGTGCTTCACCTCGATGTCGATGGCGTCGATACCGGCGAAGCGCTTGAACAGCAGGGCCTTGCCCTCCATCACCGGCTTGGAGGCGAGCGGCCCCAGATTGCCCAGACCCAGAATGGCGGTGCCGTTGGAGATGACGGCCACCAGATTGCCCTTGCCGGTATAGCGATAGGCATCGGCCGGGTTGGCGGCGATCTCGCGCACCGGCTCGGCAACACCCGGGCTGTAGGCCAGCGCCAGATCGCGGGCGGTTTCGGCAGGCTTGGTCAGGGCGATGGCAATTTTGCCCGGTACGGGCTGGGCGTGGTAATCGAGTGCTTCTTGACGCAGATCGGACATGGGGGACCCCGATGTGGTTGGTGCAAATGAGGTGCCGACAGGGGGCACGCAGAAGGGCGGGGATCATAAAAGAAAGCAGGGGTCATTCCCAGCAGATCATGCTACCGCCAGCCAGATCAGACCAGTTATTTCAGCACCTTACCCCACCCAAACCTACCACTTTAGTTATAGATCCTGCTGCATGGGGGTAAAAATGGCACAAAAAGGGCGGCAAGTTGGCCTTGCCGCCCTTTCTGTCAGAGCTGTAGACCTGACTCAGTTGCCCAGATAGACCGGCAACAGATTTGCCATCGACAGGAAGTGGAACAGCGCGGTCGCCAATCCGAACAGGATCAGCAGCCAGGCCATCAGCTTGCCACCAGGGGTAACGAAGTGGGGTGTCACTTCGCCCCGCTCGGCCCGCGCCCGGGTGCGCAGCACCAGCAGTGCCGGAATGATGCAGGTCCAGATGGTGGCGGCGGCACCGGCATAACCGATGGCCAGCAGGAAGCCGAACGGGAAGAGCAGGGAGAGCAGCAGCGGCGGCAGGAAGGTGACCGCCCAGGTCTTGCAGCGACCGGCGCGGCTGTTGTCGAACTTGAACAGATCGGCCAGATAGTCGAACACCCCGAGCCCCACCCCGATAAAGGAGGAGAGAATGGCCGCCATGGAGAAGCCGTTGATGGCGCTGGCCACCTTCTCCGATTCGATCACCCCTGAAAGCGCGGAGAGCAGCACACTCACGTCCCCCCCTTGGCAATCACGGGGGCAAAATCCTGACGGGGCAGGTTGCCGAAGATCCCCAGCAGCCAGAGCACGTAGAGCGCCAGCGCGATCAGGGTTCCCCCCAGAATGGCCCACTTTGCCTGCCGCTCGTTCTGGTAGTAGGCGCGCAGGGAGGCGACCGAGTGGTGATAGCCAAACGAGGTGAGCGCAACCGGCAGCATCGCCATGGCATAGGGGGCGTAGTGACTCTCACCACCAGCCAGATCGAGCAGGGTCGGCAGCTTGATATGGCCGAGCAGACCGGTCACGCCGAGGGCGAAGCTGATGATCATGAAGGCGATCAGCACCACAGAGATGCGGTCAACGGCGCGGGTCGAGTGCCAGACCACCAGCGAAAACAGCGCCACAAACAGCACGGAAGCGAGCTTGCTGTCGATCCCCAGAATCCCCTGCAGGATGGCGCCGGAGGAGGTGATGTAGGCGTAGAGCAGAATGCCGCCGACAAAGTAGACCGAGAGATTGTTGAAGAAGTTGAGCCGCTCCCCCAGCAGTTCGCGGGTCACGGTATTGAAGGAGACGCGCATGTCGTGGTGCTGGAAGGCTTCCAGCAGCATCCAGCCGGAGAGGGTCATCATCACCATGGTGACGGTCAGTGCCAACACCGACCAGAGGGTCCAGGCCCCCGCCCCCGAACTCGGCAGACCGAGCATGCCAGCCCCCACGCAGACGCTGGCGATAATGCAGGCGCCCCCCAAAATTGATGGTTTTTTCTTCATAATCCCTTCTTTTTCTGACTGGTTATCTATCCGCGGTAAACAAGACCGCGGCATGATGCCAGCCTTTGCCCGGGGAAGCACCTCAATATGGGCCAAAGGGAGGGCCTGACGTGTACAGCCAGCGCCATCCGAGCGAAGAAAGGAGGCTCAATCCATTACGGGGATACCGGCTTTTGCCTCCGCCTCTCTGGCGATGGCCTCGGTCATCCCCTGAAAGATGAAGAGGTGGAACGGCAGCATGGCAAGCCAGTAGGCCAGCCCCCATGCGCCCTGCGGATGCCAGTGAGCGGTGACCCGGATGCGGGTCAACCCGGACTCCTCCGGCAGGATGTTGAACTCCAGCCGGCCGACGCCCGGGGCCTTCATGTTGAACAGCAGATCGAGCCTGCGCCCCTCATCCACCCCGAGGATCTGCCAGGAGTCGAGCATGTCACCTTTCACGAAGCGATCGGGATTGCTGCGACCACGGGTGCGGGCCGGACCACCGATAAGATGATCCATCCATTCGCGCACCACCCACAGCTGGTTCATGTAGAAGTAGCGCTTCTCGCCCCCCAGCTGCTGCAACACCTGCCACACCACCTCGGGAGAGGCGAGGCAGATGGCCTCGCCGCTGGCGGTACGGTCATAGAAGCCATATTCGGGATGGCGCCAGCGCAGGCCGAGCGGCGTCTCCTGCCCCTGCTGTTCGGCACCCAGCTTCTGCTCCAGCGCCAGACTCTCCGCCAGCGCTTCGTCGAAGCTGAGCAGAGTCTGGGGCAGCAGGGCACGCAGCGGGCCGTCGTCGGCCGGGATATCGTGCTTGAGACCGCCCACCAGCGCCTTGGCCACCGGCTGCGGCACCGAGGTGACAAATTGCAGCCACCAAGCGGAGAGGCGCGGACTCAGAAACGGGATGGGAATGATGGGGCAGCGCTTGCCGATATGGGCGGCGAACTTCTGCAACTGCTGCTGATAGCTGAGCAGCTCGGGGCCGACCGCATTGAAGATGCGTCCATCCACCTCGTCGGCTTCCACCAGCCCGCCCAGATAGTGCAGCAGGTTGGACAGCGCAATCGGCGGCGTGCGCGAGCGCACCCATTTCGGCGTCACCATCATCGGCAGGTTGAACACCAGATCCCGCATCACCTCGAAGGCCGCCGAGCCCGGCCCTATGATGATGCCGGCGCGCAGCTCCACCGTCGGCACACCCGAGTCACGAAACAGCTCACCGCAGTGGCGGCGGGAGTTGAGATGGCGGCTGTTGCACTGCTCGGGCTGGATCGCCCCCAGATAGATGATGCGGCGCACCCCGGCGGCACGGGCGGCGGCAGCGAAGTTCTTTACCCCCTGCTGCTCCAATCGGTGAAAATCGGCCCCCGCCCCCATGGCATGCACCAGATAGAAGACGGTATCTATGCCCGCCAGCGCAGGCAGCAAGGTGATCGGCTTGAGGCTGTCGGCGAGGCGAAACTCCACCCCCTCAGGCAAGCGACAGGGACGGCGCGCCCCGGCAATCACCTTGTAGCCGAGGGTCTGCAGGTGGGGCACCAGATAGGAACCGATATATCCTGCCGCTCCCATCACCAGACAATTACGCATGAGTGCAGCCCTCAGCATCATTGATGCAAGGGGCGCCAGACAGGAATCCACCATGGCCCGCCACGTCCATCACCAGACAATTTTCATGTAATTCTCCCTATCCTTACCGATGCTGCTTGTCAGTCAGCGTGCGCAGCGCTACCTGAAAATGTTCAACTAGAGCGCCACCATCCAGTCTCTTGCCATCCTGCCACGCCACCACCTTGCAACCTAGTACTAACCACCTCTCTGATTAGTCCGATTTGGTGTTAAGCCCTGCTCATTGACTGGTCGATAACTGACCAGATGTATAGCACCGAGGGCGAACGTATGCGCATCGATCACTACGACCTCCAGGGGGAGGTGCAATACCGGCAACAGCAGGCCCAGAGCCGCAAGGTGCGCAACCTCGGGCCAGTGCCACCCGCCGTCAATCCACCGGAGGGCAACAACACGGCCGCGGCCGGCGAACGCAGCAGCACCCTGACCCTCACCAGCGCCCTGACGCTGCAAACCGCGAGGCAATCCGCCACCAGTCAGCAAGCAGCAACACCTCCCGCCCCGCCCGCAGCGGACGTCGGCAAAGAGCAGGATGGTATTCCCGACGATGGACTGGATAACCGCCAGCGGCTGATCAAGCTGATGATTGAGGCGATGCTGGGCCACGAAATCGAGCTGCCCAAGCCGATCAAACCCTCCGAAGAGGGAGGCGATGGAGTGACCCAAGGAGACGCCGCGGCTCAAGCCGCCGAGACGGATCAACTGGTGGAGGTGACTGACACCCTGCTGCAACAGGAGCAGCTCAACGTGGTGGCATCGGCCAGCGTAGCGACTCGGGATGGTCAGACTATTCAGCTCGATCTCGGCTTTGTGCTCGACTGGCGCCAGCTGGAGGTGAGCCAGCGGCGCACCACTCTCAATGCCCTCAAGGATCCGCTGGTACTCAGTCTGGATGGCAAGATCGCCGACCTGACCGAGGCTCGGGTCACTTTCGATATCGATCAGGATGGCAAGGAGGATAGCCTGCCGGGCTTGAGTGAAGGCAGCGGCTTTGTAGCGCTGGATCGCAACGGCAACGGCGCCATAGACGATGGCGGCGAGCTGTTCGGGGCCCGCTCCGGCAATGGCTTCGGCGAGTTGGCCACCCTGGATGAGGATGGCAACGGGGTGCTGGATGAGGGGGATAGCCAGTTTTCAGCGCTGCAGTTCTGGCATCCGGAGCACGCACCTATCGCACTGGTCGAACTGGGGATCGGCGCCATCCTGCTGCGCCCCCTCGACACCCCCTTTAACCATCTGGGGGAGAACGGCAATCAGGGGGTGCTGCGCCAATCCGGCCTCTATCTCACCGAACAGGGTAAAGGAGGCTGGGTGCAGCAGATCGATCTGCGGGTCTGAGCCTTTAAACGGAATCAGCAGCCCGGTCGCTGACGAGCTCTGCCAGCGACCGGCTCCGGCACCATCAACTCAGCTCGGTGGGGTCGATATCCAGACTCCAGCGCACCCTTTTGGTCTCAGGCCAGCCTTCCAGCTCCTTTACCGCCCAGTCCAGCAGTTGTGCCAGCGGTGCCCGGTTCGGCCCCTGCACCAGCAACTGCATGCGAAACTTGCCCGCCTTGCGCTCCATAAAACCGCTGATGGGCCCCAGCACCTGAACATGGGGATAGCGGGCACTACGCAAGGTATCGGCGAGACGGGCGAGGAACAGCTGCACCTCGTCACGACCGTTGGCCTCGGCCCGAAACAGCCCCTGATAGCTGAAGGGCGGCAGCCCCAGCAGGCGGCGCTCTTTCAGCGCCGTATCGGCGAAGTGGCCGTAACCGTTCTGGGTCAGATCCTGCAGCAAGGCGTGCTCCGGATGGTGGCTCTGCAGCACCACCAACCCGGGTTTGCTGGCGCGACCGGCACGGCCCGCCACCTGGGTGTAGAGCTGGGCCAGTTTCTCAGCAGCGCGAAAATCGGCGCTGAACAGGGCACCATCCACATCCAGCAGGCCCACTAGCGTCACATCCGGGAAGTGGTGGCCCTTGGCCAGCATCTGGGTGCCGATCAGGATCTTGTACTTGCCCGCCTTGATGTCGCCGAGATGGGTCTCCAGCTCCCCCTTGCGGCGGGTGTTGTCCCGATCGATGCGCACCACCGGATATTGCGGGAACACCGTCGTGAGCAGCTGCTCCAACTGCTCGGTGCCCACTCCCGATCCGATCAGTTCGTTGCTGCCACATTCGGGGCAGTGGTGAGGCAACGGGCGCACGCTGTCACAGTGGTGGCAGTGCAGCCGTCGTCCGGCCTGATGCCAGGTGTACCAGGCATCACAGCGCTCACAGGCGGCGCTCCAGCCACACTGGTGGCAGATAAGAGCCGGGGCATAGCCACGGCGGTTGAGAAACAGCATCACCTGATTGCCCGCCGCCAGATGCTCCGCCATCAGCTGCTCCAGCTGGGGGGAGAGCCCGGCCTGCAACCGCACGTTCTTGATATCCAGGATCACCTGACGGGCGGTCTGGGCGTTACCGGCACGGCGAGTCAGGGTGAGATGGTGATACTTGCCGGTGCGGGCGTTGTGCAGCGTCTCCAGGGACGGGGTGGCCGAGCCAAGCAGGATGGGGATACCGGCACGATGAGCCCGCATCACCGCCAGATCCCGCGCGTGGTAGCGAAAACCGTCCTGCTGCTTGAAGGAGCCGTCGTGCTCCTCGTCGATGATGATGATGCCGAGGTTGTGAAACGGGGTGAACACCGCGGAGCGGGTACCGATCAGGATGGCGGCGCCGCCGTCGCGACAGGCGAGCCAGGCGTCGAGCCGCTCCCTGTCGTTCATGGCGGAGTTCATCGCTACCACCGGCACGTTGAAGCGGCGCCGGAAGCGGTTGATGGTCTGCGGGGTGAGGCCGATCTCCGGCACCATCACCAGCGCCTGTTTGCCCGCCTTGAGCAAGGGCTCGAGGATGCTTAAATACACCTCGGTTTTGCCGGAGCCAGTGATGCCATCCAGCAGAAAGGCGCCGAACTTGTCGCTCTGGCTGGTAACGGCGGAGACGGCCAGTGCCTGCTCGCCGTTGAGGCGCAGCCCCTCCCCCGGTTCAAAGCGGGCAGCCCAGTCGCCATCGTGGCTCGGCTCCAGCGAGCGCTTCTCCAGCAGCCCCTTCTTCTCCAGCGCGGTGAGAGCTGCGCTCTGGATCTCCTCCTGCTTGAGGGCGGAGGGGGTCTGCGGCCCCTTGCGCAGCAAGGCGAGCGCCTGCTGCTGCTTGGCCGCCCGCTTGAGCTCGTTAAGGTCGATGGCCATGCCAGCCTCGGTGGCAAACCAGAACTCCAGTTCGCGATAAGCGGCAGGCTCCCCCTTGCGCACCAACACCGGCAGGGCGTGGGGCAGCACTTCCCCCAGCGGATGCTGGTAGTAGCTGGCGCTCCAGTTCATCAGCGCCAGAATATCCGGCCCCAGCACCGGAGCCGTGTCCAATACCCGTTTGATGGGCTTGAGCTTGTTGCGGGGCACTTGGCTGTCGGCCGGATGATCCACCACCAGCCCGACCAGGGTTTGGGGACCGAAAGGGATCTCGACCCGGCAACCGGGGGCAGGTAACGGCAGGGGAGAGAGATAGTCGAAGTGACGGCGTAACGGTACCGGGACAGCGACACGAACCAGATCCAGCGTTTGGGAAGAATTCACCAGGGGTTGCCTATTTTTTCTGCGAAGCCACTTGCCTGATCTCAGGCATTTCCTATATTATTCGCAGCCTTTGAAACTGTGTTCAACAATCGTGTGGTGTCCGACAAGAGATCGGATGGCGACACGGCCTATTAATTGAGGTTGTCCATGAAAGCTGGTATCCATCCTGACTACGTAGCCATCACCGCCAAGTGCTCTTGCGGTAACGTCATCAACACTTTCTCTACCATCGGTAAAGATCTGAACCTGGACGTGTGCTCCGAGTGCCACCCGTTCTACACCGGCAAGCAGAAAGAAGTTTCTAGCGGCGGCCGCGTAGACAAGTTCAACAAGCGTTTCGGTGCGATGACCACCAAGAAGTAATTTTACTTCTGAAGAATTCTGAAAAAGGCGCCCAATGGGCGCCTTTTTTACGATCCCTGTTTTTCATCCTTCATGTTCCCGCAGCCAGACGCACTCTCCCCTACTGGCCAAACCCTTTGGAACGACGCAAATAGACATACCCCTCACCCGGGCTACCCCAGCGCGGACTCCCTGCGTTGTCATAGGCGCGATCCAGCAGTCTGACGCTGTCGGGGCCAATCCAGATATGCTGCACCAGCGTCGTGGCACCACCAAAATCGGTAGAGCAGTGGCCCACCCGGGTATGACCGGCATATTCGCCGGAGGGGGTACGGGTCAGCCAGATCTCGCAACCGTGGCGCAAGGAGAGCTGCTGTGGGGTCAGACTGTCGAGCAGGGCGGGATCATGCCAGGCACCGGCAAAATCGGTGGCTCGGGGCATGGTCAGCTCTGCCATCAGGATCCGCCCGTCAGGGGCGGGGGAGAAGCGATAGATGCGCTGGCGGAAAGGACGGACGGAGCGCATGCTCAGGTACTGCTCGGCATAGACCCAGCGATAGCCCTGATAGCCGGGCCAGATCTCCATCAGGCGCAGCTCGGCACTGGTAAAGCGGCTGTCGTAACTGGCCTGCTCCCGGCTCGTAAATGCCCCGTTGAACCAGCTGAGTAGCGGCTCCATACCGGGCTTGAGTGGGGTAGCCTGGGGCGCCGAACCTGCCAACACCAGACAGGAACAGAGCAGCCCGAATACGGCCACCAGCAACTTTGCCATCGAATCCTTCCGAATCATCATAGTGGCGGCGATTATATGAGCGAATTACCCCAATAACAGCCATTACGATCAAATCATTGCCACTCTGGTGCAAAAACCTCACAAGGATGCCAGTCTGCTCACTAAACCCGATATTTTGCCACTGCCTTGTTGAGCAGCTGGGCCTGCTCGTTGAGGCCCTCGCTGGATCTCGCATTTTCCTCCGCCATGATGCTCGACTCCTGGGCGATGTCGCGGATGTTGTTGACGTTGCGGTTCACCTCGTTGGCCACCAGACTCTGCTGTTCGATGGCGGCGGCAATCTGGGTGCTCATGTCCATGATGTGGGTAACATCCTGAGTGATCTGCCCCAGCAACTCCCCTGCAGTACTGGCCTGATCCGAGCTGCGGTTGCCCTGCTCGCGGCAGGTTGCCATCACCTCGACGATGCTGCCGGTCTGTTTCTGCAGCGAGCTGATGATGCCGGCAATCTCCTGGGTCGATTTCTGGGTACGGATGGCCAGATTACGCACCTCATCGGCCACCACCGCAAAGCCGCGCCCCTGATCCCCTGCCCTGGCTGCTTCTATAGCCGCGTTGAGGGCCAGCAGGTTGGTCTGCTCGGCAATGCCGCGGATCACGTCAAGCACGGAGCCGATGGTCTCACTCTCTTTTTGCAGCTGGCTCACCTCGCGAGATGAGCTCTCCAGATTGCCCGCCAGCGAGCGGATCTGCTCGACAGTATTCTCGACCGCAGCCCGCCCCTCCATCGCCTTGTTGTTGGTTGCCTGCGCATTGTTGGCCGCCTGCTCGGTGTTGCGGGCGATCTCTTCGATGGTGGAGCCCATCTCGGTGGAAGCGGTCGCCACCATATCAGTCTCCTGCAGCTGGCGCGCCGCCCCTTCACTGGTGCGCTTGACGTTGGCCGAGAGGTGATCCGCCGCTTCGGTCAGGGTGTGCACGCTCTGCTTCACATCGCCAATCAGGTTGCGAAACCCGCCCAGCATCACGTCGAGATTGCCTGCCAGCTGGGCCATTTCATCGGCACCGCGCAGCTCTATCTTCAGGCGCAGGTCATTATCCTGACGAATGCGGTTGACGGTGTCATTCACCTGAGTAATGGGACGGTCGATGCTGCGCCCCAGCAACACGCTCATGATGCCGATCAGCACCACAATCACCCCACCACAGACCAGCATCAGGCTGTTGAGGCGAGCGCTCTGCCGCTCCAGCTCAGCGACAATGTGCTGATCGACGGCGGCAAACCCCTGTTCGGTCTGATGCACCAGATCCCGCATCTGGTTGCGCAGCCCCTCATCCTCTTTCAGCCCCAGTACCTGCATCCCCTGCACCAGCGCCACAAAGTCCTGCCGGTACTGCTTGCTGGCCTGCTCCAGCTTGCCGCGATCCGCCTCCGGCAAAGTGGCAAGGCTATCCTGAAAACTCTTGTGCAAGGTTTCAAAACGCTCCAGATACTGGATATCGGAACGCAGCATGAAATCTTTCTCCGCCCGCCTCAGTTGCAGCATGGTGATGAGCAGCCCCTGCTGATCCAGCTGCTTGAGCCCATTCTCCACCTCATGCACCGCCGCCCGCAGCTTGCCATAGAGCCCCTCCTCCGGCCCCAGACCAATCTTCTGCTGCTGGGCCACCAGATCGTTGAAGGCTTTGCCATAACCGCTGATCTGCTGATCCAGTCTGGTCAGCTCCCCCTCGACAGCCGCCAGATTGTCATCGGTCACCAGCTCCCGATTGTGCTGGTGAAAGTCTGACAGCCCCTGATTGAAGCGCTCGACGAAGGTCATATCCTTGCGGATCAGAAAATCCTTCTCGGCCCGCCGCAGGTTGAGCATGGCGATCTCCAGCTGGTCGATATTACGCTGGGCTTCGGTCAGATGACGGTGCACCTGGCTGGAGTAGATAAACAGGCCGCTCAGTACCAGCATGGCAACGGCAACCAGCACGGTATTCAGGATCAACTTATGACGGATAAGCACGATGGACCTCTCGCAAACTGGCAGTGAACTGCATTGAGCTTATGCAGAAAAGCGGCGACAGGTGATCTGTGCAAGGAATATTCATTGAAATGCCACACCCACTCCTTATACTGGTTGCACCTGTTTCCAGCCGTGGATTTGACACTATGGAATACAATACTTCTGAACTGTGCGACATCTATCAGGACATGGTGGATGTGCTTGAACCCATGCTCTGCTCCTTCGGCGGCCGCGCCTCTTTCGGCGGCGTCATCACCACCGTCAAATGCTTCGAATCGAATGGTCTTATCCGTGAACTCGTCAAAGAGAACGGACTGGGACGCGTCTTGCTGATCGATGGCGGTGGCTCCATGCGCCGCGCTCTGATCGACAGCGACATCGCCACCACGGCGGCCGAGAATGATTGGGAAGGGATTGTCTGCTACGGCTGCGTCCGCGAAGTCGATATTCTGGAAGATCTGGATATCGGCATTCAGGCACTGGCAGCCATTCCGGTCGGTGCCGACAGCAAGGATGTAGGGGAGACCGATCTGCCGGTCAACTTCGGTGGGGTGACCTTCCTGCCTGATGACCACCTCTACGCCGATACCACAGGGGTGATCCTCTCCCCCGAGGCACTCGATATCGAGTAAGCCATAGACAGCGTGACGACGGGAGCCTTGGCTCCCGTTTTTTATGCCTGCAACTTGCTGAAAAATGACAAAAAAAGAGGGCCAGATAAACTGGCCCTTAACTGGAAGCAATGTGAGCAATGTCGTGCCTTCACAAGAAGTCCATCACGTTGGAACGAATGAAGTCTTTCCCGGAAAACAAGTTAACAATAATCATTCTCATTTAACTAGGCAAGCGCTATTTGCAGAAAGTGCAAAAAAATTGACCACCGCGAAGGGTGGTCAATCTGGTCAGGCTTGCCGGGTGGCCGCTTGCAGGCTGGATAATCCGGCCTCGCCCACCAGCTTGCGGCTGAGGTAGCGCAGCAAGACACCGTAGAGCGGCACGAACAAACCAAGGCTTATCAGCAACTTGAATACGTAATCGACGGTTGCGATCTCGACCCAGTGCTCTGCCATGAAAGGATCTGTGGTGCGCCAGAAGGCCACACTGAAGAAAGCGATGGTATCAACCAGATTACCGAACAGGGTGGAGGCCGCTGGCGCAATCCACCACTGCTTGAGCAGACGCAGGCGGTTGAACACCACCACATCCATGAACTGCCCTACCAGATAGGCCATAAAGCTGGCCAGCGCGATACGAGCCACGAACAGGTTGAATTCAGCCAGATGACCAACGCCCTGAAAGCTCCCTTCGAAGAAGAGCACGGAGAGCGCATAGGAGACCGCCAGCGCTGGCAGCATCACGGTCTGGATAATCTTGCGTGCCAGACCGGCACCGAAGATCCGCACCGTCAGGTCAGTGGCCAGGAAGATAAACGGGAAGCTGAACGCACCCCAGGTGGTATGGAAGCCAAACACGGTGATCGGCAGCTGCACCAGATAGTTGCTGCTGGCAATGATCAGGATGTGGAACAACGACAGGCGAACGAGCGCCGTTTGGTACTGCGCAGGGGTCAGATTCATCTTGTGACCTTTTTGGTTAATGGGGTTAGGGAACCCATATCGCCACCATTGGCGATAATCGAGGGGCGAGATTATACGCCCCCAAACCGATAGTTCAATCTTTATGCGATTACGCTTGTCCAGGTTGGCCAGCGGCAGAGCAGGCCTTGCAGGCGATAGTCACACCTTGTGCTGTCTGGCGAGCCAGAGCAGCGCCTCCCGATCCGCCGGGCGCACCGCCTCCAGCCAGCAGCCGCTGTAGTGTTCGTACTCCAGCCGAAACTGGCTCCCTCAAACTCCAGCAACCAGCTATGGCGGTCGGCACCCGTATCCTGCTCGAGCGGCTGCAGCTCCCACTCTCGCAGCAAGGTCTGCGCCAACAGCGGGAACGTGTCCCAGTCGAGTGCCGGACAATCCAGCGTCACCACGCCAGCTTCGCTATCTGCCTGTTTGATTTGCCAACTCATTCCCTGTCTCTCAGCTACTGCAGGAGAGCTCACCACCGCAATACCATGCCGGAGTCGGGGTGGCGAGATCCTCATATTCGGGTTGTTCATCATAGGGGTGCTGCAAGGCGGCGAACAGCCGCTCGAACGGCTGCATATCCCCTACGTCGGCGGCGTCGATCACCTGCTGGGCCAGCGCATTGCGCAGCACATACTTGGGGTTGATGGCATCCATCTGCGCCTTACGCACAGCATCCTCGCTGCCTTCGCGCATTAGCCGCGCCCGATAGCGTTCCAGCCACTCCTGCCAAACACCAGGTTCAGACAACAGGGCCAGCAGAGACGCAGGCCACGCCCCCTCTTGCGTTACCTCACCGAGACGACGAAGGAACAGGTGGTAATCCACCTTGTGGGCCGCCAGCAACCGGAACAGCTCGCGGAACAGAGCCGGGTCATCCTCCTCCCACACCGCCAGTCCGAGCTTGGCCCGCATCAGCTCGGAGTAGTGCAACATCAGCTGCTGCTCGTACTGGGCCAACGCTGCAGCCAGCGCATCACCGTCTACATGGCCAGCCAGCGCCTGCGCCAGTTTTTGCAGATTCCAGTAACCGACCGCAGGCTGCTGATCCAGCGCGTAGCGGCCCGCCGGATCCGAGTGGTTGCAGACAAAGTCCGGCACATAGGCATCGATAAAGCCGTAGGGGCCGTAATCCAGCGTCAGGCCGAGCAGCGACATGTTGTCGGTGTTCATCACCCCGTGACAGAACCCCGCAGCCTGCCATTTGGCAATCAGCCGTGCGGTACGACGCACTACCTCGGCAAACAGTTCGGCACCACTCTCCAGCTCGGAGAAGTGGTGGCGCAGCAGATAATCGATAACCAGCGGGATCTTCTCCCCCTGCCCGCTCCAGGCGAAATACTCGATATGACCGAAGCGCAAGTGGCTCGGGGCGGTGCGCAGCACGGTCGCCCCCGTCTCTACCTGTTCGCGGTAAACGGGCTCTTGGCTGCCCACCAGCACCAGCGCCCGGGTGGTCGGGATGTCGAGGGCATGGAGCGCCTCGGAGGCCAGATACTCGCGAATGCTCGAGCGCAATACGGCGCGGCCGTCACCAAAGCGGGAAAACGGGGTTTTACCTGCTCCCTTCAGGTGCAGATCCCAGCGCTGACCATCCGGCGCCAGCTGCTCACCCAGCAGCAGTGCGCGACCATCACCAAGCCGCGGGCTATAACCCCCGAACTGATGGCCCGCATAGACCTGCGCTACCGGCTGCATGCCTGGCAGCACTTTTCCCTCGCCACAACAGGCGATCCAGTCAGCCTCGCTGACGCCTCCCAATCCCAGCTCATCCAGCAAAGTCCGGTTGAGATGAAGCAACCGGGGTTGCTGCAGCGGCTGGGGGACCACGGGTTCACAGGCCCAAGGCAGCTCGGTCGCAAAAGTGTTGATCAACTTCATGGTTGTGCCATTCGTCCCTGCGTATGCTCGTGTCACTCTTTATACTGCCGTCAGCCATGCTTGTGCTCACTGGCAACCATCATTTTTCAATTCAAGGAGAAGAAGATGCAAAAATGGGTATATGCCCTGCCCTTGCTGGCACTGGCGTGGGGTCATCAGGCCAAGGCTGCAGATATCGAGGCAGGCAAGGCCAAGGCGGCGGTCTGTGCCGCCTGTCACGGCGTAGAAGGCAAGGCGATGATCCCCAACTATCCCCATCTGGCGGGTCAGAATGCCGCCTATCTGGTGAAACAGTTGAAAGCGTTCAAGGATGGCACTCGCAAAGAGCCCTTGATGGACCCCTTCATGGCGCCGCTGACCGATGCGGATATCGACAATCTGGCGGCCTTCTACGCCAGCCTGAAATAACCTCGCGTCTGACCCCAGGTTCTTCCGAGCCGCGCTTACCGTGGTCGATTAGGCTGCCTAATCGACCCTAACGACGGCAGTAGTCGATGATCAGGTCCATAAAGGCTTCGCCAAAACGTTCCAGCTTGCGGTGACCGACACCGTTGATGGCCAGCATCTCGTCCTCGGTCATCGGCATCAGCTGTGCCATCTCCACCAGGGTCGCATCGTTGAACACCACGTAGGGCGGCACCTCTTCATCCTCGGCAATCTGCTTGCGCAGACCGCGCAGCTCCTTGAACAACCGCTTGTCATAGTTGGCATTGTCGAGCAGACCGTTGCGCTTCTCCTTGCGGCTGGAGATAGGCTGCAGGCGGGGTACAGCCAGTTCCAGCTTCACATCGCCACGCAGTACCGGACGGGCCGCTTCGGTCAACTGCAGCACCAGATTGCGAGTGATGTTCTGAGTCAGCAGCCCCTTGTGGATCAGCTGGCGGATCACGCTCATCCAGTATTCGTGGCTCTGATCCTTGCCTATGCCATAGGTCGACAGCTTGTCATGGCCGTGATCCTTGATGCGCTGGTTGAGGGAACCGCGCAGCACCTCCACCACATAACCCACCCCGAAATTCTGCCCCACCCGCCAGACGCAGGAGAGCGCCTTCTGGGCATCTTCGGTGCCGTCATAACTTTTGGGCGGATCGAGGCAGATATCGCAGTTGCCGCACGGCTTGTCGTTGTACTCGCCGAAGTAGTTGAGCAGCACCTGACGGCGGCAGGTCTGCGCTTCGGCAAACGCGGCCATCACGTTGAGCTTGTACTGCTCCACCTGCAGCTGCTGCGGGTTCTCGATGTTGTCGAGCAAGCGGCGCACCCGGCCGATATCGGCGGGATCGTAGAGCAGCAGCGCCTCGGCGGGGGTGCCATCGCGACCGGCGCGGCCGGTCTCCTGATAGTAGGATTCGATGTTCTTCGGAATGTCGTAGTGCACCACGAAGCGCACATTGGGCTTGTCGATGCCCATACCGAACGCCACCGTCGCCACCACAATCTCGATGTCATCCTTGAGGAAGGCATCCTGGGTCTGCTGGCGCTGTTCGAGCGGCAGCCCCGCATGATAGGGCGCCGCCTTGCAGCCGTGGCGGGATAGCCGCTCGGCCACCTCCTCCACCCGGTTGCGGCTGGAGCAGTAGACGATGCCGCAGTTGCCCTTCTGGCTCTGCACGTAGCGCAGCAGCTGCTCAGCCGCCTTGAACTTCTCCACCAGGCTGTAGCGGATATTGGGACGATCGAAGCTGGCGGTGTGGATGAAGGGATCGTTCAGCTCTAGGCGGTGCAGCATGTCGCTGCGGGTCGCCTCGTCGGCGGTGGCCGTAAGCGCTACCACCGGCACCTGCGGGAACCACTGCTTGAGGCGCCCCAGCGCCGCATACTCAGGCCGGAAATCGTGGCCCCACTGGGAGACGCAGTGCGCCTCGTCGATGGCAAACAGCCCGAGCGGCAGCTCGGCCAGCCGATCCATAAACTCGTGCTGCAACAGTCGCTCGGGGGAGACATAGACCAGCTTGATCTCGCCGCGGCGCATGGCGGCGAAGTTCTGGATCATCTCCTCCCGACTGAGGGCCGAGTTGATGTAGACCGCCGCTACGCCGTTGGCGCGCAGGCTGTCGACCTGATCCTTCATCAGCGAAATCAGGGGAGAGACCACCACCCCGAGCCCGGGCCGCAGCAGTGCCGGGATCTGGTAGCAGAGCGACTTGCCGCCGCCAGTGGGCTTGAGCACAAGCGCATCGCGCCCCGCGACGATCTGCTCGATGATTTCGAGCTGACCCGGCCGAAACTGCTGATAGCCGAAGACCGCCTGCAGCAGGGCAAGCGGACTCTCTGGCTGAGGATCTGGCAGGGTTTCGGCAATCGCGGTCATGGGCTCTCCTTTGGGGTCGCCATTCTAAAGCAGCCGCCGCCCACAATAAACCTGCCATTGCGACTGTTAAGGAACTGTTGCAGACTGGCTGGAGTTTTTACTCGGCTTTGATGACAAGGATTGGGATCAGAGAATGAAACAGATGCTCAAGAAGATGGCGCTCAGTGGCATTGCCAACCTGTTTGCCGAGAAGATGCCCTTCAACAAGCTGATCGGCATGCAGGTGACCCACTACGACTTCGACAAGGTGGAGTTGCGCATCAAGATGGACGAGAAGCTGATCGGCAACCCCTTCCACAACATCCTGCACGGCGGCGTCACCGCCACGCTGCTGGATGTGGCGGGCGGCATGATCGTCGCCGCATCCTGCATCGACGAGCTGGAGGAGTTCTCCCCCAGCTATCTCAAGGAGCGCTTCGCCCGCCTCGGCACCATAGATCTGCGGGTGGATTACCTGCGCCCAGGACGCGGCAACGAGTTTATCGCCACCGCCCACATCATCCGGGCTGGCAGCAAGGTGGCCGTCGCCCGGATGGAGCTGCACAACGAAGAGGGCACCCACATCGCCTTCGGCACAGGTACCTATCTGGTGGGTTGAACCAAGTTAGTGCATAAAAACCACGCGGCTAATCCACTTTTAATCATTAGATTCCTTACCCCCTCTGGCCGAACAAGGTCCATACTGATAGTCGGGATTGTGTGCAGAGGGAGGATTGCAGGCGATGAGTGCGAAACTGGCCATCAAACCATCCAGAGCCTTGTTGACACAGCTCGAGTCCATGCTCGACGAGGTGCAGACACCCGAGTGTCGCCACTGGTTGGAACAGGAGCTTGAGGGGTATTCTCTCTCCTCACCCTTGCCTTGGTATCGCATCGTTCCCTGTCGGCAACGCGGCCACTTTCTGGATCTGAAAACGGGAAAATATTTGACCTGTCACATCAACAGTCAAACGCTATGCCAACGCGATCTGGCCCAAATTCAGTTCATTTATGCCCGTGAACCCGCCGCCCACTATTTGCTGCAACGCAATTCCGGTATTGAACCCTGGCCAGAACAGCTGCTGGAAGATTATCAGGAGCAGTTGATCCCCGGCCATCTATGCCTGCAAGCCTGGCATGAGCCCGTTATTTCATTACGTGCACAACTGATGGAGGGAATAGAACATTTCATTAGTGAGTACCCCAAGCACGCGGCCTTGCTGCCTCAACACAGTTTCAAGGCTTTGCGGCATCAGCACTGGCATATCTGAGTAAGCGCCTGGCGCGCAAGGAGGGCACCATAGACAAGACCCATAGCGAGATTGCCACAATCTAGAGTGCCGGAGTCAGGATCAGACTCCACCGATGGGCCACCGAGCGGTGGCCCTTTTAATGTTTGTGGTCTTGCTTCGCCCCTGCATACTGCAAGTCAGATCACTTGGCCAGGTAACAGGTCAGCAGCTAAAGAAAATCGGGAAAACAGGAAGGATAAATGCAAAAAGGCCGCTCTATTGAGCGGCCTTTTCAAATTTGGTCGGTGTGAGAGGATTCGAACCTCCGACCCCTTCGTCCCGAACGAAGTGCGCTACCAAGCTGCGCTACACACCGATGTCTGCGGGACGGGAATTTACCGAAAGCCCAGACCCGACACAAGCCTTTTTTGCGTTTGGCAGGAAAAAAAGTGCCGTTCGCTCAACTATTCAGCACTCTTTTCATCCGTTTACCGGGCTGCAGCCAGCTGGTGACATTCCGGCAACCGGCCGTCAGGCCAGGCGCAGGGATGCCGGCCCCAGCAGACGGCGCTGCCAGTCAGCCACAGTGCCATGCTCCAGCCAGTCGGCTGCATGCTGGCGCCAGTTGGGCGAGAGGGCCGGATTTTCCAGCAACAGCAGCAGATCCGCTTCATTGCGCACCTGATTGAACAGGATATCCGCCGTGCGCTTCACCGTCAGTTCGGGATAGGGTCTGTCTACCAGCTCCATGGCCGTATCAAGCGCGATCATGCCCTCCTCCAGCACCCGTAGCAGCCAGCCACAACGGCCATTCAGCTGCATCACCTGGGACATCTGGCCATAGCCAAAGCGCTGGTTGAGCTTGAAGCAGGGGGATCTCGGCTGGCTGATCTGGATCAGCGCCTCGCCGAGTCGATAGACATCGCCAATGCAGGCTTGCGTCTCGGTCAGCCCGATACCGGAGAGGTTCTCGCCAAAGGCGGCAGGTTGCCAGGGTGTACGTGGCGCAGGCAAGTCCAGCGCGGTTTGCCAGGTATGCCACCAGAGATAGTGATCGGCAGGATAGTAGTGGAGCGCCCGATCCGGGCCACCGTGGTGGCGCAGGTCACACTGCTCATCCCCTTCCAGACCGGCAAAGGTACAGCGAACTGGTGCAGAGATCGGTTGCTTGTGAATGGCGCTGGTGAGGCCGGGCACCAGCTCGGTGCCACGACCGCTAAAAAGGGAGATCCGCATACTCATCCTCCAGGTTGACGAGAGTAGGCGGATCTTATCATGGCGTCAGACGACGGCCTGCATCTGGGTGGTCATGGCGATCTCGGCACGACGGCGCTTCTCCGCCTTGGCCATCAGATACCAGCTGCCGAAGGTAAAGAGCGATACCGACAACAGGATCAGGCTGGCCACCGCGTTGATCTCGGGTTTCACCCCTAGCCGCACCGCCGAGAAGACCTCCATCGGCAACGTGGTCGAGCCCGGGCCGGAGACGAAGCTAGCCAGCACCAGATCATCCAGCGACAGGGCGAACGACATCATGCCGCCTGCCGCCAGCGAGGGGGCGATCATCGGGATAGTGATCAGGAAGAACACCTTCCACGGCTTGGCGCCGAGATCCATCGCCGCCTCCTCGATGGAGAGATCCAGCTCCCGCAACCGCGCCGACACCACGATCGCCACGTAGGCGGTACAGAAGGTGGTGTGGGCGATCCAGATGGTCAGCATGCCCCGCTCGGCGGGCCAGCCCACCAGCTGGGCCATGGCAACGAACAGCAGCAGCAGCGACAGACCGGTGATCACCTCGGGCATCACCAGCGGCGCCGTCACCATGCCACCGAACAGGGTGCGACCACGGAAGTGGGGAATACGGGTCAGCACGAAGGCCGCCACCGTCCCCAGCGCCACCGCGGCGATCGCGGTGTAGAAGGCGATCTCCAGCGAGCGGAACACAGACCCGATCAGCTGCTTGTTGTCGAGCAGGCCGAAATACCACTTGAGCGACCAGCCACCCCACACCGTCACAAGCTTGGAGGCGTTGAAGGAGTAGATCACCATGATGATCATGGGCAGGTAGATAAACAGCAGCCCCAGCCAGAGCATCAGTTTGGCAAAACCGAAACGCTTCATCATGCCTTGCCCTCCAGCTCTTTGGCCTGGTTACGGTTGAAGAGGATGATCGGAATGATCAGCACCGCCAGCATCACTACCGCCAGCGCAGAGGCAACCGGCCAGTCGCGGTTGTTGAAGAACTCCTGCCACAACACCTTGCCGATCATCAGGGTCTCCGGGCCGCCCAGCATTTCTGGAATAACGAACTCCCCCACCACCGGAATGAACACCAGCATGCAGCCGGCGATGATGCCGTTCTTGGAGAGCGGTACCGTGATCTGCCAGAACCGGGTCAGGTTGCGGGCCCCCAGATCGGAAGCGGCCTCCAGCAGGCTCTGATCGTGTTTGACCAGATTGGCGTAGAGCGGCAGCACCATGAAGGGCAGGTAGGAGTAAACGATGCCGATATAGACCGCCAGGTTGGTGTTGAGGATCTGCAGCGGCTCGTCGATCACCCCGATCCCCAGCAAGACGCTATTGAGCAGGCCGTTGTTGCTGAGGATCCCCATCCACGCGTAGACCCGGATCAGAATGGCGGTCCAGGTCGGCATCATGATAAGCAGCAGCAAAACGGTCTGGGTCTCCTTGTTGGCCCGGGCGATGGAGTAGGCCATCGGATAGCCAATCAGCAGGCAGAGCAAAGTGCTGACGAAGGCCATCTTGAGGGAGCCCAGATAGGCCGCGATATAGAGCTCATCCTCCTGCAGCAGCAGGTAGTTGCCCATATTGAGCAGGATGGTGAGCTGATTGTCGGCCCAGCTCACCACGTCGGTGTAGGGCGGGATCGCCACATCCGCTTCCGCAAAACTGATCTTCACCACAATGACGAAGGGCAGCAGGAAGAAGAGGAACAGCCAGAAGAAGGGGATGCCGATCACCAATCGGCGCCCCCCGACCCGCTTCAGTCGTTGCAAGAACTTCATGATTGCAGCACCACGCCGCTGTCATCTTCCCAGTAGAGGAACACCTGGTCATCCCAGGTTGGCCGCTTGCCGTGGCGTTCGGCATTGGCGATGAAAGCCTGAACGATTTTGCCCGAGGGCAGCTGAATGTGATAAACCGAGTGACCGCCCAGATAAGCGATGTCATAGACCTCACCCTTGGTCCAGTTGAAGTCCGGGTGCTCGATCTCCTCCGGCTTTTGCAGACTCATCAGCAGTTTTTCCGGCCGCAGGGCGTAGGTCACCTTCTTGTTCTCGGCGCGGGAGCTGATGCCGTGGCCCACATAGATGGGCTGCTCCAGATCGGCGCAGGCGATGGTGGCGTGGTCCTGCTCATCCTCCACCAGCAGGCCGTCAAACAGGTTGACGTTGCCGATGAACTCGCACACCAGCCGACTGGCCGGAGTCTCGTAGATATCCATCGGGCTGCCGATCTGCTCGATGCAGCCGAGGTGCATGATGGCGATCCGCTCCGCCATGGTCATGGCCTCTTCCTGATCGTGGGTCACCATGACGCAGGTAACCCCGACCCGCTCGATGATCTCAACCAGCTCCAGCTGCATCTTGGATCGCAGTTTCTTGTCGAGCGCCCCCATGGGTTCATCCAGCAGCAGCAACTTGGGACGCTTGGCCAGGGAACGAGCCAACGCCACCCGCTGACGCTGGCCACCGGAGAGCTGATGCGGTTTGCGACGGGCATACTGGGTCATCTGCACCAGCTTGAGCATCTCCTCCACCCGGGCGTCGATCTCGGCCTTGGGCAGGCCATCCTGCTTGAGGCCAAAGGCGATGTTCTGGGCCACCGTCATATGGGGGAACAGGGCGTAGGACTGGAACATCATGTTGATGGGGCGTTCATAGGGGGGCATGTCGGTGATGTCGACCCCGTCGAGGAACAGCCGCCCCTCGGTCGGGCGCTCGAAACCGGCCAGCATCCGCAGCAGGGTCGATTTGCCGGAACCGGACCCGCCGAGCAGGGCGAAAATCTCTCCCTTGTGAATATTGAGAGATACGTTATCGACCGCCAGCGTTTCGTCGAACTGCTTGCTTACCCGATCAATTTTCACCAGCACTTCTTTGCGCTGCTGACTGCCCTCGAGGGCTTTCTTGTAGGCACTGGAGGCTATCGCCATTACCAAACTCCCCAACGTGATACCGGCCTTGCGGCCGATCCATAAAAGCGATTTGGCGCCCCCGAACGGGCACCAAGGTTAGGTACCGGACTTGATCTTGGTCCAACTCCGGGTGATTAGACGCTGTACCGAGCGGGGATGTGCTTCCTGCACATAGAGTCGCTCCAGCACGGCTTGAGGGGGATATACCTCCTCATTGTTGCGCACCGCCTCATCCATAAACTCGCCCGCCCTTGAGTTGGGATTCGCGTAGCCCACATAGTCGCTGACCTTGGCGATCACTTCGGGCTGCAGGACGTAGTTGATGAGAGCGTGCGCCTCTTTGACATTGGTGGCATCGGACGGGATCGCCATCATGTCGAACCAGAGATTCCCCCCCTCTTTCGGAATGCCGTAGGCAATTTTCACCCCCTTGCCAGCTTCATCGGCGCGGGCAGCGGCTTGCAGGATGTCGCCGGAAAAACCGGCCGCCACGCAGATGTCGCCATTGGCGAGATCGCCGATGTATTTGGAGGAGTGGAAGTAGGCCACATAGGGCCGCACCTTGAGCAGCAGCGCCTCGGCCTGCTTGATATCCCCCGTCGCATGACTGTTGGGATCGAGTCCGAGGTAGTTGAGGGCAGCAGGGATCATCTCGTCGGCAGAGTCGAGAAAGGCGACGCCACAGCGAGAGAGTTTCGCCATATTTTCCGGTTCGAAGATGGTGGCCCAGGAGTCAATCTTGTCGACCCCCAGCACCGCCTTGATTTTGTCGACGTTGTAGCCGATGCCGTTGGTCCCCCACAGATAGGGCACCGCGTACTGATGACCCGGATCCACCTTGTCGAGCTGCTTGAGCAGCACGGGATCCAGGTTGGCCAGATTGGGCAGCAGGGATTTATCCAGTTTCTGGAAGGCTCCCGCCTTGATCTGCTTGGCCAGGAAATTATTGGAGGGCACCACCAAATCGTAACCGGTCCGCCCCGTCAGCAACTTGCCTTCCAGGGTCTCGTTGGAGTCAAACACGTCATAGACGGTCTTGATCCCGGTCGCCTGCTGGAAATCGCTGAGGGTGGTCTCGCCGATATAGTCAGACCAGTTGTAGAAGTGCAGCACAGGGGCAGCCTGGGCCACATTCGCCAATCCCATGGTCAGCGCTATGGTTAGCAATCTGGTTGTATTCACGGTGTCAGTTCTCCTGTTTCAGTGGTTGACCGTCTGCGCATCCATTCGCGCGGCCCATCCGGATGGATGGCATCACTACCCTCCCGGCCGAACTGCGGACCGGGAGGGGCATTCGTTACTTACTTGCCGGACTTGATCTTGGTCCAGCTGCGGGTCATCAGACGCTGCACCTTGGCCGGCAGATCCGGGAAGGTGTAGATCTTCTGCAGGGTCGCCGCATCGGGGTAGATACCCGGATCGGTGCGGATCGCCTCATCCACCAGCGGGGTCGCCGCCTTGTTGCCGTTCGGGAACTGCACCACGTTGGTGATGTTGGCGATCACCTCGGGCTTCATCAGGTAGTTGATGAAGGTGTGGGCCGCCTCGACGTTCTTGGCATCCGCCGGAATGGCGATCATGTCAAAGAAGCTGCCTGCCCCCTCTTTCGGAATGGTGTAGGTGAGCGCGACGCCATTCTTGGCCTCGGCTGCCCGCGCCTTGGACTGCTGCAAGTCACCGGAGTAACCGACCGCGACGCAGAGGTTGCCGTTGGCCAGATCCGAGATGTACTTGGAGGAGTGGAAATAGGCGGTATAGGGACGGATGGAGAGGAACAGCTCCTCAGCCTTCTTCAGCTCGGCCGGTTTCTGGCTATCCGGTTTGAAGCCCAGATATTGCAGGGCAGCCGGCAGCATTTCGGTCGGTGAATCGAGGAAGGAGACGCCACACTCTTTCAACTTGGCCATGTTCTCCGGCTTGAACACCAGATCCCAGGAGTTGACCGGGGCATCGGCCCCCAGCAAGGCTTTCACTTTCTCGGCGTTGTAGGCATAGCCGATGGTGCCCCACAGATAGGGGATGGAGTACTGGTTGCCCGGATCGCTCGGCTCGAGCGCCTTGAGCAGGTCGACATCCATGTTTTGCCAATTGGAGAGCTTGGACTTGTCCAGTTTCTGGAACACGCCCGCCTTGATCTGCTTGGCCAGGAAGGGGTTGGATGGCACCACGATGTCGTAGCCCGAACTACCCGCCAGCAACTTGGCTTCCAGTACCTCGTTACTGTCGAACACGTCATAGACCACCTTGATCCCCGTCTCCTTCTGGAAGTTATCCAGGGTATCCGGCGCTATGTAGTCGCTCCAGTTGTAGACGTGCAGCACCTTCTCTTCAGCCATTGCTCCGGCACTTGCCATGACCAGAGCCACAGAGGCAGCGATCACTCCTGTTTTGAAAGACATCATCCTTGTCTCCTAAGCAAATTGTATGCGCATGCCAACCTGCCCGACCCACCTCAACCCTTCAGCTTTGCGGCTGTCAGATCCAGACTGCGCCTGGCCAGATCGACCAATTCATCAACCTGTTCCTCGGTGATGACCAAGGGGGGCGATATGATCATGGTATCGCCTACCGCCCTCATCACCAAGCCATTGTTAAAGCAGAACTCCCGGCAAGTCATCCCCGCATTTTCCTGAGCCGGGAAACGCCGGTTGGTCTGCTTGTCCTCAACGATTTCCAGCGCGGCGACCAATCCTTTGCCTCGGGTTTCTCCCACCAACGGATGATCGGCCAGCTCCGCCCAGCGGCGCTGCAAATAGGGGCCGATAGTATCATGCACTCGCTTAACTATGCTCTCTTTCTGCATAAGTTGGATGTTGGCCACCGCCACGGCGCAAGAGACCGGATGACCCGAGTAGGTGAAGCCGTGGTTGAACTCACCCCCCTCCTCCACCAGCCCCTTGGCAACCCGGTCGCTCACCATCACTGCGCCGAGCGGCAGATAACCGGAGGTGATCCCCTTGGCCAGACACATCAGGTCCGGCTTGATGCCAAACCCTTCGCTGGCAAACCAGTGGCCGGTACGGCCAAAGCCGCAGATCACCTCGTCGGCGATCAGCAGGATGCCGTAGTGATCGCAGATGCGCTGGATCTCCGGCCAGTAGCTGTCAGGCGGAATGATGACGCCGCCCGCCCCCTGGATCGGCTCGCCGATAAAGGCAGCCACCTTGTCCACCCCCAGCTCCAGAATCTTCTGCTCCAGCTGACGGGCCCGCTCCAGCCCGAACTCGTGGGCACTCATCCCCTGCCCCTCACCGAAGTGGTAGGGCTGATCGATGTGCACTATGCCGGGAATGGGCAAGCCGCCCTGGGCATGCATCCCCTTCATGCCACCCAGACTCGCCCCCGCCACGGTGGAGCCGTGATAGGCGTTGTGGCGGCTGATGATCACCTGTTTGTCAGGCTGCCCCTTGCTGGCCCAGTAGTGGCGCACCATCCGCAGCACGGTGTCGTTGCACTCGGAGCCGGAGCCAGTAAAGAAGACGTGGTTGAGATGGGCGGGTGTCACCTCGGCCAGCAGGGTCGCCAGCTCGATCACCGGCGGGTGAGCGGTCTGGAAGAAGAGGTTGTAGTAGGGCAACTGCTGCATCTGGCGGGTAGCGGCATCCACCAGCTCCTGGCGGCCATAGCCCATATTGACGCACCACAGGCCCGCCATGCCGTCGAGAATGCGTTTGCCCTCGGAATCTTCTAAATAGACGCCGCTGGCTTTGGTAATGATGCGCGAACCCTTCTTGTTCAGGGCCTGAAAGTCGGTAAAGGGGTGCAGGTGGTGGCTGGCATCCAGTTGTTGCCACTCACGGGTTGTCTGCTGCATTTGTTGCTCCTCGGTTCCTTCGATTTAGCAAGATTCAGTCGTCAAATAGTCAGGTGAGTCGGCACGTTCGCAGCCACAGTCACTCACGGCGTGTCTGCTGCATTCGTTACTCCCCTGCGCCTTCGATTTGGCAAGATTCAGTCGTTAATCAGTCCAGGTGGCAGCGCTCTTTCGGCCACAACCACTCACAGGTGGCTGCCGCCACCTGACTCGCGTTCCGGTCTCTTCGATACAGGGATCGGGGAGGCCGACTCCGACCTCCCCGTTACAGGGGGATCAGACGTTCAGCAGCAGGAACTCCCGCTCCCAGCGACTGATCACCCCGAAGTAGGTCTCGTACTCTTTGCGTTTGACCGCGACAAAGGCGCGGGTGAAGCGCTCCCCCAGCATTTCCTTGATGGGCTCGCACTGTTCGAGATGGCTGAGTGCCTCCTCCAGCGAGCGGGGCAGGCTGTAGGGCAGGTCATAGGCGCTCGACTTCATCTCCGGCAGCGGCTCCAGCTTCTCCATCATGCCGAGATAGCCACAAGCCAGAGTGGCGGCCAGCGCCAGATAGGGGTTGGCATCGGCACCGGCGAAGCGGTTCTCCACCCGCCGTGCGCTCGGGTCGGAGAAGGGCACCCGCAGGCCGCAGGTGCGGTTCTCCACACCCCACTGGACGTTGCGTGGCGCGCTCTCGCCAAAGGTGAGGCGGCGGTAGGAGTTGACGTTGGGGGCCAGCAGGGCGGTCACCGCCGGGGTGTATTTCTGCAGACCGGCGATAAAGTGCATGAACTGTTCGCTGTTACCGCCGCTCGAGGTGCCGAACAGGTTGTGGCCGTTCACATCTTCCAGACTCTGGTGGATGTGCATGGCCGACCCCGGTTCGTCACTCATCGGCTTGGCCATGAAGGTGGCATAGATGCCGTGGCGGTGAGCGGCTTCACGCATGGTGCGCTTGAACAGGAACACCTGATCCGCCAGATCGATGGCATCACCATGCAGGAAGTTGATCTCCATCTGGGCGGCGCCCGACTCGTGGATCAGGGTGTCCACTTCCAGTTCCTGCGCCTCACAGTAGTCATACATGTCTTCAAAGATGGGGTCGAACTCGTTGACCGCATCGATACTGAACGACTGGCGGGCGGTCTCCGGGCGGCCGTTGCGACCCACCGGCGGCACCAGCGGATAGTCGGGGTCTTCGTTGCGGGTGACCAGATAGAATTCCAGCTCGGGCGCCACCACCGGCTTCCAGCCCTGCTTCTCGTAAAATGACAGAACCCGACGCAGCACGGAGCGCGGCGCGATGTCGATCAGCTTGCCGTTGACGTCGAAACAGTCGTGGATCACCTGTGCAGTGGGCTCCAGCGCCCAAGGGACAAAACGGATGGTGTTGGGGTCGGGATAGAGCTGCATGTCCCGCTCCAGCGGGTCGATCATGCTGTCGTCATCCGGATATTCGCCGGTCACCGTCTGGGTGAAAATCACCTCGGGCAGACGCATGCCCCCTTCACGCAAAAACTTGTTGGCTGGGATGATCTTGCCCCGGGCGTTGCCGGTGAAATCCGGGAACAGGCACTCCACTTCCGTGATGCGATTGCTCTCCATCCAGCCTTTGATACTGTCCATGTTAAACCCCGACTTTACGGTTGCCATTGGCAAGGGTGTCTAATATATGGAACACCCTTGTTATAAAATTGTAACCAACATCACCATAAAAGCCCGCTATCAAGGGCAATGTCAAGCGGGCGTGTTTAAAAAACTATAAATAACGGCGCATATAATGACCAAGGCGGCACCAAATACTAAACACTCAAATCCGTACGAAGCCCAGCCTTCTCATCGTTGCAAAGGCGATGCCAACAGAGGGTGAAGCAGGCGCCAGATCCCGACCAATGCCCCGCAGAAACGGACCATTTTTTTGCAAGGGCGCACAATCCTTATCCTATTTGCTTTGCTTGGCTGCATTTTTTTGGTACAAGGCCCGCCCTGATTTGCACTCTCTTGCATGAAACAGGTGCAAATCGGGATACAAGGGCTTGGTCTGTAGGCAGACAGCCCCCATAAACAGGGATAATTGGGTTAGTAAACTGACTGGTAGTTAATCGTATGTGTGATTTCATGACTGAAGACCAACTGGCCTTTTACAAGGGGCAGATCGAGCGACAGATCGTCGAGCTCGAAGAGCGCCTGAACTCCCAGGCCAGCCAGGCCATCGCCACCGACACCAACGAGATGGCTGATGAAATTGACCGTGCCAGTATCGAGGAAGCCCGCCGTCTGGAGCTGAACCGCATCGAGCACGACAAGCTGCACCTGCGCAAGCTGCGGGGCGCATTGAAGCGCATCAGCGAAGGAGATTTTGGTTACTGCGAATCTTGCGGTGACGAGATCTCCCTCAAGCGGCTGCATGCCCGTCCGGAATCCCGTTTCTGCGTCGAATGCCAGAGCACCAAGGAATTTAACGATACCCACGTGTTCCGTCGCGTCGCCTGATTCTTCGAAGAACCGTCACCATTCTGGTGCAACAGACGCCAGCAAGGCAGGGCCCTGCGCTCAAACCTTGCACAACGCCTCGCAGCAAGATGGTGACAAGTTCTGTTAGACTCCGGACACCTTCCGGAATCTACAGGAGAACAGAGAGTGAAATGGCTCATCAAGCTGTGTTTGTGCCTGCCACTGCTGGCACAAGCACAGGTTCTGACGGTCAAGGTCCCCAGCCGTCCCGTCAACAATCTTGACCAGGAGTACCAGTACAAGCTGCTGGAACTGGCCCTGACCCGCTCCGGGCAACCCTTTCGCATCCAGCCTGTCGAACTCGACCTCAACCAGTTCACCCTCCAGCAGCAGCTGAGCAAGGGCAAGACCATCAACGTCTTCTGGATGGGCACCTCCAGCGCACTCGAATCCTCCCTGATTGCCGTCCCCATTCCGCTGTTTCGCGGGCTGGAAGGATTGCGGCTGTCCTTCATCCACGCGGATGCTCAGGAGAAGTTCAACCAGATCAATACCCTGGCCGACCTCAAACAGCTGAAGGCGGCGCAAGGGGTCGGTTGGGCCGATAACAAAATTCTGGAAAATGCGGGCATCCCGACCTTCTCCGGCCGATACAGCAGCCTGTTTCGCCTTATCAACGACGGCGACAAGATCGACTTCTTCCCGCGCGCCCTGGTGGAGATCTTCGCCGAGCGCAGCGAGCTGGTGGCGCAGTATCCCAACCTCGCTATCGAGCAGCATCTGCTGATCCGTTACCCCTTCGCCCAGTTCTTCTTCGTCAGCCCCGAATACCCCAAGCTGGCCAAGGCGATTCAGACCGGGCTGGAGCGGGCCTATGCCGATGGCAGTTTTATGAAGTTCTTCAATGACAACCCCAAGATCCGCGAAGCGCTCGCCAGCGCCAACCTCGATCAGCGGGTCACCATCGCCCTGCCCAATCCGGACATGACCCCGTTGCTAAAATCCATTCCGGCCCAATATTGGGAGTATCCACCGCAGGGATAAACATCGCGAGCGCCTGACCACGAAGGTCAGGCAGCGAGAACACAGTGCGCCAGGGAGGTGTCATGAAGGGAATCCAGGAGTGGTTTGCGGAGTATGGCCAGAGTCATCGCCATCCGGTCAACGTCGCCATCCACAAGCTGGCGGTACCGGGCATCTATCTCTGCTCGCTGGCGCTGCTCTGGTGTCTGCCACACGGCCCCTTGCCAGAGCTCCTCAACTGGGCGGTAGTGGCAGCCATTCCGGTGCTGCTGTTCTATCTGCAACTGTCGTTTTCGCTGTTCGCGGGGATGGCCGGGCTGACCGCGCTCGGGCTGGCCTTCTGCCACCAATGGCAGGGGCCGCTGTTGTGGCCCGCCGTGGCAGCGTTCGTGATTCTCTGGATAGCCCAGTTTGTCGGCCACAAGATCGAGGGCAAACGCCCCTCCTTCCTCGCCGACCTGCAATTTCTGCTGATAGGCCCCGCCTGGGTGCTTGCCAGCCTCTATCGTCGCCTGGGCATTCCCTATTGAGGAGTGCCGGGCCAACAGGAGAGACCATGACACATAACCACACGCGACATAATGCCCTGCGCCGCGCCCTGCCCCTGCTGCTGGGGGCCCTGTTTGCCGGCCCGGCACTGGCCGACAAGGCCGACCCGGTCGGTGAAGTGAGCACCGCCTTCAAGCTCTTCGGTCCCAACCACAAGATCCTGGTGGAGGCGTTCGACGACCCGCGCATCGACGGCGTCGCCTGCTATCTGGCGCGCCCCAAGACAGGTGGTGTAAAAGGCGGGTTGGGACTGGCGGAAGATCCCTCCCACGCCTCCCTGTCGTGCCACCAGACCGGCCCCATCACCCTGCCCGAAAAGCTGAAAGCGGGGGAAGAGGTGTTCGATGTCAGCACCTCGCTGGTGTTCAAGGAGCAGAAAGTGGTGCGTTTTTACGACAAGAAACGCAATGCACTGGTTTACCTGACCTACAGCACCAAACTGGTGGATGGTTCGTACAAGAGTGCAGTCAGCGCCGTTCCCATTATGCCGTGGGGACAATAACCAGCCGGTTTGTCCGGTGATAGCTGACCCATTTTGTTGTAATTTGACGACACACACGCTGCGGAGCACATACCATGAAAGTCGCCGTATTCAGTACCAAGAGCTATGACAAAGAGCATTTCAACCAGGCCAACAGCCAGTACGGCTTCGACCTGGAGTTTTTCGATGTGCGGCTGGAGGCTAAAACGGCCCGACTGGCTCACGGCTTCCCGGTGGTGTGTCTGTTCGTCAATGACGATGCCGACCGCGAGGTATTGACCGAACTGGCTGCCAACGGCACCCAGGTGATTGCCCTACGCTGCGCCGGTTACAACAACGTGGATCTGGCCGCTGCCAAAGAGCTGGGGCTGAAAGTGGTGCGGGTGCCCGCCTACTCCCCCGAGGCGACCGCAGAACACGCCGTCGGCATGATGATGTGCCTCAACCGCCGCATCCATAAGGCTTATCAGCGCACCCGCGACGCCAACTTCTCGCTGGAAGGGCTGGTCGGCTTCAACATGCATGGCAAGACCGTTGGCGTCATCGGCACCGGCAAGATCGGTCTGGCCGCCCTGCGCATCCTCAAGGGCTTCGGGGTTCGCCTGCTGGTGAACGATCCTTACCAGAATCCGGCAGCCATCGAGCTGGGTGCCGAGTACGTGGATCTCGATACTCTGTTCCGCCAATCCGACATCATCAGCCTGCACTGCCCGCTGTTCAAAGAGAACTACCACCTGTTGAACAAGGAGGCATTTGCCAAGATGAAGGACGGGGTGATGATCATCAACACCAGCCGTGGCGGCCTGCTCGACTCCAACGCCGCCATCGAGGCGCTCAAGACCTCCCGTATCGGCGCGCTGGGGCTGGACGTCTACGAAGAGGAAGAGGATCTCTTCTTCTCCGACAAGTCCAACGAGGTGATCACCGATGACGTGTTCCGCCGCCTGTCTGCCTGCCACAACGTGCTGTTCACCGGCCATCAAGCGTTCCTGACCCGCGAGGCGTTGCACGCCATCGCCGATACCACCCTCGGCAATATCCGCGCCATCGAGAGCCAGGGCCGTTGCGACAACGAAGTGGAATAAGGGCTCGCCCTCTCTTCGTCACGCGCCGGGTTGTGAGACCCGGCGCCTTCGGGTAGGCTAGCCCCCCTTTTTTATTCAGGAGTCTGGCGCCCATGTTTATCGGATTTGATTACGGCACCTCCAACTGTGCCGTGGCCGTGATGGAACAAGGTAGCCCCAGGCTGCTGAATCTTGGCGCATCCCGCTATCTCCCCTCCACCCTGCATGCCCCCCACCGGGATGCTATCGCCGGTCTGCTGGCCGAAGGGCTGGCCCCCGCCCAGCAGGCGGAGTACCTCAAGCTGCGTGGCCCCGTGGTCACCCGTGCCCAGATGGTTCGCCGCCAGATGCGCGAAGAGGGACTGATCGACGAGCTGAGCTTTGGTGGCGCTGCACTGGAGCGCTATCTGGAAGAGCCGGACGACGGCTACTACATCAAATCGCCGAAATCCTTCCTCGGTGCCTATGGCCTCAAGGCTCCCCAGATCGCCCTGTTTGAAGATATCGTCTGCGCCATGATGCTCCATGTCCGCCAGCAGGCGGAGCAGCAGCTCGGCGCCCCGATCCGTCAGGCGGTGATCGGCCGGCCGGTCAACTTCCAGGGTCTGGCGGGGGAAGAGAGCAACCAGCAAGCTATCGCCATCCTGACCGAAGCGGCCCGTCTGGCCGGTTTCGAGCAGGTGGAGTTCCTCTACGAGCCGGTGGCAGCCGGGTTTGAATTCGAGGCGCGCCTCACCGAAGACGCCGTGGTACTGGTGGTGGATATCGGCGGCGGTACCACCGACTGCTCCATGCTGCGGATGGGCCCCGGCTACCGCGATCAGCTGGATCGCAGCGACGATCTGCTCGGCCACAGCGGCCAGCGGATCGGCGGCAACGACTTCGATATCCGCCTGACGGTGGAGGGGATGATGCCGCTGCTCGGCATGCACGAGACCCTCAAGACCGGCAAGCCGCTGCCCCACCCGCTGTTCTGGGATGCGGCCGCCATCAACGACGTCAGCGCCCAGAGCCGCTTCTACAGCCTCGACACCGCCCGCCAGCTGCAGGATCTGCAGCTCGACAGCCAGCCCGGCAGCAAGCTGGGGCGTCTGGCCAGCCTGCGGGCCCACAAGCTGAGCCACCAGCTGGTGTGGCGCGCCGAGCAGGGCAAGATCGCCCTCTCGGAGCAGGAGCTCAATCGCCAGTCGCTGGCCGAGCTGGAAAAAGGGCTGGAAGCGGAACTGACCCGCGAACAGCTGGCCAACGCCTCGGCCCTGCTGCTGGAGAAGATTGGCGAGCTGATGGACGAAGCGATTGCCGCCGCCGGTGTGCAGCCGGATCGCATCTTCGTCACCGGTGGTAGCGCCCGCTCGCCGCTGATCGCCAGCTTTATCCGCCAGAAGCTCCCGTCCATCCCGCTTGAGGGGGGCGATGACTTCGGCTCGGTGGCCGCCGGTCTTGCCCGTTATGCCGAGCGGCTGTTCGCCAACTGAGCTCTGAGATAGCGTAAATCGATGGCAACATCACCCGTGTGTTGCCATTAAGCGACAGTCATGCGGGACAAGGGGCGACAGAAGCGGTCGGTCGTCCCCTCTCCAACGCTGCTCCCGACTGCCCAAAAAGGGTATTCTTGGCGCTCCCCCAACCGGAGCCCCCTCATGCCCAGATTGCCCTTTTTGTTGCTGATCCCCCTGTTACTGCTCGCTGGCTGCAGCTCGACCGCCTTTGTTCAGCAAGATCTGCAACACCACCACTGGGTACTGAGCAAACTGGATGGCCAGCCGATCGAGGCCCCCCGCGACAATCCCCCCGATTTCGAGATCGGCGAGCACTTCACCGTCAACGGCATCGCCGGTTGCAACCGCTACTTCGGTCAGGGCCATCTGGAAGATGAAAAACTGTGGGTCACCAGTCTGGGCAGCACCGAAATGGCCTGCATGCCACCGCTCGACACTATCGAACGGGCCGTGCTGACCACCCTTACCGAGGGGGCGACCTTGAGCGGTACCAGTCAGAACCTGATCCTGCAGGGCAAACAGCACCGTTTGGAATACACCTTGCGCGACTGGGTGTTCTAGCGCTCACAAAGCCGCATCACAAACAGGAACATGTTGTCCGGCTGTGGCACAATATGAGGCAGAGTTCGCAATGGAGGCTGCCTCAGCCATGTCGATGGATCGCCTGTTTGACAAGATCAAACAACTCCCCACTATTCCCAAGCTGCTGCACGAGTTGATGCAGAGCTTCAACGACGAGAATGCCCGCATCGACGAGATTGCGGCCAAGATCGCCATGGATCAGGTGATCAGCGTCAAGGTGCTGCGGATGGCCAACTCGGCCGCCCTGCGCCGGGGCAACGAAGTGACCTCCATCGAACAGGCGGTGATCCGGCTCGGCTTCAACCGGCTGCGCTCCGTGGTGGTCGCTTCCGGCATCATCGGCACCTTCAAGGCCCCGCCCAGCTTCGACAAGAACAAGTTCTGGACCGAGACCTTCCAGGTCGCCACCATCGCCAAGACCCTGGCGCAGGAGGCCAAGGTGATGGATCCCGAGACCGCCTTCACCTGCGCTCTAATCCACAACATCGGCGAACTGCTTATCCAGAGCACCTTGCCGGAAGAGGCCGAGCTCATCAACATGGCGATCCAGAACGGCAGCAGCCGGGTCGAGGCCCAGCGGGAGATGCTGGGCTACGACTATGCCCAGCTCGGTGCCGAGCTGGCGCGACGCTGGAACCTCTCCGAGGCCTTCGTCGATGCCATCTCCCAACAGCTTGACCCGCTCTCCCACGATCCGGTCAGCAAGGAGGCGGTGCTGATCCGCCTCGCCGTGTTTATATCCTTCGCCTGGAACGCGGGCGTGCCTGCCCAGGCCATCATCGCCCGCTTCCCCAAACCGCTCGCCGACCAGTTGGGACTGGATCCCAAGTCGCTGGCAGGCCAGCTCGAAACATTGCATGAACAGGGTAATGCCCTCGCCGATCTTCTGACTCAATAAGCATCATGACCCATCCGTTTCTGTTTCATCCCCAGGTGGCGCCCTGGTTCAAAGAGAGCGCCGACGCACTGCAATTGACCCTCTTTAGCGAGCTGGATGCGCCGATCCGCGAGGTGTGGCTGCGCCACGAGCCGGATAACGAGGAGTACCTGATCCCGATGACAGCGGTCTCCACCCGCGATCGGCTGCAGGTGTGGCAGGCGACCCTGCCGCTCATCAAGGGACAGGATATCCACCTCTACAGCTTCAAGTGCCTCACCGACGAGGAGCAGTGGTGGCTGCACGGGGCGGGCGTCAGCGCGTCCATGCCGCCACGGGAGCAGCATTTTCGCTTCAACAGCCTGCATCAGCCACCGGCCTGGGTGCAGGATCAGGTGTTCTACCAGATCTTCCCCGACCGCTTCTGCAACGGCGATCCGTCGCTGAGCGTCAAGCATCACGAGTACGAATACCGTGGCAAGGCGGTGATCAGCAAGGCGTGGGGCGAGCCGGTCAGTCGCCACGAAGAGGGCCACGGCGCCTGCGAATTTTACGGCGGCGATCTGGCAGGCATCGATGCCAAGCTCCACTACCTGCAATCTCTCGGGGTGACGGCGCTCTACCTCAACCCCATCTTCGATTCGCCGAGCAACCACAAGTACGACACCCAGGACTACTTCAAGGTGGATGCCCACCTCGGCAGCAACGAGCAGTTCGCCGAGCTGACCCGCAACCTGCACCAGCGCGGCATGAAGATCATCCTCGATGCGGTGGTCAACCACACCTCTACCGAGCATCCCTGGTTCTGCCCGCCACTGGGAGCCCAGAGCAACCCGGACTCCCCGTGGCGCAGCTTCTACACCTTTGATAAAGAAGGGGATTACGTCAGCTGGAAGGGCATTCGCAGCCTGCCCAAGCTGGACTTCTCCTGCGAGAAGGTACAGGACGCCGTCTATCGGGCCGACGACGCCATCCTCCGTTACTGGATGCGCGCCCCCTACCAGATCGATGGCTGGCGCTTTGACGTCATCCACATGTTGGGCGAGCGCGGCACCGCCGAGGGCAATCGCAGTCACGTGCGCGCCATTCGCGGGGCAGTGAAGCAGGAGAACCCGGACGCCTATGTGCTCGGCGAACACTTCTTCGAGGCGAGCCAGTGGCTGCAAGGGGATCAGGAGGATGGCGCCATGAACTACTATGGCTTCGCCCACCCGGTCCGCGCCTTCCTGGCGGGGCAGGACATCGCCTACCACCCCATCAAGATCAGCGCCGAAGAGCTGGATCGCTGGCTCAAGCTGGCGCGGGCCCATATCCCGTTCAAGAACCAGCTGGCCCAGTTCAACCTGCTGGACAGCCACGATACCGCCCGTTTCCTCCACCTGCTGGGAGAGGACAAACAGCGGATGCAGCTGGCCGCCACTCTGCTGCTCACCTATATCGGTGTGCCCTCCATCTACTACGGCGATGAAGTGGGGCTCTCCGGCGGCAACGACCCGGACTGCCGCCGCTGCTTCCCGTGGGATACCACAGACTGGGATCATGTGCTGCACGACCACTATCGTCGGCTGATCCAGATCCGCCGCCAGCGCCCTTCCCTGCGCCGTGGCGATATCCAGACCCTCTACGCCGGGCCCCACAGCTATGTGTTCGCCCGTACCCTGCAAAGCGATCAGGTGGTAGTGGCCTGCAACCGCCATCCGAGCGAGCCGCGCACCATCAGCCTGCCTCTGTGGCAGACCGCCAGCCCCGCCAGCCGCTTCACCGACGCCTTCAACGGTGAGAAGTTTGAAGTGGTGCAGGGCGAGGTACAGCTCACCATCCCCGCCAACTCGGCGAGGGTGCTGATCTCCAGCTGAGCGGGCAACTGACGCGCTGAAAAACAAAACCGGAGCCCAAGGCTCCGGTTTTTTATTCCGTTCAATCCACCATGACGTTTGACTCTTTGCCTGCCGCCATCAGTAGTTGATGCTGACGTAGGGCACTTCCGGCACCTGCCAGCGCTGCTTGAGGTAGACGGTGAGCACGAAGAAGAAGTTGGCCAGCAGGTTGGCGAAGCGATAGAGAATGGGATCGAAGGCCACCCCGCTCTCTTCCAGCCGGACCAGCAGCCGCACCACCTTCTTGCTGCCGCAACGGCACAGATGGAGGGTGGGGATGGGCTGCGGCCCCTGTGGCAGCACGAAACCGGTGACGCTGCCGCGACTCGCCTCGTTGTAGTGGTCGTAACGGGCCTTGAGCCACTCAAGGTCTGCATCGAAGATCCCCAGCTTGCCGCGCACCGAGCCGTTGAGGTTGTAGATAAGCCGCTGCAACGCCGCGAGATCCGCCATCACGGGCCGGGTATCGGCATCCGGCGCAAGGTGTGACAGCACGGCCCCGACCTGACAGCAGAGCTCGTCGGTGGCGATTTCAAAATCACATTTGAACGAGGTTTCGAAGATAAAGGGGTAGCAGAGCTCGCGCTTGTCTCTTGGCTTCTTGGGGTTCATGGGGCAACCGGATTGGAGAAAAGGCCAGTTTGCCAGCCCCGAGAAGGGCTGGCAAACGGCTGCTCATTACTTGCGTTACGCGCTGTGGCTCAGGCGTTCTTACTGGCGGGCTCGGTGGAGGGCTGGAACTGGTTGATCATCCGCAGCGCCTCCAGCATCCGCTGGTTGAAGCTGGTGAAGCGATCGACCTGCGCCGGTTCCTCTTCACCTCTCGCGGCCAGCACGGCCGGGGTCAGCGCCTGTTGCTGGGATGGTGGCAGCAGGGTATCCGCCTGTTTCTGCACCTGATCCAGCTTGGGCAGGTAGTCGGCAAACGGCTTGATCAGATCCTGCAGGGAGCTGGCCCCCTGATAGGTCTGGCTCAGCTTGACGCTCTGCTTGAGCTTGAGGGAGTAGGAGGCCAACTGGCTGTCATCCAGTTTCAGCTCGCCCGCCTTGTCCAGCAGATCCTCGAAGTTGCCGGAGAAGAAGTTCCCCGCCAGCTCGTCGATCCCCTTGACCAACTTGCCGATGGACTCCATCTCGTCGCTGCTGAGGTCCCCCTCCAGCGAGAAGCTGAAGCTCTGGCTCGACTTGAGGCTGAACTGGCTGCCGCTCTCGCTGGTCTGGGACTTGGTCTGCCAGCTATCGTTGAAGCGCAGCACCACCTTGTCGCCATCCTTGGTCTGGATCTCCAGATAACCCTGCTGGCGACTGGCCATCTCGGCCTGTCCCATGTCGGTCGGAGAAATCTTGCCGAAGAACTCCTTCTCGAACTCCTCGAGCCCTTTCTGGATCAGCTTGTAGCTCTGATCGATACCGGTTTTGATATCGTCGTTGTCAGTCGCCCACTTGCCGAGCTGCTTCTTCGCCTCCTCAAAGCCCTTGTCGACCCCCTTGCGGGCCTGCTCCATCATCCCGGTCAGGTCGTCGTCGGATTTGCCATCGGCGCGCGCGGCACCAAGCCGCCCGGTCACGAACTGCAGCACGTTGTCCGCCACCGACTGGAAGTCGAACAGGGTCTCCGGGGTGATCTCCTCAGGCTCTTTCACCTTCGGCGCCTGATAGCCCTGGCCGTTGATCTCCAGCGAGAACTGCAACGCCTGCTGGATCAGCACCTGCGCCCACTTGGGCGGCTTGTGCAAGGAGACCTCCTCCTCGCTCTTGACCTGTTTCTGCTCCGCCTGTTGGGGCGATTTGGGAGAAACACCCACTCCCTTGGGTTGGGCTGCGCCCACGCCTTCGATCTGCATAATGTGTCCTCCCACCATGCCTGTAGATCAGCTATCGGCCTGACTGAACACTTCTTGACCACAAAATGCTGGACAATCTGCCGCTGGCTTTTAAAATCGGGCCCCTTTGGGTGGCCTGTTGCCTTCCCCCGATTTCGACCCGGCCCGGCCGGTGTGCATGTGAGGTATTTATGACCCAGTCCCAACAGCCTTCCGCGAACGCTCCGGCGCCCAGAACCGCGGCCGACTATCAGGCCCAACTCGACGAAAAGCGCGCTCGCCTCACCGAGCTGTTTGCCGGCTTCACCCTCCCGGCGCTGGAAGTACACAGCTCGCCGGCGGAGTACTACCGGATGCGCGCCGAATTTCGCATCTGGCACGAAGGGGATGACCTCTTCCACTGCATGTATGCCCCGGCGACCAAAGAGATCATCAAGATAGATCACTTCCCCACCGCCAGCCGCCTCATCAACCAGTTGATGCCGCTGCTGCTGGAGGGGCTGCGCCCGCACCCTGTGCTACGCCGCAAGCTGTTCCAGATTGACTACCTCTCCACCCAGTCCGGCCAGATCATTGTCAGCCTGCTCTATCACCGCAAGCTGGAGGCCGAATGGCAACAAGCCGCCGAAGTGCTGCAGGCCGATCTGCGCGCCAAGGGGTTCGAGCTGCAATTGATTGGCCGCGCCCACAAGCAGAAGATCTGTCTGGGGGATGACTTCGTCATCGAACAGCTCAACGTGGCGGGTCGCCAGCTCATCTACAAGCAGGTGGAGAACAGCTTCACCCAGCCCAACGCCGCCATCAACGAGCAGATGCTGGCCTGGGCGCTGGATGTGACCAAGGGGAGCGAAGGGGACCTGCTGGAGCTCTATTGCGGCAACGGCAACTTCTCCATCGCGCTGGCGCAGAACTTCCGCAAGGTGCTGGCCACCGAGATCGCCAAGCCGAGCGTCGACTCCGCCCAGTTCAACATCGCCGCCAACGGCGTCGACAACCTGATCATCCTGCGCATGTCGGCCGAGGAGTTCACCATGGCGATGCGTGGCGAGCGGGAGTTCAACCGCCTCAAGGGGGTCGATCTCAAGAGCTACCAGTGCAACACCATCTTCGTCGACCCGCCCCGCGCCGGTCTGGACGATGCCACCGTCAAGCTGGTGCAGGAGTACGACAACATCCTCTACATCTCCTGCAACCCCGAGACACTGCAGGCCAACATGGCCGTGCTGGGCGAAACCCACGAAATCGCCCGTTTCGCCCTGTTCGACCAGTTCCCCTGGACCCATCACATGGAAGCCGGGGTCTATCTGCGCCGCAAGGCCGGTTGATTCAGGCAGACAGGAAAACAACAACAGGGCCGGATGGCCCTGTTTTGTTATTGACTGAACACCGGCCTCACTCCAGCCGGAAGTGACCCACGATCTCCCGCAGCCGGTCGTAGGTCTGCTGCATCGCCGCGGAGCTGGCGACCGTCGCTTCGCCATTGTGGGTCAGCTGGCGGATCACTTCAGCGATGGCGCTCATGTTGCGATTGATCTCTTCGGCCACCGCGCTCTGCTGCTCCGCCGCCGTGGCTATATGGCTGATGAGATCGTTGATCTCCACCACTTCCCCTGCCATCAGATCCAGCGACTCGTTGACCCTGGTAGTGTTCTCGGCAGCCCCCTGACAGCTCTGCTTGGTGTTGCCCATGGCATCCACCACCGTTTGAGTGCCCCGCTGCAAACTGGCCAGCATGGTCTGGATCTCGGCTGTGCTCTGCTGGGTACGGGCCGCGAGGGAACGCACTTCGTCTGCCACCACCGCAAAGCCACGCCCCTGTTCACCAGCGCGGGCCGCCTCGATGGCGGCGTTGAGGGCCAGCAGGTTGGTCTGTTCGGCAATGCTGCCGATCACCCCCAGCACAGAGCCAATCTGCTGCACATCCTGCTGCATCGCCTCGATGGAGCGGGCAGTGGCTTCCACTTCGTCCACCAGCGCCATCACGCTGGCCATGGCCTGATCCACCACCTGACGGGACTGGCTCGCCAGCTGCTGGCTCTGACCGGTAAGCTGGGCGGTGCTGGCTGCACTCTCGGAGACGGAGACCGCGGTGCGGCTCATCTCGTTGATGGCAGTCACCACCTGCTCGGTCTCGCGCACATGGTCCGCCAGCAGAGACTGGGCGGCGCCGGTCTGGCTGGCCAGCCCTTCTATACCACTGTTGAGCTGGCCGCTCGCCTGCCGCACCTCCCCCATCATCTCCTGCAGCCGCTCGATAAAGCGGTTGATGCCGGCCGAGATCTGGCCCAGATCATCCTTGCTGGTTACCGCCAGTCGGCGGGTGAGATCGCCGCTGCCGCGAGAGAGCTCCAGCACCAGATCCCGCAGCGAGAGAATGGGGCGATAGGCCACATTGAGTGCCAGCATCGCCAGCACCATCACCACAATCGCCACGCCGCACAGCGCCATGATGATCTGGCCGTTGAGGGCTCGGGTCATGGCCCGGATGTAGTCAAGGTCGATGTAGCCGGTCAGGGTCCAGCTGTTGCCGCGAATATCCAGCTGGTTGGGGCGCGCTTCGCTCTCCCCCTGCGGCTTGCTGTCATAGAGGCTGTTGCCCTGACTGTCGACCAGCGAGAAGTAGCGGCCATCGCCACTCATCTTCTCCAGCAGGCTTTTGAACTCGCTCATGTCGAGGTAGTAGAGATAGGCGGAATCGGCACCGCGCGGCACCAGAATGGTGATGACCGGCTTGCCATCCACCTGTTGCAGCGGGCTGACGGTGATCTGGTTGTTGGCGGCGGGGATCAGCTTGCGCAGGGCATCGACCTTGGCGTTGTCGTTGATGACCCCGCTCACGTCGAAGGCCATGTCGCCGATCACCTTGACGATGTTGTGAAAGCCGGTCTCTTGCAGGGTCTTCTTGACGTTGGTCACCCCGAAGTTGAGGTTGGCGGCCAACAGGATTTTCTGATTGATGTCGCTGGCCAGCTTCTCTTTGACCAGAGTGATCTGCTCGGTGATGTTGTGGGTGGCCTGAGTGCGAATATAGCCACTGATGAAGTGATTCACGCTGAGCCCGGCGGTGCCGATGGTGACCAGAATGGCCAGTAGCAGCAAGAGGTAAATCTTGACCTTGAATGGCATGGGTTCCCTCCAGAAGAGAGGGCTGGCAACGCCAACCCTCCCTGCCAATCGTTATTTCTTCTTGGCGTACTTCATGGAGTCCAATGCCACCGCCAGAATGATGATGCCGCCCTTGATGATGAACTGCCAGTAAGGGCTGACACCGATATAGGTCAAACCATAGTTGATCAGGGTGAAGATAAGTACGCCGGTGATCACACCTGCGACCGTTCCCACCCCGCCGGCAAACGACACCCCGCCCACCACGCAGGCCGCGATGGCGTCCAGCTCGTACATGAAGCCGAGGTTGTTGGTGGCACTACCGATCCGGCCCGCTTCCAGCATGCCGCCGAAGGCGTAGAAGACCCCCGCCAGCGCATAGATCATCACCAGATTGACCGCCACATTGACGCCGGAGACCTTGGCAGCCTCGGGGTTGCCGCCGATGGCGAAGATGTTCTTGCCAAAGCGGGTCTTGTTCCACAGCACCCAGACAAAGACGCTGGCGATGGCCGCATAGAAGGTGAGATAGGAGAGCTTGAATCCTCCTATCCGGATAAACCCTTGGGCGAAGCTGGAGAAGCGAGGGTCAAACCCGGCCACCGGCGAAGCCCCTACCGAGTCAAAGTAGAGGGAGTTGATACCGTAGACGATGATCATGGTGCCCAGGGTGGTAATGAACGGGGTAACGTTCAGGTAGGCCACGATCAGACCGTTGACCAGACCAATCAGCGCCCCCACCACACACACCAGCAGGATCACCGCAGGAATGGGCACCTCCCCCAGCGTCGGGAACACCTTGTTGACGTTGGTCAGCGCCTGCAACATGGTTGCCGCTATGAGTGCCGCCAGACCGACCTGACGACCGGCCGAGAGATCCGTCCCCTGAGTGATGATGATACCCGCCACCCCCAGCGCTATGATGACCCGCACCGAGGACTGGGTCAGGATGTTGCTGAAGTTGGTGAGGCTCAGGAAGGAGGGCTCCTGGATCACGATGACCATGAGCAACACCAGCAGCACCAGATAGATGGCGTTTTCCTTGAGCGCCTGCATCAGATTGAAATTTTTAGCCGACTCCATAAATGTCTTCCTGTCTCTAGAGGTACAGAGATGCCAGGCGCAGTATCTCGCTCTGGTCAGTTTCTTTGGTATTGACGATCCCGGCGACCCGGCCATTGCTCATCACCATGATGCGGTCGGTGATCCCCAGCAATTCCGGCATCTCTGACGAGATGATGATGATCCCCTTGTCCTTCTTCGCCAGCTCCAGAATGAGCTGATAGATCTCGAACTTGGCACCCACGTCGATGCCGCGGGTGGGCTCGTCGAGCATCAGGATCTCCGGCTGGGTCAGCAGCCAGCGACCGATGATCACCTTCTGCTGGTTGCCCCCGGAGAGGGAACCGATCTGGGTCTGCTGGGTCGGCGTCTTGACCCGCATGGAGTCGATCACCCACTGGGTATCGCTCTTCATCTTGTTGTCGCTGAGCAGCCCCATGGAGCCCTTGTAGTTGTCCATGTTGGCGATCAGGGAGTTGAAGGCGATATCGAGACGGGAGTAGATACCGGTGGAGCGGCGCTCCTCGGTCACCAGCGCAAAGCCGTTGCGTATCGCTTCGTGAGCGTTGTGGTTGGCCACCTCTTTGCCGTGCAGCTTGATGCTGCCCTGGCTGCGATCGCGAATGCCGAACAGGGTCTCAACGATATCGGTGCGCTTGGCCCCCACCAGTCCGGCGATGCCGAGGATCTCCCCCTTGTGCAGGTTGAAGGTCACATCCTGAATGGAGGGCTGGTTCTTCGCCGTCAGGTGTTCGATCTCGAGGATCACCTCTTTCGGCTGGTTGGTTTTTTCAGGGAAGCGCTGGGTCAGTTCACGGCCGACCATCATGCCGATGATCTGATCCATGGTCATGCCCTTGAGCGGCTGGGTTGCCACCCACTGGCCATCCCGCAATATGGTGATCTCGTCACAGAGCTGGAAGATCTCCTCCATCTTGTGAGAGATGTAGACGATGCCGCACCCCTTCTCCTTTAACTTGTTGATGATCTTGAAGAGGTGATTCACCTCTTTCTCGGTCAGCGAGGAGGTGGGTTCGTCCATGATGACGATCTTGGCATCGTAGGAGAACGCCTTGGCGATCTCGATCATCTGCATCTGGGAGACCGACAGGGTCGCGACCTTCACTTTGGGGTCGATGTCGATATCCAGCTCATCGAAGATGCGCTTGGTGTCGTCATACATCTTGCCGTGGTCGATAAACCACCCCTTGGTGGGGTAGCGGCCGAGCCACATGTTGTCCATCACGGTACGCTGCAACACCAGGTTGAGCTCCTGATGCACCATGGAGACGCCATTTTCCAGCGCCTCTTTGGAGGAGGTGAAGTTGATCTCCTGCCCCTTGAAGAAGATCTTGCCCTGATCCTTCTCGTAAATGCCGAACAGGCACTTGAGCAGTGTGGATTTTCCCGCTCCGTTCTCGCCCATCAACGCATGCACAGAATGAGGACGGACCCGTAAATTGACATTATCGAGTGCCTTGACGCCGGGAAAACTCTTACTGACGTCAATCATCTCCAACAGCCATTCTGATTGTTGCTGTGTTGTCATATCAGCCATCACATCTGGTTGAAAAAAGGGCAAGGGGATCTCCCTTGCCCTGGAGGAGGGAATTACTCGAATTGGGACAGGTTGTCTTTATCCACACCGACGTAGGCAACACGTACTACCTTGTCGACGATATTCCACTTGGTGCCTTCACCGGCCGGTTTGCCTTCAGCCAGGTTCTTGGTCAGCTCGAAGGTGGCTTTGGCCTGGTTGGCCGCATCGTTCAGCACGGTACCCGCCATGGCACCGCTCTTGACCATGGCCAACGCTTCCGGCAGCGCATCGACGCCGAATACCGGAATGGCAGTCTTGCCCTGGGCTTTCAGTGACTCGACTGCACCCATTGCCATGCCGTCGTTGTTGGCGATGACCACTTCGATCTTGTTGGCGTTGGGGCCGGAGATCCAAGCATCCATCTTGTCTTTCGCCATGGCGGTATCCCACATACCGGTATCCATGTGCAGTTGTTCAGTCTTGACGCCACCATCGTTCAGGGTCTTGACCACGTAGGAGGTGCGCGCTTCGGCATCCGGGTGGCCCGGCTCCCCTTTCAGCAGCACGAACTGGATCACGCCATCCTTGTTCAGATCCCACTCCGGATGGGCTTTCCAGTGTTTGGCAATCAGTTGACCCTGGATGATCCCTGACTCCTTGGAGTCAGTGCCCACGTAGTAGGCCTTGTCGTAGCTGGCCAGATCGGTAGCGCTCGGCTCCTTGTTGTAGAAGACCACCGGGATATCTTCGCCACGGGCTTTCTCAATCACCACCGGTGCCGCAGCCGGGTCTACCAGGTTGATGGCCAGCGCCTTCACCCCTTTGGCCAGCAGCACGTCGATCTGGTCGTTCTGTTTGGACTGGTCATTCTGGGAGTCGTTCATCAGCAGCTCCACCCCCGGAGTGGCTGCCGCCTCCTTCTCGATGGCCTTGCGCACGACCGCCATGAAGTTGTCGTCATATTTGTAGACGGTTACCCCGATACGGGTGTCAGCCTGGGCATTGGCTCCAGCCATCATGCCCATCAGCAGGGCGGCAACTGTGGTCAGTTTTTTCATTATGTGTGCTCCGATGTGTCTATCTGTGTTGTAGGGTGGCGAGCAATTGAGCAAGCGCCAATCAATGTAATCAGTTTGTTGTCATTTCTTCTGTGATCATGACGACAAAATGAAAACGTTTACACTCTGTTACATTGAAACTTTATATTTATTTTTCAAATACATATAAATAAAAATCAGATTTGAGACTCAATCTTTCCCACAGCATTGAGGCTAGTCGTTACTGGTCTGTTGTCAAAATGGCGCACTGGCTAGACAGTCGCTTCAATAGCTGGATTAGCGGAGAGTGCAGCCCCAACGGTAACGACGCTCGAGCAGTTGATACTCGGGACGCACGCTCTGACTCCAGGAGTCATCCCCGCCCACCCCCATGTGGGCGCCATCGAGACAGACCCACAGCCCTGCTTCAGCCACCAGATCGCTCTGGTGACGGGCGGCGGCCAGCTGCTGCTGACTGAAGCGGCTGGCACTGAAATGGAAGCTGCCGCTCACCGTCGTGCTGCCCAGCTGCAACTGGCGGGTATCGCAGCGCAAGCCGTTGTCACTCGGGAAAATGTAAGGGGTATGCATCGCCTCCAGCGGCAGACTCCAGCGCCCCAGATCGGCGCCCAGCAGGCGATCCGGATAGTTCTCGTGCGGCCCACGCCCCAGCCATTCGGCTCGCGCTGGCACCTCGGCCAGATGAAGCAGCAGGCCGATCCGCGGCAGCGACGGCAGCACCTGTGCCAGCTCGGTCTCTATCTCGAGGCTCATGGCGCCATCGTCGGTAAAGCGGTGATGCCAGTGACTCACCAGCAGCAGCTCATCACGGTGGAAGTAGCCATGACTGACCCGGATATCCCCTCCGGCGACCGCGATCCCCAGACAGCGGTGCTGCCACTGACCGAGGCCACAGCCCTGCCAGCGAGCAATCCAGGAGTTGGGGTCGGCGTGATCCGCTTCGCTGGTGCCGATGTCGTTGTCGAGCGGCGCCCGATAGAAGTGATCCATGATCGGCGCCAGCAACTGCTCCTGCCCCGATTTTTGCCAACTGGTGATACGACCGCTCAGTTTGTCGAGCCACCACTGGCTGTTTGCGGCAGTGACCAACCAGCCATCCGGCTGCTCGCTCAGGGTAGCGGCAGCGACCGGCGCTGGCAGGGCAAGGGGGGTCGGCAGGGTGAACTGCTGACGGGCGACCTTGTGATCCGCCTGCGACCAGAGGGTGGCCTGGGGCTGAACGATGGCCAGATCGAGCCAGGCCAGTGAGCCTGCCGCAAAGGGGGGCAACGCCTCGCTCAGGGTCAACTCGACCACCCCCTGTGGCGCCAACTCAAGGGAGAACTCCCCCTGCTGCTGCACATGGCCGTTCTCACACAGCTGCCAGCAAAGCCGCTCGTTGTCGGTTTCCCGAAACAGGTATTCGCTCTCGATCCTCATCCGCAGCGGGGTGTGCTCAAGCAGAGTGAAGCGGAACGGCTGCTGGGCCCGCTTTGCCTCGAACAGGGCAGGATGGGGGGTGCGATCCGGGAACAGCAGGCCGTTGCAGCAGAACTGACGATCGTTTTGCACATCACCGAAGTCGCCGCCATAGCCCCAGTAGTGGCGACCATCGGCGGTGTATTTGTCGAGCCCCTGATCGACCCAATCCCAGACAAACCCGCCTTGCAGGCGTGGATGATCGCGAAACGCCTGCCAGTAGTGGGCGTAGCCCCCTAGGCTGTTGCCCATGGCGTGAGCATATTCGCAGAGGATCAGCGGCCGGTGCTCGCCGGGCAGGCCGATCCACTTGGCCAGCGCCCACTTGGGCACCGCCGGGAAAGGTTGATCCTGATGGGTTCTGGCATACATGGGACAGATAATGTCGGTCGCCGGGGTATCGGCCCCGCCCCCCTCATACTGCACCGGACGGCTCGGGTCGCTGCGCTTGATCCAGCCATACATGGCATCGTGGGCCGGGCCGTAACCCGACTCGTTGCCGAGCGACCAGATGATGATGGAGGGGTGATTGAAATCCCGTGCCACCATGCGGGTCGCCCGCTCCAGAAAAGCGTTGCTCCAGGCGGGATCCCGCGCCAGCTGCCCCATGGGGGTCATGCCGTGGGTCTCCAGATTCGCCTCGTCCACCACATAGAGGCCGAGCCGATCGCAGAGGCGATAGAAGTCGGGGTGGTTGGGATAGTGGGAGCAGCGCACCGCATTGAAGTTGTGGCGCTTCATCAGCAGCAGATCCCGCTCCATGGTGGCGCGATCGATGGCATAACCCTTGGCGGGGTGATGCTCGTGACGGTTGGCACCGCGAACAAGCAGCGGCTGCCCGTTGACCCGCAGCAGACCACCACGGATCTCCACCACCCGAAAGCCCACATCGCACGCCTCACTCTCGATGGCGCGGCCCTGCTCGTCCAGCAGGGTCAGGGTCAGGCGATAGAGATGAGGCGTCTCGGCGCTCCACTTGCGCGGCGCAGCCACGTCGAGCCAGAACTCGGCGCGATCGTCATACGCCCCTTTTTCATCAATGGCTTGGGTACCGATCGGCTGGCGCAGGGTCGCGACCCGCTCGCCACCGTCATAGAGATTGGCCTCTACCGACAGCCCAGCCCCATTGGCGACTTGCAGGGCAATCTTGAGACGGCCATCCCGATAGCAGGCATCCAGCTCGGGGGTCACCCGCATATCCATCAGATGGCGGGACGGTTTGTGCAACAGGCTGACGGAGCGGAAGATCCCCGACAGCCACCACATATCCTGATCTTCCAGATAGGATCCGTCGGACCAGCGCAGCACCAGCACCGCCAACCGGTTGCGACCGGTGTGCAGATAAGGAGTCAGATCGAATTCGGCGGGCAGGCGGCTGTCCTGGGAGTAACCGACCCAGCGGCCGTTGCAAAAAAGGTGGAAGGCACTGCTCACCCCGTCAAAGATGATCCTGCTCTGTCCGCTTGCCAGCCAGTCGGCGGGCAGTTCGAACTCGCGTGAGTAGCAACCGGTGGGGTTCTCTGCTGGCACTCGGGGCGGATCGCAGGGAAAGGGGTACTTGATATTGGTGTAGATGGGGCCATCGGTGAGCGGCCGCGCAGCCGGATAGGCGGCATCCAGCTGCCAGTTGCCCGGCACGGTAATGGGAGTGGCATCCGCCAGATCCCGAGCCAGCCAACTCTCGGGCACCAATTCGGGAGCGGCAAAGAAGGAGAAGCGCCACTCGCCATCGAGCAAGAGACGGGAGGAAGAGGCCAGATCACCCCAGGCATCCGCTTCGCTGCGCCAGCTGAACATGGGGGTATGGGCAGCCAGCCGGTTTACCGACGTAATGGCCTGAGTCTGCCAATCCTGACGCGCCACTATCTCCCTGAGCATTCACACTCTCCCTGCTGATTAGAAAACGTATTCAGTCTAGAGAAGTATGACGCAGGGAACGGCGATCTCGCTCACACAGATGTAAACGATTACACTAATTTTGTTAAGTAAAGCGGAGTAAAAATGATTAAAAATAGGTAAAACAATAACTGTGCAAGAAACGGCCCCGAACAGGGCCGAAAAAGGGGGCTATCCGGCCCGAACCGGTGCCACCGAGTGGCGATTGATCAGGGTGGGGGTATAGATCCGGCTCTGGGTCGCGTCACTCTCCCCCGCCGCCAGCTGAATGGCCAGCTTGGCCGCCTGGGCCGCCATCAGCTCGATGGGATAGCGCATGGTGGAGAGCTTGGGGCGCAAATATCTGGCATAGATGATGTCATCGAAGCCCACTACCGAGACCTCCTCCGGCACTCGCAGGCCGTTGTCGGCCAGCACAGAGATGGCGCCCGCCGCCATGGCATCGTTATAGGCTACCACGGCGGTCACCTTGAGCCCCTTGGCCAGCAGATTGAGCATGGCGCGCTCGCCCCCCTCCTCGTTTGGCGTGCCGCTCTCGATAAGCTCGGGATCGGCTGCCAGACCGGCTTCCATCAGTCCATCCTGATAGCCCTGCAGCCGCAAGGTGGCATCCTCGATGGCGTGATCCGAGCTGATAAAGGCGATATGGCGGTGACCCAGCTCGATCAAGTGGCGAGTCGCCGTAGCCGCACCCAGCCGATTGTTGAGAGCGATGCAGCGTCCCTTGAGGGCCGGAATATCGCGGTTGATCAGCACCATACCGGGCACTCGCATAGCGTAATCGTAAAGTTCCTCGTCGCTCAGCGCCTTGCTGTGCACCACCAGCGCCTCGCAGCGCTTGCCGATCAGCAGCTCGATCGCTTCACGCTCCTGACGCTCCTTGTGAAAACCGTTACCCATCAGCAGGTGAAGGTTCTGCTCGACGGCCACGCCGGAGACCCCCTTCACCAGTGCACCGAAGAAGGGATCGGCTACATCACCGACCACCACCCCCATGGTGTCGCAAGTCTGGCTCACCAGTGCCCGCGCGTTGGCGTTGGGGGTGTAGCCCAGTTCGGCCATGGCCTTCTGCACCACTTCGCGAGACGCGGCGCTGGCCTTGGGGGAGTTGTTCATCACCCGTGAAACCGTTGCCACCGACACATTGGCCAAACGGGCGACATCCTTGATGGTGCTCATGCTGTTTTCACTTCTTTCACTGTGCAATAGAGCGCCATTATACCCAGCAAACCCATTGGAAACAGGGGTGAAACGTATATCTGCCGTCAGGATGACCATAAAAACAGTGTAATCGTTTACACTGTTTTGCAAGCAAGCTCACAGTTTGGTCGCCACACCCTCGGCTAGACTCCTTCCAGACACTTTTCAGTGGAGAGCAAGATGAACGTTCTGGTCACCGGCGGTTGCGGATATATCGGCAGCCACACCTGTCTGGCCCTGCAAGCGGCAGGCATGAATCCCGTGGTGGTCGACAACCTCGGCAACAGCAAACGCAGCGTGCTGGCCCGAGTCGCTGCCATCAGCGGCCAGCAACCCCTGTTCTATCAAGGGGATATTCGCGATGCGGCCCTGCTGGACCGGATCTTCGCCGAGCAGCATATCGATGCAGTGATCCACTTTGCCGCCCTCAAGGCGGTCGGCGAGTCGACCCGCATTCCACTGGATTACTACGAGAACAACCTCGGCGGCACCCTCACCCTGCTGCAGGCGATGAAACGGGCCGGGGTGCACAATCTGGTGTTCAGCTCCTCGGCCACCGTCTACGGCGATCCCGCCAATCTGCCGATCCGCGAGGATTTCCCCCGCAGTGCTACCAACCCCTACGGTCGCTCCAAGCTGATCATCGAGGAGATCCTCGAGGATCTGCAGCTGGCCGAGCCCCACTGGAGCATGACCCTGCTGCGCTACTTCAATCCGGTCGGCGCCCACGAATCGGGCTCCATGGGTGAAGACCCGCAAGGGATCCCCAACAACCTGATGCCCTATATCACCCAGGTGGCCATCGGCCGTCGCGACTGCCTGTCTGTCTTTGGAAACGATTACCCCACCCCGGATGGCACCGGCGTGCGCGACTACATCCACGTGATGGATCTCGCCGAAGGGCATGTCAAGGCGCTGCAACACTGCGCCGGCAAGGGTGGCGTGCACACCTACAACCTGGGCACCGGCGAGGGCCAGAGCGTGTTGCAGCTGGTCGCCGCTTTCTCTGCTGCCTGTGGCAAGCCGTTGCCATTTCGCATCGAGCCGCGTCGCCCGGGCGATATCGCCGCCTGCTGGGCCGATCCGGCCAAGGCCGAGCGCGAGCTGGGCTGGCGGGCGACCCGCAACATCGACGCCATGTGCGCCGATAGCTGGCGCTGGCAATCCGCCAATCCGAACGGTTACGAGGAGTAGGCATGCCTGCTCCCTGTTAATAGACGACCCTATTTTTCAATACCTTATTCAGGAGAGATGATGTTCAACCCCGTCGATCATCCCCATCGCCGCTTCAACCCGCTGACCGGCCAGTATGTGCTGGTCTCCCCCCATCGGGCCAAACGCCCCTGGCAGGGACAAGTGGAGAAGGTGAGTCAGGCCCCCAAACAGGCCCACGATCCCGACTGCTTCCTCTGTGCCGGCAACACCCGGGTCACTGGCGACATCAACCCCGACTACAAGGGCACCTTCGTCTTTACCAACGACTTCGCTGCTCTGATGCAGGATACCCCGGCCGCCGATTGCGCCAGCGATCCCCTGCTGAAACTGGAAGCCGCCCGCGGCACCAGCCGGGTCATCTGCTTCTCACCGGATCACGGCAAGACCCTGCCCGAGCTGCCGCTGCCCGCCATCGAGGGGGTGATCACCACCTGGATGGATCAGGTCGCCGAGCTGTCGGCCCAGTGGGAGTGGGTGCAGGTCTTTGAAAACAAAGGGGCCGTCATGGGCTGCTCCAACCCGCACCCCCACGGCCAGATCTGGGGCAGCGACTTCCTGCCCAACGAGATCGCCCGCGAAGAGCAGCACCAGCGTGACTGGCTGGCCGAGCATGGCCGTCCCATGCTGCTGGAGTATGTGGAGCGGGAGCTGGCGGATCGCTCGCGCATCGTGGTAGAGACCGAGCACTGGCTCGCCGTGGTCCCCTTCTGGGCCGCCTGGCCGTTCGAAACCCTGCTGCTGCCCAAGGCGCACGTCCCCTCCATGCTCAACCTGACCAAGGCCCAGCAACAGGATCTGGCGGTGGCGCTCAAGGAGCTCACCAGCCGCTACGACAACCTGTTCGAGTGCAGCTTTCCCTACTCCATGGGCTGGCACTTTGCACCGCCCAAGTCGGATTGCCCCGAGGCGTGGCAACTACATGCCCACTTCTATCCGCCCCTGCTGCGCTCCGCCACCGTGCGCAAATTCATGGTCGGCTTCGAGATGCTGGCCGAAACCCAGCGCGACCTTACCCCCGAGCAGGCCGCCGAGCGGCTGCGCGCTCTGAGCCCCATTCACTACAACCAGACCAATCAAACCAATGAGGAGGCCCTATGACCCCGAGCCAACGCGTCAGCACCGTTTTTGCCGAGCAATTTGCCAAAGCGCCCGATCTGCTGGTGCGCGCCCCCGGCCGCGTCAACCTCATCGGTGAACATACCGACTACAACGACGGCTTCGTGCTGCCCTGCGCCATCGACTACGAGACCTGCGTTGCCATAGGTCTGCGCGATGACCGGCAAGTACAGGTGATCGCCGCCGACTACGACAACCAGCGCGACCAGTTCGACCTCGACCAGCCCATCGAGCACCACCCCAGCCAGCGCTGGAGCGACTACATCCGCGGCGTGGTGAAGTATCTGCAGGAGCTCGGTTATGCCCTGCGCGGCCTCGATCTGGTGGTCTCCGGCAACGTGCCGCAGGGGGCGGGGCTCTCCTCCTCAGCCTCGCTGGAAGTGGCCATCGGTCAGGCCTTCAAGGAGGCGCTGGGGCTCGACATCAGCCAGGCCGAGATCGCCCTCAACGGTCAGCAGGCGGAGAACAAGTTCGTCGGCTGCAACTGCGGCATCATGGATCAGATGATCTCCGCCAGCGGCAAAACAGACCACGCCCTGCTGCTCGACTGTCGCTCGCTGGAGACCCGCCTCATCCCCATGCCGGCGGATCTGGCGGTGCTGATCGTCAACTCCAATGTGCGTCGCGGTCTGGTGGACAGCGAGTACAACACCCGCCGCCAGCAGTGCGAAGCGGCCGCCCATCACTACGGGGTCAAGGCGCTGCGCGATCTCGATCTGGCCGGACTGGAAACGGGCAAGGCCGGGCTGGATGAGGCCTGCTATCGCCGTGCCCGCCACATCGTCGGTGAAAACGCCCGCACCCTGGCGGCGGCCGATGCACTGGCGAGCCACGATCTGACCCGCCTCGGCGAGCTGATGGCCGAATCACACGCCGCCATGCGCGACGACTTCGAGATCACAGTACCCGCCATCGACGGTCTGGTGGAGATCATCAAGGCCAGGATCGGCACAGATGGCGGCGTGCGGATGACCGGCGGCGGCTTCGGCGGCTGCGTGGTCGCCCTGCTGCGCCCCGACAAGGTGGCCGAAGTGATCGCCGCCGTCGAGGCGGAGTATCCGGCCATCTCGGGCCTCAAGGCCGACTGCTACGTCTGCTCTGCCAGCGCCGGTGCAGGCAAGCTATGAGCAGCGCCATGACGCCATTCGAACTGGAAAACGAGGAGGGGCTGCGCCTGCGCGGCCTCGACTTCGGCGCAACCCTCACCTCCCTCACCCTGCCGGTAGCGGGCAAACGGCGCGAAGTGCTGCTGGGTTGTGCCGACAACGCCTATCCCACCCAACAGGTGTGGCTGGGGGCGGTGGCAGGACGCTTTGCCAACCGCATCGGCGGTGCCGAGCTGGTGCGTGATGGACAGCACTGGCCGCTGAATGCCAATCAGGCACCCAACTGTCTGCACGGCGGGCAGGCTGGCTTTCATCGCCAGCGTTGGCAGATCAAGGAACTGGAAGCAGATCGGGTCAAGCTGGCGCTGCTCTCCCGAGCGGGGGATCAGGGCTTTCCCGGCAATCTGCGGGTCACCCTGGAGTACCGGCTGGAGCAGAGCGATCTGGTGGCGGATTTCATCGCCAGCACGGATGCCACAACGCCGGTCAGCCTCACCAGCCACGCCTACTTCAATCTCGATGGGCAAACTGATGGCGAAGATGTCCGTGACCACCTCATCAGCATCAATGCCGACCACTTCCTGCCGACCGACCCGAGCGGTTTGCCGATCGCCATCACTCCGGTGGAGGGGCCGTTCGATCTGCGCCGCGAGCGCCTGATTGGCCAGGATTGGCTGAACCATCCCCAGCAGCAACAGGCCAAGGGGTACGATCACGCCTTTGTGCTCAACGGCCCGACATCAGAATGGGCCGCTCGGATAGTCTCTGGCGACAAGCAGCTGGCGATGGAGGTCTATACCAACCAGCCCTCGCTACAGTTCTACACCGGAAACTGGCTGGCCAATACCCCGAACCGCAGCGGCCTGTCGCACCGGGATCACGACGGCTTCTGTCTTGAGGCGCAACAGCTACCGGACAGCCCCAATCGCCCCGAGCTGGGCAACCCCTGGCTGCAGCCTGGCGGGCGTTATCACCACCAGACCCGCTACCGTTTTATCCGCGACTGACTTAAAGGTTTCATGATTTTTACATAGCCTCAGCAGTCACTATCGAGCAAGATAAGCCGCCCCGAGACCCTCCCGGGGCGTTTTTACATCAACGAAGTTAAGGATTGTTTGTTCGATGACTGACACTTATACCCTGCTGGTCGCCTTTATTCTGGGCGTCGTCGAGGGGCTGACCGAGTTCCTCCCCGTCTCCTCCACCGGCCACATGATTATCGTCGGCCATCTGCTGGGCTTTGAAGGGCCCAAGGCTGCCACCTTCGAAGTGGTGATCCAGCTTGGCTCCATCCTCGCCGTGGTCGCCGTCTTCTGGCGCCGCCTGTTTGGCCTGATTGGCATCCACTTTGGCCAGAAGCCGTCCCGGGATCACGCCACCCTGTCGCTGATCCACGTCATCCTCGGCATGATGCCCGCCATCGTGGTCGGTCTGGCCATCCACAGCTGGATCAAGGCCAACCTGTTTGGTCCGCAGACCGTCATGTACGCGCTGGTCGCGGGGGGCATCCTGCTGATCATCGCCGAGAAGTTCCGCCCGGCCGTCACAGCTGAAACCCTGGATGACATCAGCTACAAGCAGGCGTTCGGCATCGGTCTGTTCCAGTGTCTGGCCCTGTGGCCCGGCTTCTCCCGCTCCGGCGCCACCATCAGTGGTGGCATGCTGATGGGGATCAGCCGTCACGCCGCCGCAGAGTTCTCTTTCATCATGGCGGTGCCCATGATGGTGGCGGCCAGCGGGCTTGATCTCTACAAGAGCCGCGACTTCCTCTCCATGGCCGACTTCCCGATGTTTGCAGTGGGCTTTATCACCGCCTTCGTGGTAGCGATGTTTGCGATCAAGACCTTCCTGACATTGATCCGCCGCATCGACTTTATCCCGTTCGCCATCTACCGCTTTATCGTGGCGTTCGCCGTCTATCTGGTGTTTGTCGCCTGATCGGCAGCCTGCAATGAAATGACAAAAGGGACCAACTTGGTCCCTTTTTCTATGGCGTCATGGTGCTCAGTAGAGGTGCTGGCTGATGCCGTTCAGCAGCCGCGACAGCCCCTTGGTGAACTGCACCGGCGCATCCTGCACCGTGTAGCAGAGGCAGCCATCGGGCGTATGCGGGCTGTGGGAGTGGCTGGCATCGCGCCAGATGAAATCTCCCGCCTTGTAAAGGGTATCGCCATCCTGAATATTGCCCGCCAGCAGCAGAGTCAGCTCATAGCCCTGATGGGTGTGCTCGGGGATGCGGCCACCCGCTTCGATATGGAGCAGGCTGGCGCGCGCCCCCATCTCGTCCAGCGGCAGACTCTGCTGACGAATGGCCCCGATATGGCGCCACTTGGGCGAACGGTAGCGGGCCAGCACCCGTGGCAAACGGTAGGCGTGACCGGCTACCTCCAGCTCGCCGGGCTGGGCTCGGGGCTGGTCATGTGTTGGCTCGGAGAGGGGCTCTGCCGGCGGCTGGGCCAGAATATCCGCCAGCATGGCGTCGAATCCGGCGTCCAGTCCCACTTCATCGCGGGAGTCCACCTCGGGCTCTGCTGGCGAAGCAAGATATTGCTGCGCCAGCTCCTCTTCGAATGTCTTCAGTCGGGCAGCACAATCGGGGCAGAGTTCACAGTGAGCGGAGAGCCCCACCGCCAGCGGCAGAGGGAGCTCGTCGGCGGCGAAGGCACGCAGCATAGGGTCGGTCGGATGGGCTTTAATCATGGCCTTGCTCCACTTGCTCTTTCAGTTTCTGTAACGCCAGTCTGAGGCGGGACTTGATGGTACCGAGCGGCACGCCAAGGCGCTCCGCCAGCTCCTGCTGGGAGAACTCCTGCAGATAGATGCCACGCACCACCTGCTGTTGCGGCTCCGGCAGGGTGCCCAGATAGTGGGCCATCTGACGGGTCAGCACCGCATCCTCACCGCCGCTCAGGTGCTCCTCTTCGGCCTGAAACTCCAGCACCGGCCACAGCTCCTCGGCACAGAGATCCTCCTTGCTGGCGCGACGACGGCGCAGCATGTCGAAGCACTGGTTGCGCATCACGGTGTAGATCCAGGTGGTCGGCGCCCCCTTCTCGGGGTGGTAGAGACGCGCCTTCTGCCACACCAGCAGCATGGTCTCCTGCACCAGCTCCATGGCGTTGGCTTCGCTGCCGAGGTGGCGCAGGCCGTAGCTGCGAATGCGCGGCGCAAAGTGTTGGAACAGGCGGGCAAAAGCAGCCTTGTCGGCCTGCTCTGCCACCCTGATCAGCAGAGATTTGAGGTCGCCATCCGGGTTATCCATCACGGGCGAGGTCCTGCGTATGGTCGAGTGTGGTTGGCCAGTATATGCCATTGCGCCATCCCTTTGGTGTGCTGTCGAACATGCTGTGGTGATGACTTGTACGGCGCTGCGGCAGTGGCGGATCAGCGGGTCAGAAAAAATCAGTGGCTGGCCACCAGTACCCCCTTGAGCAGGGCGATGGCGGGCTGATTGTCGGCCGCGGCCAGCAGCAGTTGTTTCTGTTCAGGGGGGATGGGCAGCACCTCCAGCCAGCGCTGGGCCACCCAGTTGCCATCGTCCCAGCGAGGGGCGGGATAGAGGGCGGCATAGTCGGGATAGTCGGCAAACACCTCCCGCAGCGCCTCGACCAGCGGCTGCTGATCAGGATGGAGCCGGCGGGGCGGCCAGGCCGTCAGCGGCGTCACCTCGCCGATACGCAGGCCATCCTGCTCCTGCCACAGACCCTCTATCTGCACCCGCTCCACCCCCTGCACCGTGATCCCCAGCATGCCGTCCGGCAGCCGGTCGAAATCGATGATGGTGACCCGGGTGGCGATGGGCAGCATGTTGCGCAGGGCGTCGGGCTGACGAGGGTCCACCATGCAGAGGGCAAAGCCGGACTCCCCCGCCTCGGCGATCATCCGCTGGTATCTCGGTTCGAAGATCCGCAGCGGCATGACGCCGCCGGGCAGCAGGTGGGCAGATAGGGGAAACAGCGCCAGTCGCATCGCAAACTCCTCGGTTGGGAACCTCTGTTGATACGCCGGGCCAGAGGGAGGAGATCATTCCCGTCAGCGGAAAGGAAAAACCCTTAACAATCAGGGGAAAATAGCCTGGACAAGGCGCTTCGATATGCAGTAGAAATGGATAAGCACCGTAATTTCCGTCCAATATTCTGGAATATGGCGCCAAACGCAGTGAAATATCCGCCCGACAGCGAGCGGCGGGTCATCCCTATAGTTTTCTCGGGCCGATGCGGGTAAAATTCACGCCCTTATATATCAGTCATTTTTCGACGCGCAACCTTGGTGGTCAGTTATGAAAGAGCATATTCATCATCTACTTGAACAAACGGTAGCCAATCTCAAGTCAGCAGGCGTCCTGCCGGCGGACCTGGAAGCCCGCGTGCAAGTAGACCGATGCAAGGAAAAAGCTCACGGTGACCTGGCCACCAACCTGGCCATGCTGCTGGCCAAGCCGGCCCGCAAGAATCCCCGTGAGCTGGCAGCGGCCATCATCGAGCACCTGCCTGCCTCCGACCTGATTGCCAAGGTCGAGATCGCCGGTCCCGGCTTCATCAACTTCTTCTTCGACCAGCGCTGGCTGGCCGGTCAGGTCGAGGCCATGGTGACCTCTGCCAACGCTAACGTACGGTTGCCCGCGCCACAAACCGTGGTGGTGGACTACTCCGCCCCCAACGTGGCCAAAGAGATGGCGGTGCACCACATCCGTTCCACCGTACTCGGTGACGTAGCTGCGCGCGCGCTGGAATTCCTCGGCCACAAAGTGATCCGTGCCAACCACATCGGCGACTGGGGCACCCAGTTCGGCATGCTGATCGCCTATCTGGAGAAGATGTCCAACGAGCACGCCAGCGACATGGCACTCAAGGATCTGGAAGCCTTCTACACCCAGGCCAAACGTTGCTACGACGAAGACGAAGCCTTCGCCGAGCGTGCCCGCAACTACGTGGTCAAGCTGCAGGGCGGCGACGAGTACTGCCGTACCATGTGGAAGAAGCTGGTCGACATGACCATGGAACAGAACCAGATCAACTATGACCGCCTGAATGTCTCCCTGACCAACAAGGACATCATGGGCGAGTCCATGTACAACGACATGCTGCCGGAGATCGTTGCAGACCTGAAAGCCAAGGGGCTGGCGGTCGAGAGCGAAGGCGCCACCGTTGTCTTCCTGGACGAGTTCAAGAACAAGGATGGCGAGGCCATGGGCGTCATCATCCAGAAGAGCGATGGCGGTTTCCTCTACACAACCACCGACATCGCCTGTGCCAAATACCGTTATGAAACCCTGGGCGCCGACCGTGTCATGTACTTCATTGACTCCCGTCAGCACCAGCACCTGATGCAGGCCTGGACCATCACCCGCAAGGCGGGCTATGTGCCGGAATCCGTACCGCTTGAGCACCACGCTTTCGGCATGATGCTAGGCAAGGATGGTCGTCCCTACAAGACCCGTTCCGGTGGCACCGTCAAGCTGGTTGACCTGCTGAACGAGGCCGAAGAGCGCGCCGCCGCCCTGCTGGAGAGCCGCAACAGCGACCTCTCTGCCGAAGAGAAGGCCAATGTGGTCAACGCCATCGCCATGGGCGCGGTCAAGTATGCGGATCTCTCCAAGAACCGCACCACCGACTACATCTTCGACTGGGATCTGATGCTGTCGTTTGAAGGCAACACTGCCCCTTACCTGCAGTACGCCTACACCCGTATCCAGTCCATCTTCCGCAAGGCCAACATCGATGCCGAGACGCTGATCGGCAACGTGACCCTGAACGAAGAGGCCGAAGAGGTGCTGGCCCAGAAGCTGATCCAGTTCTCCGACGCGGTCAACGGCGTGGCCGACAAAGGCATGCCGCACCTGCTCTGTACCTACCTGTACGAGTTGTCAGGCAACTTCATGACCTTCTATGAAGCCTGCCCGATCAACAAGGATGGCGTGGACGAAGCAACCCGTCAGAGCCGTCTGCTGCTGTGCGCCGCCACCGCCAAGGTGCTGAAACTGGGCCTCGGCGTACTGGGCATCCATACCCTGGAGCGCATGTAATAGATGGCAACCCGGGATTATGTCGGCAGCCGCCCGCGACGTCGGGCGGGTGGCCGCAATACCAAGAAAGCGGCCCCTCGCCGCTTTCCTGTTATTCCAGTGCTGCTGGTCGTGGCACTGCTGGCAGGCTTTGGTGGCTTCCTTTACATGATCAATGGCAAGGGCAACGATGCCCCCACCATTGAGGAGCAGGTAAAGGCCAACAAGCCAAAAGCGCAGAATAACGGGCTGCCTCAGGAGAAGTGGAGCTACATCGAACGGCTTGAGAACAAGCAGGTCGATATCATAGAGCCGCCGACCCAGCCGGGTGTGCTGCCGCCACCACCGGCAGATACCATGACCCTGCAACCGGAAAAACTGCCGCAGCCGGTGCCGACCGACATTCCCCAACCGGGAACACCCATCGGCCAGCCCAAGCCCTATCAGCCCAATCCGGCGACCACCCCTTCCACCTCCGGAGCGCCGGTTGCCAGCGCGCAAGAGCAGGTGATCGACCGCAAGGCCGAACGGGAACGGATGGAGCGGGAGATCCGCGCCGAGCTGGAACGGGAGCGGGCCGAAGCGGCCAAGGCCAAAGCGGCCACTCCGCCAGCCCAGACCGCAGCCGCCGACAGCGGTCGCTATATGATGCAGTGCGCCGCCCTGCGCTCGCAGGATTCCGCAGAGTCGCTCAAGGCACGTATCGCCTTCACCGCCGGCCTCTCTTCCAGCCTGCAGGTGATCAATGGCGCCAACGGCACCGTCTACAAGGTGATGGTCGGCCCCTTCAACGGCAAGGCGGCCGCCGACGCGGCCAACAGCAAGCTGCAGAGCTCCGGCATCAGCGGCTGCATTCCCAAGAAAGGGTAATCCGCTTACCTATGACGCAGGGCTGGGTGGCAACACCTGGCCCTGTTTTTTTGGTGTCACTCGCACCCACGCTGTTTACTACCCCGTTTATCCCGACCAAAGGCAGGGTTGAAAAGCCCGTTTGCCATCCCCATCTTTCTTGCCATGCACAGTCAGGCCGTCATTCGGCTCAAGCGAGGTAAGTAAAGTGACTACCATAGTTTCAGTTCGCCGCAACGGTCAGGTCGTCATCGGTGGCGATGGCCAGGTCTCTCTTGGCAACACCGTCATGAAGGGCAACGCCCGCAAGGTTCATCGTCTCTATAACGGCAAGGTGCTGGCCGGTTTCGCTGGCGGTACCGCCGACGCCTTCACCCTGCTCGAGCGTTTCGAAGCAAAACTGCAGGCCCATCAGGGTAATCTGGAGCGCGCCGCCGTGGCGCTGGCCAAAGATTGGCGCACCGATCGCGCCCTGCGCCGCCTCGAAGCGCTGCTGGCCGTGGCCGACGAACACAAATCCTTCATCATCACCGGCAACGGTGACGTGGTGCAGCCGGAGCACGATCTCATCGCCATCGGCAGCGGCGGCAACTTCGCCCAATCCGCCGCCATCGCGCTGCTGGAAAACACCGAGCTGGATGCCAGGACCATTGTCGAGAAGTCCCTCAAGATTGCGGGCGACATCTGCGTCTTCACCAACGGCAACCACACCATCGAAGTGCTGGACTACGCAGCCAAATAAGGCCGCCAGCCAACCCAATTTCCCAAGGGGCGGGCACTGCCCGCCCCGGATACAGGAACACCATCATGTCCGAGATGACCCCGAGAGAAATCGTCCACGAGCTGGATCGTCACATCATTGGTCAGGCCGATGCCAAGCGCGCCGTTGCCGTTGCCCTGCGCAACCGCTGGCGCCGGATGCAGCTCAACGAAGAGATGCGCCATGAAGTGACCCCGAAAAACATCCTGATGATCGGCCCGACCGGTGTCGGCAAGACCGAGATCGCCCGTCGTCTGGCCAAGCTGGCCAACGCCCCCTTCATCAAGGTGGAAGCGACCAAGTTCACCGAAGTGGGCTATGTCGGCAAGGAAGTAGACAGCATCATCCGCGATCTGACCGATGCCGCCATCAAGCTGGTGCGCGAAACCGAGATGGAGAAGATGAAATACCGCGCCGAGGAAGCCGCTGAAGAGCGCATCCTCGACGCTCTGCTGCCCAACCCGCGCAACACCTGGGGTGAGGAAGAGAAAGCCGACAACTCCAACACCCGCCAGATCTTCCGCAAGAAACTGCGGGAAGGTCAGCTGGATGACAAGGAGATCGAGCTGGAACTCTCCGCCTCCCCGATGGGTGTCGAAATCATGACCCCGCCGGGCATGGAAGAGATGGCCAACCAGCTGCAGGGGCTGTTCCAGAACCTGGGCCAGAACCAGAAGAAGAAGCGCAAGATCAAGGTCAAAGAGGCCATGAAGGCGCTGATCGAAGAGGAAGCGGCCCGTCTGGTCAATCCGGAAGAACTGAAGCAGAAAGCGATCGCAGCGGTCGAGAACAACGGCATCGTCTTCCTCGACGAGATCGACAAGATCTGCAAGCGTGGCGAGAGCTCGGGCCCGGATGTCTCCCGTGAAGGGGTACAACGCGACCTGCTGCCACTGGTCGAGGGCTGCACCGTCAACACCAAGCACGGCATGGTCAAGACCGACCACATCCTGTTTGTCGCCTCCGGCGCCTTCCAGATCGCCAAGCCGTCCGACCTCATCCCCGAGCTGCAGGGCCGTCTGCCGATCCGGGTCGAGCTGACCGCCCTGACCACAGATGACTTCGAGCGCATCCTGACCGAACCGAACGCCTCCCTGACCGATCAGTACAAGGCGCTGATGGCCACCGAAGGGGTCAATATCGAGTTCACCAAGGATGGTATCCGCCGTCTGGCCGAAGCGGCGTGGCAGGTTAACGAGCGTACCGAGAACATCGGTGCCCGTCGTCTGCACACCGTGATGGAACGCCTGATGGAAGATATCTCCTACGACGCCTCCGAGAAGTCTGGCGAGACCTTTGTCATCGACACCGACTACGTCAACGCCCATCTCGGTGCGCTTGTCGAGGATGAGGATCTGAGCCGCTTTATTCTGTAAGCGCAGTTCTGTTTGTAAAAAAACGCCTCCAGCAATGGGGGCGTTTTGCATTTTAAGCCCCAGCCCCCTTCTCTCTATGTCCCACTCGCACCCAGCACCAAAACTCTCAACTGGTATACCTATTTTTGTATATCTTTGAATTTTATCGAATTACCCCTGACGAGATATATAAATAGACACTTGATTTGCATCAATTGCCCGCCCCGACTGACTGGGTAGCCTAGCCCCAGAATGATGTTTTATTACTCCAAACTAGAGGCAATCATGAGCAAAGTCAGACTGGTCGTTGTGGGCAACGGCATGGTGGGGCACCGCTTCATCGAAGAGTTGATCGAGCGGGCCGACCCGGGCCGCTACGAGATCACCGTCTTCGGTGCAGAACCCCGCCCCGCCTACGATCGCGTCCATCTCTCCTCCTACTTCTCCCATCACACCAGCGAAGATCTCTCCCTCGTCAAACCCGGCTTCTACGACAAGCACGGCATCCGCCTGCTGCTCGGCGAAGCGGTGAAAAAAATCGACAGGGCCAACCGCGAAGTGCACTCCAACAAGGGCACTGTAGTCGGTTACGACAAGCTGATACTGGCCACCGGCTCCTACCCCTGGGTGCCGCCCATCCAGGGCAGTCAACACCACGAGTGCTTCGTCTATCGCACCATCGAGGATCTGAAAGCCATCCGCAGCGCCGCCAGGAGTGGCAAGAGCGGGGTGGTGATCGGGGGCGGCCTGCTTGGCCTCGAAGCGGCCGGTGCCCTCAAGGCGCTGGGTCTCGAGACCCACGTGGTGGAGTTTGCTCCGGTGCTGATGGCCGAGCAGCTCGACGGTCAGGGCGGCCAGCTGCTGCGCCGCAAGATTGAATCCATGGGCGTGCAGGTGCACACCAGCAAGAGCACCAGCGAGATCCTGATGCACGGCGGCGAGCAGGCGAAACACCGCCTCGCCTTTACCGACGGCAGCCAGCTGGAAGTGGATGTGGTGGTATTCTCCACCGGCATTCGCCCGCAAGATACTCTGGGCCGTTACGGTGATCTCGCTATCGCCGAGCGCGGCGGCATCGTCATCGACGATCACTGCCTCACCTCCGACCCCGACATCTACGCCATCGGCGAGTGCGCCGCCTGGCAGGGCCGCTTCTTCGGGCTGGTGGCGCCGGGCTACAAGATGGCCCAGATCACCGTCGACCATCTGCTCGGCGGCGACAGCCGCTTCGAAGGGGCGGACATGAGTGCCAAGCTCAAGCTGCTCGGCGTCTCTGTCGGCTCCATCGGTGATGCCCATGGCCGCACCCCGGGCAGCCACAGCTATGTGTTCCAGGACGATCAGGCCGGCGTCTACAAGAAGATCGTGGTGAGCGAAGACAACAGCCGATTGCTCGGCGCCGTGCTGGTAGGTGATGTGGAAGATTACGGCAACCTGCTGCAGATGATGCTCAATGCCCTGCCGCTGCCGAGCCACCCAGACACCCTGATCCTGCCTGCCTACGCCGGTGCCAAACCGACGCTGGGGGTGGATGCGCTGCCGGAGAGCGCCCAGATCTGCTCCTGCTTCGACGTCTCCAAGGGCGACATCGCCAAGGCGGTGGCCGAGGGTCACACCACACTTGCCGCCATCAAGCAGCACACCAAGGCCGGTACTGGCTGCGGCGGCTGTGTGCCGCTCATCAGTCAGGTGCTCAACGCCGAGCTGGTGAAGCAGGGCATCGAGGTCAACAACCACCTCTGCGCCCACTTCCCCCACTCCCGTCAGGAGCTGTTCCATCTGGTCAAGGTGGAGGGGATCAAGAGCTTCGACGAGCTGCTGGCCAAGCATGGCCAAGGCTATGGCTGCGAGGTGTGCAAACCGACTGTCGGCTCCATCCTCGCCTCCTGCTGGAACGAGCATGTGCTGAGCCCGCGCAATATCCCGCTGCAGGACACCAACGACATCTTCCTCGGCAACATGCAGAAGGACGGCAGCTACTCCGTCATCCCGCGCATGGCCGGCGGCGAAGTGACCCCGGAAGGGCTGCTGGCGGTGGCCGAAGTGGCCCGCGACTACAAGCTCTACACCAAGATCACCGGCGCCCAGCGCATCGGTCTGTTCGGGGCTCAGAAGGATGACCTGCCCGCCATCTGGCGCAAGCTGCTGGCAGCCGGATTCGAGACAGGTCAGGCCTACGCCAAGGCGCTGCGTATGGCCAAGACCTGTGTCGGCAGCACCTGGTGCCGCTTCGGCGTGCAGGACAGCGTTGGCCTCGGGGTCTTCCTCGAGAACCGCTACAAGGGCATTCGCACCCCGCACAAGATGAAGTTCGGCGTCTCCGGCTGTACCCGCGAATGTGCGGAAGCGCAGGGCAAGGATGTCGGCATCATCGCCACCGACGCGGGCTGGAACCTCTATGTGGGCGGCAACGGCGGCATGAAGCCGCGCCACGCCGACCTGCTGGCGTCTGACCTCGACCGCGAGACGTTAGTCCGGTTGATAGACCGTTTCATGATGTTCTACGTCACCAGCGCCGATAAACTGCAGCGCACCTCGGTCTGGCTCGGCAACCTGGAAGGGGGTGTCGACTACCTGCGCGAGGTGATCGTCGATGACAAGCTGGGGCTGGCCGAGACGCTGGAGCGCGATATCCAGACTCTCATCGACAGCTACGAGTGCGAATGGTCGCGCACCCTCAACGAAGAGGAGGCGCTCAAGCGATTCAGCCACTTCATCAACAGCGACAAGCGCGACCCGGACGTTCAGTTCGTCAGCGAACGCGACCAGCACAGACCCGCCACTCCGGCCGAGCGCATCCCCGTCTACCAGATCGAGGTGGAAACCAAATGATGAAACTTGCCTGTCAACTCAACGACATCCTGCCGGGAACCGGTGTGTGCGCACTCATTGAAGGTCGCCAGATCGCCCTGTTTCGCCCGAACGCGGCGGCCGAGGTGTTCGCCATCGACAACCGGGATCCCTTCTTCGCCGCCAACGTGCTGTCGCGGGGCCTGATCTGCGAACACGACGGCGAGCTCTGGGTCGCCAGCCCGCTCAAGAAGCAGCGCTTTCGCCTGAGCGATGGCCACTGTTTCGACAATCCTGCGATGTCGGTTCAAAGCTACCCCGTTGAAGTGCGCGACCAGCAGGTTTGGGTCGCCGTCTAAAGCCGATTTCACTCTCTTTAGGGCTGCCAGAGGGCAGCTCTTTCAAGGACTCACAAGATGTACACGGAAACAATCAACAAGTGCGCCGCCAACGCGGCCCGCATCAACCGCTTCGAGCGCAGCGACAAGCTCGGCTTCTGGCTCAGCTCCGCCATGGCGGGGGCCTATGTGGGCCTCGGCATCATCCTGATCTTCACCCTCGGCAATCTGGTGGATCCCGCCATCCGGCCGCTGGTGATGGGGGCCACCTTCGGCATCGCCCTGACGCTGGTCATCATCGCCGGCTCCGAGCTGTTTACCGGCCACACCATGTTCCTCACCTTCGGGGTGAAGACGGGCAAGATCACCATGGCCGACCTGCTGCGCATCCTGCCGCAGACCTGGGCCGGCAACCTGATTGGCTCCGTCGTGGTGGCGCTCATCTACTCCTACGGCGGCAGCCTGCTGCCGGACGCAGGCAGCCTGGCCCACAAGGTGGCGCTGGCCAAAACCCAGGCACCGGCGCTGACCCTGTTTATGAAGGGGATCCTCTGCAACTGGCTGGTCTGCCTCGCCATCTGGATGGCGCTGCGCACCGAAGGGGCCGCCCGCTTCATCGCCATCTGGTGGTGCCTGCTGGCCTTTATCGCCTCCGGCTACGAGCACTCCATCGCCAACATGACCCTGTTCGCCCTCTCCTGGTTTGGCGCCCACTCGGAGGCCTACACCCTGAGCGGCATCGGCCACAACCTGCTGTGGGTGACCCTGGGCAACACCGTCTCCGGCGTCCTCTTTATGGGCCTCGGCTACTGGTATGCCACCCCGAAAGCTGAACGCCCGGTCGCAGTGAGCGAGACCACCAGCACCGCCAACCAGACCCGAACCGCCTGATCCGGAGGCCCCATGGACTACTTGCCCATCTTTTGCCGACTCGACAACAAACCCGTGCTGCTGGTCGGCGGCGGCGAGGTAGCGGAGCGCAAGGCGCGCCTGCTACTGGATGCCGGTGCCCAGCTCACAGTAGTAGCGCCCGAGCTCGACCCCGAGCTGGCGGAACTGGCTGCCAACGGGAGCATCGAGTGGCTGGCCAGTGAATTTGTGCCGGAACAACTGGCGGGCAAGTGGCTGGTGGTGGCTGCCACCGATCGGCGCGAGGTGAATGCGCTGGTTTACCAAAGCGCCAATCAGGCGCGGATCTTTGCCAACGTGGTGGATGACCCGAAACGCTCCAGCTTTATCATGCCGTCGATCATCGATCGCTCGCCGCTGATGGTGGCCATCTCCTCCGGGGGCAAGGCGCCGGTGCTGGCCCGGCTGTTGCGGGAAAAACTGGAAGCCCTGCTGCCGCAACATCTGGGGGCCGTGGCGACCTTTGCCGGCAGCCTGCGGGATCGGGTCAAGGCCCGCTTCGCCAGCATGGGCGAGCGGCGCCGCTTCTGGGAACGGCTGCTCGGGGCCGACCGGCTCGGTCAGGCGCTGGCGCGGGGGGATAGCGCCTCTGCCCACCAGCTGGCCGACACCCTGTTTGCCGATGAAAGCCAGACCGGTGGCGAAGTGGTGCTGGTGGGAGCCGGCCCCGGCGATCCGGGCCTGCTCACCCTGCACGCCCTGCGCCACATGCAGCAGGCGGACGTAGTGGTTTACGACCGACTGGTCTCCGACGAGGTGATGGCGCTGGTGCGCCGGGATGCCAAGCGCATCTTCGTCGGCAAGCAGGCGGGCAACCACTGCGTGCCGCAGGAGGGGATCAACCAGCTCTTGCTGGAGGAGGCGAAGAAGGGGCAACGGGTGGTGCGTCTCAAGGGGGGCGATCCCTTTATCTTCGGCCGTGGCGGCGAGGAGCTGGAGACGCTGGTCGGCACAGGCATCGGCTTTCAGGTGGTGCCCGGCATCACCGCGGCCAGCGGCTGCGCCGCCTACGCAGGCATTCCGCTCACCCACCGCGACCACGCTCAGAGCGTGCGTTTCGTTACCGCCCATGGCAAGGGGGGCGCCCGGGATCTCGACTGGCCGCTGCTGGCCAAAGATCGGCAGACGCTGGTCTTCTATATGGGGCTCTCCTCCTGCGCCACCATCCGCGAGCAACTGCTGGCCCACGGCAAGGCAGGCAATACCCCGGTGGCGCTGATCGAGCGCGGCACCCAACCCTGCCAGCGGGTCATTCGCGGCACCCTCGATGAGCTACCCGCACTGGCGGTGGGGGTCGAGAGCCCGGCGCTGATCATGGTGGGCTCGGTGGTCACTTTGGCCGACCGGCTCGCCTGGTTTGGCGAGGCCCCACAGCGCCAGCGAGCCCTCGCCTGAGGTATCCTCGGCAACTCACCATGAGGCCACCAGCAGGTGGCCTCACTTTTACCTCCCTCTTCTCCCATCACGGTCATAACCTGTTGTTTTAAGTCTGGTATCCTATGGGCATTGAGCCCTTGGCTACCATCTCAGGAATTCATCCCATGTCTCTTCCCATCAAGAACAGCGCCCGGCAGCGCGCGGATGACAGATCCCGCATTCTCACCCTGCTGCTGCGCGATGATGCCCTCACCGACAGCCTGCTCGATCCGCAGGTGGTGCAGGATGCCGAGCAGCGCGATCAGACCAGCGAACTCACAACGCTGGTCAACGGGTTGCCCGCCGCCGACGTCGCCGATGCGCTGGAATCGCTGCCGCCCGATGAGCGTCATGCCCTGTGGGCACTGGTGGAGGAGGAGAAGCGCGGCCAGATCCTGGTCGAAGCGTCGGAGACGGTGTGGGACAGCCTCATCAGCGGGATGAGCGACAAGGAGCTGCTGCACGCCCTGCGCACCCTGGATATCGACGACCAGATCTATCTGGGCCAGTACCTGCCGCGCAACCTGATGGGGCGGCTGCTCACCTATATGGCCCCCGCCGACCGGGATCGGGTGCGGGAGGTGATCCGCTACGGCAAGCACACCGTCGGCGCCATGATGGACTTCGAGATCATCACCATCCGCCCCGAGGTGACGCTCGCCACTGTGCAGCGCTATCTGCGCCTGCGCGGCAAGATCCCCGCCAACACCGACAAGCTGTTCGTCATCGATCGCCGCAACCACCTGCTGGGGGAGCTGGCCCTCACCACTGTACTGCTACACAAGCCCGCCACTCTGGTGAGCGATGTGATGGAGCGGGATCCGGTCACCTTCGATCCGGAGGATAACGACGAAGCGGCAGCCCGCACCTTCGAGCGGGATGACCTGCTCTCCGCCGCCGTGGTGGATGGCAAGGGCAAGCTGATGGGCCGCCTCACCGTCGAAGAGGTGGTGGATCTGGTCTATGAGGAGAGTGACACCGACCTGCGCCGGATGGGGGGTATCAGCGAGGATGAAGACGTGTTCGCGCCCGTCTCCAAGGCGGTCAAGACCCGCTGGGCCTGGCTTGCCATCAACCTCTGCACCGCCTTTGTCGCCTCGCGGGTGATCGGCCTGTTCGAGCACACCATCTCCCAGCTGGTGGCACTGGCGGCGCTGATGCCCATCGTCGCCGGGATCGGCGGCAACACCGGCAACCAGACCATCACCATGATAGTGCGGGCGCTGGCGCTGCAGCACATTCAGGCGGGCAACCTCTCCTTCCTGCTGCTGCGGGAACTCGGCGTCGCCTTTATCAACGGGCTGGTGTGGGGCGGCACCATGGGCATCGCCACCTATCTGCTCTATCAGGATGCGGCGCTCGGCGCCGTGATGACCCTGGCCATGATGCTCAACCTGCTGGTGGCCGCCCTGATGGGAGTCATCATCCCCATGTCCATGACCCGCCTCGGCCGCGACCCGGCGGTGGGAGCCAGCGTGATGATCACCGCCATCACCGATACCGGCGGCTTCTTTATCTTCCTCGGGCTGGCAACCCTGTTCCTGCTGTAAACCGTGCGTTGCAAACAACAAGGGAGCCACTGGCTCCCTTGTTGTTTCAGGCGCGTTTGCCCGCCCCTGCCGTTGGGCTGCTTATCGCTTGTCAGCGGTGATCAGCAGGCCATTGGTGTCGGGGAAGCCGATGACCAGCGCCTCTTTTTTGGCATCCGCGGTATAGGTGGTGACATAGGCGACGCGGTTATCCATCGCCCGGGCCAGAGCGGCATTCCAGAGGTTTTCGATCGGCGTGGCGGCAGCGGATTGCTTGAAGTTGCACTTGCCAAACCCGGTCATGGTCAGCTTGCTCAACCCGGCAGTGGCACTCCCCTCGCCCACCAGCGTACAACCTGCCGCCGGGAACTCGATCGCTACCGTCAACTTGCCGCCGTTGTTGGTGGTATCCACCTTGCCCACCATGTCGCTGCTGAAGCCATCGCTGTCCGTGGCACCCCAGCTGGCCGTGGTCACCGCTTTGGTGGTCAGGGCCGTCACAGCCACATGACCGCTGAAACCGGAATAGATGGGGGAGTTGTCGGAGAAGGTGGTGCCGGTGCGAGTGAAATCAAAAACCCAGCGCTTGATCTCCTTGCCCTGCAGATCGATGACCGGCTGATCCTGGAAGGTGATGAGGTTGTGGTCGTTGGTCACCGAGCTGAGCGCCGTGCTGGTACCGAGCCGCTCACTGTTGCGGATCAACTGCACCGGGTAGATCCCGTCTTTGTCGGCTTTCTGGTCAGCCTGACCCAGCCACTGGCTGTTGGTCTCGACCTTGCCCACCTGATGATCCACCCAGACACCCCAGTGCTGCACAGTTTCACCCTTCGGGTAGACCAGCGCCAGACCATCCAGATCCTTGATCATGCGCGGCGTCGCCTTGTCGCCGTCGCGGCTCATCAGATTCGCTTGGTAAAGACCCGCCTCCGGCAGAGCCAGCGGCACCCGCTTGGCGATGCTGTTGGCAGCTTTTTCGCTGTCACAGGCAGACAGGGCCGCAGCGCAGGCGATGGCCAGCAGCGCTTTGTTGTGCATTTTCATGAGGTTTTATTCCTTGCTGTCGCTTTGTAATTTTTAGATGCAATCAATCGCCGCTGAATTTAAGGGAAAGGTCATCTATCAGTCGAATGGAGATCTGTAACCAACCATTACAGCCTCGCAGAAGCGCTTGGCCGCGCCGCTTGCCCCGACCGCACGGCGGTGACGACAGGGTGACTCACGCCGGAAAAGCAGCGAAAGTAGCTGCCCTGAATAAAGACAAAAAAACAGATGAAAATCAGAGTCATAACTCTATTAACAGGAGGGTAATTAGCCCGAATTGCCAGCCTGCTCACAATCGGATTCTTTTGCTGTCGATAGAATGCACCACGCTGGCATACCCATAACAAGAGAATCCAACAATGAAAACCACCCTCAAACTGAGCGCGGTGGCAGTTATCTTTTTGCTGTCCGGCTGTGACGACAACAACTCTCAGGCCCCCGGTGATCTCACCCTGCGGCTGATCGAAACCTCTGATATCCACTCCAACCTGCTGAGTTACGACTACTACCAGAACAAGCCGGATGCCTCGCTGGGCTTCGCCCGCACCGCTGTGCTGATCCGCAAGGCCCGCGAAGAGAACGCCAACAACTTGCTGATCGACAACGGCGACCTGATCCAGGGCACCCCGCTGGCCGACTATATCCACGACCAGCAGGTCAAACAGCAGTGGCTGAGCAAGCAGACCCACCCCGCCATCAAGGCGCTCAACACCATGAGCTATGATGTCGGCAACCTGGGCAACCACGAATTCAACTTCGGTCTCGACTTCCTCTCAGAGACCCTGAAAGGGGCCAACTACCCCTACATCAACGCCAACGTCTTCCAGGCCGATGCCTTCAGCCGTGATGGCAAGGGCACCATCGACTGGAGCAAGCAGAAGTTCAAACCCTATGTGGTGCTGGATCGTCAGGTGAAGGATGCCAACGGCAATACCCAGACCATCAAGGTCGGGGTGCTGGGGCTGACTCCGCCCCAGATCACCCAGTGGGACAAACGCAATCTGGAAGGCAAGGTGGTGGTGGCCGATATGGTCGAGACCGCCGAGCACTATGTACCCGAAATCCGCGCCAAGGGTGCAGACATCGTCGTGGTCGTGGCCCACACCGGCATCATAGGTGACCCGCGCGAACCCATGATGGAGAACGCCGCACTGCCGCTGGCCAAGGTGAAGGGGGTTGATGCCCTGCTGCTGGGCCATGCCCACCGCACCTTCCCGGGTGACTACCCCAACATGACCGACGTGGACAACGAGAAAGGCACCCTGGCGGGCGTACCGACCGTGATGCCGGGCGTCTGGGGCAACCACCTCGGCATCATCGACCTGCACATGACCTGGAAAGAGGGTCGCTGGGAAGTGGCTTCCAGCCAGTCCCAGCTGCGCAAAATCGACAGCAGCGCCAGCAGCACCGAAGATCAGGCGGTAGTCGATCAGGTCATTGCCGAGCACGAGCAGGCCAACCAGTGGCTGGACGAGCCCCTCAGCAAGATCACCAAGCCGATCCACAGCTTCTTCGCGCTGGTGCAGGATGACCCCTCCATCCAGATCGTCAGCGACGCCCAGCTGTGGCACGCCAAGAAGCTGCAACAGGATGGTCAGCTCAAGGAGAAATGGCCCATCCTCTCCGCTGCCGCGCCATTCCGTGGCGGTCGCAACGGCCCGACCGACTTCACCTATGTACCGGCTGGCGATATCTCCCTGCGCAACGTGGCCGACCTCTATGTCTACCCCAATACCCTGCAGGTGGTCGCCATCAATGGCGCGACCGTACAGGAGTGGCTGGAGAAGAGCGCCGTCCAGTTCAACAAGATCGATGCCGCCAGCACCGCGACCCAGTGGCTGGTGAACGAGAAGTACCGCACCTACAACTTCGACGTGATCGACGGAGTGAACTATCAGGTCGATGTGACCAAACCCGCCCGTTACGATGTGGATGGCAACAAGGTGAGCGACAGCTATCGCATCACCAACCTCACCTATCAGGGCAAGGCAATCGACCCGGCCCAGATGTTCTACGTGGTGACCAACAACTACCGCGCCAGCGGTGGTGGCAACTTCCCGGGCATCAACGCCAAGGTGATCGTCCATGAAGATCAGTTCGAAACCCGCGAAGTGCTCTCCGAATACCTCAAGGATCTGGCAGAGAAGAATCCGGCCGGTTTCGAGCCTCCAGCAGACAACAACTGGCAGCTGGCCCCCCTGTCCGCCAATCTGGATCTGCGTATCTACAGCTCGCCACGCAGCGAGGCGCAAGCCCTGACCGGTGGCAAGCTGAACTATGTGGAGACCCTGCCGCCCACCGATGCCAAACACCCCGGCTTTGGTGTCTACAAGCTGGTGCTGGCTCCCTGAGCCTCAGGGTTCATCCGGCAATAACCTCTGCAACCCCCTCCCGATACGAGGGGGTTTTTAATGGTACTGGCAGCGGGATATGCACCTGTAAGCCAGCCGCTACCCGCAGCAGATCGCGCAGCCCGTTTATCCCTTCACGCCATCGCCTCCCTCTATCACACCATCCAGATCCCGGCTGGTCTGCCCCATTCCGCCCATAAAAAAACAGGCCCACCGAAGTGGGCCTGCTGTTATCTGCGTGATCGGGAATATCGCGCCAAAGGACGCTACTCCCGCTCCTTCACATAAGGTGTACCAAGTGCCTTGGGGGCCACGGCACGGCCGATAAAACCGGCCAGCAGGAACACGGTCAGGATGTAGGGCAGTGCCTCGATGGCCTGCACCGGAATGGCGAAGCCACCGATGCTGACCCCTTGCAGACGGATGGCGACCGCATCGAGGAAGCCGAACAGCAGACAGGCTGCCATGGCATTCCAGGGACGCCACTTGCCGAACACCAGCGCCGCCAGCGCCATAAAGCCCTTGCCCGCACTCATGTTGGGGATGAACTGGGCCGTCTGGGCCACCGCCAGATAGGTGCCACCGATACCGGCCAGCAGGCCGCCGATAAGGAGCGCGGTGTAGCGCATCCGCACCACAGAGATACCGGCGGTATCGACCGCTGCGGGCGCCTCGCCCACCGCCCGCAGACGCAGACCGAAGCGGGTACGGAACATCACCCACCAGGCCAGCGGCACGCAGGCAAATGCCACGTACTCCAGCAGGGAGTGGCCGCTCAGCAGCTCGCTGTAGAGCTGGCCGATCACCGGCACATCCCACAGCTCCTTGGCATAGGGCAGATCGATGGGGGCAAAACGGGCATCACCGGAGAGTGCCGGCGTCTGGCCCCCCTGATCGAACCAGTAACGACCCAGGGTGACGGTCAGACCGGCCGCCAGAATGTTGATGGCCATGCCGCTCACCACCTGATCACCGCGATGGGTGATGGTGGCAAAACCGTGCATCAGGGCAAACAGGATGGAGACACCCACACCGGCACCCAGACCTACCCAGGCAGAACCGGAGACCGCAGCCGCCGCGCCACTGGCGAACGCCGCCGCCAGCAGTTTGCCTTCCAACGCGATGTTGACCACCCCGGAGCGCTCGCAAAACATGCCCGCCATGGCCGCCAGAATGAGCGGCGGCGCAGTACGAATGGTCGCATCCAGCATCAGGATCAGAATTTCAAACATGATCAGACTCCTTTAGCTTGCGCGGCTGAGCGGTTGGCAAACGCCAGATAGAGCTGCTCGATGCGCGGACGCATCATGTGCTCAAGGGCGCCACAGAACAGGATCACCAGACCCTGCAACACCACCACGATGTTGCGGTCGACACCGAACTCGAAGCTGAGCTCGGCGCCCCCCTGATAGAGGAAACCGAACAGCAGGCTGGCGATGATGACGCCGACCGGATGGTTGCGCCCCATCAGCGCCACCGCGATACCGGTGAAGCCGAACCCTTCCACGAAGTTGAGCTTGATCTGGTGCAGCTCACCCTGCAGCACGTTGAGGGCAAAGAAGCCCGACAGCATGCCGGAGATGACCATCGCCAGGATCACCACCTTGGGATAGGAAATACCGGCGTAGGCGGAGGCGCTTTGGCTGGCGCCGACCGAGCGGATCTCGTAACCCCAGCGGGTGTGCCAGATAAAGACCCACACCAGCGCCGCACAGATCAGCGCCCAGAAGAAGCTGATATTGAGGGGGCTGTTGGGGATCTCCATCCCGAACAGGTTAGCCAGCCCGCTCATCTTGGGCAGCCAGCTTGCCTCGGCAAACACCTTGCTCTCGGTCGCCATCGAGCCGGGCGGCTTGAACACCTCCACCAGCAGATAGGCCATCAGCGAGGCGGCGATGAAGTTGAACATGATGGTGGTGATCACGATATGGCTGCCGCGCTTGGCTTGCAGCCAGGCCGGAATAAAGGCCCAGGCCGCACCGAACAGACCACCGGCAATGATGGAGAGCGGCAACAGCAGGGCAAACGGCAGCACATCGCCGAGCATCAGACAGACCAGACCGACACCGAGACCGCCGATATAGGCCTGACCTTCACCGCCGATATTGAACAGACCGGCGTGAAAGGCGACCGCCACCGACAGACCGGTAAAGATAAAGCCGGTTGCGTAGTAGAGGGTGAAGCCGACCCCTTCACCGGTGCCGAACGCGCCGTACCACATGATCTTGGCGGCATCGACCGGGTTGATGTCGAGGTAGTAGAACAGAATGGCCGACACCAGGAAGGCCAGCAGGATGTTGACCGCAGACAAGACGCCTACGGAGACCCAGGCAGGAATACGTACTTGGCTCATCAGTGGGCCTCCTTGGCAACGTCATCGGGAACGATATTCGCCATCATCAGACCAATGGTGCGCTCATCCGCCTTGGCACCATCCAGCTCGCCGACGATGCGACCATCGGCAATGACCAGAATGCGATCTGCGAGGCTCATGATCTCGTCCAGCTCCACCGAGACCAGCAGCACCGCCTTGCCCTTGTCGCGCATGGCGATGATCTGCTGGTGGATATACTCGATGGCGCCGATGTCGACCCCGCGGGTCGGCTGGCCAATCAACAGCACATCCGGGTCCTGCTCCACTTCACGGGCGATCACCAGCTTCTGCTGGTTGCCACCGGAGAAGTTGGCGGTCTTGTGATCGGGATGGGGCGGGCGCACGTCCCACTTCTCCATCTTGGCCTGACAATCCTGCTGGATCGCCTCCTTGTTCTGCAGCCACCCCTTGTTGTATTGCGGGCGGCGGTGATAACCGAGAATGAAGGCCTCTTTCGCCTCGAAGCGGTTGATCAGCCCCATCTTGTGGCGATCTTCCGGCACATGGCCGAGGCCGTAGTTGCGCACCAGCTCCGGATCGGCCGGGTGCTCAGCGCTCACCTTGTGCACGCCGCTGCGACTGCTGATGGTGAAGCTGCCCTTGCTCGGCTTGAGAATGCCGCCAAGCAGGCTGAGCAGTTCTGACTGACCGTTGCCGGAGACCCCGGCGATGCCGACCACTTCACCGGCCCGCACCTCGAAGCTGACCGATTTGACCCGCTCCACCTTGCTGGCGTCGAAGTAGCTGAGCCCTTCGATCTTCAGCTTGGCTTCACCGGGTTGGGTTGGCCCCTTGTCGACCTTGAGGCGCACCTTGCGGCCCACCATCAACTCGGCCAGCTGCTCCTTGTCGGTATCCTTGGTGGCGACGTGGGCCACCATCTCGCCACGGCGCATGATGGAGACCTGGTCGGTAATGGCCAGGATCTCCCGCAGCTTGTGGGTGATAAGGATGATGGTCGCCCCCTGATCCCGCAGCTTTTTCAGCACCTCGAACAGGTGATCCGCCTCTTGCGGGGTCAGTACCCCGGTCGGCTCGTCGAGGATCAGGATGCGGGCGCCGCGATAGAGCGCCTTGAGAATTTCGACCCGCTGTTGCAAGCCAACCGGCAGATCTTCGACCTTCTCGTGCAGCGGCACGTCAAGGCCATAATCTCGCGCCAGTTCGCCCAGCAACTTTTCGGCTGACGCCACGCTCTGCTGAAGGTGCCAGCCGTTCTCAGCGCCGAGGATGACGTTTTCCAATACGGTGAAGTTGTTGACCAGCATGAAGTGCTGGTGAACCATGCCCACCCCTGCGGCAATCGCATCTTGTGAGCCATGGGGTTTGAAAGGATTCCCGTCGATGAACATCTCGCCTTTGTCGGCATGGTAGAAACCATAAATGATGCTCATCAGGGTGGACTTACCGGCGCCATTTTCGCCGACAATGCCGTGGATACTGCCTTTGCGAACCTTAAGGTCGATCAGCTTGTTGGCGTACACTTCGCCGAACCGCTTATCGATACCTCTTAATTCGATGGCATAGCGATCTGTCTGGTCCATGATGCAGCCCTGCGTTTCATGAAATAAGACTAAAAACCGGCCCGTGCGGGCCGGTGGTGCGTTGAGAGTCGTAGCAACTATCTAATTAGTATTTGCAGGTGTTATCGCTCATGTAGTCATGAACCTTGACCTTGCCAGCGATGATTTCAGCCTTGATGGCATCTACCTTGGCTTTCATTTCCGGGGTGATCAGCTTCTCGTTGTCCTTGTCGAGAGCCCAATCCACACCGCCTTCGGCCAGACCCAGGTTCTTGATACCCGGCTTCCACTCGCCTTTGGCAGCGTCATCCCAGGTCTGGTAAGCGGCCAGACCCACAGACTTGACCATGGAGGTCAGCATGGTGCCCGGTTGCAGGTGGTTCTGGTTGGAGTCCACACCGATGGCGAACTTGCCGCTGTCCTTGGCTGCCTGATAGACACCGATACCGGTACCGCCAGCTGCGGCGTAAACCACGTCAGCGCCCTTGGCGAACTGGGACTTGGCCAGCTCGGCACCTTTGGCCGGGTCAGCAAACGCGGCCGGGGTAGAGCCCGCCATGTTCTGGAACACTTCGATCTTCGGATTGACGAACTTGGCACCCTGCTCGTAACCGCACTGGAATTTGCGGATCAGCGGGATATCCATGCCGCCCACGAAGCCGACCTTGCCGCTCTTGGAAGCGATGGCTGCCAGCGCGCCCACCAGGAAGGAACCTTCATGCTCCTTGAAGATGACGGACTGGACGTTCGGCTTGTCGACCACCATGTCGATGATGGTGAACTGGGTTTTCGGGAATTCGGTCGCAACCTTCTCTACCGCAGAACCCATGTTGAAACCGACGGCCACGATCGGGCCGTTGCCACGGCTGGCCAGACGACGCAGACCCTGCTCGCGCTGGGCTTCGTTCTGGGGTTCAAACTCTTTGACCTTGACGCCCTTGTCCTTGTTGTAGAGCTCGACGCCGTTACGGAACACGGCTTCGTTGAATGATTTGTCATACTTGCCCGCGGTGTCATAAATGACGGCTGGCTCGGAAGCAGCCTGAGCAGAGAGAGCAGCGAGAGTGAGGGAGGCCACGGTGGCCAGCTTGAGCACTTTAGTCACGATCGTATCCTTGATTGTTATTAAGTGAGGGAACTTGCTTGCCTGTCAGAGCAGGCTATCTAGCACGCAGGCTTACTCTAAGTCAGCCCCGATGCGGGTCAAGCAAATGATAAGGGAAAAACGTTTGCGTTAACGGTTTGAATTATAAGCAAATAACCTTATAAGCAGTTGTTTTTTAGCTACTTTTCAGTTTTTTATGCTAACAACCAAAAGACCCAAACGACATTTCTCTTATTGTTCAGCAAGTTACTGTAAACCGTTTTCCCCTCTTATTCATCCAGCCCCCCGGCAAGCCCGTGATCCGGCTCGCAAAATCCCCACAAACCGCGCGAGCAAGAGTTGGCTACAGCTGGAAACGACCAAAGCTCACAGACCCTATCTCTAATACTCTCCAGTCAACATTCCCTAACCAACAATCAGCCCCCGCTTCCACTTTGTTGAGCAAGCTCACAATTCATATGAACTCGAGATCCAGATCAAGTTGAAAACCATATGAGCCCCTGTATGATGCCCGCCGCATAGATCTCAAATGAAACTAACAAAAACATCAATTGGGCTTCTTTTGCATCAATTCATGCCACCCATTCTGACTTCCTCAGCCAGGTGCCGGTGACATATGCATCGTTGTTTCAGGAAAATAAAAATGAAAAAAAATATTCTGGCTTTATCGGTTGTGACGGCGTTATCCAGCTTGGCGCTGGCTGGTTGTGGCGGTGGTGGCGACGGTGCCAGCACAGATAATGGCAATAACAGTGGCAATGGTGGAAACGCCACCAAACCTGCGTTGACTGCCACCTTTATTGATAGTGCGGTAGCCGGTTTGAACTACACCTGCGGCAATTACTCGGACGTCACGAACTCGCAAGGTCAGTTCCTCTTTAATGACGGTGACACCTGTACCTTCAAACTGGGCTCAATCCCGCTTGGGGAAACTCAGGTTAAAAAGGGCCAGACCCTGGTAACCCCATACACCATCGCCGAGAAAGGTGACAAGGATCGCGCCATTCGTATCGCCGCACTGCTGCAAACTATGGATGCTGACGGTGATGCAAGTAACGGGATTACTCTGAAAACAGAGGATGTGGTCAAGCTAGGCAACACTCTTCGTTTTGGCAGCGATAACGAGTTTAACACTAGCCTGAATGAAGCCCTGAAACAGGCGCAGATCGACAAAAAAGTGGTTGATACCAAAGCAGCCGAAGCACATATGAATGACTCGCTGGCCAAAGCTAATGGCAAATCTGCCGCCGTAGATTATGTGCTGCGCGACCTGGTGGAACAGAGCAAGCATTGGGAACAGACTGACTTCGAAAATACGCTGCGCGGCTATAAAGATCGCTTAAGCACCGAAGCAGATGAGCAAGGCAAAGCCGATCGCCAGATCATGCTGGCGATTATCGCCATGATGGAAGTGACCAACGACCCAATCGTCAGCAAGCGCTTCGATGTTACACCGTCACAGGCTGGCCAGGGTTATACCACCATGCTGGCGAAAGTGCTGGATGCAGTGGTTAACCATGCTCGCCTGACCACTAAAGAGGCCACTGGCAATACCAAGGACGTAGCAGACCTGCTGGCAAAATATGCCGTCAAGATGCAGGACACCGCCAATAGTCTGGGCAATATTGTTAACCCGGAGTACAAGGCAGCCTACGGCGATAGCGATAAGCTGACGCTCTCCTACGATCAGGTTCGCGCCCTGCGTGCCAGCGCCATCGCTATGGCTTCTGGTCTGAATATCATGGCCGCATACCACTATGGTGATGATCGCCACCTGCAGCCCAAAACGGAAGATCTGTCTGTACCCATTCTTAATTTTGAAGAGACTGGCATTGCGCACATCTACGGTAATCCAGCCTATCCATGGTTTCAGGGGAATCAAAGTAGCTGGAAATTTTCTCTCCTGAATACACAGATCACCGTAGAGTACACTGATGCAGATGTGAATCCCGCTCTGCTCTGGCAAGACCCCCAATTTTTTGTAATCAATCAGGCCGACCGTCTCAAGCTGGCTCGTACCCAACTGGCTGAAGCCGCCAAGCTGACTGCCAATCTGGGGAATGCCCTGACATCTCTGCATCTCGATGCAGAAGAGGCCAAGAACACCCTCAAGCTGGCTGAAGCACTGGATAAACACCTGAATGGTCAGCAAGCGAGCGTCATCGTCGATTCCACCAATGGTAACGGCATCTCCGTCAAACTGGATTTGAACCCCTTCTTCAGCGAAGGGCTGGATCGTAATGACGTCGATGTACTCGTTGGCGCAGGCACCTGCGAAGGCAACATGGGTTCCTACTCCGAAGAGTACTCCAAGATGATGGGCAACCCGGTTTGCGGGTTGAGTCCAGCAGAAATTGCTGCTATTCAGGAGAATCGCTTCTGGATCATGCCGCAACTGAGTTTCAAAGTTGAATACACCTCAGACTTCGTCCAAAACGAGTTCGATCAAACGGCAAGCTACATCATGCACGTCACTCGCGCTCCGGTTGTTCCCTACCATACCGAAGTCACTCTGAGACCCCGTGAAGGCTCTACCTTCGGCAAGGTCTTCCTGGAGTGCCGTCGTACCGAAAACGGCCAATCTGATGTCGTAGATTGTGCTGCGCTTCAGTAACCTCAACAGCCCGAGCATTGTGGCACTGCTTGCCACAATGCTCATCAGCTTCACTCCGGGCGCCTTGGCGCTCGGAGTCACAGAACACTACCGTGACTATTCGAACGCTGTATACGATGAGCAAGGGATGCTTGTTTATCGTATTTACGCCCGCGAATTTCATCGTGAACTCCTTCCCAAAAAGCTCTCGCTGCTCAGCCTATTCTCCATGCGCGCTGTCAATAACCAGCGATCACACTACGAGCAGGGTGTATTACTGCTGGGCGACTGCCCGCTCTATTTTGAAAAAGCCTATCTGAACGAAATGAAACTGCGCCTCTATCGAGTTCACGGCACGCTGCCCGAAGGTAACGTGGTCGCAGCCGAGATGAGTTATCAGATAGCCACCCATGAACTGGCAGGAGAAGACCTAACGCTCACCCCAACAGGTGAACAATGGCTGCTCCGAAAACGCCACTATCAAAAACAACAACCTGTGCCACCTAGGGAATCATGCATTTCAGGATCGACGGAACTTCCGTATAATCCCCGCCTGTATAAATAAACAGGAGTGGTGATGGACGTTTCAACCCTGCTCGACGGGCTCAACGACAAGCAAAGAGATGCCGTTGCGGCGCCCCGCAGCAACCTGCTGGTGCTGGCCGGTGCCGGTTCGGGCAAGACCCGGGTGCTGGTGCACCGTATCGCCTGGCTGATGCAGGTGGAACGCTGTTCACCCTTCTCCATCATCGCGGTCACCTTTACCAACAAGGCGGCGGCCGAGATGCGCGGACGGGTCGAAAAAGTGATCGGCGACGGCGTGCGCGGCATGTGGATCGGCACCTTCCACGGCATCGCCCACCGTTTGCTGCGGGCCCACCATCTGGATGCGGGACTGCCGCAGGATTTCCAGATCCTCGACTCCGACGACCAGTACCGGCTGATCCGCCGGGTGCTCAAGGCGCTCAACCTCGACGAGAAGCACTGGGCCCCGCGCGCCGTGATGGGCTACATCAACGGCAAGAAGGATGAGGGGCTGCGCCCCGGCGACATCGACCTCTATGGCGATCCCGTCACCCGCACCTATCAGCAGATCTACAAGACCTATCAGGAGACCTGCGATCGCTCCGGTCTGGTGGACTTTGCCGAGCTGCTGCTGCGCGCCCACGAGCTGTGGCTGAACAAGCCGCACATCCTCGAGCACTACCGCGACCGCTTCCAGAACATCCTGGTGGACGAGTTTCAGGATACCAACGGCATCCAGTACGCCTGGCTGCGGATGCTGGCGGGCAACAGCGGCAAGGTGATGATCGTCGGCGACGATGACCAGTCCATCTACGGCTGGCGCGGCGCCAAGATCGAGAACATCCAGCGCTTCCTGACCGACTATCAGGGCGCCGAGACCATCCGCCTCGAACAGAACTACCGCTCCACCGCCAATATCCTCAAAGCCGCCAACAGCGTCATCTCCAACAACGCCGAACGCCTTGGCAAGGAGCTGTGGACCGAAGGGGCCGAGGGCGAGCCGATCTCCCTCTACGCCGCCTTCAACGAGGTGGACGAAGCGCGCTTCGTGGTCGGCCGCCTCAAGGATTGGAAAGAAAAGGGCGGCCTGTTGGCTGACTGCGCCATCCTCTATCGCTCCAACGCCCAGTCTCGGGTGTTGGAAGAGGCGCTGATGCAGGACGCTATGCCCTACCGCATCTACGGCGGCTTGCGCTTCTTCGAGCGCCAGGAAATCAAGGACGCCATGGCCTACCTGCGGCTTATCAACAACCGCGGTGACGACGCCAGCTTCGAGCGGGTGGTCAACACCCCGACCCGCGGCATCGGCGATCGCACCCTCGAGATCCTGCGCGGCAACGCCCGCGATCAGGGGCTCAATTTGTGGCAATCGGCCAAGGCGCTGCTCAATGACAAGGTGCTGACCGGTCGCGCCGGCAACGCGGTGCGCGGCTTTGTCGAGCTGATCGACGCGCTGGAGGAGCAGGTCTCCATGCTGCCGCTGCACCAGCAGGCGGATATCGCCATCCAGAACTCCGGCCTCAAGGCGATGTATCTGGCGGAAAAAGGCGAAAAATCCCAGGCGCGGGTAGAGAACCTGGACGAACTGGTCACCGCCTGCCGCCAGTACCAGCGCCCGGACGAGCTGGAGGATATGAGCGATCTCTCCGCCTTCCTCGCCCACGCGGCGCTGGAGTCCGGCGAGAATCAGGCGGACGAATATGCCGACGCGGTACAGCTGATGACCCTGCACAGCGCCAAGGGCTTGGAGTTCCCGCTGGTGCTGCTGGTCGGTGTCGAAGAAGGGATGTTCCCCAGCCAGCAATCCACCGAAGAGTCGGGCCGCTTGGAGGAGGAAAGGCGCCTGTGTTACGTCGGCATGACCCGCGCCATGGAGAAGCTCTACATCTGTTATGCCGAGAGCCGCCGCATCTACGGCCGCGAGATGTTCCACAAGCCGAGCCGCTTTATCCGCGAGATGCCCGCCGAGTGTCTGGAAGAGATCCGGCTGCGCACTCAGGTCAGCCGCCCCACCCAGTACGGCCGCTTTAGCCAGAACGAGGTGCAGCAGAGCTTCGACGCCAGCGGCATCAAGCTCGGCCAGCGGGTGCTCCATCCAAAATTCGGCGAAGGGGTGGTACTCAACTTCGAAGGGGTCGGCCAGCAGAGCCGGGTACAGATCCAGTTCGACGACGTCGGCGCCAAGTGGCTGGTAACGGCGTATGCGAGATTGGAAGCGCTCTGATTTCTTCCACTTTTTAATGCAATCAACCCGGCTTAGGCCGGGTTGGTTTTTATATCTGTGATCGCGATAACTTTAAATTCGCGATCGTCCGAATGCGCTTCGCTATTCGAACCTACGGGATTGTGAATACACTTTACCATTCATGCCATTTTACAGATTGATGGCAAGTCTCTTCTAATTTGGATGACCATTGCTCTTGTAATTCTCGTTGAAGTTTAACTTTCTTTTTATAGTCCCCATTTGGAGAGGGGGCCCTATTACTAGGTGGTGGTGGAACAACAAGATTGATAGTCTTTATTTCTGGCTTGGGCAGTGCAGATGGCATTTTTGTTTTGTCATCCCAAATAAAAACATAACTTGATGTTGCACCAATCACGGAGAGGCATGGAATCAATTTTTTATTTGTCTCTATGCTGTATCTTGCTGAAAGCCCATTTTTCACATCCTCCGCACTATACTTCGATAGTAACAATAGAAATGCAGGGGAGCTCAACAGTCCGATGAGAAAAATTGCAACCATAAACCATTTCCATATCTCACTTAGACTTATCGCGTTGGCGAAAAATTTCTTCTTAATAGCATTGGAATAGCGATATATATTGCTGGTCTTGATGTCTGTCGACTTTTCAAGTTCAACAGATGTTGTAAAAAATATATATAATGTGACAGGGATAATTATCAGGAATTGAGAGAGTAATATTAGCTTTATAATTACCCCATGATACAAAGCCACTTGATATAAATCAGCTACACTTCCAAAAATAAAGAAATCAAGACCAAAATTAGAAAAGTATGATGTAACTATGAAATAACAGCATGATGTAAAAGTAACAATGCTGACTGTTGAAACTGCAATGTTGTGACTTTGATAAAAAAGCATGATGCCTTTTATTGTCGTCACACACCGCTGTATAAAATTGACAACCATCTAATTCCCCAAGTGATATCTACTTTATGTTTAAAATGAAATAATCAAAGCAAGTTTATCCCAGAGCAATGGTCTCGAATAGATAGTAGGTTCGATTAGCGAAGCGTAATCGGACGATCGCGTAATCGAACGCTTACAACAGAACAACCCTGTTAGGGGTTTATTCCAATCCCCCCGATGCCCCATCCACCGACCCGCACCAATCCGGCGGATAGACGCCACTCGCCACATAACGATGGAAGGTGGAATACGGCCAATCAGCCACCCGCGTGACATGACCATGCTTGAGCGGGTTGATATGGACGTAATCCATATGGCGGCGGTAATCCTGCTCATCCCGGATCAGATGTTCCCAATAATGGCGTTGCCAAATGCCCCGCTCCCCGTGGCGTAACCGGGTCTGGCTGCGCCGCTCGTTCACCGGCAAGGCGCGGGAAAAGTGGCTTTTGATCAGCCGCCAACGCAGGGGGAAATCGGTGTCCCCTTCCGGCAAAGAGAGGATGCAGTGGAGGTAGTCGGGCAACACCACCCATGCGTGAATGGCGAAGGGGTGAGCCTGCTGTACCTTGGTAACGCTTTGACGCAGCAAATCGATCTGCTCCACCAGCAACCGGTTGTTGCGCCGCTCCAGCAGGTTGACGGTAAAGAACCAGGTTCCTCCGGGCCACCATGCCCGCCGCCAATTGGCCATCCTTTTCCCCTCATCGAGACCGAAAAGCCAAGCATAGTCTTGCCTCACGTCGATCTGCTTGCGGGCTGTGATGGTGCGGATGTTCGATTACGCGATCGTCCGATTACGCTTCGCTAATCGAACCTACATGGACAGGAAATCTGGAACACCCACTTTCGGGCAAAGGCGTAACTGGTGGAGCTACGCCTTGTTTTTGGTGGAAGCCTCTGGTCACTTAACCAACTTGCTCTCCATCACCCCTTGCTTGCCCTCCTCTTCACTGACCTGACTCAGCTTGGAGCGGGCCATCAGCAGGCCCATCTTGACCTCCTGCCAGACGTAGTAGTTTTTACCCGCCTCGGTACTGAGGGTCAGAGTGGCATCGTTCTCCGACTTGGAGGTGATGGTGTGGCTGCCCGGTGTCACCTGCTTGAGGATGTAGGTGTGGGCCACGGTATCGCCGACCGCCATACCATCCACCAGCAGCGGCATTTTGACGGCGGCACCGAAGGTCTCGTTGCGATAGATATAGAGGTTGGCCGCATCCTTGGGCGCCACAAACTGCTTGGCCTGCGCGTCTGCGGTGGCATCGGCCATGGGTACGGAAGCACAACCGGAAAGCAGCGCCGCCGACAGCAGGGCGGCACTCATCATTATTTGCCTGAACATAGTCGTTATTTTTTAGTGAGTTAACGGGATTTAAAGGTTCGCATGAGCCTGCTCTGGCTGACAATCTCTCAAATCGAGCGGGATGTGACCCGGTTCAATTTTTCGGCATTTGGTGGGATGAAGAGGGGAACTCAGAAACCCGGCCGCCAGATGGGGCGCGGCGGCCGGGTGAATTGTAAAGAGTAGGGTGACAGGGAAAGGGATCAGCCTAGTCTAATCAACTCGATGGGGGCGTAGCGCTCACCGGAGTTTGCCAGCAGCACGCACTTCTCATGCTCCGCCTGATAGGGGGTCATATTGTCGGTGTGGGCCTCTTTCAGAAAGTCGACTGCGCCAGTGGCGGCAATCATCACGCGCTGACCCAGGTTCAGCACATTGCGGTTACGGTCATAGATCTTCATCTCATTCTCCTTTTCTTGTGTCCTGGCGAATGCGCAGGCGTCTGTCCAGGACAACGGCATTCAGCCTACGCCCCTGAAAAAAGGTGATTTATGTCACAGATCAAAAAAGGGGCGATAAGGGACTCGCAGGCTCAAAAAGCGAGCATGGCCCCTTGGCCAGCGGTTGTCGCGCGAAGTAGCGCAGCCCTGCCCTTTTCATCGTAGCGGGCTCGAACCCGGCAGCGGTTGGGGTATATTGGTGGCCGATTAGCCAGTCTCATTCACCGTGGCCGCGCACGCGGGCCGCTGTTTCAACAAGATGGAGAGTGCTCATGAATCGCGACATTACCGCCCAGTTCATCAAGATGCTGACCAATCTGGATCACTGTCTGGCCAAGGCCGAGGCCCACGCCGCGGCGAAACAGTTCAACGTGGAGAACTTCTTCGGCGAGCGGCTGATCGTCGATATGTTGCCGCTGTCCAAGCAGGTGCTGATCTGCTGCGATTCGGCCCGCGCCGTGGTCGCCACCGCCAGCCACAGCGAACTGCCAGCCATGGGGGATGACCCCAAGACCATGGCGGATCTGCGCGCCCATATCGGCAAGACTATCAGCTATCTGCAAGGCAAGCTGGAGGCGGACTACAGCCAGTACGCCAGCGGCCGTTACGTGCCCCACTGGGCGGGCGGCAAGGGGATGGATGGCCATACCTGCGTCCACGAGTACGGCATTCCCAACTTCTACTTCCACCTCACCATGGCCTACGCCCTGCTGCGCCGCGCCGGGGTCGATCTCGGCAAGCGCGACTATCTGGGTGGGCTCAGCCTGCAATAAGCGCTGCGCGCCACAGGCGGCAAACAGATAGCAAAAGCCTGCCACGCGGCAGGCTTTTTTATATCGGGTGGTGCAGGGCTGGTGCGCAGAAGAGCTGCGCCCTAGAAGGGGCCGTTGTTCTCGCGCAGCTTGTCGGGCAGGCCGTCGTGATCCCCCAGCTCACGCTCGGGCACATCATCCCAGTGCAGCTTGCCGAGGGTGATATTGCGCTCGGGATGCACGGCGTAGTGGATGCGGTTGTCCTCCCGATCGGTATCGCCGATGCAGAGCAGCCGGACAGTCTCTTCGGTGTTGTTGATAAAGGCGTGGGCCAGCCCGTCACCGGCCTTGAAGCCGACCGAATCTCCCGGTTGCAGCCGATAGAGCACGCCATCGAGCCAGACATCCGGCGTCCCTTCCAGCACGTGGACGAACTCATCCTCGGTCTTTTCGGCATGGGGCCAGCTGGTGCGATGGCCGGGTTCGACTATCTCGTGGTGAATGCCGATGCGGCTAAAGCCAAAGTGCTTGCCGAGGGCACAGCCGCGAGAAAGAGGCTCCTGACTGCCGGAGTAGTAGCGCGGCGTCTGCTCTTGCAGCTCGCGCCAGTGTTTGATGCAGGGGTGGCGATTCATAGCGGTTCCTTTTCCATGAGGATGCAGTCACGGGAAGGGTCATCCTGACTGTCAGAATGCGGGGAGAAAAGCAGAAATTTTCTGGTCAGATGAGCCCCTCTGACGAGGGGCTCAACAAGCAGGAATTACTTGGCCTTGACGCAAGGCAAGGGAGGAAGCTCGCCCTGTGCAGCCGTGCGGGTCATCTGGTAGTTGCCGGCAAGATCCCGATAGACACGGGTGTTCCACACCTCTCCGTTGTCGAGCTGGAACTCGATGTCGTAGTTGACCCCGGAGACCACCTGGCTGCGCACCTCGCGGATGCTCTGCAGTTTGGCGGCCGTGTTCATGCGAGCCAGCACGCTGGCCAGCGCAGCCTCTCCTTCAGCATTGGGCAACGGCTGACTCTGCCAGCCACCCGCCATCGGTGCACACTCCGGCGTGGGTGACGAGGTGCTGCAGGCACTCAACAGGCCAGCAACAAGGATGGGTAACAACACGCGTTTCATATCATTTTCTCCTGCCTGCAAAATGACCACCTTATCAACATCTTGCCATTATTGCAGCCCAAAAGGCTCCCGCTGCGCCCCGCTTGGACGCACCAATCGATCAGCGCCCCAGATTGTCCGCCAGCTGTTTGGCGCGGCTGGCCGCCCACTGGTCGATCATCTTCTCCATCTCCTCAGCGGTGATGGGCTCATCCTTGTGGGTGGTATCCGTGCTCTCGCGGGCATCCATCACCCGCACCAGCAGCTTGCCACTCTGGGAGTCGAGCAGCTGGGCCATGCTGCCCACCTTGAGCAGGTAGGGCTCCTTGCCGATCACTTCGCGGGTGACATTGATGGCGATCTTGGCCGGCAGCAGGTCACGCAGCTTGGGGTCGGGGCGAGTCAGGTCGAAGTTGGTGACGGCGGCCTGGATCCGCATCACTTTCGGGCCGGGGGCGGCGGCAATCTTGACGCCCTGCTTGATCAGCTCGCTCTGGAACTTGTCGTGGTAGTAGCGGCCAATCTGGTTCTGTTCGTTGGCGGTCAGCAGATACCACTGACCGTTCTCCTGCCGGATAAACTGCAACGGATCGAGCAGCACCTCATTGTATTGGCGCAGGTCAACACCCGGCTCCTTGTAAACGCGCTGATTGGGGTTGCTCTCGCTCTGCTGGAAGGCTGTCAGCGGGATCGCCTGCAAGCTGTGGGATACCTGATTCTTGACGGCGCAGCCACCCAGAAGGGCCGCAGCCACGGCAACCATCACGACCTTTTTCATATTTGCTCCTGCATTTTACTGTTTGTTTTTGCTGTGGATTTCGCACCACATGGCTGGAGAACCCGTGCCGGATGCCGCCAATGTCACAGAGAAATAACCTATTCATCACCTTCCCACAAGGGACAGATCAGGATTGTTCAGCTCACATCCAAGTTGTCACAATTGAGGCACTTTTGTACAGGGTCAGCCAGGGTACGAACGGCAATCTGGCGAGGGTTCGGTTGTTTAATCCGGCTAAATGGGGCTGCGGAAAGCGCTCAGTTTTTTCAAACGATGCGAGCCCGCGAGCGGCGTGAGTTGAACGGGGGAATGCCCTGGAACGGGCGATGACCGATCATCAGCCATCTTGCGCACACTTGCCTGCCGCCGAAGAAGCGGCAGGCTCATTCATCAGTTATCGGATCCCAGGGGCACTGCTTGACCAGCCCCTCTTTGCCGCTGGCGACGATCGCCTGCTGCACCATCCGTTTGTAGCGATTCTTGATATGGGCGGGCAACGCGGGCACCAGCAGCCGCTCGTCAAACTCCGGCAGCGGGCGATCCGGCAGCACCGCCTGCTCCTGCGGGCTGAGGGGTGGCCGGGAGGCAATATTGCTGGCCGAGATGGTGGGCGTGCCCACCAGCATCTGGCGTTGCAGCGGCGCGCTCAGCAGAAAATCCACCAGCAGGTAGGCGGCCTTGAGCCGTGCGGGATCATCGCCAACATGACGGGCGATGGAGATCGCATCGAGGGCATAGATGGCCCCCTCCTGCACCATGGCGATCCGCCACAGCTGATCGTTCTGCTTGTTGCACTCCACCAGCTCCAACCCCCAGGTGGTGGCAAAGGTCTGCTGGCGCAGATCCTCGCAGCGGTTGGCCTGATTGAACCAGAAGCCGCGACTGGCTCGCAGCCGCTGCGAGAGCTGCTGCTCCACCTCTTGCTGCAAGGTCTTGTCGGCCAGCATCTCGCCGCTGGCAAACAGGGCGGGCGACTTGCCAAGGGAGAGCAGCACCGAGAACAGCAGCGGTTCGAACTGGTCGCAGAACTCGGCAAACTGGCCCGGCGGCGAGCTGTTGGCGAGCACCTGCCAACTGGTGGGCGCTTGCGGCACCTGCTTGCTGTCATAAGCGAGGCTGAACATGGCGTAGGAGAAGGGCACCGAGTAGTTGCGCTCTCCCTGCTTGTCATACTCGGTGTTCTTGAGGGCGGGCTTCACCTCGGGGTAGTGCTGCAGGCGGCTGAAATCGATGGGGAGCAGCAGCTTGAACAGCGGCTGGTGATGGGCCTTATAGAAGTAGCTGGTCGGCAGCACCACATCGGCGCTGCGGGTGCGCAGGGCGCGGTAGACGCTGTCGAAATCGGTCAGCAGCGGCTCGATCCGGCTGACCGTTGCCTCCACCCCATGGGCTTTGGCGTAGTCGGCAAACTGTTGTTCATAACCCGCTGGCAGATAGCCCCACTCCAGCAACTTGAGCTGAACCGGGGCCGCCAGCGCCGGGGTCATCCCCAACAACCAGCAAAGAGGCAGTAGACGCATGGCCGGGTACTCCTGACAGGTAAACCTTGTTGCAGTATAGGCCCATGCGCCCACCCGTCAGGCCACCAGCTCGGCCCCCATGCTTGCCAGAATGGAGAGGCTGACCACCGCAAACAGCACGCCGGTCACCAGATTGAGCGGCCGCTGCACCCGCAGCAGCAGGCGCTGGGCGCGATCGGTGGAGAGGCTCCACGCCAGCAGCCCGAACCAGCAGAGGGAGATGATGAACAGCTCGCCCACCAGCAGGCTGCGGGTCACCCCGTCCACCTCTGGCGTCACCATGGCGGCCAGCAGACCGATAAAGAACACCAGCGCCTTGGGGTTAAGCAGGTTGGTGGCAAGGCCAGTGCGCACGCCCCTACCCCAGCCGCGCAGCTCGTTGGCGGCGCTGGCCATCATGGTACTGCTCTGCTGGCGAGCCGCCATCAGGGCGCCCCACCCCAACCAGCCCAGATAGAGGGCGCCGCAGCACTTGATCACCATAAACAGCAGCGGGTGACTGGCGATCAACATGCTGATCCCGGTCAGGCTCAGGGTGGCGTGCACCATGATCGCCAGCGAGATGCCCAGCGCCGCGCCAAGAGCGGTCGGCCGGTGCAGGCTGGTGCGCAGGATCAGGGCGAAATCGGGGCCGGGGCTGGCCAGTGCAATCAGGTGCATCAGGCCGAGGGTAACGAACAGACTGGTCAGCATAACAACTCTCGCTTTAACGACGGAGAGCCAGCATGGCGGATCAGCGGGGGGCGCGGCTTGTAAAAGATTGCATCTGGGCACGAAATTCGGCAGGTGTCAGACCGAATGCCTGGCGAAAGCCGTGGTGGAAGTGACTCTGATCGAAGAAGCCGACCGCCAGCGCCACCTCGCTCACCGCCATCCCGCTCGCCAGCAGCCGCTTGCCCTGCTCCAGCCGCAGCCGTTTCAGCCAGGCGTAGGGGGTCATGCCGCTGCGCTTCTTGAACTGGCGCAGGAAGGCGAAACGGTCGAGCCCAAGCAGCCCCGCCAGCTCTTCCAGCGAGTGGGGCTCGTCGAGGGCGGCCATCAGGTAGTCGCGCAGGAATCGCAATTGGGGATCCGCCAGCTGGTGTACCTCGGGGGGCAGATGCAGCAGCTCCCCCAGCAGGGCGAGCAGCTGGCTCTCGATCAGCAGGCCATCGGCCTTGGGGTTGTCGAGATAGCCGTGCAGCTGGGCAAAGCCCTGATAGAGGTCGGGGCGGCTCTGTAATCCCTTGTCGAAGAAGGGTTCCGGCTGCTCCGGCAGCCAGAGCGCCAGCTGCTGGGGATCGATGGCGAAGACCCGTACCTCATACCCTTCCGGCAGCAGGCTGAGGCCGTCGTGCACCTCATCCGGGTTGACGGTAGAGAGCACCCCGCGCACCAGATGGTGGCTGTTCCCCTTGTGGATAAACTTCTGGCCACCCCGCTGCACCAGCCCGATATGGTAGTCGAGATGGACATGGCGGCCGTAGCTGAACGCCCTGTGGTGGGAGTGTGACAGCTCGACCCCCGGCAGGTGCGGGGATTGCCAGTAGCGGATAAGGGAATCGGTGGTATTCATGGGTTATAGATACACCAGAAGCGAGCCTTGGACTTGTAGATTATTGCACGCAACCCCCTCTCAACGCCCCCACAGCCGCGGGGTTGGCTCCACCAGTGAGGCGAGCGGCACCCGCTCCACCATCTGACGCATACGCTGCACCAGTTCGGGATTGCCATCCCCCAACGACTTGTTCAGCACGATATGCACCTGCAGCGGGGTGACCGGCAGGTAGATGAGGCGGGTCGCCGCAGGGAGCTTGGCGCGAAAATGGTTGGCGGAAATATCGTTGGAGAAGAGCGCGGCATCGATGCGCCCGCGCAGCAGCTTCTGCATGTTGCCATGCTCCCAGCTGAGCTGGGAGAGGGTGTCGATATGGATCTGTGGATGCTGCAAGAGCGGCGGCACGATCGCCTGACTCGACCAGCCGATGGTGGTGCCGAAGAGATCTTCCTGCCGTTCGACCGAGTGAAGTCGCGATGGCACCAGTACCACCAGCACTGGTCGCAGCAGCAACAGGTGGGGGTCGATATAGCGGAAATGACTAGCACGCTCGGGACTGTAACTCAGCAGCGGGGTCAGATCGCACTCGCCGCTCTCGAGGTTGCTGAGCAGCCGCGCCACATTGAGCCCCTGCCACTCGATGGTGCGCCCGATCGCGGGTTCGATATGACGGCGAAAGTAGTCGATCACCGGCCCGGAGACCTCGCCCTGCTGATCGATGGTGACCAGCGGCGCCAGCTGAAAGACGCACCCCCGCAGTGGCGCGTTGATCGCCACGGCCTGGCTGATGGTCATAAGAGGGAGAAGAAGTGCCGATAGCAGTAATAACAAACGCATACCCGAACGAGAGATGCCCATAGGTGCCGACCCGATACCCTGATAGCCATCAGCATGGCACAAGGCAAAGGGGCGGGCTATCCGCTCCCGCCGCGCTTCGACCTCTTGCGCCACCTACTCCCATGACCAATGGGCCCCGTTTTATTGAAGTGAAAATCAATACTTCCGCTGCTTTGATGGATTTTGGTCTCTTGAGATATAGTGCGGGCCCACTCATCAAACCGGCGGATGAGCGCCCCGCCGGACAGGTAGATTCATGAGACTGTTTTTGCTGTTGTTGTCGTTGTTTGCTGCGACTGTAAGTTCTGATGAAAAGCCGCGCCTGCCCTATTACGACTGGGGTCGCTGCCCGTTTGAAGGTTGCACCTATAAGACATGGACCACCAAGCAAGAGGTGATTGTCAGAGCCGAGCCATCCCTGACGGCCAAAGCGCTGTTCCGGCTACCTCGCGGCCAGCAGGTGGAAGGGCTGACCGGGGTTGTCATTACCGAACACCCGGGGATCGTCGAAATACTCAGATCGGTCAAGCTGGGCTATAGCAAGGAGGGAAAAGGGCCACTGTTGAATATGAAGGCAGGGGAAACGCTTTATATCCTCGGCGAACTGGGCGAAGGCAATAGCCTGTTCTGGTACAAGGGCAAAACCTACATCCTCGATTATGACTATGCGCGCAAAGAGATCAGATACGGCCGGTCACCGCAGAACCGGTGGTGGGTAAAAGTTCGGGACAAGCAGGGGCGTGAGGGTTGGGTTGCCGAAGCCAAAAACTTCGCCCATATGGACCGTTTAGAATAGTGACAGCCAGCCCACCGAGTTCGGGGGGGGCTGGCCGTGGATGACTCACTGCTTGGGTTGCAGCTTCATCTCTTGCAGATACTCCAGCACCTGGGTTTTGTAGTCCGCCTGATAGGAGAACTTGGTGCTATCGCACGCCGCAATCAGGTTGACCGCGGTGCAGAACAGGGTGGCTGCCAGCAACCCCTTGCCAACCCACTGCGGATGACGACGGCTCCAGCGCACCAACAAAAGCAGGATCGGGAACAGGGCGTAGGGGAAGATCAGCATCAGGTGCCAGTAGTTGAAGATGATGGGCGAGAGCGCCGCACTCACCAGCACCGCCAGCACCGCCGCCAGCGCATAGAGACCGAGCCAGCTCTCGCCATCCACAGGCGCGCGGTCGCTGCGCAGCAGACGCGGCTTGAGTTCGCGCCACAGCTGCCAGTTGGCCTTGGCCGCCAGCAATACGGTCGCCGAGCCTACCCCGTAGATCACCACCCGCCACAGCCAGACTGCCGCCATCTGCAGGTATTCGTGCCCAGCCAGCCAGATGAACTGGGTGTCGTTGACCAGCTTGCTGGCAAACAGCCAGGAGCCGTAACGCAGCCAGTAGAGCACTGATTTCAGCACCGGATAGACATGCACCAGCCCCCAGCCGATATAGCGCTGGCGCGCCTCGGGATCGACGTTCTGGGTGATATGGCTGTTGCTCATCACTTCCATTGCGTAAGGGATCAGGGAGGCACCGGTCAGCAGGGTAGCCACCACCACCCCGCTCCAGCTCACCTTGAGAATGCGGCGCCAGAACAGATAGGTGGACATTACCGCCAGCAGCGGCCAGGAGTAGTGCAACTGCATCGCCATGCCGATGGCCAGCAGGTGAACAATCATGTGCCAGAAGGAGGCCCGCTCGCGCATATGCCAGGCAGACCAGCAGTGCATGGCCGAGAAGAGGAACAGATAGGAGGGGTTGTAGAGCAGACTCTCGTACTGGAACCAGGGATTGAGCCAGCAGAGCACCAGAAACAGCAGACGCACCCTGTCATCAAACACCTGACGGATCACCGCATCAAACAACAGGAATCCGACCAACCGCATCGCCAGCAGCAACACCATGGGGGCATAGGGAGAATCCCACAGCAGCAGCGGCCCGCCAATCAGCCAGGCCGACAAGCTCCCCGGCACATTGCCCACCGCACTCGCCGCATTGCCATAGCTGAGCCAGACCCCCTCATAAGCTCCAAGATAACCCTTATAGAGCATCTGGGTCTGATCGCCGGTGAGGAGTTGGTGATCGGAAAACAGCCAGGAAAGCAGCAGCCCGGCAAATATACAGGCCGCGAATAATGCGTTATGGTAGCGCCCACTAAGACCAATCATTGATCCACACCTATTGAAAAAATTGCTAACGACTTTAACAGTTGCCACCTGATTTTGCTCGTTTACGATTCACATTTTTAGTAGATTTACCAGTCAGTTATGAGACCCGCGGAGCAGTTATGACCCCACCAGTTAAAAAGTTTTTATTCATTGTTGAAGACTTGTATGGTGGTGGTGCGGAAAAGGTTTTGCTCAATACCGCATCATTGCTAAAAGATGCCGGTGCAGATGTAACTTTGTTTACCTTGCGGGAAAAAATAGACCATACATTGCCCGACAATATTCATCCTATCGATCTTGGCATTGTCACAAAACTGACCAAAGCCATATCCAATATTGCGGTTGAAAAAATACAAGCGTCGCTGATCCTGAAAAGAATCAAAGAGATTTCACCTGACGTCATCATCTCATGCTCATGTGATAAAATTACCAGACACCTGCCTGATACACTGAATATCTATTACTGGATCCACGGCAATGTCACCGGTTTTGCCAAAGACAATGCCAAAGGATATGAAAAATTCAAGCGCTTCTATAATGGCAAGAAACTGATCTGCGTATCTCGTGGCATCGCGGACGACATTTTGCAAAATGTAAAAGCTACTCCCAAATCGTGTCAGGTTATCTACAATCCGTTTGATATCGAGAAAATTCAGGCGTTGGCCAATGAGCCTTTCAGCAAGCCATTCGACAAGTATTTTATCCATGTTGGCACCTTCGAAGAACGAAAACGCCACGATCGTCTCTTGCAGGCATATCAGCTAAGTGGCGTTGATACGCCACTCGTCCTGATGGGCAAAGGGGAGCTGCGTCCTCACATTGAAGCCATGATCGAGGAGATGAACCTTGCCAGCAAGGTGAAGATCATCGATTTTCAGAAGAACCCCTACCCCTATATCAAAGCAGCTCAGGCGCTCATCCTGACATCCGATGCTGAAGGATTGCCAACAGTGCTTATTGAAGCACTTATCTGCCACACCCCGGTGATCAGCGTGGATTGTCCGTCTGGGCCGGCTGAGATCATCACCTCTGATATAGAGAGATATTTAGTTCCTTTAAATGATGTTCATAAACTAGCTCTGGCTATTTCTGATATGGATGACTACCGTGCCATTATAAATGGTAGCTTATCTAAAGCGTTCTCCAAAAAAGAAACTGTCACTACTTTTATGTCTCTATAAAAATGGTGATTTTATATTTAAACCACCATTTTTAGTTAAAAAACAATCAACGTCGAAAATTTTTAATATAGATAGCAATATTAAATAAATAGCTTAATAAATCGCCGCGAAAACGAAACACTTCTTTTCTCGCTCTCGAAAATAGAGAGCGTTTTCCTTTGTTTTCTCGTTCAGAATATCCAATTTCAGATGGCAGGTCTGTTTGCAACACGATCGGAGGCTCAATACCATAGTCACAAACACCATGAATATGTTCACTATCCATATAATCATCCACTGGCCACCACCATGACTCTGAGTAACTGAGAAATTTTTCCGCAGCTGTAGGCGACAGCGCGTATCCATGGCAGCAACTCGGCCCTCTCAAATACTTGACGAGTGAGTGCCCCTCTACTCCACTAAGATGTTGCATAGAATAATATGCGCCAAATATTGGCATCTTTTTAAGTGGTCCTCGCCCTAATCGCACATAACGATAATGTGATAAGATATCATCGAGGTCTTTGAGACAATTTAAAAACGAATCTGAAACATCTACATCATCCTCTAAAATTAATATTGGCTCTTTTAATAAAACACACTTTGCCCACAATGCTCTATGACTTGAAAAACAGCCTCTTTCACCCAGAGTTAGTGAGTGACCCTTCTCTTTTATTCTTTGCTCATCATCATATCCTGGAGTTTTTTCTACGCGACCATCTACCGCGGAGAAAAACTCAAATGCAATGCCTAAACCAGACAAATGCTTTGTGATACGCTCTCTACGCTCACTGGAACGTTCCAGACTAACAACATATATCTTCATTGTTGATTCTCATTATTAATTGAAACTGATAGTGCCAATACTAAAGAGAAGACAAAAAACGAGATGCCTGAATTATGACAAAAATAGGCTTGACTAAGATGATAGTCAGCTGTTGTTAAACAAGTGACAATAACGAGAACGCCTCCACTATATGCAGGCGACTCTTGTGCCATAATCGAGAACCTCTTCCTCACCAATAGGATAGGAACACATAGCATGGCAAGCAGTACTAACAACCCTATAATTCCACGTTTTGCCATCTCTTCAAGATATTGGTTATGTGCATGATAGTTGAAGTTATATATGAAATTAGTGATTTTATTTTCTTTTAATTGTTGTTTCTGTGACTCACGTAAACCATTTTGTCCCCACCCGAAAAATGGCTTCTCCTTAAATGAATCCCAAGCACTCCCCCACAATTGAAAACGAATGCCAAGCGATGTATCCAAGTTAGTACCATCAATGTACTGTTCTATATCAGTTTTCGCAGCATAAAATCTTTTCAACATGCCTGTTTGAGGTGTAAGCACCATAGCCATAACAATTGCAAACAAAAACAACAATCCTTTTTTTTCATTATTTGTAACAATTTTTCTATACAGAATTAATATCGAAATAATCACGAATGGAAGCAATACCCAACCACCTCTGGCCCCGGATAAGAAGCTCCCAGTAAAACCAGAAATTGCACCTAACATATAAAGGTAAGAAAAATACTTAGCATTTTTAACTCGATACCAAAAATAGCCACATAGACAAAAAAGGCCAAGTGACATGCTAATATTTCCAGATTGTATTGGCATTGAATAAAAATCGAATGCTCGCTCATATCCGAGATAGAATTTATCGTAAATTGCGGTGCTGGCTGCTATTAACGCACCACAAACGAACCCACAAAGTAAAACTTCCAACTTAACTTTATGTTTAGCAAGTATAGGGATCACTAGAGCAGCCATTAATGCCCGACTTGGTCTATCTAATTGGCTAAATGAACTACCATCGACAATAACAGATATTAAAAAAAGAACGAAGTATGATAAAAGCAATGATGCAATTATTTTATGTTCTTTCTCCATGGCAGAGAGGTACTCTTTACGCCAAAAGACAAAAAGACTCACTATTGCCAGCAACGCGGGGCCATATGAGTATCCACTTGGAACAGCAAGAGCAAGCGCGCCAAACAAAAAAGCCGAGGTTTGCACCACAAGAGGTACAAACCTCTCTTTATTCACTAAGACCATCATTCTTTTCTCACTTTCTAAAAACATAATTCCCACGAATTTTGCGCCACAACCCGAATACATCGGTACGGGGGAAGATGGCAATCCGACGGATCTGGAAAGGGTCCTGGTGCATTGCTTTGGGGCCGCTATTGGTAGCAACGGCAAAACGATACCCGGCAGCGATAGCCTGCTCCTTGGCGCTGTCGTTCATATCTCCGTAAGGGTAGGCAAACGAGAGCAATGGATGGCCAAGCAGGGCCTCCAGTTGGTGTTTATTCTCCTGAATTTCATGGGCTTGTTGTTCGGGTGTGAGCTTGCTCAAACGTGGGTGAGTCAGGGTATGACCACCAATTTCCACATGACCGCTGGCGGCCAACGCCTTGACCTGCTCACCACTCATCAATGAGACCTTGGTATCCGGATTGGTCGGATGCTCCACATCCCAACGGTTATAACCTTCGCCGGTGACCACGTACACCACAGCTTTGTAACCATATTTTTCCAGCAGTGGCAGCATGCGGGTCAGGTTGTCCTGATAGCCATCATCGACAGTGATCATCAGGTACTTCTTGCCGTATTGCAGACGGTGGATAAAGCCTTTGTCCGCCAAATCACGGAAAGTCAGGGTTTCGTAGCCTCCACTTCATCAGTCGCAGATGCTTCTCGAACATGGTGATCGGCATCCAGGTGCCATGCACTCCTTTCTCGCTATCCTGCTCGATAAAACGGTGGTACATGATGACGGGCATCTCGCGGCGCAGTGTTTCGACTACGGCATCCTGATAGATGGTTTCGAGGCCAGATACTACCCCCTGCAAGCCATACTCATCCTGAATGCGTTGACGAATGACTTCCGGCACCGTCTTGCTGGCCAGGGCGGTCTCGATTTCTCCCTTCAGGGCAGCAAAATCGATAGCCAGATCCTTGAGGCCGATATCGCCAAAATTGCTGGCCAGCGCCTCGTCCAGATTTCGTTCCGTCACCAGACCAATGGCCCTGGCTTCACCAATGGCAAAGGCGGGCCGACCACAGAGCAGTGCTTCCATCGCTACCCGACCCGCGCCGATAACCAGATCGCAACTCGCCAGCAGAGCGGGCACATCATCGACATAGCCAACAAAATCGGCGTGTCCTTCGAAACGGGCAAAGCGCTCCGGCACCTTGGTACCGCTGACAATCCGCACCTTGCAGGCATCCAGATCGAGTACCTCGTCGAGCAGACGGTAACAGAGCTCCCCTTTGGGGCCGCTCAAACGGCCAATGATGGCAATCACCAGATTTGGATTATCCGGCGCAGGCACAGGCTGGAATTTGTCGGTTTCGATACCGTTGCGCAGCACCTGCACAATCGCGGGATCCACTCCCAGATTGTCGACTATCTGATGGGCAATATCTTCACAAACGGCAACCGCCCGATAGCCGAGTGCATGGAACGCCTTGCGCGAAGCGTGCACCGGCTGGCGACCATGCACCGTGGTGATCATCGGGGTGCCAGTCAGCTTGCAAGCCACATAGCTGCTCCAGCCGGAGGCGCGGGAGTGAGCATGCACCAACTGGATATGGTGCTTTTTGATGAGATAGATAAGGTAAAAGACGTGCCAGAAACGGCGCAAGATGCTGCGCTTGTTGAATCGAAGCTTGAAGACGGGGCCAAGGGTCGGCTTGGTCAGGGTATCTGACACATAAAAGACGTTGTGACCACGCCGGGTCAGTTCGTTACCGACCGTGGTGGCATAGACCTCAGCTCCCGTTACCTCGAGCTGGGAGAGTGCCATCAATATATTCATCGCGCGGTTACCCGATAGAGAAGAGAGGAACGGCAAGCAGCCACAGAGACCAGAAACCGGAAGCAGGCGAGTGCCCACTTCCGGTTTTGCGCTCAAACTGCCGCGTTGTGCTCACCCGTTAGCGGTTGAGCCAGGCCATGTAATCCGCTACCCCTTCGGCAACGGTTTTGAACTCGGCGTCATAACCCACGCTGCGCAGCTTGGTCATATCAGCCTGGGTGAAGCTCTGGTAGCGGCCCTTGAGGTGATCTGGGAAGGGAATGTACTCAATGGCTCCCTTCTGATGATGCTTGATCACTGCTTCGGCCACGTTCTGGAACGGCTCGGCACGGCCGGTACCGCAGTTGAAGATGCCGGAGTGTTGCGGGTTCTGCCAGAACCAGAGGTTTACCTTGCAGACGTCATCGATATAGATGAAGTCACGCATCTGGCCACCGTTCGGGAAGCCATCGCAACCTTCGAACAGCTTGGGATTCTCGCCCTTCTTCACCTGGGTATTGAGGTGGAAGGCGACGGAAGCCATGGAGCCTTTGTGCTGCTCGCGCGGGCCGTAGACGTTGAAGTACTTGAGGCCGACGACCTGAGAGTTGATCTCCGGCATCCAGCGGCGCACGTACTGGTCAAACAGCTGCTTGGAGTAGCCGTAGACGTTGAGCGGCTGTTCGAACTTGGGATCTTCGATGAAGTTGTCGTTGCGGCCACCGTAGGTCGCGGCAGAAGAGGCGTAAATGAACGGGATTTCACGCTCGATGCAGTAGTGGAACAGATCCTTGGAGTACTCGTAGTTGACCTCCATGATGAACTTGCCGTTCCACTCGGTGGTAGCAGAGCAGGCGCCTTCGTGGAAGATCACCTCGATGCCGTTGTCCCACTCTTCAAACTCGTCACCGGAGACGATGCGCGCCTGAAACTCGTCTTTGTCCATGTAGTCAGCGATGGTCAGATCGACCAGGTTGACGAACTTGGTGCCGTCGGTCAGGTCATCAATGACCACGATATCGGTCCGTCCTTGAGCGTTCAGCTGCTTGACCAGATTGCTGCCGATAAAGCCAGCACCGCCAGTTACTACGATCATGGAGTTTGCCTCTCGTACGTTGATGGCTACATGTGACTGCTTGTTAAAGCTGTGTATAGTGAGCCAATTTGAAATTGCCGAAAAGTTTATCACGGGCCGTCCGGGGATTCGACCTTGTTCAAAACTGCCCCGAGCGGAACCTGTTGGAGGAATGAGTGATGAAAACCAGAGACAGGATCATTCACAGCGCGACCGAGCTGTTCAACGATCAGGGTGAACGCAACATCACCACCAACCACATTGCGGCGCACATGGGTATCAGCCCGGGCAACCTCTACTACCACTTCCGCAATAAAGAAGACATCATCCACTCCATCTTCGACCAGTATGCCCGTCACCTGAGCGAGAGCTTCGTGCCGACCCGCAACCGTGAAATCACTCTGCAGGATCTGATGGGCTATCTCGATGCCATCTTCTATCTGATGTGGCAGTTCCGCTTCTTCTACGCCAACCTGCCGGACATCCTGAGCCGTGACGAACCGCTGCAACAGAAGTACCTCAAGGCCCAGGAGCAGATGCGCTCCTCCGTGGTCGCCCTGCTCAGGAGTCTGCGCGAAGGCGGCATCATAGATGTCAGCGATGAAGACCTGCCAGATCTGGGCCAGACCATCAAGATGGTGGTGACCTGCTGGATCCCGTTCCAGATTGCCCAGGCCCCCAACACCCGCATCACCAAACCGCTGCTCTATCAGGGCGTGTTGAAGGTGCTGTTCCTGCTGCGCCCCTATGTGCAACCCCAGGTTGCCGGACAGATCCAGCAGCTGGAACAGCACTACCGCCAGCTGGCCCAACCAGCTGGGTGAGATCTGTTTCACATTTGTTGAATATCAGCACAATCATTTGAATTTACCGCAACAGATTGCAGTAAAATGTCGCCCTCTGTTGATACGCAGCTGAAATAGCCACTAAGGATCGAGGATGTCTAACGGATTCTATCGTCACCTGACCGAGCAACTGAACCAAGTGCAAGCTGAAGGGTTGTACAAGCAGGAGCGCATCATCACCTCCGCCCAGCAGGCCAGCATCGCCGTCGGCGGTGAGCAGGTATTGAACTTCTGTGCCAACAACTATCTTGGGCTGGCCAACCACCCGGATCTGATCGCTGCCGCCCATCAGGGACTCGACAGCCACGGCTTCGGCATGGCCTCGGTGCGCTTCATCTGTGGCACCCAGGATCAGCACAAAGCGCTGGAGCAGAAGATGTCTGCCTTCCTCGGCACCGAAGATACCATCCTCTACTCCTCCTGTTTCGATGCCAATGGCGGTCTGTTCGAGACCCTGTTCGGCGCCGAGGATGCCATCATCTCCGATGCCCTCAACCACGCCTCCATCATCGACGGCGTGCGGCTGTGCAAGGCCAAGCGTTATCGCTACGCCAACAACGACATGGCCGAGCTGGAAGCCCAGCTCAAGCAGGCTGACGCCGATGGCGCCCGCTTCAAGCTAATCGCCACCGACGGTGTCTTCTCCATGGATGGGGTCATCGCCGACCTCAAATCCATCTGCGATCTGGCAGACAAATACGATGCGCTGGTGATGGTGGATGACTCCCACGCCGTCGGCTTTATCGGCGAAAACGGTCGTGGCACCCACGAATATTGCGGCGTGATGGATCGGGTCGACATCATCACCGGCACTCTGGGCAAGGCGCTCGGCGGCGCGTCCGGCGGCTATACCTCCGGCAAGAAAGAGGTGATCGACTGGCTGCGTCAGCGCTCCCGCCCGTACCTCTTCTCCAACTCGCTGGCCCCCTCCATCGTTGCCGCCACTATCAAGGTGATCGACATGCTGGCGGAAGGTCACGACCTGCGCGCACGTCTGAAAGAGAACAGCCGTTACTTCCGCGAGCGAATGAGCGCCGCTGGCTTCACTCTGGCTGGCGCCGACCACGCCATCATTCCGGTGATGCTGGGGGATGCCAAACTGGCCTCCGAAATGGCAAGCCGCATGCTGGCAGCCGGCATCTATGTGGTGGGCTTCTCCTTCCCGGTCGTGCCCAAGGGCCAGGCCCGCATTCGCACCCAGATGTCTGCCGCCCATACCCGCGAGCAACTGGACAAGGCGATCGACGCCTTTATCCGCATCGGCCGTGAACTCGGCGTTATCTGATTTGAATCAAGGGGCTGCAGCCCCTTTTTTCTGCATTCATATTGAAGGAACAGCCATGAAAGCACTCTCCAAACTGCACAAAGAGGTCGGCATCTGGATGACGGATGTGCCGGCCCCCGAGCTCGGCCACAACGACCTGCTGATCAAGATCCGCAAAACAGCCATCTGCGGCACCGATATCCATATCTACAACTGGGACGAGTGGTCCCAGAAGACCATTCCGGTACCCATGGTGGTCGGCCATGAATATGTTGGGGAAGTGGTCGCCATCGGTCAGGAGGTGCGCGGCTTCGCCATCGGCGATCGGGTCTCCGGTGAAGGGCATATCACCTGCGGTCACTGCCGTAACTGCCGTGCCGGGCGCACTCACCTCTGCCGCAACACCATTGGTGTTGGCGTCAACCGCCCGGGCGCCTTTGCCGAGTATCTGGTGATCCCCGCATTCAACGCCTTCAAGCTGCCGGACAATATCCCGGACGAGCTGGCCGCCATCTTCGACCCGTTCGGCAATGCGGTGCACACCGCCCTCTCCTTCGATCTGGTGGGTGAAGATGTGCTCATCACCGGGGCAGGCCCCATCGGCATCATGGCCGCCGCCGTCTGCCGCCATGTGGGTGCGCGCCACGTGGTGATCACCGACGTCAACGAATATCGACTGGAGCTGGCCCGCAAGATGGGCGCCACCCGCGCGGTCAACGTGGCCAAGGAGAAGCTGGCCGACGTGATGAGCGAGCTGGGCATGACCGAAGGCTTCGACGTGGGGCTGGAGATGTCCGGCGTCCCGAGCGCCTTCCAGGAGATGCTCGACAAGATGAACCACGGCGGCAAGATCGCCATGCTTGGCATCCCCCCCTCTACCATGGCCATCGACTGGAACAAGGTGATCTTCAAGGGGTTGTTTATCAAAGGGATCTATGGCCGCGAGATGTTCGAGACCTGGTACAAGATGGCCAGCCTGATCCAGTCAGGGCTGGATCTCTCCCCCATCATCACCCACAGATTCCACATCGACGAATTCCAGCAAGGGTTCGATGCGATGCGCTCCGGCCACTCCGGCAAGGTGATCCTGAGCTGGGATAAATAACCCTTTTCACCCTTTGGTTACTCGAAACCCGGCGAATGCCGGGTTTCTTTTTATCTCCACCACCCAAATTGCCGTGATATCGCCCAAAACTTTGTGCGCAGAGTGTTTAACACTTCACACACAAGCGTTTAAATGGCTGTAACTATTCGGTTATAATCCCGTCGTTTACATGGATAATAAAAGACTGCTGGGAGTATATGAGCGTGTTGAAAAAACTGAGCTATTTGCTGGCTGTCGGGATGACGGCCGCCAGCTTGTCTGGGGCAGTGCTTGCTGCCGATGAAATGTCACCGGAAGCCATTGCCGAGCGGATAAAACCAATCGGTCAGGTCTATACCGCCAAGGATCTGGAAGGTATTGCCGGCGCGAGTGCTGCACCTGCTGCGACCGCCTCCTCCGGTCCCCGCGATGGCGAAACGGTATACAAGGGCGCCTGCTTTGCCTGTCACGACACCGGCGCCGCCGGTGCCCCCAAACGGGGTGACAAGGCCGCCTGGGATCCTCGCATCGCCCAGGGCATTGATACTCTCAAGAAACATGCCATTGAAGGCTTTACCGGCAAGTCCGGCATGATGCCTCCGCGCGGCACCTGTGCGAACTGTAGTGATGAAGAGATTGAAAACGCCATCCACTACATGATCGACAAGCTGTAAGTATTTGAAAGGGCCGCAATTGCGGCCCTTTCAATCTATCGGCTTCCGACTACTCTTGTAAGGTAGACATATCGGGAGTTGCACATGTCGGCCCAATCCATCGAACCCCACTACTCAACTCCCCTGTTGGCGTTGGTCTCTGCCATTATGGACTTCCCGGCGCCACAAACCGCCACATCTGACGATTACGATGCCCTGATCCAGCAGATTGACCAACTCTGCCCGCTGCAACATTTCGGCATGCTGGGCCTCTCCGATACCGGTCTGAACTGGCTTTACGCCTACAAGGTCAGCGACATCTTCAAGCAACAGCTGGGCCGGGAGCAGTCCCGTATAACCGATCAACTCACCCAGCTGGATGAGGCCGAAGGGTGGTGCGTCTTCCCCATCGAGCATGGCCAGATACAGTGGTTGCTGGCGCGTGGCACACCAGCCGACCTGCCGACCCTGCGTCTGCTGCTGGAGTGTCTGGCCAAACGGCTGACCGAAACCCAGGCGGGATCCCATCTCACCGAGCTGCCTTCGCCGCTGATCCGCAAAGACCCGAACTGGAAAAAGAAAATCGAGAGCATCAGCCGCATCATGCGGCTCGCCAATACCCTGCCGGCTCAGGCGCTCTTCTCCCAGCTGGAAGCGGTACTGCGCCAGATGCTCACCATCGAGGACATGCTGCTGGTCAGGTTAACCAGTCAGAAGCTGGAAAAGATCTACCCCGCCCATCCCCATCAGGGAGACGAGTTCATCAGCGGCTTGTGCCACAGCACCAGCAATATCGAGGTGAGCAGGGAGTCACGCTACTGGCACAGCATGCCGCTGCGGCTGCAACAACAGTACTTCGCCCACTTCATCATCAGCACGGCTCAACCGCTGGAGACCGACGACAAGCTGTTTCTCGGCTTCTTGCGTGGCCAGCTCACCCTGCTGCTGGAGCTGAGACGGATCCGCCAGCAGCTCAACGACATCAATACCGAAGACTCCATCAACCAGCGGCTACAACAGCTGCGTCAGACCAACCTCAGGCTGCAAAAGCAGCTCAAGCAGCATCAGGAGCTGGAACGGCGGCTGCAATTCGATGCGCTTCACGACCCGCTGACCCAACTTCCCAACCGCGCGCTGTTGATGAACCACCTCAACCACGCCATGACCCACTACAACCGCTACAAGTCGCCGGGATTCGCGGTAATTTTTATCGATGTGGATCATTTCAAGCAGATCAATGACACCCTGGGCCACAGTGCTGGCGATCAGCTGCTCAAGGAAGTCAGCCGCCGCCTGCAGACCTGCATCCGGCAAAACGATCTGGTGGCCAGACTGGGGGGCGATGAGTTCGTCATCTATCTGGACAGCAGCAAGAGCGACGATGACATCAGCCCGGTGCTCAACCGCATTATCAGCCGTCTCTCCTACCCGTTCCGGCTACTCGGCAACGAGCTGAGCATTACCGTCAGCCTTGGGGTATCGAGCGTATCCGAGCAAACCTCAGATATCAGCCAGCTGCTCCATCAGGCCGATCTGGCCATGTATCAGGCCAAACGCAATGGTCGCAGTCGCATCGTCAGCTACTCGGATGATTGCATCAACCAGAACTGGAATTCGCCGGAAGAGATGCTGGCCAGAGCCCTGCGGGAGGGGCGTATCGTCCCCTACTTCCAGCCTGTGATCCGGCTGCAGGATAGCCGCCTGACCGGACTGGAGGTGATGGCGCGCTGGCTGACCGAGGAGGGGATTCTGAAGGATGCGTTCGACTTTATTCCGCTGGCAGAGCAGTGCGGCCTGATTCTGGAGCTGGATTACCAGATCCTGCGCCACACCTGTCAGCAACTGAAGAACTGGCTGCCAATCTCCGGGCAGAGCAAGTTCAAGGTCGCCATCAATCTGTCGGGCAAGCATCTGGTCAACCATGACCACATCATGCGGCTGATGGGAATTATCGAAGAGGAAGGGGTCGCCCCCGGCTATCTGATTTTTGAATTCAACGAGCGGGAGCTGTCGCGGCAAGATTCCGATGCGCTGGCATCCCTGCATGACCTGAGGGCTAAGGGTATCCAGATCAGCCTCGATGATTTCGGCACCGGCTTCTCCTCCCTCAACGCCTTGTTCCACTTCCCGGTGGATTACATCAAGGTGGATGACAGCTTTACCCAGAGGATGCTGCAATCGCCCAAAGATTTGGCGCTGATCCGCGCCATGCGGGATATCTGTCAGGATCTCGATTACACCCTGGTCGTCGAGGGGATCGAGAACCAGCAGCAGTTGCAGAAGCTCATCGATATTGGCTGCCGGATGGGGCAAGGGCGCTATATCTCACCGCCCATGCCGGGAGCAGACATAGTACCGCTACTGACCCCGGCCAATCCTTAGGGTTAATCCTTCTTGAACAACGCCCGCAGGTTGGCAACACCGACCTGCCCCTTCTGCTGGCGCTCCTCGGCGGTCACCTTCTTCTGGTTTTCCCATTCAAGGTCATCCTGCGGCAGCTCCAGCAGGAAGCGGCTCGGCTCTGGCCGTACCGACTCGCCAAACTGACGCCGCTCCTTGCAGAGGGTAAAGGTCAGCTCGGTCTGGGCCCGAGTGATCCCCACGTAGGCGAGCCGCCGCTCCTCCTCCACATTGTCTTCATCGATGCTGGTCTGGTGGGGCAGCAAGCCCTCCTCCATCCCCACCATGTAGACATAGGGAAACTCCAGCCCCTTGGAAGCATGCAGCGTCATCAACTGCACCTGATCCGCGTCGTCCTCCCCTTCGTTGCGCTCCATCATGTCGCGCAAGGTGAGGCGAGTGACCACCTGTGCCAACGTCATCGACTCTTCCAGCTCATCTCCTTCCAGCATCTCGGTGATCCAGCGATAGAGAGTGGAGACGTTCTGCATCCGCATCTCGGCCGCTTTCGGGCTGGGTGAGGTCTCGTAGAGCCACTCTTCGTAGTGGATCTCCTTGATCATGTCCCGCACCGCCTCCACCGGATTGCCACGCAGCGCCTGATCGCCAAGGCGTACCAGCCAATTGGTAAATGCCTGCAGGGCCACGAGGCCGCGGCCGGAGAGGTGCTGCTCGAGCCCCAGCTCGAAGCTGGCAGCAAACAGACTCTTGCCGCGCTGGTTGGCATACTGACCCAGTTTTTCGAGGGTGGTGGGGCCAATCTCGCGGCGCGGCAGGTTGACCACCCGCAGGAAGGCGGTGTCCTCATCCGGATTCACCAGCAGCTTGAGGTAGGCCATGATGTCCTTGATCTCGGTGCGGGAGAAAAACGAGGTACCGCCCGAGATACGGTAAGGAATCCGGTTGGTCATCAACGCCTTCTCGAAGATGCGCGACTGATGGTTGCCCCGATAGAGGATGGCGTAATCCTTGAACCGGGTGCGGTTCATAAACTTGTGGCCCATCATCTCGGCGGCGATCCGCTCCGCTTCGTGCTCCTCGTTCTTGGCGAACAGCACCTTGAGCTTCACCCCCTCATCCAGCTCGGAGAAGAGCGCCTTGTCATAGACGTGGGGATTGTTGGCGATCAGGATGTTGGCGCACTTGAGGATACGCCGCTTGGAGCGGTAGTTCTGTTCCAGCTTGATCAGCTTGAGGCTGGGGAAATCTTCGCTCAGCAGCACCAGATTCTGTGGCTTGGCACCGCGCCAGGAGTAGATGGACTGGTCGTCGTCCCCCACCACAGTAAAACGGGCCCGCTCGCCGACGATCTGCTTCACCAGCTCGTATTGGCTGGTGTTGGTGTCCTGATACTCATCGACCAGCAGATAGCGGATCTTGTTCTGCCAGCGCTCGCGTACCTCCTGATTGCTCTTGAGCAGCAGGGTCGGCATCACGATGAGGTCGTCAAAATCCAGCGCGTTATAGGCCACCATCTGGCGGTGATAACGTTCGTAGAGCTGGGCCATCAACACCTCTTCCGGCCCACGGGCGATGCGCATGGCGCGGGCTGGCAGGATAAGGTCGTTCTTCCAGTTGGAGATTTGGCTGATAAGGGCCGAGAGCTTGTCCTTGTCGTTGTCGAGCTCGTCTTCAGTCAACTCTTTCAGCAGCGCCAGCTGGTCGGTGTCATCGAACAGGGAGAAGTTCGCCTTGAGATTCAGGCTCTTGTGCTCCCGACGAATGATATCGAGACCCAGGGTATGGAAGGTGGAGACCATCAGCCCCCGCGCCTCCTTGCGACCCAGGGTCTGGCCGACCCGCTCCTTCATCTCCCGCGCCGCCTTGTTGGTAAAGGTGACCGCAGCGATGTTGCGCGCACTGTAGCCGCACTGCTGCACCAGATAGGCAATCTTGTTGGTGATGACGCGGGTCTTGCCCGATCCGGCACCCGCCAGCACCAGGCAAGGGCCGGAGACATACTTGACCGCTTCGTTCTGATTGGGGTTGAGCTTCATGGGCCGGATCTCTTGGCTTATGATGAGGGGCGGCATTGTACCAGAAATCACCGGACGAGCCGTACCTGCTGCACGGCAGGCAACCGCCAATCGGGCTTATCGCGCCTTGTGTTCGGGCGCTATTTTCAGGATCATGGCCGACCTTTCGAGATGATGACTTTTTCCAGATGATGAGGGGAGCATGAATCAGCAACAGCACGACCAACTGCGCAGCCAGTTTCCGGCCTTGACGCAGGAGGTAAACGGCCACCCTCTGGTCTATCTGGACAACGCCGCCACCACCCAGAAACCGCAAGCGGTACTGGATGCCATCGCTCACTACTATCGGATCGACAACGCCAACGTGCACCGTGCCGCCCACACCCTGAGTGGCCGCGCGACCCGTGCCTTCGAGGCCGCCCGCGAAACGGTCGCCCGCTTTATCAATGCGCCCCGCAGCCACGAAGTTATCTGGACCCGTGGTACCACAGAAGCGATCAATCTGGTAGCCCAGAGCTGGGGGATGAACGAACTCAAGACAGGGGACGAAATCATCCTCAGCACGCTGGAGCACCACGCCAATATCGTCCCGTGGCAGCTGGTCGCCCAGCGTACCGGCGCGGTGATCCGGGTTATCCCACTCGATAAGCGGGGCGATCTCGATCTGGCCGCCTATCACGCCATGCTGGGAGCACGCACCCGGCTGGTGAGCGTGGCCCACGTCTCCAATGCCCTCGGTACAGTCAATCCAGTCAAAGAGATAGTGGCTGCCGCCAAGGTAGTCGGCGCTCTGACCCTGATCGACGGTGCTCAGGCGGTGGCTCATCTCGACGTCGATGTGCAAGCCATCGGTTGCGACTTCTACGCCTTCTCCGGCCACAAGCTCTATGGCCCGACCGGCATCGGTGTGTTGTGGGGCCGCACCGAGCTATTGGAGCGGATGCCGCCCTGGCAAGCCGGTGGCGAGATGATCGATCGGGTCAGTTTCAGCGGCACCACCTTCAATACCCTGCCTTTCAAATTCGAGGCGGGCACCCCCCATATCGCTGGCGCTATCGGCCTCGCCGCCGCTATCGACTTTGTGATGGGGCAAGATCGGCAATGGCTTGCCCAGCATGAGCAAGCGCTGACCGACTATCTGGTCGCAGGCCTGCAACAGGTGCCGGGGCTGCGTCTAATCGGCGAACCCAATCAGCGCGCCGGAGCGGTCTCGTTCCTGCTGGAGGATATCCACCCGCAAGATGCCGCCACCCTGCTCGATATGCAGGGGATCGCCCTGCGAGTCGGCCATCACTGCGCCATGCCACTAATGGAGTCGCTCGGTATCGGTGGCACCATGCGCGCCTCGCTGGCCTGCTACAACAATCGGGATGATGTCGACGCCCTGCTGGCCGCCCTGCACAAACTCAGTGACTTCTTCTAAGGCAGACAACCGAATGAGTGACCTCGCAAGCTATACCCAGATTGGCCTTGAGCCCAACGCCGACACCATCCGCCAGCAGTTTGCCGCCGCTCATGGCTGGGAGAACCAGTACCGGCTCATCATCCAGCTCGGCAAGCAGCTGCCAGCACTCCCCGCCGAATGGCAGCAGGAGAAGTTCCGCCTCAAGGGGTGTGAAAGCCAGGCCTGGCTGAAGGGAGAACAAAGCGAGAATGGCTGCTGGCACTTTGCCTGTGACTCCGATGCCCGGATCGTGCGGGGCCTTATCGTCATCGTGCTGGCGGCACTCAACCACCAATCGTCTGCGGCGATCCAGGCTTTTGATATGGAAGGGTATTTCACCGAACTGGGGCTGGAAAAACACTTGAGCCCGTCACGAGGTAACGGGCTCAGAGCGATCGTGCTGGCGATCCGGGAGCAGGCAGTCTAACCCGCCTTGTTCATCGGTCGATTACGCTTCGCTAATCGACCCGGCGTTTTCATTCCCGGCCTCTTTCTCGGCGCGGGCACCCCGCTCGGCAATTTTCTTCAATACCCGGGACGCGGCAACCAGCCCGAAGGTTGCCGTCACCGGCGTCACAGCGCCAAAACCGGAGGCGCAATCCATCTTCATGGTGCCATCGCTGGCCGCTTTGGCCTGACAGGTACCGCCATTGCCATCCGGATAACTCAACTGCTCGGTTGAGAAGACACACTCCACTCCGAATTTGCGCGCCGGATTCTTGCTGAAGTTGTGCAACCGGCGCAGGTCGGAGCGCACCTTGGCCGCCAACGGGTCTTGAATAGTCTTGGCCAGATCCGCCACAGTGATCTGGGTCGGATCCATCTGCCCGCCGGCACCTCCCGCCACAATCACCGGGATCTTGCTGCGCTTGCAGAAGGCAATCAGCGCTACCTTGGCCTTGACTGAGTCGATAGCGTCCACCACATAGTCAAACTCCCGCTTGATATGCTCGGCCAGGTTATCGGCGGTGACGAAATCATCCACCTCGCTCACTTCGCAATCCGGATTGATGGCGCGAATACGCTCGGCCATCACCTCGGTCTTGAGGCGACCGACCGTCCCCTGCATAGCGTGGATCTGGCGATTGGTGTTGGTGATGCAGATATCGTCCATGTCGATCAGGGTGATCTGGTTGATACCGGCACGGGCCAGCGCCTCGGCTGCCCAGGAGCCCACACCGCCGATCCCCACCACACAGACCTTGGCCTGGCTAAAGGAACGCAGGGCGTTCTGACCATAAAGACGGGCAATGCCCCCGAATCGCTGTAGATATTCTGCTTTCATACCACCACCTTGCTTGAGGGCGGCCATTATAACGGCAACCAGAGCCAGCGGCGATGGCAGAACCGGAGAAAATCGAGGAGGAAAAATGGAGAAAACGGCAGGGAAGAGGGAATAAAAGGTCAGTTATCTGACGATTTTCTAAATTGCAGGCAATAAAAAACCCCGCTCGATGAGCGGGGTTTCTTGTATTGGGTGCCTGGCAGTGTCCTACTCTCGCATGGCGAATGCCACACTACCATCGGCGCTACCGCGTTTCACTTCTGAGTTCGGCATGGGATCAGGTGGTTCCACGGCGCTATGGCCGCCAGGCAAATTCTTAATCTAGAAAGCTGACGTGAGTAGTGATGTTGCGCTTGGCTTGTCACTATCACTGAATTTGAGTAGTTCGCTTGGTATCTGTTACAAGCCTTAGAACACTTCTTGGGTGTTGTATGGTTAAGCCTCACGGGTAATTAGTATGGGTTAGCTCAACACGTCGCCGCGCTTACACACCCCACCTATCAACGTTGTGGTCTCCAACGGCCCTTTAGGACCCTCAAGGGGTCAGGGATGACTCATCTCAGGGCTCGCTTCCCGCTTAGATGCTTTCAGCGGTTATCGATTCCGAACTTAGCTACCGGGCAGTGCCACTGGCGTGACAACCCGAACACCAGAGGTTCGTTCACTCCGGTCCTCTCGTACTAGGAGCAACTCCCTTCAATCATCCAACGCCCACGGCAGATAGGGACCGAACTGTCTCACGACGTTCTGAACCCAGCTCGCGTACCACTTTAAATGGCGAACAGCCATACCCTTGGGACCGACTTCAGCCCCAGGATGTGATGAGCCGACATCGAGGTGCCAAACACCGCCGTCGATATGAACTCTTGGGCGGTATCAGCCTGTTATCCCCGGAGTACCTTTTATCCGTTGAGCGATGGCCCTTCCATTCAGAACCACCGGATCACTATGACCTACTTTCGTACCTGCTCGACCTGTCCGTCTCGCAGTTAAGCTGGCTTATGCCATTGCACTAACCTCCTGATGTCCGACCAGGATTAGCCAACCTTCGTGCTCCTCCGTTACTCTTTGGGAGGAGACCGCCCCAGTCAAACTACCCACCAGGCACTGTCCGCGAGCCCGATTCAGGGCCCTGCGTTAGAACATCAAACATACAAGGGTGGTATTTCAAGGACGGCTCCAGCGC
>NZ_JBQBFF010000001.1:3647500-3775000 GCF_051919185.1 Aeromonas sp. 97A | reverse complement strand
TAGGCAACCTGCCCTATCGCGCCAATGAGATTGCTGTGCGCGAGTTGTTTGCCGAACAGGGCCAGGTAATTTCCGTGCGGTTGATGAAGGACAAGGCAACCGGCAAGCGCAGAGGTTTCGGTTTCGTGGAGATGCCCGCCGCCGATGCCGCCAAGGCGATTGCCGCGTTGAATGACAAAGAGTATCAGCAGCGCACCCTCAAGGTGCGTGAAGCGAATGACAAACGTGATAAAGAGGAAAGAGAAGGTAGCGACACTGACGCCTAACCGCTCGTCAGTACTTCACCTCTTCCAGTGATGACAGCCCCCATGCTTGCAAGGGGGCTGTCAGTTTTTGAGCCTCCCCATCCAGCCGGGTACAGTAAGCCTTGGCAATTACCTCTTCTATATGTACAGGCTGCACGATGGCATGCCTACCATTGTTCAGCAACCAGGCCACCCGTTTGGCAACGGCACTGCCCGAGTCAATAAGCTGACATTGCGGCATCAGTTGCCCAATCTCTTCATTGAGTAGCGGGAAGTGAGTGCAACCAAGCACCAGCGTATCCGGCTTCTCTTTCCCTTCCAGCCAGTCGGCCAATACCTCGCGCAGCAGCGCCATATTGACCGGCAGGCCCGCCAGCTTGTGTTCGGCTTCTATAACCAGCTCGGTGGTGCCCTTGAGCAGCACCCGCTTGCCGGGAGCAAACTGGGCGATCAGTTCGTGGGTATAGTGGCGGCTGACGGTGCCTGGCGTAGCCAGCAGACCGATACAACCGTTGCGAGTCTGTGCAGCGGCGGGCTTGATGGCTGGCACCACCCCCACCACGGGAATATCCAGTGCCTCACGCAAGGCCGGCAGCGCTATGGTGCTGGCCGTGTTGCAGGCAATCACCACCAGATCGATCTGATGACGGGCCACCATGGTGGTCACCAAGCGGGTGCAGGCAGCAATCAGGGCAGGCTCGCTCAATTCACCATAGGGGAAATTGGCGTTGTCGAAGCAGTAGAAATAGTTGTGTGCCGGCAGAACGCGGCGGATCTCGCGGTAGATGGTCAGGCCACCCATACCGGAATCAAACACGAGAATATTGGCCACTTGAGCTCCCCTTTGGTGCAAGGCGGCGATCATACTCCCGCCTGCCGCCAATAGAAAAGGCCCTGCCAATGGCAGGGCCCCTGATTTTTCCGCTTGGCCGGGTCCGGCTTAGAGTGAGTAATCCATTGTCACGTAGTAAGCACGCTCATCGGCAGGATAACCCACCGCAGTCTGATACTCCTTATCCAGCAGGTTGTTGATCTTGCCCGATACCTTGAGTGCCGGCGTCACCTTGTAGCCAACGGCCAGATTCCACACGCTGTAACCACCCAGTTCGGTGGTATTGGCCACATTGCCATAGCGCTCCCCCTGATAGATCCAGCTCAATGAACCATCAAACTGCTGCCACTGCGCCTGAGTCACCCACTTGGCCCCTTTACGGGAGATCAGCTGCAACTGCTTGTCGGTCACCTTGTCTTTGGGATCCTTGTATTCAGCAGAGACCCTATGACTCAACCAGCCAGTGTCGAACTCCCCTTCCAGCTCGATCCCTTCAATGCGCGCCTTGCCAACGTTCTGTGGTGTCCACATGCCCTGACTGTTGGGTGCCCACTGGATCATCTGTTCGAAGTCGTTGCGATAACCGGTGGCCCGCCACTCGACACCCGCAGTTTGACCATCCAGCATCAGCTCGCTGCTCTTCGACTCTTCCGGCTTCAGGTTGGGATTGCCAGAGCCCGGATAGTAGAGGTCATTAAAGGAGGGGGCGCGGAAACCGGTGCCGTAGCGGGCACTCAGGCGGTAATCCTCGACAAAACGCCAGCCTGCGCCGGTTTGCCAGGTGTTGTGACGACCAAACTGCTCGTTGTCATCGCTACGGCCGCTCAGCTCGGCCTGCCAGGTCTGGTTGTCGAACTGGGCCAGGGCATAGAGGCCGGTATTGTCCCGCTCTTTGGCGTCGGCCGGATATGTGGCGCCGGAGGAGCGGGAGCGATCATCCAGTCGATCACTCTGCCAATCGGCCCCGCCTCCCAGCGTCCAGCTCTCGTTCAATTTCAAGCTGTTGACCCAGTTCAGGCTGTACTGGCGGGTGTAGGTCCGGGTATTGGCCTGATCGCGGCCACTGTTGTCCTGATAGTCGTACGCATCCTGTTTGGAGAAGGCGCCACGCAACTCACTCAGATAACGATCATCGTGATAGCGCGACCCCAGCTGATAGCTCTGGTTTTCAGTCCAGGTCTCGTTGCGCTGATGGGTGGCAGGCCCCCAAGCGGAAGCCGCAGAAGAGCGGTCGTACTGGGCGACATTGCGGAACCAGCGGGTTGTACCGAACAGATCCCAATTGCTGCCGAGCGCCTGCTGGTAGTCCAGCATGGCGTTGTAGCCCTGATGCCCGTGACGGTCACCATCGTTGATGCCGGGCAAGGGGTGTACGTTGTAACCCTCTTCATCATCAAAACCGCCAGCCACCTTGAGCTGACCCGCCTCACCGACCTGGCTGGCACTACTGAAAGCGGCCTGTCGCTGTTGATGGGAACCAGCACCGATATTGAACTTGTGCTGATTTGTCCCCTTGTCGGGACGGGTAATGATGTTGATCACCCCACCGATGGCGTCGGAGCCGTAGATGGTGGCGCGCGGGCCGCGGATATACTCGATCCGCTCGACCTGATTGAGTGGCAGGTTGTTCAGTTCGGTCATCCCGGCGGTCAGGGAGGCACTGCGTACCCCATCCACCAGCACCAGCGTCTGGGAAGAGGTGCCACCACGCACCCGCAGCGAGCTAAGCTGGCCTCGGCCACCATTGCTGACCACTTCCACACCGGGCAGGGTCTTGACCACATCGGTCACGGTCTGGGCTTGCAGGCGATCGATCTCGTCCCGGGTCACCACATTGACCGGGGCAAGCACGCTGGAGGCAGGTTGGGCGACGCGGGTAGCGGTCACCACCATGGTGGGATTGACGGGAATGGTCAGCTGCTGGGCAAACGCCGCCGTCGGCAACAGGGCAGCCGCCAGAAATTTCTTCGACATGAGAGATCCTTAAGTTCGCGTAAGTATCTACTTCGTGGCCGGTTTCTCTCGGCCCGAAATACGAACTCTGGCAGGTCTTCGGGCTCGGGGGCTGATGGCCTACGGCGACGGCTTCCCGCCTGACGGCAGTGCCCTGATGTCGCTTCGTTCCCCCTTACCGCTGCGCGCCAGCTCCGGATTCTCACCGGATTCCCTATTAAGCATGATGCGCCAAAGCGGGAGGATTATAGGCAGAGCCAAGCTGGATGTATAGCCATCCAGATTTCTATTTATTGCCCGCCAACGCCGCCAGCCGCTGTTGGGCCCCCTCCATCACCGCCTGTACCCCGGGATGGGAGAGATGGCGCCCTGCCGAGACCAGATAATAAGAGAGAGTAACGTCGGTGAGGGTCGCAATCCGCTCCACTCCGTAGAGGCGGCCAATCTCGTCGGCCATCGCCAGCGGCGCCGGGAAGATCCCCATCCCCGCCTTGCCGAACGACTTCATCAGGGTGGAGTCATCAAACTGCCCCACCAGATGGGGATGAATGCCCTGCTGGCGATACCACACCAGCAGCCGATCGTGGGTAGCCGACTTCTCTCCGGGGATCAGCAACGGCAACCCCTCCAGCGAGGCGGGAAAACCATCCCGCGCCCGCGCCGCCAGCTCGGGGCTGGCAAACAGCGCCAGCGGGCTGCGCCCCAACTCGTGGTTATAGCCACGCACGCCGCTGTCGGGAGGGAGCGGGCGATCGATCAGCACCATATCCAGCTTGTGGCGGGCCAGCTCGCTGAACAGCTGCTCGGCCCGCTCCTCGTGACACACCAGCCGCAGCGGGGTCGCCAGCGCCATGGCGGGAGCCAGCAGCTCGAACGCCAGAGTGCGGGGTACCGAATCGGCGATCCCCACCTGCATGGTCAGCTCCTGACTGGCGTGGCGCAGGGTGTGCTCCAGCTCGGCACCGAGCGAGAAAATGGCCCCCGCCTGCTCCTGCGCCTGCCGACCCGCAGCAGTCAGCACCAGACGCCGCCCCACCCGGTTGAACAGCGCCACTCCGAGGGACTGCTCCAGCTCGGCCACCTGACCGCTGATGGTCTGCGGCGTGAGATGCAGCTGTTCGGCGGCCTGCGTCACGCTGCCGCTGCGTGCCACATGCCAGAAGTAGTAGAGCTGTTTGTAGTTGAGCATGCCGTTCCCTATCAGTTTTTACCGAACAACCATCAGCGAAAATCTGATTTTATCGAAACATTGCGGGCTCTAGCATGCAACCATTATCTGAACTGCCCTGCGAACCATCATGCTGGACGTTGTTGTACTCTTCTTTCTGTTTGGTCTGCTGGCCGGTCTGGTGCGCTCCGAGCTGAAATTACCGCCCGCGCTCTACGATACACTCTCCCTTTTCCTGCTGCTGGCCATCGGCCTCAAGGGCGGCGTCGGTCTGGCCCAGCAATCCTTGCTGCCCCTGCTGCCACAACTGGCGCTGGTGATCCTGCTCGGCGTGGTGCAGACCCTGCTCGGCTTTGCCGTGCTGCGCCTCAAGATGAACCGGGTCGATGCCGCCGCCACCGCTGCCCACTATGGCTCGGTCAGCGTCGCCACCTTTGCGGTCGGGGTGAACTGGCTGACCGAGCGGGGCATCAGCTTTGAATCCCAGCTCTCCATCTTTCTCGCGGTGATGGAGATCCCGGCCATTCTGGTGGGCATAGTGCTGGTCCGCGGCATCAGTCGCGAGACCCGCTGGCGCATGCTGGCCCACGAAACCTTCCTCGGCAAAGGGGTAACTCTGCTTCTCGGCGGCATGGCCATCGGCTATCTGGCCGGGCCGGACGGAATTGCCCCGCTCAAACCGCTGTTTGTCGACCTGTTCAAGGGTGCGCTGGCGCTGTTCCTGCTGGAGATGGGCCTCATCGTCGCCCGTCAGTGTCAGGATCTGCGCCGCCACGGCCTGTTCCTGCTCGGCTTCGCCCTGTTGATGCCGCTCGCCTCAGCGGGACTGGGATTGGCAGCTGGCCAGCTGATGGGGCTCTCCCTCGGCGGCCTGACCCTGCTGGCCACCCTGGCGGCCAGCGCCTCCTATATTGCCGTGCCTGCCACCATGCGCATCGCCGTGCCCCAGGCCAACCCGGGGTTATCACTCAGCGCCGTGCTGGGGATCACCTTCCCGTTCAACATCATGCTGGGGATCCCGCTCTACCACAGCTGGGCCCGCCACTTCACGGAGTAGTCACATGCAGACCGAGACCCGCACCCTGCTGACCGTCATCACGGAAGCCAATCTGGAGCCGACCCTGCTGCGCACCCTCACCCGCGAGGGGCTGCGCGGCTACACCATCACAGATGCCCGTGGCCGGGGGGATCATGGTGAGCGCAACGCCAGCTGGAGCGAGAGCGGCAACATCCGGCTGGAGGCGATCTGCAGCCGGGAGCAGGCGGAACGGCTGCTGGCCCACCTGCAGAGTCGTTACTACCCCGATTACGCCATGATCGCCTTTCTGCAACCGGTCGAAATCGTGCGACCAGAGAAATTCTGAGCCGGCTTGCCGGCTCTTTTTGTTTACCAAAAACAAACGTTTAACAGCAAGGATTCAGAGAAAATGAACACCCCTCCCCTGATCGGCCTGGTAATGGGCTCCGACTCCGACTGGCCCGTGCTGCAGGCTGCCGCCCGCATCCTCAAGGAGCACGGCGTGCCCTACGAGGCGCAGGTAGTCTCGGCACATCGCACCCCGGATCTGCTGTTCGAGTATGCCGCCACTGCCCGCGAGCGCGGCCTGCGCGCCATCATCGCCGGAGCCGGTGGCGCCGCTCACCTGCCGGGCATGATCGCCGCCAAGACCACGCTGCCGGTGCTGGGGGTGCCCATCCCCTCCCGTCATCTCAAGGGGATGGACTCCCTGCTCTCCATCGTGCAGATGCCCAAAGGAGTGCCGGTCGCCACCTTCGCCATCGGCGAGGCGGGGGCCGCCAACGCCGCCCTGTTTGCGGTCTCTCTGCTCTCCGTTGCACAAGACGGCGATGCCTCCCGCTACCGGCAGCAGCTCGACGACTTCCGCACCCGCGAGCGAGATCGGGTGCTGGCACTGCAACTGGAGGAGCCGACATGATACTGCCACCCGCTACTCTCGGCATGCTGGGAGGCGGCCAGCTTGGCCGCTACTTCGTGATGGCCGCCCACCGCCTCGGCTACAAGGTAGTGGTGCTGGATCCCGACCCGGCCAGCATCGCCGGTGCCGCAGCCGATCACCATATTGTCGCCCCCTATGACGACACCGCCGCCCTGCACGAACTGGCCAGCTACTGCGAGGCCATCAGCTGCGAGTTCGAGAATGTGCCCGCCACCACCCTCGCCCTGCTCGAAAAACAAAAGCCGGTGCGCCCGGCCGCCAGCGCGGTGCGCATCTGTCAGGATCGGCGCGAGGAGAAAGCCTTTCTGCGCGGAGCGGACATCCCGGTCGCCCCCTATCTCGCGCTACTGCCGGAAGATCCCATCCCCGCACAGGCCAGCGAAATCCTCCCCGCCATTCTCAAGACGGCCCGCGAGGGGTACGACGGCAAGGGGCAGTGGCAGGTGAGCAATCTGGATGAGCTGGCGACGGCACTGGCAGCCAGTGGTGTGCCCTGCGTGCTGGAGAAACGGCTGGCGCTAGAGGGGGAGTTTGCCCTGACCCTGGCCCGCAGCCCGAGCGGCGCCATCAGCGCCCTGCCGCTGGTGCAGAACTGGCACAGCGGCGGCATTCTCGACCAGACTCGCTCCCCGGCCAACGTGCCATCGCTGGAGCGCGAGGCCAAAGGGATCGCTGAGCGACTGATTGCCGCCCTCGATTACGTCGGGGTACTGACGGTGGAGTTCTTTCTGGTGGAGGGGCGCCTGCTGGTCAACGAGCTGGCGCCCCGCCCCCACAACTCGGGCCACCCCAGCCTCGACAACGCCGCATGCAGCCAGTTCGAGTTACAGGTACGGGCCCTGTGCGATCTGCCGCTACCAGAGCAGATCGCCGTGCGGCCCGCCCTGTTAATCAACCTGCTGGGTGATCTCTGGCAGAACTGCACGCCCGACTGGGCTTCCCTGCTGACGCTGCCCGGCCTGCAGCTGCACCTCTACGGCAAGGGCAAACCCCGCCACGGCCGCAAGATGGGCCATATCACGGTGACCGGTGACGACTGGCCAATGGTGGAGGAGAGCTGCCGTCAGGCCCGCCAGCTGCTGGGGCTAGCGCCACGCTGATCGAGCATCGGAAATGCAAAGACCCGGGCATGGCCCGGGTCTCTGTTTTTGCTTGCTGTGGCAGGGAGACTTATCAGGCCCGCTCCACCACTACCGGTGCCGGCAGGCGGATGGTGAGGGAGAGCACCAGCGCCACCACCAGCAACACCAGGATCAGGTGGAAGGTCGCCATAAAGCCGCCAAACAGGGAGGCCACGATGGAGCCGATGATGCTGCCCAGACCAAAGCCCAGATAGATGACGCCGTAGTTCTTGGTCAGGTTGTTAAGACCGAAGAAGTCGCTCACCAGCGAGGGGTAGACGGTGATGGTGCCACCGAAGCTGAACGCCACACAGGCAACCGCCACAAAGAAGAGGTTGGCATTGAGCGGCACGAACAGCAGCAGCGCCATGCCCGCCAGGGTAATCAGCTGGGCGATGGTGATAACCCGGATGCGGGACATCTTGTCGGAGAGGATACCCAGCACCAGACGGCCACCCAGGTTGGCCATGGCGATGATGGCGACGGCATTGGCGGCGACCACGGCTGGCAGACCCACCATGTTTTCGCCGATATCCTTGGCCACGCCGATGACGTAGAGGCCGCTCATGCAGGCGGTGAGGAACATCAGCGCCAGCATCCAGTACTGCGGCTTGCGCATCGCCTCGGCCAGGGTGAAGTCACGGCTCTCGCTCTGCTGCACGGAGGCGGCCTGCTTGGGTGCATCCTTCATCAGCATGCCGCCCACCAGCACCATGGACATGGCGATCAGCCCCCACAGCTGGAAGGTGGTCTCAAGGCCGGAGCTGGAGAGCAGCAGCAGGTTGATGTATTTGAAACCGAGACTGCCGAGGCCATAGGCACCGATGGAGCAGGCGGAGATGAGCCCCTTGCGCTCCGGGAACCACTTCACGCAGTTGGAGAGGGTCATCAGGTAACCGGTACCGTCGGCAAAACCGACCAGAATGCCCGCGCAGAGGTAGAGCATCGCCAGATTGCTGGCGTGGGCGGTGAGGAAGAAGCCGATGCCGAGCAGCACGCCAGCGCCCAGGGTCACGTTACGCACCCCGAACCGCTCCTGCAGCTTGCCCGCCATGGAGGAGGCGACTGCCAGCGACAGGCTGAGCAGGCCGAAAGCGAAAGCGACCTGACTCACCGGCTCGTCCAGCTTGTCGGAGAGCTGGGCGTTGAACAGGCTCCAGGTGTAGACAGAACCCAGTGCAAACTGGGTGATGATGGTACCGACCAGTGTCAGGTACCGGGTGCGATTCAGATCGATGGTCATGATGCGTCTCGGTCGATGGCCTTAAGGAAACTGGGGCCACTATAGACAAGACGCAGTTCGCGCCGATCGATTAAGGCATGAAATGCAGATCGGCGGGAATGAATGACAATCAGAGCCGCATCAGCTGACGGAACGCCTTGATGTTGCTGCGACTGACCGGCACCTCGAACGGCAGATCATGGAGCCGGATGAGATAGGTGCTGTTGAACCAGGGGACGATTTCGCGGATCTTGTTGATGTTGACGCAGTAGGAGCGGTGGCAACGGAAGAAGCCCTCGGCAGGCAACCGGCTGACAAACTCGCTGATGGTCATGGTCATCACGTAGCGGTCATCACGGGTGTAGACATAGGTAAGCTTCTCGTCGGCTTCCGCGTAGTAGATCTGCTCGCAGGGGGTGACGATGATGCGCTCCCCCTTCACCAGATTGACGGTGCGATTGTGCGGGCTGCACCCCTCACCGCTCGCCTCCCCCGTGGAAGCTGGCTGCGACTTGCCCGCATGCTCGAGCTTTTGCAGCAGATTGATGATGCGGGGCTCGTTGTAGGGCTTGAGGATGTAGTCGAATGCCTCCAGCTCGAACGCTTCCACCGCAAACTCCTTGTAGGCGGTGACGAAGACGATGTGGGGCGGATGACTCGACTTGTGCAGGTTCTTGGCCAGCAGCAGGCCATCGATGGAGGGGATCTGGATATCCAGAAACACCACATCCACCTCGTGATCCTGCAGGTATTTGAACGCCTCCAGCCCATCCTCGAAGCTCGCCACTATCTCGATCTGGCTGTGCTGATTCACCAGATAGATCAACTCCTCGCGAGCCAGATACTCGTCTTCCACTATGATCGCTTTCAGCATGACAACACCTCTCGCGGCACACACTTATCCTCAACCATGATGGCACTCAGCATGGCATCGACTCCTGATCCGGCAGATAGAAACTCACTTCGGTACCCGGCTCCAGCCGCTTGAGGTGCAGGCCGTCGCCATAGAGCAGCTTGACCCGCTGATGCACGTTCATCAGGCCGATGCTGCGGCTCTCCACCCGACCGGCGGCCACCCCGTCGATCACCGCCTGACTGATGCCGTAACCGGTGTCCCGTACCGATACCCGGATGCCACCCGCCAGCTGTTTTACCTCGATGGTGACCCGACCCGGCGCACTGCGGGGCTGGATGCCGTGCAGGATGGCGTTTTCCACCAGCGGCTGCAACAGCAGGCTCGGCACCTGAATGTGCACATCGTCCACCTCGAACACCACCTCCAGCTTGTCGCCGAAGCGGGCCTGCTCAATGGCCACGTAGTCGCGCACCTGCTGCAGCTCCTCCTGAATGTCGATGAGTTCATCCCCCTTGTTGAGGTTGTAGCGCAGGTAATCCGCCAGATTGGCGATGAGCTGGCGCGCCTGCTGGGGACGGATGCGGATTAGCGACGAGATAGCGTTGAGGGCATTGAACAGGAAGTGCGGGTTGATTTTGCTCTGCAGGGCGGTGAACTCCGCCTTGCGGGTCATCTCCTTGAGCTGCTCGATGCGCGACACCTCCATCTGGGTGGAGATGAGCTGGGAGAGGCCCACCGCCATCTCTCGCAGCGAACTGGTGATGCTGTGGGTGCGGCGGTAGTAGATCTTGAGGGTGCCGCTCACCGAGCCGTTCTCCCGCAGCGGAATAATGATGACCGAGTGGAAATCGGAGAGGTGATACTGGCGCAGATCGTTGTTGATGATGATCTGGTCGAGCAGCACCGCCTGCTGGGTCATGCCGCTGATGGCGTGGTGCTCATCCAACTCGTAATAGTCCTTGCCCACCCCGACATAAGCCAGCACGTCATGGGTATCTGTGATGGCCACCGCATCGGCGCTGATGTCGCGCCGGATCACATCGCACACCTGACTGAGGGAGTGGCGATCGATGTTCTGGAAGAACGGCAGCGTCTTGTTGGCGATATCGAGCGCCAGCTTGGCCTGCTTGGCGGCAATCAGCTCCTTCTCGTCATCCAGATCCTGCACCAGCTTGATGATAAGGCCGATGCAGAGCGCCCCGGCGATCATCGGATAGGCGATATGGTTGACGATCTCCACCCCAACTTCGTGGGGCTCGGTCAGCAGCCAGATCAGCAGCATGGTCAGCCCTTCACAGAGCATTCCCGCCAGAATGCCGTAGAGCCAGAGCCGCGACTTGCGGCAACGCAGGTGCAGCCAGGTGGCGAGCAGGCCGGCAATAATGCTGGCGATGAGGCAAGGGATGGAAGTGTGACCATCCATGTCGATGAGATAGCGGTGCAGACCGGAGATGACCCCGGCCGGAATGCCGACCCAGGGGCCGAACAGGATGCCACCGGAGATAATGGCAATGATCCGCACGTTGATCAGCGCCCCCTCCACCGGAATGCCGGTGTAGGTACTGAACACCGCAAACAGGCCGAAGATGGAGGCCACCAGCACCAGCTCTGCCGGGGTGTGATCCCGCTTCTGGAACAGCCGCTGGAACGGCCGGGTGCGGGTCAGGAAGAAGAGGGTCATCAGCATCAGCGCCGCCCGTTCGAACACCGCCAACAACATCATCTGATTCTCAAGCATCTGCACCCCCTTGCGACAACCCGACCGATCACAATAACCCTGACCAATAAATCGGGGCCGGATAAACCAGCCCCAACGACATCAACAGTACTGACCGGCCACCCAGCCGGAGGACCAGGCCCACTGGAAGTTGTAGCCACCGAGCCAGCCGGTCACATCCACCACTTCACCGATGAAGTAGAGGCCGGGCACCTTGCGGGCCTCCATGGTCTTGGAGGAGAGCTCGTTGGTATCGACGCCCCCCAGGGTCACTTCGGCGGTGCGATACCCCTCGGTGCCGTTGGGCAGGATCTGCCAGTCACCCAGCAAGTTGGCCACCGCTTCCAGTTCACGCTCGTTGTACTGGCGCATCGGCTTGCTGACCAGCTGGCCCAGCTCCACCAGCTTGTCGACGAAGCGCTTGGGCAGCTCGCGCCCCAGCACGGTTTTCAGCTCCTGCGCCGGGTGCGCCTGCGCCCATTCACGCAGGGCAGCCGGAATATCCAGCTCCGGCAGCAGGTTGATGTGGATCTTCTCACCCGCATGCCAGTAGGAGGAGATCTGCAGGATCACGGGGCCGGAGAGGCCGCGATGGGTGAACAGCATCGCCTCCTTGAAGCGAGTGCCATCCTCGGCGGTCACCGCCACCGGCAGGCTGATGCCCGCCAGATCGGCGAACGCCTCTTTCTCGGCCTGATGGAGGGTAAAGGGCACCAGTCCGGCGCGGGTCGGCAGCACGTTGAGACCGAACTGCTCCGCCAGCTTGAAGCCGTAAGGGGTCGCACCCAGCTTGGGCATGGAGAGACCGCCGGTCGCCACCACCAGCGAGTGACAGCCGATCTCACCCTTGCTGGTGGTCAGCAGAAAGCCCTCGTCCTGCTTGCTGACGGTGAGGATCTCGGTCTGGAACTGCAGGGTCACCCCGGCCCAGTCGCACTCGGTGAGCAGCACATCGACGATATCCTTGGCACTCTCGAGGCAGAACAGCTGCCCCAAAGTGCGCTCGTGATAGTTGACCCCGTGGCGGTCCACCAGATCGATAAAGTCCTGCTGGGTGTAGCGGGCCAGCGCCGACTTGCTGAAGTGGGGATTCTCCGACAGGTAGGCGTGAGCGCCAGCCTGATGGTTGGTGAAGTTGCAGCGACCACCGCCACTGATGAGGATCTTGCGGCCCGGCTTCTTGGCGTTGTCGAGCACCAGCACGGAGCGGCCACGGTAGCCCGCCTGCGCCGCACACATCAATCCGGCCGCACCGGCCCCGATCACCACCACATCGACCTGCTTCATCATCACTCACTTATCAAAATAGAAACGGCACCTGGCCAGAACCGAGATTGCCTCTGGCTGACATCACAACGGTGACTGCGCACCAGAATAAACAACGGCCCTTAAAAGGGCCGTTATTGTACTGGCTGAACACTAAGTGTCCACGACTATCAGGCGTTGCTGTCCATGATGCTGGCAGGGGCGCCCTTGGCCAGTTCGGCCAGCTCCTTGTCGATGAAGTAGAGGCCTTTGCCATCTTCACCCACCAGACCCAGACGGTCGACGATGCTCTTGAACAGCTTCTCCTCTTCATGCTGCTCGGCCACATACCACTGCAGGAAGTTGAAGGTGGAGTAGTCCTGAGTGGTGAAGGCTACGTGAGCCAGACCATTGATGCACTTGGTGATGTGGTACTCGTGTTCCAGGGTGGTACGGAACACGTCGCCCAGCGACTTGAACTCGTGGGGAGGGGCATCGATGGCACCCAGTTTTGGCATGGCGCCGGTCTCGCTCACGTAGGTGAACAGACGCTCCATGTGCTGGCGCTCCTCGACCGCGTGCTGACGCAGGAAGGTCGCCGCCCCTTCAAAGCCCTTGTCTTCGCACCAGGCGCTCATCTGCAGATAGAGATTGGAGGAGTAGAACTCCAGGTTAATCTGCTCGTTCAACTTCTCGATCATGGCTTGGGCCAGCATCTTGTTTCTCCTCAGTGATTTGGTATCGATTGTCGCCACACTCCCGTCACGAATCAACCCGCCAACGAGAGGGAGATCCCGTTTCTTTCAGCTCAGGGGGTCAGCTCCCCAAGGGAGGCGACATCCACCGGCGCAGCATAATCGACGCCCGGCAGCTCGAAGCCGTTGAGCTGCATGAAATCCTGCCGCAGCCCGGCAAAATCCCCCAGCACGTGGAAATTCTCCAGCGTCACCTTGGGCCAGAGCGCCGAAACGGCGGCCTGAATAGCCGGGTCGAGCTCGTGGTCATCCATCCGGATCAGCCGGTTGCCATCGGCCACCACCCCATTGGCCCCATACATCTTGGCGGCAAACAGTCGCTGCATCTGCTCGATGCAGCCCTCATGGACACCGCGCTCCTTCATCACCCCCATCAGCAGGCCCAGATAGACCGGCAACACAGGAATATAGGCGCTCGCCTTGGTCACCAGCGCTTTGCAGACCGATACCCAGGCGTGGCCACCAATCTCGGCCAGTTGCAGGTTGATGGTCTCGGCGGTGGCGTGCAGATGCTCCTTGGCATAACCGATGGTGCCATCGCGATAGAGGGGATAGGTGGATTCGGGGCCGATGTAGGAGTAGGCCACGGTTTGCGCACCGGGGGCGAGACAACCGGCCTGCTGCAACGCCTGCATCCAGAGCTGCCAATCCTCGCCCCCCATCACGGTGACGGTGTCGCGGATCTCCTCCGGCGTGGCAGGTGCCAGCGACTGCTGCACCAAGGTATCGCGCTCCAGATCCAGCCCCCAACCGCTGAATGGCTGGCCGGTGGTCTTGAGCACCGAGCGCACTTGCGTGCCATCGGGCAGCACCCGGATGCCGCTTGCGAGCGAATAGATCACCAGATCCACCTGCCCCAGCTGCTGGCGGATGGTGTCGATGGCCTGCTGGCGCATGCCGTCGGAGAAGGCATCGCCAATCAGGTTGATGGCGATACGCCCCTCCTGCTCCGCCTCCTTGCGAAACCAGATGTTGTTGTACCAACCGGCGCTGCCGAGCCCTTTGTCGGAAGGGCCGCGCTCGAAGGAGATACCGATGGTGTCGGCACCGGCCCCAAAGGCGAGTGCAATGCGCGACGCCAGTCCAAACCCGGAGGAGGCACCCAGCACCAGCACCCGCTTGGGGCCGTTGAACGGGCCAGCGGCCTTGATACGTTCGATCTGCTGCTGCACGGCGGCGCGACAGCCGATGGGATGACAGTTGCGGGGAACACAACCTTGAATCTGGGGATGAATGATCATGGGAAGGCCTCCAAAGAAACTGGCTACAGCATAACCAAATCGAAGGAGATTAACTTGATGCCGGATCGCTATCAGTCAGAAAAGCCGCGAGAATTGAGGCAGAAAAACAAAAGGGAGCACGTGGCTCCCCAAAGCGGTATTCAGATGCTTTTTGTTGTTTTGTGTTCATTGCGAAGCACGGGCCCATCCTATGCCTCTCCCCCCTGATCGGCAAGCCGGGGGGTGTGACCGGCGTCAAACTATTGTTTAATTTATAGGCAAATAGTGGTTAATAACTGAGTGGCTGACCCTGTGTCACACGTCATTAAACTCATTTAAATCCCAAAACTGTGCCTGAGGCACCATTTTAGTTTCAGCAGAGATTGGTATAGTGGGCTGAAAGATCGGTAAGGAGAACCCCCATGAGTGGAACAACCTATTACAAGCATATTCTGGCTGCGATCGACCTCTCTGAAGACAACCGCAAGGTGATCGACAAGGCGGTGGACAGAGCCCGCTCCAACGGCGCCAAGCTGTCGGTTATCCATGTCGATGTGGACCTCAAGGATCTCTACACCGAGATGATCGATATCGACATCGACAACGTGCAGGATCAGGTGATCGCCGAAGCGAAAGAGAAGCTGGAGGCATTTCTGGCCTCGGTGGACTATCCCATCGAGAAGAAGCTGGTGATCTGCGGCGATCTGAGCGAACGGGTCAATCAGGCGGTCAAGGAGTACGAGATCGACCTGCTGGTGTGCGGCCATCGCCAGAGCTTCTGGAGCCTGCTCACCTCGAGTGCCCGTCAGCTGATGAATACGGTACCCTGCGATCTGCTGGTCGTCCCCTTGCAGAAGTAATGAAACCGGCGTAGTTTGATTTGCTATGAACATGACCGCATTCAATCACAACTACTGGTGGTGCTGCTCCTAAACAGGCGGCACCGCGTTTCTATTCAAGATTTCCCAAAGAAAACACCGTGACCGCCGAGAGGCGGTCAACTGTTTTTATCCCTTTGTCGCCTCCCGGCTCACCCAACTGGAGAGAGTGACATGCACAACCCCGTAATCCTGACTGGCGATCGTCCCACCGGCAAACTGCACATCGGCCACTATGTCGGCTCCCTGCGCCAGCGTGTCGAAGCCCAGCACCACTATCGTCAATTCGTGATGATCGCCGACCTGCAGGCGCTGACCGACAACGGCCACAATCCGGCCAAGGTGACCGACAACGTGCTGGAGGTGATGGCTGACTATCTGGCGGTCGGTCTCGACCCGGCCAAGACCACCTTCTGCCTGCAGAGCGCCCTGCCCGCCCTCGCCGAGCTCACCTGCTACTACCTCAATCTGGTCAGCGTCGCCCGGCTGGAGCGCAATCCCACCGTCAAGGCAGAGATCCAGCAGAAAGGGTTCGAACGCACGCTGCCGGCCGGTTTTCTGGTCTATCCGGTCAGTCAGGCCGCCGACATCACCGCCTTTCGCGCCAGCCATGTGCCGGTCGGGGAAGATCAGCTGCCGATGCTGGAGCAGACCAACGAGATCGTCCGCCGCTTCAACTCTCTGGTAGGCAAAGAGGTGCTGACCGAATGCCAGCCGATCCTGAGCGACACCGGCCGCCTACCCGGCATCGATGGCAAGGCCAAGATGTCCAAATCCCTCGGCAACACCATAGAACTCGGCATGTCGGCGGAAGAGGTCAAACAGGCGGTGTTCGCCATGTATACCGACCCCAACCACCTCAAGGTGAGCGATCCGGGTCAGGTGGAGGGAAATACGGTGTTCGCCTATCTCGATGCCTTCCATCCGGACAAGGAGCTGGTTGCCGAGATGAAGGCCCACTACCGGCGCGGCGGGCTGGGGGACATGCGCTGCAAACAGGTGCTCAATGACTGCCTGCAGACCCTGCTCGCCCCGATGCGGGAGCGCCGTGCCGCGGCCATTGCCGACAAGAAGATGCTGCTGGAACTGCTCTATCAGGGCACCGAGCAGGCCCGCATCATCACCGATGAGGTATTGGCGGAGGTGAAAAGCGCCATGGGGCTGGATTACTTCGCCAGCATCCGCTGAGCGGGGGTCCCGAGCGCATCGTCGCCATAGAGGTCGAACACCAGCTGGTGCAGCAGGCTCTTGAACCAGCCTATCGCCTCGTCATGGGCGGTGAGCGGGTGCCCCGCCATCAGGTAGACGATGGGGATGGCGGGATCGAGTTGATGCATCCGCAGCGGGTAGTAGCGGCAGAAGTGGCGCCCGATCATCTCGGGCACCACCACCAGATAGCGGCCAGTCGCCATCAGCGGCGGCACAGCCATAAAGCTCGGTAACCTGACCCCCAGCTCCCGCTCCACCCCGAAGCGGGCCAGCCAGAGCTCCACCATCGCCTGACTGTGACCCCAACTGGAGGTGTGGATGTGGGGACGGCTCACCAGCTCGACCGGAGTCAGCACATCGGGCAATTCGCTGCCGAGCGGCGACAGGCAGACCAGCGGGTTGTTGAACCACTCCTCCCGCCACAAGCGGGGTGAGAGGTGATTCGCCCCGGCGAAACCGATCACCAGATCCAGCTCCCCCTTCTCCAGCTCCCGCTCGTAGTCGCTGTCCGCCAGCTCGCACACCTCAAGCCGACAGTGAGGGGCCTGCCGATGGAGCCTATCCACCAGCACCGGCACCAACCCGTGCTCCACCGAGCCCGGGGTGGCGATGCGGAAAATCCGCCGCGCGCTGGCGGGATCAAACCCCTTGGCCTGCCGTAATCCCTGCTCCAGCATCGCCAGCGCCTGGCGCACCGGCCCGGCCAGCGCCTTGGCCCGCTCGGTCGGCATCATCTCGCGCCGACTCATCACAAACAGCGGGTCATCCAGCGCCACCCGCAGCCGCCCCAAGGCGTGACTGACGGTGGATTGGGAGAGATGCAGCCGTTCGGCGGCACGGGTGACATTGCGCTCCTGCATCAGCATGTCGAATACAGCGAGCAGGTTGAGGTCGAGACGGGCGAGCGAGCTATCCATCGATATTAGCCATAGTTAAATGCCAACAATTCATTTTTACCATAGTAACAGATTGCCTAGAATGCGCTGGCTTAATACATCGGAGATTCAAATGCGTAGCTATCTGTTATTGCTGGCCATTGGCCTGCTGTGGGGTTCCCAGTTCATTTTCATGCACCAGGCCGTTGCCGAGTTGCCCCCCATTCTGGTGGCTGCCGGTCGTGCTCTGTGCGGCAGCCTGACCCTGGGTCTGCTCTGCCTGTTCATGCGGCTCAAGAGTGAGCACACCCCGTGGCGCACCTATATGCTGATCGCCCTGCTGGATGCCACCATCCCCTTCATCATGGTCGCCTGGGGCCAACAGTATGTGGATAGCGCCATCGCCGCCGTGGTCATGGGTTGTATCCCGTTTGTGACCATTCTGGCTGCACCGCTGTTTATTTCTGGTGAAAGAATCACCAAAACCGGTCTGCTTTCCGTGATCATCGGCTTTGCCGGTGTGCTCACCCTGTTCTGGCCGAAACTCTCCCAGGGCATGAACGCCGGCCTGCTCGGTGCCATGGCCATCCTGCTGGGTGCCAGCTGCTTCGCCATCGGCCTGCTGATGATCAAGCGCTTCGCCAAGGATCATCCGGTCGTGGTCGCCCGCAATATCCTGATCTCCTCGGCAATCCAGTTGCTGCTGGTCGCCCCCTTCATGGTTGACCTCAGCAGCCTGACCCTGCCGAGCACCCAGGCCCTGAGCGCGATTACCGTGCTGGGTACCCTCTGTACCGGTCTGGTCTACTTCCTCTACATGGCGCTGATCCAGAAGGCCGGCCCGACGTTCGCCTCCTTCAGCAACTATCTGGTGCCGCTGTTCGGCGTGATGCTGGGTGCCCTGTTCCTCGGCGAGCAGATCCACCCCACCACCGGCGTGGCCCTGGCCCTGATCCTCGGCTCGGTCGCCATGAACCAGTGGGCGCAACAGCGTCGCATGCAGCGCGAGGTCTCCCTATGTCAGGCATCCTGACCACCCTGTGCGGTGGTCTGGTACTGATTGCCGGCTGGCAATATCGCCAGCGGCTGGCAGGGATCCTGGGCCTGCTGATGGTACTGCTGCCCTGGTTCTTCGATAGCAGGCTGCAAGCCATGCTGAGCTATGCCCTGAATGCCTGAAGTCCATCTCTGAATGTGTGACGAGAGTCTATCTCTCCTGTTTTTGGGACTGTTTTAAAAAACCTCCGATTTGTCCCCCGCTACCGGCGCTCTGCGCCGGTTTTTTTATGCCAGCCAGCCGGCGTCAGACCAGATAGCGATAGCTGAGTCGCTCGTTCTTGCGCGGCCCGGTGATCTGCCAGCTCAGCAGAAAACCGCCGTCTATCTCGGTCAACTCGGCGCTGTAGTGATCCGCCCCGCACAGATGGGGTTCGGCGGTCAGCCAGCGGCCATCCCCCTGCGGCAGCAGCTCAAACAGCTCGACCGGCACTTCATAACGCAGGTGAGAAAGGCGGATCCCCCGCTCGCTGCGCTGCCACCAGAAACGGTTGTGCATGGCGAGCTCCCTGCCATGAGGCGTGATGTAACGGCCCTGCTCGTTAAACAGCCAACCCCCCTGATGATCGGTCACCTGCACACGCCCCTCGCCCCGACCATTCCAGTCGGTCGCCGACCCCTCGCCATTGCTGGCGGTAAAGGAAAATGCTCCGACCTGTGGCAATCGCGCCCATAAACGCTGGATTGCCGCTTCAATCTCGGCCATCATAGCCCCCTTAAAATTGACAACTGATGATAAATCAAACACATGAACTACTTGATAGGGGTCACCCTGCTCTGGTCATTCTCCTTCAGCCTGATCGGGGTCTACCTCGCTGGCCAGGTCGATGCCTACTTCTCGGTGCTGACCCGCATCGCCCTCGCCAGTCTGGTGTTTCTCCCCTTCCTGCGCCGCCGCTGGCTGCGCCCCGATCTGGCGGCCAAGCTGATGGCGCTGGGCGCCATCCAGCTCGGCATCATGTATCTCTTCTACTACCACTCCTTTCTGCTGCTGACGGTGCCGGAAGTGCTGGTCTTTACCATCTTCACCCCCATCTACGTCACCCTGCTCCACGACCTGCTGGAAGGGCGCTTCAAGCCCACCTATCTGTGGGGCGCCCTGCTGGCGGTGCTCGGGGCTGCCGTCATCCGCTTCGACGGCCTGACCGAAAGCTATGTGCTGGGATTTATGGTGGTGCAGGGGGCCAACCTCTGTTTCGCCCTGGGTCAAGTGGGCTACAAGGTACTGCTGGCACGGGAGGCGGAGCAACCGCCGCAACTGGCGGTGTTCGGCTGCTTCTATCTGGGAGCGCTGGTGATCGCACTGCCCGCCTGGTGGCTGCTGGGCAAGCCGCAATATCCGACGTCAGGGTTGCAGTGGGGCATTCTGCTCTGGCTGGGGGTGGGTGCCTCCGGCCTCGGCTACTTCCTCTGGAACAAGGGGGCGACGCGGGTCACCAGCGGAGTGCTGGCCATTATGAACAATGCGCTCATTCCGGCCGGCTTGCTGGTCAATCTGCTGCTCTGGGGCAAGGATACCGACCTGACCCGACTGACCATCGGCGGCCTGCTGATGCTGGCCTCGCTCTGGGTCTGCCAGCGTGACAAAAGCGGCCAGCCCTGACCTCACTCAGCCGACGACGGTGTTGTGCTGCCGTCTGGCCTGACTGTGACAGCTGGCCAGCCGGGCCAGCAGATGATCGAGCTGCTCGCCAGCCTGACTCTGCACCAGCCCGATGCTGACGGTGACCGGCCGCTGTGACAGCAGGCTGGCATCGGCAATCTCGAGGCGCAGCCGCTCGGCGATCTCCAGCGCACTCATCCGCTCGGTCTGGGAGAGCATCAGGATAAAACCGTCCTCATCCCAGCGGGCGAAGGGATCTTCCCGCCGCAGTTCGTGACGTACGATACGCGCCAGCTTGGCCAGCATGGCGTCGCAAGCCGCTTCACCAAACAACTGCTGGATTTTGGCCAGGTGATCGACCGAAAACTGCAGCAGACTGAAAGTGCCGCTCTCGGTCGCCAGCCGCTCTTCAAGCAGTTGCTCGAAACGGCCACGGCTCTCCAGTCCGGTCAGCGGATCGGTGCCATGTCGCTCCTCCACCAGCACGGCAGCGGGATCGAGGTGACGGACAACCCCCAGCAGATAGCCCCGCTCATCGCGACGCATCCGCTCTTCCAGCCGGATGTAGTGACCGTGATGATGCAGAATGCGGTATTCGAGGCGCAGACCGCTGCTGCGGCCGCTCTGGCAGGCGAGCAGGGCATCTTCCAGCCGGGCAACATCGTCGGGATGAACCCGATCCAGCCAGCCGAGATCATCCGGCCAGCACTCTCCCAATCCCAACAGGCGCAGGCAGGAGGGATCACGCTGCAGTCCATGTTGGGCTGACCAGCTCCAGATCCCCGCCTCCAGCAGCGCCATGGCATCAGACAGCAGACCCGGATCAAGCCGGGCAGTCACATCGACCAAAGGTGTCTTGAGCATTTCCATGGGGCGCCTCGAAACAGGATCTGAATACCTGCTCAATAAGTAACATTGGCGTTCACGCCGAGCAACAGGGTCAGAGCGCTTTTCCCTGATACCCGTTCATCAAGGTCTGCCAGTTCTCCGGTACGAAGTGGAAACTGGTATGCAGTTGAGACTCTTTATTGAATGAACGGAGCAAGCGTTCCAGATTGGCCTTCTGCCATTCGCCGGGGGAGCGGATCGCCCCCTTGTCAAAATCGATCACCCACACCTTGCCCTCTTTATCGAGCAGCAGGTTGTGGCTGTTGAGATCGGCGTGGTAGACGCCGGCATCGTGCAGCTGGCGCACCGTCTGGCCAATCTTGTGCCACACCTCGCTGGCAACCGGCCCCTGCTTGAGCAGGGCGACCATGTCCTTGGCACCGCGAATACGCTCGATCAGGATGTCGGCGCGATAAAATGGGCCCTGTTTGGCCATCCGCGCACCGAACGGACGCGGCACCGGTAACCCCAGTTCGCACAACTTGGCCAGCAGGGTGTATTCCGCCATGGCGCGGCTCGATTCGACCCCTTCGAACCAGAAGCGATCCCGCACCACCTTGCCCACCATGCCGCCACGATAGTAGTGGCGCAGCACCAGATGGCGGGACTCATCCTTGACGAACCAGGTCACGCCGCGACCGATGGAGGTTCCCACCACCTGACGGTTGTTCTGCCACCAGGCCGGTTCGAATAACTGGGAAGTGGGGTCGCGAAAGGCCCCTTCGGCGAACCAGCAAACCTGGTTGTGTTCGGTCTGTATCAGCATCATGAAGATCCCGCTCGGTGGGTCGTTGATCGCCCCTATGTATGGGCGATGAGGCTGCGACTGTGGCATGCCCGCAACATGTGCCAGCCATGGCGGCTATTCGGGTGGCAAAGCCCGGCTGACGATTGCGCGCAATTTTACAATCCACAGGGGAGTTTGCATAATGCCATCCACCCTTTTTGCCAGCCGTGCGCCACATCATGCCGCTATTTCAAACGCCTCCCTCCTCCATCTGCATTCTGCGGCTCTCCGCCATCGGGGATTGCTGCCACGCACTGGCGCTGGTGCGCGTCATCCAGCGGGAGTGGCCACAGACCCGTATCACCTGGATCACCGGCAAAATCGAGGCAACCCTGTTTGCCGATCTGCCCGGCGTCGAGGTGATCCCCTTCGACAAGAGCAAGGGGTGGCGCGGCTATCGCGACCTGTGGCAGACCCTCAGGGGACGTCAGTTTGATGCCCTGCTGCATCTGCAGGCAGCCATGCGCGCCAGCATCGCCACCCTCGGCATCAGCGCCAAGGTCAAACTCGGGTTTGATCGGGAACGGGCCAACGACGGCCAGTGGCTGTTCACCAACCACAAAGTGCCTTCGCCTGCCTCCCCCCACGTGCTGGACGGTTTCCTCGCTTTCGCCAAAGAGCTCGGCATCAAGGATCTGACCCCGGACTGGCAACTGCCCATCAGCTCCGAACATCAGGCGTGGGCAAAAGAGAAGATTGGCGGCAAACCGACCCTGCTGATCTGCGCCGCCGCCAGCAAGGCCTTCAAGAACTGGACGGCCGCAGGCTATGCCGCGCTGGCAGATCACGCCGCCAACAAGGGCTTTCAGGTCTATCTCTGTGGCGGGCCGGCCAAGCTGGAGCGGGATCTGGCTGCCGATATCCGGCAACTCAGCCAAAGCAAACCAGTCGATCTGGTTGGCCAGACCAACCTCAAGCAGCTGCTGGCGCTGATTGGTGAGGCGAGTCTGGTGCTGGCCCCCGACACAGGCCCCACCCATATGGCCACCATTGTCGGCACGCCGGTGATCGGCCTCTATGCCCACCACAATCCGGCGCGTACCGGCCCATATCTCTGCCGCGACTACGTGGTCAGCGTCTATCGGGAGCTGGTCGAGCAGGAGACCGGCAAGCCGCTGGCCGAATTGAGCTGGCGCACCCGTCTCAAAGACCCGGAGGCCATGCGAAAAATCACCAGCGAGCAGGTGATCGCCGTGTTCGAGCGGCTCTGTGCAGATCGCCAGCTGCCGCAGTGACAGGGCACCTCGGGAATTCCGAGCCATCAGGCAGGGATAACCTGATAGCCTCTGCCCTCAGCCAAAGGCACAATGCAGGCTGATGTGGGTTACGCTCCCGCAGCAAGCTACGAATACTTTGATCGGCTGGAATATGATTCCGGCCGTTTTTTTATTCGCCACCTTCTGTTAAAATTCGCCGCCTTTACATCCCCCTGATCCAAGAATTTATCCGCATCATGCGTTTGGCTGTCTCCCTTTCGGGCACAAGACGGCGGCCTCTGCTACAACCAAAATGCGGGTTCCGATTAAAGGTAATAACATGGCGCAACAAGGCACTCTCTATATCATCTCCTCCCCGAGCGGCGCAGGTAAATCCAGTCTGCTCAACGCCTTGCTGACCAACCACAATCAAGCTGGCAAGATGCAGCTGTCGGTCTCCCACACCACGCGCGCCACCCGTCCCGGCGAAGAACACGGCGTCCACTACCACTTCGTCAAGGTGGAAGAGTTCAAGGAGCTGATCGAGCGCGGCGATTTTCTGGAGTGGGCCGAGGTATTCGGCAACTACTACGGTACCTCCCGCGCAGCCATCGAAGCCTGTCTGGCGCAGGGTATCGACGTATTCCTCGACATCGACTGGCAGGGTGCCCGCCAGATCCGCGAGCAGATGCCGACCAAATCCATTTTCATCCTGCCCCCTAGCCGCGAAGAGCTGGAGCGCCGCCTGATTGGGCGCGGTCAGGACAGCGCCGAAGTGATTGCCGGCCGGATGGCGAAAGCCATTGCCGAAATGGTGCACTACGACGAGTATGACTATGTCATTATCAATGAAGACTTCGAGCAGGCGCTGTTCCAGCTCAGGTCCATTATTGAGTGCCAACGGCTGGAGATGCGTCATCAGCAACAGGCACAACAAAACTTGCTGCAACAGTTACTGGCAGAATAAGCCAAAAACGAGTAAACTTTTGCGTCATTTTTAAACACCGCTTTTCTAAACACAGAAAGCCCACATAACTGGAGTCCTGCATGGCACGCGTTACTGTAGAAGATGCTGTAAAACAGGTTGGTAACCGTTTTGACCTGGTGCTGGTCGCCGCACGCCGCGCCCGTCAAATCGCGGTTCAAGGCAAAGATCCGCTGGTTGAAGAAGAGAACGACAAGCCGACCGTGATCGCCCTGCGTGAGATCGAACTGGGTCTGGTCAACAACCAGGTAATGGACACCCAGGACCGCTACGAGCAGCAAGAGCAGGAAGCCGCCGAGCTGGCTGCCGTTGCTGCCATCGCCGAAGGCCGCGGTTAAGTTATTCCTCCGGTTGGCACCCGCCCGGGTGCCGACTGTTCATCCCCATTTCAACCGCTCGAAAACCTCGCAAACTCAGGGCTATACCCTCAATTCCACGAATTGCCGTTTCACCGCTGCGGGGACTGTCTTGTATTTATTTGAAAACCTTAAAGAAATAGCCAGTTCCTACCTGCCGCCAGAGCAGGTTGAGAAGCTCAAGCAAGCCTATGTGGTGGCCCGTGATGCCCACCAGGGCCAGATGCGTTCCAGTGGCGAACCCTATATCACCCACCCCGTTGCCGTTGCCCGAATCCTGGGTGATATGCGCCTCGATCATGAAACCCTGATGGCCGCCGTGCTGCACGACGTCATCGAAGACACCTCTGTCACCAAGGCCGATCTGGCCGAACAGTTTGGCAATGCGGTTGCAGAACTGGTGGCCGGGGTCTCCAAGCTCGACAAGCTGAAATTTCGCGATCGCAAAGAGGCGCAGGCCGAGAACTTCCGCAAGATGGTGATGGCAATGACCCAGGATATCCGGGTCATTCTGATCAAGCTGGCCGACCGCACTCACAACATGCGCACGCTAGGCTCGCTGCGCCCTGACAAGCGCCGCCGCATCGCCCGGGAAACCCTCGAAATCTTCGCCCCCATCGCCAACCGCCTCGGTATTCACACCATGAAGAACGAGCTGGAAGAGCTGGGTTTCGAGGCGCTCTATCCCATGCGATCCCGCGTGTTGCGCGAATCGGTGCGCCGCGCCCGTGGCAATCGCCGCGAGATCATCGACTCCATCCAGAGCGAAATCAGCGGTCGTCTGAAAGAGGCGGGGATTGAGCATCAGGTCAGTGGCCGCGAGAAGAACCTGTTCTCCATCTACAACAAGATGGAGAAAAAAGAGCTGCAATTTCATGAGGTAATGGATATCTACGCCTTTCGGGTCAAGGTGAAGGACATAGATACCTGTTACCGGGTGCTGGGGCAGATGCACAGCCTCTACAAGCCGCGCCCCGGCCGCTTCAAGGATTACATCGCCATCCCCAAGACCAACGGCTACCAGTCGCTGCACACCTCGCTGGTGGGGCCGCACGGAGTGCCGGTCGAGGTACAGATCCGCACCGAGTTCATGGATCAGATGGCCGACAAAGGGGTTGCCGCCCACTGGGCCTACAAGCAGGATGGCGACAGCTCGGGCACCACTGCCCAGATCCGCGCCCAGCGCTGGATGCAGAGCCTGCTGGAATTGCAGCAGAGCGCCGGCAGCTCGTTTGAATTTATCGAAGGGGTCAAAACCGACCTCTTCCCCGACGAGATCTACGTGTTCACGCCGGAAGGACGCATCATGGAGCTGCCCGCTGGCGCCACGCCGGTGGACTTCGCCTACACGGTGCACACCGACATCGGCCACGCCTGCGTCGGTTCGCGGGTCGACCGCCACCCCTACCCGCTCAGCAGCCCGCTGCACTCGGGTCAGACGGTGGAGATCATCACGGCGCCGGGCGCTCGCCCCAACGCGGCCTGGCTCAACTTCGTGGTGACCACCAAGGCCCGTTCCAAGATCCGCCAGTTCCTCAAGAACCTGCGCACCGAAGAGTCGGTGGTGCTGGGTCGCCGCCTGCTCAACCATGCGCTGGGCGCCAAGAATATCGAAGACATTCCCGAGCCGCGCATCAAACAGGTGCTGGCCGACACCAAGCATGAGAACCTGCAGGGCCTGCTGGCCGATGTGGGTCTTGGCAACGCCATGAGTGTTATGGTGGCGCGCCGCATGCTAGGGGATGAACTGCCGCCGGAAGAACAGCCCAAAACCAGCAGCAAGAAGATGCCGATCAAGGGTGCCGACGGCATGCTGGTCACCTTCGCCAACTGCTGCCGTCCGATCCCCGGGGATGCCATTATCGCCCATATCAGCCCGGGCAAGGGTCTGGTGATCCACCAGGAAGCCTGCCGCAACATCAAGGGCTACAGCAAGGAGCCGGACAAGTACCTGCCAGTGCAGTGGGAAGTGGACAAGGAGCAGGAACAGGAGTTCCGCACCGGCATCAGCATCGAGATCGTCAACCATCAGGGTGCGCTGGCCGAGCTGGCCAACGTGATTGCCGCCACCGGTGCCAACATTCACGCCATCAGCACCGAAGAGAAGGATGGCCGGGTCTATCAGGTCAGCCTGCTCATCACCACCAAGAGCCGCATCCACCTGGCCAACATCATGCGCAAGATCCGCGTGATGCCCAACGTGCTCAAGGTGAGCCGACAGAAGAACTGAACACAGGCGGCGTAAGCCGCCTGCTGCTTTTATAGAGACAAGCCATGACCCCCGAACGCTTCAAGCGCATCACCGATATGCTGGCCCAGCGTCAGCTCGATTTGACCGTCTGTATGGAAGAGGTCCACAAACCTCACAATCTGGCCGCTATCGTGCGTACCGCCGATGCCATCGGCATCCACCGGGTACACGCCGTCTGGCCCAAAACCTGGATCCACAAGCGCAAGGGCACCGCCCGCGGCAGCCAGAACTGGGTGGATGTAAAACTGCACCCGGATATCGGCACAGCCGTTGCCGAGCTGAAAGCCTCCGGCATGCAGATCCTGGCGACTCACCTCTCCGACAGCTCGGTCGATTTTCGCGCCATTGACTACACCAAGCCGACCGCCATTCTGGTGGGTCAGGAGAAGCATGGCATCGGTGAAGAGGCGCTGGCGCTGGCCGACCACCATATTGTCATTCCCATGGTCGGCATGGTGCAGTCCCTCAACGTTTCGGTGGCTGCCGCCGCCATCCTCTACGAGGCACAACGCCAGCGCGAGCTGGCCGGCTGCTATCAACGCGGCTGCCCGCTCACGCTGGAGGAGCAGAACAGCATCCTGTTCGAGGGGGGTTATCCTATCTATGCCCAGCTCTGCAAAGAGAAAGAGATGCCCTACCCCCAGCTCGGCCCGGCCGGTGAAATTCTGGCGGACGAAGAGTGGTGGCAACGGATGCAGCTGACCCGCAAAGGGTGGGCGCAGCAGAGCGAACAGGACGATCCGCAGGAGGAGTGATGGAGAACCCTTTTGGCAGCTGGCTGGAATCGCAAATCATCCGGGATCACCTGACCAACCCGAACATAGAGGCCGGTGACTACAGCTACTACTCCGGCTATTACCACGGCAAGCCGTTCGAGGATCACTGCGTCCGCTACCTGCTCGGCGATGGCTCGACCCGCGACACCTGGGAGAGCGGCCTCTGGGGCGAGGTGGATCGGCTGATCATCGGCAAGTTCTGCTCCATCGGCTCGGGCGCCACCTTCATGTTGGCGGGCAATCAGGGCCACCGGCTGGATTGGGTCTCAACCTTCCCGTTCAACCCCGACACCTTTGGCGAAGGGGCCCGCAGCGGCTTCCAGCGCAAGGGGGACACCCGGATTGGCAACGATGTCTGGATCGGCTCGGAAGCGATGATCATGCCCGGCATCACCATAGGTGATGGCGCCGTCATCGCCACCCGCGCCGTGGTGACCAAGGATGTGGCCCCTTACACCATAGTCGGCGGCAACCCGGCCCAGCCGATCCGCCGTCGCTTCAGTGATGAGCAGATCCTCATGCTGCAAGAGATGCAGTGGTGGGACTGGCCCTTGCCCCGCTTGCAAGCCAGCATGGCGCTACTCTGCTCGTGGGATATCGCCGCCCTTTATCACCATTGGCAACAGGAGTGTGCCTGATGAAACCCCTCTCTCTTTCCCTGTTGGCCCTGACCCTGTTTTCTGCCGGAGCCCTTGCCGTGACCAATACCTATCAGCTCACCAGCGAAGCCGATGTACCCAGCCTCTACCAGCAAACCCTGCCCGACTTCTGGCGCCAGCATGCGGTGGAAGGAGAGTTTAAGGGCAAGGATGGGGTGACCATCCGCTATGCTGCGCTACGGCAAGCCAAGGTCGATCGCGCCATCCTGATCGTCAATGGCAGGGTCGAGAGCTACCTCAAGTATCAGGAGCTGGCGTGGGATCTCTGGCGTCAGGGCTACAGCCTCTACCTTATCGACCATCGCGGTCAGGGGATGTCCGACCGGATGCTGAATGACCCGCAGAAGGGATATGTCGAGCAGTTCGACGATTATGTGGTCGATCTCAAGCAGTTTCACGACCAGATCATCATGGCGGACCAGCCTGCCAAGCTGTTCCTGCTGGCCCACTCCATGGGCGGCGCCATCTCGGCCCGCTATCTGGAACGCTGGCCCGATGATATCAAGGCAGCCGTGCTCTCCTCCCCCATGCTGGGCATCAATCTCGGCGGTCTGCCCAAGTGGCTGGCCAAGGGATTGGCGAGCACCATAGGCACGGTCGGCGGTTGGATTGGTGAGCCTCCCTACGGCCCCGGTCAGGGCGCCTATCAGGATCACGGCTTTGCCGACAACGAGCTGACTCACAGCCAGCCCCGCTATCAGGCGTTCCGCCAGCTCTACGAACAGTACCCACAGATCAAGCTGGGTGGCGCCACCGCCCACTGGATTTATCAGGGGATCACAGGTGCCGATGCTGCCATCGCCGATGCGGGCGCCATCAAAACCCCGCTGCTGGTGCTGCAAGCTGGCAACGACAGCGTGGTGGACAATGCCGCGCAGGATCGCTTCTGCACCATTGCCAAGTGTGAAGGGGGCAAACCGCTGCGCATCGAGGGAGCCTGGCACGAACTGTTTATCGAATCCGATGACAAACGCCAGCCCGCCCTGACCGCGATGGTCGACTTTTTCGCCCGCTTCTGAGCTGGCTATTTTTTGTAACCCTAAATAAATGGGGTGATAGTGCGGGCTAAGGTAAACTGCCCCTGTTTTCAATCGATGCCGAGGTAATGATGTTCAAGGTAGTTGTATCCGATCTCGATGGCACTCTGCTCAACAAGCAGCACCAGATCTCTCCCCGTACCCGGGATACCCTGCACCGCCTGGTAGAACAAGGTGTGAAATTCGTGGTCGCCACCGGCCGTCATCACGTTGACGTACGCAGCTTCCGCGATGCGCTGGGGATGGACATCTACCTCATTACTTCCAATGGCGCCGTGGTCCATGACAAACAGGATCAGCTGATTTTCAACCAGCCGCTGCCGACCGAGATCGCCGCCGAACTGATTGCCCTGGAGCGCGACCCCTCTATCCACCTCAATGTCTATCAGGGTGATGACTGGGTGGTGGAAGAGGAGCTGCCCTGGCTGCTGCAGTTCCACGACGAGTCCGGGTTCACCTACCGTCTGGTCGATGACCTGAAGCAGGAACCGAAAGAGCAGATCAACAAGGTGTTCTACATCGGCGACCACGAGAAACTGCTGAAGATCGAGGCGCACCTCAACCAGCGCTACGGCGACCAGCTCAACGTCACCTTCTCCCTGCCGGACTGCCTCGAAGTGATGCACGCCGGGGTGCATAAGGGCAATGCGGTGCGTGCCGTGCTGGAGCAGAACGGGTTCGATATGTCGGAGGCGATCGCCTTCGGCGATGGCATGAACGACTTCGAGATGCTGACCATGGTGGGACGCGGCATCGTGATGGGCAACGCCCATGACCGTCTGAAAATGGCGCTGCCGGAGTATGAGCAGACCCTCACCTCCGATGAAGATGGCGTCGCCGTCTATCTGGAGAAGCTGTTCGAGCTGGAGAGCATCAGCGCAGCCTGATCCTCTTCAGCCCGCCATCCGATTCAGCAAAGCCTCACCATGTGAGGCTTTGTTTTTTCAGAGTCTCCAGCCAGGGATTGGGCCGCTGCCAGCTGAAGCTCTGGTTCGCTCCGCCGTAGCATTCAGCCAGTCGCAGCGGCGTGCCGGGGGTATGGCGTCGCCCGGCCACATCGAGGCAGCGAGAGACCTTGCTGTTGAAAAGCCTGTCTTTCTGCCACTCCCACTGCGCCTGACCGTCACAGGGTGCCAGCATCACTTCGCTGTCGTTTTTTGCTTGCAAACAGAGATCCTGCAGGCGCAACTCACCCAGATCCCACTCGAACAGTTGATCGTCTTTTCCGCTGCAAGGTTGTGCCAACACCTTCTGTTGGGACACCGCAACACAAAAATCACCGCTGGTCAGCAAGGGGGAGAGAGAACGTTCCTCCTGCGGTTGTGATGCAATAGAGCCCATCATCACATCGGTGGATGGCGGCTTGATGGTACAGCCACCCAGCAGCAAGGCAGCCAGCAGGGCGGGAGAGCAAGCAAAGGAAATTTTGTCATTCATGGAAAAATGCCTGAAATGGGCCGATGACATCCGGTTGTCAGTGACTCGAGGCTGAAGCATAACCGAAAGGCGGGGCGCGCTGCCCAAATAGAGTGTAAACAGACGTAACAGGGAGAGAGTACTGGCCCAGCGGAGGCCAGAAAGCAAAAAACCCCGCCGAAGCGAGGTTTTTCTAAATGTGGTCGGTGATAAAGGATTCGAACCTTTGACCCTCTGGTCCCAAACCAGATGCGCTACCGGACTGCGCTAATCACCGAGGCTATTTCTTTCAAAATAGTTTACTTCAAAAAAACAAAGACGACCTGATGGTCATCCTCGTCATACAGCAAGTATGGTGCGAAGAGAGGGACTCGAACCCTCACACCCGGGGGGCACTAACACCTGAAGCTAGCGCGTCTACCAATTCCGCCACCTTCGCGTACCTGACAAGCTGTAAAATGGGGTGGCTGATGGGGCTCGAACCCACGACAACCGGAATCACAATCCGGGACTCTACCAACTGAGCTACAGCCACCACAGCTGTTTTCGTTCCACAACAACGCCCGTTTAACCGACGCACTTTTGATGGTGCGCCCGACAGGATTCGAACCTGTGACCTCTGCCTCCGGAGGGCAGCGCTCTATCCAGCTGAGCTACGGGCGCTACGCTGTCGAACGGGGCGCATTATTAATGATGGTTGCTGGTTTGTCTACACTTTTCTGTCACCGAAACACTGTTCGTTGTTTTTTCAAGCACATTGCGCACTTTTCTTCCACTATTCCCCAGCTGACAGCCGAAAAGGGGCAGATCGCAGTCGCAAATCGTCTTGCTGCCTTGACTTGATTTGATGCCCATCTAGAATGAATGAACGTTCATTCAATCGAAAGTCACACTGATGATTCTGGATAAAAAAGAGAGCATCTTCAACGCGGCCCATGAGGTGCTGGGTGAACGGGGTTTTCATGGTCTGTCGATTGCAGAAGTCGCCAAGAAGGCCAATGTTGCCACCGGCACCATCTATCGCTACTTCGGCGACAAGGATGATCTGATCCGGCAACTGCACCAGCACACTATCTTGCAGTGTGTGCCCATGGTCATGGCCGATGTAGCAATCGATAAAGTTTCATTTCAACAATTTCGCCAATTATGGCTCAATATTCATGCCATTTTTGTTAACGAACCCAACGCTATCCGGTGCAAATTGCAGTACGAGAGCTCTCCGCTAGGGGCAGAATTGGAGACCAATCCTGTCATTCTGGCCGCTTGGGAGCCTCTGGACCGATTTTTTGAACAGGGCGTTGAACAAGGATTGTTTATTGATTTACCGATACGGGCACTCCAGGTGTTGAGTCTGGACAGTGTCATGCATCTGGCCCTGCAGTGCAGGGTGCACAACATCACGCTGACCGAATCGCAGTTGGAAACCGCGATCCGGGCCAGCTGGAATGCCATTTTATCCCCCAATCTTTCCACCTCAGGAGCCTGTTCATGAAAAAGTGGATGGCCATTATGTTGCTGATAGCGATCGCCTTGTTTGGCAGCGTCATCGGCTTCAATTTGTTCAAACAGAAGATGATTGCCCAATATATGGCCAACCGGCCGGAACCCGAGTTCCCCGTCACCGCCATGGTGACCAAGGCGCAGGATTGGGTACCGACCATCGAAGCCATCGGCTTCATCGAACCGAATCAGGGGGTGACCCTCTCCACCGAACTGGCTGGCACCATTGATGCTATCACCTTCGAGTCGGGCAAACCGGTCAAGGCAGACCAGCTGCTGCTGAGCCTGGACTCCACCGTGGAGCGGGCCAATCTGCGCGCCTCCCAGGCCAAGCTGCCGGCGGCAAAAGCCAAGTTCGATCGTTTCCAGAACCTCTACAAGACCAGCTCCATCTCCAAAGAGCAGCTGGATGAGGCGGAAGCGGCCTATCGCTCGCTGGAAGCGGATATCGAGAGTCTGAAGGCGACCATTGCCCGTCGTGAAGTCCGTGCGCCCTTTAGCGGCGTGGTCGGCCTGCGCAATGTGTTCCTCGGTCAGTATCTGCAGCCGGGCACAGATATCGTGCGCCTGGAAGATACCAGCGTGATGCGCCTGCGCTTTACCGTGCCCCAGACCGATATCTCCAAAATTAAGCTGGGCCAGACCATCAAGATCAATGTGGATGCTTATCCGCAAACCCAGTTTGACGGCCATATCACCGCCATCGAACCTGCGGTCAACTTCCAGAGCGGCCTGATCCAGGTACAAGCAGACATTCCGAACAACGACGGTCAGCTTCGTTCCGGTATGTTCGCCCGCGCCAGCATCATTCTGCCGACGGTGAAAGATCAGATCGTGATCCCGCAGACCGCTATCTCCTTCACCCTTTACGGTCAGAATGTCTACGTGCTCAAAGGGCGAAGAGACCGACAAAGAGGGTAACAAGGTGAAAGTGCTGCGAGCCAAGCAGGTTGTGGTCAAGGCGGGTGAGCGCCGTGGCAACGATGTGCATGTGCTCTCCGGCATCCAGGCCGGTGACCAGATCGTACTGTCGGGTCAGGTTCGCCTGAGCAACGACACCAAGGTGCATGTGGTCGAGAACGATGCCCTGGCCGTTCCGGCACAAACCCCGATGCTGTAAGCGCGGAGATCTGCGATGCGATTTACTGACATATTTATAAAACGGCCTGTGCTGGCGATCTCGCTCAGCTTCCTGATCGCCTTGCTGGGCTTTCAGGCCATCTTCAAGATGCAGGTACGGGAATACCCCGAGGTGACCAACACGGTGATCACCGTCAGCACTGGCTACTATGGCGCCAGTTCTGATCTGATCCAGGGGTTCATCACCCAGCCGCTGGAACAGGCGGTCGCGCAAGCCGACAACATCGACTTCATGACCTCCTCCAGCCAGCTGGGTAGCTCAACCATCACTGCGTACATGAAGCTCAACACCGACCCCAACGCCGCGCTGTCCGACATCCTGGCGAAGGTGAACTCGGTGCGCTCCCAGTTGCCGAAAGAGGCGGAAGACCCGTCGGTCACCTCCTCCACCGGTTCAACCACGGCGGTGCTCTACCTCGGTTTTACCAGCCCGGAGCTCAACTCCAGCCAGATCACCGACTATCTGGAGCGGGTTATCAAGCCGCAGCTCTTTACTGTCGGCGGGGTCTCCAAGGTTGACCTCTACGGCGGTGTCGAGTTTGCCCTGCGGGTATGGCTGGATCCGGCCAAGATGGCGGCCTTCAACCTGACTGCCAGTGACGTGATGACGGTGCTCAACAGCAACAACTATCAGTCCGCGACAGGTCAGGCGACCGGTTACTTCACCCTGTTCAACGGCAACGCCGAGACCCAGGTCAAGGATGTCGACGAGCTGAAGCGTCTGGTCGTTGCTACCCGGGACGGCAAGGTGATCCGCCTTTCCGACATTGCCAAGGTGACCCTCGAGAAGAGCCACGACATCTATCGCGCCAGCGCCAATGGCCGCGAAGCAGTGGTCATGGCGGTCAACGCCGCGCCGACAGCCAACCCCATCAACATCGCCCACGATGTGCTGGCGTTGCTGCCGAGCCTTGAGCGCAATATGCCGAGCACCATGCGTCTCAACGTGATGTATGACTCCACCGTGGCGATCAACGAGTCCATCCACGAGGTTATCAAAACCATCCTGGAGGCAGCCGCCATCGTTCTGGTGGTCATCACCCTGTTCCTTGGTTCGTTCCGCGCGGTCATCATCCCGATCATCACCATTCCGCTCAGTCTCATCGGCGTGGTGATGATGATGGATATGTTCGGCTTCTCGATAAACCTGATGACCCTGCTGGCGATGGTGCTGGCTATCGGTCTGGTGGTGGATGACGCCATCGTGGTGCTGGAGAACGTCGACCGCCATATCAAGGAGGGGGAAGAACCCTTCCGGGCCGCCATTATCGGTACCCGTGAAATTGCGGTGCCGGTTATCGCCATGACGGTTACTCTGGCGGCGGTATACGCCCCTATCGCCCTGATGGGTGGTATCACAGGCTCCCTGTTCAAGGAGTTTGCCCTGACCCTGGCTGGCGCCGTGTTCGTCTCGGGCATCATCGCCCTGACTCTGTCCCCGATGATGTGTTCCAAGATGCTCAAGGCCAACGAGCAGCCAGGCAAGTTCGAGAGCACTGTCCATCACCTGCTGGAGCGGATGACCGATCGCTACGACAGCATGCTGCACGCCGTGATGAAAAAGCGCCCCGTCATCGTGGTGTTCGCCGTCATCGTGTTCGCCAGCCTGCCGCTGCTGTTCAAGTTCATCCCGAGCGAACTGGCACCATCAGAGGACAAGGGGGTAATGGCCGTGCTGGGTACCGCACCGTCCAACGCCAACCTGGACTACATCGAAAACACCATGGCGGATGTGAACAAGATCCTGGACGACCAGCCCGAGATCGCCTTCTCCCAGGTCTTCTCAGGGGTGTTCAACGCCAACCAGGCGTTCGGTATCGCCTCCATGGTGCCCTGGAGCCAGCGTGAAGCGAGCCAGAAAGAGGTGCTGGACCGAGTCGCCAATCTGGTGAAAGACATCCCGGGTATGGCCATCACCACCTTCCAGTTCCCGGAACTGCCGGGTGCATCGAGTGGTCTGCCGATCCAGTTCGTCATCACCACCCCGAACAGCTTCGAAAGCCTGTTCCTGGTGGCCGGGGAAATTCTGGCAGCGGCGCAGAGTAACGGTCAGTTCGTCTATTCGGATCTCGATCTGAACTACGACTCCGCCACCATGAAGATCCGCATCGACAAGGACAAGGCGGGTGCCTACGGCATCACCATGCAGGATATCGGTATCACCATGGGCACCATGATGGCGGACGGTTACGTCAACCGTATCGACCTGGATGGCCGCTCCTACGAGGTGATCCCGCAGGTCGAGCGCAAGTACCGTCTCAATCCGGAGTCCATCAAGGGCTATTACGTGCGGGCCGCAGACGGTAAGTCGATCCCGCTCGGCAGTCTGATCAGCATTGAAGTGGTTGGCGAGCCCCGTGCCCTGCCCCACTTCAACCAGCTGAACTCCGCCACCATTGGCGCCGTTCCGGCTCCGGGCGTGGCCATGGGTGATGCGATCAACTGGTTCCAGACCACCGCCGACGAGAAGCTGCCACAAGGCTATCGTTACGACTTCATGGGTGAAGCCCGTCAGTTCGTCACCGAAGGCAATGCACTCTATGCCACCTTCGCGCTGGCACTGGCCATCATCTTCCTGGTGCTGGCGATCCAGTTCGAGTCGGTGCGTGACCCGCTGGTCATCATGGTCTCTGTACCGCTCGCCATCAGCGGGGCCTTGATTGCCCTGGCATGGGGACTGGCGACCATGAACATCTACTCCCAGGTGGGCCTCATCACCCTGGTGGGTCTGATTACCAAGCACGGTATTCTGATCTGCGAGGTAGCCAAGGAGGAGCAACTGCTGCGCGGCATGAACCGGATGGAAGCCGTGATGCAAGCCGCCAAGGTGCGTCTGCGTCCGATCCTGATGACCACTGCCGCAATGATTGCCGGTCTGATCCCGCTGCTCTATGCCGCTGGCGCCGGTGCGGCACAGCGTTTCAGCATCGGTATCGTCATCGTGGCAGGTCTTGCCATCGGTACCCTGTTCACCCTGTTCGTGCTGCCGGTGATCTACACCTATCTGGCTTCCGAGCACAAACCCTTGCCGGTATTCGATGAAACCATTCCGCCCAAAGCAAACGGCGGACATTAATCATCAATCACATGCAAAGGCCCCGATACGGGGCCTTTTTTATACTTCGCAGGAAAGACGACATAAGTGCATGAAGCAGTTAAACTAAAAAACACCACATCCAGACCGCAAGGACGCCATGTCAGGACTCTTCTCCAAGACCGCCAGGGCCGTAGGCCGCAACGGACTCTCATATCGCCTGCTCTCCTACATTCTGGTCTGCAGTACCGTATTGGCGATGATCATTACGGCGCTGCAACTCGCGTGGGATTACCGCAAGGATGTCGCCGTCATAGAAGACAGCATCGGCCAGATCGAGGCCTCGTTCCTGCAACCCATCGCAGCCAGCTTGTGGAACCTGGATGAAGAGCAGGTCAAAGTGCAAATTGAAGGGATCATGAACCTGCCCAACATGCAGTTCGTGATGGTCAAGGAGATGCTCGGCAACTCCGAAGTCCCGCTGCTGACCCAGGGGGTCGAGCGGGAAAGCTATGATATCTCCCGCGAATTCAACCTCACCTATCAGGGTGAAATCGTCGGCAAGCTGTTCGTTGCCGCCTCTCTCGAGCAGATCTACCAGCGCCTCATCGAAAAATCGGTGCTGATCATGGTCAGCCAAACCATCAAGACTCTGGTGGTCTCATTTTGCATTCTGATCATCATTTACTATCTGGTGGTCAGGCACATCAACCGCATCGCCAACTACGCCCAGAAGTTCAACCTCGATCGGCTCGACATGGAGCTGGAGCTGGAAGGCCGCCCGCAACCACGCAAGAAACCCGACGAACTGGATACCTTGGTCTCCACCCTCAACCAGATGCGTACCCGACTGCGTGACGAGCTGGTTGCTCGCCATCAGGCGGTCGAACAACTGCAAAAGGAGCGGGACTTCTCTGCCACCCTGATCAACTCCGCCAACATGGTCATCTGCTGCATGGAACCGGATTTGACCATCGCCAGCATCAACCCGGCAGCCATCTTGCTGACCGGCTACCACCAGCAGGAGCTGTTGCAACACAACTGGCTGGATCTCTTTGTCAGCCCGGCGCAACGGGAAGAGCTGAACGATATTCTGGCGGCGGAAGGTTCACTATCAGACAAAGAGGTCATCATGCATGACCAGCAGGCCCATGAGCTGGTACTGCAATGGACCTTCGTACCCTTCTACGATGGTCCCAACCTCAAGTACCAGATCGGCTTCGGCTACGACATCACCCAGCTGAAAAAGGTCGAGCGGGAGATTATCCAGCTCAACGAACAGCTGGAAGGCAAGGTGGTAGAGCGTACCCGCAGCCTGAGTGAAGCCAACAACCAGCTCGGCAAGGCGTACGACGACCTGAAACAAGCCCAGCAGACCCTTGTGGAGTCGGAGAAGATGGCCTCCCTCGGCTCGCTGGTAGCCGGGGTGGCACACGAGATCAACACTCCGATCGGCATCAGCGTGACCGCCTCCTCCTACCTGCAAGAGCGGGTCGCCGACTTCAAGTCCCATATCGACTCCAAGCAGCTGTCGCGCTCCTATCTCAACGAGTTCACCGTCAACCTCGACGAGTCGATGCAGCTGCTGCAGAGCAACCTGCGGCGCGCCTCCGAGCTGATCGCCAGCTTCAAACAGGTGGCTGTCGACCAGTCATCGGAAGCACGCTACAACTTCAGCCTCGCCGACAACCTCCATCAGGTGGTGGTCTCGCTTGGCCACAAACTGAAGAAGAGCCAGTGCGAAGTGGATATCCAGTGCGATCCCAAGCTGTCGATCTTCTCCTTCCCGGGCAGCTTTACCCAGATCTACTCGAACCTGATCCTCAACTCCATCAACCACGGGTTCGACAGCTGGGACAAACCGAAGAAGATCACCATCAAGGTGGAACAGCAGGGAGAGGAGCTGTTTATCGACTATTCGGACAACGGCCGCGGCATCCCGCCCGAAATCTTGCCTCGCATCTTCGATCCCTTCGTCACCTCCAAGCGGGGTCAGGGTGGCAGCGGCCTGGGCACACACATCATCTACAACCTGGTGGTGCAACTGCTGAAAGGCCGTATCAGCTGTGCCAGCGAACCGGGCCAGGGCGCCCAGTTCCATATTCGCCTGCCGATCCAACATAACTGAGCGCTGGCTCTTGTGAGCCAGCCGCTTTATCCCCATCATGCTGTGATTGCATTCTTAATGAGCGGAGAACCTCGCAATGGCACAGCATTTTGACTATATCGCCATCGGCGGCGGCAGCGGCGGTATTGCTTCTGCCAACCGGGCTGCCATGTACGGTAAGAAAGTTGCCCTGATTGAAGCCAAAGAGTTGGGTGGAACCTGCGTCAACGTAGGCTGCGTACCGAAGAAGGCCATGTGGTATGCCGGCCAGATCGCCGATGCCCTGAAATATGGCGCCGACTACGGCTTTGACACCACCCTCAACCACTTCAACTGGGCCAAGCTGGTCGAGTCCCGCCAGGCCTACATCGGCCGCATCCACCAGTCCTATCAGAACGTGCTGGGCAAGAACCAGATCACCGTCATCAAGGGCTTCGCCCGCTTCGTCAGCAGCAACACCATCGAGGTTAATGGCGAGCACTACACGGCTGATCACATCCTGATCGCCACCGGTGGCCGCCCGGAAATTCCGGCGATCCCGGGAGCCGAGCTGGGTATCGACTCCGACGGTTTCTTTGACCTGCAAAGCCAGCCCAAGCGGGTTGCCGTAGTTGGCGCGGGCTACATCGCAGTCGAGATCGCTGGCGTGATGCAGGCACTCGGCTCAGAGACCCATCTGGTGGTGCGCAAGCACGCGCCGCTGCGCAACTTCGACCCCATGATCCACGAGACACTGGTGGAAATCATGGCGCAAGAAGGGCCCAAGCTGCACACCCACGCCATTCCCAAGGCCGTGCTCAAGAACGCTGACAACAGCCTGACCCTGCAACTGGAAGATGGTCGCCACCTCACCGTTGACTGCCTGATCTGGGCCATCGGCCGGGTACCGGCTACCAACAACCTCAATCTGGCTGCCGCAGGCATCGCGCTGGACGAGAAGGGCTTTATCCCGACCGACAAGTTCCAGAACACCGCCGTCGCCAACATCTATGCAGTGGGTGACAACACGGGTCGCATCCAGCTCACCCCGGTGGCCGTCGCTGCGGGCCGTCGCCTCTCCGAACGGCTGTTCAACAACAAGCCGAACGAACACCTCAACTACGATCTGGTGCCGACCGTGGTGTTCAGCCACCCGCCCATCGGCACCATCGGCCTGACCGAACCGGAAGCCATCGCCGAATACGGCGAGGACCAGGTGAAGGTCTACCGCAGCCAGTTCACCGCCATGTACTCGGCACTGACCCAGCATCGCCAGCCCACCCGGATGAAGCTGGTCTGTGTCGGCTCGGAAGAGAAGGTGGTCGGTCTGCATGGCATCGGCTTTGCGATGGACGAGATCCTGCAAGGTTTCGGCGTCGCCATGAAGATGGGTGCCACCAAGGCAGATTTCGACAACTGCGTCGCAATCCACCCCACCAGTGCGGAAGAGTTCGTCACTATGCGTTAAGGGCAGATGAAGTTGGCCTGTCACGAGCAGCCGGCTTCTACTGCCATGTAACCCCTTCACCCAAACCCGGCTCAGGCCGGGTTTTTTGATCTCTCCTCGCTATTTCTCTCGCAAATCCGTCGTTCTTTACGCCGATTTTACGCCTGCCACATGGCGCTTTATGGCGCCTTTACGCCTGTTTTACATACCCTTTTCAGCGTCAATGACACCAACAGAGTCGATATGGTCTTACATCGGCTCTCGCAGCTAATTATCTCAATGGAGTCGATATGAATTGGCTATATCTGCTGCTCGTCCTCGCCTTGATGGCCTATCTGATGCGCGCACTCACGCGCAGTCACGAGTGAGGGACTATCTATATGCAGCAAGAATTTATCTACCCGGTGGCCAGCAAACTGCCGAGCCTCGTGAGCAATCCAATGCGTGCCATGACGCACCGTGACCACGAGTGAGGAACTAGAACATGTGGCAAGAAATAATCTATCCGGTGGCCTTCGTGCTGCTGGTTCTGCTGCCGGCACCGCTGCTGGGCAACTACATCTACCGGGTATTTGAAGGCAAAATCCACTGGCTGGCACCGGTCGAGCGCGCCACGCTGGCTTGCTGTGGCACCGATGGACGGGAGCAGGACTGGAAGTCCTACGCCCTCAGCCTGCTGGCCTTCAATGGCGCCGGTTTCGGTCTGCTGTTCCTGATCCTGATGGCGCAGGGGTTGCTGCCCCTCAACCCGCAACAACTGCCGGGTCTGAGCTGGCAACTCGCCTTCAACACCGCAGTCAGCTTTATGACCAACACCAACTGGCAAGCCTATTCCGGTGAGGCCAGCCTCTCCTACTTCAGCCAGATGGTAGGCCTGACCACCCAGAACTTCGTCTCCGCAGGGACGGGCGCCGCCGTCGCCATTGCCCTGTTCCGCGGTATCGCTCGTCAGCAGACCATCAACCTTGGCAACTTCTGGCAGGATCTGGTGCGTTTCTGCCTCTATGTGCTGCTGCCCATCGCGCTGATCATGGCGCTGGTGCTGGTATGGCAAGGGGTGCCGCAAAGCCTGTCAGCCTATCTGCCGTTCCACGGTGTGGAAGGTCAGGAGCAGCTGCTGCCCCTCGGCCCGGCGGCCTCGCAGATCGCCATCAAGCAGCTTGGCTCCAACGGCGGTGGCTTCTTCGGCATCAACTCCGCCCACCCGTTCGAGAACCCGACAGCCCTCTCCAACTGGCTGGAGATGGTCGCCCTGCTCACCATCGCCGCCGCCATGGTCTTTACTCTGGGCCGCTATGTGAAAAACATGGCCCACAGCCGCGCCATTCTCGGTGCCATGACCCTCATGCTGGTGCTGGGGCTCTTCGTCTCCCTCTCCCAGGAGCTGAAACCGGATCCCGCCCTCGCCCAGCTCACCACTGACGCCAGCAACATGGCTGGCAACTGGGAAGGCAAGGAAAGCCGCTTCGGCCCAGTGCTCTCCAGCATCTGGGAAGTGGCGACTACTGCCGCCTCCAACGGTGCCGTCAACGCCATGCACGACAGCTTTACTCCGCTCGGCGGCATGGTGGGCATGATCAACATGCTGCTGGGTGAGGTCATCTTCGGCGGGGTCGGCTCCGGTATCTACGGCATGATGCTGTTCGTACTGCTGACCGTGTTCCTGTGCGGCCTGATGGTGGGACGTACCCCGACCTATCTGGGCAAACGGCTCGGTATCACCGAGATGAAGTGGGTGGTCGCCAGCATGCTGGTCATGCCGGTGGGGGTTTTGGTGATCGGAGGTGTCACTCTGTTGATGCCAGATGCCAGCACCATCATCGGCCATGATGGCCCGCACGGTCTGTCACGCCTCATCTATGCCTACACCTCGGCTGCCGGCAACAACGGCTCCGCCTTCGCCGGCTTTGCCGCCGGTGACAACTGGCAGTGCATCGCCATCGGTCTGGCCATGCTGCTCGGCCGCTTCGGCTACATCATTCCGGTACTGGCCATCGCCGGTCAGTTGGCCCGTGCGCCCCGTCAGGAGGCGAGCGAAGGGGACTTCCCCATCAGCGGCCCGCTGTTCGTTACCCTGCTGATCATCACCGTCCTGCTGATAGGTGGCCTCTCCTTCCTGCCGGTGCTGGCACTGGGTCCGGTGGCCGAACATCTGAGCCTGATCGGAGGGGCATTCTGATGAACCTGACCCTGTCGATCACCATCCGGATGCCAATGGCCAACTATCTGATGCTGGGAGCTTTCCAATGAGCAAGTCCACTGCAATGAGCACCGACACCATGTTGGTGAAGGGCAAAAAACAGAAATCACAGATCATCCAGGCAATGGTTGAGGCCCTCTATCGCTTCAATCCCAAGGCGCTGTTTGGCAGTCCCATCCTGTTCACCCTCTGGCTGGCCGCAGTCATGGCGACCGTGGAGTCCCTGCTGGGGCAGCCTTTCTCCGGCGTTGCTCCCTCACTGGCCTGGCAGCTGACCGCCTGGCTCTGGCTGACCCTCTGGTTTGCCAACTTCGCGGAAACCCTGGCCGAGGGGCGCGGCAAGGCTCGCGCCGACAGCCTGAAAGCGGGCATGAGCCAGCTCAAGGCCCGTCGGGTGGCGAATGCCAAAGATGGTCAGGGCGAGTGGGTACCCGCCACCAGCCTGATGAAGGGGGATCTGGTGCTGGTACGCAGCGGCGAGATGATCCCGGCCGACGGCGAAGTGGTCGCCGGCATCGCCTCGGTCAACGAGGCCGCCATCACTGGCGAATCCGCCCCCGTCATCCGCGAGTCGGGCACCGACCGCAGCGGCGTGACCGGCAACACGACGGTCGTCTCCGACGAGATCTGGGTGCGCGTCAGCAACAATCCGGGCGAAAGTACGCTGGATCGGATGATTGCACTGGTGGAAGGGGCCAAGCGCCAGAAGACTCCCAACGAGATGGCGCTCGACGCCCTGCTGGTGGGTCTGACCCTGATCTTCCTGCTGGTGGTCGCCACCCTGCCCTGGTTCCTCGACTACAACGGCACCCAGGTCCCGCGCCTCTATCTGATCGCGCTCTTTATCACCCTGATCCCGACCACCATTGGCGGCCTGCTCTCCGCCATCGGCATTGCCGGTATGGATCGACTGGTGAAGCTGAACGTCATCGCCAAGTCTGGCCGTGCCGTGGAAGCGGCTGGTGACGTGCGTACCCTGCTGCTGGACAAGACCGGCACCATCACCTTCGGCAACCGGATGGCCGACGAGTTGATCCCGGCCCCCGGAGTCGACCCCGCCCTGCTGGCACAAGCCGCCATGCTGGCCTCGCTGGGTGACAATACCCCGGAGGGCAAATCCATCCTGACTCTGGCCAGCAAGAGCATGGCCAAGCCGAGCCAGCTGGAGAGCGACAAGGTGATCCCCTTCAGCGCCGAGACCCGGCTGAGCGGACTGGATCGCAACGGTCATCAATATCGCAAGGGTGCGGTGGATGCCGTGTTGAACTACCTCAGCCTCGACCGCAAGGCGGTGCCGGAGCTGGTGCTCAAGTCAGTCGACAGCATCGCCCGTCAGGGTGGGACTCCGCTGCTGGTCTGCACTCAGGAGAAACTGTTGGGGGTGGTCTACCTCAAGGACATCATCAAGCCCGGTATCAAGGCTCGCTTCCAGATCCTGCGCCATATGGGGATCCGCACCGTGATGATCACCGGCGACAACCCGAAAACCGCCGCCGCCATCGCCGCCGAAGCCGGGGTGGATGACTTCATCGCCGAAGCGACGCCGGAGAAGAAGCTGGCCTATATCCGTCAGGAGCAGGCCGATGGTCGTCTGGTTGCCATGTGCGGCGACGGTGCCAACGATGCACCGGCACTGGCACAGGCTGATGTGGGTCTGGCCATGAACGAGGGCACCCAGGCCGCCAAGGAGGCGGGCAATCTGGTGGATCTCGACTCCAACCCCACCAAGCTGCTGGATGTGGTGCTGGTCGGCAAGCAGTTGCTGGTAACCCGTGGCGCCCTGACCACCTTCTCCATCGCCAACGACGTGGCCAAGTACTTTGCCATCCTGCCAGCCCTGTTCATCGCCGCCTACCCGCAACTGGGGGCACTGAACCTGATGCAGCTGGGCAGCCCGCAGAGCGCCATCCTGTCGGCCATCATCTTCAACGCCCTGATCATTGTGGCGCTGGTGCCGCTGGCACTGCGTGGTGTCGATCTGAAAGGCTCAGCCACCAGCCTGCTGCGCCGCAACCTGCTGATCTACGGTGTCGGTGGCCTGCTGGTGCCTTTCATTGGCATCAAGCTGATCGATCTGGTCATTACCGGCCTGGGTCTGGTGTAACGACATAACCGGGATGCGGGTCAGATCCGCATCCCCAGCCATCCTTTTGGAGCAAGAGAATCATGATAGCAATCAGAACCCTGTTGACCCTGACCCTGCTGCTGGGCGTGGGTTATCCGCTGGCGGTGACCGGGCTGGCCCAACTGCTGTTCCCCTGGCAGGCCAACGGCAGCCAGCTGACCGACAGCAAGCAGCAACTGATCGGCAGCGCCCTGCTGGGGCAGAAATTCGAGCGGGCTGACTACTTCCATCCCCGCCCCTCCGCCAGCGATTTCAACACCATAGGCGGCAGCGCCAGCAATCTGGGGATGAGCTCACCGCTGCGGGCAGAGTTTGCCGAACAGGCCGCCAAGGCACAGCCGGGAACCAGCACCCCCGCCATGCTGACCCGCTCCGCCTCCGGCCTCGATCCCCACCTGCCGCTGGATGCGGTGCTGGCTCAGGTGGACCGCGTCGCCAAAGAACGTGGACTGGATCCCGCCCAACTGACGGAGCAGGTCAAGTCGGCCACACAAGCTGGTATCCTTGGCCCGCAGGTGGTCAACATTCTCCAGCTGAATCTGCAACTGGATCATAAAAAGGGCGCCTGATGGCGCCCATTCCGGTTTGGTGATGACCTCGATTTTCGAAACGGGCGGTTGACTCGATAGGGATAACAATGGCTGATGTAGCAAGCGCCGACGCCCTGCTGGCGATTCTGATGCAGGAGCATGGGGATGCGTGATGAGGTAAGGGCCGACGCCCTGCTGGCGAGCCTGGAACAGGAGCACAAGGGCAAGCTGAAGGTGTTTCTCGGCGCAGCTCCCGGCGTGGGCAAGACCTACGCCATGCTGCAGGCGGTGCGGGAACAGGCCAAAGAGGGGGTAGACATCCTGATCGGCGTGGTGGAGACCCACGGCCGTCAGGAGACTCTGGCCCTGCTCGACAAGCTCGCCATCATGCCGCGCAAAATCCACATGCACCGCCAGCAGCGACTGGAGGAGATGGATCTCGACGGCCTGCTCGCCCGCAAACCGACCATCGCCGTGGTGGACGAGCTGGCCCACAGCAACGCCCCCGGCAGCCGCCACGAGAAGCGCTGGCAGGATGTGGAGGAGCTGCTCAACGCCGGGATCGACGTCTACACCACCCTCAACGTGCAGCATCTGGAGAGTCTCAACGATCTGGTGTGGCAGCTCACCGGGGTCAGGGTGAAGGAGACTCTGCCCGATCAGGTGCTGCTGGAAGCCGACAGTCTGGTGCTGATCGACCTGCCCCCCAAGGAGCTGCTCGGCCGCCTCAAGGAGGGCAAGGTCTATGTGCCCCATCAGGCCAAGGCGGCGCTGCAATCCTTCTTCTCCCTCAACAACCTCACCGCATTGCGGGAGCTGGCGATGCAGACTGCCGCCAGCCATGTGGAGGGAGACCTGCAACTGCAGTGGCAGGCAGCAGGCAAGAGCACCTTGCCGCTGCGGGGCAAGCTGATGGTTTGCCTCGGTGACCTGCACGGCTCGGCGCTGGTGCGCTACGGCCACCGCTTTGCCCAGCGCCGTCAGCTCCCGTGGCTGGTGGTGCATGTCGACAGCAATGGCCGCCGCTCTGCCGATGTGGAGCAGGCGCTGGCGCTCGCCTCTCACCTCGGCGCCAAGGTGCTGACGCTATCCAGCCCGGCGGTCGCCAACACCCTGCTGGAGACCGCCGAACAACAGCAGGTCTCCCAGCTGCTGCTCGGCAAACCTCACAAAGCGCCATGGCGCCGCTCGCTGGTGCAGCACTTGCTCAAGCAGGCGCAGGGGCTCGAAATCACGCTGGTCGATACCGAGAAGCAGAAGCCCGAAGTGGGAATGCGCGTCCCGACCCCGAAGGATATTCACCACAGCCTGCTGGCAGTGGTGATCATGGGGATCACCTCGGCCGCCGCCTGGGGGCTCTCCTACTGGCTGCCGCCCGCAGCGTTACCGCTCATCTTCGTGCTGGGGGTGCTGGCGACCGCCCTCACCACCAGTCTGGTGCCCGCCACGCTGGCGGCTGTGCTGGGCTTTATCGCCCACAATCTGCTCTTCACCGCCCCCTACTTCTCCCTGAGCGTCGCCAACCACAGCGACCTGCTCACCCTGTTTGTGCTGCTTATCGTCGGCATGACCGCGGGGCGCCTTGCCTCCCGCCAGCGCCAGCAGCTGATCGGTCTGCGCGAGACCCAGCAGCTGGGCAATGCCCTGCTCTCCCTCAGTCAGGGGCTGGCCACTGCCAGCAGCCCGGAGGAGGTGCTCAGACAAGGTGCCCAGGCCATTTCACTGGCGCTCGGCCAGCCGACCGTGGTGATCGACAAAGAGTTCAACGATCGGCTCGGCAACGAGAAGCACAGGCCCGGCCAGACCGACAAGGCGGCCATCGACTGGTGTCTGGCCCAGAAGCAGAGTGCCGGGGCCCACACCGCCACCCTCAATGCCGCTGAGGCCCAGTATCACCACCTCAGCGACGATCTGGTGATCGGCATAACGCTGGCCAATCCGCTCTCCTCCTCTGCCGAACACCAGCTGCAGGCGCTGCTCACCGATATTCGCGCCGCGCTGGCGCGGATCGACCTCAACGAGCGGCTGGCCGACAGCCAGCTGCAGGCGGAGACCGACCGGATGCGGGCCGCCCTGCTCTCCTCGGTCTCCCACGATTTGAAGACGCCGCTAGCCACCATCATGGGGGCTGGCAGCACCCTGCTGGAATATGGTGACCGGATCCCCGCCGAAGACCGCGACGAACTGCTCCACTCGGTGCAGGAGGAGGCGCGCCGCCTGCACAGCTATGTGCAGAATCTGCTGGATATGACCCGCATCGGCTCCCCCGACTTCCAGCTGAAACGGGACTGGGTCGATCTGGCGGATCTGGTGGAGAGCGCCCGCAAGCGGCTCGACTCCTCCTGGCGCCAGCACAAGCTGCTGGTCCATTTCGATCAGCATGTGCCCCAGCTCTATGTGCACGGCGCCCTGATCGAGCAGGTGCTGGTCAACATCCTCGACAACGCCTCCCGCTACTCGCCGGCAGGCACCCCCATCGAGTTCAAGGTGATGGTGGCCGAACCCGACCTCATCATCGACATCATAGATATCGGGGTCGGTATCGCCGAGTCGGATCGGGAGAAGATCTTCAACCTCTTCTACACCCAGCCGGTGGGCGATTGCGGCAGCCGTGGCACCGGGCTTGGCCTCGCCATTTCCCGCGCTATGATAGAGGCCCACGGCGGCAAGATTTGGGCCTTCTCCGGTCCCAATGGCAACGGAACCTGCATGCGCATCTCCCTGCCGCTCGTTCTCAATTCACCGGAGGTCTGATGGTTGACCGCCAGATCGGGTCACTCAGCCCCTCCCACCATTCGCCTCTGGAGGTTCGATGGCGCACATTCTGGTCATAGATGATGAAGCGGCGATCCGTCGCTTTCTGCGGATCAGCCTGATTGCCGAGGGCCATCAGGTGAGTGAGGCGGTGGGGGTCAATGAAGGGCTGGAGCAGTATCGCCACCTCAACCCCGATCTGGTGATCCTCGATCTCGGTCTGCCGGATGGCGATGGCATTCAGGTGTTGCAGGCCATTCGCGAACACCACCCCAATCCAGTGCTGGTGCTGTCGGCCCGCGATTCGGAGCAGGAGAAGGTGCGGCTGCTGGATGCCGGCGCCAACGACTACATGAGCAAACCGTTCGGCATCGGCGAGATGATGGCCCGCATCCGTGTGCTGTTGCGCCAGCGGGCTGGCGTCAGCAGCGGCGAGCGGCGCCACTTCCCCCAGTGCGGCCTGACTCTTGATGTCAGCAGCCACAAGGTGACCATGAAGGAGGAGGAGATCCCCCTCTCCCGCAAGGAGTTCGCCCTGTTGCAGGCGCTGGTGTGCCACCCCGGCAAGCTGGTGATGCAGACCCAGCTGCTCAACGACATTTGGGGGCCGAGCCACAAGGAGGACACCCACTACCTGCGCATCGTTATCGCCAGCCTGCGCAAGAAGCTGGGGGATAACCCCCAGCAACCAACGCTTATCGAGACCGAATCCGGTATCGGCTACCGCTTTATCGGCAACTGACGTTTCACGTGGAACGACGCCCGCTGCAAAGCAGCGCCAGCAAGCCACAGCCACTCAGCAACAGGCCGAGATCCTGCAATCCGGCCGCCACCGCCAATCCCAGACTGAGCAGCAGGTAGTAACCAAGCCCGAACAGGGCGCCAGCGCTGCCTGCTACCTCGCGATAGGCCAACAGTGCCGGACTCAGCACGTTGGGGATCGCCAGTCCGAAGGCCACCACGATTCCCATCATGGGCAGCAGGAACCAGAGGCTGGCCTGAGTCGCCCAGACCAGCAGCCCGGCGACCAGCGCCATAGCGCAAGCCAGTCGGATCAGAGAGGACGATTGCCACCCTCTCCCCAGCAGATGCTTGTTGAGCAGGCTGCCGAGCAGGGTCGCCAGCGCCAGCAAGATCCCCGAGTAACCAAACTCGCCGACGCTCAATCCCAATCCGGCAAACAGGAACGGCGCCAGACTGTAGTAACCAAACAGCATGGTGTTGAACAGGGCGACCAGCATGGCACTGCGCCAGAGCCCGCCATCTTTCATCATCCGACACGCCAGCGGCCAGAGCGCGACTCGCTGGCTGGTGGCCGGACGGGTTTCCGGCAGCTGCCAGCAGGCAACCAGCAGCAAACCTACCGCCAGTACCAGCAGACCGCTGAACACCCCGAGATAGCCAAACCATCTCGCCAGCTGACCACCACTGAGCAACCCCAGCACCGGGCTCAGGGAGAGCGCTATGCCCATCACCGAGAAGACCCGTGCCAGATCGCTCCCCTGATAGCTATCGCGCAGCATGGTCTGGGTCACCACGGATCCCACGGCGGCACCAAAGGCCGAGATGATCCGGGCCAGCAGCAGGGTTTCAAACTGATTGGCCAGCAGCGCCAGCAAGGTGCCGACGCCATAGGTAAGCAGACCCGCCAGCATGGCGGGACGGCGCCCGACCAGATCGCAGAGCCGCCCCCAGCAGACCACGCCCACCGCAAACGCCAGAAAATAGACCGACAGGGTCTGGGATGCCTGCCCCTCGCTCACCTGAAACTGGCTGGCGATGTGGGTCAGGACCGGGCTGTAGATGGTCTCCACAATCTGGGGAAACATCATCAATCCCACCACCAGCCAGAGCGGTGGCAACTTGTTGTTCATGACAAACCTCCTTCACAAAAGGTCGCCATTCTAGAGAGATGCCGATTGTCTGATTACAATAAGCAGGACTATAAACATCAAAAATCGGACATATGGCCTTTATTCTTCCCGATCACCCTTTTGACCCCGACCAGCTGACGGGCAGCGTGATCAGCATTGCCTCCGCCCTCGGTTGGCACGACTCGGGCATGCATCAACATCAACGCCACCAGCTGTTGTTCGCCCAATCCGGCTGCATGACCATGGAGCTGGAAGGTCGGGTCTGCCTGCTGCCGCCCACCCGCGCCGCCTGGCTGCCAGCGGGCACTGCCCACCGGGTATTGATGCGTGGTGTGGTGGCCTACCGCTCACTCTACTTCCAGCCGCACCCCGAGTTGCCCGGCACGGTGGAAGTGCTGGCGGTCAATCCGCTGCTGCACGAACTGATTGAACGGATGGCGCTCTGGCCGTGGGACAAGCCGCAAGAGCAGCAGCAGCGAACGGTGGCGCTGTTTATGGAGGAGTTGGAGCAGGCACCGCGGGAGTCGTGGCAGTTGCCGCTGCCGACCGATCCCAGACTGGGCGACTGGCTACAGCAGTTGAAACGGGGGGATGCCCTGCCCGATCGGCTCAACCGGCTGGCCAAGCGGGTGGGTGCCAGTGACAAGACCATTGGCCGCATCTTCATGCGGGAGACCGGCATGAGCTATCAGGCGTGGCGTCAGCAGTGGCGGCTGTTGCGCGCCATGGAGCTGCTGGCAGAAAGCGAGTCCATCAGCCGGATTGCCGCTGCGCTGGAGTTCTCCAGCGACAGCGCCTTCATCAGCTTCTTCAAACAACATACAGGACAGACCCCCCTGCGCTACCTCAACTCTCGGGGTGAGTCGCCACAGCCTGGCTCGCTTCCACCACCAGGGTATCCAGCGCCAGCGGCTTGAGATTGTGCAGCGCATCCTGCACCACTGCATGGGATGCCTGTTGCAACTCGCTCTGCACATCCTGCTCCAGCTGGACACTCTCCAGCTCGGGCCGCGGGTTTTCGTTGGCCATCACGTTCAGGCTCAGGGCACTCACAATCAGGGTAGCGATCAGGCTTTTCATCTGGTTTGCTCCGGTATGGTTGAGATGACCAGATAGCTATTCCAATAGTTGTGCCAATCCTCACGAAATTCATAACATTATGATTTTGTTTAAATTAACTATATCTCGATACCAAATTGAGTCGCAAAATGCATCCCGCTCGGTCATTTTTAAACCAACAGTTGGTGCTTTTAACCACGCTTGATTTTTGCACCATGTTCCACGTGGAACGTCCCATCTTTTTGATCGACACCCACTTTTAAACTGAGCTATGGTGCTACATCCCCGTAACTCAAATCTGGATCTGTCACTGAATGGAATTTTCCTTGTTCGGCGAGAAGTTCACTCGCCACGCCGGCATTACCCAACTCATGGATGACCTCAATCAGGGGCTGACCAATCCGGACGCCATCATGCTGGGTGGCGGCAATCCGGCCCCCATCCCCGCCATGCTGGAACGCTTTCAGGCCGAGGCCAAGAGCCTGCTCGACAACGGCGAGCTGGTCAAAGCGATGGCCAACTACGACGGCCCGCAAGGCAAGGACAGGTTCACCAAGGCGCTAGCCGGACTGCTCAGCAAGGAGCTGGGCTGGGATATCTCGGCCCGCAATATCGCCCTGACCAACGGCAGCCAGAATGCCTTCTTCTACCTGTTCAACCTGCTGGCCGGTGAATTTGCCGATGGCCGCAAGAAGAAGGTGCTGTTCCCGCTCGCCCCCGAGTACATCGGCTATGCCGACTCGGCGCTGGCCGACCACTACTTCGTGGCCTACAAGCCCACCATTGAGAAGCTACCCGATGGCCAGTTCAAATACCATGTGGACTTCGAGAGCCTGCAGGTGGGTGACGATATTGGGGTGATCTGCGTCTCCCGCCCGACCAACCCCACCGGCAACGTACTGACCGACGAAGAGATCGAACACCTCGACCAGATTGCCCGCGACAAGGGGATTCCGCTGCTGATCGACAACGCTTACGGCGTCCCCTTCCCGGGCATCATCTTCAGCGAGGCCAAGCCGTTCTGGAACGCCAACACCATCCTCTGCATGAGCCTCTCCAAACTCGGCCTGCCGGGCACTCGCTGCGGCATCGTCATCGCCGACGAGAAGATCATTCAGGCCATCACCAACCTGAGCGGCATCATCAATCTGGCGCCGGGCAGTCTGGGCCCCGCCATCACCATCCCGATGATCGAGAGCGGCGAGATCATCGCCCTCAGCGAACAGGTGGTGAAGCCCTTCTATCAGCAGAAGGCTGAGCTGGCGGTGCAGCTGTTGCGCGAAGCGATCCCCGATCCGCGCTTCCACATCCACAAGCCGGAAGGCGCCCTCTTCCTCTGGCTCTGGTTCGAGGGTTTACCGATCCACTGTCAGGAGCTGTACGAGCGATTGAAGGCGAAGAACCTGCTGATCGTGCCGGGGCACTACTTCTTCCCCGGCATTGATGACCCCGAGTGGCGCCACAGCCAGGAGTGCATCCGCCTCAACTACTCCCAAAGCGAGGAGCTGGTTCGCCGCGGCATCGCCATTCTGGCCGATGAAATAAACGCCCTCTACGCCGGCTAAGTCAGTCCGGCCAGCCAAAAACAGAAAGGCCTGCATCTGCAGGCCTTTATTGTTTATCGCGATCCGGTTTGCTTAGCCGGGCAGCGCCAGCTGCTCGGGTTTACCGATGGGGATGGCACGGGGCTTGAGTGCCTCCGGCAGTTCGCGAGCCAAGTCGATGGTCAACAGACCATGCTCCAGCTTGGCGCCCTGCACTTCCACGTGCTGGCTCAGCTTGAAGGCGAGCTCGAAGTCGCGCTCGGCAATCCCCTGATGGAGGAACTGACGCTCACCGGCCGCAGCCCCTTTGCGCCCCTTCACCTTGAGGGTGCCGTTTTCGGTCTCCAGCTCCAGCTCTTCGCGCTCGAAGCCAGCCACGGCGACCGTGATGCGATAGCCATCCTGATCGCGCTTCTCAATGTTGTACGGGGGGTAAGCGGCGGTCTTCTGCTCAAACAGACCTTCCAGCTCACGGGCCATCCGCTCGAAGCCGACGGCGTTGGAATAGAGATGAGAAAAATCGAGGTTACGCATAATCCTATCCTTCTAATAAGCAACAGGTTCAACTCTCCACAGGCCCGTCATCGGCACCCGGGAAATTTTAAAATTTCAGTGAATTCAGGCTATCAGCCGTTGATCTCGATCTTGCGCGGCTTCATCGCCTCAGGCACTTCACGTACCAGCTCGATGTGCAGCAAGCCGTTTTTCAGGTCGGCCCCTTTCACCCGCACATAGTCGGCCAGCTGGAAGCGGCGCTCGAAACCACGTTCGGCAATCCCCTGATAGAGATAGTTGCGCTCGGTATCGGCCTGCTTGTTGCCCTTCACCGTCAGCAGATTTTCCTGGAAGCTCAGCTCCAGCTCTTCCTGGGTAAAGCCCGCCACCGCCATGCTGATGCGGTAGTCGTTATCACCCAACTGCTCGATGTTGTAGGGGGGATAACCGGCATTGCCATTGCTGGCCGCAGATTCGATAAGATTGGCCAGACGATCGAAACCGATGGCAGAACGATAGAGCGGAGAAAAGTCGATAGAACGCATAGTATTACCCTCTTGTGAGCGATAACGGATTGTTTGCCCTCCTTATGGACGGGCACCTGGTCGAAACCTCTGTCGAGCGTTCCGGCCTTGTTACCTATATAGGGGCTCACTTTTTCCTTTCAAGGGGATTTTTTCAAATTTTTTAAATGGCCGCGCCGACCTGTAGAACATCAACCTGTTGGCCCGATTGTGATGATAATCGACCCGTGGGCCACTGATGGCAACTCGCTCCGCCCCCCATAATTGGTTGCATATCCACCAGCCAACATGGAGCCATCCCATGAAGATTACCCAGGTTCGCAACGCCACCTTGCTGCTCGACTATGCCGGCACCCGCTTTCTGATCGACCCCATGCTCTCGGCCAAAGGGGCTTTCCCCGGTTTTGAAGGCACCGCCAACAGCCAGCTGCGCAATCCGCTGGTCGAGCTGCCGCTGCCGATCGATGAGCTGGTCGATGTGGATGCCGTTATCGTCACCCACGACCATCCCGACCACTGGGATGACGCCGCCAGAGCGCTAATCCCCAAACATCTGCCGCTCTTGGTACAACATCAGAAAGATGCCGATGCCATTCGTGCCAGTGGCTTTGAGGATGTGCGCCTGCTGAGCGACCAGCCCGAGTTTGCCGGCATTCGCCTGCAGCAGACCGGTGGTCAGCACGGCAGCGACCAGTTGATGGCGGTACTGGGCGAGCGCATGGGAGAGGTATGCGGCGTGGTCTTCTCCCACCCCGATGAGCAGTGCCTCTATCTGGTCGGTGATACCATCTGGCATCCCTGGGTCGAGCAAGCCCTGCAACAGCATCAGCCCGAGGTCATCATCCTCAACTGCGGCGATGCACAGGTGCCCGGACTCGGTTCCATCATCATGGGCAAGGAGGATGTCGCCGCCGTTTATCAGGCTGCACCGCAAGCCACGCTGATCGCCAGCCATATGGAGGCGGTCAACCACGCCGTGCTGTCACGCCAGGAGCTGCGCGACTATCTGGCGAAGCGGGGCATGACGGATCGGGTACGGGTGCCAGAAGATGGCGAGGCGATATCACTGTGACCCGCAGGGGGCCATGCCAGAGATGGCCCTTCGGCTTTCACTGCCGAACGCTTATGATGAGAGGTCTGCGCGCAGAGAGGAGTCAACATAATGCCCACCCCGATCGTTGCCGTGGTGACCTTCGATCACTTCAGCCCTTTTCACTGCGCCGTCCCCTGCCTCATCTTCGGCGACATCCTGCCGGGCCAGCCACTGTTCGAGCTCAAGATCTGCTGCGGCGATGGCAACCGCCACGCACACTCGGCACAAGGCTTCACCATTCAGGCGCCCCATGGGCTGGAGGTGCTGGCCGAGGCGGAGATCATCGTCATTCCCTTCTGGCACGACCCGGCAGCCCGACCACCCGCACCGCTGCTCGATGCCCTGATTGCCGCCAGAGCCAGAGGTGCCAGGCTGGTCGGGCTCTGTCTTGGCACCTATGTGCTCGCCTACGCCGGACTACTTAATGGTCGCAAAGCATCGACCCACTGGGAGTACGAACAGGATTTCTGCCGCCGCTTTCCCGTGCAGCTCGATACCAACGCCCTCTATGTGGATGACGATGGGCTGGTCACCTCGGCAGGCACTGCCGCCGGGTTGGACTGCTGCCTCTATCTGGTACGCCAGTACCACGGCTCGGCCATCGCCAACAAGGTGGCGCGGCGGCTGGTGATCCCGCCTCACCGGGAAGGGGGCCAAGCCCAGTTTATCGAACAGCCGGTGCCCGCCTCCACTCGCGATGTCAGGATGAACCAGTTGCTCGATCACCTGCGTGCCCATCTGGCCGAGCCTCATACCCTGGACTCTCTGGCGGCCCATACCCTGATGAGCCGACGCACCTTTACCCGCCGTTTTCATCAGGCAACCGGCCTTTCAGTGGGTGGATGGCTGCTGGCGGAGCGGCTCAGGCGCAGTCAGGAGTTACTGGAAGTGAGCGGTCATTCCATCGATCGCATCGCCGAGCTGGTCGGCTTCAAGAGTGCCACCTCTCTGCGCAACCACTTCCGCGCCCGCTTTGCCATCTCCCCCAGCGAGTGGCGACGATCTTTTCGTGGCAACAATGTCTGATGACATCCTCTATACCCGCTCACTCCGCTATGGCAGGCTAACCAGAGATCCCGAGGAGTCATCCCATGTCCCGTTCCGAACGCCTGCTGGCCCTGCTCCAGCTGCTGCGCGGCCACCGCTACGCCATCACAGGTGCGGAACTGGCCAGCCAGCTTGGCATCAGCCTGCGCACCCTCTATCGGGATATCGCCACTCTGCAGGCGCAAGGCGCCCATATCGAGGGTGAACCGGGGATCGGCTATGTGCTGCGCCCCGGCTTCATGTTGCCGCCATTGATGTTCAGTGAAGAGGAGCTGGATGCGCTGGTGCTGGGTTCGCGTTGGGTGGTCGCCCACGGTGACGGAGCCTTGAGTGCATCGGCTAGTAGTGCGCTGGCCAAGATAGAAGCCGTGTTGCCCGCCGACTATCGCCAGCAGCTCCAGAGCAATGCCCTGCTGATCGGCACCTCCCGCAGCGACAGCCTCACCGATGAAGCCCCGTTGCGCAGCGCCATCCGCCAGCAGCGCAAGGTGACCCTGAGTTATCGTGATCTCAAGGAAGATACCTCCGATCGCACCGTCTGGCCCTTTGCCCTCGGCTACTTCGAACAGGTGCGGGTACTGGTAGCCTGGTGCGAACTGCGTCAGGGCTTTCGCCACTTTCGGGTAGATCGCATCACCCGGATGCAACCGCAAGATTGCCACTATCCCAAAAGCCGGGAGAGCCTGCTGAAGGAGTGGCGCACCACCCAGCAGATCCCGCAGCCGAAATTCATTGCTGACAGAAACTGACAGCAGGTAGCGACATCCTGAGTGGGTCGGCGCAGATGTGCTATTTCATCTGTTAGGTCATATACATCGAAACGAGGTTGCTCAAAAACATGAACAATAAAAGTGGTTATATCGGCGTCAACGGTGGTGAGTTGTATTACGAACTTTCGGGTAATCCTGATGGTGAGCCTTTATTGATGCTTCATGGTGGCCTTGGTTCCCTTAATGAACTAATACCCATTCAAAGATATGTTGCCATGGATTATCAGTTGATCAGTGTAGATTTCCGTGGCCATGGAAAATCCCCTCTAGGTAGTAAGCCACTGAGTTACTTGCAGTATCAGCAAGATATCCAAACACTCCTCGACTATCTGGGCGTTGATAAATATTCAATATTTGGCTTTAGTGATGGTGGTATCGTAGGTTATCGACTAGCCGTACAAGAACCCGATAGCGTTTCTTGTTTGGTTACACTTGGTGCAACGTGGCGATTAGAGCCTGATGATCCATCACTCGGGTTGCTAAGCGGCTTAACAGCTGACTTTTGGATTTCAAAGTTTGCCGATGATGTCGCTCTATATAAGGTGTCAAATCCCGAGCCTGATTTCCCAAAACTGGTCGATGCTGTAAAGGCTGTTTGGCTTGATACAACACCATCTGGCTACCCGAGTAACCTAGTTGAAAAAATTCGTTGTCCGACATTAATCATGAGGGGTGATAACGATGTCATATTTTCGCTTGAGGAGTCTGTGGTTTTAAAAGCAAAAATCGCAGATTCCAGTTTTGCCAATATTCCACTCGCGGCTCACTCAGCTCATCAAGAATCGCCGGAACTGGTAGGTAAAATGCTTCAACAGTTCATGTCACAGCATAAAAACTATTAACTCTTCCATAGCCACACTGCATATAAAGAATCAGCTCTGTGCAAGTGAACTCATCATCAAAATGCCGAACATCAAATTCGGCATTTTCTTTATCTCAGCCCGATCGCCCATCCTTTCAACTGCCAGTGTTTCACGTGGAACGTCGGGCGGCATCCGGCTGGGCCGTCTGTGCTATCATCCCCGCTCCTTACTCTCTGGAGAAACAATGACCACTCGACATAATCCGCTCGAACTGTACCAGCCGGACAACAGCTCCCCCGATAAACTGAGCGAACGACAGCTGATGCTATTTGCCCTACTACAACAGCGTGAGCAGGAGTTGGCTTCAACCAGAACGTAATCGTCCACTACCCGGAAACCCGTTTTCTCAATGCACCGCTCGATTATCTGGCGCAACTAATCGCGGCGCAGCAGCAACAGGGTAATCTCATCAGTGAGGTGGTGATACTCACCACTTATCCTCAGGTACAGGCCCCGCTTGTCGATCACGGTTATCGGCATGAAGCGGTTCATATGCCCGCAGGCCCCGACCATACGGCGATCTTCAGGATGCATTCCGGTTCCTACCCGACAGGTAAAACCCTCTATATCGAGGCCGTCAACGAGCAGGATCCCAAGATCCGGCCCACCTTTGTGTTGATGCTGCGCGATGAAAATGGTGAATTACAGGGTGGTATGTCGGGATCAATCTGGAACCAGGATGAGCGACGTTACGCCTATATCGGCACAGTAGTGGTGAGACCGGAACAACCCGCGGGAAGCGGCACCCGGCTCGCTAATGCTGTGCTGGAGTACCTGACCCGGCAAGGGGTTTGCGAGGTCAATCTCGGAACCCAGACCGCCGAGTCCTTCTATACCAAGCTGGGCTTCCAGACCATTCACCACATAGTGCCAGCCTTGCGTCACCGCATGGCTAGCGATGGCACCCAATTGCCACACAATCTGGTCATCATGAGCAAACTGCTCTGATCGGGCAGATTGCAGATGTAAAAAAGCCGCTCACAAGGAGCGGCTTTTTGCTGTCTGACTACGTCGATTAGACGTCGAGGTTGGCTACGCGCAGGGCGTTGGTCTCGATAAAGTCACGACGTGGCTCAACGGCATCACCCATCAGGGTGGAGAAGAGCTGGTCAGCACCGACGGCGTCGTCGATGGTGACGCGCAGCATGCGGCGGGCTTCCGGATCCATGGTGGTTTCCCACAGCTGGTCCGGGTTCATCTCACCCAGCCCTTTATAGCGCTGGATGTAGATGCCACGTTTGCCTTCGCCCATCAGCCACTCGACGGCTTCCACGAAGTTGGCAACCGGCTTCACCTTCTCGCCACGCTTGATGAAACCACCTTCCTCGATCAGGTTGGCGATCTCCTTGCCCAGCGAGACCAGTTGACGGTACTCACCGGATTGCAGGAAGTCGTAGCTGAGCGGATATTCGCGGTCGACACCGTGCTGACGTACCACGGCGTGCGGCACGTACAGGCTGCGCTCTTCGTCACGACGAACCTGGATCTGATACTGGATACCGTGGTTGCTCTCGTTGAGCACGGCTTCCATACCCTGACACCAGGCCAGCAGATCGCTCTCGCTGTTCAGCAGCGCTTCGTTCAGCTCCGGCTGATAGATCAGCTGGGTCAGCACGGCTTCCGGCGCACGACGAGACATACGGGTGATCAGGTGAGTCACCGAGCGATGCTGGTTGACCAGACGCTCCAGCGCCTCGCCACCGATAGCCGGGGCAGACTCGTTAACGTGCAGGGTCGCACCATCCAGCGCCATGGCGGTCTGGTACTGCAGCAGCGCGTCTTCGTCTTTCAGATACTGCTCCTGCTTGCCCTTTTTCACTTTGTAGAGCGGCGGCTGGGCGATGTAGACGTAGCCACGTTCGATGATTTCCGGCATCTGACGATAGAAGAAGGTCAGCAGCAGAGTTCGGATGTGCGCACCATCGACGTCCGCATCGGTCATGATGATGATGTTGTGATAACGCAGCTTGTCCGGGTTGTACTCGTCACGACCGATACCGCAACCCAGTGCGGTGATCAGGGTGCCCACCTCTTGCGAGGAGATCATCTTGTCGAAACGGGCCTTCTCTACGTTCAGGATTTTACCCTTGAGCGGCAGGATGGCCTGGTTTTTACGGTTGCGACCCTGCTTGGCGGAACCGCCAGCAGAGTCCCCTTCCACTATGTAGAGTTCGGAGAGAGCCGGGTCTTTTTCCTGACAGTCAGCCAGCTTGCCGGGCAGACCGGCGATATCCAGCGCGCCTTTGCGGCGGGTCAGTTCGCGGGCTTTGCGGGCCGCTTCACGGGCACGGGCCGCATCGATGATCTTGTTGACCACGATCTTGGCATCGCCCGGGTTTTCCAGCAGGAAGTCAGCCAGCTTCTCACCCATCGCCTGTTCAACGGCGGTCTTCACTTCGGAAGAGACCAGCTTGTCTTTGGTCTGGGATGAGAACTTGGGATCCGGCACCTTGACGGAGATAACGGCAATCAGACCTTCACGTACGTCGTCGCCACTGGCGGCAGACTTGGCCTTCTTGCTGTAGTCCTCTTTGTCCATATAGGAGTTCAGAGTACGGGTCAGCGCGGTACGGAAACCAACGAGGTGAGTACCACCATCCCGCTGTGGGATGTTGTTGGTGAAGCAGTAGACCCCTTCCTGATAGGCGTCGTTCCACTGCATCGCCACTTCAACGCCGATACCATCCTGCTCGGTGGTGAAGTGGAACACCTTCGGGTGGATCGGGGTCTTGTTCTGGTTCAGGTATTCAACGAACGCCTTGATGCCACCCTCGTAGCAGAAATGCGCCTCGCGGCCATCACGCTCGTCTTGCAGACGGATGGAGACACCGGAGTTGAGGAAGGAGAGCTCGCGCAGGCGCTTGGCCAGGATCTCGTAATGGAACAGGGTATCGCTGAAAATGGCAGGGCTCGGCCAGAAGCGAACTTCGGTACCGGTGCCGGTGCTGTCGCCAATCTGCTTGAGCGGCGCCTGCGGCTCACCCAGATGATAGGTCTGCTCGTAGACGTGGCCGTTACGACGAATGGTCAGCAACAGCTTGTCAGAGAGGGCGTTAACTACCGAGACACCCACGCCGTGCAGGCCGCCGGATACCTTGTAGGAGTTGTCATCGAACTTACCGCCAGCGTGCAGCACGGTCATGATGACCTCTGCGGCGGAGCGGCCCTCCTCCTCGTGCATGTCTACCGGGATACCCCGGCCATTGTCACGCACAGAGACAGAACCGTCGGAATGGATCTTGACCAGAATATCGGAGCAGTAGCCAGCGAGCGCCTCGTCAATGGAGTTATCGACGACCTCGAACACCATGTGGTGCAGACCCGAGCCATCATCCGTATCGCCGATATACATCCCCGGGCGCTTGCGGACCGCATCCAGGCCCTTCAGCACCTTGATATTCGAGGAGTCGTAAGTATTTTCACTCATAGCTTACTCTCTGCCTTCTCTAACGTTTCGGAGATTTTACCCTGTTCCACGTGGAACAACTTGCAGTCATTCGCATCCATCATGTCTGCGAGCTGACCGGTGTCGATGGCGGTGATAAACACCTGGGACGCACACTGCTTCAGCCTTGCGGCCAGCAAGCGGCGCTTGTCGACATCCAGTTCAGAGGCAAAATCGTCAATTAAAAAAATACAGCCACGGCTGCTATGTTGATTCAAATAGAGCCCTTGGGCCAGTCGCATGGCGCAGACCAGCAACTTCAGCTGACCCCGGGACAAAATATCCTGAGCGGGCACCCCGTTCGCCTTGAGGCGCACATCGGCTTTTTGTGGACCGACACCGGTATAGCCCAGCGCCCGATCCCGCTCAAACCCCGCCTCCAGCAGATCGCCGAGGGGAGTGTCTTTCTCCCAGCCCCGGTAAAAGCCGAGACTGATATCGAATTCCGGCAGAAAATCCGCCGTCATCTCCTTGATCAGGGGCGTAATGGCCCGACAATAACTGGCGCGAAACTCGGCCAGCTCACCCCCCAGCCGCACCAGCTCCTGATCCCAGAACGCCAGCTGGCGGTACTGGGTGCTCTGGCGCAACAGCGCATTGCGCTGTTTCAGCAGCCGCCGCACTCGCCCCCACAGGGCAAAGAAGGTCGGCTCCTGATGGAAAACGCCCCAATCGAGCCAGGCGCGGCGAGCCTGAGGCCCGCCCGTCAGCAGGTTGAAGCCATCGGGATGGATCAACTGCACCGGCAACAGCTCCGCCAAATCGGCCAGCCGCTGGGCCTGCGCCCCGGCAATCTTGAGCTGGCTCTCGCCACTCTTGTCTTTGGCAAGACCTATCGGTACCTGACGCCCCTCCAGCTCGCACTGGGCAAACAGGGTAAAGGCCCTCTCCCCCTGGCGGATGACCCGCCCGGTCAAATGAGTGCGAAAGGAGCGCCCCAGACCAAGGTAGTGAATGGCTTCCAGCACACTGGTCTTGCCGCTGCCATTGCACCCGACCAGAATGTTGAGGCCGGGCGACAGCTTGAGACTGGCTTGCTGGATATTGCGAAAGTCGCTGAGCTGGAGTTTGACCAGGGACACGACTAGATCCGCATCGGCATCACCACGTACTGAGCATCCTGATGTTCAAAATCCTCAATAATGGCACTGCTGATGGAATCGCTCAGGCTAATCCGAATTTGGTCACATTTTAACGTATTCAGCACGTCGAGCACATAAGAGACGTTAAAGCCGATCTCCATCTCGCCAGCGGCATATTGTACGTCAAGCAGCTCTTCGGCTTCTTCCTGTTCCGGGTTGTTGGCGGTGATGCGCAGCAGGTTTTCCTGCAGATTGAGACGCACCCCACGGAATTTCTCGTTGGAGAGGATAGCGGCGCGGGCAAACGCCTGACGCAGATCCTCACGGCCGGCGATGAGCGCCTTGTCGCTGTTGCGCGGAATGACGCGGCGCCAGTCCGGGAAGCGGCCATCCACCAGCTTGGAGGTGAAGATGAAGCCGTCCAGCGCAGCACGCAGGTTGCTGCGACCGATCTGCAGACGTACCGGCTTGTCTTCCGCCTCCAGCAGACGCACCAGCTCCAGTACCCCTTTACGCGGCAGGATAACCTGATGATCGGGCAGCGATTCCCCAACTACCTCGCGGCGGCAGGTAGCCAGACGGTGACCGTCGGTCGCCACGGTGCGCAGACCGTGACCTTCGCTCTCGAACAGCATGCCGTTCAGGTAGTAACGCACATCCTGGCTGGCCATGGAGAACTGGGTCGCATCGATCAGCTTCTTCAGCTCCAGCTGGCTGATATCGAACTCGAGCACGGATTCCCAATCCTCGATGTTCGGATACTCGGTCGCCGGCAGGGTCGAGAGGTTGAAGCGGGAGCGACCGGACCGGATGATCAGGCGCTCCCCTTCGGTATTGAGACGGATCTCGGCGCCTTCCGGCAGACCACGGCAGATATCCAGCAGCTTGCGCGCCGGTACTGTGGTGCGGCCATCTTCGCTGGCCCCGTTCAGATAGACCTGACCGATCATCTCTACTTCGAGATCGGTACCGGTCAGTGACAGCAGACCGTTGCTGACATCAAGCAGCACGTTGCCGAGGATCGGCAGGGTCGGTCGGCCGCCGAGGGCGCCGGACACCAGTTGCAGAGGACGTAACAGGGCCTCACGGCTAATTTCGAGCTGCATCTGTGCTCTCCGTTGTGATTAGGAGGAAAAGATTCGGATCAGGTTGGAATATTCGCGCTGCATCTGTCCACTCGATTCCGTTATCAGGAAGAAAGGGTACGGATCAGGTTGGAATAGTCCTCCTTGATGTCGTGACTCTCCTCCTTCAGCTGCTCGATCTTGCGGCAGGCATGAAGAACGGTAGTGTGGTCACGGCCACCAAAGGCATCACCTATCTCCGGCAAACTGTGGTTGGTCAGCTCCTTGGCCAGTGCCATCGCCAGCTGGCGCGGACGGGCAACGGAGCGGGAACGACGCTTGGAGAGCAGATCCGCCAGCTTGATCTTGTAGTACTCCGCCACCGTCTTCTGGATATTGTCGATGGTGACCAGCTTCTCCTGCAGTGCCAACAGGTCGCGCAGCGCTTCGCGCACGAAATCGATGTTGATGGCACGGCCGGTAAAGTTGGCGTTGGCTATCACCCGGTTGAGGGCGCCTTCCAGTTCACGGACGTTGGATCGCAGACGTTTGGCAATGAAGAAGGCCACTTCGTCCGGCAGATGGATCTGGTTCTCGTCAGCCTTGCGCATCAAGATCGCGACGCGGGTCTCCAGCTCCGGCGGTTCGATCGCCACGGTCAGGCCCCAGCCGAAGCGGGACTTGAGGCGATCCTCGACACCGTTGATCTCCTTCGGATAGCGATCCGAGGTCAGGATGATCTGCTGGTTACCTTCCAGCAAGGCATTGAAGGTATGGAAGAACTCCTCCTGGGAGCGCTCCTTGTTGGCGAAAAACTGGATGTCATCGATGAGCAGGGCATCGACGCTGCGGTAGTAACGCTTGAACTCTTCAATGGCGTTGTTTTGCAGCGCTTTCACCATGTCCTGAACAAACCGCTCGGAGTGCATATAGATGACTTTGGCATCTTTTTTACTCTCCTTGATGGCATTGCCAACGGCGTGCAACAGGTGGGTTTTACCCAGGCCGGTGCCACCATAGAGGAACAGCGGGTTGTAAGCACCACCCGGATTGTCCGCTACCTGACGGGCAGCCGCACGCGCCAACTGGTTGGACTTACCCTCGACGAAATTCTCGAAGGTATAGTTCACGTTGGTGTTGCTCTTGTGGTTCGGCTCGGGCTTGGCTTCAGCCTTGCTTTCCCAGCTCTTCTGCAAGTTATTCACAGGCGCGGCACCCTGTACCGGCGCTCTGGCGACAGCAACAGGATGGGGACGATTGCCTATATCAAAACGCAGGGCGGGGCCGTCGACCCCGCAGAGTTCGTTGATGATGCCGTTAACCCGGATGAGATACTTGTCTCGTACCCAGTCCAGAACAAAGCGATTCGGTGCATACAGGGTCAGAGTATTGTCACTCAACTCCGCTTGAAGCGGCCGGATCCACATGCTGAATTCTGCCGAGGGCAACTCATCTTGCAGCCGGTTAAGGCACTGCTGCCATAGCGAAGCAGTCACTCTAAACTCCTGTCGATTGATTAACTAAAGACCGGCTATTCTACGTTTTTAGCCGCCGGATCTCCAGCCATCGCCCGGTGGATCCAGCAAATAAGATCCTTGACTTTCAAGGATCCAGCGCCTTTGGATCGGATTTCATCCCCAAAGTTACCCACAGCTTGATCCACCGTCCGGATTGGTCGATCCCGTGCTTCTCTCCTGTTATTTCATATAACCAAATGTCATTTATTTTTTAAATTTTATTCCAATAACATCAGGGCCAAACCAGTTATTACAACTACAAATACAAGACATTGAGAGAGAGAAACACCATGAAAACATCCATCAAACTGATTTCCGGCGCAGCCATCCTGCTCGCCACCCTGTCCGGTCAGGCCATCGCCCAGGAGACCATCAAGGTCGGCATGTCTGGCAAATATTTCCCGTTCACCTTCGTCAAGCAGGACAAGCTGCAGGGCTTTGAAGTGGATATGTGGAACCAGATCGGAGAGCGCACCGGCTACAAGGTCGAATTCGTGACCGCCAGCTTCTCCGGCCTGTTTGGCATGCTGGAAACCGGCCGCATCGACACCATCTCCAACCAGATCACCATCACCGACGAGCGCAAGTCGAAGTACGACTTCTCCCAGCCTTACGTCTATGACGGCGCCCAGATCGTGGTACGCAAGGGCAACAGCACCATCCACGGCATCAAGGATCTGGAAGGCAAGAAGGTGGCCGTGAACCTGGGTTCCAACTTCGAAGAGCTGCTGCGCAAGAACGACCCGAACAAGAAGATCGACATCCGCACCTATGACTCCGCCTTCGAGCAGGATGTCGCCCTGGGTCGCATCGATGCCTTCGTGATGGACCGCGTCTCCACCGCCCAGCTGATCAAAGAGTCCAAGCTGCCGCTGCAACAGGCTGGCGCACCGTTCGAGACTATCGAGAACGCCCTGCCCTTCCTGAAGACCCCGGAGAAACAGGCGCTGCTGAAGAAGGTCGACGAGGCTCTGACCGCCATGCGCAAGGATGGCTCCCTGCGTCAGATCTCCGAGAAATGGTTCGCTTCCGACATCACCGACAAATAAATGATGGAATTTGACCTCGAATACACGCTGGGGCTGTTTCCCATCCTGCTCAAATACCTGGGCACCACGATGGAAATGGCCCTGTGGGGATTCGTGCTGGCACTCGTACTCTCGCTGGCCCTGGCGATAGTACGGGTGTTTCGCGTCCCCGCGATTCACTGGCTGGCGATGCTCTATATCTCGTTCTTTCGGGGTACACCGCTACTCGTTCAGCTGTTCCTGCTCTACTACGGATTGCCGCAACTGTTCCCGATCTTCGTGGGGATGGATGCCTTTACCGCCGCCATCGTCGGTCTGACCCTGCACTTCGCCGCCTATATGGCTGAGTCGATCCGCGCAGCCATCCTCGGCATTCACAAAAGCCAGATGGAAGCGGCGCTCAGTATCGGCATGAGCCGTTATCAGGCGATGCAGCGGATCATCCTGCCGCAGGCGGCCCGCATCGCCACCCCGTCGCTGATGAACTACTTCATCGACATAATCAAGAGCACCTCGCTGGCCTTCACGCTGGGAGTGGCCGAGATAATGGGCAAGGCGCAAATGGAAGCCTCCTCCTCCTTCAAGTTCTTCGAGAGCTTTATGGCGGTGGCGCTGATCTACTGGGTAGTGGTGATCTTCTTTACCCGCTTGCAACATCTGCTGGAAATTCGTCTCAACCGTGCCTATTAAAGGAGGGCTCTCATGATCAAGCTAACCGGCCTCTCCAAGGCATATCACGGCAATCAGGTGCTCAACGGCATCGATCTGGAGGTCAAAAAGGGGGAAATTGTCGTCATCATCGGTCCCTCCGGCACCGGAAAATCGACCCTGTTGCGCTGCCTGAACCTGCTGGAGACCCCGGATGCGGGCACCCTTGCCATCGACGATCTTGAGCTGAATCTGGCCAAGGCCAGCGAACAGCAGGCGATCGAGCTGCGCAAGCGGGCCTCCTTCGTGTTCCAGAACTACGCCCTGTTTGCCAACAAAACAGCGCTCGACAACATCGCCGAAGGGCTGATCACCGTCTGGAAGCAGCCAAAAGCCGAGGCCCGTGCCACAGCGCTCGGCATCCTCAAGGACATTGGTCTTGCCGACAAGCAGGATGCCTATCCGGCGTCCCTCTCCGGCGGCCAGCAGCAGCGGGTCGGCATTGGTCGCGCCATGGCGGCACACTCCAAGGTGATCCTGTTTGACGAGCCCACCTCGGCTCTCGATCCCGAGTGGGTCGACGAGGTTTTGGGACTAATGAAAGAGTTGGCCCGCCAGCACCAGACCATGGTGGTGGTGACCCATGAGATTGAATTTGCTCGTGATGTTGCCGATCGGGTGATCTTCATGGAAGGTGGGCGGATCGTCGAGCAGGGCCCGCCGGATCAGATATTGGTCGATCCCAAGGATCCCCGTACCCGGGAGTTCTTGCGGAAAGTCCTTAAATAGCTCTCTCTTTGGCGGCCTGGCCGCCTTTTTTATTGAGGGATCCCTTGTTTAACCCCGGGTTGCCAGTATAATCCGGAGCCCTTGATCCTCTGGATCCTCACGCTCGGCAGTGGCCTTTTCAAGACCATGGCAGGATGAGAGGGAACGGCGGATTGACTAAAAGCCGAACTCTGTTTAGAATTCGGCCTCTTTTGCTAGTCGTCACACGCTATAGCTGGCGCGTCGGCTAAGTGTGACAATCAAAACTGTACAGAAATACGGAATCGAATCATGAAACGTACTTTTCAACCGTCCAACCTGAAGCGCAAGCGCTCTCACGGTTTCCGCGCCCGCATGGCAACTGCCAACGGTCGTAAAGTTCTGGCCGCTCGTCGTGCCAAGGGTCGTGCCCGTCTGGTAGTTTAATGCCTACCCAGCACACCTTCTCTCGGGAGTTACGTCTGTTAACTCCCGAACACTTCAAACGCGTTTTCGCCGAGCCTGTCCGGGCTGCTTCCCCGCAAATTACGCTTCTCGCCTGCCCCAATTCACTCGAACACTCTCGTCTTGGTCTCGCTGTGCCCAAAAAAGCACTCAAGCGTGCCGTCTGGCGTAACCGTGTCAAACGGGTGGTCCGGGAAAGTTTCCGCCTCAAACAACATCAGCTGCCCGCTATCGACATCGTGGTGATCGCCAAAGCCGGTGTGAAAGAGATGGATAACGAGGAACTGTTCAAGTTACTGGAAAAGCTATGGCGCACTCTGTCACGCCGTTGCAATGGGTAGCTATCAAACTGATACGCCTGTATCAGCTAATCATTAGCCCTCTGCTCGGGCCGCGCTGCCGTTTTACTCCAACTTGTTCCCAATTTGCGATAGAAGCCATCCGACTTCACGGTTTCATAAAAGGCGTTTGGTTAGCTAGCAAACGTCTATTAAAATGCCATCCCTTATCCGAGGGTGGTTATGACCCGGTTCCGCAACCAAAGCGAAGAAACTGAAGACTATGGAATCACAACGCAATCTACTCCTGATCGGTTTGCTGTTCGTGAGCTTTCTGCTCTGGCAACAGTGGGAGTCCGACAAGGCTCCGAAGCCGGCCCCGACTACCGTGGCCCAAACCGAACATTTCGTACCTGAAGCCGGTCAGACCGGTGATATTCCTCAGGTTTCCGAGCAAGCCAACGCGACTGCCGCACGCAAGCTGATCACCGTCTCCTCTGACGTGCTCAAGCTGACCCTGGATACCCAGGGTGGTGACGTCGTGTCTGCCGAACTGCTGTCTCACAAACTGGAAGAGGGCAAGGACCAACCGTTCGTGCTGCTGACCAGCAAGCCTGAGCACCTCTATATCGCCCAGAGCGGTCTGGTGGGTCGCAACGGTCCGGACAGTCAGGCCGAAGGTCGTCCTACCTATGAAGCCGCCCAGACCAGCTATCAACTGGCCGATGGTCAGGATCAAGTCGTCGTTCCGATGACCTGGACCGACAGCAAAGGCGTGGTCTTCACCAAGGAGTTCATCCTCAAGCGTGGCGACTATGCCGTTGGCGTTGATTACAAGATCGACAACAAATCTGCCGAGCCGGTTCAGGTGCAGTTCTATGGTCAGCTGAAGCAAACCGTAGCAACGCCGAAGGATCAGGAAGGTCATGCCATGGTAGCCAGCGCTTACCGTGGTGGTGCCTTCTCCACTGAAGATACCCGCTACAAGAAGTACACCTTCGACGAGATGAAGGATGCCGACCTGAACAAGACCACCAAGGGTGGTTGGGTCGCCATGCTGCAACACTACTTCGTCTCTGCCTGGGCACCGAATGCCGACGATACCAACAGCTTCTACAGCCGCGTGATCCCGGGCAAAGGCCAGGCCATCATCGGTTACAAAGCGCCGCTGGTTGACGTGGCAGCCGGCCAACAGGCCGAAGTGACCAGCAAGCTGTGGGTCGGTCCCAAGCTGCAAGACCAGATGGCCAAGGTGGCTAACCACCTCGACCTGACCGTCGACTACGGCTGGCTGTGGTTCATCGCCCAACCGCTGCACTGGCTGCTGACCGTGTTCCACGGTTTCGTCCAGAACTGGGGTCTGGCCATCATCATGCTGACCCTGCTGGTGCGCGGCATCATGTTCCCGCTGACCAAGGCCCAGTACACCTCCATGGCCAAGATGCGCATGCTGCAACCCAAGATTGCGGCCCTGCGCGAGCGCTTCGGCGACGACCGCCAGAAGATGTCTCAGGGCATGATGGAGCTGTACAAGAAGGAGAAGGTCAACCCGCTGGGTGGCTGCCTGCCGATCCTGGTTCAGATGCCGATCTTCATCGCCCTCTACTGGGCACTGATGGAGTCCGTTGAACTGCGTCACGCGCCGTTTGCCCTGTGGATCACTGACCTGTCAGTGAAGGACCCCTTCTTCGTGCTGCCAATCCTCATGGGTGCCTCCATGTGGTATCTGCAGAAGATGAGCCCGACCACCGTAACCGACCCGATGCAGCAGAAAGTGATGCAGTTCATGCCGATCATCTTCACTTTCATGTTCCTCTGGTTCCCGGCTGGCCTGACTCTCTACTGGCTGGTGAGCAACGTCATCTCCATCATCCAGCAGACCATCATCTATCGTCAGCTGGAGAAGAAAGGACTGCATTCACGCAGCTAATCTTCCCGTGATGACAAAAGAGGCGGCCTTCGGGCCGCCTTTTTTATTACAATGTCTCCCACTACGTTTTCCTATCAGCGAACAAACGAGCCAAGCAAGATGACAACAGATACGATCGTGGCCCAGGCCACCGCGCCAGGCCGTGGTGGCGTCGGCATAGTCCGGGTCTCCGGCCCCGCCGCCGAACAGGTCGCCGGGATAGTGCTAGGCAAGCTCCCGCGGGTGCGCTACGCCGAATATCTGCCGTTCAAGGATGAGCAAGGCCAGGTACTGGATCAGGGCATCGCCCTGCTGTTCAAAGCTCCCAACAGCTTCACCGGTGAGGATGTGCTGGAGCTGCAGGGCCACGGCGGCCCCGTCATCATGGACATGCTGATCCGCCGCATTCTGAAAATCGATGGCATCCGCCCTGCCCGCCCCGGCGAGTTCAGCGAGCGCGCCTTCATCAACGACAAACTGGATCTGGCCCAGGCCGAAGCTATCGCTGACCTTATTGAAGCCTCCAGCGAACAGGCCGCCCGCAGCGCCATGCACTCCCTGCAGGGGCAGTTCTCCAGCAAAATTCAGCAACTGGTGGAGAGCCTGATCCGGCTGCGCATCTACGTGGAAGCGGCCATCGACTTCCCGGACGAGGAGATCGACTTCCTCTCCGACGGCAAGGTGGCGGGCGACCTCTACAGCATCATGTCCGAGCTGGACGACGTGCGCGGGGAAGCCAAACAGGGCGCCCTGCTACGGGAAGGGATGAAGGTGGTGATCGCCGGTCGTCCCAACGCCGGTAAATCGAGCCTGCTCAACGCTTTGGCAGGGCGCGAGTCAGCCATCGTCACCGAGATCGCCGGCACCACCCGCGATGTGCTGCGCGAGCATATCCATCTCGATGGCATGCCGCTGCACATCATCGACACCGCCGGTCTGCGCGACACCCAGGACAAGGTGGAGCAGATCGGTATCGAGCGCGCCTGGGCCGAGATCGAACAGGCCGATCGGGTGCTGTTTATGGTGGATGGCACCACCACCGACGCGGTTGACCCGCGAGAGATCTGGCCGGAATTTGTTGATCGGTTGCCAAAAAACATCGGCCTCACCGTGATTCGCAACAAGGCCGACCTGACCGGCGAGGATCTGGCACCGAGTCAGGAGCAGGGCCACGCCGTCTACCGCATCTCCGCCAAGACCGAGCTGGGGCTGCCAGCCCTGCGTGAGCACCTGAAAGCCTGCATGGGTTTCCAGGGCAACACCGAAGGGGGCTTTATGGCTCGCCGCCGCCATCTGGATGCGCTGGAGCGTGCCGCCGAGCGCCTGCTGGTGGCCAAGGAGCAGCTGGAAGTGTTCGTGGCCGGCGAGCTGGTAGCCGAAGAGTTGCGCCTGGCGCAGGAGTCTCTCTCCGAGATCACCGGCGAATTCAGCTCCGACGATCTGCTGGGTCGTATCTTCTCCAGCTTCTGCATCGGCAAGTAATGTGGTGAAAAATCAGCAATAAAAAGCAGCCAGTGAGAACATAAGACATTGTAAATATTGGACTTTGTTTTTACTGGCTATTCTTGCCTGATCTTGTTTCGTGAGAATTTACCCCGAGAGTACCCCAAAGTAACCTCTTGGGGTACTTTTGGGGGACACTTATGAAGATCAGCATCGAATACCGCGCACCGGACGCCGAAGGCAAGCGCGCTCTGCGCCTAACCTACTACGCCGGCTCCTACCTTGACCCAACCACGGGCATCCGCAAGCACAAACGCAGCAGAGAGACCCTGGATCTCTTCCTGTACGACAAGCCGCGTACCCCAGCACAGCGGCTCCACAACAAAGAAACCCAGCGAGCAGCCGAAGCCATCCGCGCCAAGCGACTCTTCGAGTACGAGACTGGTAAACACCATCTGGATTTCTCGAACGCCTACAAGGCCAGCTTCTTCGAGTACTTCCAAGAGGTTACAGACCAAAAAGCGGCAGGCAGCAAGAGCAACCATTCCATCTGGATATCAGCCCTCAAGCATTTACGCCAGTACCATAAGCTGCCGGAGCTGACTTTCGAGGAAGTAGATCAGCTGTTCCTGGAGGGTTTTCGGCATTACCTGATGCACAAAGCCCGCACCAAAAGCGGCACACCACTGAGCCGCAACACCCAAAGTGCCTATTTCAACAAGTTAAGGGCAGCCCTGAACCAGGCAGAGCAGGAACGGCTGCTACCGGATAATCCGGTACGACGTGTCAAAACTATCCAGGGGGAGAAGAACAAGCGCGTTTACCTGACCGAAGACGAAGTTCGAGCCCTGGCCCACGCCGAGTGCCGGTACGACGTTCTTAAGCGCGCCTTTCTGTTCTCCTGCTGCACAGGCTTGCGCTGGTCCGACATTCACAAGCTGACCTGGGCAGAGCTGGAGCCCTTCTATGGCCATTACCGTATCGTCTTCACCCAGAAAAAGACCAGCGGCCTGCAATACCTAGATTTGAATGACATGGCGATGCAGCTGATGGGGCGCCCAGGCAAGGCAACAGAGCGGATCTTCAAGGGCCTCAAGTACTCGGCTTGGCACAACATGGAGCTCACCAGGTGGGCGTTGCAGGCGGGTATAACCAAGAAGGTCACCTTCCACAGCGCGCGTCATACCTTCGCCGTCATCCAGCTTAACCGCGGCGTTGATATCTATGCCCTCTCCCGCTTGCTGGGGCACAGTGAGCTGAGAACCACAGAGATCTATGCAGACATCCTTGAATCACGGCGCCGAGATGCCATGCTCGATTTTCCCAACGTATTGGAGTGATAGAAGATGGGACGCGCCCTTGATGAGCTCCTAGCCAGTGAGAAGCCTGAAGTAGTCGCAGTAGCCAACCGGCAGGCAGCACTGATACTTAACCAGTAAGTGCAGGAAGCAAATACTAGCTAGGAAGAGCCAACAAAAACGCCGGCGCTACCCAGCGCTGGCGTAGATCATCTTAGATAATCTAGATCGAATTTCAGGATCGGTCTGCAGCCCAAGTAGCACTTGAGTTTGACTAATTAGTCCTGTGACCAATATCGTGAACTTTGTGACCATTATCGTGATGGTTTGTGACCATTATCGTGATAGCGCAGGCCGACCGATGGTAAACCGCCCCTTGGCATGTTCACTGATTGACCAGCCCAGTTCAGCCAGTTCATTCAATGCCTTGCGGACTCGCGATTGCCGCTTGCGGTGAGTGGCCATGCTGGCTTCCTCAGGAAAAACATAAGCAACCAAGGTGTCTAGCTGTACCGTCCGACTCTGGCCAACATCGACCCAGGCACATAACCGCTGATGCAACAGTCTGGTGATACAGCCACTCAGGCGCCGCACCTCTGTCATGTCGATACGAACATGGCGGCCAGAGCCCATAATGGCGGAGGTCAGCAAAGGATTGAGCGCTACAAAGAGCCCGTCGGTCAGGGCATCGCTGGAATAGTTCGCAAGCAGACGAAAACCGCTGCGCTGGCCTGCTACCTGCGCTATTACCGACACCTTCCATAACCGCTCGACACAACGGCGCACCGTATTGGTGTCACGAGGGTTGGCGTAGCCAATCTCCTTGGCCAGTTTGTGCAGGCTGCTTTTGACCACCAAGACTCGTTGCTGATTGGCTGCCCAGCGAGGCTCTAGCAGGGTACGCAAGCTGTTGCCCTCCCCGGTAGCTGCAATGGGCTCAATGATGGCGCTATAGTCCTCAACACCAGCCAGGGCAACCAGTCCCTGAAGCACACGAAGGTCATCGGCCCCCAGCGGCTCTGGCCCGGAAAACTCAATCTGATTGCCCCCACCGAATCGATACACCGCATCCAGCTTGTCTCGGCGGCGCTGACCTGGAGCGATGGCTCTGAACAATCCTGGTGCCAGGCAGTGCATATGGTCATGCCGAGCATGGGTCAATTCAAAGCAAGGCACGTTTACCTCTCTCTCGGCGCGTTTCGTCCAATTTGGCGGGGTACAATACGCCACCTTCCCCCCGCACCAACCAGCGCTCCGGTAGTGGCTGTCCATAATTGCTTTTGCTTACCCCAAACCGCACGTAAAGCTGGCTCTGCTCTGCCGATACACCCAGCTGCTGCGCCTCTTTCTTGGTCATAGTAGCGAGATAGGCCTGCCAGCGGACGTTGTCCACCAGAACAGACGAACCTCGGCTTGCCTGCTGCAGATCGCCAGCTTCTTGGAATGCCGCAGATTTACTGGTGTGGTGTACAAACAGCACAGCGCATCCCAGCCCCATGGCCAGCCGTTCCAGCTGACCCAGCACCTGCGTCATGGCACAGGCCGCATTCTCGTCGGCATCGTGAAAACGTCGTAAAGTGTCGATGACAATCAACCTCACCCCTTCAGCCCAAATAGCAATCGCTTCCCACCAGTGGCTATCCAACACATTTGGACTGGCCCCCTGAAGCGATATCAAACGAAGGTCTCGTTCAACGTTGACACGAAGTTCAGCGTCAAGATGTCCGCCCAAGGAAAACAAGCGCTGGTGCAGTACAGGCCAAGGGTCCTCAGCAGGCAGGTAGAGCACAGCCCCCCTGCCCAGCTTGCCAAGTTCAATCCAATCCGGCCCACCGGATATCTGCATTGCCAGTTGCAATGCCAGCATCGATTTGCCCACTCCTCCCGGTGACACCAAAGCACCAACGCAGCCAACAGGCAGCCCCGGGAGGACAAAATCGAGGGGTTTCGGAGGTTCAATAAAAGCCGACCGGAGATCCTGAGGCCAGTGAGATGCTATGAGATCTCGCTCCATAACAGCCTCACAACCGCCCATGGCTAGCTTGCCGCACACGCTTGGTTACATGCTCAGTGAGTTCGGCGTCCGGTGAAATGCGGTGGGAGAGCAGCCAGTCCAGCAGCTCAACGCGCTTGAAGTAGATCTTTTTGCCTTGTGGCTTGTAAAACGGCAGGCGTTTTTCGCTAGTCAGCCGGTAAACATAACTAACTGACACCCCTAGCAGCTCGGCACACTCCTCGGCACAAAGCACCTCCTTTTGCGCCTGCCCTTGCTGGCGCACCAGCTGTTTCAGCTCATAAAGCTCTTTCAGGATTGCCCCATTGTTGTCACCGTAAAGCGGCGGATTTTGTTCACGCATGCAGATGATCTCCCTGTAACAAACATCAACATGCAAAGCGTACCGAGGACCTAACGAAATCCGGAGCGCTGTAAGTGCCCATTTTGGGCACTTACAGCGATTTTTCGGAGAAAAAAAATTTCACATGTGAAAGCACCTCAAAAACACCATTGCTATTGATGCAAAAAAAGATCGAACTTTGTCTTGACGAAACAAAGTCTCATCAGAGACACTAACCTCCAGCATCATTAGCGATGACGAGATTTTTTGTGAAATTACACCTGTACAAAATCGCCACTATCAGCGCTGGTTATCCGTTTCGCGGCAAGATCCCCGAGTATCCAGAGGGGAATCTGGCTGTGGTGCAGATGAAAGACACCTCGTCAGAGTTCGGTGTCGACTGGATGAGCTGCGTGCGCAGTGAGGCAACTGGCAAAAAAGCGCCGGACTGGCTGCACACGGGAGATATTCTGGTGGCAGCACGGGGCAACCAAAACTATGCCGTGCTGGTTGATACCCGGCATGCCCCACTGCCAGCTGTGGCGGCCCCCCACTTTTATGTGGTACGGCCACAATCTGATGCACTGATCCCGGAGTTCCTCGCCTGGCAGCTCAATCAGCAGCCCTGCCAGCGTTACTTCGAACTGCATGCCGAAGGCACCCTGACCAAGAGTATTCGCCGCCAGGTGTTGGAAGAGGCCTTGATTGGGCTTCCATCACTGACAGAGCAACAAACCATTTTGGCAATGGCTCGCACGCTGCAGGAGGAGCGCCAATTGATGCAGCGCCTCCAGCACAATGGCGAGCAGATGATGCATGCCATCGCGACTCGCCTACTTGAACCATCCGATGCAGATGCCTCTTGAGGCTCGCATACCCGTTATTACGCCAAGGAAACACCCTTTATGACCGAACAGATCAATCAGGACGTTATCAACAACACCGTTTGGGGCGCCTGCGATATCTTCCGTGGCACCATCAGCCCCGATACCTACAAGGATTTCATCCTCACCATGCTGTTCCTGAAGTACATCTCCGATGTCTGGCAGGACCATTACGACAGCTACAAGAAGCAGTACGGCGATGCGCCAGAGCTTATCGAAGAGATGATGAAGAGCGAGCGCTTTGTGCTACCCATCGCCGAAATCAAGGATCAGGATGACAAGGTAGTTCAGTCCTTCAAGGCTAACTTTTACAGCTTGTACGAAAAGCGATTCGAACCAGGTAACGGCGAGCGCATTGATGTCTGCCTGCACGCTATCGAAGAAGCCAACGGCACCAAGCTCAAAGATGGCAACAAGAGTGTGTTCCAGGACATCAGCTTCAACAGCGATCGCCTCGGCGAAGAGAAGCAGAAGAACACCATACTGCGCTACCTGCTGGAGGCATTTGCCAAACCGGAGCTCAACCTGAAACCAAGCCGGGTCGGTAACCTCGACGTGATTGGCAACGCATACGAGTACCTGATCGGCAAATTTGCCGCCAACAGCGGCCAGAAGGCTGGCGAGTACTACACCCCGCCCGAAGTCTCCGATCTGATGGCCGAACTGCTGGATCCGCAGCTCGGCGATACCATATGCGATCCCGCCTGTGGTTCCGGGTCGCTGCTGATGAAATGCGGCCGCAAAGTAGTGCAAAACTACGGCCAGAAACGTTATGCCCTCTACGGGCAGGAGGCCATCGGTTCCACCTGGTCGCTGGCCAAGATGAATATGTTCCTGCACGGGGAAGACAACCACAAGATCGAGTGGGGCGATACCATCCGCAATCCCAAGCTGCTGGATAAAAACGGCGACCTGATGCGCTTCGATATCGTGACCGCCAACCCGCCGTTCTCACTGGACAAATGGGGTCATGACGAGGCAGGGATTGATAAATATGGCCGCTTCAAGCGCGGCATTCCACCCAAGACCAAGGGGGATTACGCCTTTATCCTCCATATGATCGAGACCCTGAAACCCAAGAGCGGTCGCATGGGTGTCGTGGTGCCTCACGGCGTGCTGTTCCGGAGCTCCAGCGAGGGCAAGATCCGCCAAAAGCTGATCGACGAGAACTTGCTCGATGCGGTGATCGGTCTGCCGGAAAAGCTGTTCTTTGGCACCGGCATCCCCGCCGCCATCCTGATCTTTAAAAAAGAGAAGGTGGACGATAACGTGCTGTTTATCGACGCCAGCAACGACTTCAAGCCGGGCAAGAACCAGAACGTGCTGAGCCCCGAGAATATCGCCAAGATCGTCAAGACCTACCGCAACGGCGGCAATGTCGAGAAATACGCCTACCTTGCCTCGCTCAAAGAGATCAAAGAGAACGACTACAACCTCAACATCCCCCGCTATGTGGACACCTTCGAGGAAGAGGAAGAGATCGATCTGCTGGCGGTGCGTGCCGAGCGCGAACAACTGAAAACCCAACTGGCCGAGCTGGAAATCGAGATGGCCAAGTATCTGGAGGAGCTGGGTTATGGTGCCTAATGGGTGGAGCCAAAAAACGCTTGAAGATTTGTCAATAGTAGAGCGAGGTAAATTTTCTGCTCGGCCAAGAAATGATCCAAGATATTTTGGTGGGGAAATGCCATTCGTACAAACTGGTGACGTTACTGGTTCAAAGACATATCTAAATAGTTTTACGCAAACACTGAATCAAGATGGTATCGGAGTTAGTAAGGTTTTTCCTAAAGGAAGTATTCTGATTACTATTGCTGCAAATATTGGTGATACGGCAATAACTTCATTTGATGTTGCATGTCCTGATAGCGTTGTCGCTATTCAGCCGTACTCGACTAAAGCAGACACTTATTGGCTAAAGAACGTCCTCGATACAAAGAAGGAAGATTTAGATTCACAATCCACTCAAAATGCACAAAAAAATATTAACCTACAGGTGTTAAAACCTCTTGTCATTCTGACGCCGCCACTCTCAGAACAAAAGAAAATAGCCAAAATCCTCTCCACTTGGGATAAGGCGATCAACACCACCGAGCAACTGCTGGCCAATAGCCAGCAGCAGAAAAAGGCGCTGATGCAGCAACTGCTCACTGGAAAAAAACGCCTGCTGGATAAGAATGGGGTGAGGTTTAGTGGGGAGTGGAAAGCTCAACGTATTGGTTCTCTTTTAAAAGAGGTTAAGCGGCCAGTTCAATGGGACGATGATAGTGAATATCACCTTTTAAGTGTCAAGCGCCGCTCGGAAGGAGTTGTGCTTCGTGAAATTCTAAAGGGTTCAGATATTTTGACAAAAAAGATGAACACTGCACTTGCCGGTGATTTTTTGATCTCAAAGATGCAAGTTGTTCACGGAGCCACAGGGTTAGTAACAGAAGAGTTTAATAAGTGTCACATATCTGACTCATACATTGCTCTAAGACCAAAGGATGATGAAAAAATAGATATTGCTTTTTTCTCTTGGTTCAGTAAACAAAAAATAATGTATCACAAGGCATTCCTTTGTAGCTATGGTGTTCATATTGAAAAGATGACCTTCAATTTCAATATGTTTGTAAAGGAAAGAGTTGTTATTCCAGTCACGCTTGAGGAACAACAAAAAATTGCCACCATACTCTCCATCGCCGATCAGGAAATATCTGCCCTGCAACAAAAGCTAGCAGCCTTAAAGCAAGAGAAACAGGCGCTGATGCAACAACTGTTGACCGGCAAACGACGGGTCAAGGTGGAGGAGGCCGCATGAAAAAAGTGACCATTCACCCCATGACCGAAGCCGAAGTGGAATGGCTGGAGAAACGGCTGATGGACCATGGCAACGACGACTCGATGCTGAGTCTGTCGGCACTCGACGGCTTTCTGACCGCCGTGCTCTCCGGCCCCGAGCTGGTGCCACCCAGCCAGTGGTGGCCGGTACTCTGGGGTGGCACGCCCCCTGAGTGGTCGTCCGAGCATGAGATGAAACGGGCGCTGGATTTGATCCTCGGCCATATGAATATTCTGGCCCATACCCTCTGTTATCGGCCCAAGCACTTTATCCCGGTGCTGATGGCCAACTATGTCGAAGGGCAGGAGATCTGTAACGCCGAAGATTGGAGCTTTGGCTATCTGCGTGGCATGGCACTGGGAAACTGGCCAGCCTTGCCAGAGGAGCTGGAACGATCCCTTGAGGTGATCCGCCTGCATGGCAGCGATGATCTACTGCCACAGCTTGCCAGCCTTTCACTACCGGAGCATCAACAAAGCGTGGCCGAAGTGGGCCCCGCCGCATTGCGGTTGCACGCCCATTTTCTGGCCCAACGGGGGCCAAGCACAGCGCCGATAGCCGCACCAGCCCTCACACCAGTAACCCTGCCGGTTAGAGTGGCCCCCAAGATCGGGCGCAATGACCCCTGCCCCTGTGGCAGCGGCAAGAAGTTCAAACAGTGCTGTTTGCACTGAGTTGAGATGGCAAGACCCCGAACAGACGCCATCGGTAGCACACAGTTGAAGGAGCGTTCAAAGGCATGATCGAATTTACCCCGGAGCAGTTGCTGGCTCAGTTGCGCGAGCTGGATGAGTGTCCCCGTATCGAGGCCAAGCGGGGCAGCGACATCGGTTCATCCGTCATGCAGTCGATCTGTGCCTTTGCCAATGAGCCTGGCCTTGGTGGTGGCTATCTGCTGCTCGGGGTTAACGAGCCAAATGAAACACACGACACCTTTTCGGTATGCGGTGTCAGCCACAGTGACCAGCTCCTCAACACGCTGCAGACCAACTGCCGTGATCAGTTTGAACAGCCGATCCCGGTACAGGCGCAAGCCCATCAGCTGGAGGGCAAACGTGTGCTGGTTGTCTTTGTCCCCGAACTGGAGCCGGCAGCCAAGCCTTGCACCTTTAAGGGGAAGTTCGACAGCAAGAACAAGCGCAAGAGCGGCGTCTGGCGACGGGGATTGAACGGTGATTACGAATGCTCCCAGCAGGAGCTGGAGCCCTTGCTGCTCGCCAAAAATGGCCTGGGATTCGAGCAGGTTTTGCTGCCTGACGCCCACTGGGATGATCTCGATCCCCACGCCATCGAGCTCTATCGCACGCTGCGCAGCAAGGTTCGCCCTCATGCTGAAGAGTTGCAGGCCAGTGACAGTGAGATGCTCCAATCCCTCAATCTGGTGAAAAAGCGCCAGGGTGAATGGGTACCCAATATCGCCGGCTTGTTGCTCCTTGGCAAACCGCTGGCGCTGCGAAGACTGTTACCCGCCATGCGCGTGGACTACGTGCGCGTCGCCGGCACTCAGTGGGTGGAAGACCCTCAACAGCGCTTCGACACTACGCTGGATCTGCGTGAACCCCTGCTGACGCTGATCCCCAAACTGGAAGCCACCATTCTGGATGACTTGCCAAAGCATTTTCGTCTGGAAGAGGGCAAAACCCAGCGAGACGACCAGCCCTTGCTGCCACAGAAGGTGATTCGCGAAGCGGTGGTCAACGCCGTCATGCACCGTGATTATCAGGTCAATCAGCCCATCATAGTGGTGCGCTTTAGCAACCGTCTCGAGATACGCAACGCCGGCTACTCTCTCAAGCCGGAGGCGATGCTGGGGGAGATGGGCTCTATCCTGCGCAATCCGGTGCTGGCTTCTGTGCTCTACGACGTCAGCTTTGCCGAGACCAAAGGCTCCGGCATCCGCACCATGCGACGTCTGCTGGACCAGGTGGGTCTGACCGCGCCTGTTTTCATGAGTCAGGTCATCCAGAACCAGTTTCTGGCAACCTATCTATTGCATCAACTGATGGGCGAAGAGCAGTTGGCCTGGCTCAAACAGTTCGCTCATTTCACCTTGAACAACGATGAGGCGAAAGCACTGATCCTGGCCAAAGAGACGGGAGCGGTGGATAACGCAGGCCTTCGCGCCATTACCGGCCTTGATACGCTCGCCGCCAGCCAGATACTGGGAAGATTGCATCATCAGTACCAGTTGCTGGTCAAAGGGGGGGCAGGCTCCTCCACTTACTACGAGCTGTCAGCGCCTCACGAACTTCCGCTGTTTGCTGCTGCCAATGATGAGGGCCCCCGCTCAAATGCGGGTGACCCCGTGGCAAATACGGGTGACCTCGACGCAAATACGGGTGACCTCGCGGCAAATAGAGGTGACCTCGGCTCAAATGCGGGTGACCTCCCGTCAGATCTGCTCGCTCGTATAGACCAACTCACCCCCAAAGCACGCAGAAATAACCTGTGGCCAGTGATTCTGTGGCTCTGTGCCATGCGTCCTTACAAGACTGAGCAACTGGCCAAAACGCTGAACCGGCGGGAAAACGCACTAAAAGCGTCCCATTTGAACATTATGCGGGAACAAGAGGGCTTGATTGGCTATGCCTACCCGGAAGTGCCCAATCATCCGGAACAGGCTTACCAAACCACAGAGAAAGGACGCCAATGGCTCACTGCACGGGGAATTGAACTCAATGACTGATCATCACCACGCACCCAAGTTTCAAGAAGAGTTCAGCGCCAAGCTCCCGGCCCTGACCCTGCTGACCCAGTTGGGCTGGACTTTTCTGCCCCCCAAGCAGGCACTGGCGGCCCGCAACAATAAATATGACCAGGTCGTGCTGAGCCAAATTCTGCGCGAGGAGCTGAGCAAACGCGCCTTTGTGTATGCTGGCAAGAGGTATCCACTGTCCGCCAAGTCGGTCGACAATCTGGTGAGTGAGCTGTGTACTCCAGCTCTTAACGAAGGGCTGATGACCGCCAATGAACGGATCTATAACCATTTGCTCTACGGCATGTCGGTCACCGAATTCATCGATGGCAAGAAGGTAAGCCCGACCATTGCCCTGATCGACTGGCATCACCCGCACAATAACAGCCTCACCTTTACCGAAGAGTTTCACGTCACCCGAGCCAGTGGTATAGAGTCTCGTCGCCCCGATATCGTCTGCTTCGTCAATGGCCTGCCATTGGCGGTGATCGAGGCGAAACGCCCGGATAGCAACGCCAAGAAGGGGCCTACCGTCAAGGAGGGGATCTCCCAGACTATTCGCAACCAGCTACACGGTGAGATCCCGCTGTTGTTCGCCTATAGCCAGTTGCTGCTATCCATCAGCGGTATCGAAGGACGCTATGGCACCTGCGGCACACCGGAAAAATTCTGGGCAGCTTGGCGTGAAGAGGACATAAGCGACGCGCAGATGGCCGAGATAAAGAACCGGCCGATTCTCCAAGATACCCTCTCTACACTGTTTGATCATCGCCCAACGGCCACACTGGATTGGTACCAGACCCTATTGGCCGCCGGCGAGTTGGCGGTGACGGACCAGGATCGGCTGCTTATCAGCCTGCTGTCACCTGATCGGCTGCTGGAGATGACCCGTCTGTTTACCCTGTTTGACAAGAAGGCCGGCAAGATAGTGGCCCGCTATCAGCAGGTGTTCGGCATCAAGCGACTGATCGAGCGGATCAGCCACAAGCGCCTTGATGGCGGCCGCCAAGGTGGGGTGATCTGGCACACCACAGGCTCAGGCAAGTCATTCACCATGGTATTCCTGAGCAAAGCGATGATCTTGCATGATGCTCTGAAAGCCTGCCGCATCATTGTCGTGACCGACCGGGTGGATCTGGAAAGCCAGCTCAGCAAGACCTTCTCATCCAGTGGTGAACTGGCTGGCAAGAAGGACAAGGACGCGGCGATGGCCACCTCGGGCAAGCGACTGGCCGAGCAAATTGGCAAGGGTACCGAGCGCATCATTTTCTCGCTGATCCAGAAGTTCAACACTGCCACCAAATTGCCTGAGTGCGTCAACAAAAGCCCGGACCTCATCGTGCTGATTGATGAGGGGCACCGTAGCCAAGGGGGCGAAAACAACATTCGCATGCAACTGGCACTGCCCAATGCCGCCTTTGTGGCCTTTACCGGCACCCCGCTGCTGAAAAACGACAAGACGACCAACAAGTTTGGCCCCATCCTGCACGCTTACACCATGCAGCGAGCCGTTGAGGACAAGGCTGTCACCCCCCTGCTCTATGAAGAACGCATCCCGGATCTCGATGTGAACGACAGGGCGATTGATGCCGGTTTTAACCGCATCGCCACCAACCTGACCGAGGAGCAAAAGGCTGATCTAAAGCGCAAATACACACGCAAGGGTGAGCTCTACAAAGCCGATGACCGGCTCCAGCTTATTGCTCGCGACATAGCCGAACACTTCGACAAAAACATTCCGGAAGGGCTGAAAGGTCAGCTCGCCTGCGACAGCAAGTCTTCCGCCATCAAGTACAAGCAATATCTCGATGAGGTTGGATTGCTCGAATCCGCCATTGTTATCAGCTCCCCCGATAGCCGGGAGGGCAATACCGATGTCGATGAATCTACCCTCCCTCTGGTCGTGCAGTGGTGGAAAGATAACGTGGGTAGCCAGGATGAGCAGCTCTACACCAAGCAGATTATCGAGCGCTTCGCCGACAAGGATGATCCACTCAAGCTCTTGATCGTGGTGGACAAGTTACTGACCGGTTTCGATGAGCCCAAGAACACGGTGCTTTACATCGACAAACCCTTGAAGGAGCACAACCTGATCCAGGCCATCGCCCGGGTCAACCGCCTGCACCCGGACAAAGAGTTTGGCTTGCTCATCGACTACCGCGGCATTCTCTCGGAGCTAGATACCACTATCGCCAAGTATCAGGATCTCGCCTCACGCACTCAGGGCGGCTATGACCTTGACGACATCGCCGGCCTCTACAACCAGATGAGCTCTGAATACAAGCGCCTGCCACAGCTCTACAAGGACCTGTGGAACATCTTTGCCGGGGTAAAGAACAAGCAGGACATAGAGCAACTGCGCCAGGTGCTGGTACCCCGAATGGAAGAGGTAGAGGGAGAGCTGGTAGATGTGCATCTCAAGGTGCGTGAAGACTTCTATGAAGCTCTATCCCGCTTTGCCAGTTGCCTGAAAGTAGCTCTACAGTCGGCCTCGTTCTTCGAGGACACCGCCTTTACCGAAGCGGATCGCCGCCATTACAAAGAGACGCTGCAACAGTTCTCCAGCCTGCGGCAAACCGTGCTACAGGATGCAGGTGAACGAGTCGACTACGACGAGTATGCCCAGCAGGTGAAAAAGCTGCTCGACAAGCATGTGGTTGGTGTCGAGGTCAAAGAGCCCGGTGGTGTGTATGAAGTTGGCAAGATGGGACAGCAAAAACCGCCGGAAGAGTGGAGCAAAGAGAAGACCCGCAACGAGACTGACATCATCAAGACTCGCGTCACGCGCATGATTGAGCAGGATCTCAGGGATGACCCTTATGCTCAGGAGTCTTTCTCAACCTTGTTGCGCCTCGCCATTGAAGAGGCGGAAAAACTGTTTGATCACCCTCTCAAGCAGTACATGCTGTTCCGCGAGTTTGAAGAGCAGGTACAGGAACGCCGCCTGAACGATATGCCTGATGTTTTTGGCACTAACCGCCATGCTCAGGCCTACTTCGGTGTCTTTAAAAAGAACCTTCCACAACTGTTTGACAGCCAGGATGCTCAGGTTGAAGAAAAGTGGGTCAAACTCGCTTTCGAGATCGACCGGTTGGTTGATGCCTCGGTCGCCGAACACTCTATCAACCCGCAAAATATTGAAGCCGATATTCGCAAGAAGCTGCTGCCATTGCTGTTCACCGAGTGCAAGTCCATCGGCTGTGGCATGGATCAAGCCAAGCGCATGGTGGAAATGGTCGTGCAGATTACCCGAGTTGGTCACAGTGGGATGTAACTGCAGATGAGCACCTCCGGCAACATGGCCAATAGGCTCCAGCACTTTTCCTATGGTGGCGAGCTTATCAGGTTCGAACGGCTCACCAGACCCAAGGCCGGCAAACTGCTGATCAAGGTGCATCCTGACTGCCGGGTTGAGGTGATGGCTCCGCCGCAAACGCCAGATGAAGAGGTGCTTGCGGCGGTAAAAAAGCGTGCCCGCTGGATCTACGAGCAGTTGCGTGACTTTCGTCAGCAGTTGGAACATGTCACGCCACGCCGTTATGTCAGTGGCGAGAGTCACCTTTACCTCGGCAAGCAATACCTGCTCAAGGTCATCGTTGCACCAAGCAGTGTGCAAGGGGTCAAACTGCTGCGAGGCAAGCTGGAAGTATCAGTCAGGAAGCCAGGACCCGAGACAGTGAAGGCTCAACTGACCCAGTGGTATAGAACCCGCGCCAGAGAGCTTTTCGCCAAACGTCTCGATGCCATGCTGGAACAAGCCTTGTGGGTTGTGGATCGCCCTCCGTTACGCCTGCTGAATATGCAAACCCAATGGGGAAGCTGTTCGCCCAATGGCCGGATCACACTCAATCCTCATTTGGTAAAAGCCCCTAGAGAGTGCATTGATTACGTCATCCTCCACGAGCTTTGCCACCTAGCCGAACACAACCACAGCGAGCGATTCTGGCGGTTGCTCAGCCAGGTGATGCCGACCTGGGAGAAGACCAAGCTGCTACTCGACGGGATGGCCCATCGACTGCTGACATCCTGAAATATGGGGGGTGGATTCCTATCTATCTGGAATTTTGCCCCTCATATTTCAGCACACCAGAGTCCACCATCTCTTCAAACAAGATGACCAATATTCCAGAGAGAAAACAGCACGAAATTTCCAGATAGATAGGAATTCTTCGATCAGGATTCCACATAACTCGTTCTGAACAGGCATTCCACTATGTGGAAAATTCGCACCACTTTTCCAGATAGATAGTTATGTGGAAAGAAACTGGACGGGAATTGGTTGGGAATGACAGTGTTCATTCCATGGCTCCACATCCTGCGTGATTCCACGCAATCATGTTTGTTACGAGCGAACAAACTTCAATACTTTCAGTTCGTTGTTGATTTTTTCCTGAGCGAAGTCCATGGTGATATGGAGTTTGGTCACACGATCACCTGATTGCATCCTTTATCCGCTACACCTGAGGCCATCACCATGAACAGCATCGTCATCCTGATCCTCCTGTTTTCATTCCTGATAGGGTTTGGCGCCTTTGCTGCGTGGCTGTATATCGAGAAGCGTCGCATGGGTGCCTCGGATAAATGACTCGCTATTTTGCTGAACGGACCTCTTTTGCCACGCACGAAATCAGATGGCGGGAGCAGCCCAACATTTCCTGGATCACCGAGTAGCTGTGTCCGGTGCTCAACAACTGTGCGATGTGCTGACGCTTCTTTTCATCTTTCTGGCGACCGCGATATTTCCCCTCATCCCTGGCCTTGGCAATACCCTGCTGCTGCCTGCGTCTGCGATCTTCATAATCTTTGCGAGCAACTGCTGCGAGCATATCCAACAGCATGCCATTTACAGCCTGCAAAATGGCGCTGGTGAACTCGGAGCGGCAGTCCCCCTGTAACGCCACCCAGGAAGTCGGAAGCTCCGGAGAAACGATTGAGAGCTGTTTCTGAGCCAGCAACTGCTTCAATGTTTGCCAATCCGTCTGATTGAGACGGGCCAGACGATCAATCTGCTCTACCAGCACAATGTCACGATCTGCAGCGTCGCGGATTAGCCGCATAAGCTCAGGCCTGTCCAACGTTGCACCAGACTCATTCTCCACATAGAAACTGGCTATCTGATGGCCATGCTCTGCAGCAAAACCAATCAGCAGCTCTCGTGCCCGCTCAGCATCCTGCTCCACTGTCGATGCACGTAAGTACGCCCGTATGAACATTGAAACCTCCATTGGTCTGTTTAAACTGGTTCTGAACCATTAGTTCAATATAAATGGTTTCAATATTTCTTTCGAGAGGATATCGAGTGGTTTTTATGGGGTATACCTTTTTAGAACCACCACATGACGATCGAAACACAACCTTTCGATAGCCTTTTGATCTGACAGCACAAACTTTAAGTGTGATCCGTCATCACAAAGTCGCTTTTGAGTTGTATTTGGGTATTTAAGCGACGTTGCTCACCATTCCTGATCTGCTGAATGGGATGCCAAAGGAGGAAATCTACAGAAGCTGGGCTTGTTCGGTGAGTCATCTTTTCGACTCACCGAACAAGCCAGCAGCCAAGCGCAGCGCGGCAGGCTATTGAACGTTACGTACAAAATCCCAACCATGTGACACCATACTGACAAGTATTCTGTCTCAAACTACCAAATGACCGTACCAAGGGGACAGCTTGCCCGAGCACCAACTGGGATCTGGCGGTGGCCTTTGCTCCGACTAAACAGAGTGGACTACTGGATACAGCACTGAAGAACTGCTGGCGCTGTAGTGCAATGAGTTCTGGGGGAAACTCTCGGTTATCGATTTAAGTAGAGAAGTAGAGATGAGCGATAACGCTTATATCGGCGCTTTGCGCACCAGCTTGTCGCGCTACCAGGCGGAGCTGTCAGAGATCCGGGCAATTCTGGCGCAGCGTACCCTTTCCAATCTGGAGTACCGCGCCGCCGAGCGAATCCTGCAGGTTTCTATCGAAACGAGTATTGGCGTGGCAAAACACTGGGCCAAAACACTGGCAGGCCATACCCCACAGGATGCCAATCAGGCATTCGAGTTCCTTGTCCTACGTGGTGAGCTATGCCCCGACACTTTGATCTGTTGGAGCAAGCTCATTGGCCTTCGCAATACGCTGGTGCAAGACTATCTGAATATTGACCCCGAGATAATTCTCAGTGTGATTACTCCTGGCTATAGCGACCAACTGTTTACGTTTGCAAAGCAAGGTCTCGACTGGTTGGCTGCCCATATTGATTGAAACTTCGACATCATCTTTCTGTTTGCCTGTTGTAGCACGTTATCAAGCGGCATCAACCCAGCCATTCGATTTGCTCAGTTGCATTGGCCAGGATAGCGTAGGGGCATTACAGCTGGTTACCGAAGGGCACGATGTTCCAGATGTCAGGCGAATCGACTACAAGGCCATTTCCGATGACGAGCTCGAGCAGATCCTGACCAGCTACAAATCAGGAATCCCTTTGGGGATGGTTAACCATAAACCGGGGCAGTCATCATTGCCTGGGTAGTGTTTCTTAAAAAAATAAGAAAAATTACATCATTCCTATGATTTTTATAGCCATTTACAGTCATACAATCAGATCTATCACATCGATTGATCGATTAACCCTCGCTTGCCAATAAAAAGAGCCCCTGATTTCTCAAGGGCTCTTTTTTTATGACTACGGCTGAAGCAGTAGAGGCAGGTTCTCAGCCAGGGTGGTGGTCGGCTCGCTGCACTGCCACCTCGGCAGGCGATCTGGGCTGCATGATAATCAGTGCCATTACCCCGAGGATCACCGCCAGCATCACCGAGCCGAAGCGGATCATGCCATCGCTCAGCGCATCGATGCTGGTCGAGGTAATCGAGTAGAACACCAGCACGACATAGCTTGAATAGAGCAGCTGAATCGAGTTGTAACTGGCCTTTCTCTCGACGGCGTGGATCCCCATAAACAGGGCGCACACCAGAGTGACCCCCAGTTGCCCAATCAGGTTGGTTTGAAACACGCACATGATCAGGGGCGGCACGGCATAGAGCACGCTGGCATAGGTGGTCAGCAACCGCCGGATACCGTAGTTGTGCCCCAGCGCCGGATTGGGATCCTTGATGATCAGCGCGACCACGATGGCAATGATGGTGCTCTGCTCCAGATCCAGGGTGATGCCGACACAGAGAGTAGCCAGCACCAGCACCGCCTTGAACAGAGTGTGCCAATCCTGATGAGGCGTCTTGCCTGCACTGCTGGCTGCTGCAGAGGCATCCGTTAACGGCTCACCACCCGGGAAGATGAAATAGGCCAGATACGCGGTAAACCCTGCCACGAAGATGTTCTTAAGCAACGCCAGCGGTATCTGGTCGACCGAAATCCCCTTCTGTTTGACGAACACCGCAATCATGGCCGTCGCCACGATGAGCAGGATTGCTATCAGGTCCTGCGCGTTTTTTCGGGTGCGATCCATGCACCAGTAGAAGACGCCCAGCAGCGCGAGGTAATAGACATGGGGGTAATCCAGCAACAAGGTTGCCAGCCATGCCTGTATCCAGGAGGTCAGATACAAGACCCCGGCCATCAGAAACACCATGATGAGCGGTGGCGGGTTATGGGTGGTGGTGAGAAATACCGCGCACATGGCCGGGGCCAGCAGCGGTAAATCCGTACCAAAGACAAATTGCCAAAACAGCAGCAGCACCGGAAACAGCGCTACCCGCAGCAAGGCATTGGCTGGACTATGAAACATAGCTTATGTAGCTCCATGCCCATATCCAGATATCTGCCAACCGCTCACCCAGATAGGACTCTCCCGGGTAGAAGGCGACGACAGCACGACCGCCGAAGCGCGGGTTCACGCCGGGCGGAAGGTCATCAAACTGGATATTGACCGGGAAGCGCTGGGCGCTTGGCTGGGAGGTAGGGGAATCCAGCAACCCAGTGCCGGTATTGACCTGCAGGCTGCCATTGCCACTGCTGCCAAAACCGATGGAAGTGATCTTGCCGGTGAAAACCTGGCCCGGATAAGCATCAAACACCAGCTTGACGGCATCATCCCGCTTCAAATAGGCCAGCGAGTTCTCCCGCACCATGGCGGTCAGCCAGAGCTTATCGGTATTGATAAACGTCAGCAGCGGCTGGCCTGCGCTGGCATAGTTGCCTTTGGCCAGCGCCAGATTGGTAATGACACCATTGGCGGGTGCCTTCAGCTCGGTGTGTTCGAGATTGAGGCGGGCCTGGGCTCGCTTGTTGAGCACGGCCTGAATCTCGGGGTTCTCTTCACCGCGCGGGCCAATCTCAAAACGGGCCTTTTCCAGCGCAGAGACGGTTTGCGCCAGATTGGCCTCGGCGGTTTGCAGCTGGGTCAGGCTGTCATCCATGGCTGCACGGCTGATGGTGCCCTTTTTCAGCAGGGCCCGATATCGCTCCACCTGCAATCTGGCGTTGTTAGCAGCAGCGCGGGCGGAAGCCTCATTGGCTTTCGCAACCTTGATGGAGGCAGAATCGGCATGGTATGACTGGGCAGCCTGTTGCAAAGCGAGCTCGGCCGCCTTCTCCTCCAGCTCAAACGGCGCTTTCTCGATGGTGACCAGCAACTGCCCTTTCGACACCTCATCGTTATTGGCGGCATGGATGCTGGCCACCGGGCCGGATACCTGCGGCGCAAGACGGATCACCTCGCCATTGACTCTTCCCATATCGGTCATGGGGGTCACCCGATCGGCCCACAGGCTGTAAATCCAGAGAATAAAAACCGCCAGGAAAATACCATAAGTCAGCGAACGGGCCTGCTTGGTCTTGTCCTGTGCAGCAGGCACGGTAGCGGCCGTTTTCTCGGTTGCCGCGCTCTTCGGATCACTCATGAGGGTTATTCCTTTTCTGAAATAAATGGGGAGGCAGAATCAATCCAGAAGGCTAACTTTCTTAAAGATCAGATTCTGTTTGGTGCGATATTCAATAAACAGGGTGATAACAAAAGCAAATCCACCGACCAGAATGGCGGCCCAGAAGCTGGAGACGGCCATTTCACCCATGTATTTGGTCCAGATCACCGCCAGCGCCACAAACCAGCCGAACAGGGCAGCACACTGGGTAATCGCTATAGGCAGCATGGTGCGCAAAAACGAGGGATTGAAGCTGCTTTGCAGCGCAGGACGAGCCTTGTGCAGATGGTTGACGAACAGCTTGGCGGTGATCAGCGACAGTATGATCCCCAGACCGAAGGTCAGGGATACCGCCTCCCCCCACACCGATGTCTGCTCGTGGGCAATGGCATTGACCGACAAGGGTACAAAATCGACCCCCTTGAAATGCCAGTGTGCAATCAAGCCGTTGATCACACCGTTAATCAAGCCTGCGACAAGAGAGTCCTGAAGCCGGATATCTGGTTTTGACATTAATTAACTTCCTCATCACTGAATATAAAAATGGCTACAAATGCGAAGAACCGGCTAGAACTATCATCTCACAGCCGCTCGAACTGACTGTTGATAATACTCGTTTCTTTCGGATCCTGTTATGTCAGTACACAGCCTACATTAACTCGGATGGCTCAAGTTTCTCCCCTGCTAACCTCCTGCTTACCCGCTATATAGGATAAATCTTAAATACTGCCTATAGCGTGTAAACAACCTTTACCCGCCACAGCAGGTAAAACTTGATGTACCTGCCATAGCGTGTAAATTGGAAGAAGGCACGCTACCAGGTTGTCGAATCATGAAAGTAACCAGCGCCAAGCAGCTGAGCGCCTGTATCAAGGATGCCAGGCTTTCTCAAAAGCTCTCTCAAGGCAAAGTGGCCGAGAAAGTAGGGATTAGGCAAGACACAGTCTCCAGCTTCGAGCTCAATCCTGAGTCCACCAAGCTGGAGACCCTGTTCAAGATCCTCGCGGCACTCGAATTGTCACTGGACATCAAACCCCGCAATGAGTCATCCGAGAGTCCGGCATCGGGCTGGAAGGAGGAGTGGTAATGGCCAATCTGGCTGTCTACATGAACGGCTATCGGGTAGGCACATTCACCAAAACTACCAGCGGCGCCCATCAGTTTCAGTACCATGAGTCATGGCTAGCACAACCGGGCAGCCGTCCCATCTCACTCTCCATGCCATTGCGCCATCAGGCCTACCGGGGCGATGAAGCCTATAACTTCTTTGACAACCTGCTGCCAGATAATACAGAGGTGAGGAATAGGGTTGTAGCACGCTATCAAGCGGTATCAACCCAGCCCTTCGATCTGCTCAGTTGCATTGGCCAGGATAGCGTAGGGGCATTACAGCTGGTTACCGAAGGGCACGATGTTCCAGATGTCAGGCGAATCGACTACAAGGCACTTTCCGATGACGAGCTCGAGCAGATCCTGACCAGCTACAAATCAGGAATCCCTTTGGGGATGGTCAGGGAGCAAGAGGAGTTCCGGATCTCTATCGCCGGGGCGCAAGAAAAGACTGCACTGCTCTATCTCGATGGCCGTTGGTACTTGCCACTCAATGCAACGCCGACAACCCACATAATCAAACTCCCTATCGGCAAGATTGAAAGCCACTCCTACTCGATAGACCTCTCCCAGAGCGTAGAAAACGAATATCTCTGCACTCTGATTGCCAAGGAGTTTGGTCTACCCGTACCTAACTGCTTCATGATGCAGGTTGGCCAGGTCAAAGCACTGGCTGTGGAACGCTTCGACAGACGTTACGCTGCCGATCGCAGTTGGATCATGCGCCTTCCCCAAGAAGATTTCTGTCAGGTATTGAATGTTCCGTCAGCACGGAAATACGAGAGCCATGGAGGACCAGGGATCACTGACATCATGAAAACCTTGCTGGGCTCTGTGACACCAGAACAGGATCGCTACCTGTTCATGAAATCTCAGGTCCTGTTCTGGCTGCTGGCGGCCACCGATGGCCATGCAAAGAACTTCTCGGTCTTTATTGGACCGGAAGGGCGTTTTCGCCTGACCCCTTTTTACGACATCCTATCTGTCTATCCAGTGTTTGGCGGCCGAGGCCTCAACCGAAGGGACGCCAAGCTCGCTATGGGCCTAGCAAGCAGCAAGGGAAAGAAATACGCCATTGAGCAGGTATTCCCGCGTCATTTCTTCCAAACGGCGAAAGCTGTGGGATTTGAGCGTTCTGCTATGGAAGAGATCCTGACAGAACTGGCCAACTCCGTTGATGATGTTATTGAGCGTGTTACCCAGCAATTGCCAGCGGGCTTCCCCGATGCCATCAGCAGCACCATTCTAGAGGGCCTAAAAGCCCGCTCAGCCAGGCTGATAAAGGGCTGGGATTAAATTGGCGGTATGTGGGATGATTGCACGGTTAGCCAAACCACCTATGTGAAGTTTGCACGGTTCGAAGAGTAAAAGCGGCTTTCTAGGCACCGGACGATGCTATAGTCGGTTCAAAATATGTTCAAAACTCACCTAAAAAGCGGCTTTGACTGCGTGTGGTGGCATCGCGTTGATTCATATGGGAAGGCTGCACGATCGAGAATGGACTATGTGGGAACGCTGCACGATGGCAGAAACCCGTGAGCGGCCTCTCAATATGCTGTTTTAGTTACTTTTACCCCAAGTGGCCCCCGAAAAGTCACTAACACATTGAAGATAATAGATTATTTACATTCTGCATCGGCAAGTAAGCCGGTTCGGCAAACAATAAAAAGCCCGGGTTCATCCCGGGCTTTTTATTGTGCGTTTTTTGTCCGCAAACCTAGAGGCGGCGGAGGCACCACATGAAGTAAGCGCCCCCTAACAAGGTGGAGACCAGCCCGACCGGCACCTCCTGCGGGAAGAGGATCTGCTGGCCGACCCAGTCCGCCGATACCATCAGCAGGGAGCCGGAAGCGGCGGCCCCAAGCAGGTGCCAGCGTGCCCGCACCAACCCCATCAGCTTGGCCATATGTGGCGCCAGAAGACCGACGAATGAGAGCGGCCCGACCACCAGGGTGGCACTGGCGGTGAGCACGGCCACCAGCAGCAGGATGGCGAGCTGGGCACGGTTGAGGCGAATGCCAAGCGCGGTCGCTACAGCACTCCCCATCGGCAGCAGATCGAGCCAGCGGCTCACCAACAGGCAGACGGCCAGCATTAACAGCGCCAGCCCCACCAACCCATAGGCTACCGGCAGGGTGACGTAGTAGGTGGAGCCGGACATCCAGGAAAGCAGTTGCTGCACCCGCATGTCGCCGTTGGCCAGCGCGATGGCCTGCAGCGGCTCGAACAGTGCCGTGATGGCAATACCTGAGAGCAGGATCCGCTCCGGCTGGAAGCCGTGCTTGCGATTGACCAGCACCAGCAGCAACAGGCAGCCGAAGGCACCGAGCAGGCCACCGACCAGCATCAGCGGCAGGGGCAATACAGGCAGCAACAGCGCCGTCGCTATCACCCCCATAAAGGTGCCGCCGCTCACCCCCAGCAGCTCCGGGCTCGCCATAGGATTGTTGCTGACCCGCTGCAACAGGGTGCCCGCCAGCGCCAGCAGCACACCAGCCGCCCCCGCCACCAGAGTGCGCGGCAACCGCCACTCCAGCTGGGCCTGCCAGCGGAGCCAGCTTGGCCAGCTCCAGCCCGTCACTCCCTGACCCAACAGCAGGGAGGCGACCACGGCCAGCAGCAGCCCGACCAGCAACAGGCCGATGAGGCGAGCCGGCGCCGGGTGGCGGGCCACCAGCAGGCCGGCGTTTGCCTTCGGCGTACCCGACTTGATACCCAGGCGCGGGATCAGCCAGAGCAGCAGCGGCGCCCCCAGCAGGGCAGTCATGGCGCCGGTGGGGATCAAGACTGGCCAGAAGCGGCTCAGGCTCTGCAGCAGCAAATCGGTCGCCGCCAGCAGCAGGGCGCCGAGGATCGGAGCCCACAACAGCCGCTGGCCGAGCTGGCGGATCCCGAGCAGCCGCACCATGGCTGGCGCCGCCAGCCCGATAAAGCCGATCAGCCCCACCACGCTCACCACGCAAGCGGTAACAAACACCGCCAGCCCAAGTCCGGCAAAACGCAGATGCTGCAGGGAGACCCCCAGACTACGGGCGCTGGCATCATCCAGCTCCAGCACCGCCAGCGGGCGCACCAGTACCGCGGCCAACGCAGCAGCTGCCAGCAGGCGGGGCAACAGATAACTCACCCCGCTCCAGCTGTTCTGCACTAGCGAGCCACAGCCCCACACCAGCAAACCTTTTAGCTCCTCCTGAAAGAACAGCAAGAGTCCCATGCTGATGGCCGCCAGATAGAGGTTGATCACCAGCCCGGCAAAGACGATGACCACCGGATTGAGCTGGCGACGCCAGGCCAGGGCAAACACCAGTGCCATCGCAAGGCTGCCGCCGGCCATGGCGATCCACTCCCGCCCCAGCAGCAACCAGGAGGGGGCAAACAGGGTCACCATCATCAATGCCAGCTGGGCACCGGAGGCCACCCCAAGAGTGGTGGGTGACGCGAGCGGGTTGCGCAGCACCTGCTGCATCAGGGTGCCCGCCAGCCCGAGCGCCGCCCCGGCCAGCAGGGTGACAACCAGGCGAGGCAGCCAGCTGAAATGCACCACCGCTTGGCTGACATCATCCAGATTGGGGGCGAAGAGACTCTGCCACCAGAGCGCACCGGGCAGCTGGCGAGCCAGCTCCCAATACGCGAGCAAGAGGGTCAACCCCAGCAGGATCGAGACCGGCCGCAGCAGCGGCGATGTGAGCAGTCGCTTCATCGGCTAGCCTCCATACGCTCGGCATCTTGCAGCAATGCATCGCTGAGCAGACCGGCGAAACGGCGGGCTGCAAGTACGCCGCCAAAACTCCAGACCGCAGGCAGATGCAGCACGGGCGCCTGCCGTACCAGCGGCAGATGCTGCCACAGCCCAGGCTCCTGCAGCCGTTCGCTCACCCCGACCGGAATGGGATCGACCACCACCAGCCGCGCGGTTGGCAAGGTCATGAACTGCTCGATGCTGACCACCGAGAAACCCCAGTCATTGGTCTGCTCCTGCCAGCCATTACGCAGCCCAAGCCGCGTCATCACCGCATCGAACAGGCTGTGGCGACCAAACACCCGCACATGGCGCTCATCGATAAACTGCACCACCAGCAGGGGCGGCAGATCCGCAGGCAATCCGGCCTGCATGCTGGCGAGATCCCGAGCGAGCCCGGCCAGCAGCCGTTCGCCCTCAGCGGTTTTGCCCACCATACGGGCGAGAGTCAGGGTCACCTCGTGCAACCGCTGCCACAGATCGGTTTGCCCATCATAGAGGGCTATGGTGCTCACCGGCGCGATGTGGGAAAGAGTTGGCGCCAGCGGGGCCGCCAGCGGCGAGATGAGGATGCGATCGGGTTTGAGCTCTGCCAGCAGCTCACGGTTGGGCTGGGTGCGCAGGCCGATATCCACCACCCCGGCGGGTAGCCGTGGCTCGCCGACCCATGCCTGATAGGGGCCTGCATCCCCCACCGCCAGCGGCGTCACCCCGAGCGCCAGCAATGTTTCGGCTATGGTCCAGTCGACAGTGGCGATTCGGGGTAGCGGCGCAGAGGCGATCGGGGATGTGTCGGCCTGCGCCGCTAGTGGCAGCAGCAGGCTAATAAGGCAGGGTGCCATCTTCTTCAATAAACGGTTCAAGAGAGCCCCCCGGTCAGACGATGGCGATGGGATGAGCATGAGCCGGGTGGCGAATGACCTCCATCGGAATGCCATAGATGGCGTGCAGAGTCTCGCTGGTCATGATCCCCTCAGGTTCGCCGTGGGTGAGCAGGCGGCCGGAGTGGAGCGCCACCAGCCGATCGCAGAAGCGGGAGGCCATATTGATGTCGTGAATGACGATGATGACCCCGAGGTTTAGCTGACGGCTCAACTGCTTGACCAGTGTCAGCACCTCCACCTGATGGGCCACATCCAGCGCGGCCAGCGGCTCGTCCAGCAGGATGAAGCGGCTCTCCTGGGCCAGCAGCATCGCCAGCCAGACCCGCCCCCGCTCACCGCCGGAGAGGGTATCCACCAGCCGATCGGCAAAGCGTTCGGTATGGGTAAGGGCGATGGCCCGCTCGACCTGACGGTGATCCTCCGCCCCCATCCGGCCCAGCAGGCCGCGCCAGGGGTAGCGGCCCATCTCCACCAGCTCCCGCCCGAGCAGATTCTCGGCGCTCGGCAGATGCTGGGGCAGATAGGCCACCTGACGGGCAAACTCCCGATTGCCCCAGTCGGGCAGCGGCTTGCCATCGAACAGGATCTCGCCATCGCTGAGGGGTTGCTGGCGTGCCAGCAGCTTGAGCAGGGTCGATTTTCCCGACCCATTGTGGCCGATGAGGCCATAGACCTGTCCCTGCTCGAAACGCAGGTCGGTGGGGTGCAGCAGCGTGCGGTCATTGACCGTGAAGCTGGCTGATTTCATCTCGAACATAAGCAATTCCTGTGCTGGCTTGCCGCCAGTCTCATCGGTGCCAGCATCAAGCCGGCACCTCGCAATCCAGATGGGCGATCGCATCGCGGCTCACTTCGGCGCGGCGCGCCCCGGTCAGCTCAGTGAGCTGGCCCTGGCGCATCTCCAGCAGGCGATCGGCCAGCGGGAAGTAGTGATCATCGTGACTGATGGCAATCACCGTCTTGCCCATCTCCTTGAGGCGCGGCAACAGCAGCTGATAGAAGATGCGGCGGAACTGGGGATCCTGATCCGCGGCCCACTCGTCAAACAGCATCACCTCGCGCTGCTCGGCCAGCGCCAGCAGCAGGGCGACCCGCTTGCGCTGCCCCTGAGAGAGATCGATATCGGCGATAAAGCCATCCTCGATGGTGAGCTTGCTGCCCATCTGCAACCGCTCCAGCCACTCGGCCACCAGCTCATCTTTGGGTTCCGGCCCCAGCAGGTGCTGGAACAGGTGATAGTCGGTGAAGATGGCGGAGAAGAGCGCCAGATAGCCGTTGCGATCGGTGATCGGCTCACCATCCAGCAGGATGCGGCCCGATACCGGCTGGTAAAGGCCGGTCAGCAGCATGGCCAGGGTCGACTTGCCGGAGCCATTACCGCCAATGATGAAGATCTGCTCCCCCTTTTCGATGACCAGATCGATGGGGCCAACGGCAAAACCGCCCTCCCCCTGATAGTGAAAGCTCACCTGCTCCAACTCGATACGCTGCCAGGGGCGGATGGCGGGCGGCAGCGGGAAATCCGCATCCGGCTCGGCCAGATTGAGGGCGGCGATCTTGTCGAACGCCACCTGAGCGGCAAGCAGGGTCGGCAGGGCGCCAATCCCCTGCAACAGCGGGGTGCGCAGGAACAGCAGGGTCAGCGCAAAGGTAGCAGCCACATTGGTGTTGGCCCAGCCAAGGCCGTTGGCCAGAAAGAAGACCAGACCGATGGCCCCCAGCATCATGATATTCGACCAGTTCACCGCGCTCAGGTGATAGGTGTCGGCGCGGATGATCTGCTGGCGGTAGTCACGGGCATTCTGCTCATAGAGCTGGTGGTAAACGAAGTGAGCCCGCTCGCGGTTGAGAGCCAGCTCCTTGCTACCGGCGATGATGGCCTGATAGTTCTGATAGAGCCGATCTTCGGCCTGACGCATGTGGGATAGATGGCGATAAACACGGTTCACCAGCAACCAGCCCACCACCATGGTAACCGTGACCCAGAGCGCGGTCACCCCGAGCAATGCAGGAGAGAGCCAGCCAAGATAGAGGGCAGAGCCCAGCGTGAGCACCAGCCCCTGCACCAGCTCAGGCAGGCGCACGAAGGCAATGGTGATCTGGCCGATATCGCTGGAGAGGGAGGCCAGCAGTGGCCCCTGACCAATCTGGCGGATGCGGGCGACATCGGTATCCAACAGTTGCTTGAGCAGACGGCCGCGCAACCGGTAGACAAAATGGTGACCGAGAGTGGTCAGCGCCAGCTGAGATCCGAGAGTGATCACCAGCAGCAACACAATCAGGCCGACCAGCTGACCGAGGATCGGCAGCGGATCACCTATAGATTCGATAAGAGACTGATTGATAAAGGCAATGACGCCAATCCCGCTGACGGCACTGAGCAGACAGAGCAGGGTAATGGTGATAAAAGGCCAACGATATTGGCGATAAACCAGAGACAAGAGTTCCATAACGGACCGGTATTCCAGAGAGATCAGAACAACTGCGGGTGAAAAGAAGGGCGGGAATCCGGTTCCCGCCCGACTTCGATTACCAGCGGTAGTTGATGCTGCCCACTACGCTGCGCGGCTCGCCGTAGTAGCAGTAGTAGTCACAACTGGCCACGTAGGTTTCACCCAGCAGGTTGTTGACGTTGAGCTGGGCGCGCCAGTTCTTGGCAAAGTCATACCCGATCATCGCATCCCAAACGGTATGGGCCGGCACCTCGGCAGAGCCGTAGATGGGGGTATAGTCCGCATTCACGGCACCAATACCCACGCTGGAACCGATATAACGCACACCGGTACCCAGCTCCAGACCCGAAGCCACCCCTTGCTGCACCTTGTAGTTACCCCAGAAGGAGGCCTGGTGGCGCGGGATCAGGCTGGCACGGCGATCGCCACTGCCGGTGTCGTTGGTTTTGGCATCGGTGTAGGTATAAGCAGCGGTCAGACGCAACGCATCGGTCACCTGCACGCTCCCTTCCAGCTCAATCCCCTGAGAGGTCACTTCACCCGCCTGGGTCTGCTGGCCGGAACCGGTAGAGACCAGCGAGTTGGTCTGGGCCAGATCGAACAGCGCCAGATTGATGTAACCGTCGAGGAAGGCTGGCGCATACTTCACGCCGGTCTCGTAGAGCTTGCCCTTGAGTGGCTTGTAGGAGTTTCGGGTGTTGGGATCGATCCCCGGCAGCACCTCGAACGACTCGGCATAGGCAAAGTAGGGAGAGAGGCCGTTGTCAGCCAGATACATCAGGCTGCCCGAGAGGGAGAGCTCGTGATCGTACTGGCGCTCGTCCTTGCTGGTATTGGTATTGTGGGTCTCCACATAGTCGAAACGGCCACCGGCAGTCAGCAACCAGCGATCGTCCCAGCGGATCTGGTGCTGGGCATAGAGGCCGCTCTGGCCCTTGCTGCTCTTCTGGTGAGTAGCAGTCGACTCATCAAAACCGGGGAAGCCGCTGTAATCCGGGTTCATAGTATTGATGGAGCCCATGGCGTAATTGTCGGCCTCGACCCCTTCATTGACGTGACGCTGCAGATCCACCCCCAGCAGCAAGGTCTGCTCGGTGCTGTCGGTGTTCCAGTAGCCCACCATCTGGTTATCCATAGTGGCACTCTTGGTATTGCCATCGCGGTAAACCAGGCCACGACTGGCGGTTGTGCCTTCATAGGTCGGGAAGATATAGGTCTGGCGCAGCAGCAGATCGTTATAGTTGAAACGGACGTTCTGCTTGAACTCCCAGGTCTGGTTGAGCTGGTGGGCCAGCTCGTAACCGGTGGAGATCTGGGTATTGCGGTTGCGATCGTAATCCGGCTGGCTCAGGTTGGTGGAGGGATCAATCTGGCCACCTGACGTATTCAGGGTGCCATAGACCGGGAAGAAGCCGTTGGTCGGGACCCCTTCGTCGTGCAGGAAACTGGCCAGCAGGGTCAGGCTGGTACGATCCGAAAGATCGAAGGTGACGCTCGGCGCCAGATAAACCCGATCGTTGTAAGTACCGGTAAGCACACCATCACGCTCTTTATAGAGAGCAACCATGCGGTAGCGGCTGTTGTCGGAGAGCGCGTCAGAAACATCCACCCCGACCTGACGATGATCCCGGCTGCCAAGCTGCAGATCCACCTGCCCTTGCGGCGTGGCGGTCGGCCGCTTGCTGATGGCATTGATCACCCCGCCCGGGGGCGCCTCACCGTAAAGGATCGAGGCTGGCCCCTTCAGCACTTCCACACTCTCCAGACCAAACGGTTCCGGCGTCCAGACGTAATAACCGGTGCCAAACAAGCGGTTGCCATCCAGATAAGAGGCGGCATCGAAGCCACGCACCTTGAACCAGTCGGTGTTGTTGTCTGAGCCATAGAGGCCGGTCAATACGCCGGAACGGTAGCGAATCGCTTCATCCAGCTGCAACACGGCGTGCTGATCCAGCTCCTCGCGATTAACCACGGAGACGGCGCGAGGGGTCTCGGCCATCGGCACTTCCACCTTCATGGCCGTACCGGTCACCACCATGGTTTCGCTGGCTTTGGGCAGCTCAGCGGTGGTTTGTTCGGCCATCAGCGGCAGGGAGACGAGCAAACCGGAGAGCGAAAGCACGCCGAAGGCGCCCTTCTTACCGGGTCCTGTAGTGTATTTTTGCGCAATCATATTAAAGTCTCGTTTATCAATGAGTTATGTTGTTTTAATTGTTATTTGTGGTCGTTTGTCACGACATCACCCTGTTCCATGGGCGAATAAAGCAGCGCAATCCTACTACAGGAGCCGTGATCGAATCGATTCAATAATTGCTAATCATTTGCATCTACATTGTTATCTAGCTGCATCGTTGGCAGGATTTCGCGGGAGATGGGAGCCATCAGGAGAGCCATGGGTGGAGAAGAAAATGGAGAGGAATATAAAGAAGCAGAAAAAAGATCGGCAGGATGGATCCGGTGGCATTATCTGACTGGATCCATTATCCCCAAGCTTTATCCATATTTATCCACACCCTTTGGCGGTAGAATCCGGCTTTCCGTTTCTTTGTCTGAAATCAGGATCCATTCCATGGCCAAACTCAATCTCGTCGTCGGCTCCATGCTGGGCGCCGCCGAATATGTCGCAGACCACGTCGCCAACCTGCTGGAACAGGCTGGCCACCAGACCCGGATCCACAACCCGGCCAAGCTGGCAGAGGTGCTGGATGATGCGGGATCCATCCTGCTGGTGGTCACTTCCACCCATGGTGCCGGGGATGTGCCCGACAACCTGCAACCCTTCGCCAAGGATCTTGCCGAGCAGCATCCGGATCTTAATTCATTGAAATATGGCGTGATCGCCCTTGGTGACAGCAGTTATGACACCTTTTGCCAGGGTGGCAAGACGCTGGATCGGCTGCTGGCCGAGTGCGGTGCCAGCCGGATCGGCGAGCGGCTCGACATCGATGTGACCCAACACGAGATCCCCGAAGATGCCGCAGAAGTGTGGATCCGCGACTGGATGACGATGATCGCCTGATCAGCGTGCGGGAGATCCTGAAAAAAAGCTTGATCTCCCCACTTATCCCCAGATCGACTATCCACCATGTTATTAACAGATTGATCCGGGGGAGTTGTTCTACACGGTTACCCACAACCCCCAGGGGCAATGTGCATAACTACGGTGTAAAGCTCTGCAAAACCTATAGTTATCCATGTATTAGATCCAGACCGACAGAGCTCTGTGTATAAAAGTCCTGGTTATCCCCTCGTTCACCGGGCCAGGATCCAAGCTTTTCCACAAGCTAGGATCGTCCTTAAATTAATGATCTTTATGATCAAAAAGTGCTTATCAACAGAAAGGGCGGATCCTAATAAGAGATCCAGTAAAAGATCGATCTAAAGATCCTTAAGATCTAATTAGTGGATCCTCCCTTCATACTGAACGTTAAGTAGACGTTCCCCTCAGGACGCGAAACAGATAGAATGTTCCGCCCTTTAGCCCAGGCAAATAAAGATCTTCAGGCGTGCAGATCAAGGTGATCCCAATGCAATACCATGAACAATTTGATGTGATCGTCGTCGGTGGCGGTCATGCCGGAACCGAAGCAGCAACAGCGGCAGCCCGTATGGGCATGAACACCCTGTTGCTGACCCACAATATCGATACGCTGGGACACATGTCCTGTAATCCGGCGATCGGCGGGATCGGCAAGGGACACCTGGTCAGGGAAGTTGACGCACTCGGCGGGATCATGGCGCGTGCCATTGATCTTGGCGGGATCCAGTTCCGCACCCTCAACTCCTCCAAGGGCCCGGCAGTGCGAGCCACTCGTGCCCAGGCGGATCGCCTGCTCTACAAGGCTGTCGTTCGCCAGATGCTGGAGAACTACCCGAACCTGAAGATCTTCCAGCAGGCCTGTGACGATCTGATCATGGACGGGGATCGTGTTGCCGGTGTGGTCACCCAGAGCGGGATCCGCATCAGTGGCAAGACAGTGGTGCTGACGGTCGGTACCTTCCTGAATGGTTTGATCCACATCGGGATGGAAAACTACAAGGGCGGCCGTGCCGGGGATCCTCCCTCGATCGCATTGGCCCAACGCTTGCGTGAACTGCCGCTGCGTATCGATCGTCTCAAGACGGGCACCCCGCCGCGCATCGATGCCCGCAGCGTCGATTTCTCCGTCATGCAGGAACAGCACGGCGACGATCCGCGTCCGGTCTTCTCGTTTATCGGCAATGCCAGCCAGCATCCCCGTCAGGTGCCTTGCTACGTCACCCACACCAACGAGCGTACCCACGAGGTGATCCGCAATAACCTGGATCGCAGCCCCATGTACGCCGGGGTGATCGAGGGGATCGGCCCGCGCTACTGCCCGTCGATCGAAGACAAGATCACCCGTTTCGCCGACAAGACGGCGCACCAGATCTTCGTCGAGCCGGAAGGCCTGACCACCCACGAACTCTATCCGAACGGGATCTCCACCAGCCTGCCGTTTGACGTGCAGGTGCAGATCGTCCGTTCCGTGCGCGGCTTCGAGAACGCCCACATCACCCGCCCGGGTTATGCCATCGAGTACGATTTCTTCGATCCGCGGGATCTCAAGGCCAACATGGAGAGCAAGTGCATTCCAAACCTGTTCTTCGCTGGCCAAATCAACGGCACGACCGGTTACGAAGAGGCGGCGGCACAAGGCCTGATGGCCGGTCTGAACGCGGCCCTGCGTGCCCAGGACAAGGATCCCTGGAATCCTCGTCGGGATCAGGCCTACATGGGCGTGATGATGGACGATCTCTCCACCCTGGGGACACGCGAGCCTTACCGCATGTTCACCAGCCGCGCCGAATATCGCCTGCTGCTGCGGGAAGACAACGCCGATATCCGTCTGACCGCCATCGGTCGCGAGCTGGGTCTGGTGGATGACGAGCGCTGGAGCAAATTCAACGCCAAGATGGAACAGGTCGAGCTGGAGCGTCAGCGCATGCGTTCAACCTGGATCCACCCGCAACATCCGTCACTGGAGGCAGTCAACGCCCTGGTCAACACCCCGCTGACCCGCGAGCAGAGTCTGGAAGAGCTGCTGCGTCGCCCCGAGGTGACCTATGATGCGCTGATGTCCATCGAAGGTGTCGGCCCTTCCGTGACTGATCCTGCCGCGGCCGAACAGGTTGAGATCCAGATCAAGTACGCCGGTTACATCGAGCGTCAGCACGATGAAGTGGAAAAGCAGCTGCGCAACGAAAACACCCTGCTGCCGCTGGATCTGGACTATCGCGAGGTGAACGGCCTCTCCAACGAGGTGAAAGCCAAGCTGAACGATGCCAAGCCGCAGACCATTGGTCAGGCTTCCCGCATATCCGGCATCACCCCGGCGGCCATCTCCATCCTGCTGGTTCACCTGAAAAAACACGGCCTGCTGCGTAAAACCGCCTGAGGAATCCCATGTTGGAAAGATTGAACGGCCTGCTCAAGCAGGCCGAAATTGTTATCACCGATACCCAAAAGAGCCAACTGGTGCAGTTGGTCGAGTTGCTGCACAAGTGGAACAAGGCTTACAATCTCACCTCGGTGCGAGATCCGGACGCCATGCTGGTCAAGCATATCCTCGATAGCCTGGTGGTAAGCCCCCACTTGCACGGTGAGCGCTTCATCGATGTGGGGACTGGTCCCGGTCTGCCGGGATTGCCGCTGGCGATCATCAATCCGGACAAGCAGTTCGTCCTGCTCGACAGTCTGGGCAAGCGGATCAACTTCATCCGTCAGGTGATCCAGGAGCTGGGTTTGACCAATGTGACGCCGGTCAAATCCCGGGTTGAAGAGTATCAACCCGAGGTGGGATTTGATGGTGTACTGAGTCGGGCATTTGCCTCGCTGGAGGACATGCTGAGCTGGTGTCACCACCTGCCGTCAGAACAGGGCAGCTTCCTGGCTCTCAAGGGACAATATCCCGAGCAGGAGCTGGCCCAGTTGCCTGCCAATATCCGTCTGGTAGCCTGTCATGAGTTGCGGGTACCGGAGCTGGAAGGCGAACGTCATCTGCTGGAATTCAAACATATCCAGCCCGAATAGGGTCGCAGTTTCATTTAGGGGATAGTGTGGGAAAAGTCATCGCCATAGCCAACCAGAAGGGGGGAGTGGGTAAAACCACCACCTGTGTGAACCTGGCCGCCTCCATGGCTGCCACCCGGCGCAAGGTGCTGGTGATCGATCTGGATCCGCAGGGCAATGCCACCATGGGTAGCGGTGTCGACAAGTATGATGTCGAGCGCACCGCCTATGAGCTGCTGATCGAGGATACCCCCATCAGCGAAGTGATCATCCCCGAAACCACCGGGGGCTATCACCTGATTGCCGCCAACGCCGACGTGACCGCGGCCGAAATCCGTCTGATGGAATTTTTCGCCCGCGAAATCCGCCTGCGCAATGCGCTGGCCTCTGTGCGGGACAAATACGACTACGTCTTCATCGACTGCCCGCCCTCTCTCAACATGCTGACCGTGAACGCCATGGCCGCCGCCGACTCCGTGCTGGTACCCATGCAGTGCGAATATTACGCTCTGGAGGGGCTCACCGCCCTGGTCGACACCATCAGCAAGCTGGCCGCAGTGGTCAATCCGGAGCTCAAGATCGAAGGGGTGCTGCGCACCATGTTCGATCACCGCAACCGGCTGGCCAATGATGTGTCCGATCAGCTAAAACAGCACTTTGGCGACAAAGTCTACCGCACCATCATTCCCCGCAACGTTAGACTGGCTGAGGCCCCGAGTTTCGGTGCCCCGGCCATGCACTATGACAAATCATCGGTGGGCGCCAAGGCCTACCTGGCACTGGCTGGCGAGATCCTGCGCCGCCAGGAGCAGGAACGTCAGGCGACCATCGCAGACCGAGAGAGCATATGACTCCGAAAAAACGTGGACTGGGCAAGGGGCTGGATGCCCTGCTCAGTACCAGCACTGCTGCCCGCCAGAAACAGGTGATGAGCGATCAACGTACTGAAGAGGCCATGGCCCCCACCAATCAGGGCGAGCTGCGCAAGCTGCCGGTGGAGTGGTTGCAGTCCGGCAAGTACCAGCCCCGCAAGGATATGTCCCAGGATGCACTGGAAGAGCTTGCCAACTCCATCCGCGCCCAGGGGGTGATCCAGCCCATCGTGGTACGCCCTCTCGGCGAACAATCTTTCGAAATCATCGCCGGTGAACGGCGCTGGCGCGCGTCCCAGCTGGCGCGGCTCGAGGTGGTGCCCTGCATCGTCAAGGATGTACCCGACGAGGCTGCCGTCGCCATCGCGCTGATAGAGAATATTCAGCGGGAAGACCTCAATGCCATCGAAGAGGCGGTCGCTTTACAAAGACTGCTGACCGAATTCGAACTCACCCACCAGCAGGTGGCCGAGGCGGTGGGCAAGTCCCGCACCACTGTGACCAACCTGTTGCGTCTCAACCAGCTCAACGACGACGTGAAGCGTTTCGTCGAGCATGGCGACCTCGACATGGGCCATGCCCGTGCCCTGCTGGCTCTGAGCGGCCAGGCCCAGTCCGAACTGGCCAAGCTGGTTGCCCAGAAAGGACTGACCGTGCGCGATACCGAGAAGCTGGTGCAAAAAGCGCTCGAACCGGCAAAAGCCAGGGGCGAACAGGCCCGTGATCCGCAGATCGGCTACCTGGAGCGCCAACTGGCAGAAAAAATTGGCAATCAGGTGCAACTTCAGCCTGGCAAGCGGGATAGCGGGAAGTTAGTAATAAGTTACGAGAATTTGTCCGATTTGGACCGTATATTGGGCTATTTTGGCGTGTCGGAATCGTGATTTTTACGCTTTTTGTAGTAATAAAACATCCATTCCTTTTGATATGACCATAACCCTGATTTGCCGCGGAAAGCCGCAAAAATTAAGGATTTTTGTCATATTGCAATAGCTGCCCTCAAGGGTATAATTTGACCGGCTTTAAGAGCTGTTAACATGGGGTCTTCGGATCCCGATTTTTTACAGTTCTGTAATGTTCAGGGGTAGGTTGGTGAAGCAGAAAATAGCCTTGGAAGGTTTGACACTGGCCTTGGTTATGCTCGTTTGTCAGCTCATCCTGATCCTGGCGATGAGTGCCGTCTGGTTTTACCTGACTGGTGCCAGCGCTGGTTATTCCGCCCTCTACGGAGGGGGGATGTACTGGGTTCCTCAAGCCTTGTTTACTGTCTGGGTGCTGCGCCGCAAGGTGACAACCGAGAGTGTGGGCCTGGTTTTGCGGGACTTTTATGGTGGGGCAGGGATTAAGCTCATTTCTACAACAGGTCTATTCGCCCTGATGTTTGGTGCGGGAGTCGAGGTCGTTACCGTCTCGTTTTTCGCCACTTATATCCTCGCCCTCGTTGTACAGTGGATGGTTTCATTCACGCTTAACAACCACTATTAGGAAAACTCATGTCTGCAACCGGAGAAGTCCTGACTCCTCAGGGATATATCTCCCACCACCTGACCCACCTTCAAGTCGGGTCCGGGTTCTGGACGGTCAATATCGACTCAATGGTATTTTCCGTCGTGCTAGGCGCCCTGTTTATCCTGCTGTTCCGCAAAGTAGCCGTTAACGCTACCAGCGGGGTGCCGGGTAAGCTGCAGTGCTTTGTGGAGATGCTGGTCGAGTTTGTGAATGGTAACGTCAAAGACATCTTTCACGGTCGCAACAAGGTCATCGCACCTTTGGGGCTGACGGTGTTTGTGTGGATCTTCCTGATGAACTTCATGGATCTGATCCCCGTTGACTTTATCCCTCACGCTGCACAATTGATGGGTATTCCCTATCTGCGTGTGGTTCCCTCTGCTGACGTTAACATCACCATGTCCATGGCTTTGGGCGTGTTCTTCTTGATCCTGTATTACAGCATCAAGGTCAAGGGTATCGGCGGGTTTGTGAAGGAGCTGACGCTTCAGCCTTTCAACCACCCGGCGGCCATCCCGGTTAACCTCATCCTGGAAACTGTTACGCTGATTTCCAAACCTGTTTCTCTGGGTCTTCGACTGTTCGGCAACATGTATGCTGGCGAACTGATCTTTATCCTGATTGCTGGTTTGTTACCCTGGTGGTCACAGTGGATCCTGTCCGTGCCTTGGGCAATTTTCCACATCCTGATCATCACTTTGCAGGCATTCATTTTCATGGTTCTGACCATCGTCTATCTGTCGATGGCGCAGGAAGACCATGGTTAATGCAACTCAAATAATCCTTTTTATACAATCAATTACATCTAAATAACTGGAGATCCTCATGGAAAACTTGAACATGGACCTGCTGTACATCGCTGCTGCAATGATGATGGGTCTGGCTGCTATCGGCGCTTCCATCGGTATCGGTATCCTGGGTGGCAAGTTCCTGGAAGGTGCTGCTCGTCAACCGGATCTGATCCCTGTTCTGCGTACCCAGTTCTTCATCGTAATGGGTCTGGTGGATGCGATCCCGATGATCGCCGTTGGTCTGGGTCTGTACGTGATGTTTGCGGTTGCTGGCTAAGTCGTTACGACTCTCCAGGCATAACCCATTAACTAACTTAAGAGGACATCGGCTGTGAATATCAATGCCACCCTCCTCGGCCAAGCAATTGCTTTTTTCTTCTTCGTAGTGTTTTGCATGAAGTACGTATGGCCGCCGCTGATTGCAGCCATCGAAGCCCGTCAGAAAGCTATTGCTGACGGTCTCTCTTCTGCCGAACGTGCCAAGAAAGATCTGGATTTGGCCAAGGCCAACGCCACCGATCAGCTGAAAGAAGCCAAGCTGCAGGCTGCTGAAATCATTGAGCAGGCTAACAAACGTAAAGCCCAGATCATTGATGAAGCTGCCGCTGGTGCCCAATCCGAGCGGGAAAAAATCCTGGCTCAGGGCCGTGCCGAGATCGAAGCTGAACGTCATCGTGCCAAAGAAGAACTGCGTAAGCAGGTTGCTGCTCTTGCCATTGCTGGTGCAGAGAAGATCCTGGCGCGTCAAATCGACCAGGCTGCCAACAGCGACATCGTCGACAAACTGGTAGCAGAACTGTAACGGGAACGGGGCTATGTCTGAACTGACTACAATCGCTCGCCCCTACGCCAAGGCTGCTTTCGAGTTTGCCGTTGAGCACAAGGCGGTTGACCAGTGGCTGGGTATGCTCGGTTTCGCTGCGCAAGTAGTGGAAAACGAGACCATGCACAACCTGGTAAACGGCTCTGTGGCCGCCGAAGAGCTGGCAACGCTGTTTGTCGGTGTCTGCGGTGAGCAACTCGACGTGCATGGCCAGAACCTGATCCGGGTGATGGCCGAGAATGGTCGCTTGGGTGTGCTGCCGGCGGTCGTTGCTGAATTTGTAGCGTTCAAAGCTGAACTGGATAAAGAGGTTCAGGCTGACGTGATTTCGGCGATCGAACTGACCGACCAGCAGAAAGCCAATATTCAGGCTTCTCTGGAACAACGTCTCGCGCGCAAAGTGAAGCTGAATTGCAGCATCGATGCGTCCTTGATGGCCGGGGTGCTCATCAAGGCCGGTGATCTGGTAATCGACGGCACAGTCCGCGGTAAGCTGGATCGCATGGCTGACGCGCTGCAATCTTGATTGGGGTATTAGAGCATGCAACTGAATTCCACTGAAATCGCCGAGCTGATCAAGCAGCGCATTGCGCAGTTTGATGTAAAGAGCGAAGCGCGTAACGAAGGTACTATCGTCTCTGTGAGCGACGGTATCATTCGTATTCACGGCCTGGCTGATGCCATGCAGGGTGAGATGATCGAGCTGCCGGGCAACCGCTACGCTCTGGCATTGAACCTGGAGCGTGACTCCGTTGGTGCGGTGATTATGGGTTCCTATGACGGTCTGTCAGAAGGAATGAAAGTAAAAGGTACTGGCCGTATTCTGGAAGTGCCGGTAGGTCGTGGTCTGTTGGGCCGGGTGTTGAACACCCTGGGTCAGCCGATCGACGGTAAAGGTCCGATCGACAACGATGGCTTCTCGCCGATCGAAGTGATCGCACCGGGCGTTATCGAGCGTAAGTCTGTTGACCAGCCGGTCCAGACCGGTCTGAAAGCCATCGATGCCATGATCCCTATCGGTCGTGGCCAGCGTGAGCTGATAATCGGTGACCGTCAGGTTGGTAAGACCGCCATCGCGATCGACACCATCATCAACCAGAAAGATTCCGGCATTAAGTGTGTCTACGTTGCGATTGGCCAGAAGGCCTCCACCATCGCCAACGTGGTGCGCAAGCTGGAAGAGCACGGCGCCCTGGCCAACACCATCGTGGTGGTTGCCTCTGCCTCCGAAGCGGCTGCTCTGCAGTACCTGGCTCCGTATGCCGGTTGCTCCATGGGTGAGTACTTCCGTGACCGCGGTGAAGACGCGCTGATCATCTATGATGACCTGTCCAAGCAGGCCGTAGCTTATCGCCAGATCTCCCTGCTGCTGCGCCGTCCGCCAGGACGTGAAGCTTACCCGGGTGACGTTTTCTATCTGCACTCCCGTCTGCTGGAGCGTGCTGCTCGCGTTAACGCCGAGTACGTAGAGAAGTTCACCAAGGGTGAAGTGAAAGGCAAGACCGGCTCTCTGACCGCGCTGCCGATCATCGAAACCCAGGCGGGTGACGTATCTGCGTTCGTTCCGACCAACGTGATCTCCATCACCGATGGTCAGATCTTCCTGACTTCACAGCTGTTCAACTCCGGTATTCGTCCGGCGGTTGACCCGGGTATCTCCGTATCCCGTGTAGGTGGTGCTGCTCAGACCAAGATCGTCAAGAAGCTGTCCGGTGGTATCCGTACCGCGCTGGCCCAGTATCGCGAACTGGCGGCATTCGCCCAGTTCTCTTCCGATCTGGACGAGGCGACTCGCAAGCAGCTGGATCACGGTGTGAAAGTGACCGAGCTGATGAAGCAGAAGCAGTACTCTCCGCTGAGCGTGGCTCACCAGTCTCTGGTGCTGTTCGCCGCCGAGAAAGGCTATCTCTCCGATGTCGAGCTGAACAAAATCGTCGACTTCGAAGCCGCTCTGCTCTCTTACGCCAATACCCAGCATGCCGAGCTGATGGCTGAAATCAATGCCAAAGCCGACTACAACGACGCGATCGTTGGCAAGCTGACTGCGTTGCTGGATAGCTTCAAAGCAACCCAGACCTGGTAAGCGTGTGTGGCTGCGTGAGCTGCCACTTGATGGAGAGTAAGAGATGGCCGGCGCAAAAGAGATACGTAACAAGATCGGGAGTGTGAAAAACACTCAGAAGATCACCGGCGCTATGGAAATGGTGGCAGCAAGCAAAATGCGCCGTGCGCAGGAACGCATGTCTGCCAGCCGTCCGTACGCTGAAACCATGCGCAAGGTGATCGGCCATATCGCTCAGGGGAACTTGGAATACAAGCACCCCTACCTCATCGAACGTGAGGTCAAGCGAGTGGGTTACATCGTCGTCTCCACCGACCGTGGCCTGTGTGGTGGTCTGAACATCAACCTGTTCAAGGCTGCCCTCAATGATATGAAGCAATGGAGCGCGAAAGGTGCCAAGGTTGACCTAGCACTGATCGGTAACAAGGCCTCCAACTTCTTTGAACGGCACGGCGCCAAGGTTAAAGCTCATGTCGCAGGACTGGGCGATAGTCCGAGCGTCAATGACCTGATTGGTTCAGTCAAGGTCATGCTGAAGGCTTACGACAACGGTGAGATTGACAAGCTGTATCTGGTGTACAACAAGTTCGTCAACACCATGGTGCAGCAACCACGGGTCGATCAACTGCTGCCTTTGCCCGTAACTGAAGACAGCAAGCTCGCCAAGAAACACCACTGGGATTACCTCTATGAGCCGGATCCCAAGAAGCTGCTGGATACCCTGCTGGTTCGCTACGTCGAATCTCAGGTTTACCAGGGTGTAGTGGAAAACTTGGCAAGTGAACAGGCAGCCCGAATGGTTGCCATGCAAGCCGCGACTGACAACGCCGGTAACCTGATTAACGATCTGCAACTGGTATACAACAAGGCCCGTCAGGCCAGTATTACCCAGGAGCTGACAGAGATCGTATCCGGTGCTGCTGCGGTGTAAGGCAAGGGTTATCAAAGGTTTAGAGGATTTGACATGAGTAACGGTTTCATCGTCCAAATCATCGGCGCTGTGGTGGACATTGAGTTCCCGCAGAATGCCGTGCCCCAGGTGTACGATGCACTGAAGGTCGTTAGCGAAGGTCAAGGCCAGGGTCTGGTGCTGGAAGTTCAGCAACAGATCGGTGGCGGCGTCGTTCGTTGCATCACCATGGGCTCCTCCGACGGTCTGCGTCGTGGGTTGGAAGTAGTGAATAGCGGTAAATCCATCCAGGTTCCGGTCGGTACTGCGACTCTGGGTCGGATCATGAACGTACTGGGTGAGCCAATCGACGAAAAAGGTCCGATCGGTGAAGAAGAGTGCTGGTCTATCCACCGCGCAGCCCCCAGCTACGAAGATCAGTCCAACAGCAACGATCTGCTGGAGACCGGCATCAAGGTGATCGACCTGGTATGCCCGTTCGCCAAGGGTGGTAAGGTTGGTCTGTTCGGTGGTGCCGGTGTAGGCAAAACCGTAAACATGATGGAGCTGATCCGTAACATCGCGATCGAGCACAGTGGTTACTCTGTGGCGCCGGTGTTGGTGAGCGTACCCGTGAGGGTAACGACTTCTACCACGAGATGATGGAGTCCAACGTACTGGACAAAGTATCTCTGGTTTACGGTCAGATGAACGAGCCGCCCGGAAACCGTCTGCGCGTTGCGCTGACTGGCCTGACCATGGCCGAGAAGTTCCGTGACGAAGGTCGTGACGTACTGTTCTTCGTGGACAACATCTACCGTTACACCCTGGCCGGTACTGAAGTATCCGCACTGCTGGGCCGTATGCCTTCCGCAGTAGGTTACCAGCCGACCCTGGCCGAGGAGATGGGTGTTCTGCAAGAACGTATCACCTCCACCAAGACCGGTTCCATCACCTCCGTACAGGCCGTTTACGTGCCTGCGGATGACTTGACTGACCCGTCTCCGGCGACCACCTTCGCCCACCTGGATGCGACCGTCGTACTGTCCCGTCAAATCGCGGCACTGGGTATCTACCCGGCCGTTGACCCGCTGGACTCTACCTCTCGTCAGCTGGATCCGCTGGTGGTTGGCAAAGAGCACTACGAGACCGCTCGTGGCGTTCAAACCGTACTGCAGCGCTACAAAGAGCTGAAGGACATCATCGCCATCCTGGGTATGGATGAACTGTCAGAAGAAGACAAACTGACCGTAGCCCGTGCCCGTAAGATCGAGCGTTTCCTGTCCCAGCCGTTCTTCGTAGCAGAAGTGTTTACCGGTTCTCCGGGTAAATACGTGCCGCTGAAAGAGACCATCCGTGGTTTCCAGGGCATCCTGAAAGGCGAGTATGACGATCTGCCCGAGCAGGCGTTCTACATGGTTGGCGGTATCGACGAAGTCGTCGAGAAATCCAAGAAACTGTAAGCCTCGACAGGAGGGCCCATGGCAGAGATGATCTCCTTTCACCTGGACGTGGTGAGCGCCGAAGGAAAACTGTTTTCCGGTCGCGTGCAATCCGCTCAGGTATCAGGCTCCGAAGGTGAGTTGGGTCTCCGCCACGGTCATGCTCCGTTGCTGACTGCCATCAAGCCGGGCCTGGTCCGCTTGGTGAAGCAGAACGGAACTGAAGAGGTGCTGTACATCTCCGGCGGTATGCTGGAAGTACAACCTGAATCCGTGACCGTGCTGGCGGACACTGCGATTCGTGCTGACGACTTGGATGAGGCGAAAGCCCAGGAAGCCAAGCGCGCAGCCGAAGAGCGGATCCACAGCTCCCATGGTGATATCGACTACGCCCAGGCCGCCACCGAGCTGGCCAAGGCGATGGCTCAACTGCGAGTCATCGATATCGTCAAAAAGAATTACCGCTAATAACGGTGATGTAAAAAGCGACCTTCGGGTCGCTTTTTTTTTACCCGTTGGATAGACTCCGCCGAGTATTTCTCATGTTCCAAAGGCCAATTTATGTCCCTCAACGTCGTGATCTTGGCGGCGGGTAAAGGTACCCGCATGCGCTCTTCCCTGCCCAAGGTACTCCACCCGGTAGCCAACAAACCCATGGTTTCCCATGTGATCGATACTGCACGTCAGGTCGGTGCCGAGCAGCTGCATCTGGTCTATGGCCACGGTGCCGAACTGCTGAAAGAGCGGATCGTGGCGGCCGACGTGAACTGGGTGCTGCAGGCGCAGCAGCTGGGGACCGGTCACGCCGTCGCCCAGGCCATCCCGTTCTGGAAGGATGAAGACGACGTGCTGGTGCTGTACGGCGATACCCCGCTGATCCAGCCAGAGACCCTGCAACGACTGCTGGCTGCCAAGGCAAGCGATGGCATGGCGCTGCTGACTGTGGTGCTGGACAACCCCACCGGCTATGGCCGCATCGTCCGTGAAAACGGTCAGGTGGTCGGCATCGTCGAACAGAAAGATGCCAACGCCGAGCAACTGACCATCCGCGAAGTGAACACCGGCGTGCTGGTGGCCAATGGCGGTCAGTTGCGCAGCTGGCTCTCCCGTCTGGACAACAAGAATGCCCAGGGGGAATTCTACCTGACCGACGTGATCGCCATGGCGCACGCCGATGGCTGCCCGATCGCAGCGGTCCATCCGGAGCGTGCCGCCGAGGTGGAAGGGGCCAACAACCGGGTGCAGCTGGCTGCCCTTGAGCGCAGCTACCAGCAGATGCAGGCCGAGAAGCTGATGATCGCCGGTGCTACCCTGATCGACCCGGCCCGCTTCGATCTGCGCGGAACCCTCGAGATCGGTGAAGAGGTGGTGATCGATGTCAACGTCATCATCGAAGGCAAGGTAACCCTCGGCAACCACGTCCGTATCGGTGCTGGTGCCGTGCTGAAGGATTGTGTCATTGGTGATCACACCGAAGTGAAGCCCTACTCCATCGTCGAAGGGGCTCAGGTGGCGGATCAGTGCTCGGTCGGCCCGTTTGCCCGTCTGCGCCCGGGTGCCGTGCTGGAGCAGGATGCCCACGTTGGCAACTTCGTCGAGATGAAGAAGGCCCGTCTGGGGGTTGGTTCCAAGTGCGGTCACCTCACTTATCTGGGGGATGCTGAGGTGGGTGCTAAGGTGAACATCGGTGCCGGCACCATCACCTGCAACTACGACGGGGTCAACAAATTCCAGACCATCATCGAGGACGATGTATTCGTCGGTTCCGATACCCAGCTGGTGGCGCCGGTGCGCATCGGCAAGGGTGCGACCCTGGGGGCGGGTTCTACCATCACCAAGGATGTGGCCGAGAATGAGCTGGTGATCACCCGGGTGCCCCAGCGCCACATCAAGAACTGGGCTCGCCCGGTCAAGAAGAAGTGATGCCCGATCAATAAAATAGAACCGGCGCCTGATGGCGCCGGTTTTTTTGGCTTATGACTGATGGCTGGTGTCACTGGTCGATGACTGGGGGGCCGCCCATGTGGTCGCGGGTGCGCTGTAGTCCATCACCTGATACCAGTCGAGCTTGCGGGTCAGCAGCATGATCAGCGCCAGGGTGGCGAACAAGAGCAGGGCTCCGAGTAGCAAGGCGATCTCTTCGGCCTGCAGCAGGCTGTAGAGAATGGCATAGACCAGTCCGAGCAGCGCTGCGAAGCCGATCCCCTGCTTCGGGCCGCCCAGCACATGACTGAGGTAGAAGCCGTTGAGCAGCACGCTGGCCAGCGCGGCTACCAGATAGGCCCAGCCAAAGCCGAGGTGCTCGGTCAGGGCCAGCAGCACCAGATAGAAGATAGCCAGCCCCATGCCTACCAGCGCGTACTGGATCGGGTGAACCCTCAGCCCCTTGAGCAGCTCGAACATGAAGAAGCTGATAAAGGTGAGGCCGATGAAGAGCAGGGCATATTTGGCCGCCCGTTCGTTGAGCTGATAGTGATCCACCGGCTGCACCAGACTGACGCTGAAGGTGGAGAGATGGCTATCGCCCCCGTTCATCATCCGGTTGAAGCGGGTCTCCATGTCGCTGGCGAACCAGCTGGTTTGCCAGTTGGCCTCAAACCCTTGTGGGCTCAGGGTGCGACTGCCCGGCAGAAAGTCACCGATAAAGTTGGGGTGGGGCCAGTTGCCCGCCAGCTGCAGGGTGCTCTCCTTGCCCAGCGGGACTATGTCGAGGGCGTTCATCCCCTGTAGATTGAGCTCCAGATGGAAGGTGCCATCCTGTTGCGGCAGGCTGTCGAGAGGAGCATGGATCCCGGCCTGGGTGCTGCCGAGGCGGGCTCCCGGAGCAAAGGGGGTGCGCTGCTTACCGAGCTGCAACTCGGGCACGCTGTTGATGCCGCGGGCATCGGAGAGCACCAGACTCAGGTAGGGTTTGCCTGCCACCAGCTCATCATCCCCGGCGAGCGGCGTGCTCTCTTGTAGTTGAGCCGCTGTTGGCAAACGGCCGGAGAGGGAGAGCCGGGTCTGATAGACCTGCGCCTGATAGATGCCCAGCTTGCGCGGGGTGACCTCCATGTTGGCCTTGATATCCAACTGCTCCGGCAGCAGGTAGCGGTAGATCTGCTCCTGACGGACGAAGCGCTTGCCCTCCTGCTCGACCGTCACCGAACGGGTATAGGGCTGCACGATAATGGGCCCCATCAGTCGTTGCGGGCCGCTGCTGCTGGCCATGATGCTGTGAATGGCCTGACTGCGGTAAGCCTGACGCTCCCGGTTCAGCTCCATGATGGATTGCACCGGCACCATCAACAGCAGGCTGAGCAACAGCAGCAGAAAGATCTTGTGAGTGAATATCTGTTTGACCATGACACGTCTCCTTGTTGGATGGAGTGAGTCTGTCAGTCCGGCGTGAAGTGGTGATGGGCTTGTGTGAAGTGGCGGTGAACTGTTGAAAAACGGCGCCATCAGGCGCCGCGGGATTGTTCAGGGGCGGGAGCGCACCAGTCGGGCGGCTTGGGCGAAACGATCGGTGTGGCCGTCGATCAGCCCGTGCATAAAGTCGATGTAGTAGACCAGTTCAGGCATCTCCTCAATGGAGCTGGAGGTCCAGTAGGGGGCTGAATTTTCCCCGTTGTCATGGATATCGGAGAAGAAGCGCGGGTCTGTCATCGGCGCCCGGCAATTTTCGTCGAGCAGGGTGAAGAGCTCCTCGATGGTGGGGAGTCGCCACCCCTCGCCAAGGCGGGCTGCTTCATCTTTGGCTTCAAGCAGCGTCAGCAGGGCCGGTGTGCCCACGCACCCTTTCCCCTCCTGCCACTGGCTGCCGAGGCTGCACGCCTGCCATTCGAGCTGGTTTAGCCGATCATGGATGATTTCTCCCTGCCGTGTCAGGCGGTCGGAGAGATCACAGGCAGCCAGCGCCATGCTGGCCGGAAGCCAGATCAGCAATAGAAATAATTTCATGTTTGTCTCGTTTACGAATGACGGTCAGCCCGTCGCTGGTGGGCTGACCGTGGTTATCGGGGTTTATCTGGCGGGAAGCGAGCTCACTGCTTTTTAAGTCGTGCAGGCAGGGCGGCCAGCACCTCTTCTTTCGCTTTGAGGGAGGCGAACTGCTTGCCGGGCTTTTGCACCACGGTATGGACGAAGATCAGCTGTTTGCCCGGTTTGCTGGCCCAGCCGACGAACCAGCCGATCTGCTGATCGCGGTTGAGGCTGCCATCCAGCTTCTTCGGGTAGCCCATGCCGGTTTTGCCGTGGATCTGCCAGCCGTCGATCTCGCTCACCTTGAGGATATTGGCGGTGTACTGCAGGGTCTGCGCCGAGACCGGCAGCTTGCCGCTGAGCATCTTGCCGAGGAAGCGGGCCTGCTCCTCCGGACTGATGGCGAGGCTGGAGCTGAGCCAGGCCTGGGTCAGGCCGTCATGTTTGCCCGGATTACCGGAGAGATCCCGATTGCCGTAGTCGAAGCGGTCGACATATTGCTGGAAGCGCTCCATCCCCAGCCATTCGGTGAGCTGCTGGGAAAACCAGACCACCGAGTAGGTTTCCCAGCGGCGCGGGGTAGTGGTTTCGCGCCAGGCGGGCAGCCAGCCGTCATAGCTCGGTTTGTAAGGCAGTGCCGGATGCTCTTCATCCACCAGATAGCCGCTGTCGTAACCCATCAGCGCCAGCGGGATCTTGAAGGTGGACGCGGGCGGCAGCTGGCTGGAGCAGTCCCCTTCGCTGGAGAGGGTCTGGCCGTTGCCGTCAGCATAGAGAAAGCAGCCGCTGGCGGCGGAGGCAGGCAGGGCTGCGAGCAGACCGGCAGCCAGCAGGCTGGAGAGAAGCAGGCGGGACATAGCATTTCCTTGAGCAAATGGATGAGAGAAAACGGCAGTCTAATGCCGCTTTGTGTGGGGAATGTGAAGTTGCGGGGGGGGGGCTAGGCGAACGGCAGCCAGAGTTCCGCCAGCGCGCCCCCTTCCGGCCGGTTGCTCAGGGTCAGACGACCGCCATGCTGGTGGGCCACCTCATGGGCGAAGCTGAGCCCCAGACCACTGCTCTTGCCCTTGTCGGGGCGCGGCAGGGAGTAGAAGCGCTCGAAGATGCGCGGCAGGGCGTAGTCGGGAATGCCGGGGCCGCAGTCGGTGACCCGAAAACAGTAGCCCTCCTCCTGCTGGCTGCCGCTTAGGGTGACCTGCCCGTTGGCGGGAGAGAAGTCGATGGCGTTATCCAACAGGTTGCCGATGGCCTGCTCCACCAGCAGTGGATCCCACTTCTGTTTCGGCGCGCTGGTCAGCTCGGCCACCAACTCGACCTGACGGCGCTGGGCGATGATCTGGCGGGCATCGAGGGTGCGCTTGCCCAGTTTTGCCGGTTCCACCGACTGGCGATCCAGCCCCTGCCCCGACTCCAGCCGCGCCAGTTGCAGCATTCGCTCGATCAGCTGCTGCATGCGCGCGGTTTCCAGATTGATGTTGCCGATAAACCGTTTGGCAACTTCGGGGGGCGGCGTTTCGGCCAGGATCTCCCCTGCCCCGCGAATGGCGGCCAGCGGGCTTTTCAGCTCGTGGGTCAGGCTGTGGACATAGCCCTCGATATAGCTCTTGCCATCGAGCTGATGGCGCATGGTCTCCAGCGAGCGGCCGAGCCGATCCAGCTCGACGGTGTGCAGTTGCGGCAGCGGCGCTGCCTCCCCCTTGCTGACCGAGTCGGCGTAGTGCACCAGCTTGCCGATGGCGCGGTTTAGCCACCACACCAGCAGGCTGCCGATCAGCAGCGAGATGAGCAGCATCTGGCCGCCAGCCCGCAGCAGCTCCTGTTCCCCGCGCTCGATGGCTGGCATCAGGGTGCGATTGGGTTTGGCGACGGTGAGGGAGCCGATGATCTCGGCCCCTTCCCGCAGCGGCGCCGCCACATACATGGTCGAGCTGGCGGCATCGTCGGGATCGGTGCGGGTGCTGCGGGCGCCATATTGGCCGCGTAGGGTGCGGTAGACATCGTTCCAGCGGGAATAATCCTTGCCCAGATCCGTGCCGTCGGAGTCGTAAATCACCATGCCCTTCTGGTCAGTGACATAGATGCGGTACTCCGCCTGCTGCTTGAGGTGGCCATCGATCATCGCATTGATGGGATTCTGGTTGAGGCGGGCGAAGGCGCTGGCCAACCGCCCGTTCATCATATTGCCCTCTTGCAGATCATCGAGGGCGAGCGGCGCCAGCAGCTGGGTCATGTCTACCAGAGTATCCTCGGTGGCGCTGCGCACCCCGGGTTTTATCTCCTCGACGAAGATCTCCAGCACGAACCAGGCGGCCAGCGCGAAGATCAGCAGCAGGCCGCACAGCAGTTGCAACCCGAGTCTCATGCCAGCTCCAGGCTGTAGCCCAGCCCGCGGTGGGTGAGGATCAGGTTGGCCTCGGGATCATGTTCGCGCAGCTTGGCGCGGATGGTCTTGATGTGGGTATCGACGGTGCGATCCAGACTCTCCTCCGCATCCTGCCACACCAGATCCATCAGCTGCTGGCGGGAGTAGACCCGGCCCGGCGCCTGCATCAAGGTCTTGAGCAGCAGATATTCGTAGCGGGTGAGGGCCAGCGGTTGGCCGCGAAAATGGATGCGGGCCCGTTCCTCATCCAGCACCAGCAGGGCGCTGGGCTGGGGGGCGACGGGCTGGCTGCGGCGCAGGATGACACGCACCCGGGCACACACTTCCCGTGGCGAGAAGGGTTTGGCCACATAGTCGTCGGCACCGATCTCCAGCCCGATCAGCCGGTCTATCTCCTCGCTGCGGGCGGTGAGGAACATCAGGGGAATATCGGTCAGCGCCCTCACCTGCTTGCAGAGTTCGAAGCCGCTGATGTCGGGCAGCCCCACATCGAGGATCAGGAAGTCGGGTCGCGTCTGTTCCAGTCGTGTCAGCAACTGTTGGCCCAGCATGAACCACTCCACCTCAAACCCGTCGGTCTGCAGGGCGTAAATCAGGGTGTCGGCGATGCTGGCCTCATCCTCCACCAGCCAGATGACTCTCTTTTGCATGGCATCCTCGTCGCAAATTGGCACCCCATTCTGGCATCGAACCAAATCGGATCCTATTTGCTGTTTTATTTTTCCGAAAAAGGGGCTAATATTTCGATGTTCTTTCGAATCGAAACTTAAAAATGACCAAACGTAATACTCAACAACGCCGCCACACCATAGTGACCCTGGTACAAGAGCAGGGTGAAGTGAGTGTCGACGCCCTCGCCAAACACTTTTCTACCTCCGAAGTGACCATCCGTAAAGATCTGGCGGTACTGGAGACCGGCGGTCTGCTGCTGCGTCGTTACGGTGGCGCCGTCCCCTTGCCGAGCGAGATGGTGGTCGAGGCCAATCCTGAACAAGTTTCGAACCGAAAGTTAGCCATTGCCCGTGCGGCGGCCGAGCGGCTGCGTGATCACAACCGCGTCATCATCGACAGCGGCAGCACCACCAGCGCCATGATCCCCATGCTGGGCAACAAGCGCGGCCTCATCGTGATGACCAACTCCCTCAATGTGGCCGGTGCCCTGCGCGAGCTGGAAAATGAGCCTACCCTGTTAATGACCGGTGGCACTTGGGACCCTCACTCCGAATCCTTCCAGGGGCAGGTGGCGGAACAGGTGCTGCGCTCCTACGACTTTGACCAGCTCTTTATCGGTGCCGACGGCATCGACCCGGAGCGTGGCACCACCACCTTCAACGAGCTGGTGGGCCTGTCGCGGGTCATGGCCGAGGTGTCGCGGGAGGTCATTGTGATGGTCGAATCAGAGAAGATCGGCCGCAAGATCCCCAATCTCGAACTTCCCTGGTCGAGCATCCATACCCTGGTGACCGACGAGGGGCTGGCCAGCGAGGCCAGAGAACAGATTCAAGCCCAGGGGGTGACGCTTATCTGCGCCCCGGTCACTTGCTGACACGAGCTCTGAACCATCCAACTGACTTTACGATTTGCATCTCAAGGAGAAGTGTATGTGTGGCATCGTCGGGGCTGTTGCCCAACGTGATGTGGCTGAAATTCTGGTAGAGGGCCTGCGCCGTCTGGAGTACCGCGGTTATGACTCAGCCGGTGTGGCCGTGTTCAGCGCCAACCAGCCGTTGCAGCGGGTTCGCCGTCTGGGCAAGGTGGCCGAGCTGGCCAAGGCGCTTGACGAGCAGTCCGTCCACGGCGGCACCGGCATCGCCCATACCCGCTGGGCCACTCACGGCGAGCCCTCCGAACGCAATGCCCACCCCCACGTTTCCGAGCATATCGTGGTGGTGCACAACGGCATCATCGAGAACCACGAAGAACTGCGGGAAGAGTTGAAGGCGCTGGGCTATGTGTTCAGCTCCGACACCGATACCGAGGTGATTGCCCATCTGGTCCATCATGAACTGAAGAGCGCTGGCAGCCTGCTGGCCGCCATGCAGACTGCGGTGAAGCAGCTGCGCGGTGCCTACGGTACCGTGGTGATGGACAGCCGCGACGACAGCCGCGTGGTGGTGGCCCGCTCCGGTTCACCGCTGGTGATCGGCCGCGGTATCGGCGAGAACTTTATCGCCTCCGACCAGATGGCGCTGCTGCCGGTGACCCGCCGTTTCATCTTCCTGGAAGAGGGTGATGTGGCCGAAGTGACCCGTCGCGATGTGCACATCTTCGATACCAACGGCAACGCCGTGGTGCGCGAAGAGCAGGAGTCCGAGCTCTCCCACGATGCCGGTGACAAGGGCGAATACCGTCATTACATGCTCAAGGAGATCCACGAGCAGCCCAAAGCGATCACCAACACCCTGGAAGGGCGTCTGGGTAGCGATCACGTGGTGGTCGAATCGTTCGGCAACGGTGCGCGCGCCATCTTTGACAAGGTCGAGCACGTGCAGATCGTCGCCTGCGGCACCTCCTATCACTCCGGCATGGTGGCTCGCTACTGGTTCGAAGAGATCGCTGGCGTCTCCTGTGATGTGGAGATCGCCTCCGAGTTCCGCTATCGCAAATCGGTAGTGCGCCCCAACAGCCTGCTGGTGACCCTCTCCCAGAGTGGCGAGACCGCCGATACCCTGGCGGCGCTGCGTCTGGCCAAGGAATCCGGCTACATGAGCTCGCTGGCTATCTGCAACGTGCCGGGCTCCTCGCTGGTGCGTGAATCGGATCTGGCCTTTATGACCCGTGCGGGTGCCGAGATCGGCGTAGCCTCCACCAAGGCGTTCACCACCCAGCTGGCTGGCCTGCTGATGCTGGTGGCCTCGGTCGGTCACTGCCGTGGCCACCTGAGCGCGGCCGCCGAAGCCGAACTGGTCAAGGCGCTGCAAGCCCTGCCGCTGCGTATTAAAGAGAGCCTAGCGCTGGCCAAGGATATCGAAATCCTGGCCGAAGAGTTTGCCGACAAGCAGCACAGCCTGTTCCTCGGCCGTGGCAGCCAGTACCCCATCGCCATGGAGGGGGCGCTCAAGCTCAAAGAGATCTCCTACATCCACGCCGAAGCCTACGCCGCTGGTGAACTGAAGCATGGCCCGCTGGCGCTGATCGATGCCGAGATGCCCATCATTGTGGTGGCGCCGAACAACGATCTGCTGGAGAAGCTCAAGTCCAACGTGGAAGAGGTGCGCGCCCGTGGCGGTATCCTCTACGTGTTCGCCGATGCCGATACCGGCTTCAAGAGCGACGAGACCATGCGGGTCATGAACCTCAACCATGTGGAAGAGATGATCGCCCCCATCGTCTATACCGTGCCGCTGCAGCTGCTCTCCTATCACGTTGCCCTGATCAAGGGGACTGACGTCGACCAGCCGCGCAACCTGGCAAAATCGGTGACCGTTGAGTAAGTCACTATCTGAAATGACAAAGAGCCGCAATTGCGGCTCTTTTTGTTGCTGCTGAGGGGTTACGACAGCCGCAGGTTGGTGATGGTGACCTCGTCGAGGGAGGGCACTATGATGCCGCTGGTGATCCCTTTGGCGATGGCCTGACTGCGGTTCTTCGAGTCGGTCTTGTTGGTCACCTGGGTCAGGTGAAAGTTGACCGTCCGCTCACTGATGCCGAGGATGGTGGCGATCTCCCAGGAGGTCTTGCCCTCGCTGGCCCAGAACAGGCACTCCTTCTCCCGATCCGACAGTTCGGTCAGGTATTTCATCATATCAGGTCTGCTTTTGATCAGTTGCAGCGCGGAGTTGAAGATATAGCTGGCGCAGAACGACAGCAGCGGGACATTTTCAAACATCAGGTCGGAGTTGGATTTCTCCTTGGTGATGAATGAGAGGATGCCGTGCTCCCCCTGCGGGGTGTGCAGCGGAAAGGAGACGCCATTGCGTACCCCGAAATCGGCGGCCAGGTTCATCACGTCGCGGCTGGCGCTGGGCAGCCAGGGCGAGTCGCAGTCGAGCTTGTTCCAGAAGATCGGCTGGGTCTGTTTCAGCCCCAGATAGACTACCGGATCCTGGGTCAGATACTGGTTTTCGCTATAGGCGTCAAACCAGGTGGTCGGACAGTTGTTGAACAGTGCCACGTGGGATTTTTGCATGCTGATGGGGAAAATAATCAGCAGCCGAAAGTAATCAAAGCCCATTTGATGACTGAAGCGCTCCAGCAGTTGCTGGATATCGCTGGTTTTTGTTGCCTTGGTGAACTTGTCGATATGTTCCCAGATCGCATCGTTGAGCATTACTTTCTCCTTTTTCGATCTCTATCACACTGATCGAAAAGATTTTTTATCGTTATTTATATTTGTGCGGTGGCTATTGGCGCCACTTATTCCGTGCGTGCTTAAAAATTATCCTGTTTTTGTGCATAAAGGCCAAGAAAATCCTCTCGTTGCCAGTCCGCCCTGTATTTGAGATAATGATAATAGTTATCATTAGTAAGATGTATTTCAATGAACAAATTATGGGGTGTGGCTCTGCTGCCACTGTCAGTCCACTTTGCTGCCATCGGGGATGAGCTGGTTGCTCCCTCCCTCAAGAACAGCATAGCTGCCGGGAAAGCCTCCCAGCAGCGAGTGGAAAAAGCCGCCGATGCCGCCGTTGCCGCACGACTGGAGCTGCAAAATGCCCAGCTGCAACTGCGTGACCTCGAAGCCTACAACCGCTACATGCAATCTCTGGTGGCCGATCAGCAAAATGAGCTGGGTAAATTGAGCCAGCAGCTGGAAGCGGTGCAAGAGACCCGTCAGGGCTTGATCCCGCTGATGTTGCAGATGCAGGCAGATCTGGAACAGCTGGTGCAAAACGACATCCCGCTGCGCAAGGAAGATCGGCTGGCGCGGGTTGAACAGTTGAAAGCGACCCTGGCTCGCGCAGACGTTAGCGAGGCAGAGAAATTCCGTCAGCTGCTGCAGGCCTATCAGATTGAAGCCGAGTACGGCAGCCGGATGGACAGCTATTCCGCCGAGCTGGAGCTGGATGGTGCCCCGCGTCGGGTCGATGTGCTGGCGCTGGGCCGGGTCTCCCTGCTGGCGATGACGGCCGATCGCAGTCAGGCATGGCGCTGGTCTGCCGAGGCTAAGCAGTGGCAAGCCCTCGACAGCCAGTGGCTCTCCCCTATCGCCGAGGCGATGGATGTGGCCGCCGACAAGAAAGTTCCCCAGTTGCTCAATGTCCCCCTCTCTGTCAGCCGCAGTCAGGAGGCCCAATCATGAGAGTCACCATGAAGTGGTTCCCCCTCCTTATTGCCCTCTCCTGCGGTGCCAATGCCGCTGTCGCCGATGAGTGGCAGCAGCAGGAACAGGCTCGTGAACAGCAGGCTCAGCAAGATCTGGCGACCGTTGCCAAGGAGCTCGGCACTGCCCGTGCCAGACTGGCCGAGGCCCAGCGCCTGAGCAAGGAGCTGGCTGGCAAGTTCGCCAGCAACGAGAAGCAGCTGGTCGAGCTTAACGCCCAGTGGGAGCAAGCCTCCGGCGACATGAACGAGATCTTCGCGGTCACCCGTCAGGGCGCCAGCGATGCGGTCAAGCTGCTGAGCGAATCCGCCGTCGAGGGCCAGTACCCGGAGCGTCTCGCCCCGCTGAAAGCCATGGCACAGGATAAACAGGTGCCGGATCGCGCCGCCCTCGCCCTGCTGCCCGCCACGCTGCTACAGGAGATCCGTGAATCTGGCCGGATTGCCCAGTTCAACGGCAAGGTGCTCGATGCCCAAGGGGCTGCCAGCGAGCAGTCGCTGACCCGGGTTGGCAGTTTTGCCCTGCTGGGGAGCGAAGGCTTCCTGCAACCGACCGCCGAAGGCTTGAGCCCGGTACTGGGTCTACCCGGTAGCGTGCTCTCTGCCGTTGCGGCTTATCAGGGTCAGGAAGGGGAAGCGCTGCCGCTGGATCCTTCGCATGGCACTCTGCTGGCGATGCTGGCACAGGCGCCCACCTTCTGGCAGCAGGTACAACAAGGTGGTCAGGTCGGCGCCATTATCGTGCTGTTGGCCGCCATCGGTTTGGGTATCGCTGCGGTACGGCTGTGGAGCCTCTCCCGCGAACTGGGTCGGGTGCGCCGCCAGCTCAAGAGCGGCGAGTATCACGCCGACAACGCCCTCGGCCGGGTGCTGACGGTGGCGGACAAACACCCCGAGCTGAGCATGGAGACCCTCGAGCTGCGTCTTGATGAGGCGATCCTGCAGGAGACTCCTCGCATGGAGCGCGGCATCGGCATGGTCAAGGTGATCGCGGCCATCGCCCCCATGCTGGGTCTGCTCGGTACCGTAACCGGGATGATCGGCACCTTCCAGGCCATCACCCAGTTTGGCACCGGCGATCCCAAGATCATGGCGGGCGGCATCTCCATGGCGCTGGTCACCACGGTACAGGGTCTGGTTGCGGCCATTCCGCTGATCCTGGCCCACAGCCTGCTGCAATCGCGCTTCACCGAGCTCTCCAATGTGCTGGAGCAGCAGGTAGCCGGCATTCTGGCCGAGCGCGCCGAGAGCAATAACGGCGGGATGGAGCGAGCAGCATGATGCTCGACATCTGGCAACAGCTGCAGAGTTTCATGGGCCGTGGCGGCCCGGTGCTCTGGGTCATTCTGGCCCTGCTGGTGCTGATGTGGATTTTGATGATCGAGCGGTTGCTCTACCTCAATCTGGGTTTTGGCCCCCTGCAGCAACAGCTGCTCGGCCGCTGGCAGGCTCGCCGCGAGCGTCACAGCTGGCACGCCCGGGCGATCCGCAGCCGCTGGCTGGCGCAGGCGGAGCTGGAACTGAACCGTCATCTGATCTTCATCCGCACCCTGGTGGTGCTCTGCCCCATGCTGGGGTTGCTGGGCACTGTGACCGGCATGATCGGCGTATTCGATGCGTTGGCTGCGGCCAACCGCTTTAACCCGGAGAGCATGGCGGGCGGGATCTCCCGCGCCACCATCCCCACCATGGCAGGCATGGTGGTGGCGCTCTCCGGCGTGTTGTTACTCAGTCGGCTCGAGAGTCAGGCCAAGCGTGCGCTGGCCAAGACCCGGGACGGCCTGCGAGAAGAGAAGGTAATGCAATGAGACGGCAATCCAAACGCCAGCGTGACGAAGTGCAGATCGACATGACCCCCATGCTGGATATCGTGTTCATCATGCTGATCTTCTTTATTGTCACCACCTCCTTCGTGCGCGAAGCCGGGCTCGAGGTACACAGACCCCAGGCCAGTCAAGCCAAGGCGCAGAAATCTTCCAGCATCATGCTGGCGATCGGGGCTCAGGGTCAGATCTTCCTCGACCGCAAGCAGATCGATGTGGAGCGGGTACAGGCCACCATCGCCCGTCTGCTGGCGGAGCAGCCCGATGCCAGCCTGGTGATCCAGGCCGACGAGCGAGTGCCCCATGGCAAGGTGGTGCGGGTGATGGATGAGGCCAAGGCGGCGGGTATCGCCAATATCGCTGTGGCGGTGGCGCCGAAATGAAATACAAGCTGATGAGCCTGGGGCTGGGGATTGCCCTCAGTCTGGGTATCCTGCTGTTCATGGCCACGCTGGTTGAACCGCCCAGAGGCGAGAAGGTGGCGAGCGAGCAGAAGCCCATCGTCATCAATATGCAGAACGAGGTGACCGAGGTGCAGGTGCGCGAGCGTCCGGTGCCGCAGGAACCCGAACCTCTGCCAGAGCCTCCCGCTGCATTGGCCTCGACACCGCTGCCGATGCCCGCTGCAGCCCCCTTGGCGGCCGTTGAGCCGAGTCTGGATCTGGTCTCCAGCCTCAGTGCGGTGCAGGTCTATGCCCCCGGCGTGGCGACCAGTACCGCACCGGTATTGAGTGGCAACTACCACGGCCAGCAGCAGGGAGCGGGTATCGGCGCCGGTGACATGCTGATGCCGCTGCAACGGATCGAGCCGGTCTACCCCTATCGTGCCCAGCAGTCAGGGATCGAAGGATTCGTCACCCTGCGCTTTAGCGTGAATGCCGAAGGTGGCGTGCAGGATGTGGAAGTGGTCGAGGCCAAGCCCAAGCGTCAGTTCGAGCGGGCGGCCATTCAGGCGATCAACAAGTGGCGCTATCAGCCGAGACCGGGCGCTACCGACAAGCTGGTGCAAGTCATCACGCTCAAATTCAAACTGGAGTCATAACTATGTTGCGGATCTGGATCTGTCTGCTGGCCCTGGTCGGCCAAGCCTGTCTGGCGATGGAGGTCAGCCCTCACTTCTCCCGTCAGCTTGAACCCGTGATGAAGCTCTATCAGTCCGGTCAGTGGCAACAAGCCCAGAGCAAGGCGTCCGGCCTCAAGCCAAATAGCGATGCCGAGCGTGCCTGGCTGGCGCAGTTGCAAGCCTCGCTGGCGGCCAATCTGCAACAGACCGCCCAGGCGAGCCGTTATGTCGAACAGGCTCTTGCCTATAAAGAGTGGCCCGAGCAGCAACAGCTCCAGCTATTGCGGCTGCGCGGCGATATTCAGGCCCAGCAATCCAACTGGTCTGGCGCCATCGCCAGCTACAAGGCGGCACTGGCACTCAAACAAGACGATGGGCTGCGCCTGCGTCTGGCCGGCCTCTATTACCACAACAAACAGTACGGTGACGCTGCCAGCCAGAGCGAACAGTTGTTGAAGAAGGGTTGGCAGAAGCAGGCCGCCATCATTCGTCTCTCCGCCCTCACCGCTCAGCAACGTTATGGCGTGGCGGCCGATCAGGCGGCCGAGTTGATCAGCCACGAACCCAAAGAGAGCAAATGGTGGCAACAGGCGGTATCGCTCAACCTCTCCGCCAAACGTGGCGATCAGGCGTTGGCTCTGTTGCAAACAGCTATTGACAGAAAACTGATGGATGATGCGTCTGCCCGCAATCAGCTGATCCGTCTCTATGCCTGGCAAGGGCTGCCTTATCGTGGAGCCCGTCTGCTGGAAGTGGCCATGGCCAAGGGACAGATGAAGCAAAGTGCTGAAAACCGCCAACTGCTTGCCCAATTGTGGGAAGGTGCCCGGGAGTGGTCACAAGCGGTCGATAGCTGGCAGCGGCTCGCCAACCAGCACGGTCAGCCCAAAGCCGCCATGCGCGCCGCCGAACTGCTGCTGCAACAGGGCAAGACTGATGCTGCAATGACCCAGCTCGCTGCCATCAAGTCGGTGAAGGGCGAGCAAGGCAATCGTGCCAAAGCGTTGCTGGTGCAGGCACACCTTAATAAGGAGCAGTATGCCCAGGCGCTGGAACTGGCCCGAGAGCTGCAGCAGCAGGATAACTGGCAGCAGAAGGCAACCAGCTGGGTCAACTATATCCGGGCACAAAGCGAAGAGTTGAGCAAAAAAGCGGCGTAAAAGAGGTGCCAAGGGGCTGTTTTGGGGCGTTCAGTTCGCTTTTTCAGCAAACGAACGCATTTTTGCAAAAAGCCCTTGTCATCCCGGCGCGGCTCCCTATAATGCGCCCCTACCAGCACGGCGGAACACGCCGAACTGATGAGCCAGCTTCCTAGCGAAGTGGGCGCCGAAAGAAAAGCGAAAACAATCGCTTGACTTTCGAAGTGAGAGGCGTAATATGCGCCTCCTCAACGCGACAAGCGTGACGCTCTTTAACAATTTGAATCAAGCAATCTGTGTGGGCACTCACAGCATCGAACATCAAAAACAATTTTTGATTTTCAATGTCTGGTGAAGTGACCAAGACGATTTCTTAGCAATAAGAAGTCG
>NZ_JBQBFF010000001.1:3575000-3645000 GCF_051919185.1 Aeromonas sp. 97A | reverse complement strand
TAGGGCGGGACACGTGACATCCTGTCTGAATATGGGGGGACCATCCTCCAAGGCTAAATACTCCTGACTGACCGATAGTGAACCAGTACCGTGAGGGAAAGGCGAAAAGAACCCCTGTGAGGGGAGTGAAATAGAACCTGAAACCGTGTACGTACAAGCAGTGGGAGCCCTTCGGGGTGACTGCGTACCTTTTGTATAATGGGTCAGCGACTTACATTTTGTAGCGAGGTTAACCGTATAGGGGAGCCGTAGGGAAACCGAGTCTTAACTGGGCGTCTAGTTGCAAGGTGTAGACCCGAAACCGGGTGATCTAGCCATGGGCAGGTTGAAGGTTGAGTAACATCAACTGGAGGACCGAACCCACTAACGTTGCAAAGTTAGGGGATGACCTGTGGCTGGGGGTGAAAGGCCAATCAAACTCGGAGATAGCTGGTTCTCCCCGAAAGCTATTTAGGTAGCGCCTCGGACGAATACTACTGGGGGTAGAGCACTGTTTGGGCTAGGGGGTCATCCCGACTTACCAACCCCATGCAAACTCCGAATACCAGTAAGTAATATCCGGGAGACACACGGCGGGTGCTAACGTCCGTCGTGAAGAGGGAAACAACCCAGACCGCCGGCTAAGGTCCCAAAGTTCTGGTTAAGTGGGAAACGATGTGGGAAGGCTCAGACAGCTAGGATGTTGGCTTAGAAGCAGCCATCATTTAAAGAAAGCGTAATAGCTCACTAGTCGAGTCGGCCTGCGCGGAAGATGTAACGGGGCTCAAACCAGGCACCGAAGCCGCGGATTCACACTTATGTGTGAGTGGTAGGGGAGCGTTCTGTAAGTCTGCGAAGGTGTATCGAGAGGTATGCTGGAGATATCAGAAGTGCGAATGCTGACGTAAGTAACGATAAAGGGGGTGAAAAGCCTCCTCGCCGGAAGACCAAGGGTTCCTGTCCAACGTTAATCGGGGCAGGGTGAGTCGACCCCTAAGGCGAGGCCGAAAGGCGTAGTCGATGGGAAGCAGGTTAATATTCCTGCACGACTTGTAATTGCGATGGGGGGACGGAGAAGGCTAGGTGGGCCAGGCGACGGTTGTCCTGGTGAAAGTGCGTAGGTGGTGTTTCCAGGCAAATCCGGAGACACAACACTGAGACACGAGACGAACACACTACGGTGTGGAAGCCATTGATGCCCTGCTTCCAGGAAAAGCCTCTAAGCTTCAGATTACAAGTCATCGTACCCCAAACCGACACAGGTGGTCGGGTAGAGAATACCAAGGCGCTTGAGAGAACTCGGGTGAAGGAACTAGGCAAAATAGAACCGTAACTTCGGGAGAAGGTTCGCTCTTGACAGTGAAGTCCCTTGCGGATGGAGCAGTTGGGAGTCGCAGTGACCAGATGGCTGGGACTGTTTATCAAAAACACAGCACTCTGCAAACACGAAAGTGGACGTATAGGGTGTGACACCTGCCCGGTGCCGGAAGGTTAATTGATGGGGTTAGCGCAAGCGAAGCTCTTGATCGAAGCCCCGGTAAACGGCGGCCGTAACTATAACGGTCCTAAGGTAGCGAAATTCCTTGTCGGGTAAGTTCCGACCTGCACGAATGGTGTAACCATGGCCATGCTGTCTCCACCCGAGACTCAGTGAAATCGAATTCGCCGTGAAGATGCGGTGTACCCGCGGCTAGACGGAAAGACCCCGTGAACCTTTACTACAGCTTGGCACTGAACATTGAACCTACATGTGTAGGATAGGTGGGAGGCTTTGAAGGCGTGACGCCAGTTGCGCTGGAGCCGTCCTTGAAATACCACCCTTGTATGTTTGATGTTCTAACGCAGGGCCCTGAATCGGGCTCGCGGACAGTGCCTGGTGGGTAGTTTGACTGGGGCGGTCTCCTCCCAAAGAGTAACGGAGGAGCACGAAGGTTGGCTAATCCTGGTCGGACATCAGGAGGTTAGTGCAATGGCATAAGCCAGCTTAACTGCGAGACGGACAGGTCGAGCAGGTACGAAAGTAGGTCATAGTGATCCGGTGGTTCTGAATGGAAGGGCCATCGCTCAACGGATAAAAGGTACTCCGGGGATAACAGGCTGATACCGCCCAAGAGTTCATATCGACGGCGGTGTTTGGCACCTCGATGTCGGCTCATCACATCCTGGGGCTGAAGTCGGTCCCAAGGGTATGGCTGTTCGCCATTTAAAGTGGTACGCGAGCTGGGTTCAGAACGTCGTGAGACAGTTCGGTCCCTATCTGCCGTGGGCGTTGGATGATTGAAGGGAGTTGCTCCTAGTACGAGAGGACCGGAGTGAACGAACCTCTGGTGTTCGGGTTGTCACGCCAGTGGCACTGCCCGGTAGCTAAGTTCGGAATCGATAACCGCTGAAAGCATCTAAGCGGGAAGCGAGCCCTGAGATGAGTCATCCCTGACCCCTTGAGGGTCCTAAAGGGCCGTTGGAGACCACAACGTTGATAGGTGGGGTGTGTAAGCGCGGCGACGTGTTGAGCTAACCCATACTAATTACCCGTGAGGCTTAACCATACAACACCCAAGAAGTGTTCTAAGGCTTGTAACAGATACCAAGCGAACTACTCAAATTCAGTGATAGTGACAAGCCAAGCGCAACATCACTACTCACGTCAGCTTTCTAGATTAAGAATTTGCCTGGCGGCCATAGCGCCGTGGAACCACCTGATCCCATGCCGAACTCAGAAGTGAAACGCGGTAGCGCCGATGGTAGTGTGGCATTCGCCATGCGAGAGTAGGACACTGCCAGGCACCCAATTTCAAGATTACGCCCAGCGTGGTCTTTACCGGTTAGTGTGCTGATATGGCTCAGTCGGTAGAGCGCATCCTTGGTAAGGATGAGGTCCCCAGTTCGATTCTGGGTATCAGCACCATTAAATAGAAAGCCTCCCTGAAAAGGGAGGCTTTTTTGCATCTGTCAGTTTTCTTATATCCCCCTACATTCCCTATTCCCGCAACCCCCCTCTGCTTGCAGCCGACACTGTTTATCTGCTGGTTTGAGTCCTAATGTGTTACTCATTTGACTGCTATTGATGGTTTTATCCAGAGATTTAACCATGATTGATTGACGTAAAACGTTTTACATGTAAAATCCGGCGCGTTTTGCCTATTACGTGGAGAGAGAGCATGGCGCAGGATAACGAATACTGTTTGGGGGCGGTACCCGCCAAAGGGCGTAAAGGTGTGCTGTCGCTGATGCTGGTGATGCTCGGCCTGACCTTCTTCTCTGCCAGCATGTGGACCGGTGGTGCGCTGGGTACCGGGCTGGTGTTCGATGACTTCATCAAGGCGGTACTTATCGGCAACTTGTTGCTGGGTATCTACACCGCTTGTCTCGGTTATATCGGTGCCTCAACCGGCCTCTCTACCCATCTGCTGGCTCGTTACTCCTTTGGGGTGAAAGGTTCCTGGCTGCCATCCCTGCTGCTCGGCGGTACTCAGGTCGGCTGGTTTGGCGTGGGCGTGGCGATGTTTGCCCTGCCGGTGCAGAAGGCGACCGGCATAGATGTGAACTGGCTGATCGCCATTTCGGGCATGTTGATGACGGTGACCGTCTACTTCGGCATCTCCGCCCTGATGGTGCTGAGCTTTGTGGCCGTGCCGGCCATTGCACTGCTTGGCGGCTACTCGGTCTGGCTGGCGGTGACCTCGACCGGTGGCATGGCTGCACTGCAGCAGGTACAACCAAGCAATCCCATCGAGTTCACCACGGCGTTGACCATGGTGGTTGGTTCCTTTATCAGTGCAGGAACCCTGACCGCCGACTTTGTTCGCTTTGGTCGCAAACCCTGGGGCGCCGTCATGATTACCATGGTGGCGTTTTTTTTGGGCAACACTCTGATGTTCGTCTTCGGCGCAGCCGGTGCGGCCGTGACCGGTCAGGCCGATATCTCGGAAGTGATGCTGATGCAGGGACTGCTGATCCCCGCCATTCTGGTGCTGGGCCTCAATATCTGGACCACCAACGACAACGCGCTCTATGCCTCCGGCCTCGGTTTTGCCAACATTACCGGCCTCAAGAGCAAGCCGCTCAGCGTGATCAACGGCCTTATCGGTACGGCTTGCGCCCTCTGGCTTTACAACAATTTTGTCGGCTGGCTGGCCTTTTTGAGTACGGCAATTCCGCCGATCGGTGGCATTATCATCATGGATTTCCTGCTCAATCGTGAGCGTTACCGTCAATTTGCCGATCAGCAGTTCGAGACGGTGCGCTGGCAGGCGCTGGTTGCCACGGCAGTCGGGGTGGCTGTCGGCAAGTGGCTGCCGGGTATAGTGCCACTCAACGCGGTATTGGGCGCCGCCTTCACCTATTTCATTCTGGTTCGCCTCACCCAGCGGCCGGTTCTGGTACAGGAAGCTAGCAAATGCTGATTCAACATATTCGTTTGGCCGATCGGGAAGGGTTGTGGCAGATCCGCTGTCAGGATGGGGTCATCACCGCCATCGAACCCCATGACGAGCATGCCGTCGCCGGTCGGGTGCTGGACGGGGAGGGCGGTCTGGCGATCGCTCCCTTTATCGAACCCCACATTCACCTCGATACCACCCAGACGGCGGGCGAGCCGAGCTGGAACCTCTCCGGCACTCTGTTCGAGGGGATCGAGCGCTGGGCCGAGCGCAAGGCACTGTTGACCCATGAGGATGTGAAACAGCGCGCCATCCAGACGCTGAAGTGGCAGATCGCCAACGGCATCCAGTTTGTCCGTACTCACGTCGATGTCTCCGATCCCAATCTGGTGGCGCTCAAGGCAATGCTGGAGGTGCGGGAGGAGATGAAGGAGTGGGTCGAGCTGCAGATCGTCGCCTTCCCGCAGGAGGGGATCCTCTCCTACCCGAATGGCAAGGCACTGCTGGAGGAGGCGCTCAAGCTGGGTGCCGACGTGATTGGCGCGATCCCCCACTTCGAGTTTACCCGGGAATATGGGGTCGAAAGTCTGCACTACATCTTCGATCTTGCGGAGAAGTATCAGGTTCTGGTCGATGTGCACTGCGACGAGATCGATGACGAGCAGTCCCGCTTTATCGAGACGCTGGCGACCCTGGCCTACGAGCGGGGTATCGGCCATCGGGTAACGGCCAGCCACACCACTGCCATGCACTCCTACAATGGCGCTTATGCTTCCCGCCTGTTCCGGCTGCTCAAGATGGCAGATATCAACTTCGTGGCCAATCCGCTGGTGAACATTCACCTGCAGGGGCGGTTCGATACCTATCCCAAACGCCGCGGTATTACCCGGGTGAAGGAGATGCTGGAGGCGAACATCAACGTCTGCTTCGGTCACGATGACGTGTTCGATCCCTGGTACCCCATGGGCACCGCCAACATGTTGCAGGTGCTGCACATGGGGCTGCATGTCTGCCAGATCATGGGTTACGAGCAGATCAACGACGGTCTGAAGCTGATCAGCAGCCACAGCGCCCGCACCCTGAATGTGCAGGATCGCTATGGTATCGAGGTGGGCAAACCGGCCAACCTGTTGATCCTGCCTGCCGACAACGGCTTCGATGCGGTGCGCCGTCAGGTGCCGGTGCGTTACTCGATCCGCCACGGCAAGGTGATTGCCCAGACCCGCCCGGCCCAGACCGAGATCGTGCTGGGTCAGCCAGAGCCCATCGATTTTCGCCGCTGAGATTTCAATCAGGCTGGATGACGATTAGTTCCGCCTCTGGGCACAAGGGCCGCCATTGCGACATAATGGCGGCCTGACCCTGAGGGAGTGACACCATGCAAACCTGGTTCTATGTTGCTGCAGGGGGCGCCATCGGCGCCTGCCTTCGTTTTGGGATTGCCGAACTGATGGCCTTGCTGCTGGGGCGCCACTTTCCTTACGGGACTCTGGTGGTCAACGTGGTGGGCTCTTTCATCATGGGGGTGGCGTTCGCCCTCATCAGTCATGGTCATGTGGTAGAACACCCGATGAAGCCGCTGCTGATGGTGGGGATCCTCGGTGCCCTGACCACGTTTTCTTCCTTTGCCCTCGATACGGTAGTGCTGGCTCAACATGGAGCCTATCTGAAAGCGCTGCTCAATATCGGTCTCAATCTCTTCCTCTGTCTGGCCATGGTGGTGCTGGGCATGCAGTTGGTTGCGAGCCGGGTTTAAGGTGTCCGGACGCCAGTGGCTCTGGTAAACTGGCGGCCATTCTTTGCTCTATGGGTGTTTAAGGGATGTCAGAACAAGCAACGACAACGCATTTTGGCTTTAAAACCGTGGCCGCGACCGAGAAGGAAACTCTGGTAGCAGGTGTCTTCCATTCGGTGGCAGCCAAGTATGATCTGATGAACGATCTGATGTCGTTCGGCATCCACCGCCTGTGGAAGCGCTTCACCATCGACTGTTCCGGTGTGCGCAAGGGTCAGAAGGTGCTGGATCTGGCCGGTGGTACCGGTGACTTGACCGCCAAGTTCTCCCGCATCGTCGGCGAGACCGGTCAGGTGGTGCTGGCGGATATCAACGATTCCATGCTGAAAGTGGGCCGCGACAAGCTGCGCAATCTGGGGGTCGCCAACAACGTCTCCTACGTGCAGGCCAATGCCGAGGCGCTCCCTTTCCCGGATAACCACTTCGACGTGATTACCATCGGCTTCGGCCTGCGCAACGTCACCGACAAGGACAAGGCGCTCGCCTCCATGTTCCGGGTGCTCAAGCCGGGTGGCCGTCTGCTGGTGCTGGAGTTCTCCAAGCCGGTCAGCGAAGTGATCGCCAAGCTCTATGACCTCTACTCCTTCAAACTGCTGCCAAAAATGGGCGAAATCGTCGCGAACGACAGTGAAAGCTACAAATATCTGGCAGAGTCCATCCGCATGCACCCGGATCAGCAGACCCTGGCTGGCATGATGGAAAATGTCGGTTTCGAGCAGGTGGAGTACTTCAATCTGACCCAGGGTGTGGTCGCCCTGCACCGCGGTTACAAGTTTTAAGGTTGCCTATGCCGATGGATGCCATGGTCACCGCGGTGATCGAAACCAGCCTCAACCAGTTGCTGGCGCTGGACAAACAGAGTCCGGAGCGGCTGCGCAAACTGGTGGGCAAGGTGCTCAAGCTGGAGCTGCGTGAACTCAAGCCGCTCTGGTTTGTCTTCTCCGAGCGTCGGCTGGATGTGCTGGCCCAGCATGAAGGGGATGCCGATGCGGTGCTCAGCCTGTCGCTGACCGCCCTTGGTCTGCTGAAAGACCCGTCCGCCCTGACCCGTTATATCCGCGAGGAGAAGTTGGATCTGAGCGGTGATCCCCAGCTGGTGCAGGCATTCAGCGTGCTGCTGGGTGAGCTGGATATCGACTGGGAGGAGGAGCTGTCGCGCTATACCGGCGACGTGCTGGCCCACACCCTGTTCAGTGGTGCCCGTCAGGCGCGTCGCCTGGTCGGTCGCGAGCTGTGCTGCACCCGCAGCCAGCTGGCGGAATATCTGACCGAAGAGGCCCGCCTAGCCCCCGGCCCGCTGGAAGTGGCGAGTTTCAACGATGACGTCGAGGTGCTGGCCCAGCAGCTCAAGGCCGTCGAACTGCGGCTGGCCCGCTTCGAACAGCAGGTGACCTGATGACCCCGAAGGAGTTCAAACGCCTCTATCGCATCATCACCATCCTGCTGGAGCAGGGCATCGACGAACTGGTGCCCGCCCGCTATCAACCCTGGCCGGGTCGTCTGGCCCGTCGCTCCCTGTTCTGGCTCAAGAACAAACAACCGGATCTCAGCCGCGGTGCCCGCATCCGCCTCGCCTTCGAGGCCCTTGGCCCCATCTTCATAAAGTTTGGCCAGATGCTCTCGACCCGCCGTGACCTGTTGCCGCCGGATATTGCCGAGGAGCTGGCCCTGCTGCAGGACAGGGTGCCCCCCTTCTGTGGTCAGGCGGCGCGCCAGCAGATCGAGCTGAGCCTGGGTTGTCCCATCGAAACCCTGTTTGACGACTTCGACGAGACGCCGCTGGCGTCGGCTTCCATCGCGCAGGTGCATACCGCCCGCCTGAAGGAGAGTGGCCACGAGATCGTCATCAAGGTGATCCGTCCCGACATCGAGCCGGTTATCGAGGCTGACCTGCGGCTGATGCAGGCGCTGGCCCGTCTGGTGGCCCGTTTTGTGCCCCAGAGCGCGCGACTGCGCCCCATCGAGGTGGTGGAGGAGTATCGCAAGACCATCCTCGACGAGCTGAATTTGATGCGCGAAGCGGCCAACGCCATCCAGCTACGCCGCAACTTCACCGGCTCCGAGGCGCTCTATGTGCCTGAAATCATCACCGACCTCTGCCGCGAGCAGGTGCTGGTGATGGAGCGCATCTACGGTATTCCGGTCTCCGATATACCGGCGCTGGAAGCCAACGGCACCAATATGAAGCTGCTGGCCGAGCGCGGGGTCGAGGTCTTCTTCACCCAGGTGTTCCGCGACAGCTTCTTCCATGCCGACATGCACCCGGGCAACATCTTCGTCTCTTACGAACATCCGGAAAACCCGCTCTGGATCGGCATCGACTGCGGCATCGTCGGTACCCTCAATCGGGAAGATAAACGCTATCTGGCGGAGAACTTCCTCGCCTTCTTCAACCGTGACTATCGTCGGGTGGCGGAGCTGCATGTGGAGTCGGGCTGGGTACCGGCAGATACCAAGGTGGACGAGTTCGAGTTCGCCATCCGCACCGTGCTGGAGCCCATCTTCGAGAAGCCGCTCTCCGAGATCTCGTTCGGTCACGTGCTGCTCAACCTGTTCAACACCGCGCGTCGCTTCCATATGACGGTGCAGCCGCAGCTGGTGCTGCTGCAAAAGACCCTGCTCTATGTGGAAGGGTTGGGGCGTCAGCTCTACCCGCAGCTCGATTTGTGGCAGACCGCCAAGCCGTTCCTCGAAAACTGGATGCACGAACAGGTAGGGCCCAAGTCGGTATTGAACGCCATCAAGGAGAAGGCGCCATTCTGGGCGGAGAAGCTGCCGGAGCTGCCGGAGCTGGTCTATGAGACCCTGCGCCAGACCCGTCATCAGCAGCGTCATTTCGACCAGATGTTTGCCGAGTTCCGCCGTCACAGCCGTCGGCAGGGGCAGGCCCGCTACCTCTTAGGGGTTGGAGCCAGCCTGCTATTGGCGGGTGTATTCTTGCTGACCCAAAAACAACACATTGAGTGGGGACAAGCCAGTCTCGCCGGTGCAGCACTCTGCTGGCTGGTCGGCTGGTTGCGAACCCGTTCCCATTAATCAACAACCGCGCCGTCAGGCGCCTGTTCTGGAGAGAAAATCATGGGTGGTATCAGTATTTGGCAATTGTTGATCATCGCAGTCATCGTCGTGCTGCTGTTCGGTACCAAGAAACTGCGCGGGATCGGCGGTGATCTGGGTGCGGCGGTCAAAGGGTTCAAGAAAGCCCTCTCCGACGAGCCGGCTGATGCCAAGGCCGAGCAGAAAGATGCCGAGTTTCCCCCGAAACAGCTGAACGAAGCGGCCACTCAGAGTAGTGAGACCGCCAAACAGAAAGACAAAGACCAGGCCTAAGCCATGTTCGATATCGGTTTTTGGGAGCTGGTCGTTATCGGTGTGGTAGCACTGGTGGTACTGGGGCCCGAGCGGCTGCCGGTTGCCATCCGCACGGCTACCCACTGGATCCGCCTCATTCGTTCGACCGCGAACTCGGTCAAGTCCGAGCTGGAGCAGGAGCTCAAGTTGCAAGAGCTGCATAACGACCTCAAGAAGGCCGAACAGTTGCAGATGAGCAACCTGAGCCCCGAGCTGCAGGAGTCCATCGAACAGCTCAAAGCGGCGGCCCAGTCGGTCAATCGCCCCTATCAGGTGGAGAACGAGATCCGTCCGCCGCGCCCCGAGCCGGTCGCCCAGGCTGAGCCTGCCACGCCGGTGGAGCCTGCGGTGCAACTGAGCCACGACGTGCCGCCGGTCAACAGCCAGCGGGAGAGCGAGCCGGTGCCGGTCAGCGACTCCGTAGTAAAAGGGGAGGTGAAGCCATGAGTCAGGCCGAACAACCCCTGATCAGCCATCTGGTTGAGCTGAGAACCCGCTTGCTGCGCTCCATTACCGCCATCCTCGTGGTGTTTCTGGCGCTGATCTACTTCTCCAACAACATCTACGACTTCGTGGCCCAGCCGCTGCTCAGCCAGCTGCCGGAAGGGACCAGCATGATCGCGACGGATGTGGCGACCCCCTTCCTGACGCCGATCAAGCTGACGCTGGTGGTCTCCTTCTTCGTGGCGATCCCCTATCTGCTCTATCAGGCCTGGGCTTTTATCGCCCCCGGTCTGTACCAGCACGAACGGCGCCTGATCATGCCGCTGGTGGTCTCCAGTGCCCTGCTGTTCTATGCGGGGATGGCGTTCGCCTACTACGTGGTGTTCCCGCTGGTGTTCGGTTTCTTCACCAGTACCGCACCCGCAGGGGTGACGGTGGCTACCGATATCGCCAGCTATCTGGACTTCGTACTGACCCTGTTCTTCGCGTTCGGGGTGGCGTTCGAAATTCCGGTGGCCACCATACTGCTCTGCTGGACTGGCGTGACCACACCGCAAAACCTGAAGGAGAAACGTCCCTACGTCATCGTCGGGGTGTTTGTGGTCGGCATGCTGCTGACGCCGCCTGATGTCTTCTCCCAGACCCTGCTCGCCATTCCGATGTGGGCGCTGTGGGAGATAGGTCTGTTCTTCGCCCGTTTCTACGTGAAGAAAGAGGATGAAGAGCAACAGGAACAACCGGATGTGGAGAGCTGAGGCTCTGTTCGTCACCTGTTCGCCGGACGGTGAGAGGATGACGAAGTCCGCAGGAATAGCAGAACGAGGGGAGCTGAGGCTCCCTTCCTCTTTCCATGCTCCCGTTCGAGGCGTATGGTAAGACCCCATTCGGTAGATGGTTTTCGAATACCTGATATGTATTCCTTTTGTTCGGAACGTCTCATTCCATGATCGATATCGGTTTAAACCTGACCAGCAGCCAGTTCGCCGGCGAGCAGGCTGAGCTGGTGGCCCGTGCCCGTGCCGCCGGAGTGGAGGCGCTGATCCTGACCGGTACCGATCTGGCGGGTAGCCGCGAGAGCGCTGAGTTGGCCGCCCGCTGGCCGGGCTACTGCTTCTCCACCGCCGGGGTACACCCTCACGATGCCAAGAGTGTCGATGAGGCGACCCTGCCCGCCTTGCGCGAGCTGGCGGCGCTGCCGCAGGTGGTGGCTATTGGCGAGTGCGGCCTCGACTACAACCGCGACTTCTCCCCCCGCCCGGTGCAGGATGCGGTATTCGACGCCCAGCTGGCACTGGCTGCCGAACTCGGGATGCCGGTGTTTCTTCACTGCCGCGATGCGCACGCCCGTTTTATCGAGATCCTCCGTCCCTGGTTGCCGAAACTACCGGGAGCCGTGCTGCACTGCTTCACCGGTTCCGACGAGGAGCTGGACGAGTGTCTGGCGCTGGGGCTGCATATAGGGGTGACTGGCTGGCTTTGCGACGAGCGCCGCGGTCAGCTGCTGCGCGAGCAGGTGGCCCGTATTCCGGCCGGTCGGCTGATGATCGAGACCGATGCCCCCTATCTGGTGCCGCGGGATCTGAAACCGCGCCCGAAACGCAACGAACCTGCTTTTTTGCCGCACATCGCCCAGGTGGTGGCGGCCTGTCGTGGTGAAGCGCCCGAGGCCTTGCTGGCCCATACCCGGGCCACCTCCGCCGCGTTCTTCCAACTTCCTCTCCAGGAGTGATTCATGGCTACAACTCTTCCGGGCGCCTTTCCGGGCCGCCGCCTGCGCCGTCTGCGCAAACATGATTTCAGCCGTCGTCTGGTACGCGAGAACGTACTGACCGTCAACGATCTCATCTATCCGGTGTTCGTGCTGGAGGGGGAGAACCGTCGGGAAGCCGTTCCCTCCATGCCGGGGGTGGAGCGTCTCTCCATCGATCTGCTGTTGGAAGAGGCTGCCGAGTTGGTGGAGCTGGGCGTGCCTGCCATTGCCCTGTTCCCGGTCACCCCGCTGGAGAGCAAGAGCCTGATGGCGGAAGAGGCCTACAACCCGAACGGGCTGGCCCAGCGCACCGTGCGCGCCCTCAAGGCTCGCTTCCCGGAGCTCGGGGTGATCACCGACGTGGCGCTCGATCCGTTCACCACCCACGGTCAGGACGGCATCATAGATGACGAAGGCTATGTGCTGAACGACATCACCACCGAGATCCTGATCAAGCAGGCGCTCTCCCACGCCGAAGCCGGGGTCGATATAGTCGCGCCGTCCGACATGATGGATGGCCGCATCGGTGCCATCCGTGCCGCACTGGAAGAGAACGGCTTCATCAACACCCAGATCATGGCCTACTCCGCCAAGTACGCCTCCTGCTACTACGGCCCGTTCCGCGATGCGGTCGGTTCTGCCGGCAACCTTGGCAAGAGCAACAAGGCTACCTATCAGATGGACCCGGCCAACAGCAACGAAGCCCTGCACGAAGTGGCGCTGGATATTCAGGAGGGGGCCGACAGCGTGATGGTCAAGCCGGGCATGCCCTATCTGGACGTGGTTCGTCAGGTGAAGGATCAGTTCGGCGTGCCGACTTTCGCCTATCAGGTCAGCGGGTCAGCGGCGAGTACGCCATGCACATGGCGGCGATCCAGAACGGCTGGCTGAAAGAGAAGGAGACCATCATGGAGTCCCTGCTCTGCTTCAAGCGGGCCGGGGCCGATGGCATCCTCACCTACTTCGCCAAGCGCGTGGCGCAGTGGTTGAAGGAAGATGCCCGCTAAGCCGGGTTGAAGAGATAAACGAGAGGGGGAGCCGATGGCTCCCCCTCTGTCGTTATGGCTCTCTTTTGGTCACGAGCGGCTGATTACAGCTTGATCCAGGCATCGCTCCAGTGGCTGCCGGTACCCGGTGCATAGTGGCTGGCCACACCACCGCACCAGCCGCTGTAGGGCCAGGGTTTGCACTCGTAGTCGCCACCGGCATTGCTGACCCGATCACCGGCCTGATAGCTGGTGTTGGGGGCATAGGCCGGGTAGTCACCTTCGCTACCGCCGCTGTTCTCTTCAGCCAGGGTGACCGGGAAGCGCTGTACCACCGGCTGCTGGCCATCTGCCAGACCGGTGATGACCACTTCGTAGCTGCCATCGGTGACATTGCTGCCCTGCAGTACCTGGGTGCTGGTGCCGTTCACCTGGCTGCTGGTGGTACCGTGGCTGTGGCCGCTCTGCTCCAGAGTCGCGGTGATCTGTACCGGGTTGGCGGTGGTCAGGTTGAAGCGGATGCTGACCTGACCGTTGACTATGGTGTACTCGCTCGCCATGGCGCTGACGGTGAAGTCGCTGCTGCCTTCTGCGGGGGGCGTTGTGCCGCCGCAGTCGCTGTCGCCCTGTACGCGCCAGACGCCCCAGTCACCCGTGGTGCCCGGCTCTTCGTTCTGGGTCCACCAGCCTGCCAGCCAGTTCTTGCCGTTGTGGCTGACGATGTCGCCACCCACGTAGACCTTCTTGGCATCCCAGCTGTTTTCACAGACGGCGCCCTGCTCCCTGACGGTCACGTTGCGCTGCTGGGTTACCTGCTGACCGGCGCTGTCGCTCACCTGATAGGTGAGGGTGTAGCGGCCGACCTTGCTGCTGTCGACGTTGCCGCTGACCTTGATTTGGGCGGTCAGGTCGCCATCTTCTTCATCATGGGCACTGACGCCGGTCATCGGATCGAAGGGGGTACCCAGCTCCAGCGTGGTGTCGGTGACGCCGCTGAATACCGGCTTCATGCTGTAGACCTCGATGGTACGTACCTGCTCGGTGACGTTGTTGTCGCGATCGCTCACCTTGTAGGTGAGGGGGTAGAGGCCGATGCGCTGGCTGTCTACCGAGCCTTCCACCTGGATCTGGCCAGTCAGGTCGCCATCTTCCTTGTCGTTGGCGCTGACACCTGCCAGCGGATCAAAGGCGGTACCCTGCTTGATGCGGGTATCGCTCAGGCCGCTGAACACCGGCTTGCCGTTGTCGACCGGGGGCGTGATCTCCTGATCGTGGATGAAGGGGCCGTAGCTCTTGATGAAGGATTCGTTGTAGGACTGACCGGCGGCGTTGCGGCCCATGTCCCAGTTGATGGACCAGGTCATCACGCCACGCAGCGGTTGCCCCTCGCTCTTCAGGCGGTTGAAGGCGTTGTAGAGCTTCTGCGGATCCTGCACATAGCCGGTGGCGGCGGCGTCGATGTTGGTCGGAATGCCGAACACCAGCTTGTCATGGGGGATCTTGTAGAAGCCGCGGGTACCGTTGCTCAGCGAATCCGCCATGTAGTAGATGAACTCTTCTTTTAGGGCATCGTTGTTCTGGGCAATCCAGCCGATCCCATCGATGTAGATACCGTCGCCACCCTGGTTGTAGAACTGGGGGTTGATCCAGTCGTAGTAGCCTTCCAGATTGCGGATATAGGGGATGTAGGCGCCAGTCTGGGTCAGATAGGGGAACTCCGGCGCCATGGTGATGAGGAAGTTTTTCCCCTGGGCGCGGTAGTGATCCTTGACCAGACGCAGGGCCGCCGGGATCACGGTCTGGTTGTCGGCGGCGGTGATGGCGGCCTGCTCCAGATCGATATCCAGCCCGTCGAAGCCATAGGTCTCCACCAGACGGATGATCTCGTCGGTAAAGGCCTGCTCCTGACCCTTGCGTAGCTCGATGTGCGCATCGGCACCGCCCAGCGCCAGCAGCACGGCACGGCCCTGACGGTTCAGCTCGGCAATCTGCTCGATAAACTGGCTTTCGCTCATGCCGATGGCCGGGTCGAGTTTGAAGGTGGGGATGGGATCGCTGCCATAGACCTTCATGAAGGAGACATCGACCACGTTGTATTGCGGGTTGACCTGATCGAGCTTGACGCAGGGGGCGATACCGCCCTTGTAGCCCGAACCGTCACACCAGTTGTGCCAGTAGCCGACCACAACGCCGGACTGGGGGTTGACCATCGCCTGACCGGCACTGGCGGCATATGCCATGGGGGCGCCCATGCCGAGCAGACAGCCCAGCAGGGATAACTTCAATTTGTTCATCTTGATATCTCCATACAGTACAAACGGAGCGAACAGCTATGGCCGAACGCTCCCGGGGGCAACCCCGCTGTCATAGGTGTTTTCCCTTAGACCGGTGGCTTTGCGTCGCGCCCTTTCGGGTCACTTTGCCTTTTTCACCCGATTTCTGTGCAGCACAGAGAATCAAGTGACCTGAGTAACAGGCTGCTTATGATATGCACTTAAAAATAAATTAATCAACTTATGTGCATGATTTGTTTTGGTTATTAATTTGTTGATTAGTTATTTTCCAAGCATGGAAAGGGCCGGTGATAGGCCGCTGTAACCTACTCTTTTGTCGATTGGATTTGCTCTGCTCCCTTGTGGTTCGAGAGTTGAAAAAGCCGCAAAAAGAGCAAAAAAGTACCGATTATTCATGCTGTTGCCGTCCAGTATCTGGCAGAGAGGTGTTTGAGCTCACAAAGAGGGGAAAACAGTGCCGAGAGGTGGATTCCCGCTTGATTATTGCGTGGCTTGGCCACATGTTAGAAAGCCATACAGAGCTGCTAAAGCGGTCTGTTCAAGACCAAACAAGAGGTAACCGGGATGAATAACCCTTTGCTGACAATGGATTCTCTGCCCCCTTTCAGCCAGATCAAGCCGGAGCAGGTTCAGCCTGCCGTGATTCAGGCGATTGCTGACTGCAAGCAGAAGATCAGCGATGTGCTGGCCCAGCGTGATCCCCATACCTGGGATAGCCTGATTGCCCCGCTGGAAGAGGTAAATGACCGCCTGTCACGGATCTGGTCGCCGGTCAGCCACCTCAACTCCGTACTCAACAGCGAAGCGCTGCGCGAGGCCCATGACGCCTGCCTGCCGCTGCTCTCCGAATTCCAGACCTATGTCGGTCAGCATGAAGGGCTCTATCAGGCCTATCTGGCCCTCTCCCAGAGCGATGATTTCCCGCTGCTCAGCGGCGCCCAGCGCAAGGAGATCCAGAACACCCTGCGTGACTTCCGTCTCTCCGGCATCGGTCTGCCTGCCGAGGCGCAGCAGCGTTACGGCGAAATTCAGGCCCGCCTCTCCGAACTGGCCTCCCGTTTCAGCAACAACGTGCTGGATGCCACCCAGGGCTGGCACAAGCTGGTGGCCGATGAAGCCGAACTGGCCGGTCTGCCCGACAGCGTGCGTGCCGCTGCCCGTCAGATGGCTGAACTTAAAGGCAAAGAGGGGTGGCTGTTCACGCTGGATATCCCCTCTTATCTGCCGGTGATGATGTATGCCGACAACCGCGAGCTGCGCGCCGAGATGTATGAGGCCTTCACCACCCGCGCCTCCGATCAGGGCCCCAATGCGGGCAAGTGGGACAACTCCGCCATCATGAGCGAGCTGCTCACCCTGCGTCGCGAACTGGCTCAGTTGCTGGGGTTCGCCAACTATGCCGAGCTCTCCCTGGCCACCAAGATGGCGGACAAGACCGAACAGGTGGTGAGCTTCCTCACCGATCTGGCGGCCAAATCCCTGCCGCAAGGCAAGGCCGAGCTGGAGGAGATCCGCACCTTCGCCGCCGAGCAGCATGGTCAGAGCGAGCTGGCAGCCTGGGATCTCGCCTACTACGCCGAGAAGCTCAAGCAGCACAAGTTCTCCATCTCCGATGAGCAGCTGCGCCCCTACTTCCCCGCCAGAAAGGTGGTGAAGGGGTTGTTCGAAGTGGTGAAGCGGGTGTTCGGCATGAAGGTGCGCGAGCGCCTCGGCATCGACACCTGGCACCCGGACGTGCGCTTCTACGATATCTTCGATGCTGACGACGAGCTGCGCGGCAGCTTCTATCTCGACCTCTACGCCCGCGAGCACAAGCAGGGCGGGGCCTGGATGGATGTCTGTCTGGGTCGTCGCTACCGTCAGGATGGCTCGCTGCAAAAACCGGTGGCCTACCTGACCTGCAACTTCAACGGCCCGGTGGATGGTAAACCGGCGCTGTTCACCCACAACGAAGTGGTCACCCTGTTCCATGAGTTTGGCCACGGCATTCACCACATGCTGACCCGCATCGATGTGGCCGGCGTGGCCGGTATCAACGGCGTGGCCTGGGATGCAGTGGAGCTGCCGAGCCAGTTCCTCGAGAACTGGTGCTGGGAGTCCGAGGCACTGGCCTTTATCTCCGGCCACTACGAGACCGGCGAGCCGCTGCCTGCCGATCTGCTGGAGAAGATGCTGACCGCCCGCAACTTCCAGGCGGCCATGCAGATGCTGCGCCAGCTGGAGTTCGCCCTGTTCGACTTCCGTCTCCATCAGGAGTTTGACCCGGCCAATCCGGCGCAGCTTCCGGCGCTGCTGGATGAGGTGCGCAGTCAGGTGGCTGTGATGACGCCACCGGCGTTCAACCGCTTCCAGCACAGCTTCTCCCACATCTTCGCGGGCGGCTATGCGGCGGGCTACTACAGCTACAAGTGGGCCGAGGTGCTCTCTGCCGATGCCTTCTCCCGCTTCGAGGAGGAGGGGATCTTCAACCCGGCGACCGGCCAATCCTTCCTGAAGAATATTCTGGAGAAGGGGGGCTCGAAGGAGCCGATGGAGCTGTTCCGAGCCTTCCGTGGTCGTGAGCCCAAGGTGGATGCGCTGTTGCGACACAGCGGGATCGCTGCCTGAGATTCCTGACCCGCCGCCTGTGTGAGCTTCAACCAGGTACACTATTTTGCGGCATAGTGGGATCGAGTCGTGATTTCTGCGACAAAAAGGGACCTTTTGGTCCCTTTTTTCAAGGCTTTTTAATATCTTGCTGATTGCATATTTGCACTGCTCACAGCTCTTCAGTAGAGTCGTGTTCTAACCTTCAAGGAGAGAAAGCCACTTGCCATGAGGCGAGCACTCGATTCCGTCTATCAAATCATCTCCAGTCTGGCTCATTCGAGCGGCCAGGGATATTTCGATACCTTTGTGAGTGAAATCGCCGCTGCTGTGATGGCTGATGTCGTCCTGATCGCCAGCAGGGAATCAAATGCTACCCACCTGACGGTTCAGGCTGCCCATCCCTCCTCTCTCGACCCCGATACCCTGACGCTGCCAATCACTGACTCTCCTGATGCCATTACCTGGCAGGAGGGGGAAGCCTGGTTCAGCGATCGTCTGTTGCAGCTGTTCCCCGCGATGCCGCTTGCCGATGCGTGGCAAGCCCAGGCCTACGCCGGGATCGCCCTCAAGGATGCGGATGGCGAGACCATAGGCATCTGCTGCCTGCTCTATCGTCAGCCGCAGGCCAATATGACCAAGGTGATGGGGCTGCTCCGGTTGCTGGGGCCGCTGGCCGGTCGCGAACTGGCGCTGATGCTGCAACGCCAGTTGCCGCAACTCTTGCCTGATACCCCTCATGTGCTGCAGAGCATGCTGTTTCAGGCCCCGGTGGGGATCGGCAAGCTCGATCTCACCGGCCGCATTCTCTGGGCCAACCCGGCCATCGAGAAGATGCTGGGCTATCCCCTCGACGAGCTGCTTCATCGCTCCATCTCCGATATCAATCACCCGGAGGATTGGCAGCGCAGCCTTGAGTGCTACGAAGAGATCCGGCGCGGCGAGCGCAGCAGTTTCACCCAGGAGAAGCGCTACTTCTGCAAGGGGGGCGAGATCCTGTGGGGGCGGGTGACTGTCACCCTGATCCGCGACGAGCAGCAGCAGCCGGACTACCTGATGGTGCTGCTGGAGAATATCGATCCTCTCAAGCGTCATGCGGAGCAGCTCAAGCTCTCTCACCGGGTCTACGACAATCTCTCCGAAGCGATTCTGGTATGCGATGCCGACAGCCGCATCATCTCGGTCAACCCGGCCTTCGAGCAGATCACCGGCTACAGCAGCGACGAGGTGCGGGGCCAGCGTCCCAGCATGCTCAAGTCCGGGCTGCACGATCAGACCTTCTATGCCGACATGTACCATGCGCTGGAGCGGGTGGGGGTGTGGCGTGGCGAGGTGTGGAACAAGCGCAAGAACGGCAAGCTCTATCCGCAGCAGCTGATGATCAGCACCCTGCGCGAAGCCGGCAAAATCCAGCAATATATCGCCATTTTCAGCGATCTTTCCCAGACTAAGGTGGCCGAGCAGAAGATCGCGACCCAGGCCAACTACGACAACCTCACCAGCCTGCCCAACCGCTGGCTGTTTGGCCGCTGCCTCACCCGCTTCTGCGAGCGGGGCGAGCGCTTCGCGCTCATGGTGCTCGACCTCAACAACTTCAAGGCGGTCAACAACAGCATGGATCACCATGCTGGCGATGCCCTGCTGCGAGAGGTGTCGGATCGACTGGTGAGCCGGGTGCGCACCGAAGATCTGGTGGCCCGCATCGGTGGCGATGAGTTCGCGTTCCTGGTGCCCGGCATCGTCACCCGCCGTCAGGCCGAGGTGTTTGCCAAGCAGGTGATCGGCAGTTTCGCCCGCCCCTTTATGCTGGCCAACCAGCACCTCTATGTGACCGCGACCATCGGCATGACCCTCTGCCCGGTCGATGGCAGCGAGAGCGACGAGTTGCTGCGCAACGCCGAACAGGCGCTGTTTGCGGCCAAGCGGCAGGGACGGTTGCTCGGTGCCTACTGCTCATCCATGCGGGAAGAGGTGCGCCAGCGCCACCAGATGCAACAGGATCTGGCCGAAGCGATCAAGCTGGAGCAGCTGACCATGGCCTACCAGCCGATCTGGGACAATCGCAGCGGACGGGTCGCCAAGCTGGAGGCGCTGGTGCGCTGGTATCACCCCCACTGGGGGCAGGTATCCCCTGCCGAGTTTATTCCGCTGGCGGAAGAGGCGGGATTGATTCAGGGGCTGGGTGCGCTGGTATTGTGGCAATCGTGCCGGGATCTGGCGCGGTTGCAGCAATCCGGCTTCCCTGATCTGCAGATGTCGATCAACCGTTCCACCATGGAGTTCCAGACCATCGACCCCGAGGCGAGTGAGTGGCTTAAGGTGATCCAGCACTTCGGGCTCGATCCTGCCGACATCGTCATCGAAATCACCGAATCTCTGCTGATGGAGAGCAGCGATCAGCACAGAGTGCGGATCGATTCCCTGCGCGAGGCGGGCTGCAAGCTGGCCATCGACGATTTCGGTACCGGCTACTCGGCCCTCAACTATCTGCGTACTTTCCCGGTCGATCTGGTCAAGATCGACCGCTCCTTCGTGCGCCATATCCCCTTCAACGAGCAGGATCGGATGCTGCTCGACGGCATCATCAACATAGTGCACAACCTCGGCATGCAGGTGGTGATCGAGGGGGTAGAGACCCGCGAGCAGCTCAACTTCCTCTGCCAGAAAGGGTGCGCCTTCACTCAGGGTTATCTGCTTAGCCGCCCGCTGGCCTATGACGATCTCATTGATTACCTCGCTCTCAACCGTCAGGGGATGAACCTCACTGTCGTGAGCTGATCCACCGCTTCTGTTATCATGGCCGCTTCTGTACGTGCCATGAGTCTGCCTCCTATGCCCCATATTCAGGTTTTCAGTGAAGTCCCCGCCCGTGATGGCGAGCTCGACGCCCTGCGTTTACGCCTTGCCGACGTGGAGTTTCCGGCTCCGTTTGCGCTGGTACTGACTGAAGAGAGACTGGAACTGCGCAAGCTGGACGAGCCCAAGCTGGGGGCCGTCTATGTGGACTTCGTGGAAGGGGCGGTGGCACATCGTCGCAAGTTTGGTGGTGGTCGCGGCCAGTCCATCGCCAAGGCGGTGGGGCTCAAGGCCGGTGCCACACCGACCGTGGTGGATGCCACTGCCGGTCTGGGGCGCGATGCCTTCGTGCTCGCCTCTCTCGGTTGCAAGGTGACCCTGATCGAACGCAGCCCTGTGGTGGCTGCCCTGTTGCAGGACGGGCTGGCGCGGGCGGCACAGGATCCCGAGATTGGCCCCTGGGTCAGCGAGCGGATGCTCCTGCTGCAAGGCCCGGCGGTGGACAACTTGCTGGCGCTGCCGGAGCGGCCCGAGGTGATCTACCTCGACCCCATGTTCCCTCACAAGCAGAAGTCAGCTTTGGTGAAAAAGGAGATGCGGGTGTTCCAGTCGCTGGTAGGTCCGGATCTCGATGCGGATGCCTTGTTGCCTGCCGCGCTCAAGATGGCTGAGAAGCGGGTGGTGGTGAAACGCCCCGACTACGCCGGCTGGCTCAATGAACAGAAGCCCAGCATGGCCATCGAGACCAAGAGCAACCGCTTCGATGTCTATGTGATGGCGGCATTGGCGGCGGGTTAACGGCAGGTGTGATCCGCAGACGCAAAAAGGAGGGCCAACATCATGTTGGCCCTCCTTTTTCGTAATGGATTCAGTTGGTTGGCGAGAAGCGGATCAGCTTTTCTTCCCCTTGCCAGTTCAGGCGCAGGGTCGCTAGTTCTGCCAGACTGAGCCGCTCGCCACTGTGCAGCAACAGATACTCGACCCCTTCGCTGGCTTCGATAGTGCGGATCTTGTCATCCCGCTGGCGACCATCGCGGCTGGTGAGGGTCACCGGCAGTTGCCAGCTGGCAGCAATTTCGAGCCAGTCGTAGAGATCGCAGCTGATGGGTTGATAATCCGGCATGATCGGCTCCAAAACAGGCAGGTTGCTGAGTCAGGCTTCCTGTACGCGGGTCGGCCAGCCCATCTTCTGCTGGCGCTCCACTTCAAAACGCAACTCGCTGGCGCGCAGGTAGTGTTCATCCATCCAGCCCTTGGGCAGGGTCAGGGTCAGTGACTCCTCTTCTGCCTGCAGGGTGAAGCTGGGCACAGTTCCCTGGGTGCGGCGCATGCAGAGGATCAGCGCGATGCGCAGGATACGGGCCAGCCGGATCGCCTGACGACCGGTGACGGCACCCTGTTTCTCCAGCGGTTCCAGCTTGAATTCGTCCCGCTGGTTGAACAGCAGGGCCGACAACAGCTTCTTTTGCGCGGGGGTAAAGCCCGGCATGTCGATGTTGTCGATGATGTAGGCGGCGTGTTGCGGCGCCTTCTTGTATTCGATACAGAGGCCGATCTCGTGCAGCAGGGCGGCATAACGCAAGATTGGGCGACCGTAGCGTTTGGAGAGTCGCCAGGCCGGTTGCAGCTGGTTGAACGCCTCGACGGCGGTATCGCGTACTCGTTCGGCGTGCTCTTTATCCAGCTGATAGCGGCTGATCAGGCTGTCGGCGGTGCGATCCCGGGCATCACAGTCGTGATTGTTGCCAAGCAGACCGTAGATCAGTCCTTCACGCAGGGCGCCCCCCGCGAGGGTCATGCTCTCGATATCGAGGGTTTCGAAGATGGCAATCAGGATGGCGAGGCCGGAGGGGAACACGGTCAGCCGCTCGGCCGCCAGCCCTTCCAGTTGCAGCCGGTCGAGCTTGCCGCAGGCGATGGCCTGACCCATCAGCTCCTGCAGTTTCGGCAGGGTGACCCGCTCGCTCTTCCCTTGCGCCAGCATGATCTCTTGCAGCGCCTGCACCGTGCCGGAGGCGCCAACGCAGGTGCGCCAACCGAGGGCTCGGTAATCTTCCGCCACCTTCTCCAGCACCGCCTTGGCGGCAGCAATCGCCTGCTCGAAACGGGCTTCGGAGAGCTCGCCATCACCAAAGTGATTGTTGAGCCAGGTGACGCAGCCCATGTGCAGGCTGTTGAGCAGTTTTGCTTCGCTGTGCTCGCCAATCACCAGTTCGGTACTGGCACCGCCGATGTCGATCACCAGCCGGTTTCCTTCCCCGGCAGAGGTCCAGGAGACCCCTTCATAGATGGTCTTGGCCTCTTCCTCGCCCGAGATGATCTCGATGCTGTGGTTGAGTACCCGTTCCGCTTCGCTGAGGAACTCATCGACGTTGGTGGCAAGTCGTAAGGTTGCGGTGCCCACCACCCGGATATTGTCGGCCGGAATGTCCTGCAATTGTTCGGAGAAGAGACGCAAACAGTCCCAGCCCCGCTCCATGGCGGCACGGCTGAGACGAAATTCCGGATCAAGCCCTGCTGCGAGGCGAACCTTGCGCTTGACCTTGGCGACGGTGCGCAGGGCACCGGCGACCTCGCGCACCACCAGCATATGAAAGCTGTTGGAGCCGAGGTCGATGGCGGCATAGAGAGGCGAGTTGTGCAACGGGCCTGTCCTTAGCTCTTGCGCGGCGGACGACGACGGTTGTTGCTGTTGCCACCCTGGCGATCCCGCATGTTGCGGTTCACCGGCTGACGGTTGCGGAACACCCGTTTCGGCGGGGTCACGTCATCCAGCAGCGCTTCGCGATCATATTTGCTGACCGGAATGGCGTGGTGGATGTACTCCTCGATGGCCGGCAGGTTGAAGGCATAGTCTTCACAGGCCAGGCTGATGGAGTGACCGCTCTTGCCGGCACGACCGGTACGACCGATACGGTGTACATAGTCTTCGGCGTCGTCGGGCAGGTCATAGTTGAAGACGTGGGTCACGTCAGGGATGTGCAGGCCACGGGCGGCCACGTCGGTGGCGACCAGAATATCGAGCGCACCCTTGGTGAAATCCTCGAGGATCTTCATCCGCTTCTTCTGCGGCACGTCACCGGTCAGCAGACCGACGCGGTGGCCGTCATTCTCCAGCCAGGCATGGACGTCTTCACAGACATGCTTGGTGTTGGCGAAGACGATCGCTTTTTCCGGCCACTCCTCTTCCATCAGGGAGAGCAGCAGCAACATCTTGTCTTCGTTGGAGGGGTAGAACAGCTCCTCCTTGATCCGCACGCCGGTCATCTGCTCCGGCTCTACCTGCACATGTTCCGGGTGGTTCATGTGTTCGTAGGCCAACTCCTGCACGCGCAGGGAGAGGGTGGCGGAGAACAGCATGCTCAGACGCTCGGTCGCGGGCGGCATGCGGCGGAACAGGAAGCGGATGTCCTTGATGAAGCCCAGATCGAACATGCGATCAGCTTCGTCCAGAACCACAACCTGAATGTTGCTCAGATCGATCACCTTGGACTTGAAGTAGTCGATGATGCGGCCGGTGGTGCCGATCAGGATGTCGACGCCCTGCTCCAGCACGGCCAGCTGCTTGTCGTAACCTTCGCCACCGTAGGCGAGGCCGAGTTTCAGGCCGGTAGAGGCGGCGATGCTGTCGGCATCGTTATAGATCTGTACTGCCAGTTCCCGGGTGGGTGCCATGATGATGGCTCTGGGTTGATTAACCAGACGGGGCTTGGTCAGCGGGTGAGTCAGCAAATAGTTGAATGTCGCGGCCAGGAAGGCAATGGTCTTGCCGGTTCCTGTCTGGGCCTGACCGGCGAGGTCATGACCTTCTACCAGCAGTGGCAGAGACAGTGCCTGGATGGGCGTGCAATAGTGAAATCCCTTTGATTCCAGACCAGCCAGAACTTCGGGTTCGAGGCCCATTTGGGCGAATTTGTCGGTCGTTAAGTGTGTTTTGCTCATGGCGGTAGGTTATCAGGTTAGGCTTGCAATAATAAACAGGATCATTTCAAATAGGGCAACTATTGCCTTTGTTGATATGTCAATAAAGCCTTAATTACTGACTGGAGTTGGAGATGAGTGACAAGATTGTTCAGCTGAGCGATGCCAGCTTCGAGGCAGATGTAATCAAAGCCGATGGCGCCGTTCTGGTCGACTTCTGGGCCGAGTGGTGTGGTCCGTGCAAGATGATTGCCCCGATCCTGGAAGAAGTTGCCCAAGAGTACGAAGGTCGCGTGACCGTAGCCAAACTGAACATCGACCATAACTCTGATACTCCGCCCAAGTACGGCATTCGTGGTATCCCGACCCTCTTGCTGTTCAAGAATGGCGAAGTGGCAGCGACCAAGGTCGGTGCACTGTCCAAGACTCAGCTGAAAGAGTTCCTGGACGGCAACCTGTAATAATTAAAGAGGAGCGCATTGCAATAATGCGCTCCTTGTGTTTTATCACCTAGACGCTCATCCCGATTGGTGCTAGTTTATCGCTCGTTTGCTAACCTTTTTGCCTGACTCTTTGCTAACCACAGCCTGGCAATCAAATCCGATCAGCATCAATCCAGCAGACTGTCTCCTCATTTCAATCCTTGCTTACAGACTTTCACCACTATGAATCTGACTGAATTAAAGAACACTCCTGTGTCCGAGCTGGTCAAGCTTGGCGAATCCATGGGGTTGGAAAATCTGGCTCGGGCGCACAAGAAAGATATTATTTTTGCAATCCTCAAGGCGCACGCCAAGGGTGGTGAAGATATCTTTGGCGACGGTGTGCTGGAAATCCTGACCGATGGTTTCGGCTTCCTGCGCAGTGCAGACGGCTCCTATCTGGCAGGCCCTGACGATATCTACGTCTCCCCGAGCCAGATCCGCCGCTTCAACCTGCGTACCGGCGATACCATCTCCGGCAAGATCCGGCCACCGAAAGAGGGCGAACGCTACTTCGCGCTGCTCAAGGTCAACGAGGTCAACTACGACCGTCCGGAAAACTCCCGCAACAAGATCCTGTTTGAAAACCTTACCCCCCTGCATGCCAACGAACGTCTGCGTATGGAACGGGGTAACGGCTCTACCGAAGATATCACCGCTCGTGTACTGGACCTGGCTTCCCCCATCGGTAAAGGCCAGCGTGGCCTGATCGTGGCGCCGCCCAAGGCCGGTAAGACCATGCTGCTGCAGAACATCGCCCAGAGCATCGCCTACAACCACCCGGACTGTGAACTGATCGTTCTGCTGATCGACGAGCGTCCGGAAGAAGTGACCGAGATGCAGCGTATGGTGAAAGGTGAAGTGATCGCTTCCACCTTTGACGAACCTGCTTCCCGTCACGTTCAGGTTGCCGAAATGGTGATCGAGAAGGCCAAGCGTCTGGTCGAGCACAAGAAAGACGTGGTGATCCTGCTGGACTCCATCACCCGTCTGGCCCGTGCCTACAACACCGTTATCCCGTCATCCGGCAAGGTACTGACCGGTGGTGTGGACGCCAACGCCCTGCACCGTCCCAAGCGCTTCTTCGGCGCCGCGCGTAATGTTGAAGAGGGCGGCAGCCTGACCATCATCGCCACCGCGCTGATCGATACCGGCTCCAAGATGGACGAGGTTATCTACGAAGAGTTCAAGGGTACCGGCAACATGGAACTGCACCTCTCGCGCAAGATTGCCGAGAAGCGCGTCTACCCGGCTATCGACATCACCCGCTCAGGCACCCGTAAAGAAGAGCTGCTCACCTCAGGTGACGAGCTGCAGAAGATGTGGATCCTGCGCAAGATTGTCCACCCGATGGGCGAGATCGACGGTATCGAGTTCCTCATCGACAAGTTGGCGATGACCAAGACCAACGACGAGTTCTTCGACGCCATGCGGCGCCAGCAGAAGTAAGTCCGGTCAGAAAATGACGAAACCGCGGCCTTGGTCGCGGTTTTTGTTTATCTGTTTTCCGGTCGCCCTAGTAGTATGAGATCCCGATGTCACATGGATGGAGACGTCATGAAGCCTGTTTTCTGGTTATTGCTGGGGTTGCTGAGTGCAATGCCTGCCTGCGCGCAGAGTGCTCCGGTCGCGGTGACAGCCGAGACGTTGCAGACGCACCAGCGCTATCTGGCGGGCCGTCTGCAGGAGGGGCAATTTGCAGCCATCGACTCTCTGCTGGCGACCCTGAGTCGCGAGCGGCGGGAGTTCCTGCTGTCGCAACTGCTGCGGGATATTCCCGCGACCACCCCTGCATCTCCTGCGTTGCAACAGTGGGTCGAGGCTCAGGCCGATAAGGCCCCCGAGTGGCTCATGGAGCAGCAGGTCGACGGTTTTCTGGTGCAGCAACCGGTTTATGATTTTGCCGCGCGTGCCCGTCAGTTGCTGGGGGAGTGGCAACTGCAATCACTGGTGCAGCGCTATCGGCTGCAGCTTACTCAGGGCAGCTTCCAGCTAAAGTCCGTCTACTACAGCAGTAACCCCGATCTCGCCATGCAGCAGCAAGCCCTGTTGCTGGCCCTCGACACCTTGCCGCAACCGATCTGGATGCGGGAGGCGCAAGCGCTGGCCAGCCAGAATATCTATCTGCCGGACAATCATCTGTTGTTCCATCTGTTGCAGCGCACCGGCGAACCGGCGCTCTATGGCATGCTGTGGCGGCGGCCGGCAGATCAGGATGCGCTGCGTGCACTCTCTACCATCAACCGCTTCCATCACGGCAGCGCTGCCAGCGATCTGCTGATTGCCGCCAGTGGCAACGAAGGGTTGAAGGGGGCCGCCCTGCGTCAGCTGAGCGCGCTCTCGCCCTTGCCACCGCAAGCCCAGAAATACCTGCTGGCGGAACTCTCCAACCGTCAATACGGGGCGCTGGTAGCCGGTCTGTTGATGGAGGTGGACGAGCCCCTGCTGCTCTCTGCACTGGCCAGACGCCTTGGCCAGCGTGACATGCCACCCATTGCACCGAGTCTGCTGCCCGATTCGGGTACACCCGATGGGCAGCCAGGGTTATAATGCGTGACCTCCTGAACCCGGTTGGGAACTTGCATGAAATACAAGGATTTGCGTGATTTCATCGCGCAGCTGGAACAAAACGGACAACTCAAGCGTATCACCCGCGAGATAGATCCCTATCTGGAGATGACCGAGATCAGCGACCGCACCCTGCGTGCGGGTGGCCCGGCTCTGCTGTTCGAAAATCCCAAAGGCTACACCATGCCGGTGCTGACCAACCTGTTCGGTACCCCGGATCGGGTTGCCATGGGCATGGGGCAGCCCGATGTGGGCGCCCTGCGTCAGGTCGGGGTCTGGCTCTCCTATCTCAAGGAGCCCGAGCCGCCCAAGGGATTCAAGGAGCTGATGGAGAAGCTGCCGATCTTCAAGCAGGTGCTCAACATGCCGACTAAACGCCTCTCTTCTGCCCCCTGCCAGCAGGTGGTACAGGAGGGAGATGCGGTCGATCTCGACCAGATCCCGATCCAGCACTGCTGGCCCGGCGATGTGGCGCCGCTGGTCACCTGGGGCCTCACCATCACCCGTGGCCCCTACAAGAAACGCCAGAACCTCGGCATCTATCGCCAGCAGAAGATCGCCAAAAACAAGCTGATCATGCGCTGGCTGGATCATCGCGGCGGAGCCATCGATTTTCGCGAGTGGCAGGAGGCCCATCCGGGCGAGCGCTTCCCGGTGGTGGTAGCGCTTGGCGCCGATCCGGCGACCATCCTTGGTGCCGTGACGCCAGTGCCGGATACTCTCTCCGAATATGCCTTTGCCGGTCTGCTGCGCGGCAGCCGTACCGAAGTGATCAAGGCCATCAGCTGCGATCTGGAGGTGCCCGCCAGTGCCGAGATCGTGCTGGAAGGCTATCTTGAGCCGGGTGAGATGGCGCCGGAAGGCCCCTATGGCGACCACACCGGTTACTACAACGAGGTGGACGAGTTCCCGGTCTTTACCATCACCCACATCACCAAGCGGCGCGATGCCATCTATCACAGCACCTACACCGGCCGTCCGCCCGATGAACCGGCGGTGCTGGGTCTGGCGCTGAACGAGGTGTTTGTGCCGCTGCTGCAGAAGCAGTTCCCCGAGATTGTGGACTTCTATCTGCCGCCGGAGGGGTGCTCCTACCGGATGGCGGTGGTGACCATCAAGAAGCGTTACCCGGGCCACGCCAAGCGGGTGATGCTGGGGGTCTGGTCCTTCCTGCGCCAGTTCATGTACACCAAGTTCGTGGTGGTGTGTGACGACGACGTCAACGCCCGCGACTGGAAGGATGTGATCTGGGCCATCACCACTCGGATGGATCCGGCACGGGACACCACCTTGATCGAGCACACCCCGATCGACTATCTGGACTTCGCCTCGCCGGTCTCCGGCCTCGGCTCCAAGATGGGGCTGGATGCCACCAACAAGTGGCCGGGCGAGACCAATCGGGAGTGGGGTCAGCCCATAGTTCAGGATGAGGCGGTGAAGCAGAAGGTCGATGCCATCTGGGATGAGCTCAATATCCTCGGATGAGGCAAACATGACAGCTTTGCTGCAAAAAGTGATGCGATCCGCACTGATTTGAGTATTCTCGACTAACGGGGCCAGGGCTGCTGGTCGTCACTCCATAGTGAAACAATGAGCGAAGCGGGCCGAGCGAGCCCGCCACAAGGACAAGAATGCAACGTATCAAATGCCGCGTAGAGGAACTGCGCGAATATGTCGACACCATCTGGCATGTGGCCCTGACGCCGCAGCAAGAGGCCAGCTTCAAGCCGGGCCAGTATCTGCTGGTGGTGATGAGCGATTCGGACAAGCGTCCCTTCTCCATCGCCAACTCGCCGACCCGCCCGGGCGTGCTGGAGCTGCAGATTGGTGCGACTCCCGAGAACGCCTATGCCGGTCAGGTGCTGGCCCGCATGCGCGAACAGGGGGAGATCGAGGTCGAGCTGCCCGCCGGCAAGGCATTCCTGCGCAACGAATCCCCCCGCCCGCTGATCCTGATGGCCGGCGGCACCGGTTTCTCCTATGCCAAATCGATTCTGGAGTACCTGATCGACAGCGGCAGCAAGCGGCCGGTCTTCTTCTACTGGGGGGTGCGTCAGGCGCACTGGCTCTACGAGCTGGAGCAGATGCAGCAGTGGGAGCGTGACTACGCGCCGCTCACCTTCATCCCGGTAGTACAGGAGCCGGAGAGCGACTGGAGTGGCCGTACCGGTCTGGTACACAAGGCGATCATGGATGATTTCGTCAGCCTCCATGAGTACGACATCTATGTCGCCGGTCGCTTCGAGATGGCGGGGGCGGCCCGCGAGGAGTTCAAGATCCTCGGCGCCGAGCCGGAGCGCATCTTTGGTGACGCCTACGAATTTATCTGACGGGATCCCCGCTTGGATGACGCAGTCCCCGGTTTTGCCGGGGGCTTTTGTTTTTAGGGCTGCCGCAGTACCTGATCATCCCGAATGAGCGGATTATCGCGGCGTTATCCCATTATTTTTCAATATTTTGGCTATGAGTGGCTACTAATCGAGCCTAGCTGATGGCATCTTTGTGGGGGATTGACAAGAGCATCCATAGAGCAAGCACAAGGAGGCGCAGTGTTGAGTGAAGAGGGCAGGGCATCTGCGGAGGATGACAGGGGAGAGACCGGCTCTGTCGAGCGGGTCGCAACGCTGATCCCGTCCCCTCATGGCGGTGAAATAGCCCGTTTGCAGGCAGAAATCGCCGCTTTGCAGCATGAAAATGGCTTGCTGCAGGAGAAGCTCAATGCCGCCCTCGATGGCACCGGCATCTGTCTCTGGCAGGGCACCATTCCCACCGGCGAACTGCGGGTCTTCAATCTGCAGAACTTTCAGGCCGGTGACATGGCCCCTCATTTCGATCAGTGGAGCGCCAAGCTCCATCCCGACGATCGCGCCCATGCCATGGGCAGCTACTTTGCCCACCTTGAGGGGAAAACCCCCTTCTATGAAGCCGAATACCGCACCATCAACCCGCAAGGCGAGGTTACCTGGCTGTGGGATAGGGGCCGGGTCGTTGATCGGGATGGCGATGGCAAGCCGCTGCGGATCATGGGCTCCCATATCGATATCACCCAGCGCAAGGCTTATGAGCAGCGACTGGCGGAGCGCGCCAACAGCGACGCGCTGACCGGCTTGCTCAACCGGCAGGGGTTTGGCAAGGCGTTTGCCCAGCTACAGCCGCAAGGGGCGGGGGCGCTGCTCTTTATCGATCTGGATGATTTCAAAGGGATCAACGACCAGCTGGGGCACGCCTGCGGCGATCTGGTGTTGCAGCAGATGGCGGACTGGTTGCGCCTCATCATGCCTGGCTCGGCCCTGTGTGGCCGTTACGGCGGCGACGAGTTTGTGGTGCATCTGCACCGGGATGTGTCGAGCCATGGCCTGGCGCAACTGGCTGACGCCCTGATCAGCCGGATGCATGGCTATGTGCCCAAACCCGGTTGCTCGCAACGGGTGGGGCTGAGTATCGGCATCGCCCTTTGGGAGGAGGAGCCATTGAGCTTCCGACAGGCGCTGGAGGTGGCCGACAGGGCCATGTATGAGGCCAAGGCGCGCGGCAAGCGAGCTTGGTATCTGCTTCAGGTGTGATGCTTTTTACAGGTTCAATTCAAAGCAAAAACCCCAGCCGAGCTGGGGTTTTCGTTATTCGCCTTTGGCGCCGAGCTGCTGCTCGAGCTGAGCCAGCTTGCTTTCGAGGGCGGCCAGTTTTTCACGGGTACGCAGCAGCACCTTGGTCTGCACGTCGAACTCTTCGCGGCTGACCAGATCCAGCTTGCCCAACTGGGCTTGCAGTACCTGACGCATCTTCTTCTCGGCCTCTTCACCCATGCTGCGAATGCCGGGCGGCAGGGAGTTGTGCACCTGCTTGGCGATCTCTTCCAGTTTCTTCGGGTCGATCATGATGTCCTCCTTAAGCGTTGGCGGACATTCTACCGACAATTCCCTCACTTTGCCGAGATCGCGGCGGCTTTTTAGTCGTGATGGTGCCCGCTGGCTGGTCGGGTCTGGTGATGGGGCCACAACTGCTACCCTTGCGCCCCTTTGTTAACCTGAAACCATGACATGCACCACAAAGCTGAGCCAGAACTGTCCGGCATGAGTCTTATTTGGTGTTGGTTTTATGTTAACGTTTTGCAGTCGAGGTCGTGATGACCCCGTTGGCTTGTGATGGATAACAACCTTATAAAAAGAGAATAAAAAATGAAGAAGAAGCTAATTTATGCAGCTGTTGTCAGCGCCCTGCTGGCCGGATGTGGTGGAGATGACAACAAGGGAGACACCACCAGCTCCCTCGACTACGTCCTGAGTGGTGCCAACGGGGTGCGCCCGAGCGTGCTGGCCCCCCGTGCCAGCGACGGTACCCTGAAGTTTTCGACAGAAACTGCGGATCTGTCGAACCCGGTATCTGCCCTCTCCACTCTCGATGGCTGGTCAACCACCCAACCGGTCCAGCTGGTACCGGCGACCGTGACCGGTGTCTCTGTGCCGGCACCGGCGGCCAGCGAGTATGCCTCTGCCGTTGCGCCCCTCTACCTGCTCGAGCTCACGCTGGATCCTGATACTCTGCAACCCAACGGAGTCAAGGGCGGCAAGCCACTGGTTTATGGGACCGACTTTGTGGTCACCGGCGGGGACGGCAAGCTTAATCTGGTTCCGCTCAAGCCGCTCAATCCCTCTTCTTACTACATGATCGTGGCGACCGATGCCCTCAAGGACAGTCGTGGCACTCCGCTCAAGGCGGGCGGAGATTACAGCAGCTTCAAATCGACAGCTGGCGCAACCACTCAGGAGCAGACCATCAACAGCCTGATCTCGCTGCAGGAAGGTCTGTTCAAAGCGGCCACCGGGATCACCAGCGATCGGGTGATCTTCTCCGACTGGTTTGCCACCCAATCTGGTGCCGATGTGCTGCTGGCAGTGAAAAGTGCCGCCGCTTCGGTGCTGAAGAGCCCGAGCCTGGACGCCGCGGCGCTGTGGAAACAGGATGCCAAGGGCAGCACCAGCCTGCCAGCAACCTATACCATCAACGGTCTTAATGGCGGGGTGGATTTTCTGACCCAGCTGGCGAATGAGCCATTTTTGCCGCAGAAAGATCGTGATGCGATTGCTGCCGCTGTGGCGGCTAATACCACCCTAAACGGAGTTGCAGCGGTGACCAAGGTGTATACCGGTACCGTCAAGCTCCCTTACTTCCTCTCTACTCCAGCGATAGCCGGCTCCTGGGACAAGGCTAAGACCCAATCCTGGCACGGCGCCATTCCCAGCCTCTATGCCATCGCCAACGCGCTGAAAGCGGGCGATAGCGAGGTGATCGGTGGACTGGTCGGGGCGGGCGTGGACCCGGCATTGCTGGGTGAGCTGATCGCCGACCCGAGCCGTCAGAGTGAACTGCTGACCGAGGCAAGCAAGCTGATCGGGGTGACCCTCACCTCTGGTGGCAAGCCGCTGGATGCCGAGCGCAATATCGGCCGTTTCAACCCGTTGCCGACCCTGAGCGAAGTACAATCGGTACCGCTGCGGATCTTCGCCGCTGCACCGCTCAATACAATTACCGATGTGATCATCTATCAACACGGGGTTACCTCCATTAAGGAGAACGCCTATGCGCTGGCGCTGGGCCAGATTGGTGCTGGTCTGCAAGTCACACCAACAGCCAAAAATGTCGCTGTGGTAGTGATCGATCATCCGCTGCACGGCGAGCGTGGTTATGCCCTGAGCAACAGCATGGCGACGGTGACCACATCGGAGAACCCGCTCCCCTATCTGAACCTCAACTATCTGACGGTGGCGCGGGACAATCTGAAACAGAGCGTGGCGGATCTGCTGGGACTGCGACTGGCTGTCGGTCTGGCCAACACCCAGGGATTGGGTGGCCAATTGGGTGGTGCCGGTCTGAAAGTTCACTTCCTCGGTCACTCACTCGGTGCCATTACCGGGGCCAATCTGCTGGCTGTCGCCAACCAGACCACCGGCAGTGCTCAGGCTGATGCCCTGTTCAAGTTCGATACCGGTGGTCTGGCGATGCCGGGTGGCGGCATCGCGCCGTTGTTGCTCAACTCGCCGAGCTTCGGGCCGACCATCAAGATGAGCGTGCTTACCTCGGGCAGTCCGGCGCTGAAAGCGGGCTTTACCGCCTATGCACCGAATTGCAAAACGGCTGCCGCCACTTGCTTCGTCAACGAGTTCCTGCCCAGTCTGGATGCGGCCACGCAGGCGGGTGCGGCGAGCACCTTGCAGAGCTATACCTTTGCCGCACAGTCAGTGCTGGACTCTGCGGACCCGATCAATCTGGGCAGTGGCGTCCCCAAGAGCTTCCCGCTGTTCGCCACCGAAATTGTGGGTGATGGTGCGCTCAATCTGCCGGATCAGGTGATCCCCAACAGCATCGCCTCTGCGCCGCTGGGTGGCACCGAGCTGCTGTTCCGGGTGCTGGGTTTGCAAGAGCTGAAGGGTTCCGGCGTGCTCCCGGCGGGTCACCATGCTGCGCGCTTCCTGAAAGGGGGCCATAGCTCGCTGCTGGCCCCTGACGAGAACTTCGATCCGGCTGGTGCGGTCACCACCGAGACCCAGACCCAGTTCGCCAGCTTCTTTATGAGTGGCGGTGCGGCGGTCAAGGTGACTGACGACACCCTGATCAAGCAGTAACTGCCCATCGCGTAAAAAACGCCGCCCCTCGGGGCGACGTTCTCGTTTCTGCGGCTGCTGAAAAATCAGGTCGGCTGGTGGTTGCGATCCAGCCAGCCTTGCAGCAGGCCGACCAGCAGACCGGTCAGGTGGGCGATGTTGGCGGTGCTGGTGCCGAGCATGTCGAAGAAGCCGAGCACCATCCAGAACAGCATAAAGCCCATCAGTGCCGGTGGCAGAGTGAGGCCGCAGGCCGGTTGCAGCTTGCTGCGCAGCCAGCAGTAGCCGAGCAGGGCATAGACCACGCCGGAGAGGCCGCCAAACAGCGGGCCGCTGGCAAAGAACTCGGCGATATTGGGCAGGGCGGCGCCCACCAGCAGCAGGATCAGCAGCTTGCCGCTGCCAAGGCGCTGCTCGATCTGGCCGCCGAGATACCACCACCAGAGCAAGTTGAACACCAGATGGAGCACCGAGAAGTGGATCAGGGCGGGGGTGAAATAACGCCACGCCTGCCAGTCGGTGAACTGGGCCAGCGTCGGGTGGAATGCCAGTTGATCAAAAATGGGCAGGCCGATGGCCTCGATCCCGTAGATGGCGAGACAGGCGATGATGACCACCAGCGTCAGTGGCCCCGCCTGATGGAGGAAATCGGTGATGGGGTCCGTCATCCCCTTGCTGTAGTCGATGCGGGCATCGGCGCGGCCGGATTGCCAGGAGGCTTCCATATAGCGCGGGTGGCCCGGCTCGGCCAGAAAGCGCTTCACCTCCAGCTGGGCCTGGGCGAGGCGTAGCTCGTCCGCCAGCCAGATGGTGACCCCCAGCTCGGACTGGGTCAGCTCGCAGGAGATCCCCAGGGTCGCCAGATAGTCCACCAGCGCCTGCGCCATGCGGGCGTTGTCGAGTACCAGCAGCTGGATCATGCCTCGCCTGCCTCGATGGGAAACTCCCGGCGCCACGCCTCGAAGCCGCCATCCAGACTGTAGACCTCGTCATAGCCCTGTTGCAGCAGGTATTGGGCGGCCCCCTGACTGCTGTTGCCGTGATAGCACATCACGATGACCGGGGTATCGAAATCCACTTCATTCATAAAGCGCACCAGGGTGCCGTTGGTGAGGTGGAAGGCGCCGACCGCGTGGGCCGCTTCAAAGGATTGCGGGTCGCGAATATCCACCAGACGGGCTTCACCCGCGCTCAGTTTCTGGTGGGCATCATGGGCATTGATATGGGCAAACTGGTCCATCGGGATGTCCTGCGAATAGGTTGATTACGGGCCAGTGTACCGCAAGCTTGGGCGCAAACTAACCCCACAAAAGATAAGGGAGCCAGCGGCTCCCTTGTCGATATGGCATGCGGGTCAGTGAGTTAACCGCCCAGATAGGCCTGCCGCACCGCCGGGTTGGCCAGCAGGGCGGCGCCCGTGTCTTGCAGCACCACGTGGCCGTTCTCCAGCACATAGCCGCGATCGGCCAGCTTGAGCGCCTGGTTGGCGTTCTGCTCCACCAGAAAGATGGTCATCCCCTTCTGCCGCAACTGTTCGATGGTGTCGAAGATCTGCTGGATGACGATGGGGGCCAGCCCCAGCGAGGGTTCATCCAGCAGCAGCAGGCGCGGTTTGCTCATCAGGGCACGGCCGATGGCCAGCATCTGCTGCTCGCCGCCGGACATGGTTCCTGCGCGCTGCTCCAGTCGCTCATGCAGGCGCGGGAACAGGGTGAACACCTGATCCAGCAGGCCATGCTGCTCGGACTTGTCGACGAAGAAGGCGCCCATCAGCAGGTTCTCCTCCACCGTCAGGCGGGCGAAGATGCGACGCCCCTCCGGCACCACGGCGATATCTTTGCGCATGATGCGGGCTGTGGTGAGGGAGCTGATCTGTTCCCCCTCAAACCAGATGGAGCCGCTGCTGGGCTTGGGTTCGCCGCAGAGGGTCATCAGCAGGGTGGTTTTGCCCGCGCCGTTGGCACCGATCAGGGTGACGATTTCCCCCTCTTTCACCTCGACGCTGACATCGTGCAGTGCCTGAATTTTGCCGTAGTGGGTCGATACGTTGCGAAGTTCTAACATCTTGTTTTCCTTACGACTCGCCCAGATAGGCCTTGATCACTGCCGGGTTGTTACGGATCTCATCCGGCTTGCCATGGGCCAGCGGGGTGCCCTGGCTGACCACGAAGATGCGGTTGGAGATGCCCATCACCAGCTTCATATCGTGCTCGATCAGCAGCACCGAGACCCCGAATTCGTCCCGCAGGCTCATGATGAGCTCGTCCAGCTCGTCGGTCTCCTTCGGGTTGAGGCCGGCGGCCGGTTCGTCCAGCATCAGCAGCTCGGGACGGGTCGCCATGCAGCGGGCGATCTCGAGGCGGCGCTGCTGACCGTAGGCCAGGTTGCCGGCAGCGCGGTTGGCGAGATCTTTTAGCCCCACTTTATCCAGCCAGAAGGCGGCCCGCTCCAGCCCCTCTTGCTCGGCACGGCGGAAGGCCGGGGTCTTGAACAGGCCGGCGATAAAGCTGGTGTTGAGGTGCTGGTGCTGGGCAACCAGCAGGTTTTCCACCGCCGTCATCTCCTTGAACAGCCGCACGTGCTGGAAGGTACGCACAATCCCCTTGCGGGCGATGAGGTGGCCGGGCAGCCCCTGGATCTCTTCACCCTTGTAGCGGATGGTGCCGCCGCTCGGACAGTAGAAACCGGTCAGGCAGTTGAAGATGGTGGTTTTGCCCGCGCCGTTGGGGCCGATGATGGAGATCACCTCGCCCTTGTCGATATCCAGTTTTACCCCGTTGACGGCCAGCAGGCCCCCGAAGCGCATCGACAAATCAGAGACTTCCATTAACTTCTGATGTGTACTCATTTCTTCAACTCCAGATGCGGACGGGTCATCGGCAGCAATCCTTGTGGCCGCCAGATCATCATGAACACCATCAAGAGGCCGAACATCAGCATGCGGTACTCGTTGAATTCGCGGGCCAGCTCCGGCAGCACCGTCATCACGATGGCAGCCAGCACCACCCCGATCTGGGAGCCCATACCACCCAGCACCACAATCGCCAGCACAATGGCCGACTCGATAAAGACGAAGGATTCCGGGCTGATAAAGCCCTGCCGGGAGGCAAAGAAGCTGCCGGCAAAGCCCGCGAAGGTAGCGCCTATGGTGAAGGCGGTCAACTTGATGATGGTGGGGTTGAGCCCCAGCGATTTGCAGGCGATTTCGTCCTCCCGCAGCGCTTCCCAGGCGCGGCCCAGTGGCATCCGCAGCAGGCGGTTGATGACGAACAGGGTCACCACCACCAGCACCAGTGCCATCAGGTAGAGGAAGATCACTTTGTGGTTGGCGTTGTAGGTAATGCCGAAGAAGTTGTGGAAGGTATCAAAGCCCCCATCCTTGACGGTGCGGTTGAACTCCAGACCCCCCAGCGTCGGCTTGGGGATGCCGGATATGCCGTTCGGGCCGCCGGTCAGGGTAGTCATATTGTTGAGCAGGATGCGGATGATCTCGCCAAAACCCAGGGTGACGATGGCCAGATAGTCCCCCCGCAGCCGCAGCACCGGGAAACCGAGCAGGAAGCCGAAGGTCGCGGCCATCAGCCCGGCGATGGGCAGGCACTCCCAAAAGCTCAACCCAAAGTAGGTGTTGAGCAGGGCATAGCTGTAGGCGCCGACCGCGTAGAAGCCGACATAGCCGAGATCGAGCAGACCGGCGAGGCCGACCACCACGTTCAGGCCCAGCCCCAGCATGATGTAAATCAGGGTGAGGGTGGCGAGATCGATGGCGCCGCGAGAGGCCATAAAGGGCCAGCTCACCGCGAACAGCAGCACCAGCACGGCGGTGAGGTTATAGAGCTTGGGCGCCTCTTCCGGACTCGGCAGCACCAGCTTGGTGAAGCCGACCGAGAAGCCGCTGATGGAGGCCTGAAACAGCTTGGCGATCTGGCCGCGCAGCATCTGGAACCAGAAAACGAGGGTGGCGCCCCCCAGTAGCCAGGCCAGCGACACATCGAGGCGGCTCATTACCTGCAGGCTGGAGCCATCGGTCTCCAGCTTGAAGCCGAGCAGCCAGAAGGAGAGTACCAGCAGTACCAGGCTGGCGATACAGGCGTGGATAAATTGATGTTTCATCACACTTTCTCCACTTCCGGACGGCCGAGAATGCTGCGTATGGACATAAACAGCAGCACGAGAGCATGCATAAATTGGCGTTTCATACCTTCTCGACCTCCGGACGACCCAGGATGCCAGTAGGCATAAAGAGCAGCACAAAAATGAGCAGGGCAAACGCCATCACATCCTTGTACTCGGTGCTGAGATAACCGGCGGTGAGCGCTTCAACCACGCCGAGCAGCAGGCCGCCCAGTACGGCTCCCGGAATGCTGCCGATACCGCCCAATACAGCGGCAGTGAAGGCCTTCAGACCGGCCATAAAGCCGAGGTAGGGGTTGATGACACCGTAATACATACCGAGCAGCACCCCGGCGACGGCGGCCAGCGCGGCCCCCAGCACGAAGGTGATGGAGATGACCACGTGGGTGTCGATGCCCAGCAGGTTGGCCATCTTGATATCTTCCGAACAGGCGCGGCAGGCGCGGCCCATGCGGGAGCGGCCGATGAACTGGGTCAGCGCCAGCATGGTGATGAAAGTCACCACGAAGATGATCAGCTGCATATAAGAGAGGCTGGCCTGAAAACCATCCTCACCCCCCAGGGTCCAGCCACCGGAGATCAGGCTGGGCATGGCGATATCCCGTGAGCCCTGAGCCATCCGCATCATGTTCTGCAGGAAGATCGACATGCCGATGGCGGAGATGAGGGGGATCAGCCGGTTGCCACCACGCAGTGGCCGGTAGGCGACCCGCTCGATGCTCCAGCCATAGGTGCCGGTGATGATGATACTGACCAGGAAGGCGCCCCCCAGCAGTAGAAAGGTGCTGTCGATGCCCATCATCATGAGCCCCGCCATCACCATAAAAGCGACATAGGAGCCGATCATGTAAACCTCGCCGTGGGCGAAGTTGATCATGCCGATGATGCCATAGACCATTGTGTAGCCAATGGCGATCAACGCATAGGTGCTGCCTATGGTTAATCCGTTCAGCAGTTGCTGAACCAGATAGAGGAGGTGTTCGGACATACTGCGTTCCCTGTACTTGCCCGCAAAGAGAGGAGGGGGTGAGCGTACTCACCCCCGATCGGCAGATTATTTGACTTGGCTGGAAGTACCGTCAGCGTGCCACTGGAACACACCGAATTCGAAGCCTTTCAGGTCACCGTTCGGTGCCCAGGTCAGGGGGCCCATCACGGTATCGATCGGCGCAGCCTTGATGGCGGCGGCAACGGCGGCCGGGTCATCTTCACCCGCCTTGGCGATACCGGCTGCCAGGCTCTGCACCGCGGCATAGGTAGTCCAGACGAACGGGCCGGAGGAGTCCTGACCCTTGGCCTTGAACGCCGCCACCAGCGGGGCGTTGGCAGGCACCAGATCGTATTTGTTCGGCAGGGTCACCAGCAGGCCTTCGGAAGCCGGGCCACCGATGGCGGAGATATCCTTGTTACCCACTCCTTCCGGGCCCATGAACTTGGCTTTCAGCCCCTTCTCGCCAGCTTGACGCAGGATCAGTCCCAGCTCCGGGTGATAGCCGCCGTAGTAGACGAAATCGACGTTCTCTTTCTGCAGTTTGGCGATCAGGGCGGAGAAGTCCTTGTCACCGGCGGTGATCCCTTCAAAGGCCACCACTTTCACGCCAGCCTTGTCGAGCGCAGCTTTGACGCTGGAAGCGATCCCTTCGCCATACTGCTTCTTGTCGTGGATAACGGCGACGCGCTGGGGTTTGACCTGCTCGATGATGTATTTGGCGGCAGTCGGGCCCTGATCGCTATCCAAGCCGATGGTGCGCAGGGTCAGCTGGTAACCGCGCTCGGTGATCTTGGGGTTGGTGGAGGCGGGGGTGACCATCAGGATCCCCTCGTCTTCATAGATGTCGGAGGCGGGCAGGGTGTTGTCGGAGCAGAGGTGACCGACCACGAACTTGACGCCGTCGTTCACCACCTTGTTGGCAACGGCCACCGCCTGTTTGGGATCGCAGGCATCGTCATAGACGACTGCTTCGATCTGCTTGCCATTGATGCCGCCAGCCTTGTTGATCTGCTCTACCGCCATCTTGCCGCCGGTGAACTGCATGTCCCCGTACTGGGCAACCGGGCCGGTAACCGGGCCTGCGATACCTATCTTGATGGTGTCTGCCGCGTGGGCGATGGAGATCGATCCAAACAGAGCCAAAGAAACCGCTGCGCCAACTGTGATTTTGCTCAACTTATGCATTGATTCGTCCCTTAATCAGTGGATTGTTTCATTTCCGTGTGCCATTCCGGATCTACATCCCGTGCATCCGGCTATAGGTATGGTTCTATCATTCCTCACGGGGCAATAACAAGCTGTTAAAGATACTAACCAGAGGGGGTTGGATGGACGGATTTTGAAATAAATGACCTGTTATTTTCGGCTAATCAGAGCTTAATTTTGATTTGTTGACTTAACATCTTGGTAACGAGAGGCGATTCTGACAAACGCCAGAGGATTAATCTGGCGATATTTTACTCTGACAGCGCTCCCATTTTGACCAGAATCCATTTGCGCAAACAGAAATGAGCGCCTAAATTAGCCGGCATTGACAATTCCGTGGCAGAGCTCGTTAAAACCAAGCCTTTATTCGGGAAATCTGCTAATGTTCCGCCTTTGACAGTCAGGAGACAGAGATGGCCACTATCAAGGATGTCGCCTCGCGCGCAGGCGTATCCATCTCCACCGTCTCACATGTGCTCAACCACACTCGGCGGGTCAGCGAAGACGCGACCCAGAAAGTGATTGAGGCGGTGGCAGAACTCAACTACGCGCCCAACTCGGTAGCGCGCAGTCTTAAAATAAATTCGACCAAGACCATTGGCATGCTGGTTACCACCAGCGTAAACCCCTTCTTCGCAGAAGTGGTGCAAGGGGTTGAAGCGTACTGCTTCGAACAGGGCTACAGCCTGATCCTCTGCAACACCGAAAACCAGCCGCCTCGCCAACAGCATTACCTGAGAATGCTGATGGAAAAACGGGTGGATGGACTGCTGGTATTGGGTACCGATATCGACACCCCGTTGCGTGACATGCTGCGCATCCACAAGAACGTGCCGCAGGTGGTACTGGATTGGGGCACGGAGTGCGATTTCGCCAACGTCATCAACGACAACGCCCGCATCGGCGCCCGCATGGCCGTTCGCCATCTGCTGGAGCTGGGGCACCGCGACATCGTCTGCATCACTGGCCAGCTCTCCAAGCCGACCACCCAGCAGCGACTGGACGGGGTACGTGATGCGCTGGGCGAGCACGGTCTGACCCTCAAAGATGAGCAGGTCTTTGAAGGGGATTACGAGAGCCAGAGCGGCTTCGATGCCATGCAGCGCATCCTGGCCCTGCAGCCTCGTCCGACCGCGGTCTTTGCCTTCGACGATCCCATGGCGATCGGCGCGATTTGCGCTGCCTGGGAAGCCGGAGTCAAGGTGCCGGACGATATCTCCATCATCGGCTACGACGATGTGGAGATGGCGCGCTTCTCCAGCCCGCCGCTGACCACCATCCGTCACCCGAAGGCCGAACTGGGCCAGCTGGCGGTGAAGCATCTGGTCAGTCGGATCCGCAACAAGGAGCTGGAAGTGGAATCGATGACGGTACAGCCCGAGCTGATTGTCCGTCGCTCGGTCAAACCGTTGCGTTAATCCGCACCAGTTGCCAAGACGAAAAACCCCCTCTGTCACGAGGGGGTTTTTGTTTATGGGCGGGTTATTTCAGTTCCGGCCAGTAGGCTTTGTTGGCCTCTATCAAGTCATCCAGAATGGACTTGGCCACCGATGCACTGGGCACTGTCTTGGAGAGGGTGATGGCTTGCCACAGTTTCTGGTAAGAGTGCTCAACCCAGGCTTCGACCACCAGTTTCTCGACCGCGACCTGCTGGCCCATCATGCCCTGCTGGAACAGCGGGATGCTGCCCACTTGCAACGGCTCTGGCCCGCTGCTGCCGACCAGGCAGGGGATCTCGACCATGGCTTCCGGGTCAAAGTTGGGGATGGCGCCGCGATTGGGAACGATCAGCAGCATCCGCTCCTGAGTGTTGAAGGCGATGGCGGTTGCCAGGTCAACGATATAGGAGGCGTGTTCATCGATCTCCAGCTCGCCCGCTGCTGAATTGCCTGCCTTGGCGATGTCGGTACAGGCGGTGAAGACCTGCTTCTCGCGGTGCTCCATCACCTCGTTGGCGCGGGTGTGTTCCGGGTTGGAGTGGGCCACCACATAGTCCGGGTAGAGGTAGTACTTCAGATAGGTGTTGGGCAGGGTATCCGGGTCGAGCGCCCATACATCCTTCCTTGGCGAAGGTATCGTTCCAGCTTGCTTCGGCATGGCTGGCGCTATTGGGCACATAGCCGTGGCGGGCGACGTGCTCCTTGATCTTCGGCATCAGGTCGTTACCTTCCAGATCCTCGATGCGGGTCCACCAGCCAAAGTGGTTGAGGCCGTAGTAGCGTACTCGCATCTCTTTGCGGGATTTGAGACCGGCAATCTGGGCCATGCGTCCCTCGATCCCGATCGGCATGTCGCAGATGTTGAGGATTTTGGCGTTGGGACGCAGGCGACGGGTCGCTTCGGCCACAATGGCGGCCGGGTTGGAGTAGTTGAGCATCCAGGCATTGGGTGAGTACTGCTCCATATAGTCGACCAGCTCCAGCACTCCGCCGATGGAGCGCATGCCATAGGCGATACCGCCCGGGCCGCAGGTCTCCTGACCGACCACGCCATGACGCAGCGGGATCTTCTCGTCCAGCTCGCGCATCGGATATTTGCCAACCCGGATATGGGCCATGACGAAATCTACATCGCTAAACGCTGCTTTGGGGTCGGTGCCATAGCTGAAGGCGATCTCGGGAGCCTTCTCTTTCAGCAAGATTTTGCAGGCTTCGGCGATGATCTCCTGACGGGCACCATCGTTGTCGTAGAATTTGATCTCCTTGAGCGGGAAGCGATGTTGATTTTCCAGCAACATCAGAACGATACCAGGAGTAAAAGTGCTGCCACCACCGGCAATGACTACAGAGAATTTTTTCATGATCATGACTCCATTACTAAAGACGATTGTTGATGACTGTTGTTCATAATCGATTCCATATTTTCACGTACCTGAGGTACATACAGACCGATAATTACCTGGATACTATCGCCATGGCGGACGACCCCATGGGCACCCAATTTAATAAACTCCTCATCTGCTGCTGCCAGCTTGCTGTTAACCAACGATATTCTTAAGCGGGTGGCGCAGTTATTCAGACTGCGTATATTTTTGACTCCACCAAGCGCTTCGATAATTTGTGTTGCACTATCACTGCCACGCTGGCTTTTGGCTGCCTGATAATCTGACTTGGAATAAAGCTTTATTTCACTGTCTTCCCGGCCCGGTGTTTTAAGATTGAGCCTGATAATCAGCGCGCGGAATATCAGGAACCAGATGCCGGTAAAGACCAATCCTATAGCGATCTGGGTGAACATCATTCCCGCATGGTTGTGGAACATGGGTATCCAGTTCTGCGGCAGGAACTGGTCGAGCAGACCTCCACCCATGTTGCCGACCACACCAAACAGGTACATCACAGTCGACATGGTGGCTGCCAGCAGGGCGTGGATGGCAAACAGCAGCGGCGAGATGAAGAGGAAAGTGAACTCCAGCGGCTCGGTGATGCCGACCAGAATGGCGGTCAGGGTGGCCGGGATCAGCAGGCCTGCCACCTTGGCCTTGTTCTCTTTGGCTGCCGTGGCATAGATGGCCAAGGCAATCCCCATGGCACCGAAAATCTTCGAGTTGCCATGCAGGGCAAAACCACCCTGAGGGAACTGCTCAATCAGCGGGCGAGTGCTCTGGCTGAACTCCAGCATGTGCTGCGCCCAGTAGAGTTGAATGCCCCCCTCTACTGCCGCTGGGCCGAAGATGAATGGGCCGTAGATAAAGTGATGCAGGCCGGTCGGGATCAAAATCCGCTCGAGGAAGGTGTATACCCACACCCCGACCGGACCCGAGACCAGCATGAAATTCTGCAGGGAGGCGATGCCCATCTGTACTTTTGGCCAGCCAAGCAGGGTCAGCCAGGCGCAGGGGATCATCACGAAGAAGGCGACAATGGTGACAAAGGAGCTGCCCTGAAAGATGCCGAGAAAGACCGGCAGTTGGCGATCAAACAGGCGGTTGTGTAGTGCCGTCACGATGCCGGAGATGACGATGGCCCCTATGATGCTGGTATCCAGGGTTTTGATCCCCGCCACCATGGCGAGGCCACTTTCACCCCCCACATCCTGACTGAAGTCGACCCCGAAATAACTGCCCCAGGTCATGCCCATAGCGTTGATAAAATAGTTCCAGGTCATGAAACTGACCAATACAGCCAGACAGGCTCTGGCTTGTGCCTTATTTGCCAGACCGATTGGCAGGCCAATCGCAAATATAAGCGGCATATTCCTGAATACTGTCCAGCCACCCTCTTCAATAATATGGATGATCTGGAAGAATAATCCCTGTTGGTTTGCCAGTGATTCACCGACAAACATCGGGTTTTTCAGCATAATTGCAATGCCTACTACCATACCTGCAAAAGGAAAAAGCAGTACAGGAGTGAACATTGCTCCGCCAAAACGTTGAATTTGACTGAGCATATATTGTCCCTTGGTTGAAATAGCTAATCGAATCCTTGCCGGTGTTGCCTGATGCAAATTAGCAACGATAAAAAGAGACCTCATGAAATATCTTGGAATAATGTGATCTGACGCATGCAGTTATTTAGACAAAGATGTCTAACTTTTGCGATATTGTTGTACCTCTTGGTTTTGTGATGTTCTTGCAGCTTTAGTTGAAAGTTAAGTTATTGTTTTTAAGCAATTTAGCTACTTGATTCAGAATAAGATGGTTAGCGTTGTGACCACAGGAGATGTCTAGCAGTGATCTATAAATCGGTGGCTGATCGACTCAGGATCAGGGTAAACGGTGCCGAGTGCCGGGTGGGAGATGTGTTGCCGGGCGAAAAAGCGCTGGCAGAACAGTATGGTGTCTCCCGCATGACCATTCGCAAAGCGGTAGACATGTTGATCGAGTGGGGATTGGTCGAGCGGCGCCACGGCAGCGGCACCTATGTGACGAAAAAGGATGTCCAGCATGAGACAAAAGGGCTGAGCGGGTTTACCGAACTGATGCGCGAGCAGGGGCGCACTTTGACCAGCCAGGTATTGGAATTTCACACCATGCCTGCGCCACCGGCCATCGCCAGTCAGCTGAGGGTGAAGGTGAATGAATCCGTCTATTACTCCAGCCGGATCCGCTCGGTGGATGGTCGGGCTCTGCTGCTGGAAGAGAGCTATATGCCGGTCAGACTGTTTCGTAATCTGTCGGTCGCCCATCTGGAAGGGTCCAAATTCGACTACATCGAACGGGAGTGCGGCATCGCGATTGCGGGTAACTATGAGTGCTTCAGTGCCGTGCTGGCGGATCGGGTTACTGCCGAGCTGCTCCATATCGAGCAGGGGACCCCTATCCTGCGGCTCACCTCGCTCTCATACAGCGAGAGCGGAGAGTTCCTCAACTACTCCATCATGTTCCGCAATGGTAACGACTACCATGTCGACTACCACCTGCACCGTTTTCGTTAATCCGTTCGCCAGCCTGCGGGTTGGTTATTGTCTGGATGCAGGGCCTCTCACGAAGCAGGGAATGGCCCTCTATCTGGTGGATATTCCCCCCGTTTGACCCACCTCGCATTTTGCCTGTTAATCGTTTGATCAATATCAACAAAGGGTTAAGTTATGATGGACTCCCGACTTAACCGTTCCATCCTGTAGGTTGGGTATGACTGTCAAGGATGGTGTCTTATGTTCCCCCCTCGCAAGCTGGGTCACCAGATCACGCTGCTGGCAATCGGCGGCATCGTATTGCTCGCCGTGGTGCTGCTTACCTTTAATCTGTTTGAAAATCGCCAGCGGGCGCTCGCGGCCGAGCAGGCTGCACTGCGGAGCCAGCTCCAGAACGTGGAAGCGGTGATCAAAAACACCAGCCATGAAACCGTGCTGGCGGCGACTCTGATCGCCCAGCGGCCGGATGCAGCCAAAGCGGTGGCCGACAAGGATTGGCAGACCCTCGCCAATCTGTTTGATCCGCTCTGGCCCGCCATCAAGGCGCAGGGGATCGAGCAGTTTCACTTTCACATTCCCCCGGCTACTTCCCTTTATCGGGTACACAAGCCCGCAAATCATGGCGACGACCTCTCTACTACACGGTTGGCAGTGGTCGAGGTGAACCGCAATCATCAACCGGTCGGCGGGTTGGAGACCGGTCAGGGCGGCACCGGGATCCGCGGCGTAGTACCGGTCACTTTCAATGGTCAGTCGGTCGGCTCGGTGGAGTTTGGCCGCGCCCTCGACACCTCGCTGTTTGCCGATCTGCTGGGCAAGGACAGTCGCCTTGCCATCTATCTGTTTGAACAGGGTAAACCCGTTATGCTGACTGGTACCTCCATGCTTGGTGAGTCGGTGGACTGGTATCAGGAGGTATTGGCGGGAGAGAGCCGCTTCACCACCATCAAGCAGCAGGGGAGCGATTTTCTGGTGATGGCGGCACCGTTGCGCGACTTCTCCGGCAAGGCGGTCGGGGTGATCGAGTTGGCGCGTGATCACAGTGAGGTGGCAGCCGCGCTGGTACGCCAGAGCTGGCAGATGGTAATGATCGCGCTACTTGGCACCGCTCTGATTGCGGTGGCGCTGGTGGTGGTGCTGGCGCGTCTTAGCCGTCCGCTGCTCGACAGCGTCAAGGCGCTGGAGGCGCTGGCCAATGGCTCCGGCGATCTCGGCAGCAAGCTGCCGGTGGCAGGGCCGGAGGAGATCCGCCGGCTCGGGTCGGCGTTCAATGGCTTTGTTGCCAAGATCCGCGATACCATCAGCCAGCTCACCACCACTCTGGGTGAACTGGCTGGCGAGAGTGAGCGGTTGTCGCGCAGTGCGGCGGGCAACCTTGGCAGCATGACGCGCCAGCAGGAGCAGACCACCCAGCTCGCCACCGCCATGACCGAGATGACCAGCACGGTACACGAGGTGGCCAACAACACGGCACAGGCGGCCGAAGCGGCCAACGAAGCGGACAATCAGGCGGTCACCGGTGATGAGGTGGTGCAGCAGAGCGTCAACATGATCGAACAGCTGGCGGAGGAGATCGCCAGCGCGGGCAACACGGTGAAAGAGGTCGCCAAGGCCAGCGAGCAGATTGGCTCTGTGCTGGCGGTGATCCAGTCCATCGCCGAGCAGACCAACCTGCTGGCTCTCAACGCTGCCATCGAGGCGGCCCGGGCCGGTGAACAGGGGCGCGGTTTTGCGGTGGTAGCCGACGAAGTGCGCTCGCTGGCCGGGCGCACCCAGCACTCCACCGCCGAGATCCGCGGCACCATAGAGCAGTTGCAACGGGCGGTGGGCACCACGGTGACCATGATCGAACACAGCGTCTCGCGGGCGGGGGAGTCGGTGGAACGGGCCAATCAGGCGGGAGATGCCCTCGGCCGGATCAAGGGGGCGGTCAACAGCATTCGCGACATGAATACCCAGATCGCTGCCGCTTCGGAGGAGCAATCCTCGGTGAGCGACGAGATCACCCGCAATATCGTCAGCGTCCACGAGATCTCCCAGGCCACCACGCTGGTGGCGCGGGATACCGCCCATATCGCCAGCCATGTGGCGACCCTGGTGGACAAGCTGGGGGATCTGGCCGGGCAGTTCCAGGATGGTTCCAACGTGCGGATGGTGCTGAGTCGCGCGCGCGCCGCTCATATGGGCTGGAAGACCCGGGTGCGTGCCTATCTGGATGGGCAGGAGGGGCTGTCGCGCAGCGAGGCGGTCAGTGACAAGGAGTGCCGCCTTGGCCACTGGTACTTCAGCGAAGGGCAGGCATGCTGCGGCGATCAACCCGCCTTCAGGGCGATCGCCGCCCCCCACGCCAGATTGCATCAGGTGATCCAGCAGATTATCGAGCTGAAAAATCAGCACAAGCATGAAGAGGCGGAGGCTCTCTACCGCGAGATAGAGCAGAACTCAGAGCAGGTCGTAGGCTGCATCGATCAGCTGCTGCGGGAGATGACCAAGCCGGAGCGTTAATGACGAGCGGATCGGATAGCCAAAGGGCTGACAGCGATGTCAGCCCTTTGTCATGGTGCGGGTCTGGGGCGAGGTTACTGCTCCAGACGCAGATCCTGATAACGGGCGGCGGTGATGAACTGGCCGAAGGTTTCACACCAGACGATCACGCTGCTGTAGCGGGCCGGATCGATCGTGGCGGGCAGCGGCACGATAAAGTTGTCGAAGGTCTTCACTGGCCCGACTCGCACCATCTGATCCTTGAGGCGGGCAAAATCGGCTTCGGTCTCGACAAACTCGGGGGAGAGGTAGAGCTGGTAGTCCGGCCCGGGGGCCAGCTTGCCCATCAGGCTGACGGCATCCGGCCCTATGCTCACCTTGCCTTCCCCCCAATGCAGCCGATCGCTGTCTTTCAGATCCCGGCGAAAGGTGCCGTGGAATCTCGCTTGCTGCTGGCTGGCCGCTACCTGCTCGGTATCAGGGGCGGGTGGCGCGATCAGGATCGGCAGGGTGTAGACACCGGCGGCAAAGCCTGCCGCCGCGACCAGCAGATGGGTGCCCAGCAGCAGGGCCATGGTTTTGCGTTTCATGATATCTCGGTCGTTGATGAATTGATGGCAAAACCATACCAGTCCGGGGGCCCGCTGCCCAGATTGCTCAGGCCAGAGGTGTAGTTATCCATCTATGGTGACGTGGGGTGTGGTCACGTCAATGGCTCAAGGCCGGATAGTGCCGTCCTGGCCTTTGTTGATCTCGCTGGCGGCGTGTACCAATTGCTCCAGCTGGTGGTGGATCTGGGTGCGATCCAGCTGCTGCAAGGGCTGGCGACTCCACAGTACCGGTGTCAGGCTCTCGGTATCGAAACCCAGTACCGGTTTGCACGGGTCCTGACTGAAGAGGTTCTGGGCGGCGGCCTGAGCGCTGGTGGCCGCGTCGAGGCGGGTAAACATCAGCAGATAGTCGGCCGGGTGTTCGGTCAGATGGCAGGTCAGTTCGCCGATCTGCAGGCTGGTGACGCTCTCCTCCTGTTGCGGCGCAGGCAGCGAGAGGGAGAGAAACAGCTGGTGGATGGCGGCGTGATAAAGAGAGTTCATTGATGGCTCCAGATTGATGATGGCGCCATTAGAGCAGGTCACCGCCAGCGGCACTGTTAATGGTGGCTCTCTTTTTTTAGCTTTTCGGTCAGCGAAATAGCGCACCGCGCTCAGTACAAAAATCGCGACCAATCCCGATAGTCCCTGTTGATGGCCTCTCCTAGACTGGCGGCGAAACATCACAAGAAGACAATCATCATGCAGATTCAAGCAAACACCGTCGGCACACAGGCCGTCGCTCACCACAGTGATGCAACCACAGGGGTTGGCCGGATGGGCCAGCTGGAGGCACGTCAGGTTGCCACCGGACAAGATGCGATCTTGCTGGGCAACCGCAGCGAACCGCAAAAAGGGCAGGGGCTGCTTTCGCGATTGGGGGCCCAACTGGCCCGTCCGTTCGTGGCCATCAAAGAGTGGATCGGCAACCTGCTGGGGAGCGGCAAGAGTGCTGCTGCGCCGAAGGCGCAAACCGCCACGTCCCCCGAGGATCTTCAGCGCCTGATGAAGCAGGCTGCATTTGGTAGCTCGCTGGGTGGCTTTGCCAAGGCGGACGTGTTGAACAACATCGCCGCCGAACAACTGGGCAAGGAGCACGCCACTCTGGCGACCGGCAACGGCCCACTGCGCTCGCTCTGCACCGCGTTGCAGGCCGTTGTCATCGGCTCCGAGCAGCCGCAACTTCGTGAGTTGGCTGCCGGGCTGCTGGCCCGCCCCATCGCCGGTATCCCGCTCCAGCAGTGGGGCACTGTGGGGGGCAAGGTGACCGACTTGCTCGCCAGCGCCACCCCCGAACTGCTGCAGGATGCGATGAGCCAGCTGCACACCGCGATGGGTGAAGTGGCCGACCTGCAGCGGGCCGTCAAGGCTGAAATCGCTGGCGAACCGGCGCAAAGTGCGGCCACCACTGCGGATGCGGCACCCGTCCAAAGCGGTGAGAGCAAAGGGGCTGCCCGCGAACAGGTCGCCATGGCGCGTCAGACCCCGGCCACCGGCTACAAGCTGGCGCTGGATCTTATCAGCTATCAGGCCAGCTACCTGCTGCGGGATCAAACCTCGACCGAGGTGACCCTGAGCAGCAGCGATCTCAACGCCCTGCATCAACACATTGCCGATGGCTCCATCAACAGTTCCCACATGGCCAAGTTGCAGACCCGCGGCGATCTGCAAACCCTGCGTACTCTGGCGCTCTCTCTGGCCAGCGGCAGCGACGCCAAGGGCTCTTCCCTTGGTCATGCCCTCGACAGTCTCGCCTCGGCGCGTCCCAACCAGCGGTTGGTGCTGGGCGGCCTGATGCAGTTTGCCGGTCAGACCGATCAGGCGTGGGTGAACCATACGGCTGGCAAGCTGGAGGATCGGCTCGATGCCGGGGCGCGACTGCGCTTTGACACCGGCCATATGCAGGCGGAGCTGGGGCGTCTCGGCGACAGCGAGGCACGGCAGGTGCTGCAACAGCTGGAAGGGGCTTTTGGTGATCGGGCCAGGGCTATCTGCGACTTCGCGGTGGCTCAGGTCTCCGGCTTTGCCGATAGCGAAAGCAGCCCTGAGGCTGTGCTGGTCTCCCGCCTGACCCGCATGGGCAATCTGGTGGGCAGCCTGACCGATGCGCTCAAGGAGCGGCTGCAACTGCCCGGGTCCGCCCGTGGCGAGCCGACCATGATCGACTCCGCCAGCCAGCTGACGCCGCTCGAACTGGCTGCGCTGGCTCATATCGGCGTCGATGAGAGCTATCTGTAAACCGTCAGCACATAGCCCCTCGGGGCAAGGTGATATGACATAAAAACGGACACCCTCGGGTGTCCGTTTTCTTATTCGGGCGGGAGTAGGCTGAGGGGGTCAGTGCAGGCCGATTTGCTTACAGGCTGGCGAAATCCACCTCGGGCAGGGTTTCGAAGCCGGGGCGGGCAAACAGATAGCCCTGCATCAGGCTGATGCCCATCTCCCGCAGACAGGCCATCTCTTCGCGGGTCTCGATCCCCTCCGCCAGCGGGGTGATCTGCAACTCGGCAAACAGCGCCAGACAGTGGCGCACTATGGCTTGCCGAGTCGGGTCATGGTCGATGCCGCGCAGCAGGTGCATATCGAGCTTGACGATGTTGGGGTGAAAATCGGCCAGCAGGTTGAGGCCCGAGTAACCGGCGCCAAAGTCATCGATCGCCGTTTTGAAGCCGAGGGCCTGATAGTGATCGACGATACCGCGAAGATGCTGGCTATCCTGCACCTGCTCCACCTCGGTCAGCTCGAACATGATCTGCTCGATGGGGAAGTGGTGCTCGCGGGCCGCCTGCAGGGTGGTGCGGATGCAGCGCTCCGGGCGATAGACCGCATTGGGCAGAAAGTTGATGCTCAGCATGCCCCGCATATCGAGGCGGGCGGCCAGTGCGATGGCCTTGATCCGGCACAACTGATCGAAGCGGTAGCGATTGCCATCGTTGACCCGGGCAATCACGCTCTGCGCCGGCTCGTTGTTGAGCCCCCGCACCAGCGCCTCGTAGCCGAAGATGGTGCGCTGGCTGCAATCAACGATGGGCTGAAAGGCCATGGTGAAATCGAAGTCGAGATCGGCTTTCTCCTGACACAGCTGGCAGATGGCGGGGGACGGGGCGGCAGGTATATCCATGACTTTCCTCTTGGGCGTGGCGGCGCTGGGCACTGTCTCAAATGATAACAGCTCATTACCCCCCTGTAGGTTCGATTAGCGCAGCGTAATCGGACGATCGAGAGGCTTTGATTGCGGTTGTTGCCGTGATTCAGGGGCGGCCAGCCGGAGGGGAAATCGGCTGGCCGTGATGGCGATAGAACCTATTTACGCGAACGTCCGATTACGCCTGACGGCTAATCGAACCTACCGCCTACATATTATTAGAGAATGAAAAATTATAACCAGCCACCCTTTTTCTTCGCTAATTGAAACTCAAGCACTGAGCGTGCAATTCCATCTATTCCTGGGAATAATGTTGCCGAAGAAATATGAAACTTCCCACATAGCTTAAATAGTTCTGGGGCAAAATTATTTGGCAGTGTTATTTTGTAGGTTTTTATATTTAGTTCATCCAATGTATTGTTTGTTAGGTTCTCATATGTTCCTTTTAGAAACTTATCGTTTCGTGTTACACCATGTTCTTTGCGGCAAATCATAAAACAACCTTTTTGGGCTGCTAAATTCTTGCTTGTACCTCCGGGAACACTGATTATTTCTATTCTTTTACTACTATTAGCAAGAATATCCTCTTTATCTATTATCCAGACAGCTAAAGGATGCTCGCTATTCTGCATGTTGAGAGTTTGAGATGTAGCAAAATATGATGCGACGATGGGGTTATATGTCCAGTCTAGAAGACGAGTAGGAATCCCGTGATGCTGTGCGAGAGCTAAAATAGAATAATATTTATTAGATGGCCAATCAGATGCATTTCTATGATGTTTATCCGCAAAAGTGGAGAGGTCGATAGACCTTCTAAAGTCGTCAGACTCTGCTGGTATATCATAACCAGCCTGATCACACATATTTACAAAGTCTGCAATCATTAAATATTCGAAAAGTATAATGAAATCCGTTTCTGAATGATGTGCTATATGGCGAGAGTCTAGATATTTATCTATTAAATCTGAACGTAATACGGACGGAGTGAGAGGCCAAGATGCATTTCCTTGGCCTCTATATATTGGCCTCCTAAGTTTTGAAGCGAATTTCCCTATCGGTGAGATATATTCCCAAAATTCCTCAACAGAACTTGTGTTTATTGTCTCGATCGCCATTTTTAATCCTCATTGCGGAGTATTTCGCTATTCTAAACAAAAAACGGCGCCTTACGGCGCCGTTTCTAATATCACTTACTCAACCAGAATCACTGCAGCAGGGAGATATCCGCGACTTGCAGGAACAGGTTGCGCAGGTTGTTCAGCAGCGCCAGACGGTTGGCCTTGAGGGCCTCGTCGTCGGCCATCACCATCACCTCGTTGAAGAAGGTATCGACCGGCTCGCGCAGGGCGGCCAGACGGGTGAGGGCAGCCTGATAGTCACCGGCGGCGAACAGCGGGGCCAGTTCGGCTTGCAGTTCGGCAACCTGGGTGGCCAGCGCCTTCTCGGCGGCATCGACCAGCAGTTCCGGTTTGACGGTAGTCGGCAATGGAACCTCAACCTTGGCCAGAATGTTGCTCACGCGCTTGTTGGCGGCAGCCAGAGCCAGTGCGGCATCCAGCGTGCGGAAGTGGCTGACGGCCTTGACGCGACGATCGAAGTCGAGCGGACGGGTCGGGCGGCGGGCCAGCACGGCCAGCACCACGTCGGCACCGATGCCTTCGTCCTGATAGGCGGCGCGGAAGCGGCCCAGCATAAAGTCGACCACGTCGGTGACGACGGTTTTGTTGGTCAGCTTGTCGCCGTAGACGCGTACCGCTTCTTCAACCAGTTCAACCAGATCCAGATCCAGCTGCTTCTCGGTCATGATGCGCAGGGCACCGATGGCGGCGCGACGCAGGGCGAACGGGTCCTTGTCACCCTTCGGCAGCATGCCGATGCCGAAGATACCGGCCAGGGTGTCGAACTTGTCGGCCAGAGCGACGGCGCAGGCAACCAGACCGGACGGCAGGGCATCGCCGGCAAAGCGCGGCATGTACTGCTCGTTGAGGGCCACGGCAACCGCTTCGTCTTCGCCATCGTGACGGGCGTAGTGCATCCCCATGACACCCTGGGTGTCGGTGAACTCGCCGACCATGTTGGTCATCAGGTCACACTTGGAGAGCAGACCGGCACGCTTGGCCTGAGCCACGTCGGCACCGATACGTTCGGCGATAAAGCCGGCGACGGTCTCGATACGCTCGACCTTGGCCTTGACGGTGCCCAGCTGTTGCTGGAACAGCACGGTTTCAAGGCGCGGCAGGCGGGAGGCCAGGGTCTGCTTGAGGTCGGTCTTGAAGAAGAATTCGGCGTCAGAGAGACGGGGGCGAACCACCTTCTCGTTGCCGCTGATGATCTGGCTCGGGTCTTTCGACTCGATGTTGGTGACGAAGATGAACTTCGGCAGCAGCTTGCCGTTCTTGTCGTAGACCGGGAAGTACTTCTGGTCACCCTTCATGGTGTGCACCAGCGCTTCAGCCGGCACGGCCAGGAACTTCTCTTCGAAGTTGGCGGTCAGCACCACCGGCCACTCGACCAGTGCGGTCACTTCCTCCAGCAGGGCGTCGTCCAGATCGGCCACGCCACCGAAGGCGGCTGCGGCCGCTTCGACGTCAGCCTTGATCTTGGCCTTGCGGGCCATAAAGTCGGCAATCACCATGCCGCGCTCCTGCAGGATCTGCGGGTACTGGCTGGCGTTGTCGATGGTGAACTCGCTCTCGCCCATAAAGCGGTGACCGCGGATGGTGCGGGCAGAGTCGATACCCAGAATGTGAGCGGGAACCAGCTCACCATCCAGCAGCAGGGTCACGGTGAACACTGGACGCACGAACTGGATGGTCTTGTCGCCCCAGCGCATCATCTTCGGGATCGGCAGTTTGGCCAGCGCAGAGGCGACCAGTTCACCCAGCAATTCTTTGGCCGGACGGCCTTCGACCTTGGCGGTGTGAACCAGCCACTCGCCCTTGTCAGTGACCAGACGTTCGGCCTGCTCAACGGTGATGCCGTTGCCACGGGCCCAGCCTTCGGCAGCCTTGGTCGGTTTGCCTTCGGCATCGAACGCCTGAGCCACGGCCGGGCCGCGCTTCTCGACGCTCTTGCTCGGCTGTTCGCCAGCCAGCTCGCTTACCTTCAGCGCCAGACGGCGCGGTGAAGCAAACCACTCGACGTCGCCGAAGGCCAGATCGGCCTTGGTCAGTTCGGCTTTGAAGTTGTCGGCAAAGGCTTCGGCCAGGGAGCGCAGGGCTTTGGGCGGCAGCTCAGCAGTACCGATCTCTACCAGAAATGTATGTTGTGCCATGTCCGTTCCTTAACCTTGCTTGTTCTCACTGCGCTGACACATAGGGAAGCCCAGCGCTTCGCGGGAGGCGTAGTATGCCTCTGCTACGGCCTTGGTCAGGGTGCGAATGCGCAGGATGTAGCGCTGACGCTCGGTGACCGAGATGGCCTTGCGGGCATCCAGCAGGTTGAAGGAGTGAGCGGCCTTGAGGATGCGCTCGTAGGCAGGCAGCGGCAGCGGTTTTTCCAGTGCCAGCAGATTCTGGGCTTCCTTCTCGTACTGCTCGAAGCAGTGGAACAGGAACTCCACATCGGCGTGTTCGAAGTTGTAGGTGGATTGCTCCACTTCGTTCTGGTGGAACACGTCGCCGTAGGTGGTCTTGCCCAGCGGGCCATCAGACCAGACCAGATCGTAGACGCTGTCCACGCCCTGAATGTACATGGCCAGACGCTCGAGACCGTAGGTGATCTCGCCGGTGACCGGCTTGCACTCGAGGCCGCCAACTTGCTGGAAGTAGGTGAACTGGGTCACTTCCATGCCGTTCAGCCACACTTCCCAACCCAGACCCCAGGCACCCAGGGTCGGGTTTTCCCAGTTGTCTTCCACGAAGCGGATGTCGTGGATTTCAGGATCCATGCCCAGCTCTTTCAGGGAGCCCAGATAGAGTTCCTGAATGTTGTCGGGGGAAGGCTTGATGATCACCTGGAACTGGTAGTAGTGCTGCAGGCGGTTCGGGTTTTCACCGTAGCGGCCGTCAGTCGGACGGCGGGACGGTTGCACGTAGGCGCAGGCGATGGGCTCCGGGCCCAGGGCACGCAGACAGGTCATGGGGTGGGAAGTACCGGCACCCACTTCCATATCCAGCGGCTGAATGATGGTACAGCCCTGGCGGGACCAATAGTCCTGCAGCTGCAGGATCAGGCCCTGAAAGGTTTTGACATCGAATTTTTGCATAATTTTTTTCGCGCGAAGTGAAAATCAGAGCAAGATTTGCTGAATGTGAACCGAGGGAGTATACCGTCTGGCATGGTCGGATAATAGGCGAAATTGCAGCGGATTCGCGGGATGGTGCTGCGCTGTAGCTGGTCGGGCGGGATGTCCGGTATATGATGTGAGCAGTGCCGCCTGCACAGTGGGCAGGGTCGGGCACACCGCTGAAATAACAAGGGAGAGGAAATGGAACTGCGCTGCGCCTGGGTGACCAAAGACCCGGAATACATTGAATACCATGACAAACAGTGGGGCAGGCCGGTCTATGACGCCCGTGAGCTGTTTGCCAAGCTCTGCCTCGACGGCCAGCAGGCTGGGCTGTCGTGGATCACCATCCTCAAGCGCACCGAGAGCTATTACCGCGCCTATGCCGACTTTGATCCGGTGCAGATTGCCCGCTTTGACGAGCAGGATGTAGAGCGGCTGATGCAGGACACCGGCATCATCCGCAACCGGCTCAAGGTGCAGTCGATCATCAGAAATGCCCGCGCTTATCTGACGTTGCAGGAGCAGGGGATCGACTTCGCCGACTACCTGTGGGGCTTTGTCGGCGGCGCCCCCATCGTCAACCAGCGGCAAGGCAACGGCGATATTCCGGCGACCTCGCCGGAGTCGGATGCCATGTCTAAAGCGCTCAAGAAGCTCGGCTTCAACTTCGTCGGCAGCACCATCTGTTACGCCTTTATGCAGGCGGTGGGGATGGTGAACGATCATCTGGTCAGCTGTCCTTGCCACGCCGAGTGTCAGTTACCGCGCTGACAGCCCGCCGATTGCCCAAAAAAACACCACTCTCGCCGTCTGTTCAGGCTTGCGTCAGACAATGGCGTGCCAGCGCGTTACAATCCGGCCCCCGGCATGGTGCCGGATTGTTTTCACAGAGGTTTTTTCATGCGAGCCAAGATCCTGGTGCCTGCTCTGGCACTGACCGTTGCCCTGAGCGGCTGTACCACCAACCCCTACACAGGTGAATCCCAGACCTCCAAAGGTGCCTGGGGCGCGCTGGCTGGCGCCGCTGCCGGTGCGGCCGTAGGTGCGCTCTCCTCCAGCAAGGGTGACCGCAAGAAGGGCATCCTGACCGGCGTTGCTGCCGGCGCGGCGCTGGGTGGCGGTATCGGCTACTACATGGACGTGCAGGAGGCCAAGCTGCGCGAGAAGCTGCAGGGCACCGGCGTCAGCGTGACCCGCAATGGCAATGAGCTGATCCTCAACATGCCGAACAACGTCACCTTCGACAGCTCCAGCTCCCAACTGAAAGCGGCCGGTGCCAACACCCTCTCCGGCGTGGCCATGGTCGTTGCCGAGTTCGACAAGACCCGCCTGAACGTGGTCGGTCACACCGACAGCACAGGTTCCCGCGACCTGAACATGAAGCTCTCCCGCGATCGTGCCGATGCCGTTGCTGCCCAGCTGATTGGTCAGGGCGTAGCAGGTAGCCGCATCTCCACCACCGGCGTAGGCCCGGATCAGCCGGTTGCTACCAACAGCACAGCCGCTGGCAAAGCCCAGAACCGCCGCGTGACCATTACCCTGACCCCGACCGCCTAAGTCGCTCAGGTTTCGGTAACGAAAAGGCCCCGCCAGTGATGGCGGGGCCTTTTGCTATCTCAAGCTCAAGCCGGGAAAGGCTTAGACAGCTGCAGTCAGCTGCACTTCCACCTTGTAGCCTTCGTGGGCCAGACGGGCTTGTACGCAGGCGCGCACGGGGGCGGTGCCAGCCGGGATCCAGGCATCCCACTGCTCGTTGAAGGCCGCGATGTCACCAATGTCTTTCAGATAGATATTGGCCATCAGAATTTTGTCTACGCCGGAGCCGTTGGCTTCCAGCAGGCGCTGCAGGCTTGCCAGCACTTCGCGGGTCTGCTGGTGGATGTCGGCCTCTTCGCTGACGGGCACTTCCACCACGTAGAGGGTGCCATTGTGGATGACCACGTCTGACCAACGCTGGGTGGTGCCGATTCGGGTAATGGTTGTCATGGAGTGCTCCGGTACGGGGGCTTATTGACCCTTGCGGATCAGGTAGCGATAGGGGGCCTGCTCTGTCTCGCTGGCGACCAGGGTGTGATCCATAAAGCGGCAGAAACTGGGGATGTCGCGGGTGGTTGAAGGATCGTCGGCGCTGACCAGCAGGGTCTCGCCATCCGCCATCAGCCGCACTTTCTTGCGAACCATCATAACGGGTTCCGGGCAACGAAGCCCGATTGCGTCCAACTCGTGAGTTGCGCCGCAGAATAAATCACTCATCTATTATCAACCTTCAACCTATTCGGCTGCCAATGATACTCAGGGCTAAAAAATAATCAAACAAACGACCCATTCACCAGCATATGTAACCGAAATGTTATTCAACCCTATCCAGCTTGCGCCGGACGAGTAATATAAAAATTGAACCATATTCAACAAGGAGGTGAATATGCAGGTCTCCTACGGCAGATTACAAGCCTATGCAGGCATGGGGTTCTTGTCCTTCGCCATGATAGTGATGGGCAGCCCGATCGGGAATACCGGTACCTGGTTCGGCTCCATGGTGATGGTCGGGTTGGGTCTCTGGATCGAGCTCAGCGATTACTATGACGAGGATGAGGACGAGAACGATCAATCCTGAATCGGATGACGATTCAACAACAAAGGCGGAGCAATTCCGCCTTTGTCAGTTCTGCCGTTTGGCAATGTGCCCGGATCAGCGGGTCGAGCGCATGGCCCGCTCCAGATGCAGCGCCGTCTGCTCCGGGTTGGCCTTGGGATCGTTGAAGAAGTTGCTCAGCACATCGAGGATCGCCTGCCGCATATTGGTCGGCGTCGCCATCCCCTCCGCCATGCTGGGCAGCAGGTTGTCCTGCTTTTCCGCCAGCAGGAAATCCTGATAGGAGCGGACGGCGCAGCGGTCGAACTTGCTCATGTCGGGATTGGTCAGAGCCGGAATAGACCCCTTAACCCGATTGAACTCCTCCTGGAATTTCGGCGTCATCAGCAGCTGGGCCAGATCGCCCTGCGCCTGCAGCTGGGCCGGATCCCGCTGTTTGAACATGGCGATGGAGTCGAGGTTGTAGCTGAACAGTCCGGCGCTGCCCGGGCTCGGCAGACAGGCGATATCCTCACCCGGTCGGTAGTTGCCCGCGCTCAGCTCCCCTTTTACCCAGTCGCCCATCACCTGCATGGCGGCGCCACCGCTCTCCAGCAGGTTGGTGGCCTGATGCCATTTCAGACCGGCGTATTTTTGCGGCACATAGGCGCGCAGCTGCTGGAAGCGGGTCAGCACCCGCACCATGTCGGGGCCGGTCAGGGTGGCGCTGTCCTGCTCGAGGAACGCCTTGCGATAGAATTCTTTTCCGCCCTCACCGAGTGCCACCGTTTCAAACAGTACCGCCAGCTGCCAGGGCTCGTTGCCGATGGCGAGCGGGGTGATGCCCCGTTTTTTAAGCTGGTCGGAGACGGTGACAAACTGGGCCCAGCTGGTGGGTGGAGTCAGCTTGTTGCGCTCGAAGATCTTGCGGTTGAGCCACAACCAGTTGACCCGGTGGATGCCGGTGGGCACCGCCATCAGGGCGCCATTCTGGCTGAGGGTGGCACGCACCATGGGCGGCATCTGACTGTACCAGCCGAGGTGTTCGGCCATCGGGCTGAGATCGCGCAAAAAGCCGAGTCCGGCCCACTCCTTGAGCTCGTAACCCTTGAGGTGGGCCGCTTCGGGCGGGTTGGCCGCCAGCGCCCGGCTCTTCAATACCGTCATGGCGCTCTTGCCGCCGCCGCCCTGCACTGCGAAGTCGTTCCACTGATTGCCCTGTTTGGTCCACTCGGATTTGAGCACTTCGACCGCTTTCGCTTCGCCGCCGGACGTCCACCAGTGCAGCACTTCCACCTGGGAGGCGGCAACGGGAGCAGAGAGCAGGGCGATGACAGAAAAAGACAACCACTTCATAAGGTTACTGCCTTGGTAGGGAGAGCGTGGCCTGCAGGCCACCTTGCGGACGATTTTCCAGCACCAGATCGCCGCCGTGGGCGTGGGCTATGTTGCGGGCGATGCCAAGGCCGAGGCCGGTGCCAGCCTGATCCGTGCTGAGCCGGTAATAGGGTTCGAAAATGCGCTCGAACTGATCGTCCGGCAGGCCGGGGCCCTCATCCATGATAAAGAGGATCAGCATCTCCTCGTCATCCATGATGATGATGCGAACCTTCTGGCCGTACTTGATGCCGTTGTCCACCAGATTGCCGATGCAGCGCTTGAGCGCCAGCAGCTTGCCGCGATAGGGCCACTTGCAATGGCCTTCGATGGTCAGCCGCTCGTCGTGCAGGTTCATCGACTCCGCCATCTGCTCAAGCAGGGCGTTGATGTCGATCTCCTCGATATTCTCGTGAATGTCGGTCTCTTTGACCGTCTGCAGCGCCCCTTTCACCATCAGCTCCAGCTCGTCGAGATCCTTGTTGAACTTGGCGATCTGTACCTCGTCATCGAGCAGTTCGACCCGTAGCCGCAGCCGGGTGATGGGGGTCTTGAGGTCGTGGGAAATCGAGCTGAACAGCCGCTCTCTATCGTCGATATAGCGACGAATGCGGTGCTGCATGATGTTGAAGGCGCGGGTCGCCGCCACGATTTCCGACGCTCCTTCCTCCTTGAGCGAAGGCTGATCAATATCCTTGCCCAGATTCACCGCCGCCTTGGCGAGACGGCGCAGCGGCCGGGTCTGCCAGCGCACCAGCATAAAGGTGAAGAAGCAGAGGAACACCGTCATCAGGGCGATGAAGCGCACCTGGTTGCTCGGCATCACGGTATCGTCGAGGGTCATGTAGGGGGCGGGCAGCAGGGCCGCCAGATAGAGCCACTCCCCCTTTTCAATCTCGATCTGGGTCACCAGTACCGGTGGATTGAGCGGCTCCAGCGACAGGGTGTAGCGGGCCCAGGAGGAGGGGAGATCCGCCAGCAGGGTGTCGTTGTTGAAGACGTGGAGGTCATCGGGTCGGGAGAAGTCCACCTTGATCGCCATGGCGTCGGAGAGCTTGCGGGTCAGCACTCCCTGAACCTCCTCCAGCACCTGCGTCTTGCGTTCGCTGTCGGGGATGGCGTTGATGTGGATCTCTTCCTCGTTGAGCGAGACGAAGAAGCGGCTGCCCCCCATGTTGCGCAGCTGGTCCAGCGCTATGTGGCGATATTGCAGCGGCAGGGATTTGAAGAAATTGACGGTGGAAGCGGCAGACATGGCGAGGTTGCGGGTGGTGCTGAGCATCCCCTCCAGCTCCCGCTTCTGGATCTGCTGCATCCAGATGCCGGTCAGAATGGTCTGGGAGAGCAGGATGGCCAGCAACAGCAGCAGGATCATCCGTGACAACAGGGAGCGGGGCACCAGCGCCCCCCAGGACCACTTGTTGCTCATGGCAGCTCGTGCACCTCGGCAATCAGCATGTAGCCACTGCCGCGAATGGTCTTGATAATACGCGGGCTCTTGCCGTTATCGCCCAGCTTCTGGCGCAGACGGCTGATCTGTACGTCGATGCCGCGCTCCATCGGCAGGCTTTCGCGGCCGCGGGTGGCATCCGAGATGGTGTCCCGATCCAGCACCACGCCGGGCTGTTGCAGGAACATGCCGAGCAGCATGGCGTCGCTGCCGGAGAGATCCAGCAGGCTGCCATCATCATGGGTCAGCTGGTGGCTCAGGGTGTCGAGGGTCCACTCGGCAAAACGCAGGCGGCGGCTCGGCTCTTTCTCTTTTTCCGGCTGGCGGAATTCGGCGCGGCGCAGCAGTGCCTTGATGCGGGCCTGCAGTTCGCGGGGGCTGAACGGCTTGGCGATATAGTCGTCGGCACCGAGTTCCAGGCCGATCACCCGATCCGCTTCGTCGGAGGCAGCGGTCAGCATGATGATGGGCACCTGGGAGTCACGACGGATCTGCTGGCAGAGGGTAAAACCGTCCTCGCCGGGCATCATGATGTCCAGAATAATCAGGTCCGGGCTGTGCTGGGCGAGTTGCTGGCGCATCTCATTGCCCTCCGCCGCCGTCAATACCTGAAAGCCCGCCCGGGTCAGGTACTCATTGAGCAGCTCGCGGATCTCTTGGTCGTCATCGACGATCAGCAGTTGTTTGCTCATTGACATATGTATGTGCATCCACCCATTTTTTTGTGCAGATTGAACCTGTCGGGGGAGTAAAAAGCAAGCAAGCCCCCCATCTAATGTGAGGTTTAAGGCAATAACAGCCTATTGATAAGATTAAAACGAAAAAAGGCCGACCCAAACGGGACGGCCAACAGACAGCTTCTGACCACTGACGAGCACCCCGTGTGGCGATCGTCACAGACTTGAAAAGGGGCCAGTCAGACTGGCCCCGAAAAGGGACAACTCTCAGTAGTGCATCCCGTCGATCCGGTTGGTTATCACACCCGTTCAAACACGGTGGCGATGCCCTGACCCAGACCGATACACATGGTGGCAACCCCCAGGGTGGCATCCTTCTCCTCCATCAGATTGATGAGGGTGGTGGAGATGCGGGCGCCGGAGCAGCCGAGGGGGTGGCCCAGCGCAATGGCGCCGCCGTTCAGGTTCACCTTCTCGTCCACCTGATCCTGCAGACCCAGATCCTTCACGCAGGGCAGGGACTGGGCGGCAAACGCCTCGTTCAGCTCGAACAGGTCGATATCACCGACAGTCAGACCGGCACGCTTGAGCGCCTTCTGGGTGGCCGGTACCGGGCCGTAACCCATGATGGCGGCATCACAGCCGGCGATGGCCATGGCACGTACCTTGGCGCGCGGCGTGAGGCCGAGGGCCTTGGCGCGATCCGCGCTCATCACCAGCATGGCGGCGGCGCCATCGGACAGGGCCGAGGAACTGCCGGCGGTGACGGTGCCGTTGACCGGGTCAAACACCGGGCGCAGTTGGCTCAGGGTTTCGACCGTGGTCTCCGGGCGGATCACCTCGTCATAGTCGTAGAAGAAGCGGGCGCCGCTGGCGTCATGGCCTTCCAGCCCGACGATCTCCTTGGCAAAACGCCCTTCCACGGTGGCGGCGTGAGCGCGGCGATGGGAGCGGGCGGCAAACTCGTCCTGCTGTTGGCGGCTGATGCCGTGCAGCTTGCCGAGCATCTCGGCGGTCAGCCCCATCATGCCGGAGGCTTTCGCCACCGACTTGGCCATGCCGGGATGGAAGTCAACGCCGTGGCTCATCGGCACGTGACCCATATGCTCAACGCCGCCGATGATGAAGATATCCCCGTCACCCACCTGAATGGCGCGGGAGGCGTCGTGCAGCGCCTGCATACTGGAGCCGCACAGGCGGTTGACGGTGACCGCCCCCACCTGCTTCGGAATACCTGCCAGCAGTGCGGCGTTGCGGGCGATGTTGAAGCCCTGCTCCAGGGTCTGCTGCACGCAGCCCCAGTAGATATCCTCGATCTCGTTTGGGTCGAGGTTGGGGTTGCGCAGCAGGATGGATTTCATCAGGTGCGCGGACAGATCTTCTGCACGCACGTTGCGGAAGGCGCCGCCCTTGGACCGGCCCATCGGGGTCCGGATACAGTCGACAATGACTACGTCTTTCATGAATGGATCTCCTTTCCGCAATCAGTAGAAGGTTTTGCCCTGGGCGGCCATCTCGCGCAACTTGTCGCTGACGCGGTAGAGCGGGCCCAAGTCGGCATACTGGTCGGCCATGGCCACGTAGCGATCCAGACCGATAGTGTCCAGATAGCGGAACACGCCGCCGCGGAAGGGAGGGAAGCCCAGACCGTAGACCAGTGCGATGTCGGCTTCGGCTGGCGTGGCGACAATGCCCTCTTCCAGACAGAGCACCACCTCGTTGATCATCGGGATCATCATGCGAGCGATGATGGCGTCCTTGTCGAAATCCTGTTTCGGCTTGGCGATGGGGGCCAGCAGCTCGTAGCTGGCGGCGTCGGCCACCTTCTTCGGCTTGCCCTTCTTGTCCTGTTCGTAGGCGTAGAAGCCCTTGCCGTTCTTCTGACCGAAGCGGTTCACTTCGTACATCACGTCGATGGCGGTGCGACCTTCCTTGCTCATGCGTGCCGGGAAGCCCTGCGCCATCACGTCACCGGCGTGGTGGCCGGTGTCGATGCCGACCACGTCCAGCAGGTAGGCGGGGCCCATGGGCCAGCCGAACTCCTTCTCCATCACCTTGTCGACGGCCGCGAAGTCGGCACCATCGGCGACCAGCTTGTTGAAGCCGAAGAAGTAGGGGAACAGCACGCGGTTGACGAAGAAGCCAGGGCAGTCGTTGACCACAACCGGGGACTTGCCCATGGCGGCGGCGTAGGCCACCACACGGTTGATGGTTTCATCGGAGGTCTGCTCGCCGCGGATGATCTCCACCAGTGGCATGCGGTGCACCGGGTTGAAGAAGTGCATGCCGCAGAAGTTCTGCGGGCGCTTCAGCCCCTTGGCCAGCAGGGAGATGGGGATGGTGGAGGTGTTGCTGGCGAGCACGGCGCCTTCGCCAATGATCCCTTCCACTTCGCCCAGTACGGCGGCTTTCACTTTCGGGTTTTCAACCACAGCTTCGACGACGATGTCCACGCCTTTGACGTTGTCATAGCTGAGAGTCGGAGTGATGGCGGAGAGCACCTGGCCCATCTTGATGCCATCGATGCGGCCCTTCTCGAGCTGGCCATTGAGCAGCTTGGTGGCTTCGCCCATGCCAAGTGCCAGCGCCTTCTCGTTGATATCCTTCATCACCGCCGGAATGCCCTTGCTGGCAGACTGGTAGGCGATGCCGCCGCCCATGATGCCGGCACCCAGTACGGCGGCGTGGCCAGTGGCCTTGCTCGCCTGTTTGGCCGCCTTCTTGGCCAGCGCCTTGATGTGCTGATCATTCAGGAAGATGCCGACCAGCGCCTTGGCGACATCGGTCTTGGCCAGCTTGATGAAGCCCTGTGCTTCAACGACTAGCGCTTCGTCACGGCCCATGCCAGCAGCGGCCTCGACGGTTTTCACCGCGGTCATCGGCGCCGGATAGTGTTTGCCCGCCACGGCGGCAACCATGCCGGCGGCGGTGGTGAAGCTCATCATGGCTTCCAGTTTGGAGAGGCGCAGCGGCGCTTTCTTGGCTGCGCGACGGCTCTGCCAGTCCAGCTTGCCCGCGATGGCGTCCTTGATCATCTGCAGCGCAGCGCTCTGCAGTGCGTCCGGGGCGACCACGGCGTCGATAGCGCCCACCTTGAGGGCGTCATCGGCACGGTAATCCTTGCCGGTGGTGATCCACTCAAGCGCATTGTCGGCGCCGATCACCCGCGGCAGACGGACTGTGCCGCCAAAGCCCGGCATGATGCCGAGTTTGGTCTCGGGCAGGCCGATTTTGGCTGTGGTGTCGGCCAGGCGGAAGTCGGTGGAGAGAATGGTCTCGCAACCGCCGCCCAGAGCGTGGCCCTTGATGGCGGAGAGGGTCGGAACAGGCAGATCTTCGATGGCATTGAAGATGTCGTTGGCCTTTTTCAGCCAGCCGAGCAGATCTTCTTGCGGCAGATCGAACAGTTCCAGGAATTCGGTAATGTCGGCACCGACGATAAAGGCGTCTTTGCCGGAGGTGAGGATCAGACCTTTTAGTTCACGTTCTTGTTGTAATGCGGCGATCGCTTCGCTCAGGGAGAGCAGGGTAGCGCGATCCAGCTTGTTGACTGAACCCGGGGCATCAAACCTCAGTTCGGCAATGCCGTTTTCGAGGTAGCTGACCGACAGGGTTTCGCCTTGGTAGATCATGAGAGTGTCTCCTTGTTCCCACTCAGTGGGGAGTGGTGCTCCTTAATCCCCAGCAGGGGGCGAGGCTCACTATTGATCCAAAAGGAGACATTTTCAACACCTATTTAAAACATTTGTTTAACAGATCTCGAGTAAAAGCTCTTCATCACAGAACGGGTACAAGAGAGGCGCCTTGCGGCGCCTCGGATGGATGTGAGTTTGTTATCAACTGGCCAGTTCCGGCCGGTTGCGATACTGGTTCAGCACCTCGGGATCGGCGAGGGCATGAGTATTGTTGACGGGTCTGTTGTGTACCACTTCGCGCACCGCCAGTTCGACGATCTTGCCGGACTTGGTGCGGGGGATGGCATCCACCTGCAGGATGCGGGCGGGCACGTGGCGGGCGGTGCAGTGCTGCTTTATTTGCTGGCGGATCCGCTCGCGCAGCGGCTCATCCAGCTTGCAACCCACCTTGAGCTTGACGAACAGCACCACCCGTTCGTCTTGCTGCCACTGCTGGCCGATGACGATGCTCTCCTCCACCTCGTCCAGCTGCTCGACATAGCGGTAGATCTCGCTGGTGCCGATGCGCACGCCGCCCGGGTTGAGGGTGGCGTCGGAGCGGCCGTAGAACAGAATGCCGCCAGTCGGGGTCAGCTCGATCCAGTCGCCGTGGCACCAGATGTTGTCGAACCGCTCGAAGTAGGCGGCGTGGTACTTGTCGCCATTCTCGTCGCCCCAGAAGTAGATAGGCTGGGCTGGGAACGGCTTGGTGCAGACCAGCTCGCCTTTCTCTCCCTGCACCGGCTGGCCCGCCTCGTTGAATACCTGCACCGCGAGGCCGAGGCCGCGCCCCTGGCTCTCGCCGCGATAGACAGGGCTGAGCGGGTTGCCGATGACGAAGCAGGAGCAGATATCGGTGCCACCTGAGATGGAGCCGAGTTGCACATCCTGCTTTATCTGCTGATAGACGTAGTCGAACCCCTCCGGCGACAGCACAGATCCGGTGCTGCAGATCAGCCGCAAGTGCGGCAAATCGTGGGTCTTGATGGGGGCATAACCCTGCTTGTGCAGTGCATCGAGATATTTGGCCGAGGTGCCGAACAAGCTGACCTGCTCGTCGCGGGCCAGATCCCACAGCACGTTGCCATCCGGATAAAATGGCGAGCCGTCATAGAGCACCAGGGTGGCACCGGAGGCGAGGGCGCTCACCAGCCAGTTCCACATCATCCAGCCACAGGTAGTGAAGTAGAAAATCCGCTCCCCCGGTTTGATGTCGCAGTGCAGCTGGTGTTCTTTCAGGTGTTGCAGCAGGGTGCCGCCGATGCCGTGCACGATGCACTTGGGTTTGCCGGTGGTGCCGGATGAATAGAGGATATAGAGCGGGTCATTGAAGGCCATCGGCTCGAACTGGAGGCTGGCGTCCGGCTGGCTCGCCAGCACTTGCTGCCAGTCGTGACCAAGCTGCAGCGGGTTGCCGAGCAGGGGGATCATCACCGTCTGCTCTATGCTGCCGATCTGGCTGACGACCCCTACTACTTTGTCCTGAATATCGATAGCTTTGCCGTTGTAGCGATAGCCATCCACCGCAAACAGCACCCGCGGTCGGGTCTGGCCGAAGCGCTCCACCACGCTGGCCTCGCCAAAGTCGGGGCTGGTGGAGGTCCAGATCGCCCCCAGACTGGTGGTTGCCAGCATGGCTACCACGGTTTCCGGGATATTGGGCAGATAGGCGGCAACCACATCGCCACGACCAATCCCCTGATTCCGCAGCCATTGAGCCAGCCGGGCAACCTGATCACTCAGTTCACCCCAGCTCAGAGTACGGCTTGGACCCCCTTCGATGCGGGAGATGATGGCCGGGCTCTCGTCCTGACGGCGCAGCAGGTTTTCGGCGAAGTTGAGGCGGCTATCGGGGAACCAGCGGGTGCGCTGCATATCCTGACGGTTCTCCGCCACTATGTTGCCGAGCTCGCCCTTGACGCCGCAGTGCTGCCATACCAGCGGCCAGAAACGGGTGGTCTTCTCCACCGACCATTGATAAAGCTGCGGGTAGTTCTGCAACTGCAAGCCGTGGAAACGGTTCACCTCCGCCATAAAACGGTAGAGGTTGGATTGCTGCATCCCGAGCGGATCCGGTTGCCACAGGCAGAGGTTGTCCATGAGTAATCCCTGACTTCATGTATCTACCGGCAGTGTATTGAATTGTTTTTGATTTGTTAATAATTGGTTTTCCGTTGATAACAAACACGTTTGTAACGTATGCGTTACCTCACGAAGCGGCAGCTTGACGGGTCGAGCCGCCAAGCGCTTGATGTTATGCTGCAATCACATTCACCTCGGAGCAGGACGCCATGAGCAGCTACAGCCAACTTTTTGCCCAGCACCTCGATACCTTGCAGCAGCGCACCCGCGACATTCTGCAACAACAGGGGCTCAGCGGACTGGCCATCCACTCCGGCCAGACCCACCGCATCTTCCTCGATGATCAGGATTACCCGTTCAAGGTAAACCCGCACTTCAAGGCCTGGTTGCCGGTGCTGGACAATCCCCACTGCTGGCTGCTGGTGGACGGGGTGAACAAACCGGTATTGCTGTTCTACCGCCCGGTGGATTTCTGGCACAAGGTAGCGGATCTGCCCAATGCCTTCTGGGTCGAGTTCTTCGATATCCGTTTCCTGACCCGGCCGGAACAGGTGGCCGACCATCTGCCTGCCAACAAGCAGGAGTGGGCCTATCTGGGGGGCCATCTGGAAGTGGCCGAGCTGCTGGGGCTGACCCAGCCCAATCCCGAGGCGGTGCTCAACTACCTGCATTATCACCGTGCCTACAAGACCCCCTACGAGCTGGAGTGTCTGCGCGAGGCGAACCGGATCGGGGTTCGCGGCCATATCGCTGCCAAGGACTCTTTTATGGCGGGGGCGAGCGAGTTCGAGATCAATCTGGCCTACATGAAGGCGGTCGGGCAGGGGGCCAATGAGGCACCCTACGGCAATATCGTCGCCATCAACCGCAATGCGGCCATCCTTCACTACACTCATTTGTCTGCCGTGCGGGTGCCCGATGCGGAGCGCCACTCTTTCCTGATCGATGCCGGTGTCGATTTTCACGGTTATGCCTCCGACATCACCCGCACCTGGGCGTGGCGGCGCGGCGAGTTTGCCGATCTGATTGCTGCCCTCGACGAGCAGCAGCAGGAGATCATCAAGGAGATCAAACCGGGTCGCCGTTACAGCGAGCTGCATCTACAGATGCACCACAAGCTGGCGCGCCTGCTGCAAGCGACCGAGCTGGTGGACATGTCGGTAGACGAGATGATCAACACCGGGGTGACCAACGTCTTCTTCCCTCACGGCCTAGGCCACTTCCTCGGTTTGCAGGTGCACGATGCGGGCGGTTTCATGCAGGATGAGCGCGGCACCCATCTGGCGGCGCCCGAGCTGTTCCCCTATCTGCGCTGCACCCGGGTGATGGAGGTGGGTCAGGTGTTCACCATCGAGCCGGGGCTCTACTTCATCGACAGTTTGCTGGAGCCGCTGCGTCAGGGCGAACAGGGCAAGCGGGTCAACTGGAACAAGGTGGAGGCGCTGCGTCCGTTCGGCGGCATCCGCATCGAAGACAACGTGGTGCTGCACGCCAATGGGGTGGAGAACATGACCAGACAAGCAGGGCTCTGATGGCGGCAGCGTACTCCATTCCAGCTGCCCCGCTGGAGTTGACCGAAGAGATAAAGAAGAGCCGCTTCATTACCCTGATCGCCCACACCCCGACCGTCGAGGCGGCCAAGGGGTGGGTCAACGAGATCAAGCGCCAACATCCGACCGCTCGCCACCACTGCTGGGCGTTTGTGGCGGGTGCGCCGCAAGATAGCCAAGTCTATGGCTTCAGCGATGATGGTGAACCGTCCGGTACGGCGGGCAAGCCGATCCTGGCCCAACTGATGGGGTCGGGGATCGGTGAAATCTGCGCCGTGGTAGTGCGTTACTACGGCGGCATCCAGCTTGGTACCGGTGGGCTGGTCAAAGCTTATGGAGGCGGCGTCGGTGCGGCCCTCAAGCAACTGCCCACCCTGCTCAAGGTGCCACGCACTCCCTCTCTCATTCACTGCGATTACGGTGACATGGGGACGGTCGAGTCGCTGATCAGCAGCCATAATGGCGAATTGCTGGCAGCGGATTACGGTCAGCAGGTCACCTTGCAGGTGGCGTGGGAGTCCTCGGTTTGGGCTCAGGTGGACCGTGAAT
>NZ_JBQBFF010000001.1:3522500-3570000 GCF_051919185.1 Aeromonas sp. 97A | reverse complement strand
GACACGTGACATCCTGTCTGAATATGGGGGGACCATCCTCCAAGGCTAAATACTCCTGACTGACCGATAGTGAACCAGTACCGTGAGGGAAAGGCGAAAAGAACCCCTGTGAGGGGAGTGAAATAGAACCTGAAACCGTGTACGTACAAGCAGTGGGAGCCCTTCGGGGTGACTGCGTACCTTTTGTATAATGGGTCAGCGACTTACATTTTGTAGCGAGGTTAACCGTATAGGGGAGCCGTAGGGAAACCGAGTCTTAACTGGGCGTCTAGTTGCAAGGTGTAGACCCGAAACCGGGTGATCTAGCCATGGGCAGGTTGAAGGTTGAGTAACATCAACTGGAGGACCGAACCCACTAACGTTGCAAAGTTAGGGGATGACCTGTGGCTGGGGGTGAAAGGCCAATCAAACTCGGAGATAGCTGGTTCTCCCCGAAAGCTATTTAGGTAGCGCCTCGGACGAATACTACTGGGGGTAGAGCACTGTTTGGGCTAGGGGGTCATCCCGACTTACCAACCCCATGCAAACTCCGAATACCAGTAAGTAATATCCGGGAGACACACGGCGGGTGCTAACGTCCGTCGTGAAGAGGGAAACAACCCAGACCGCCGGCTAAGGTCCCAAAGTTCTGGTTAAGTGGGAAACGATGTGGGAAGGCTCAGACAGCTAGGATGTTGGCTTAGAAGCAGCCATCATTTAAAGAAAGCGTAATAGCTCACTAGTCGAGTCGGCCTGCGCGGAAGATGTAACGGGGCTCAAACCAGGCACCGAAGCCGCGGATTCACACTTATGTGTGAGTGGTAGGGGAGCGTTCTGTAAGTCTGCGAAGGTGTATCGAGAGGTATGCTGGAGATATCAGAAGTGCGAATGCTGACGTAAGTAACGATAAAGGGGGTGAAAAGCCTCCTCGCCGGAAGACCAAGGGTTCCTGTCCAACGTTAATCGGGGCAGGGTGAGTCGACCCCTAAGGCGAGGCCGAAAGGCGTAGTCGATGGGAAGCAGGTTAATATTCCTGCACGACTTGTAATTGCGATGGGGGGACGGAGAAGGCTAGGTGGGCCAGGCGACGGTTGTCCTGGTGAAAGTGCGTAGGTGGTGTTTCCAGGCAAATCCGGAGACACAACACTGAGACACGAGACGAACACACTACGGTGTGGAAGCCATTGATGCCCTGCTTCCAGGAAAAGCCTCTAAGCTTCAGATTACAAGTCATCGTACCCCAAACCGACACAGGTGGTCGGGTAGAGAATACCAAGGCGCTTGAGAGAACTCGGGTGAAGGAACTAGGCAAAATAGAACCGTAACTTCGGGAGAAGGTTCGCTCTTGACAGTGAAGTCCCTTGCGGATGGAGCAGTTGGGAGTCGCAGTGACCAGATGGCTGGGACTGTTTATCAAAAACACAGCACTCTGCAAACACGAAAGTGGACGTATAGGGTGTGACACCTGCCCGGTGCCGGAAGGTTAATTGATGGGGTTAGCGCAAGCGAAGCTCTTGATCGAAGCCCCGGTAAACGGCGGCCGTAACTATAACGGTCCTAAGGTAGCGAAATTCCTTGTCGGGTAAGTTCCGACCTGCACGAATGGTGTAACCATGGCCATGCTGTCTCCACCCGAGACTCAGTGAAATCGAATTCGCCGTGAAGATGCGGTGTACCCGCGGCTAGACGGAAAGACCCCGTGAACCTTTACTACAGCTTGGCACTGAACATTGAACCTACATGTGTAGGATAGGTGGGAGGCTTTGAAGGCGTGACGCCAGTTGCGCTGGAGCCGTCCTTGAAATACCACCCTTGTATGTTTGATGTTCTAACGCAGGGCCCTGAATCGGGCTCGCGGACAGTGCCTGGTGGGTAGTTTGACTGGGGCGGTCTCCTCCCAAAGAGTAACGGAGGAGCACGAAGGTTGGCTAATCCTGGTCGGACATCAGGAGGTTAGTGCAATGGCATAAGCCAGCTTAACTGCGAGACGGACAGGTCGAGCAGGTACGAAAGTAGGTCATAGTGATCCGGTGGTTCTGAATGGAAGGGCCATCGCTCAACGGATAAAAGGTACTCCGGGGATAACAGGCTGATACCGCCCAAGAGTTCATATCGACGGCGGTGTTTGGCACCTCGATGTCGGCTCATCACATCCTGGGGCTGAAGTCGGTCCCAAGGGTATGGCTGTTCGCCATTTAAAGTGGTACGCGAGCTGGGTTCAGAACGTCGTGAGACAGTTCGGTCCCTATCTGCCGTGGGCGTTGGATGATTGAAGGGAGTTGCTCCTAGTACGAGAGGACCGGAGTGAACGAACCTCTGGTGTTCGGGTTGTCACGCCAGTGGCACTGCCCGGTAGCTAAGTTCGGAATCGATAACCGCTGAAAGCATCTAAGCGGGAAGCGAGCCCTGAGATGAGTCATCCCTGACCCCTTGAGGGTCCTAAAGGGCCGTTGGAGACCACAACGTTGATAGGTGGGGTGTGTAAGCGCGGCGACGTGTTGAGCTAACCCATACTAATTACCCGTGAGGCTTAACCATACAACACCCAAGAAGTGTTCTAAGGCTTGTAACAGATACCAAGCGAACTACTCAAATTCAGTGATAGTGACAAGCCAAGCGCAACATCACTACTCACGTCAGCTTTCTAGATTAAGAATTTGCCTGGCGGCCATAGCGCCGTGGAACCACCTGATCCCATGCCGAACTCAGAAGTGAAACGCGGTAGCGCCGATGGTAGTGTGGCATTCGCCATGCGAGAGTAGGACACTGCCAGGCACCCAATTAAACGGTGATGTGAAAACACATAGCCGGCTGCGAGGATGACACCTCAGAAGAAGCGGCAAATGATTTAGCGCAAGCTAACCGAATGCGGAGCGGTAGTTCAGTCGGTTAGAATACCGGCCTGTCACGCCGGGGGTCGCGGGTTCGAGTCCCGTCCGCTCCGCCACTAATTTGAAGGCCTTCCCGAATGGGAAGGCCTTTTTGCTATGGGCGTTTTTATCAAGTGACCCACAGGTTTGCATACCAGCACAAATACCAAAGCCCGGCTTAATGACCGGGCTTTGGTATTTTTAGCGTGTTAAACAGCCAACGTTTGGTTTTTACCTGCCAAGAGAGGGCCAGATAGCCGGTTATTTCCACCATTTTCTGGCTATATTCGAGCCTTGTTAGCTTCATTTGCAGCCAATTGAGCGAGTCTACAGGCGGTCAAATCAGCCTTCTGCTGTCTGCTGACTACAGGGCAGTTCCATATTGACCACCCCCTCTTCCATTTGCACGTCGATCTTGAAGCCAAGCCGTTTGGCGAGGTTGACCATGCCGCGATTGCTGGGCATGGTCATGCCGGATAGCTGGCCAATCCCTTGCTCTTTGGCGTAACGGATGATCTTCTCCATCATCAATTTGCCGAGCCCCACCCCTTTCAAGTCCGATCGCACCAGAATGGCAAACTCGGCATCGCTCAGGTCCGGGGTCGAGATAGCGCGTACCACGCCGAGGATTTGATCCTGCAGCTCGCCATCTTGCCCCACAGCCACGAAGGCCATCTCCCGGTCGTAATCGATCTGGGTCATGCGAGCCAGCTCTTCGTGGCCCAGCTCGCCCACATCGGCGAAGAAGCGTTTGTACCTGTCTTCATCGGAGACTTGCAGTACGAACTGCTTGTGAGCAGGCTCATCTTCCGGCCGGATCGGGCGCAGCAGGATATGGCGCTGATCTTTAAGCCAGGCACCCTCCTCCAGTTCGGTAGGATAGGGGCGGATCGCCAGTCGGTTGCTGGTCGGGATGGTGGGGTCACTCAGTGTGAGGCTGGCATCCAGCACCACCATTTCGGCGCCGTACGCTTGCAGCGGGTGCAGGTCCAGCTCCTGAATCTCAGGAAAGGCGAGCAGCAGTTCGGAGAGCTGGCAGAGCACCTGACCGAGGGCATCGATATCCAGTCGTTCCGGTGTGGCCTGCTCACGGATCTTGCGGCTCTTGATCGCACCGATGATCTGGTAACGAGCCAGTGCCTGATTGAGCGGTGGCAGGGCAGCCACCATCTCCTGCGGTTCGGCGCCCGACTCACCCAGCAGAATGACGGGGCCAAAGATGGCGTCTTGCTGGATCCGCACCCGCAGCTCCAGGCCGCCGCTGCGGCGAGCCATGCGTTGCACCAGCAAGCCTTCGATGCGGGCGCCCGGATCATGCTGTTTGACCCTGTCCAGAATGGCATCCGCAGCTTGCGCCACTTCGGCCGAGGTGCGCAGATTGAGCACCACCCCGTGCACGGCAGACTTGTGCAGGATGTCGGGTGAGCGCAGCTTCACCGCTACCGGATAGCCGATCTGCTCGGCGGTCAGGGTCGCTTCGATGGCGTCGGTGACGATCCAGGTTGGCAGGGTCGAGAGACCGGCGGCTTGTAAAATCGGGTGCACCAGATGGGTATCCAATCTTAGCTGTTTGCGCTCCTGCGCTTGGCGGATCAGCTGCTGGCACAGCTCGACATTGAGCTGGTTGCCATGCAGGGAGGCGGGGGTCTCCATCAACTGCTTCTGGTTGCGGCGGTATTCCACCATGTGCATGAAGGCGGCCATGGCGCTTTCCGGTGTGCGGTAGGTCGGGAAGCCCGCTTCGGTAAAGAGTTTGCGTCCCTCCTGCGCCGAGTATTCACCCGCCCAGTTGGTGAGGATGTTGAGACGGCGCGCTCTGGGGTGCTGTTTCAGATGGGCAATAAGATGGCTGGCCAGCGGCGCGCTCGGTGCCGTGAGCGAGGGGGCGTGGATGATCAGGATGGCGTCGATGCCATCTTCCTGCAACACGTTGTCCAGCGCCTCCTGATAGGTGGTGATGGTAGCATCGCTGCCAATATCGAGCGGCGGGCGAGCCAGCTTGCCGCCCCGCTCCAGCAGCACATCCACCGCCATATTGGCCAGCCCGCGGCCGTTGGAGATGATGGCGAGTCGCTCTCCCTTGAGGGTCATGGAGTGGCTGAGGGTTTCCACCGCGGCAAACAGTTCGTGGGTATCCCGTACCCGCAACATGCCGGCGCGGCGGATGGCGGCATCATAGACGTTGTCGAGGCCGTGGGCCGGATCGTGGCGCCCGCTTTTCAGTACCAGGATCGGCTTGTTGCGCGAGGCTGCTCGCGCTGCCGAGAGAAAGTGGCGGGCGTCGTGCAACTTGTCCATGTAGATCAAAATGGCGCGGGTGACGCTATCGCGGGAGAGTTGATCCAGCAGCTGGCCGAAGTCGATGTCGCAGTGATCACCAAGGGAGATGAAGGCGGAAAAGCCCAGTTCATGCTGCTTGGCCCAATCCAGAATGGTGGTGCTGACGGCGGCGGATTGCGACAGAAAGGCGACCTGCCCCGGCTTGGCGGCAGTGGGGGAAAAGCTGGCGTTGATCCCCTGGCCGGGCAGCAGCATTCCCATGCTGTTGGGGCCGAGCAGGCGAATGTCATATTGCTGGCAGACCCGTTTCAGCTCCAGTCGCTCCTCGGGGGAAAAGTCGGCGGCCAGTATGATGGCAGCCCCCGCGCCCTTTTGGCCGAGCGCTTCCAGCAACGGCAAGACCCGCTCCCGCCTGGTGCAGATGATGGCGAGATCCGGGGTCAGCGGCAGGCTGGCAATATCGGGATAGGCCAGCACGCCGGCGATGGCCTTGTTGCGCGGGGTGACGGGGAGGATGGGCCCTTTGAACTGGCCCGCCAGCAGGTGGCGCACAATTACATGACCCGCCTTGAGCGGGTCGGTCGAGGCGCCGATCACGGCGATTGAGTGGGGTTTGAACAGCCGATCCAGACCGCTTGCTTTCATGGGCACTCCCGACAAAAGGGGGAAGATACCAGTCTAATACGCCTTTGCTGCGGGTTCTGTGACCGGATCCTGATCACCGTTTGTTCAGGGCATTGGCACGCAGATAAAAGCGCAGTTCGCCCTGCACCCGGCGAATGGCTCCCAGGTGGCGTTCCTGCAGATAGATATCCTGCTCCCGGTCGAGCGCCGTACTGGGCACGCCCATGCTTTGCAGATACTCGTCAAACAGGGTTGAACCCTTGATCTCTACCAGATGCTGTTTCATGGCTCTCCTCCCTGCGCCTTGGCGTGTGTTGATGAACGCCCAGTCTGCGATGACCTGCCGGGTTTGCCTATTGTCACTTTTGACACGAGATTTGACACGAGAGCGCTCACACATCTTTCAGAGAGGGCGCCGTTGAGGTGCTGGCTGGCGTTATAGTATGGCGAGGAGCATGAGGCACGGATGGTGCGCAGGATGATCAGAGTCTGGTGGTGGTGCATGGCACTGTGGACGGTTGGCGCAACGGCAACCGAGCAGCCTATCCGCGCCTGGAATCTGCTGCTGGATCACCCCAACCCCGCCGTCGTCCAGTTGTTGCGCCTCTCCCTCGATCTCACCGTGCCAGAATATGGCCCCTATCAGCTGGTCTCCAGTCCGCAAATGGAGCAGGGGCGGGCGGTGAAGGAGCTGCGCAGCGGCGAGCTGGTTCAGGTCGGTGTTTTTGCCCCCGATGGTGAGCGAGAGCGTGAGTTGCTGGCAATCCACATTCCGCTGGCCAAGGGGCTGCTGGGGTGGCGGGTGTGTCTGGTTCGGCAGGGGGATGAGGGGCGTTTTGCCGCGATCGGATCGTTGGCGGACTGGCATCGCGCCGGGCTCTCCATCGGTCAGCATAGATCCTGGCCAGACACCCAGTTGCTGCGGGCTAACGGCCTCAAGGTGACGGTGGGCAATCTTTATGAAGCGCTGTTCAACATGCTGCGCAAGAAGCGTTTTGACTGCTTCCTGCGTTCGGTCATCGAGATCGAGGATGAGCTCAGGCAGCATCCCGATCTCGCCATCGAGCCCCGTCTGGTATTTCGCTACCCGTTGGCGCTGCTCTTCTTTGTCTCGCCAAAATATCCGGAGCTGGCCCAGCGCATCGAGCTTGGCCTGCTGCGGGCGCGGCAGTCTGGTGCTTTTGACCGGGTCTTTGAAGAGGGATTCGGCAGCACCATTCGGCGGCTGAAACTGGATGAGCGGGTGCGCCTCGAGCTGCACAACCCCGACTTGCCGCTGCCCAGCCGCATTATGATGGCCGATCCGGCCCTTATCTATAAACCGGTGTCAGCGCAGTGAGCCCTGATTCTGCGCGGTATCCCAGAAGGCGCGGATCAGCGGTTCTTCCAGCCGCTTCTTGAGTACCCCGATCCCCACATCAAATGGTTTGAAGGCTGGCTTGAGGTCGATGATCCGCACCTTGTCGCCGAGCGGGCTGTGGTCGATTACCGCCGCCGGTACCAGCCCCACGCCACAACCAAGCGCCACCATGGCGACGATTCCCTCGTTGCCCGCCACTTCGGCATAGATGTTGGGCGCTATCCCCTTGTTGCGAAACCATTGATCGCTGCGTTTGCGGGCCAGCCCCTGCTCGGAGAGGATGACTGGCAACTGCTCCCAATCAGGTTCTCCCTGACGGAACCACTGGTTCAGTTGCGGGGCGTTGCGCGGTGCGATAAAGACCAGCGGCACCAGCTGCAGGCTGGCGAACTCCAGCTTGGCGGGCAGGGCATCGGGGCGAGCGGCGATGGCGAGATCGGCCTCGTCGGCCAGAATCTTGTCCACCGCCAGCGCCGGGTCGCCGGTCTCCAGCTTGATCTCCAGCTGGGGGTAGCGGCGGCGAAAGCGCTCCAGCACCTCGGGCAGCAGAAAGTAACTGGCAGTGACCGAGCAGAATACCCGCAGCCGCCCCTGCAGCGGTTCATCGCTACGTTTGAGCTCCTGCTTGAGCTGGCGCCACTCCTGCAACAGGCCGCCGCCAAACTCCCGCAGTTTCTCGCCGGCAGGGGTGAGCCGCACCGAGCGGTTGTCCCGCTCGAACAGGATGCAGCCTGTCTCCTGCTCCAGCCGCTGGATGGCGCGACTCAGGGTGGAGGGGCTGACCGCCATGGCATCGGCACTCTTGCCGAAATGAAGGGAGTCGGCGAGGTGGAGAAACAGCTCGAGATTGCGAAGATCCATCTTTCAGCTCCTGGCGCGGCATATGTGCCCGATATCCAGCGGTTGGCGGCTTGTTTCTGCCATCTCGCGGTACATTCAGCAGGCAATTATGAAGGGTGATCGTTTCAGTTATTGCAACGTACTGTTTCGAATATATCAGTTCAGGCAATAAGTGTCCCGCGCTATAGTGGTTCAGACAACGCCGCTATCCGGCATGGAATCAATCGAACGGAGCAATCACCATGGCTAACTATTTCAACACCTTGAACCTGCGTCAGCAGTTGGCCCAGCTGGGCAAGTGTCGTTTCATGCAGCGCGAAGAGTTCGCGGACGGCTGCAACGTGCTGAAGGGCAAGAAGGTGGTGATTGTGGGCTGTGGTGCCCAGGGTCTGAACCAGGGTCTGAACATGCGCGACTCCGGGCTGGATATCTCCTACGCCCTGCGCAAGGCCGCCATCACCGAGAAGCGTGCCTCCTGGCAGAAAGCCACCGACAACGGCTTCGCGGTCGGTACCTATGAAGAGCTGATCCCGACTGCCGATCTGGTGCTGAACCTGACTCCGGACAAGCAACACTCCGACGTGGTCAAAACCGTGATGCCGCTGATGAAGCAGGGCGCCGCGCTGGGTTACTCCCACGGCTTCAACGTGGTGGAAGAGGGTCAGCAGATCCGCTCCGACATCACAGTCGTGATGGTTGCGCCGAAGTGCCCGGGGACCGAAGTGCGTGAGGAGTACAAGCGCGGTTTCGGCGTACCGACCCTGATCGCCGTTCACCCGGAGAACGATCCCAAGGGCGAAGGCATGGCCATCGCCAAGGCGTGGGCCTCTGCCACCGGCGGCGACCGTGCCGGGGTGCTGGAATCCTCCTTCGTGGCGGAAGTGAAATCTGACCTGATGGGCGAGCAGACCATCCTCTGCGGCATGCTGCAGGCCGGTTCCCTGCTCTGCTACGACAAGCTGGTTGCCGAAGGCACAGACCCGGCCTACGCCGGCAAGCTGATCCAGTTCGGCTGGGAGACCATCACCGAAGCCCTGAAGCAGGGTGGCATCAGCCTGATGATGGACCGCCTCTCCAACCCGGCCAAGCTGCGCGCCTTCGAGCTCTCTGAGCAGCTCAAGACCCTGATGCGCCCGCTGTTCGAGAAGCATATGGACGACATCATCGCCGGTGAGTTCTCCCGCGGCATGATGGCCGACTGGGCTGAAGATGACGTCAAACTGTTCACCTGGCGTGAAGAGACTGGCAAATCCGCCTTCGAAAACGCGCCGGCGTTTGCAGGCAAGATTGCCGAGCAGGAGTACTTCGACAATGGCGTGGTGATGGTGGCCATGGTCAAGGCGGGTGTCGAGCTGGCGTTCGAGACCATGGTGGCCTCCGGTATCTACGAGGAGTCTGCCTACTACGAATCCCTGCACGAGTTGCCGCTGATCGCCAACACCGTTGCCCGCAAGCGTCTGTACGAGATGAACGTGGTCATCTCCGATACCGCCGAGTACGGCAACTACCTGTTTGCCAACGCCGCCGTGCCCTTGCTACGCGAGCACTTCATGCCGACCCTGAAAGCGGGCGATCTGGGTGCCAGCAAGGCGGAAGGGCAGAGCGTCGACAACCTGGCGCTGCTGGCGGCCAACGAAGCGACCCGTAACCACCCGATCGAGAAAATCGGCCAGGTACTGCGTGGTTACATGAAAGACATGAAACGCATCGCCGTTGGCGGTTAAGCCAGCATCGGGCTGGAGGATGAAGGGGCGGGGATGACGATCCCCGTCGCCGGTCGGACTGGACACCCGCTCGGCCAGCCAGAAAAATCAGCCTGACAGTCATAAAAGATGGTCATAAAAAAGCCCCGCTCATCGAGCGGGGCTTTTGCATTCAGAAAGGCTGGATAAATCAGGCTTTCCACGCTTTCCAGGTGTTGATCAGACCGTTGGTGGAGCAGTCGTGGCTGGTGACAGCCTCGTTGTTGCCCAGCTCCGGCAGGATCTTGTTGGCCAGCTGTTTGCCCAGCTCCACGCCCCACTGGTCGAAGCTGAAGATATTCCAGATTGCGCCCTGTACGAAGATCTTGTGCTCGTACATGGCGATCAGGGCACCCAGGGTTTTCGGGGTCAGGCTCTTGAACAGGATGGAGTTGGTCGGGCGGTTGCCTTCGAACACCTTGAACGGCACCAGATCCTTGACCTGCTCCAGGGTTTTGCCTGCAGCCAGGAACTCGGCTTCAACCTCTTCCTTGCTCTTGCCGAAGGCCAGCGCCTCGGTCTGGGCGAAGAAGTTGGCCAGCAGTTTCGGATGGTGGTCACCGATCGGGTTGTGGCTGATGGCCGGCGCCAGGAAGTCGCAGGGGATCAGCTTGGTGCCCTGATGGATCAGCTGGTAGAAGGCGTGCTGGCCGTTGGTGCCCGGCTCACCCCAGATGATGGGGCCAGTCTGGTAGTCAACCGGCTTGCCGTTGCGATCCACGTACTTGCCGTTGGACTCCATGTTGCCCTGCTGGAAGTAGGCAGGGAAGCGGTGCATGTACTGGTCGTACGGCAGAATGGCTTCGGATTCGGCACCGTAGAAGTTGTTGTACCACAGGCCGATCAGCGCCAGCAGCACCGGCACGTTCTGCTCATAGGAGGCAGTGGCGAAGTGCATGTCCATCTCGAAGGCGCCTTGCAGCAGGGCTTCGAAGTTCTCGAAACCGACAGACAGGGCGATGGGCATGCCGATGGCAGACCAAGAGGAGTAGCGGCCGCCAACCCAGTCCCAGAACTCGAACATGTTGTTGGTGTCGATGCCGAACTCGGCCACGGCCTTGCCGTTGGTGGAGAGGGCCGCGAAGTGCTTGGCAACGTGGGCCTTGTCACCGGCGATGTTGATGAACCAGTCACGGGCGGTCAGGGCGTTGGTCATGGTCTCCTGGGTAGTGAAGGTCTTGGAGGCCACCAGGAACAGGGTGGTTTCCGGATCGATCTTCTTCAGGGTCTCGGCGATGTGGGTGCCATCGACGTTGGAGACGAAGTGCATCTGCAGGTGGTTTTTGTAGGGACGCAGTGCCTCGGTGATCATCACCGGGCCCAGATCTGAGCCACCGATACCGATGTTGACCACGTGCTGGATCGCTTTGCCAGTGTAGCCTTTCCACTCGCCGGAGATGATCTTCTCGCAGAAGCCCTTCATCTTGGCCAGTACGGCGTTCACTTCCGGCATCACGTCCTTGCCGTCGCACTCGATGGGGCGGTCGGAGCGGTTGCGCAGGGCCACGTGCAGTACGGAGCGGCCTTCGGTCATGTTGATCTTGTCGCCATTGAACATGGCATCGATCGCGCTGCGAAGATCGGTCTCTTTGGCCAGATCAACCAGCAACTTGAGGGTTTCTTCGGTGATCAGGTTCTTCGAGTAATCAACCAGGATGTCGCCGCCGAAGGTAAGGGAAAACTTGTCAAAGCGCTTCGGGTCCTGCGCGAACAGATCCTTGAGTCGGGTCTCTTTGTTTGCTGCAAAGTGGGCTTCCAGTGCCTGCCAGGCCTGGGTTTGGGTTGGATTGATATTTTTCATAGGATTCCTGAAATGCCAAGTTGTGTTTGAACCTTGCAGGCAAGGTCCCGCCAAACCTTATTATCCGAGCATTATAGCGAGCCGGCCGAGCGGCCCGTGTAACAGAGTTTTACCGATTGTCTTTTACCGCAATGGGGCAACCGTCGGGAGTATACAACCAGAACATCGGGATTATGAGTCACGAAAGCAAGGGGGATCTTGCGCTCGCTCATGATTGGGGCTGGCCCGCGGCTCTGAAATTGTTTTCATTCCGCCGGCCTGATTATGCAGCGGATGGCGCGCCAGAAATGACAATGCCAGCCCGAAGGCTGGCATTGTGGGTTGCTGCTTTACCGCGATTACGCCTGCGGTTTTTGCATGTGCATCACCATCTGCGGGAAGGGAATTTCGATCCCTTCGGCATCAAAGGTGAGTTTCACCTTCTCGTGGAAGTCGAACCAGACACCCCAGTAGTCGCCGGTCTTGACCCACGGGCGCACCACGATATTGACCGAGGAGTCGGCCAGCGCGGCGACGGCGATGGTGGCTGCCGGATCTTTCAGGATGCGCGGCTCTTCGTTCACCAGGCGCTCGAGGATCTGCTTGGCCTTGCGCAGGTCGGAGCCGTAGCCGATGCCGAAGGTCATATCGACGCGGCGGGTATCCATGCGCGAGTAGTTGACGATGGTGCCGTTGAGGATGGCGGAGTTCGGTACTACCACCATCTTGTTGTCACCGGAGGTGAGGGTGGTGGTGAACAGCTGAACGGATTGCACCACGCCAGACGTGCCAGCCACTTCGATAAACTCGCCCGCCTTGATAGGGCGGAAGATGATCAGCAGGAAGCCGGCGGCAAAGTTGGAGAGCGAGCCTTGCAGCGCCAGACCGATGGCCAGACCGGCGGCACCGATGATGGCGACGAAGGAGGCGGTCTGCACCCCGACCCGGCCCAGCGCGGCGATCACCACGAACACCAGAATGGCGTATTTGAGGATGCTGCCAACGAAGTGGGTGACGGTGGTGTCGAGCTTGCGCGCCTGCATCACTTTTACCACGCCACCGCTGAGCAGATTGGCGGCGATATAGCCGACCAGCAGGGTGAGCAGGGCGGCCGCGATGTTGACGGCATACTCGATCAGCAGGCCCTGGTTATTGACCAGCCAGGTCTGCGCTTCGGTAATGATTTCGGGTTCCATAGGATGTCCTTTCGGGTGCTAAAGGTTTATGGCGCATGAATCTAACATCGCAGCGCGACAGTCCGGGTCGCATCTGGTGCTTATTTTACTGCCATAAAAAGCTGTCACAAAAAAGAAGGGAGGCCAAGGCCTCCCTTCTTCATGCTCGGTGAAAAGCGCTGCCGCTCAGCTCTGCAGCAGCTGGCTGCGGATAAACTGCCACTGATCCTCGAAGCCGGCGGTGGGCTTGAGCTTGAACTCGGAACGGACAAACTGGCTGATGCGGCCTTCGGTATAGGCCAGCAGCAGATTGGCCAGCATGGTCTCGTCGAGCTGGAAGCCCTGACCTTCACGCAGCCGCTTCTCGCGCAGTACCTGCTTGATCTGGGTCTCCAGCTTGTCAAACAGGATGCTGATGCGATCCCGCAGCCGATCGTGCTCACCCAGCAGGGCGTCGCCGTTGAGGATACGGGTGATGCCGGGATTGCGCTCGGCGAACACCAGCAGCAGCTGCAGGATGTGGTGGCAGCGCGCCATGGTGTCTTTCTCTTCCGCCATGATCAGATTGACCCGTGACAGCAGGGAATCCTCGATAAAGTCGATCAGCCCCTCGAACATCCGCGCCTTGCTTGGAAAGTGTCGATAGAGGGCTGCTTCAGAGACGCCGACCTCGGCCGCCAGACGGGCCGTGGTGATACGCTGACCCGGACTGGTTTCCAGCATATGGGCGAGCGCCTGCAGGATCTGATCGCGCCGACTCTGTTTCTGATTACTGCTTGCCATGGATTCCCCTAAAAAAACAATGGCTTGATTCTATTATTAGGCACCGCCCATCGGGCTGGTGTGGTCTGTTATTGGCGACCAGAAGAACCAAAACCGCCTTCACCCCGTTCGCTCTGATTGAACTCATCGACCAGTTGGAAGCTGGCCTGAACTACCGGCATGATCACCAGCTGGGCGATGCGCTCGCCGGGTTGCATGATGAACTCATCTTTGCCGCGGTTCCAGACCGAGACCATCAGCTGACCCTGGTAATCGGAATCGATCAGACCGACCAGGTTGCCCAGCACGATGCCGTGCTTATGGCCGAGGCCGGAGCGGGGCAGGATGGTGGCACACAAACCCGGATCCTGGATGTGAATGGCCAGACCGGTCGGCACCAGAGTGGTATCGCCCGGAGCCAGAGTCAGCGGTGCATCCAGCAGGGCACGCAGATCCATACCGGCAGAGCCCGGTGTGGCGTAGGCGGGCAGCGGGTACTCGGTACCGATACGGGCATCCAGAATCTTCAGTTCAATTTGTGTAGTCATGAATCGCTTTTTCAGTTGGATCTTGTATTGGCGTCCCTCTTGGCGGGCGGGGCGCCGTGAGTCTTGTTCTTTCGGGACGCTCAGTGCCGGTAGTGGCGTGCAATCAGGGCGATCAGGTGACGGGCCAGCGTCAGCTTGTCGGCCAGCGGCAGCGGGGCCTGGCCCCCTTGCCAGAACACGGTCAGGGCGTTGTCATCGGCGTTGAAGCCTTGCCCCTCGCGGGACACATCGTTGGCGGCGATCATGTCCAGCCGCTTACGCTGCAACTTGTCGAGGGCGTATTGTTCCACATCCACGGTTTCGGCGGCAAATCCGACGGTGAAGGGTTTGTCTGAAAGGGCTCCAACGGCCGCTATGATGTCGGGGTTTTTCACCAGCTTCACCACCATCTGGTCGTTGCCGCCGGTCTTCTTGATCTTCTGGCTGGCGACCTGTTCGGGGCGGTAGTCGGCCACCGCCGCGCAGCCGATGAAGAGGTCGCACTCGCCGACCCGGCTCATCACCGCCTGATGCATCTGCTCGGCGCTCTCGACATCGATGCGGGTGACGCCTGCCGGTGTAGTCAGCGTCACCGGGCCGCTCACCAGCGTCACTTCGGCGCCCGCTTCACGGGCAGCTCGGGCGATGGCGTAGCCCATCTTGCCGGAGCTGTGGTTGCTGATGTAGCGCACCGGATCCAGTGCCTCGCGGGTTGGTCCTGCGGTGAGCAGCAGCTTGACGCCCGCCAGCAAGGGCTCGGCGGCCAGCTGCTGGCAGCAGCGATCCACCAGTTCGAGGGGATCCAGCATCCGCCCCGGGCCCACATCGCCACAGGCCTGGCTGCCGGCATCCGGCCCCCACAGCAGAATGCCGCGGCTGGCCAGGGTCTTGAGGTTGGCCTGGGTGGCGGCGTTGAGATACATCTGCTGGTTCATGGCTGGTGCCAGCGCGATGGGCGCCGGAGTGGCCAGACAGAGGGTGGTCAGCAGTTCGTCGGCCATGCCGGCGGCCATCCGTGCCATCAGGTTGGCGCTGGCGGGGGCGATCAGTACCAGATTGGCCCACTTGGCCAGTTCGATATGGCCCATGCCCGCTTCGGCAGAGGGATCCAGCAGGCTGTAGGCCACCGGATGACCGGAGACCGCCTGCAGGGTCAGCGGGGTGATGAACTCCTTGGCGGAGCGGGTCATCACCACCCGCACTTCGGCGCCCTGATCTTTCAGGCGGCGTACCAGCTCGGCACTCTTGTAGGCGGCGATCCCGCCACTGACACCCAACAGGATGCGTTTATCGGCCAATCTCATCTGCTGTTTCTCTATCCGGCTCATTCTGACTGGTCGGCTAAGATACCACAGGCAATGGATGACGACAGGGGTTGGCATCAAGGGGTGTGGTCGGGCGCGCGCAATTTTTTGCTATGTTTTTTCTCAACAGGGATGAGGGAGAGACAAATGAGCATCAAAGAGTGGCCGGAAGATGAACGCCCCAGAGAGAAGCTGCTGCGTCAGGGGCCCGCGGCGCTCTCCGATGCCGAGCTGCTCGCCATCTTTCTGCGCACCGGCGTCAATGGCCTGAGTGCAGTGGATCTTTCACGTAATCTATTGAATCAATTCGGCTCTTTACGCAGTTTGCTGGGGGCGGATCAACGGGCATTCTGCGAGGCGCACGGCCTTGGCCCGGCCAAATATGCCCAGTTGCAGGCGGTGCTGGAGATGGCCAGACGCCATCTGGCCGAGCAGCTGCAACGGGGCGATGCGCTCACCTCGCCCCAGCTGACTCGGGACTATCTGCAGGCCCAGCTGCGGGATCGGCCGCGTGAGGTGTTTGCCCTGCTGTTGCTCGACAATCAACACAGAGTCATTCAATTTGTTGAGCTTTTTTTCGGCACCATCGACTCGGCGAGCGTCTGGCCAAGAGAAATCGTGCAGATCGCGCTCAAACATAATGCAGCCGCGGTGATTCTGGCGCATAATCACCCGTCCGGCGTCGCCGAGCCCAGTAGGGCCGACCGCCAGATCACGGATCGGATCACGGCCGCTTTGGCCCTGATCGATATCAGAGTGCTGGATCACTTGGTGATCGGTGATGGCATCACGGTTTCTTTTGCCGAGCGCGGTTGGCTATAACTGTGCTCTGGCACCGTATTAGTTGATCTTTGATCACGGATGCTGTATAAAATGCCGCCTTCTGTTTGCCCCGCAATCGAAGGCCAGCGGGGCAGATATTTGCTCGAGCAATGAAGTAAGATTTGGAGAGACTGACATGTCTAGAGTATGCCAAGTAACCGGCAAGCGCCCGGCAGTTGGTAACAACCGTTCGCACGCTAACAACGCCACCAAGCGTCGTTTCCTGCCGAACCTGCACACTCACCGTTTCTGGGTTGAGAGTGAAAAACGCTTCGTAAGCCTGCGCGTATCCGCAAAAGGCATGCGTATCATCGACAAGCGTGGCGTTGAAGTGGTTCTGGCTGAACTGCGCGCCAGCGGTGTTAAGGTATAAGGAATTAGATCATGGCTAAAGGTATTCGCGAGAAAATTCGCCTGAACTCCAGCGCCGGTACTGGTCACTTCTATACCACTACCAAAAACAAGCGCACCATGCCCGAAAAAATGGAGATCAAAAAGTTTGATCCCGTTGTTCGTCAGCATGTGATCTACAAGGAAGGCAAAATCAAGTAATTACTTGATGCTGCATTCCCAAAAACCCGGCTTCGTGCCGGGTTTTTTTATGCGCCGAATTCAGTACACTGCCGGTTCAAAGGGAGGCTTGTCATGTTCAAATTGAGCCGCAAAGGCTGGAATAACGTGATCATTGTGGTGGTGCTGATCGTGATCACCCTGTTGCATCGTATGGAGACTGCCCAGCAGGAGAACAGCGCCAAGCGCGCTCGCCCCTTGCTGCCGGATGCGGCCGTGGTGCTCACCTGGCAGGGGCCGAGCTGGCAGATTGAGCGGATTGGTCAGGGCTGGCGCAGCGTGCCGGATCTGGCGCTCGACACTGCGCAACTGGATGCCCGTCTGGCGCGCTGGCAGAGCTGGTTGCTGCCTCCCGGCGAGGTGGTGCGGGGTACCCCGGTGACCATCAAGGTGTGGATTGCCGGCCAGAACGATCCGATCGAGATCGGCCTCTATCAGAACAGCGGTCAGTATGGTGCCCAGCTGCCCTCCGGTCTCTGGCTCACCCTCACTGCCGAGCAGTATCGCGATCTGCTGCGTCCTGCCCCCTGAGTTCCTTTTCCTTGCGAGGTGCCCATGCCTGAATTGCCAGAAGTTGAAGTCAGTCGTCAGGGGATCTCCCCCTGGCTCACCGGTATCAAGGTGACGCGTGTAGTGGTGCGGGATGGCCGCCTGCGCTGGCCGATCCCCGGTGAGATTCAGGAGCTGGTGGACCTCACCATCCATCGGGTGCGTCGCCGTGCCAAATACCTGCTGCTGGAGACCGATTTCGGCACTGCCATCCTTCATCTGGGGATGTCCGGCAGCCTGCGGGTGCTGGATATCGGCACGCCAGCCGAGAAGCACGACCACGTGGATATTGAGCTGGAGAATGGCAAGCTGCTGCGGCTCAACGATCCGCGCCGCTTCGGCGCCCTGCTCTGGACTCGCGAACCGGCCGAAGCCCATGCGCTGCTCGCCAAGCTGGGGCCCGAGCCGCTCACCGATGCCTTCAGTGCTGATTACCTGCGTGAGCGCGCCAAGGGACGCAGCACCGCCATCAAACAGTTCCTGATGGACAATCAGGTGGTGGTCGGGGTGGGCAACATCTACGCGAATGAGGCGCTCTATGCTGCCGGCATTCACCCCAAACGGGCGGCGGGCAATATCAGTGCCGAGCGGCTGGGAACCCTGGTGGCCGAGATCAAGCGCGTGTTGGCCGAGGCGATTCGCCAGGGCGGCACTACCCTCAAGGATTTCACCAGCGCCGATGGCAAGCCGGGCTATTTCGTGCAGCAGTTGCAGGTTTATGGCCGTGGCGGTCAGCCCTGTTTCCACTGTCACACCCTGCTGACCGAGACAAGAATGGGCCAGCGCACCACGGTTTTTTGCAGTCATTGCCAGCGCTGAGCGCACTTTTTGCCCCGATCCGGGGGAAGTTGTAACAGCGTATTTCCACTCTGTTGAAGATTTGCACAGCTGTCACTAGTATCCCGACCGTTCAGGCGGTTTGAGAATATAAAAATGACAGTTAAATCAATAGACTGGGAATATTTATCCCGGCAGGAGCGCTATTGCGCAAAATCCATGGCCCGCTTCCTCTACCCCGAGGGATGTGACCGGAAAACCTTCAATCGCGGCAAGTTCGTGCTGCGCAGCCTGCTCTATCGCAAGTCGCTGAGCCGGGTCTTCAGCCTGTTTCAGTGCGACTCGCTCAAGGCGCTGCCAGCGGTCTATCCCGAGCTGCTCGACAAGCCGATGCGCCCCTATCGCTTCGCCTGTGCCAGCGCCCGTGAGCGGGCCGAGATGCTGGAAAATCACTACCGTTTGCTGCTGGAGTGCTACCCGCAGTTGATCGACCCCCTCTATCTGGGCGAGGGGATCGAACTTGGTCACTATCCCCAGAGCGGCTGCCGCATTCTGCTGCGCCACGATGGCACCTTCCGCCGCGAGGCCGAGCTGGCGCTCTCCATCGTCAACGGCGAGGGGCAGCGCCTCTACAGTTGCGCCTTTTCGCTGGCGGGTAGCGTGGATCGTTTGATTCTGATGATCGGCTCCATGCAGGGGCCGGAGCCTGCGGTCGACAATGCTCAGGAGCGGGTGCGCGAGCTGACCAAAGAGGGGCACGGCCTGCGGCCCAAATCCCTGCTGGTGCAGCTGGTGCTGCAACTGGCGCAGAGCATGGCGGCGGCGGAGGTGCTGGCGGTGCGCAAGCGGGCCCACGTGTTTCAGGCCAAGCGCTACAGCAGCAAGCAGAAAGCCAATTTGCAGGCCGATTATGACGAGCTGTGGCAGGAGTTCGACGCCCGGGATGTGGATGCCAACTTCGTCGCCCTGCAAGCCCAGCCGCGCAAGCCGCTGGAGGAGATCGCCTCCAAGAAGCGGGCCATGTATCGGCGCCGCTACGAGTGGCTCGATCTGCTGGTGCAGGAGATGAATGAGCGGTTTGCCCGTCAGTAACCGGCAAGCAGGCTGGCCTCTCCATGCGAGAGAAACAACAAGGGCTACCCGCGGGTAGCCCTTGTTGTTTCTGCCATCAGGGGAGGAATTAGCGCTGTTGCTGTTTGGCTGCGATGGCCTGGGCCACCACGGGATCGACAAACTGGCGGATGTCGCCACCGTGCAGCGCCACCTCTTTCACCAGAGTGGAGGAGATAAAGGAGTTCTCCTCGGCTGGGGTGAGAAAGACGCTCTCAAGCGTGGGCATCAGGCGACGGTTCATATTGGCCAGCTGAAACTCGTACTCGAAGTCGGAGACGGCGCGCAGGCCGCGGATCAGCACGTTGGCCTGATGCTCTTTGGCAAAATCGACCAGCAGACCGGAGAAGCCCACCACCTTGACGTTGGGAAGCTGGCTGGTCACTTGCTGGACAAGCTGGACACGTTCTGCCAGATCGAACAGCGGGCGCTTGCTCGGGCTGTTGGCGACCCCGACCACCACCTCGTCAAACAGCTTGGCGGCGCGGCCGATGAGATCGGCGTGGCCATTGGTAACGGGATCAAACGTCCCGGGATAAATCACCCTGGTAGTCATCTTTGCGGTCCTGCAACCTGGAAATTTGGTCGCATTATAAGGTCGTCGCTTGAGAATAGCAGTGCATCAGGCAAGAATACGCCATCGCGCATCAAGCCTCCCTGCATTGGTGACAGGGAGCAAAGGGATTTTTTATGAAACGTATTCTGGTCGTTCGCAATGACAAGATTGGTGACTTCATGCTGGCGTGGCCGAGCTTCGCCATGCTCAAAGGCTCCATGGAGTGTCATGTGACTGCCCTGGTTCCAGCCTACACGGCGCCGCTGGCCAGGCTCTGCCCCTGGATTGACGAGGTGATCATCGATCCGGGCGTGCGTGCCGACAAGGAGCAACAGCGGGCGCTGCTGGCGCGGATCAAGGCGGCTGCGTTCGACGCGTCCATCTGCCTCTTCTCCAACTCCCGCAACGCCATGCTGGTGTGGAAGGCGCACATCCCTTACCGGCTGGCCCCGGCGACCAAGCTGGCGCAGGTGCTCTACAACCAACGTCTGGTGCAGCGCCGCTCCCGCTCCCAGAAGCCGGAGTCCGAGTACAACCTGGAGCTGATCCGCCGCTTCCTGGCCGATCAGCAGGTGGCCGTGGTGGAGCCCAAGACCCCCTTCCTGCAGTTCGATGACGAGATCCTGCGGCAGGTGCGCGAGCAGTTGGCACTCAAGCTCAAGCTCGATGCCAGCCGCCCCTGGCTGATGGTGCATGCCGGTAGCGGCGGTTCGGCCAACAATCTCTCCATCGAGCAGTATGCCCGCATCATCATCAAGCTCAATCAGGCCTGCCCCGAGCTGCAGTGCGTGCTGACCGCAGGCCCGGGCGAGGAGAAGATGGCTGAACAGCTGGCGGCCGAGCTACTGGCTCACGGCGGCAACGGCTGGATCTACCGCTCCAGCGATGGTCTGCCGATGTTCTGTCAGGTGCTGGCCAACGCCGCTTTGTTTATCGCCGGCAGTACCGGCCCGCTCCATATCGCTGGGGCGCTCGACGTGCCGACCATCGGTTTCTTCCCGATGCGCCGCTCCGCCACTCCGCTGCGCTGGAAGCCCCTCAACAGCGAAGGGCGCCACCTTGCCTTCAGCCCGCCGGAGGATAGCGACCATCCTGAGGATATGAGCCAGCTCGATCCCAAGACCATGGTGCCGGTGATGGCCCGCTGGGCGGCGCCTTTCTGGCGCAAATAACGTATGCAGCAATGCAAACAGGGCCCCGCGGGGCCCTGTTTCGTATGACGGTTATTCCGGCTGCTGCGGTTGCTGGCGTACCCAGAGGTCGGCGTATTTGACGAAGGTGGAGTGGGCGGAGAGGATCGCCAGCAGCAACCCCTGCTTGCCATCGAGGAAGCCCGCTTTGAGCAGGTACATCTTGAGGAAGCAGCCAACAGCATGGATCAGCCCCTGACTGAGGGAGCCCTTCTTGCCGCGAGCGGTGCGCTGATCGGCCCAGGCGCGGGCATAACCGGCGGATTTCACCAGATAGTGCTCCAGATCCCGATAGGTGAAGTGGAGCAGGTCGCCATGAATATTGACGATCTTCATGTTGGCCCGCACTTCCACCTTTTCGTGCACCAGCGCCTCGTTGTAGCTGGTGAGCGCCTTGGGGTAGAGGCGCAGCACCCGATCCGGATACCAGCCACTGTGGCGGATAAAGCGGCCAAACACCCAGGAGAGGCGCGGGATCGAGTAGATGGTATCGCTGGCCGGATTGGCCATCACCTCGGCGATGGCGGTTTTCAGCTCGGGGGTGAGCCGCTCGTCGGCATCCAGCCACAGCACCCAGTCGGACTGCACGTGGGACTGGGCCAGTCGGCGCTGTTTGCCAAAGCCGGGCCACTTGGCGTTGATGAAGAAGCGGGCGCCAAATTCGGCGGCGATGGCCGGGGTCTCGTCCTGACTGCCGGAGTCCAGAATGACGATCTCGTCCACCAGTCCGTCGAGGGAGGCGAGGCACTTGCGCAGGTTGTCGGCTTCATTCTTGACGATCAGAACGGCAGCCAGAGTCGGTTTTTTCACGAATGTGGGCTCACGGTTATTGCCCGGCTGGCGGGTCGAATGCGTATTGATGGGCCATTCTAACGGAAAAACGGGCCAAAGAGAGAGCCGCCATTGCCCGTTTCTATCAGCTGTTTGCCTGTCTCGTCACGTCCGGTTGGAAGCGGGGCACCGCTGGAAAAATGGGGTGACGGCAACGTCTGCCAAGGATCTTCTGTTATTTATCCAGTCATTCTTGGGGCATAATCTCGCCCAGTGATGATTAACAGCCGGGCCAGTCCCGAGAGAAGACGCGTGATGAAAATATTGGTGATCGGCCCCTCCTGGGTCGGCGATATGGTGATGTCCCAGAGCCTCTACAAGGCGATCAAGGCCAACCATCCGGAGTGTGAACTGCACGTGATAGCCCCCGCCTGGTGCTGCGCCCTGCTGGAGCGGATGCCGGAGGTGGACAAGGCGATCACCATGCCCCTCGGCCACGGTGACTTCAAGCTGGTGGCGCGCCGCCGCCTCGGCAAGCAGCTGGCGGCGGAGAAGTACGATCAGGCCATCGTCCAGCCCAACTCCATGAAGTCGGCGCTGATCCCCTGGTTTGCCCGCATTCCGGTCCGTACCGGCTGGAAGGGCGAGAGCCGCTACGGTCTGCTCAATGACCTGCGCAGCAACAAGTCCGCCTTCCCGCTGATGGTGGAGGGCTATCTGGCGCTCGCTTATCCCAAGGCGCAGATGAAGAGCCGGGCCGATATCCCGACCATTCCGCACCCGGCTCTCCACGTCGATTTGATCAACCAGAGCAAGGCGCTGGAGCGGCTGGGACTGGATCGCGCTCGCCCGGTGCTGGTGCTCTGCCCCGGTGCCGAGTTTGGCCCGGCCAAGCGCTGGCCGGAGGGGCACTATGCCGTGGTGGCCCAGCAGCATCTGGACGAAGGGTGGCAGGTGTGGATCTTCGGCTCCAACAAGGATGTCCCGGTAGCCAATACCATCCGGGATCGGGTCAACCTGCTAACTCGCCCCAACTGCCACGTGCTGGCGGGCAAGACCAGCCTGCACGAGGCGATCGATCTGATGGCGCTGGCCAGCCGGGTCATCTCCAACGACTCCGGCCTGATGCACATCGCTGCCGCCCTCAACCGGCCGCTGGTGGGCGTCTATGGCTCCACCTCGCCGCTCTACACCCCGCCGCTGGCGGATCGGGTCGAGATCGTTCACACCGACATCGAGTGTCGCCCCTGCTTCAAGCGCACCTGCAAGTTCGGCCATCTCAAGTGCCTGATCGACCTGGCGCCGGAGCAGGTGGTCGATGCCTGCAAGAAGCTGGAGCAGAGTCAGTAAGATGCCCTACCGTCTGCTCTACAACCTGCTGATCCATCTGGGATTGCCGCTGGCGCTGCTGGCCCTCTACAAGCCGAAGAAAGGCAAGCCCGGCTTTGGCAAGCGCTGGGCCGAGCATCTCGGGCGGCTGCCCGCCACCGGACAGGAGGCGCCGCTCTGGATCCATGCGGTGAGCGTGGGGGAGACGCTGGCCATCACGCCGCTCATTCGTGCCCTCAAGGCGGAGCGGCCCGATCTGCCGATCCTGCTCACCACCACCACCCGCACCGGCGCCGATCAGGCTGCCAGGCTGGGGGATCTGGTGAGCCATCGCTACGCGCCGCTTGACTACCCCTGGGCCATTGCGGCCTTTCTCGACACCTTCAAGCCGCGCGCGCTCTGGGTGATGGAGACCGAGCTGTGGCCGAACTGGCTGGCCGCCTGCGAGGCGCGCCACCTGCCGGTGACCATCATCAACGCCCGTCTTTCCGAGCGATCCTGCCAGCGTTATGCCCGCTTCCACGGCGCCTTCGACGCCCTGAGCCGGCCGCTGACCCATCTGCTCTGCCAGCATCAGGATGATGCCGACCGCTTCGCCCGCCTCGGCATCGATCGTTCGCGGCTGGCGGTGACCGGCTCCATCAAGTTCGATATCCAGTTTGGTGACGAGGTGCAGGCCAAGGGGCGTGCCCTGCGCCAGCAGCTGGGGACGGATCGGCCGGTCTGGATCGCCGCCAGCACCCATCAGGGTGAGGACGAGCAGGTGCTGGCCGCCTTCGATCTGCTGCTCAAACGCCACCCCGCTGCGCTGCTCATTCTGGTGCCGCGCCACCCCGAGCGGTTCGACCGGGTGGGCGAGCTGTGTGCCCCTTACGGCTGCGTGCGGCGCACTGATGGTGCTGCGGTGAGTGCGGAGGATAAGGTCTATCTCGGCGATACCATGGGCGAGCTGCCGCTGATGCTGGCGGCGGCCGATGTGGCCTTCGTCGGCGGCAGTCTGGTGAAGATCGGCGGTCACAACCTGCTGGAACCGGCGGCGCTCGGCAAGCCCTGTCTGACGGGGCCCGCCTACTTCAACTTCAGCGATATCACCCGCCAGCTGGTGGCTCAGGGTGGCGCCGCCATCGTGGCCGATGCCGCCGAGCTGGGCGAGCAGGTGAGCCAGCTGTTTGCTGATGCAAGCGCCCGCCGCGAGATGGGCGAGCAGGCCCGCGCCGTGGTGCTGCGCAATCAGGGAGCGCTGGCGCGCACCCTCTCGCACTGCCTCACTGCGTTGGAGAACGACTGAGTGTCAGCCTTTCATACAGCCCGGCCATAAAAAAACGGAGCGCGATGCGCTCCGTTTTGTTTTTGGCGGTGGCCGGAATTAGCGAACGATCAGCCCCAGCAGGATGCCGACCACACCGAAGTCGGAGTCGCTGAAGGTGGTGTTGGCGAAGCCGAGGTCGCCCAGCACCGGCAGCAGGAACACCGGCAGAATGGTGAGCAGCAGCAGGCCGTTGGCGAAGGAGCCCAAAATGGCGCCGCGACGACCACCGGTGGCGTTGCCGAAGACCCCGGCAGCGGCGCCGACGAAGAAGTGCGGTACCACGCCCGGGATGATGACGGTCAGGCCCATGGCGTAGAGCAGCGCCATCCCCACCAGACCGGCGGCAAAGCTCGACAGGAAGCCGATCAGCACGGCGTTGGGGGCATAGGGGAAGACGATTGGGCAGTCGAGTGCCGGCTTGGCGTTCGGCACCAGCTTGTCGGAGATCCCCTTGAAGGCCGGAACGATCTCGGCGATGACCATCCGCACACCCTGCAGGATGACGTAGACACCGGCGGCGAAGGTGATGGACTGCATCAGGGAGAACATGAACCAGTGCTTGCCCTTGGCGACGCTGGAGACAAACTCGGGGCCGGCGAAGGCGGAGGTCACCAGGAAGATGATGCCCATGGTGAAGGAGATGGCCACCGGGGTATCGCGCAGGAACAGCAGGCTTTTGGGCACCTGTACATCTTCGCAGCTGTGGGCCTTGTTGCCGAACTTGGCGCCGATCAGGGCGGAGAGCACGTAGGAGCAGGTGGAGAAGTGGCCCAGCGCTACGTCATCGGAGCCGGTGATCTGCTTCATGAAGGGGTGGGCGATGGCCGGGAAGAAGACCATGGCGACGCCGACCACCAGACTGCCGACCGCGATCAGCGGCACACCGCTCATGCCACCGGCAGAGAGGATCACTGCCACCATCATCGACATGAACAGGGTGTGGTGACCGGTCAGGAAGATGAATTTCCACGGGGTCAGACGGGCGATCAGGATGTTCACCAGCATGGCGAAGAACATGATCATCGCCATCTCCTTGCCAAACGAGGTCTGGGCGATGGAGACGATGGCCTCGTTGTTGGGGACGACCCCCTTGATACCGAAGGCGTGCTGGAAGATAACGGCGAAGTCACCCAGCGAGTTGATCACCAGAGTGGCACCGGCCCCCAGAATGACGAAACCCATGATGGTCTTGACCGTGCCCTTGATGCACTCGGTCACCGGTTTCTTCTGGGCAATCAGGCCAATTAGCGCGATCAGGCCGACCAGCACGGCGGGCTCGGACAGCACGTCAAACATCAGAAAGTTGAAAAATTCCATGGTCAGCTCCTGGCAATGGAAGATGCGGCCCGCAGGCCGCATGGGGGATCCTTAGAGGGCGCCCAGTTCGCGCAGGGCGGTGGCGAGCTTCTCTTTCATCGCGGCCTTGTCGACCATGTTGTCGAGGGCCACCAGACGGCCGTTGACGCCCATGCTCTGTAACTGCTCGGCGATGTCGCGGGTGGCGACAAAGATCTCGGCGGTTTCGCTGCCGGCGGAGGCCAGATCGCGATGATCCACTTCGGCGGTGACTGCCAGCTCTTTCAGGATGCTCTTGATGCTCATCTCCATCATCAGGCTGGTGCCCAGACCGTGACCGCATACAACCAGAATTTTCATTGTCTCTTCCTCTGTCAGGTGCGCCGTGGCGCAGATCAGTAGCGCGCCAGAATGCGCAGGATGTCGTCTTTGGTTTCGGCCGCGATGATGGCCGCCACGTACTCTTCATTCATAAACAGCTCGGCCAGCTGGGCGATGGTCTCCACGTGGGAGTTGCTGTCGCTGGCGGCCAGGGTGATCAGCAGCTGGATCGGGTCGTTGCCTTCGGAATCAAAGTTGACCCCCTGCTTGATAACGGTCAGACCCAGACCCAGCCGGTTGACTCCATCCTCGGGGCGAGCGTGGGGCATCGCCAGACCGGGGCCCAGTACGTAGTAGGGGCCGAGCTCCTCATGAGAGCGAAACAGCGCCGCCACGTAGGAGGGCTCGATGGTGCCATTGGCCAGCAGGGGCGCCGTGGCCAGCTCGATGGCGTGGCGCCAGTCGCGGGCGGTGGGTTCGATGCGGATGACATCCTCGGTCAGCAGTTGAGTCAGCATGGTGGTGATCCGGCTAGTTAAGATGGCGCCAATCTATCGATCTTGCGGTGGTGAAACTGTGAGGGTGATCGCGAAAGTTAGCGCTATCAGATAGCGCTAACATCAAACTGTGATAGCGCTATCACTTCACCCATTAACGGGAGTCATCTTGCCCCCGTGATCCGGGAAAGAGGGTAGAATCGGCCCTGAGCAAATGGTCAGTGGCGCTCTTTTGCCTTAAAGTGAGCAGCCGCAAGTCGAGGATGGGATGGATGTCAGAAGCAAAGAAGCGCCGTAGCACGGGTCGGGTGACCCTCAACGATGTGGCCCAGCTGGCTGGTGTGGGGGCCATGACGGTTTCCCGTGCCCTGCGCACGCCGGAGATGGTCTCCGACAAGATGCGCGAGCGTATCGAAGCCGCGGTGGAAGAGCTCGGCTATATCCCCAATCGTGCCGCCGGTGCGCTGGCGTCGGGTATCTCCCAGACCATAGTGGTCATAGTGCCCAGTCTGGCGGATGCCGGTTGTGGCGAGATGATTGCGGGCCTGCAACAGGCCCTGCTCGACGAGGGTTATCAGATCATGCTGGGGGATGCCCAGCATCTGAAACAGCAGGAAGAGAGCTTGCTGACCAGCTTCTTGCAGCACAATCCGGCGGCGGTGGTGCTGTTTGGTGGCGATCCCGGCGAGACGATCCGTGCCCGCCTGAAAGCTGCCCGTTTGCCGGTGGTGGAGGTGGGTGCCATGGCCCGCAGCCCCATCGACATGAATGTGGGAGTCTCCAACTTCGATGCTGGTTATGAGTTGACCCGCCACCTGATCGAACGTGGCTATCGCAATATCGGTTTTCTCTGTGCCCGTCAGGAGCAGTGGATGCTGCAACAGCGGATGCAGGGCTGGCACAAGGCGCTGCTCGACAACTACCTCTCTCCCGATGCCATCATCAACACCTCGGAGCGCCCCAACTTCAGCACGGGGGCGACCATGCTGGGTGAATTCCTGCTGCGCTGGCCAGAGCTCGATGCACTTATCTGCGTCAACGACGAGCTGGCGGCCGGCGTGCTGTTCGAGTGCCAGCGTCGCCATTTGAATGTGCCGGGCAAACTCGCCATCGCCGGATTTGACGATCTGGATGTGGCGCGCGCCTGTTATCCGACCCTTACTTCGGTCAGGATCCCCTATCGAAAAATGGGGCAGGAGGCTGCCGAGCTGATCCTGCGCCAACTGGCCGGGGAGCCCGTGATGGGCACTGCGCTGGCTCTCGATTTTCAACTGCAAAAGCGTCAAAGCAGCTGATCCCCGTTTCACACGTCATCAAAGAGGCAACCATGTTCAAGGCTCTGTTACTGGAAAACCAAGACGGCAAGACCATTCCGACCCTGACCCGGCTGGCCGAGAGCCAGTTGCCGGAAGGTGAAGTGCGGGTAGCGGTCGCTTACAGCTCCATCAACTACAAGGACGGGTTGGCCATCACCGGCAAGGGCAAGATAGTGCGTCAGTGGCCGCTGGTGCCCGGCATCGACTTCGCCGGCACCGTGCTTGAGTCTGCCGACAGCCGCTATCAGCCCGGCGACAAGGTGGTGCTGACCGGTTGGGGCGTGGGCGAAGGCCACTGGGGCGGTATGGCCGAACAGGCGCGGGTCAAGGGGGACTGGCTGGTGCCGTTGCCCGCCGGGCTGGATGAACGGCAGGCCATGTGCATCGGTACCGCCGGTCTCACCGCCATGCTCTGCGTGCTGGCGCTGGAAGAGGCGGGCATTACTCCCGCAAGTGGCGAGGTGCTGGTCACCGGTGCGGCAGGCGGTGTGGGGGCCACCTCGGTTGCCCTGCTGGCAGCCCTTGGCTATCAGGTGGCGGCGCTGACCGGTCGTCCCGAAGAGCAGGGCGCCATGCTGACCGCACTGGGTGCCAGCCGCATCGTGCCACGCAGTGAACTGCTGGTGCCCGCCAAACCGCTGGAGAAGCAGCTGTGGGCTGGCGCCATCGATACCGTCGGCAGTCAGGTGCTGGCCAAGCTGCTGGCTCAGATGAACTATGGCGGCGCCGTGGCGGCCTGCGGGCTGGCGGGTGGCTTCGATCTGCCGACCAGTGTGATGCCCTTCATCCTGCGCAATGTGAGGCTGCAGGGGGTTGATTCGGTGATGTGCCCGTTTGAACGTCGTCAACTAGCGTGGCAGCGACTGGCACGGGATCTTCCCGCCAGCTTCTTTGCTCAGGCGGTCACCGAGATTGGGCTGGAGCAGGTAGTGGAGGCCGCCGAGGCCATCACGCAAGGCCAGATCGCCGGTCGGACTCTGGTCAAACTTTGAACTCTCTCTGACTGGCGAGCCCGACAATTCCGGATAAAATTGGAGTGCGGGTGAACTATCCAAGGAGAGTGAAGATGGGTGGACACAAGCCGGATTACGACTCCTCTGATGATGATTGGGAGCCGGATTCCTGGGAAGAAGAGCTGGATCAGTGGGAAGATGAAAGCTGGCAGGATGATGACACTTTCGATGACCAGTGAACCACGGCATTGAACGAACAGGCGGGCTTTGGGCCCGCCTGATTTTTTTGCAGCGCTCACACGGCTGAGCGTTCGTCCTTGGTCAGGGGCGGGCCGCTGGGTAGAATGAACTGCCCAAATGACGCTCAAGGATGACTATGCGATTCACCATCATATTGTTGGCTGCCCTGCTGGGTGGCTGTGTCTCCAACGATGATCCCTGCGAGAAGGTATGGAGTGAGGTGGGGGAGGCGGATGGCAAGCTGGGCTTCACCACCGAGCGGATCGAGTTCCATCAGGGCCAGTGTGGCAAGAAGGTGGATCCCGAACTGTGGAAGCAGGGACATCAGAAGGGATTGGCATGGTATTGCCGCCCTGAGCATCTCTATCTGGCTGGCCGTTCCGGCGAGGAGTATCGCGGCGTTTGCCCGAATGATACCCAGGCGCGCAGATTGTTCGAACAGGGGCGTCAGGGGTGGACCGATCAATAACGCCCTGACAGGGAGGGGCGTTACTCCTCTTTCAAACGCAGCGGCTGGCAGAGGTAACCCTTGTCATTGGCACTGCGGGCGCACTTGCTGCAGACAAACTTGGGTTTGCGGACTATCTTGCGCAACGCCTTGAGATCGGTGGGGATCTCGTGACGGCGCCATTCACACAGGGTTTTGCTGCCCATAACGACTACCTCTACGACTTGACGGCCGTATTGTAATCGATTTTCATTTCGAATAAACCGGCAAAGCTCGCTTATTGGCCGATATGCCAATAAGCGATTGTTTCGGGAGGGATTACTGGTAGAGGAACTTGGTGAAGATAAGCTCGCGCACCGCTTTCTTGCCGGTCTCTTTCACCAGCAGTTCGTTGACGGTTGTCTCGCACTCCTTGCGCAGCTCTTCTCGGTTGGTCAGGGACTTCACTTGATCGGCATTTTTGCTGCCAATCAGACGGATGATGGCATCGCGGATCAGCGGGTCATGCTGCTCCAGCAGTTTGAGGTCGGCTTCGTTTTCCGCCATCAGCTCTACCGTGACCCGGATATAACCGAGGGTTTTGCTATCACTCAGGTAGTTGGTGATGATGTCGGGATCGAGCGCGTGGTAGGAGAAACCGGGCTTGGCAGCCCCCTCTGCGCCCTCGGCGGGCGGCTCATCTTCAGCCAGAGCTTGCTGCTGCAGGGCGCCACAGCTCAGTAACAACACCAGCAGAATTTTGAAGATCTTCATATAGATGGCTCATCAGCAAGAGATAACCCATTTTTGATGTTGCCATCGGGGCCGTCAAGCACGGATGTTCTTACATTTCGCTATTGATTTACGGATAATAAACCGGATTTTAACCTGAACACGGAAATCTCTGGATGGTGAAGCTGTGAAGTCCGAGTTGACTGTTCCCCTCACGCCGTTAAGCGGGTGGCTGGCCCCCGAATGTTGCGAATTGCCCACCAGCTTGCGCCCCTGGCTGCTGGAGCCCGGCTCCATGACCCGGCGGCTGCGTCAGCACAATCGCCACTTTTCGGTGGAGTGGCTGGGCAATCACCCGGTCGCCCTTACTGCCGATGAGCAGTGGCTGGTGGATTCGGCCTCGCCGGCCGGTACCTGCCGCGAGGTGATCCTGCACGGGGATCGTGGGCCCGCCGTGCTGGGCTGGACCCTGTTTGCCGATGACGCACTGCAAGGGAGCGGCATTGCCGAGCTTGGCGAGCAGCCGCTGGGTGAGCGGGTATTTGGCCATGAGCCTGCCCGCCGTGATCACCTGCAGCTGGCCCGTTTCGATATTGCCGCCAATCCCCGTTGCCCGGCCGCCACTGTCTGGGGGCGTCGTTCCCGTCTGTTTCTGGGGCAGTGGCCACTGCTGGTGCACGAGCTGTTTCTGCCCTCTCTCGTCTGTGACAAGGAGCTGGAGTGAATCTGTTAACCAAGGAGCGGGGACTTGCCTATATGCAGTTGGCCCGCGTCGACAAGCCCATAGGCACTCTGCTGTTGCTGTGGCCAACCCTGTGGGCGCTCTGGCTGGCCGCTGGTGGCCTGCCCAATCTCTGGGTGCTGACCGTGTTTGTGGTCGGCGTCTTTCTTATGCGCTCGGCAGGGTGCGTCATCAACGACTATGCGGATCGCAACTTCGACGGCCATGTCAAACGCACCGCCGGTCGCCCCTTGCCCACGGGCAGAGTCAAGCCGTGGGAGGTGCTGGCGCTCTTCTTCGTGCTGGCGCTTATTTCGTTTGGTCTGGTGCTGACCATGAATCCGCTCACCATCGGCCTGTCGTTTGTCGCCCTGCTGTTGGCGGTGAGTTACCCCTTCATGAAGCGCTTTATCTCGAACCCTCAGCTGGTGCTCGGGATGGCCTTCTCCTGGTCGATCCCGATGGCCTATGCGGCGCAGGCGGATGCCCTGCCGCTGGTGGCCTGGCTGCTCTTCTTCGCCAACCTGCTCTGGACCGTGGCTTACGACACCCAGTACGCCATGGTGGATCGGGATGACGACCTCAAGATTGGCCTCAAATCCAGCGCCATCCTGTTTGGTCGTTACGACAAGCGGATCATTGGCGTACTGCAACTCTCGACTCTGCTGCTGTTGCTGGCGGTCGGGCAGCTGATGACGCTGGGGGGCTGGTATTACTGGGGATTGCTGGGGGCGGCGGTGCTGTTTGTCTATCAGCAGCGGCTCATTCGCGAGCGGCAGCGGGAAGCCTGCTTCCAGGCGTTTCTCAACAACAACTATGTGGGGGCGCTGGTGTTTGCCGGTCTGGTGCTCGATTACCTGCTGGCGTGACATGTTCCCGCGCAGACTCCGATAAAAAAGAAGGCCGCATCATGCAGCCTTCTTTGTTTGCGTTGCAGATCAGAGCTGATTGCCTGCCTGAATGGTACGGCGGATCTTGTTGCTCAGCAGCGGCACTATGTTGTCGGCCAGCGCCTGGAAGCGGCCGAGATCCGGCTTGCACTCGGGAGAGAGGTAGCCCTCTTTGCGCAAGGTGTGGATCAGGGTGCTGAACAGCTTCTGGTCGAAGAACTCGGGGGCGTTGATGCCGTGCAGGGTGCCGAGGCGCTCTGCCATCATCAGGCCGTCCGCCTCCAGCTGCTCCGCCTCGATATGGGGTTGGGCCAGCACCCGGGTCAGCACGATGGCGTAGCGTTGCAGGGTCTCCTGAATGCTCTCCGCCAGCAGCAGCAGGCGCATCTGGTTGGCCGGATTGACCCAGTAGCCGTCATCGCGGGTCTCGATCAGTTGCTGGGTCTGCAGCGCGTCGAGCAGGCTGTCGACCAGCGCCGGCAGCTCCTCCTCTTCATAACGCAGGAACAGCTCGGTCTTGAGCAGCGGATAGATGTCGATGCAACGGGCCATGATCTCGCTGCGGGAGATCCCTTCGCACCGTTCGATCAATGCCGCCACCAGAGAGGGCATGGCGAACAGGTGGAGGATGTTGTTGCGGTAGTAGGTCAGCAGGATCGCCTGATAGCGGTCGAGACTGATGATCTGCCCCAGTTTGTCCTCGCTCACCTCGAACTTGTTGAGCTCCATCGCCTGATCCAGCAGGGTCTTGGCATCCTCATCCGGAATGGTGCTCTGCGGACTGTAGGGCACCGCTTTGAGCAGATCCAGATAGGTGTTGAGCTGGGCCTGCAACTCGTCGCGGGTCAGGGCGTGGCGCTCGGCGGCCAGCAGCGCCAGCGCACTCAGGGTCAGGCCGTTGACCGCGGCAGCGCCGTTGATGCGGGTCATCAGCAGTTCGGCCAGATTGTTGACGGTGCCCGCCATCCACTCCGGACGCTCCTCTTCCCCGATGTGCTTTTTCCAGTCGGGGATATGTTCGCTCAGGTAGCTGTTGAGGGTCAGCGGTTCGCCGAAGTTGACGAAGCCACGGCCGTAGTTGCGCAGCTTGCGCAGAATGCCGAGCACCTGCAGGAAGCTCTCTTTCTCCTTGCGGCTCCCCTTGAGCTCGTTGTGGTAGGTGTTCACCTCCATCACGTGCTCGTAACCCAGATAGACCGGCACCAGAGTCACCGGCCTGTCCAGCCCGCGCATCATTGCCTGCAGGGTCATCGCCAGCATGCCGGTCTTGGGCGGTAGCAGACGGCCGGTACGGGAGCGACCACCTTCGGTGAAGAACTCTACCGAGTAACCCTTGGCAAACAGCAGGTTGAGGTATTCCCGGAATACCGTGCTGTAGAGCGGGTTGCCCTTGAAGGTGCGGCGAATGAAGAAGGCGCCGCCGTGGCGGAAGATGGGGCCCGCCGGCCAGAAGTTGAGGTTGATGCCTGCCGCGATATGGGGCGGCACCATCCCCTGGTGGTAGATGACGTAGGAGAGCAGCAGGTAGTCCATGTGGCTGCGGTGGCAGGGAACGTAGACGATCTCGTGCCCTTCCTGCGCCAGCTGGCGTACCTTCTCGGCGCCATTGACCGACAAACCGCGGTAGAGCTTGTTCCACAGCCAGCCGAGGAAGCTCTCGCCCAGGCGGATCAGCCGGTAGGAGAAGTTGGAGGCGATCTCGTCCATGTAGCCATGGGCGCGCTTTTGCGCCTTCTCGAGGCTGATCCCCTCGCGCTGGGCCTCCTCTTCAATCGCCTGCTGGATCACCGCGGAGTCGAGCAACTGCTTGAACAGCAGGTTGCGGTTCGGCAGTTTCGGGCCAGTGGCGGCCAGCTGCTGGCGGCTGAAGTGGGTACGGGCCACTCGTGCCAGCTTGTGGGCGATCGCCTCGTCGGTGCCGTGTTTGTCCGCCATATAGCGCAGGGAGAGGGGCGGCGAGAAGCGCACCAGATTCTCGCGACCCTTGAGGATCACGATGAGCGCCTTCTTCAGCCGGTTCGGCGCCAGGCTGCTGATGATGTTGAGGCCGGAGGCTTCTTCCCCTTCCCGACCCGGAGCGCGGCCCCAGAACAGGGTGACGGGCACCACCTGGATATCCAGTGCGGGATCCTGCTTGTGCAGATCCAGCAGCTGATGGAACTCCTGCAGGAAAGGGAGCGGTTTGCTGCGTTTGCCAAACAGGGGAGGCGGACGATCCAGACAGACATAGCGCGGCAGCAGCTGGCCGTTCAGTTCCAGCGGCGTGAAGGGGCCGGGCAGACCGAGATCCTCGCAGCACTGCTGCAGGGTCATCAGGTCGGTGATCGAACTGGTTTTCAGGGCATAGACGATGGGTCTGGCCGGATCCAGATTGAGTTCTGTGATGGGATTTTCCGGCAGGCTCTTGTGATTGACCAAGCCGCTGACCGGCCATTGCAAGATGGCTCTGGAAATCTTCTGTCCTAGGGACATGTGCGTCTGCTCTCCAAAAAAATGCGGCGTGAGCATAGCAAATCGGCGGCCCCTTGTCGCCGAGAGGTACGATGAGTCAGCTGCGCAGGATCAAAACAGCAGTAAATGAGGGGTTGGTTGCGACAAATGTCAGCTGCGCCTTGCCTTGGCCACTGCACTGTATATACTGCCAGTGTGCTGTATAAAAAGACAGGTGCCAATTCTATGAAACCCCTTACCCCCCGCCAGGCCGAAGTGCTGGAGCTGATCAAGGTGAACATGAGCGAGACCGGTATGCCGCCGACTCGTGCCGAGATTGCCCAGAAGCTTGGTTTCAAGTCGGCCAATGCGGCCGAAGAACATCTGAAGGCCCTGGCCAAAAAAGGGGTCATCGAGATCATGCCGGGCACGTCCCGCGGCATTCGCCTGTTGCTCGAAGAGGAAGAGGTGCTGGAAGAGAGCGGCCTGCCGCTCATCGGCAAGGTGGCTGCCGGTGAACCCATCCTGGCGCAGGAGCATATCGAGAGCCACTATCAGGTGGATCCCGCCCTGTTCCACCCGCGCGCAGATTTTCTGCTGCGGGTGCAGGGGATGAGCATGAAGAACATCGGCATTCTGGATGGCGATCTGCTGGCGGTGCACAAGACCCAGGAGGTGCGCAACGGTCAGGTAGTGGTCGCCCGTCTCGATGAGGATGTCACCGTCAAGCGCTTCCAGCGCAAGGGCAGTCAGGTATGGCTGCTGCCGGAGAATGAAGAGCTCTCCCCCATCGAGGTGGATCTCTCCTGCCAGCAGCTCACCATCGAGGGGCTGGCTGTCGGGGTAATCCGCAACGCCGACTGGATGTAATCCTCCCCGCCAACTGCGTTTGCCACACGGCCTCCTTCGGGAGGCCGTGCTGTTTCTGGCGCACTTTCCCTGTCATATCAAACAGATCATCGGCGGCGGCATTTTTGTCCTGCGCGACCGGCTACCAATCATCCATTTCAGATATATGCTCAGATCAGTGCCCTGTCGCCGAGACAGGGCTTGGCACCTCCCTCTGACCATCACAATGTGTCGGTACGGGAGGGCCGGTAACAACGAGAATCGGGCAGTACACCTTCACGGGATATGAAGGGGGAGTGGGGAGATCCCGAGCCTTGTCAGGCAAAGGGGACCACTCGTAATGGTTGCAGATAGTCGTGACGGGCCTGTTCCCAGTTCAGGCCGACGAAGCAACATGACCTGTCGGTCAAGGAGGACTGGTATGGCATCAAGATCGCCATGGGATTCAGAGGCTGGGGCTGCGCCAGCGGAATCGTCAATCACCCGCTTTGTCAAAGGTAGCCGGATGACCTGGTTTTACGGTCTCTGGCTGCACCATCGTGGGTCGCACTGGACGCTCTGGCTGGGATGCCCGAAAGAGAAGGTGGTGCGTCTGGTGTTGCTGTTCAAGCGGGGCCATGGCGATCGCCAGGGGGAAGAGGGCTGGCTGGCCCCCGTGATTCCCATCGGCGTGCGGGCCATCGGCAAGATGTTGCAGCAGGGGCGTAACGCTCGCCCCTGAGCAGAAGAGACAAACAAATCCATCCATAACCGGCACCCGAGGGGGCCGGTTTTTTTATGGCTGAAATTGGCGATTAATTATGCCAAATGGTCGACTCCTGACAGGGCGTTGCACAAGGTTGAACCACCTTAGCGGCTCGCTGGGGTACAATGCCCCCCTCTTGTCCGGTCACTGCTGGCCATCTGCCTCGAACTGAAAGGGTCTCTTGTTATGATGAAGCTCCGCTATCCCTTGCTCTTTCTGCTGCTGACAGCCTGCCTGATCCTGGTGTTCTACGCCACGCAGCCAGAGCAGCCGGAACAGGCCGATTATTATCCGGCGGGGCGGGACATCAATGATTTCGCCTTTACCGATGCGGACAACCAGCCGTTCACCCCTGCCAACCTGAAGGGGCACTGGACCTTCCTGTTTGTCGGCTACACCTTTTGCCCCGATATCTGCCCCACCACCCTGGCAGATATGCGCTCCGTCTATGACCAGCTGAAGAAGATGGCGCCCGACAGTCAGGTGGTGTTTATCTCGGCGGATCCCCAGCGTGACGACATTCCACGCCTCAAGACCTATACCGCCTTCTTCAATCCCGAATTCAAGGCGGCCACCGCCCCCCACGACAAGCTGTTCCCGTTTGTGCGCAATCTGGGGCTGATCTACTCCATCGCCAATCAGGGGGAGAAGGATTACCTGATCGATCACTCCGCCTCCATCGTGCTCATCAATCCCAAGGGCAAGCTGCAGGCGGTATTCCGCCCGCAGGTGGCGCCGGGTCAGGTGCCCAGGGTGCAGATGGCCACCATGCTCTCTGACTTCGCCCGCATCCTGAAGTTGGCAGGCCACTGAGCGTGACCCCAGCTGTTGCCCCCTGGTGGCGAGATCCCTCTCGCCACCGCGCTGTTTTTGCGCTCGCCCTGCCCATGGTTTTCTCCAATATCACCACCCCCTTGTTGGGGCTGGTGGACACCTGGGTGATCGGTCATCTCGGTCAGGCCTGGTTTCTGGGGGGCGTTTCGGTCGGTGCAACCCTGATCAACCTCATTTTCTGGCTGCTCGGCTTCTTGCGGATGTCGACCACCGGCCTGACGGCGCAGGCGCACGGCGCCGCCGACGGTCGTGCCCAGCTCGATACCCTGCTGCGGGCGCTGGGGCTGGCCATTGCTCTTGGCCTGGCGCTGCTGTTGTTGCTCTTCCCCCTGTTGCCACGACTGATCGCCCTGAGTGGCGGTTCGCCCGAGGTGCAGCTCTATGCGGGCCAATATGTGGCGGTGCGGATCTGGAGCGCCCCGGCGGCGCTCTGCAATCTGGTGATCATGGGCTGGCTGTTGGGGATGCAGGATGCCCGCAGCCCCATGGTGATGCTGATCCTCACCAATCTGGTCAACATGGCGCTCGATGCCCTGTTTGTGCTCGGGCTCGGCTGGCAGGTGCGGGGTGTGGCAGCGGCCTCGGTCATGGCGGACTACTGCGCGCTGGCCGTCGGCATCTGGCTGGTACGCCGTCAGCTGGGGCAACTGGCGCCGACGGTGTGGCAGGATGGTTGGCAGCGCTGGCGGCAGCTTGCGCCCATGGTGCGGCTGCTCGGTCTCAACCGCGATATCTTCCTGCGCTCCCTCTGTTTGCAGCTCTGTTTCGCCTTCATGACTCTGCAAGGGGCACGACTGGGGGATGTGGCGGTGGCCGCCAATGCGGTGCTGCTCAACTTCCTGATGCTCATCTCCTACGGACTCGATGGTTTTGCCTATGCGGTGGAGGCCATGGTAGGACGAGCCATCGGTCAGCGGGATCGGCAGAAACTGCGGGAGGCCATCGTGCTCAATCTGGGCTGGGCCGCCCTCATCGCCACTGGTTTTACCCTGGTGTTTGCCCTCTTCGGTGCCCACCTTATCGGCTATATCACCGACATTCCGGCCGTGGTGGCGGAGGCAAATCGTCAGCTTCCCTGGCTGATCGCCATGCCCTTGCTGGCGGTCTGGTGCTTCCTGCTGGATGGCGTATTTATCGGGGCGACCCGGGCCCGGGAGATGCGCAACAGCATGTTGCTGGCCGCGTTTGGCGGCTTCTTCCCGATCTGGTGGCTCTGTCAGTCGTGGGGCGTGGCCGCGCTATGGGCGGCGATGGCGGCGCTGATGGTGGGGCGCGGTCTGTCGCTGGGGGTCACTTGCTGGCGGCTGGAGCGCAGCGGGCATCTGCTCGACGCCGCCACTGATCATCGGTGGCACTTACATGGCACCGTCGTAGCCGAGCTGGCGCCAGCTCTCGTAGACAAAGACAGACACCGCGTTGGATAGGTTCATGCTGCGGCTCTGGGGCACCATAGGGATGCGCAGCCGTTGCTCGAATGGCAGGCTCTCGATGATCTCGATGGGCAGGCCGCGACTCTCCGGGCCAAACAGCAGGGCGTCGCCAAGGGCATATTGTGCTGCCGAGTGCGCGGTGCGCCCCTTGGTGGTGCAGGCAAACACCCGCTTGGGCGCTACGGCGGCCAGAAAAGCCTCATAGCTCGACCAGCGCTTCACCTCGGCAAACTCGTGATAATCGAGTCCCGCCCGCTTTACCCGCTTGTCATCCCACTCAAATCCCAGCGGCTCGATCAGGTGGAGCCGGTAACCGGTATTGGCGCAGAGCCGGATGATATTGCCGGTGTTGGGCGGAATTTCCGGCTGGTAGAGGACGATATCGAGCATGACGAGCTCCTGCAAAGAGATGTAAAGCCAAGAAGGGGCGCCAGCATACCCAGCGCCCGTCCGGATGAAAAGGATCAGGCGATGGGCAAGCGGATGGTGATGGTCAGCCCGGTCGGGTGATTGTTGCTGGCCGCAATGGTGCCGCCGTGGCGCTGTATTGCCTCCGAGGCGATGGCCAGCCCCAGCCCGGTGCCGCCAGTCTTGGCGTTGCGGGCGTCATCGACCCGGAAGAAGGGCTGGAACAGCAGCGCCTGCTGCTCGTCTGGCACCCCGGGGCCGTCATCCCGAATGGTCATCACCCACTCCAGTCCCTCCCGATACCAGTCCACCTTGATGAACTCGCGGGCATATTTGAGGGCGTTGCGCAGGGGGTTCTCCACCGCCCGGGCCAGCAGCTCGGGCCACATCTGGATCGACTCGGCAGGCAGCGGCGGCAGTCTGAGCTGCTTGCCGCTCTGGTTTGCCTCGAACATGGCATCTTCAAGGATGGGCTCCAGCAGGTCGGCCAGCGGCTGCACGATGGGGGCCTCAACATGCTGCTGCACTCGCGACAGATCCAGCAGATCGCCTATCAGCTTGTCCAGCCGCCCGATCTCCGATTCGATCCGCGCCAGCTCGGCGCTGTCACCCTGCTTGCGGCGGATCAGCGCCTGCGCCAGTTGCATCCGGGTGAGAGGACTGCGCAGCTCGTGGGAGATATCGGAAAGCAGCTGTTTCTGCTTCTGGATCATGCTCTTGAGCGTCTCCACCATGCGGCTGACGTTATCCGCCAGCTGGCCGATCTCGTCGCCCCGTCCCAGGTTGGGTATCTGTACCTCCAGATTGCCGGCCGCCAGTTGGGAGACCGACTTCTGCAACTGCAGGATGGGGCGGGTCAGCCGCCAGGCGAGCAGCAGGCAGAGCGGGGTGCTGACCAGCATCGAGATGCCCAGAATGCGGATCGGGTGATCCAGCACCTGAATAAACAGGAACAGGTAGGGATTCTCGGCATTGAGGCCGAAATAGACGTGATAGCGATGACCGTGGTGCTCCATCAGGAAGGGGCCGGCGATCGCCTTGCGATCCTCGTTGCCCAGCATGGGATTGGCCGGGTCATCGGCATCCACCATAAAGCGCACCACGAACTTGCGCGGATGGGTGGTGGACTGGATCTGCCCCTTCTCGTCGCGCAGGTAGACGTTGTCCACCGGCAGCATGGCGATCTTGTCCATCGCCTTGGCCAGATCGAAATCCTGATCAGGCTCGGCGGCGTTGAGCAGGGCCTGCACGTTGTTCTGCATCCGCGCCACTTCGTGGGTCGGCAGCGGGATCTGGTTGCGGGGATCCAGGGTCGGCAGGCTGATCACGGCGGCCAGCATCACCAGCAGCATGAACCAGAACCAGAGGAAGATGTGGGTCGAGATCCCGTTGAGGGAGTTGATTCGCTCTATTCTTGCTCTAGCCACAGGTACCCGCGCCCCCGTACGGTTTTGAAGCGGGGCTGGCCATCGGTGCGGTCCGGCAGCTTCTTGCGCAGGTTGCTCAGGTGCATGTCGATGGCCCGATCGAAGGGTTCCAGCTTCTTGCCCAGCACCTGCTCGGAGAGGTGGCTCTTGCTGACGATCTGGCCGGGATTGCGCAGCAGGCACTCCAGCAGCCCGAATTCGGTGGCGGTCAGCTCCAGCAGCTGTTCGCCGCAGCGGGCCTGCTGCAGGCCGGGTTGCAGCACGATATCCATGAAGTGCACTTCGTCGGAGGAGTTGCCGCGCTGGGGCGGGGCGCTCTGGGTTCGGCGCAGGATGGCGCGTACCCGGGCCAGCAGCTCCCTGTCATCGAATGGCTTGGCCAGATAGTCGTCGGCACCCGCTTCCAGACCGTTGACCCGATCCTGGCTGTCACCGCGGGCGGTCAGCATCAGCACCGGGGTATCGTGGGTCTTGCGCAGCTTGGTCAGCATGGCAAAGCCGTTGAGCTTGGGCATCATCACGTCCAGCAGCACCAGATCGAAGCTCTGCTCCGCCAGCCGTTGCAGCCCCTCTTCACCATCCTCGGCGACCGTGACCTGAAATCCCTCCAGGGTCAGAATTTCGGTGAGCAGTTGGGTCAATTCAAGATCGTCGTCGACCAGGAGTATTCTGTTCATCTGGTGTTATTCCGCAGATTTTCGCGCCAAACTGACGCCGGGGTCAGGGTATAATAAGTTTTTCATCGCCAGAGGAAAGCCGGTTTTGAGCCATCAACAATATTCCCGTTGGGTGACCTTTGCCAGCATAGCGGCGGTCACCACCGCTACCTTGCTGATCATCGGCAAACTGATCGCCTGGTTGATGACCGACTCGTCGACCCTGCTGGCGTCGCTCACCGACTCCTTCATGGATGTGAGTGCCTCCATCATCAACCTGCTGGCCATTCGCTATGCGCTTGCCCCCGCTGATGACGAACACCGTTTCGGTCACGGCAAGGCGGAGTCGCTGGCGGGCCTCATCCAGTCGGCCTTTATCTCCGGCTCCGCCCTGCTGCTGGTGATGCACGGAATTTCATCCCTGCTCAATCAGGCGCCTATTCTGCGGCTGGAGGCGGGTCTCTGGGTCAGTGGCGGCTCCATCGTGCTGACCCTGCTGCTGGTCAGCTTCCAGAGCTTTGTCATTCGCAAGACCAACAGTGTGGCCATCAAGGCCGACATGCTGCACTACCGTTCCGATCTGCTGCTCAATGCCGGTGTCTTGCTGGCGCTGGTGCTGGCGGGGCAGGGGTGGTATTGGGCCGACGGCCTGTTTGCCATCCTGATCGGGCTATTCCTGTTGTGGGGGGCGGGACACATTGGCTACGAGTCGGTGCAGGCCCTGCTCGATCGTCAGTTGCCAGCGGAAGAACAAGCGAGAATAATGGCGCTCTGCTGTGCCGTAGAAGGTGTACACGGCGTACATGACCTGCGCACCCGTCAATCCGGGCCGACCCGATTCGTACAGTTGCATCTTGAACTGGATGATCAGATCCCCCTGGTCAAGGCCCATCAGATCGCCGATGAAGCCGAACTGGCGGTACGCCAGGCATTCGAGCGGATGGATGTCATCATCCACATGGACCCCATCTCGGTGCTGACAAAAGAACAACAGAGCCCTCACCCAGAACAACAGTAGGCTGCAACATGGATGAACTGGTTGCCAAAACCTGGCACAAAATTCAGCAAGAAGCACAGTGCATGGCGGCCCAGGAGCCGATGCTGGCCAGCTTCTTCCACTCCACCATTCTCAATCACAAGAATCTGCGTTCGGCCCTCAGCTTCCAGCTGGCCAACAAACTCGACAGCGCCACCATGCCCGCCATCGCCCTGCGCGAGGTGATCGAGCTGGCCCTGCGCAGCGAGCCCGAGCTGCTGGCGGTAGTGGCGGCCGACATCTGCGCCGTGCAGGAGCGGGATCCGGCGGTCGATCTCTTCTCCACCCCGCTGCTCTATCTCAAGGGGTTCCATGCCCTGCAGGGGTATCGGGTCGCCAACTGGCTGTGGCGTCAGGGGCGCCGCTCGCTGGCCCTTTATCTGCAAAACCAGATCTCGGTGGTGTTCGGGGTGGATGTGCACCCGGCCGCCCGCATCGGCAAGGGGATCATGTTTGACCATGCCACCGGCATAGTGGTGGGCGAGACGGCAGTGATTGAAGATGATGTCTCCATCCTGCAGAGCGTGACACTCGGTGGTACCGGCAAGGAGAGCGGCGATCGCCACCCCAAGATCCGCGAAGGGGTGATGATAGGGGCGGGCGCCAAGGTGCTCGGCAATATCGAAGTGGGCGTGGGCGCCAAAATTGGCGCGGGCAGCGTGGTGATCAACCCGGTGCCGCCTCATACCACGGTCGCTGGCGTACCTGCCAAGATCGTCGGCCGTCCGGAGTGCGACAAGCCTTCCCTGGATATGGATCAGTGTCTCTGATCTCCCGGCCGGAGTAGTCGATGGCCAAACGCTGGTCGGGTTATCTGATTTTGGGGATGTGGCTGCTCAACCTGCTTCATCTCTATCTGGGACTCTCCCCCTGGCCAGCGGCCATGGCGGCCTGGGGGGCGTCACTGCTCACCTGGCCCTGGCTGGTGGGGGCCGCCAAGCGGCAGGCGCTAGCCCTTTATGGCGCGGCGCTGTTGTTGCTCATCTTCTCCTGGTGGCAGGGTGCGACCCTCACCGCCGGTGATTGGCTGTTGCCCAACATCAATATGCTCACCATGTTTGCCGCGGTGAGCACCCTCAACCTCGCCACCTCGGGTCTCTTGACCGGCACCACCTCCTGGACCGGGCGAAAGGGGCTGTGGAGCACCATGGCCAGCCTCAATCTGCTGGGGGCGGTCATCAACCTCTCGGTGCTCTTTATCATCGGCGATCGGCTGGAGCGCAATGGCACCCTGGAGCGGCGTCAGGTGATGGTGCTGAGCCGGATCTTCTGTGCGGCTGCCTTCTGGTCACCCTTCTTTGTCGCCATGGCGGTGGCGCTCACCTATGCGCCGGGCTTGCAGCTCTCCCATATTCTGCCGTTCGGGATCCTCGCCGCCTTGCTGGCGATGGGGCTGACTGCCTGGCAGGTGGAGCGGATCGGGGTGGCCGACTTTGCCGGTTATCCGCTGCGGCTGCAGACTCTGGGGTTGCCGGTCACGCTGGCGCTGCTGGTGCTGCTCATCAAGCAGATCTGGCCCCAGCTCGGCATTCTGGCGGTGATCGCGCTGGTGGCCCCGCTGCTGGCGTTGCTCTTTATGCCGAGGGCCGGGCGCAAGGCGGCCCTCAAGCGGCAGGTGGTGGAGCGCTTCCCCGCCATCGGCGGTCAGCTGGTGTTGTTTCTGGGGGCCGGTTTGCTGGCGGCAGGCATCAACAGTGCGCTGTCGGTCATCGATCTCGGTGCCGGCCACGGCCTGCCACTGTTCAACCACTTTGGCTGGCTTGAGGCATCCCTCACTCTGCTATTGATTTTGCTGGTGGCCATCGTCGGGGTGCATCCGCTCATCAGTATCTCCGGGCTGGCGCCACTGCTCTGGCCGCTGGCGCCGGATCCCAGCCTGCTCGGCATGTGTTTCCTGCTGGGATGGGGGCTTGCCACCGGCACCAGTCCGCTCTCCGGATCCAATCTGGCGCTGGCCTCCCGCTACAACCTCAGTGCCGGGCTGATCCTGCGCTGGAACCTGTTCTACGGCCTGCTGATGTATGTGGTCGCCTGTCTGTTGCTGGGGGCTTATATCGCCTTGCATGGATAACGGCGGCGCCGTCAGGAGGGTGCAAATGATGCGCGGGCGGCGGGGCTTTTACGCACGGTTCAGTGTGTTGTCGCGGCTCGGGCGCAGGATGCGAGAAAAATAGACGCATATTTAGACAATACATCTATGGAAGGCGCATTTTACAGCGCACTGGCTTGTTTGTGCCGATGCGCTCGGGGTATGCTGGCTTCACGCGCTTGAATCGCCCTCTGTGGGGCATCGCAATTGAACAAACAGGTATGCATATGTCACTAGAAGTCCTTGAGCAACTCGAATCCAAAGTACAATCCGCCGTCGACAACATCTCCCTGCTGAAGATGGAGCTGGACGAGCTGAAAGAGCAGAACAGCAAGCTGCAAGACGAGAACCATCAGCTGCGCAACGAGCACACTGCATGGCAGGAGCGTCTGCGTGCCCTGCTGGGCAAAATGGATCAGATGGGCGAAACCATCTAATTCATCGCCTTCAGGCAGAATTGAAAACGGGCCGCTCCATGAGCGGCCCGTCTGTTTTTGGCGGGATGGGAATTACAGCGCCAGCAGTTGCTTGACTGTCTTCTCGATGCCGTCCACCGCTTCGACTATGTTGTTGGCCAGCATGTAGGCGGGGGTGGAGATCACCTTGCGCTCCTGATCCACCACAAACTCGTTGACCGGGCAGTTGAGATGGCTGCCACCCATCGCCTCGATGGCGTTGGCGGTGCCTTCGTCATGGCCGATGGTCGCCAGCGTCCCGGCACCATAGATCAGCGGGATCATGGCGGGCGCGATGCAGATATAGGCGGCCGGTTTGTTGGCTTTGGCAAAGCTCTGGCACGCTTGCAGCACATCGGGCTGGATCTGGCACTCGGCCCCCTTGATAGCAAAGTCGCACAGGTTTTTGGCCGCGCCAAAGCCGCCGGGCACCAGCAGCGCGTCGTAATCGGCCGCATCCAGCTCGGCCACATCCTTTATCTGGCCACGACAGATGCGGGCTGCTTCGACCAGCACATTGCGGCTCTCTCCCTCGCTCACTTCACCGGTCAGGTGGTTGATGACATGGAGCTGCGCCACGTTCGGGGCGAAGCACTGGACGGCGGCTCCCTGACGGGCCAGCGCCAGCAGGCTGATGACGGCCTCGTGGATTTCGGCTCCGTCAAAGACACCGCAGCCACTCAAAATCACGGCCACTTTTTTCATGGCAAACTCCTCGTTGTTGAAAATGTGAGCCAGGATGGATTGTTGTACTTTTGTATGGTTATCGCTCGCCCTCCGCTGGTCAAGTCATCTTGCTGTGCTAGGATTGTTTCGTTTTGGATCCTGCCGTACCTACTCCCTTAAATCTTTTTCCACATTGATCGAGATCATTCTAACTGTCTCGCGATCGGTTTTTACGATCTCAATGCATTGTTTTTAATGGGTTTTTATATTCTTATGCACAGTTTTATCACTGTGCGTCCTGATGCGCCCCATTTTTGAACACAGAGTTATCCACAGACTGAGTTCCTTTATCAGGCGCTGTGTGCTGTTGCTGCGCCCCTTGGTGTGAGGGGGGCCCTGTGGCATCCTAGCGGCTGTTTATCTCTGGCAGGACGATTTCATGGCCCCTAGCAATCCCCTTATTCTGGTCGACGGCTCCTCTTATCTTTACCGCGCCTTCTTCGCCTCCCAGCAGGCCGATCTGCGCACATCGACCGGTTTGCCGAGCGGCGCCGTCCGTGTCATGGCCAACATGATGCGCAGCCTGCGCAAGCAATATCCTGACTGTCATGTGGCCGTGGTGTTTGATGCCAAGGGCAAGACCTTCCGCGACGACATCTATCCCGAGTACAAGGCGACCCGCGCCAGCATGCCGGACGATCTGCGCAGCCAGGTCGCGCCTATCCACCAGATGATCAAGGCGATGGGCTTTCCCTTCCTGATGGTGGAAGGGGTTGAAGCCGACGACGTGATCGGCACCCTGGCCCGCCAGGCGACCGAGAAGCAGCTGCCGGTACTGATCAGCACCGGTGACAAGGATATGGCGCAGCTGGTCTCCGACCATGTCACCCTGATCGACACCATGAAAGATGTGAAGACCGATCGGGAAGGGGTGATCGAGAAGTTTGGCGTACCGCCCGAGCTCATCATCGACTATCTGGCCCTGATGGGTGACAAGGTCGACAACATTCCCGGCATGACCGGTGTCGGCGAGAAGACCGCACTGGCCCTGCTGCAGGGGATTGGCAGTATCGACGAGATTGCCGCCAACCTGGACAAGGTCGCCGCCCTCGGCTTCCGTGGCTCCAAGGCGTTCGCCGACAAGTTCCGCGAGCAGGAGGAGCAGGTTCGTCTCTCCTATCGACTGGCGACCATCAAGACCGACGTCGAACTGGAACAGAGTCTGGAAGAGCTGTTGCTCAAGCCGGTCGACAAGGAGTCCCTGCTGGCGGTCTATCGCGAATACGAGCTGCGCAACCTGATCAAGGAGCTGGAATCCGGTGGTGAAGAGGGCCGCGAGAGCGCCGGACAGGACGAGGCTGGCGATGAGAGCGCCGCTCCGGTTGCCGCCATCGAAACCGACTACCGCTGCATTCTGGACGAAGCCGAGTTTGACGGCTGGCTGGAACAGCTGAAAGCGGCACCGTTGTTTGCCTTCGATACCGAAACCACCAGTCTCGACTATATGGAGGCGCGGATCGTCGGTGTCTCCTTCGCGGTTGAGCCGGGCAAGGCTGCTTATGTGCCGTTTGGCCACGACTATCTGGGGGCACCGGTACAGCTGAGCGAGGCCGTGGTGTTGGGCAAGCTCAAGCCGCTGCTGGAAGATCCGACTCGTCTCAAGGTGGGACAGAACCTCAAGTACGATCGCAACGTGCTGCTTAACCATGACATCGACCTGCAGGGCATCGCCTACGACACCATGCTCGAGTCCTACGTGCTCAACTCCACCGCCAGCCGCCACGACATGGATTCGCTGGCCAAGCGTTATCTCGGGGTCGAGACCACCTCCTTTGAAGATATCGCGGGCAAAGGGGTGAAACAGCTCACCTTCAACCAGATCGAGCTGGAGCAGGCGGCCCCCTATGCGGCGGAAGATGCTGACATCACCCTGCGTCTGCACCAGACCCTGTGGGGTCAGCTGGAGGCCGTACCGGGCCTTGCCAAGGTATTCAGCGAGATCGAACTGCCGCTGCTGCCAGTGCTGGCGCGGATGGAGTTGCTCGGCACCACCATCGATCCCAAGTTGCTGCACCAGCAGAGTCAGGAGATCGAGCTGCGGTTGGCGGAGCTGGAGAAACAGGCCCACGAGCTGGCCGGGCAGGAGTTCAACCTCTCCTCGCCCAAGCAGCTGGGGGAGATCCTCTTCACCAAGCTGGGCCTTCCGATCATCAAAAAGACGCCGAAGGGTGCGCCATCCACCGCAGAAGAGGTGCTGGCCGAGCTGGCGGAGACCTACGAGCTGCCGCAACTGCTGATGGAGCATCGTGGGCTGGCCAAGCTCAAGTCCACCTACACCGACAAGTTGCCGCTCATGATCAAGCCGCAGACCGGGCGGGTACACACCTCCTATCATCAGGCGGTAGCGGCTACGGGCCGTTTGTCATCATCTGATCCCAACCTGCAGAACATCCCGGTGCGCAACGAGCAGGGGCGCCGGATCCGTCAGGCCTTTATTCCGAGCGCCGGTTACAAGCTGGTGGCGGCGGACTACTCCCAGATCGAGCTGCGCATCATGGCGCACCTCTCCGGTGACAAGGGGCTGCTGACCGCTTTTGCCGAGGGCAAGGACATCCACAAGGCGACTGCCGCCGAGGTGTTCGGCGTGGCGCTCGATGCGGTCACCACCGACATGCGCCGCAGCGCCAAGGCGATCAACTTCGGCCTCATCTATGGCATGAGTGCCTTCGGTCTGGCCAAGCAGCTGGGGATCGGTCGTGCCGAAGCGCAGAAGTACATGGATCTCTACTTCGAACGCTACCCGGGCGTGTTGGAGTATATGGAGCGCACCCGTCAGCAGGCGGAAGCCCAGGGCTA
>NZ_JBQBFF010000001.1:3307500-3517500 GCF_051919185.1 Aeromonas sp. 97A | reverse complement strand
CCAGGCAAATCCGGAGACACAACACTGAGACACGAGACGAACACACTACGGTGTGGAAGCCATTGATGCCCTGCTTCCAGGAAAAGCCTCTAAGCTTCAGATTACAAGTCATCGTACCCCAAACCGACACAGGTGGTCGGGTAGAGAATACCAAGGCGCTTGAGAGAACTCGGGTGAAGGAACTAGGCAAAATAGAACCGTAACTTCGGGAGAAGGTTCGCTCCTGACAGTGAAGTCCCTTGCGGATGGAGCAGTTGGGAGTCGCAGTGACCAGATGGCTGGGACTGTTTATCAAAAACACAGCACTCTGCAAACACGAAAGTGGACGTATAGGGTGTGACACCTGCCCGGTGCCGGAAGGTTAATTGATGGGGTTAGCGCAAGCGAAGCTCTTGATCGAAGCCCCGGTAAACGGCGGCCGTAACTATAACGGTCCTAAGGTAGCGAAATTCCTTGTCGGGTAAGTTCCGACCTGCACGAATGGTGTAACCATGGCCATGCTGTCTCCACCCGAGACTCAGTGAAATCGAATTCGCCGTGAAGATGCGGTGTACCCGCGGCTAGACGGAAAGACCCCGTGAACCTTTACTACAGCTTGGCACTGAACATTGAACCTACATGTGTAGGATAGGTGGGAGGCTTTGAAGGCGTGACGCCAGTTGCGCTGGAGCCGTCCTTGAAATACCACCCTTGTATGTTTGATGTTCTAACGCAGGGCCCTGAATCGGGCTCGCGGACAGTGCCTGGTGGGTAGTTTGACTGGGGCGGTCTCCTCCCAAAGAGTAACGGAGGAGCACGAAGGTTGGCTAATCCTGGTCGGACATCAGGAGGTTAGTGCAATGGCATAAGCCAGCTTAACTGCGAGACGGACAGGTCGAGCAGGTACGAAAGTAGGTCATAGTGATCCGGTGGTTCTGAATGGAAGGGCCATCGCTCAACGGATAAAAGGTACTCCGGGGATAACAGGCTGATACCGCCCAAGAGTTCATATCGACGGCGGTGTTTGGCACCTCGATGTCGGCTCATCACATCCTGGGGCTGAAGTCGGTCCCAAGGGTATGGCTGTTCGCCATTTAAAGTGGTACGCGAGCTGGGTTCAGAACGTCGTGAGACAGTTCGGTCCCTATCTGCCGTGGGCGTTGGATGATTGAAGGGAGTTGCTCCTAGTACGAGAGGACCGGAGTGAACGAACCTCTGGTGTTCGGGTTGTCACGCCAGTGGCACTGCCCGGTAGCTAAGTTCGGAATCGATAACCGCTGAAAGCATCTAAGCGGGAAGCGAGCCCTGAGATGAGTCATCCCTGACCCCTTGAGGGTCCTAAAGGGCCGTTGGAGACCACAACGTTGATAGGTGGGGTGTGTAAGCGCGGCGACGTGTTGAGCTAACCCATACTAATTACCCGTGAGGCTTAACCATACAACACCCAAGAAGTGTTTCTGGCCTTGTAGCGAATGAACGAATTACTTACATCAGCTTTCTCAGATTGAAGAATTTGCCTGGCGGCCATAGCGCCGTGGAACCACCTGATCCCATGCCGAACTCAGAAGTGAAACGCGGTAGCGCCGATGGTAGTGTGGCATTCGCCATGCGAGAGTAGGACACTGCCAGGCACCCAATTTCAAGATTACGCCCAGCGTGGTCTTTACCGGTTAGTGTGCTGATATGGCTCAGTCGGTAGAGCGCATCCTTGGTAAGGATGAGGTCCCCAGTTCGATTCTGGGTATCAGCACCATTTTCAAGTTAGTTTTAAAAGCTTTTGCCTGACGGCAATAGCGCCGTGGAACCACCTGATCCCATGCCGAACTCAGAAGTGAAACGCGGTAGCGCCGATGGTAGTGTGGCATTCGCCATGCGAGAGTAGGACACTGTCAGGCACCTATTTAGAAGAGGCCTCCCATTCGGGAGGCCTTTTTGCATTTCTGTGTTCCAAAAATCTGCCATGCCATCGGGATTTTAGTAAAAGTGCTGGGCTATCAAGGGATTGCCCGTTACTCTTTAGCCGTTGCCGATTAACACGTGATGCTGCCAGCGAGGTATTGATGGCTACGTTGAAGGAAATTGCACAGGAAGCGGGAGTTTCTCTCGCCACGGTATCCCGGGTACTGAACGAGGATCCCAGCCTGAGCGTCAAGGAAGAGACCAAGCAGCGGATCTTCGAGATTGCCGAACGGCTGGAGTACAAGACCAGCAGCGCCCGCAAGGGGGTACACAAGAGCAAGCTGCACTTTCTGGTGGTCTATGCCTATCCCCAGAGTACCGAGGTCAACGACCCTTACTATCTCGCTATCCGTTATGGCATCGAGACCCAGAGTGCCCGCCTCAATATCGAACTGACCCATCTCTACAACTGTGGTGAAGGGCGTGAATTGAGCGCCGTGGATGGCATTCTGGTAGTCGGTACCCTAACAGCCGAACGTCTCGTCCAGCTAAGGGCTTGTTCTGGCCAGCTGGTGTTTGTCGACTGCCGTTCACAGGGAGAGTTCGACTCGGTCGATGTGGATCTCGCCCTGATCAGCCAGCAAGTGGTGGATTATTTTATCGCTCAGGGACACCACCGCATCGGTTATATCGGTGGCCAGGATGAGAATCCGGATCTGCGCGAACTGGCCTTCCGGGATTATGGTCAGCGGCTGGGGGTGGTGCAGGAAAGCGATCTCTATCGTGGGGACTTCTCCAGCGCTTCCGGCTACCAGTTGGCGAAGGAGATGCTGGCAGGGGATTGGCCCAAGGCGCTGTTCGTCGCCTCCGACTCCATCGCCATCGGTGTGCTGCGTGCCATTCACGAGAAGGGGCTGGCGATTCCCCAGCAGATCGAGCTTATCAGCGTCAACGATATTCCGACCGCCAAGTTCACCTTCCCGCCGCTCTCCACGGTGCGGATCCACTCCGAGTTGATGGGCTCCCAGGGGGTCAATTTGCTGGTTGAGCGGCTGCGAGACGAGCGTGATATTCCACTCCGGGTGCTGGTACCGAGCAAGCTGACCCTGCGTGGCACCACCCGCTGATTTTAGTAAAAAATTCTGCTTTTTAGTCGCACCATCTTGCGGTGGTGCGACACCTCTCCCAAGCAAACCTCTTTCCTATATCATCCCATAACGTCATATCATATTGTTTTATAGTTGATTTTATTGCAGCTCAGCCAACTGCTATCAACATCCATGCCACTCATCCATATCTTGCCCTCCTTTATCTCCTGCTTCTGATCTCGCTCACAAAACCATCTGTTCATTGTGATTAGGTTAAAACTTTACCAATTCAAAGCTGATATTTAGTAAATGTTTATCTAGAGTTTACCCAGTCAAAGTTGCCTTGTTCCGGGAGGACATGTGAATAACTGGGAAAACGTCCAATTCGTTGGTGAAAACAGGCTGGCCCCGCGCGCCTACTTCTTCTCTTATGCCGACCACGCGCTGGCGGCCACCATGCAGCGCGAGCTGAGCCGCCGTTTTCTGAGCCTTGGCGGCCAGTGGCAGTTCCACTACTTCGACCACCCCCTGCAGGTGCCGGAGGCCTTCTATCACAGCCCCATGAGCGAGTGGGGCCAGATCACCGTGCCCAACATGTGGCAGATGGAAGGGCATGGCAATCTGCAGTACACCGACGAGGGTTTTCCCTTTCCCATCGACGTGCCCTTCGTGCCGACCAACAACCCCACCGGTGCCTATCAGCGCAGCTTCACGCTGAGCCCGGCCTGGGATGGGGAGCAGGTGATCATCAAGTTTGACGGGGTGGAGACCTACTTCGAGGTCTATGTGAACGGCCACTATGTCGGCTTCAGCAAGGGGAGCCGTCTCACCGCCGAGTTCGATATCAGTGCCTACGCCAACATTGGCGAGAACCTGCTGTCAGTGCGGGTGATGCAGTGGGCCGACTCCACCTATATCGAAGATCAGGACATGTGGTGGATGGCGGGGATCTTCCGCGATGTCTATCTGGTGGGCAAACCGGCCGCCCATGTGCAGGACTTCTTCATCCGCACCACGCTGGCCGATGACAATCAGAGCGCTACCCTGAGCTGCGATATCCAGCTGGAAAATCTGGGGGCGGCAGCCCGTGAGCACCGTCTGGTCTGGTCACTGCTGGATCAGGGCAGCGAGATCGCCAGTGGCACACTCGACCATCTCGCCATCGACGGCAAGTGTGATTGCCGCTTCACGCTGGATCTGGCCAATCCCCATCTGTGGAGCGCCGAAGATCCTTACCTCTACCAGCTGCAACTCTCCCTCTACAACGGTCGGGGTGAGCTGCTGGAAGTGATCCCGCAGCGAGTCGGGGTGCGTGAAATCAAGGTCAAGGATGGCCTCTTCTACGTCAACGGCCACTACCTCAAGCTGCACGGGGTGAACCGTCACGACAACGACCACCTCAAGAGCCGCGCGGTCGGTATGGACCGAGTAGAGCGCGATATCGTGTTGATGAAGCAGCACAACCTCAACTCGGTGCGCACCGCCCACTACCCGAACGACCCGCGCTTCTACGAGCTGTGCGACCAGTACGGTCTGTTCGTGATGGCGGAGACCGACGTGGAAACTCACGGTTTTGCCAACGTCGGCGATCTCAGCCGCATCACCGACGACCCCTTCTGGGAGCCGGTGTTCGTGGATCGCATCGAGCGCCATGTTCACGCCCAGAAGAACCACCCCTCCATCATCATCTGGTCGCTCGGCAACGAGTCCGGCTACGGCTGCAACATCAAAGCCATGTACCAGCGCTGCAAGGGGATCGACCCGACCCGGCTGGTGCATTACGAAGAGGATCGCGATGCCGAGGTGGTGGATGTGGTGAGTACCATGTACTCCCGGGTCTCCCAGATGAACTGCTTCGGCGAGTTCCCGATGGCGAAGCCGCGCATTATCTGCGAATACGCCCACGCCATGGGCAACGGCCCGGGTGGCCTCAGCGAATATCAGCAGGTGTTCGACCGTCATCCCCACATTCAGGGTCACTACATCTGGGAGTGGTGCGATCACGGCATTCTGGATCAGGACGAACAGGGCCGCCCCGTCTACAAGTACGGCGGCGACTACGGCGACTACCCCAACAACTACAACTTCTGCATGGATGGCCTCATCTATCCGGATCAGACCCCGGGGCCTGGCCTGCGCGAATACAAGCAGGTGATCTGCCCGGTCAAGGTGCGCGCTCTGGATCTGGCGAGCGGCAAGCTGGCGGTGGAAAACCGCTACTGGTTCTCCACTCTCGACGATATCCGCTTGCGGGTCGAGGTGAAGGCCGAGGGCGAACTGCTGGCCAGCCAGCAAATCCGGCTGGAAGGGATTGCCCCCGGTGCCACCACAGAGCTGCAACTCGAACTGCCATCCCTCGATGGTAGGGAAACCTTCGTCCAGCTGCGGGTCATCAAGGCCACCGCCACCCGCTATAGCGCGGCGGAACACGAGCTGGGCCAGTACCAGTTCCAACTGAAGGCATCGACTCGCCAGCTGCAGCCCTTTGCCAACCCCAACGCCACTGCGTTGCAGATTGCCGACGAGCGCCTCGCGCTGACCTTGAGCGGCAGCGGCAGCGGCTTCGCCCTGAGCTTCTCGCGCCTCGACGGCAAGCTGGTGAGCTGGCAGCAGGATGGTATCGAGCTGATTGAGCGCTCGCCGCGCCTCACCTTCTTCAAGCCGATGATCGACAACCACAAGCAGGAGTACGAGAGCCTGTGGCACCCGAACCACCTGCAGATCATGCAGGAGCACTTCCGCACTCTGAGCTGGCGTCAGCTGGGCGAGGCGGTCGAGGTGACGATCGAGAGTCTGATCGCGCCGCCGGTGTTCGACTTCGGCATGCGCTGCCGCTACGTCTATACCCTTAGCCCGAACGGCCAACTGCACGTGGCGCTGTCCGGTCAGCCCTACGGCGGTTATGACGACATCATCCCCAAGATCGGCTTCGAGCTGGGCATTCGTCAGGATCTCGACCGGGTGCACTACTACGGCATGGGGCCGGGCGAAAACTATCAGGACAGCCGCCAGAGCAACTGGATCGACAGCTTCCAGAGCACAGTCAGCGAGATGTGGGAGCACTACCCCTTCCCGCAGGACAACGGCAACCGCCAGCAGGTGCGCTGGGCGACCCTGACCAACCGCCACGGCGCCGGTCTCTACGTGCGGCCCGATGCCCCCGTCAACCTGAGCGTCTGGCCCTACAGCTGGGAGCATATCCACGCGGCGCAGCACATCAACGAGCTGGAACCGAGCGGTTATCTCACCCTCAATCTGGATCACAAGGTGTTGGGGCTGGGTTCCAACTCCTGGGGCTCCGAGGTGCTGGACTCCTGGCGGGTGCGCTTCGAGCCGTTCAGCTTCGGCCTGACCCTGCTGCCCATCGCCCGTGGCAACCTCAATCCGGCTGCGCTGGCCGGGCTCGATCTCACCATCAACGGCGGGAGGAACCTCGCATGATCACCCTGGACAACCTGACCCTGTTCAAAAACATCTACCGGGAGGGCAAGAAGTGGGGCCGCTGCGTGGAGGCCATCAACAACCTGCCGAACCTCAAGCCCGGCATCTGCCACTCCATCGGTGACTCCCTCACCTACCGCTTGCAGGAGGGGGCCAGCCCGGCCACCTCGTTGTTCGAGGGGCAGCGCCGCTACTTCGACGTCCACTACTACCTGGAAGGAGCTGAGACGGTGGAGTGGGCCCCCAAATCGGAGCTGGCGGTCGAGCAGGCTTATGACGACACCACAGACCGCGAGTGGCTGGCCGGTGAGGTGCGTGAGCGCCAGCGGGTCGGCAACGGGCAGGTGGTGATCTTCGAGAACGACGAGGCTTACAGGTTTGTCGGCGACGGGCCGGTGCGCAAGGTGATCATCAAGGTCACCGTCGAAGGCGGCTACTTCAAGAACAAATAACAAGCCGCCGGTTCTGCACTGATAAAAGCCGGAAGGGCGGGGCTCACCCTACAACCCATGCCCCGCTCTTTCGCTAGATAACTACAGGTCTGGAGATGCACCATGTCTGATTCCAAACGCAATACGATAGGCAAGTTTGGTCTGCTGTCGCTCACCTTCGCGGCGGTATTCAGCTTCAACAACGTCATCAACAACAACATCGAAATCGGTCTGGCCTCGGCCCCGATGTTCTTTCTGGCCACCATTTTTTACTTCATTCCGTTTTGCCTCATCATTGCGGAATTTGTGTCACTGAATAAGAACTCCGAAGCGGGGGTTTACGCCTGGGTGAAGAGCTCCCTCGGCGGTCGCTGGGCCTTTATCTCGGCCTACACCTACTGGTTCGTGAACCTGTTCTTCTTCACCTCGCTGCTGCCTCGGGTCATCGCCTACGCCTCCTATGCCTTCCTCGGCTACGAGTACATTCTTACCCCGGTGGCGACCACGGCATTGAGCATGGTGCTGTTCGCCTTTGCCACCTACGTCTCCACCAACGGCGCCAAGATGCTCGGCCCCATCACCTCTGTGACCTCGTCCCTGATGTTGCTGCTGACCCTCTCCTACATTCTGCTGGCGGGTGCGGCACTGGTGGGCGGCGTGCAACCGGCTGACCCCATCACGGTAGAGGCCATGGTCCCCGATTTCAGCTGGGCCTTCCTGGGTATTACCACCTGGATCTTTATGGCGGCCGGTGGCGCCGAGTCGGTGGCGGTCTACGTCAATGATGTGAAGGGGGGCTCCAAATCCTTCGTCAAGGTGATCATCATCGCCGGGATCTTTATCGGCGTGCTCTACTCCATCGCATCGCTTCTGATCAACGTATTCGTGCCGAGTGGCACCCTGAAATATACCGGCGGTTCGGTGCAGGTGTTTGAAGGGCTGGCGGCCTACTTCGGCTTGCCGGAGATCCTGATGAACCGCTTCGTCGGTCTGGTCTCCTTCACCGCCATGTTCGGCTCTCTGCTGATGTGGACGGCGACCCCGGTGAAGATCTTCTTCTCCGAGATCCCGGCCGGCATCTTCGGCAAGAAGACGGTCGAGCTGAACGAGAACGGCGTGCCCGCCCGCGCAGCCTGGATCCAGTACCTCATCGTGCTGCCGCTGATGGTGATCCCGACCCTGGGCTCCAACACTGCGCAGGATCTGATGAACACCGTCATCAACATGACCGCTGCCGCTTCCATGCTGCCGCCGCTGTTCATCATGCTGGCTTACCTCAATCTGCGCCTAAAGCTCGACCACCTGACGCGGGATTTCAAGATGGGTTCGCGCACCACCGGCATCACCGTGGTGTCGGTGCTGATCGCCATATTCTCGGTGGGCTTCCTCGCCTCCACCTTCCCGACCGGTGCCGACATCATGACCATCATCTTCTACAACGTCGGCGGGATCGTGATCTTCCTCGGCTTCGCCTGGTGGAAATACAACAGATACGAGGCCTCCCTCAGTGCCGAAGCGCGCGCCAAAGAGGCCCAGCCGGCGGCGCAGGTTGCCATGCAGACGCCATAGGCACGGCTTTTAATCCCAATCAAACCGGGTGGCCGTTGGCCACCCGCAAACCGTTGAACCAGAAAAGGAAAAGAGCATGAGCGAGACGATCGAGTTTGCCGAATTCAAACGGGTCGAGATGAAGGTGGGCAAGGTACTGGAGGTGGCGCGTCACCCCGGGGCCGACAAACTCTACATCGTCCAGATCGACGTGGGTGGCGAGCGGCCGCTGCAGACCGTCACCAGTCTGGTGCCCTATTACAGCGAAGAGGAGCTGATGGGCAGCGAGGTGGTGGTACTGACCAACCTCAAGCCCACCAAAATGCGCGGTGAGCGATCCGAGTGCATGTTGCTGTGCGCCGAGACCCCGGACGAGAGCCAGAGCGTGCTGTTGCAACCGCGGGTGCCGATGGCGCCGGGCACTCCGATCGTCTGAATGGTATTGCGAGCCGGTGCGGGAGACGGTACCGGTTCAGCAACGAGGCCGTGCACGCGGCCCGATCATAACAAGAGAGTAAAGCGCGGGGCCGACAGACCCTTGCCGAACACATCACAGAGTCACAGCGCTCCCCGCAGGGAGCGCAAGTCCACTGGAGGACACCATGTCTGAATCCGTACGCGGCACCATAGGCAAGTTTGCCTTGTTGTCGATGACCTTTGCCGCCGTGTTCAATGTGCGCAACATCGTCAACAACAACATCGAGCTGGGGCTCAGCTCCGCCCCCATCTTCCTGCTGGCGACCATCGTCTACTTCATCCCGTTCGTCTTCATCATCGCCGAGTTCGTCTCGGCCAATAAAAACTCCGAGTCGGGGATGTACGACTGGCTGAAAAAACCGCTCGGCACCCGAATGGCCTATCTGGGCTCGTTTCTCTACTGGTTCGTGAACCTGTTCTGGTTTGTCTCCCTGCTGCCCAACGTCATCGCCTATGCCTCTTACGCCATGCTGGGCTATGAGTACAGCTTCTCGCCCATGGTCACCTCGATCATCTCCATCGTGCTGTTTGCGGCGGCGACTCACATCTCCACCAAGGGGGCGAGCTGGCTCGGCAAGATTGCCGAGATCGTGGCCTACGGCGTCTTCGCCCTGTTCGCCATCTATGTGCTGGGCGCCCTGATGGCTCTGAGTGGGGATCATGTGCCAGCCCAGCCCATCACGCTGGAGGCGATGACTCCCACCGTCAACTGGGCGACGCTCGGCATCATGTGCTGGATCTTCCAGGCGGCGGGCGGTGCCGAGACCGCAGCGGCCTACCTCAATGACGTCAAGGGCGGCCAGAAGTCCTTCATCAAGGTGATCATCAGTGCGGGTATCGTCATCGGTGCCATGTATGCGGTCGGTTCCCTTTTGGTGAACGTGTTCGTACCGCGCGAGAGCCTCACCTATGCCGGCGGCATGGTGGAGATCTTCACCGGCATGGCGCAGTATTTCGGGCTCTCCGAGGCGCTGGTGGGCCGCTTCGTCGGCGTGGTGCTGTTCATCGCCATGTTCGGCTCCATGATGATGTGGACTTCGGCGCCGGTGAAGATCCACTTCTCCGAGATCCCGCAGGGGGTTTACGGCGAGAAGACCACCCAGCTCAACGAGCACGGCGTGCCGGTGCGCGCCGCCTGGTGGCAGTTTGTCTTCGTGTTCGCGATGCTGGTGGTCAACGGCTTCGGCTCCGAGTCGGTGCAGCAGATGATGAACACCGCCATCAACCTCACCGCCGGCACCGCCATGTTGCCGCCGATCTTCATCATGGTGGCCTACTTCGTGTTCCGCTGGAAACATGACGACACCCCCCGTGACTTCCGCATGGGGTCGCGCAAGTTCGGGATGGGCGTGGTGTCAGTGCTGATCGCCATCTTCGTGGTGAGCATGAGTGCCTCCGCCTTCCCGGCCGGGGTGGATCTGGTGCGCGCCTTCTTCATCAACGTCTTTATGACCGCGGTCTTCTCGGCGCTGGCCTACTGGTGGATCTCCCGCTTCGAGAAGCGGCAGGCCCGCAAGCTCGCCGGCAATGAGAAGAAAACCGGCAACGGCAAGCTGGCCAGCCAGCGCTGATCGGCTGGGTGAAAAAGCGGAACGGGCGGCTTGGGTCGCCCGTTTTTTATCCATTTCGCGCCGGTTTGGCGCTATCTGGCCGCGGGTCATCAACTTCCGCTATTCGACAAAGCAAAGGCGTTAAGCATTGATGAACAATTAACCGCTGCACAACGTTGCGCCGCTTCGATATCGAGGTAAGCTGGAGGTTCGTTTTAGCGGGAGGTGCCAGACATCTCCCGCTCTGTTTCTTGTCCTCCCCAATCCTGACTGCCGCCACGGCAGCAGGATGCCCTTCTGATGGAGACCTTTCGTGCGTCTGGATCCCTTTACTGTTGTGCTGATTGCGGTGGTCACCCTGGCCTCCCTCTTTCCCTGCGAGGGTCAGGTGGCCGTCTGGTTCGGTCTGCTGACCAAGCTGGCGGTGGCGCTCCTGTTCTTCATGCATGGCGCCAAGCTGTCGCGCCAGAACCTGCTGGCGGGCCTCGGTCACTGGCGGCTCCATCTGGTGGTGATGCTCAGCACCTTCGTGCTATTTCCGCTGCTGGGGCTGCTGCTCACGCCGCTGGTACCGAGCTGGCTGAGCCCGGCCATCTACCTCGGCTTCCTCTATCTCTGTGCCCTGCCTGCCACCGTGCAGTCGGCTATCGCCTTCACCTCTATGGCGGGGGGCAATGTGTCGGCGGCGGTGTGCAGCGCCTCGGCCTCCAGCATCCTCGGCATCTTCCTCTCGCCGGTGCTGGTGGGGATGATGATCCACGTGCAGGGGGAGGGGATCGACACCTGGCACTCCATCCAGTCCATCATGATGCAGCTGATGCTGCCGTTTGTGGTGGGCCACCTGTCGCGTCCGCTCATCGGTCGCTGGGTCGATAGCCATCGGCCGCTCATCGGCAAGCTGGATCAGAGCTCCTTCTGCTGGTGGTCTACGTCGCCTTCAGCGAGGCGGTGGTACAGGGGATTTGGCACCAGGTCGGCTGGTACGATCTGGCCAGTATCGTGCTGCTGAGCTGCGTCTTGCTGGCGCTGGTGCTCTGCTGGAACGTCTGGATCAGCCGTCGCCTCGGCTTCGACAAGGCGGACGAAATCACCATCGTCTTCTGCGGTTCCAAGAAGAGTCTCGCCAACGGGGTGCCGATGGCCAACGTCATGTTCCCGGCCGCCAGCGTCGGGATGATGGTGCTGCCGCTGATGATCTTCCACCAGATCCAGCTGATGGTCTGCGCCGTGCTGGCCCGCCGCTATCACGAGCAGGGGCATTGATACTCGCGCCGTTTTTATTGCCATAACAAGAGGGAGGCCCGTTGGCCTCCCTCTTCTCATCTGCATGCCGACCGGCGTGCTAGCGTTTGCGCCAGACGGTGAGCTGCGCCACCGTGTGCTGGTATTTGCGGGCGGTCTCGCGGATGACGAAAGGCACATCCCGGGGCGGGCAGTGCTCCTCGAACTCCGCCGCCAGTAGCCGTTGCAGCGCCTGATAGGTGGTGAGCGCCTCGCCGTTTTCACGAATGCCGCCGAGCCAGTTGGAGGGCGGGGTATATTCCGCCAGCCAGGTATAAGGGCTGGTGAGCACCAGCAGGCCACCGCTGCGCAGCCGGGGGGCGATATCCCGCAGGAAGCGAGCGGGCTCCCGCAACCGATCGATCAGGTTGGAGGCGAGCACCAGATCGTAGTGGTCATATTTGGGCTTGAGGTTGCAGGCATCCCCCTGACTGAAGTGGATGCGCTCAGCCTGACTTGCCCCCAGCCCGTGGCTCGACAGGCGCGCCTCGCAATACTCCACCAGTTCACCCTCCAGCGGAATGGCGTAGCGGAAACTGTCCTGGCTGGCGAGGGCCAGCGCCACATCGATGAAGCGGGCCGAGTAGTCGACCCCGTCCACATGCTGGAAGTGGCGAGCCAGTTCGAAACTGGCGCGGCCGGTGGCACAGCCGATATCCAGTGCCCGCTGGTGGTTGCTGCACAGCTCGCCAGCAAGATCAGCAAGCGTCTTGGCGTAGTTGGCTACCCCGAAGTGGCTCGGGCCGTACTGGAAGTCGAGGTACTGGGCTACGAGCGTGTCGGTTTCATAGGGATTCACGATAACGGGTTCCTGATAACGGGAGACCAGATAGCGGAAACCCGCATGCTGGAAGAAGTGACGCCGGAAGGCGTAACGGGATGATTTGAGCGCTTCGTTACCTGTGCTGATCCAGCTGCCACCCTTGATCAGGGTGTGCTTGCCATCAAAGGTGGGGGTCGAGAAGTCGTCGTAGAGCGGGTGGATTTTAAAGCCGTCGAAGCCATCGATGGCGGTGCTGGTCCACTGCCAGACATTGCCCACCAGATCGAAGAACTCCCCTTGCGGGCAGGCATCCACCGGGCAGGAGGAGGCAAAACGGGCCAGATTGATATTGCCGGGGGCCTGTGTCCAGTCCGGCTGATCGCCGGGTAGCTGCTCGCGCAGCAGCATCCACTCCGCCTCGCTCGGCAGCTGGATGGGGAGTCCGGTCCGAGCCGCCTTCCAGCGACAGAAGGCAGCCGCTTCCAGCTGATTCACCTCGACCGGCCAGTCCCAGGGCATGGCGACCTGCTCGGTCATCAGCCGCAGCTGCAGTTGTTCGGGCTTGGTGGAATCACCCACCCAGAAGGTGGGCATCTGCGCCCTGGCATACTGACACCAACCCCAGCCTTCCTCATCCCACCACGGTTGCTGGCCGTAGCCGCCCGCCTGGACGAAGGCGAGGTACTCGGCATTGCTCACCAGCATGCGGCTGGCCTGAAACGGGGCCAGCTCGATCTGGCGCTCGCCATATTCGTTGTCCCAGCCGTAGGTGGCGTCCTGCTTGCCAAGGCGCACCTTGCCGCCGGCCACCGGCAGCAGACTGTTGGCGGGTACCTGATCAATGCGGTGGCGGGCTTCAGTGCAGGCGGGCCAATAAGGCTGCGGCCGCACCCTGGCGAGCGGCAACTGGCGGATCAGCACGCTGGAGGTCTCGAGGTGGATGCGCTCGTGCTCTATCCCCATCAGGATCACCCAGGCCGGACTCTGCCAGTCGATGGGCAGAGTGAGCGGCATCTGGCGAATAAAATCGCACACCAGCGAACGGACTTTGGCCCGATAGCTGCGCAGCTCGCTGACTTTGGGCCAGTCGTAGTGGGTCTCGTCCAGATCGTCCCAGCTCATCTCGTCCACCCCGATGGCGACCATGGCCTCGATGCGGGCATCCAGCCGCTGGTCGATCAGGCGCGCCGCCAGCAGCTTGTTGATGAAGAAGGCGGCGGTGTGGCCGTAGTAGAAAATGAGCGGGTGGCGCAGCGGGATTGCCTTGTTGAACCAGGCCCGCTCATCGGCCAGACAGTCGAACAGCGAGTCGTAGAGATCGAAGGTCTGGCAGAAGTAGGTGAGCAGCTCGCGCCGTTTCTGCTCGGGCTCGCTGCCGGTCAGCAACGGGGTGCGAGTCGGCTCCGGCAGACCGGTGGCAGTGGAATAGAGAGGGCTTGCTTGGGTCACGCTCTGACTCCTTGTTGGCAGTGAAGACTGACAAGACAGTGGTAATGACATTACCGCAATGGAGAGCTTGGTACGCACGAAGTACCACTATTGGCTCAACAGACCGGCAGGGCAATCCAAAACTTCCATGGCTTGTCAGCGTAGCGACCGGCAGGACGGCTCGCCAGCCAGCTCTCCACCTGCCTGTTAGGGGATGGTCAGATTCGCCAAATGGTGGTCTAAATGGCTCTTTTTAATGCGTACCACTTCTTACTGTTGATTTTATTTTTATTGAAAATCATATAGTTAACTTCTGGCATGGCCATTGCTATCTGTGGTTTCATACGGCCTCTATTTTTGTGGTTTCGAACAGGTCCTGTTAGGTGGCTTATCAATAAATAAAAAGGAGAACAGTTATGCGGTGGATGATTGGCGTCTTGGTGGCGTTGGTGATGGGAGGTTGCAACGTCTTTGCCGACACCGAGATCAAGGGGGAAGGTGTCCCGGTCGAGCGCCAGCAGGCGCTGGGCGAGCGGGTGACCCGGGTGCTGGCGGGAACTCCAGCTACACTCCATCTGGTGGCGGGGGAGCAGCGCGGGATCCTGATCAAGGGGCAGGCAAATCTCTTGCCGTATCTGGAGCTGACCGAGCGCGGCAGCAAGCTGGAGATCGAGGTGAAGGATGGTTACCGACTGCGGCCTACCGAACCGCTGGAGATCACCATCACCCTGCCAGAGCTCAGTGAAATGGCGCTGGCAGGTACCGGCAACGGCGATCTGAGCGGCTTCAAGGGGGATTCGTTGGTGCTGTCGGTGGCCGGTACCGGTGACATCGTCGCCAGTCAGCTGGAGCTGAAACGGCTGGAAGGGAATATCGCTGGCACTGGCAGTCTGGAGCTGGGCAGCGGTTCGGCACAGGCCATCGAGCTGAACATTGCCGGATCTGGTGATGTGCTCGGGAGCGAGATGCGCGGCAACGAGGTAGAGGTCAATATCGCCGGCAGCGGTGATGTGGCGGTGCGGGCGCAGGAGACGCTGAAAGTCGGCATCGCCGGTTCAGGCAACATCGCCTACTGGGGCGATCCCAAGGTAGAGCAGCAGATCGCAGGCTCCGGCGGCGTGACCCGCGCGGGCAGCTGATATCAACCGATCACCACAACTGAAACAGGCCCGCAACGGGCCTGTTTTGATCAGAGGTGGCGGGCGTGAAAGCGCAGGTGCGCCTCGATAAAGCTCGCCACGAAGTAGTAGCTATGGTCATAGCCCTCGTGGCGGTTGAGCTCCAGCGGCCACTCCTTGCTGGCGGCCACTTCGGCCAGCGCATCGATATGCAGCTGCTCGGCGAGGAAGGGATCATCCAGCCCCACATCCACCAACGTTGGTAGCGGTGTAACCGGCTGGTGGCGCAGCAGCTGGCAGGCATCCCACTCCTGCCACAGCAGCGGATTGCTGCCGAGGTAGGCACCGAGCGCCTTCTGGCCCCAGGGGCAGCGGCTTGGATGGCAGATCGGGCTGAACGCCGACACCGAGCGGTAGCGACCGGGCTCTCGCAACGCGGCGATCAGCGCACCGTGACCGCCCATGGAGTGGCCGCTGATGGCGCGTCGGGTCGAGACCGGGAAGTGGGTCTCTATCACATCGGGCAGCTCGCGGGTGACGTAGTCATACATCTGGTAGTGAGCCTGCCAGGGGCTCTGGCTGGCATTGACGTAAAAGCCTGCTCCCATGCCGAGGTCATAACCGGGGTCGTCCGCTACGCCGTCACCGCGGGGGCTGGTGTCCGGCGCCACCAGGGCGATGCCAAGCTCGGCGGCGATGCGCTGGGCGCCCGCCTTCTGCATAAAGTTCTCATCGGTGCAGGTGAGGCCGCTGAGCCAGTAGAGTACGGGCACCTTCTGGCCGGTGAGGGCCTGGGGCGGCAGATAGATGGCAAAATTCATCTCGCAGCCGAGCACGCTGGCGTGGTGGCGATAGCGCTTGTGCCAGCCGCCGAAGCTCTTGTTGCTGCTGATAATCTCCAGATTCATCGAAGGACTCCTGTACCCCGCCCACGATGGCGGGCGGGGCGATCATGCTCAGTAGTGGATGACGGTGCGGATGCTCTTGCCTTCATGCATCAGATCGAACGCCTCGTTGATCTGCTCAAGCCCCATGGTGTGAGTGATGAAGTCATCGAGACGGAACTCGCCCTGCATGTAGCGCTGCACATAGCTCGGCAGTTCGCTGCGACCGCGTACCCCGCCGAAGGCGCTGCCGCGCCAGACCCGACCGGTCACCAGCTGGAACGGACGGGTGCTGATCTCCTGACCCGCTCCGGCCACGCCGATGATGACCGACTCGCCCCAACCCTTGTGGCAGCACTCCAGCGCCGCACGCATCACCTTGACGTTGCCGATGCACTCGAAGGAGAAGTCGACGCCGCCGTCGGTCAGCTCGACGATCACCTCCTGAATCGGTTTGTCGTAGTCGTTCGGGTTGATGCAGTCGGTGGCGCCCAGCTTGCGGGCCAGCTCGAACTTGCTCTCGTTGATGTCGATGGCGATGATGCGACCGGCCTTGGCCAGACGAGCCCCGATCACCGCCGAGAGGCCGATGCCCCCCAGACCGAAGATGGCGACGCTCTCACCCTCTTTCACCTTGGCGGTGTTCATCACGGCGCCGATGCCGGTGGTGACGCCACAACCGAGCAGACAGACCTCTTCCAGCGGGGCGGCCGGGTCCACCTTGGCGATGGAGATCTCCGGCAGTACCGTGTATTCGCTGAAGGTGGAGGTGCCCATGTAGTGATAGATGGGCTGGCCATCTTTCGAGAAGCGGGTGGTGCCGTCCGGCATCAGCCCCTTGCCCTGGGTGGCGCGGATCTTCTGGCAGAGGTTGGTCTTGCCGGATTTGCAGAATTTGCACTCGCCGCACTCGGGGGTGTAGAGCGGGATCACGTGATCCCCACCTTGACGCTGGTGACCCCTTCGCCGACCGATTCGACGATGCCGCCCCCTTCGTGGCCGAGAATGCAGGGGAAGACCCCTTCCGGATCTTCACCGGAGAGGGTGAAGGCATCGGTGTGGCAGACACCGGTAGCGACGATGCGCACCCGCACCTCGCCCGCTTGTGGCGGCATGACTTCCACCTCTTCGATGGAGAGGGGCTGACCCGGACCCCAGGCGATGGCGGCTTTACACTTGATGCTTTGAACCTGCGTCATAAATGACATCCTTCTTGTTGAGCAGGGTGAACAGAGATGAGTTTGGGCATTCAGTGTAGTTTCCCGCTTATTTGGTGATAATAAGGCGAAATCTGAAATCACTTTTACACACAGGTAATAATGTTCGGCTGGGAAGGGATCTGTGAATTTGTCAGCGTGGCGGAGCAGGGGGGCTTTACCCCGGCGGCGCGCAAGCTGGGAGTGTCGGTGGCGCAAGTGAGCCGTCAGGTGGCACAGCTGGAAGATCGGCTGCAGGCCAAGCTGCTGCTGCGCACCACCCGCCAGGTGCGGCTCACCGAGCTTGGCGAGATCTACTATCGCCACTGCCGTCAGCTGCTCGACAACCTCTACGAGGCGGAGCTGGCGGTGGGGCGCCATCAGGCGGTGCCGCAGGGCACCCTGCGCATCACGGCCCCCGTCTCCTACGGCGAGAGCCGCATCGCCCCGCTGGTGAATGACTTTATGGTGCGTTTCCCCCAGCTGGAGGTGACCCTCAACCTCACCAACCAGCTGCTGGATCTGGTGCATGAGGGTTACGATCTGGCGCTGCGGCTCGGCCATCTCAAGGATTCGACGCTGGTGGCGCGCAAGCTGGCGCAGCGGGTGCCCTATGTCTGCGCCTCACCGGCTTACACCGCCCGCCACGGCATGCCCAACAGCCTCTCCGAGCTGACCCGCCACACCTGTCTGGTGGGCAATAGCGACGAGTGGCACTTCACCCTGGATGGCCGCCCCCACAGCGTGCGGGTGCGCGGATTGTTGCAGTGCAACAGTGGCCATGCCCTGCTGGATGCGGCGCTCAAGGGGATCGGCATCATCCAGCTGCCGGACTACTACGTGAGTGACCATCTGGCCCGGGGGGAGCTGATCGAGCTGCTGCCGGAACTGCGAGCGCCGGCGGAGGGGATCTGGGCCCTCTATCCCCACAACCGCCACCTCTCCCCCAAGGTACGGCTGCTGGTTGACTATCTGGCCGAACGGCTGAGCGACCCGCACCAACCGGCACTGGTGATGCCTATAGGCTAGGGCGTCTCTCGCTCGTTGGCTCACTGGTGGAAATCTCATGGCCAGAAAATAAAAGAGCCCTTGAGGAATCAAGGGCTCTTTTGCAGGCAACAACCGGATAGTCAGCGACCCATCATTCGATGTTCTGGATCTGATTGCATGATGTGGTGTTAATTTTTATAAAAATCAAATGCATGGTGTAATTTTTATTATTTTTTAAGAAAAAACTACCCAAAGTACTACCCAGGCAATGGTGATAGCCCCTGTTTATGTTGAACCATCCCCACGCAGGCCAAGTAGAGGTGGGAAAAGTGGGAAACCGGGAAAATTGGGCCTAGATATAAGGTTGCAATGGTTGGTGCTTATGTTTTGTCTCTGGCCAGGATTCGTTTCACTTGGTTGACTACCGAGTTAAACGCTGCGCTCTGGTGCTGAGCCCATCCAGAATCGAGTCCGCAATCTGGGCGGGAAATGTATCTGGTAACTGCTGACGGACGGCCGAGATCACTTCATCCAGACTACTGGCCATTTCGTTTAGGATCACTTCCATTTGAACCCTTTCAAATCCAACCGCTTTGGCAGTCTGATAGAAATGGCGAGGAAATATCTGCTCTATCGCATATTTCTTGCCCTTAGTCGCGGTCAGGCCCATCGCCAGCTTTGCATCGCGTGGGTGTAGACCTCGGCCGCCAAACACTGGATAGACAGATAGGATGTCGTAAAAAGGGGTCAGGCGAAAACGCCCTTCCGGTTCAATAAAGACCGAGAAGTTCTTTGCATGGCCATCGGTGGCCGCCAGCAGCCAGAACAGCACCTGAGATTTCATGAACAGGTAGCGATCCTGTTCTGGTGTCGCAGAGCCCAGCAAGGTTTTCATGATGTCAGTGATCCCCGGTCCTCCATGGCTCTCGTATTTCCGTGCTGACGGAACATTCAATACCTGACAGAAATCTTCTTGGGGAAGGCGCATGATCCAACTGCGATCGGCAGCGTAACGTCTGTCGAAGCGTTCCACAGCCAGTGCTTTGACCTGGCCAACCTGCATCATGAAGCAGTGAGGTACGGGTAGACCAAACTCCTTGGCAATCAGAGTGCAGAGATATTCGTTTTCTACGCTCTGGGAGAGGTCTATCGAGTAGGAGTGGCTTTCAATCTTGCCAATAGGGAGTTTGATAATGTGGGTTGTCGGCGTTGCGTTGAGTGGCAAGTACCAACGGCCATCGAGATAGAGCAGCGCTGTCTTTTCTTGCGCTCCGGCGATAGAGATCCGGAACTCCTCTTGCTCTCTGACCATCCCCAAAGGGATTCCTGATTTGTAGCTGGTCAGGATCTGCTCGAGCTCGCCATCGGAAAGTGCTTTGTAGTCGATTCGCCTGACATCTGGAACGTCGTGCCCTTCGGTAACCAGCTGTAATGCCCCTACGCTATCCTGGCCAATGCAACTGAGCAGATCGAAGGGCTGAGTTGATGCCGCTTGATAGCGTGCTACAACCCTGTTCCTCACCTCCATATTATCTGGCAGCAGGTTATCGAAGAAGTTATAGGCTTCATCGCCCCGGTAGGCCTGATGGCGCAATGGCATGGAAAGTGAGATGGGACGGCTGCCCGGTTGTGCCAGCCATGACTCATGGTACTGAAACTGATGGGCGCCGCTGGTAGTTTTGGTGAATGTGCCTACCCGATAGCCGTTCATGTAGACAGCCAGATTGGCCATTACCACTCCTCCTTCCAGCCCGATGCCGGACTATCGGATGACTCATTGCGGGGTTTGATGTCCAGTGACAATTCGAGTGATGCGAGGATCTTGAACAGGGTTTCCAGCTTGGTGGACTCAGGATTGAGTTCGAAGCTGGAGACTGTGTCTTGCCTAATCCCCACTTTCTCGGCCACTTTGCCTTGAGAGAGCTTTTGAGAAAGCCTGGCATCCTTGATACAGGCGCTCAGCTGCTTGGCGCTGGTTACTTTCATGATTCGACAACCTGGTAGCGTGCCTTCTTCCAATTTACACGCTATGGCAGGTATATCAATATTTACCTGCTATAGAGGGTAAGTATCATTTACACGCCATAGGAGGTATTTAACATTTATCCCCTATAGCGGGTAAGAGAACCGCAGACGGGGAGATTACCAAGCCATGGGGTAAAGAACTGCCGCGCTGCGCTTGGCTGCTGGCTTGTTCGGTGAGTCGAAAAGATGACTCACCTCAAAGCCCAGCTTCTGTAGATTTCCTCCTTTGGCATCCCATTCAGCAGATCAGGAATAGTGAGCAACGTCGCTTAAATACTCAAATACAACTCAAAAGCGACTTTGTGATGACGAATCACACTTAAAGTTTGTGCTGTCAGATCAAAAGGCTATCGAAAGGTTGTGTTTCGATCGTCATGTGGTGGTTCTAAAAAGGTATACCCCATAAAAACCACTTAATACCCTCTCGAAAATCATATTGAAACCACTTATATTGAACCAATGATTGGGAACCAGTTTAAACAGACCGATGGGAGTTTCAATGTTCATACGGGCGTATTTACGTGCATCGACAGTGGAACAGGATGCTGAGCGGGCACGAGAGCTGCTGATTGGTTTTGCTGCTGAGCATGGCCATCAAATTGCCAGTTTCTATGTAGAGAATGAGTCGGGGGCGACGCTGGACAGGCCTGAGCTTATGAGACTGATCCGCGACGCTGCAGATCGTGACATTGTGCTGGTAGAGCAGATTGATCGTCTGGCCCGTCTCAATCAGACGGATTGGCAAACACTGAAGCAGCTTTTGGCACAGAAACAGCTCTCCATCGTTTCTCCTGAGCTTCCGACTTCCTGGGTGGCATTACAGGGGGACAGCCGCTCCGAGTTCACCAGCGCCATCTTGCAGGCTGTAAATGGCATGCTGTTGGATATGCTCGCAGCCGTCGCTCGTAAAGACTATGAAGATCGCCGTCGCAGGCAGCAGCAGGGTATTGCCAAGGCCAGGGATGAAGGGAAATACCGTGGTAGGCAGAAGGATGAGAAGAAGCGTCAGCACATCGCTAGGCTGTTGGTGACAGGCCACAGTTATTCCGTGATTCAGGAGATGCTTGGTTGCTCAAGGTACCTTATCGCCAGTGTGGCCAAGGAGACACGCAGTTAGCTCCAGAAGTAGTAATTTTTTATGACCGGCCCACCCTTGCGCTGTGGGCGTGGGGTTGTCTTGAGGGTTTTCGCTGTCCAGATGAGTGCGATGCTCAGCGCAGTGAACAGCCCGGCGGGCCAGTGCCAGCAGGTGAGTGCAGCAAGAGCCATTAACTGCAACCTGGCCGTGATGGGGCGCCTGGTGGCCCAGGCCAGTATTGGCCAGCACCAGTAAACCGGTGGCAGGCAGATCAGCAGCCATGCAAACACCGTGTCGCCAAGTGCCATCAAGCCCAGCGCAACCACCGCCATGAGGGCGATATCAGCGATCGGTTTCATGGTGTCTCTCTTTTGCATGCGCCTTGTAGCTATACAGACTCCACACGAAGACAAGCGTGAAGAAGGCCAGCAAGCCTACCATTCCCCAACTGAACGCATCCATCGTGTTACTCCACCAATGAACATGATTTCAGCATGGCACTGAAGGTCTTGGTATTCAATCAACTTATTGAAAATGTTGACTTTGTTCGTTCGTGGCAAAGTTGGAGTTGTCGTTTTCAGAAGACGGCTGCACTGAACGTCAGAAGCCGACTGCACTATAGCAGCGGAGGGGTTGGATCCATCAGGCAACGACGGGCTGCTGCCGGCCATCAGCGGACGCAGGGAGGACTTTCCGCAACCGGCCGTTCGATGCGGCACCGATGGCCTTCGCGCAGGGGTAGTGAATCCGCCAGGATTGACTTGCGCTGCCCTACCTCTCACTAGTGAGGGGCGGCAGCGCATCAAGCGGTGAGCGCACTCCGGCACCGCCAACTTTCAGCACATGCGTGTAAATCATCGTCGTAGAGACGTCGGAATGGCCGAGCAGATCCTGCACGGTTCGAATGTCGTAACCGCTGCGGAGCAAGGCCGTCGCGAACGAGTGGCGGAGGGTGTGCGGTGTGGCGGGCTTCGTGATGCCTGCTTGTTCTACGGCACGTTTGAAGGCGCGCTGAAAGGTCTGGTCATACATGTGATGGCGACGCACGACACCGCTCCGTGGATCGGTCGAATGCGTGTGCTGCGCAAAAACCCAGAACCACGGCCAGGAATGCCCGGCGCGCGGATACTTCCGCTCAAGGGCGTCGGGAAGCGCAACGCCGCTGCGGCCCTCGGCCTGGTCCTTCAGCCACCATGCCCGTGCACGCGACAGCTGCTCGCGCAGGCTGGGTGCCAAGCTCTCGGGTAACATCAAGGCCCGATCCTTGGAGCCCTTGCCCTCCCGCACGATGATCGTGCCGTGATCGAAATCCAGATCCTTGACCCGCAGTTGCAAACCCTCACTGATCCGCATGCCCGTTCCATACAGAAGCTGGGCGAACAAACGATGCTCGCCTTCCAGAAAACCGAGGATGCGAACCACTTCATCCGGGGTCAGCACCACCGGCAAGCGCCGCGACGGCCGAGGTCTTCCGATCTCCTGAAGCCAGGGCAGATCCGTGCACAGCACCTTGCCGTAGAAGAACAGCAAGGCCGCCAATGCCTGACGATGCGTGGAGACCGAAACCTTGCGCTCGTTCGCCAGCCAGGACAGAAATGCCTCGACTTCGCTGCTGCCCAAGGTTGCCGGGTGACGCACACCGTGGAAACGGATGAAGGCACGAACCCAGTGGACATAAGCCTGTTCGGTTGGTAAGCTGTAATGCAAGTAGCGTATGCGCTCACGCAACTGGTCCAGAACCTTGACCGAACGCAGCGGTGGTAACGGCGCAGTGGCGGTTTTCATGGCTTGTTATGACTGTTTTTTTGTACAGTCTATGCCTCGGGCATCCAAGCAGCAAGCGCGTTACGCCGTGGGTCGATGTTTGATGTTATGGAGCAGCAACGATGTTACGCAGCAGGGCAGTCGCCCTAAAACAAAGTTAGCCATATGAACTCGGAATCAGTACGCATTTATCTCGTTGCTGCGATGGGAGCCAATCGGGTTATTGGCAATGGTCCTAATATCCCCTGGAAAATTCCGGGTGAGCAGAAGATTTTTCGCAGACTCACTGAGGGAAAAGTCGTTGTCATGGGGCGAAAGACCTTTGAGTCTATCGGCAAGCCTCTACCGAACCGTCACACATTGGTAATCTCACGCCAAGCTAACTACCGCGCCACTGGCTGCGTAGTTGTTTCAACGCTGTCGCACGCTATCGCTTTGGCATCCGAACTCGGCAATGAACTCTACGTCGCGGGCGGAGCTGAGATATACACTCTGGCACTACCTCACGCCCACGGCGTGTTTCTATCTGAGGTACATCAAACCTTCGAGGGTGACGCCTTCTTCCCAATGCTCAACGAAACAGAATTCGAGCTTGTCTCAACCGAAACCATTCAAGCTGTAATTCCGTACACCCACTCCGTTTATGCGCGTCGAAACGGCTAACCATTCCGTCAACGGGACGCCAAAATGCTGCGCATTTTGGTTCCCTCCGCTGCGCTCCGGCTCTCGTTACGTCCAACGTTAGCACCACTGAAACCCAGCTTTATTTAGCTCATGTTTATTCAAACGGCATTTAGCTTTTCAGGCGTTATTCAGTGCCTGTTTTGCCTTTTTTCCGGGCTTCGCCTGCATGGGCTGCGCAGGTTTTCAGTCTTTTTGGCCTCTAGCCCTTGCGTAGCAAGCGCAAGCAGCTATCGTTTTTGCAGTGCTGTGCCGCCTCGGTGGCGCAGCGTTTTTTCACGGTTAGCGCCCGTCGCCAAATTCAAGTTATCCGTTTTGGCTTCTGGTTCTAACATTTCGGTCAAGCCGACCCGCATTCTGCGGTCGGCTTACCTCGCCCGTTAGACATCATGAGGGAAGCGGTGACCATCGAAATTTCGAACCAACTATCAGAGGTGCTAAGCGTCATTGAGCGCCATCTGGAATCAACGTTGCTGGCCGTGCATTTGTACGGCTCCGCAGTGGATGGCGGCCTGAAGCCATACAGCGATATTGATTTGTTGGTTACTGTGGCCGTAAAGCTTGATGAAACGACGCGGCGAGCATTGCTCAATGATCTTATGGAGGCTTCGGCTTTCCCTGGCGAGAGCGAGACGCTCCGCGCTATAGAAGTCACCCTTGTCGTGCATGACGACATCATCCCGTGGCGTTATCCGGCTAAGCGCGAGCTGCAATTTGGAGAATGGCAGCGCAATGACATTCTTGCGGGTATCTTCGAGCCAGCCATGATCGACATTGATCTAGCTATCCTGCTTACAAAAGCAAGAGAACATAGCGTTGCCTTGGTAGGTCCGGCAGCGGAGGAATTCTTTGACCCGGTTCCTGAACAGGATCTATTCGAGGCGCTGAGGGAAACCTTGAAGCTATGGAACTCGCAGCCCGACTGGGCCGGCGATGAGCGAAATGTAGTGCTTACGTTGTCCCGCATTTGGTACAGCGCAATAACCGGCAAAATCGCGCCGAAGGATGTCGCTGCCGACTGGGCAATAAAACGCCTACCTGCCCAGTATCAGCCCGTCTTACTTGAAGCTAAGCAAGCTTATCTGGGACAAAAAGAAGATCACTTGGCCTCACGCGCAGATCACTTGGAAGAATTTATTCGCTTTGTGAAAGGCGAGATCATCAAGTCAGTTGGTAAATGATGTCTAACAATTCGTTCAAGCCGACCGCGCTACGCGCGGCGGCTTAACTCCGGCGTTAGATGCACTAAGCACATAATTGCTCACAGCCAAACTATCAGGTCAAGTCTGCTTTTATTATTTTTAAGCGTGCATAATAAGCCCTACACAAATTGGGAGATATATCATGAAAGGCTGGCTTTTTCTTGTTATCGCAATAGTTGGCGAAGTAATCGCAACATCCGCATTAAAATCTAGCGAGGGCTTTACTAAGCTTGCCCCTTCCGCCGTTGTCATAATCGGTTATGGCATCGCATTTTATTTTCTTTCTCTGGTTCTGAAATCCATCCCTGTCGGTGTTGCTTATGCAGTCTGGTCGGGACTCGGCGTCGTCATAATTACAGCCATTGCCTGGTTGCTTCATGGGCAAAAGCTTGATGCGTGGGGCTTTGTAGGTATGGGGCTCATAATTGCTGCCTTTTTGCTCGCCCGATCCCCATCGTGGAAGTCGCTGCGGAGGCCGACGCCATGGTGACGGTGTTCGGCATTCTGAATCTCACCGAGGACTCCTTCTTCGATGAGAGCCGGCGGCTAGACCCCGCCGGCGCTGTCACCGCGGCGATCGAAATGCTGCGAGTCGGATCAGACGTCGTGGATGTCGGACCGGCCGCCAGCCATCCGGACGCGAGGCCTGTATCGCCGGCCGATGAGATCAGACGTATTGCGCCGCTCTTAGACGCCCTGTCCGATCAGATGCACCGTGTTTCAATCGACAGCTTCCAACCGGAAACCCAGCGCTATGCGCTCAAGCGCGGCGTGGGCTACCTGAACGATATCCAAGGATTTCCTGACCCTGCGCTCTATCCCGATATTGCTGAGGCGGACTGCAGGCTGGTGGTTATGCACTCAGCGCAGCGGGATGGCATCGCCACCCGCACCGGTCACCTTCGACCCGAAGACGCGCTCGACGAGATTGTGCGGTTCTTCGAGGCGCGGGTTTCCGCCTTGCGACGGAGCGGGGTCGCTGCCGACCGGCTCATCCTCGATCCGGGGATGGGATTTTTCTTGAGCCCCGCACCGGAAACATCGCTGCACGTGCTGTCGAACCTTCAAAAGCTGAAGTCGGCGTTGGGGCTTCCGCTATTGGTCTCGGTGTCGCGGAAATCCTTCTTGGGCGCCACCGTTGGCCTTCCTGTAAAGGATCTGGGTCCAGCGAGCCTTGCGGCGGAACTTCACGCGATCGGCAATGGCGCTGACTACGTCCGCACCCACGCGCCTGGAGATCTGCGAAGCGCAATCACCTTCTCGGAAACCCTCGCGAAATTTCGCAGTCGCGACGCCAGAGACCGAGGGTTAGATCATGCCTAGCATTCACCTTCCGGCCGCCCGCTAGCGGACCCTGGTCAGGTTCCGCGAAGGTGGGCGCAGACATGCTGGGCTCGTCAGGATCAAACTGCACTATGAGGCGGCGGTTCATACCGCGCCAGGGGAGCGAATGGACAGCGAGGAGCCTCCGAACGTTCGGGTCGCCTGCTCGGGTGATATCGACGAGGTTGTGCGGCTGATGCACGACGCTGCGGCGTGGATGTCCGCCAAGGGAACGCCCGCCTGGGACGTCGCGCGGATCGACCGGACATTCGCGGAGACCTTCGTCCTGAGATCCGAGCTCCTAGGGATCGCCTCAGAAAACGGAAAATAAAGCACGCTAAGCCGTAAGTAAGCGTGCTCCTGTGAAAGCCACAGCTAAAACTGCGTAGTACACATAGAGGTATTTTTTTCTAGATTTATATCGAATTTCGTTATCGAATTTCGCTTATTATTGATCAACTCGTTGCAGATCATGAAGGCGAAAGTATGACGAATAACCCTACCGATGACAGCAGACCATGGTCGGTCTTTCTTATTTTTCTGCGGCTTGGATTGACATCTTTTGGCGGCCCCATTGCGCACTTGGGCTACTTCCGCGCCGAATTTGTCACACGGCGGCGCTGGCTCTCCGAACGGAGCTATGCTGACTTGGTCGCGCTTTGTCAGTTCTTGCCAGGGCCTGCAAGCAGCCAGGTCGGCATAGCGGTAGGACTGTCTCGGGCTGGATACAGCGGGGCGCTGGCTGCTTGGGCTGGCTTCACGCTGCCGTCTGCCATAGCCTTGATCCTTTTTGCGCTCGGCATCTCCAGCTATGGCGATTACGTCTCGCAGGGCGCGTTGCATGGCTTAAAAGTGGTGGCTGTGGCCGTGGTCGCTCAAGCAGTATGGGGCATGGCGCGTAACCTATGCACGGATGGGCTGCGAGTCACCATCATGGCAATTGCTACCTGCGTCGTTTTACTTGTGCCGTCCGCGTGGGGACAGGTTGGCGTGATTGCTATCGCAGGCATCGCAGGCCGGTTATTGTTCAAGCCAGCGAAAGTTGTTGAGCATGACCCCCTACCTATCACGGTCAGTCACCGGGCCGGCGTGCTTTGGCTCTCGCTGTTCTTTGTCTTGCTGATTGGCCTGCCGGTGTTGGCCGAACTGATGCCAAGTCAAACCATGGCAATGGTGGATTCCTTCTATCGTGTCGGATCACTGGTGTTCGGCGGTGGTCACGTTGTGCTGCCATTACTGCAAGCCGAAGTGGTGCCCTCCGGCTGGGTCAACAATGAATCCTTTCTCGCGGGGTACGGGGCAGCTCAAGCGGTGCCCGGCCCTTTGTTCACGTTCGCCGCGTTTCTTGGTGCCTCGATGAACACCGCCCCGTCGGGCTGGATCGGCGGCATTGTGTGTCTGCTGGCTATCTTCGCGCCCTCGTTCTTGCTGGTCGTCGGATCAATGCCATTTTGGGAGCGTTTGCGCCGCAATACAGGCATCCAAGCTGCGCTGGCCGGGATCAATGCCGCTGTAGTCGGCTTGCTGCTGGCCGCGCTGTATCAGCCTGTATGGACTAGCGCCATCTTTCAGCCGCAAGACTTCGGCTTGGCATTAGTTGCCCTTGTCGCACTTATGTTCTGGAAGCTCCCGCCGTGGCTGGTTGTCCTCGGTAGCGGTGCAGCTGGGTGGCTGTTGAGCGTCGCTCTGTGAGGCACAAAAAATGACTGACAAAGACCTCTACGGCGGTTTGATCCGCCTGCACATCCTTCACCATGCAGCCGAGGAACCTGTCTTTGGGCTGGGGATCATCGAAGAGCTACGCCGACACGGCTACGAGATGAGCGCTGGCACCGTGTACCCGATGCTGCACGGCCTGGAAAAAAAAGGCTATCTGACCTCACGCCACGAACGCACCGGGCGACGTGAACGGCGTGTTTATGACATCACTGAACAAGGCAGAACTGCACTTGCTGATGCGAAAACAAAGGTCAAGGAGCTGTTCGGAGAGTTGGTAGAAGGTGGTTGAGTTTTTGCTTCTATGTCAGGTTGAGCTATACCCTAACTGGATTGTCATTTTCAGAAGACGACTGCACCAGTTGATTGGGCGTAATGGCTGTTGTGCAGCCAGCTCCTGACAGTTCAATATCAGAAGTGATCTGCACCAATCTCGACTATGCTCAATACTCGTGTGGGCTCTGTTGCAAAAATCGTGAAGCTTGAGCATGCTTGGCGGAGATTGGACGGACGGAACGATGACGGATTTCAAGTGGCGCCATTTCCAGGGTGATGTGATCCTGTGGGCGGTGCGCTGGTATTGTCGCTATCCGATCAGCTATCGCGACCTTGAGGAAATGCTGGCGGAACGCGGCATTTCGGTCGACCATACGACGATCTATCGCTGGGTCCAGTGCTACGCCCCGGAGATGGAGAAGCGGCTGCGCTGGTTCTGGCGGCGTGGCTTTGATCCGAGCTGGCGCCTGGATGAAACCTACGTCAAGGTGCGGGGCAAGTGGACCTACCTGTACCGGGCAGTCGACAAGCGGGGCGACACGATCGATTTCTACCTGTCGCCGACCCGCAGCGCCAAGGCAGCGAAGCGGTTCCTGGGCAAGGCCCTGCGAGGCCTGAAGCACTGGGAAAAGCCTGCCACGCTCAATACCGACAAAGCGCCGAGCTATGGTGCAGCGATCACCGAATTGAAGCGCGAAGGAAAGCTGGACCGGGAGACGGCCCACCGGCAGGTGAAGTATCTCAATAACGTGATCGAGGCCGATCACGGAAAGCTCAAGATACTGATCAAGCCGGTGCGCGGTTTCAAATCGATCCCCACGGCCTATGCCACGATCAAGGGATTCGAAGTCATGCGAGCCCTGCGCAAAGGACAGGCTCGCCCCTGGTGCCTGCAGCCCGGCATCAGGGGCGAGGTGCGCCTTGTGGAGAGAGCTTTTGGCATTGGGCCCTCGGCGCTGACGGAGGCCATGGGCATGCTCAACCACCATTTCGCAGCAGCCGCCTGATCGGCGCAGAGCGACAGCCTACCTCTGACTGCCGCCAATCTTTGCAACAGAGCCCGCCGTGCTAGTCTGCTCGGTGATGGTGGAGTGAAGCCAACCCGCAATCGGGTTATGAATCTGCATCGCGATTCGCAATCAGCTGTCTCTTGAGCATGTCGAACTCCTGCGATGTTATCTCGCCGTGCTCGTGCTGCTACACCAACTTGTCCAACTCATCCGCCACACCGCTCCCCACCACCTGCGATGGCCAGGTTGTTTGCTGGGCGCATTGGCGGAGTATCGTCTCGACCCGGGACACCCACACCGGCACAACCTTACGGGAGTGATTCACTGTCAAAGAATCGGCCCGGTGCTCTGACGCAAGTATCGGGATGGTCACCATTTGTAAGCCGTAGACCTGAGTGGTGATCAAGACTTCGATACCACCGACCGTACCGGTACTAATCGACGACGGTCGTGTTCGTCGCCTGCCGCAGGGACTCTGCACACCTCCGTTTACGCATGTGCCTGGAGGAGTTGGAAATCGTCGTGTTCGGGAAACATTAAACACAGGATGGCAGCGATCTGAGCCAGCACATGATCAGCTAGCTCACCATCCGGATCGACGGCCCACTGCATCGTCGCGCCAGCGATGACCGAGTGCAGGAGCAACTCAGCTGCCGCAGGAGCACCTGGGGGCAGTCGCTTGCGGATCCCCTCCACCACCGCGCGGTTCCGCTGGATCGCAAGCGTGCGTAGCTCCGGCACCTGGAGCTCGTACCAGGAGATGAGATAGTTCACCGAGAAGTCGTTGCGAGTGTTCATGCTCCGAACGAGCACCTGCAAAAATTCCCAGAGCCCTTGCGGCCCTGCGCCTATCGGTATCGCATTCAGGTAATGCCGCACCTGCTCGACGCCGCGCTCCATCATCCTCACCAGCAGCGTATCGCGGTTGGTGAAGCGCTGGATTAACGCTGCGCGGGAGAGCCCCACCTCCTTTGCTACTCCGCTGAGCGTGAACTCTATGGGACCGCAACGCTTCAGCACTACGGTGGCGGCCTCGAGTACCTCGTCATCGGACTTGAGCTTGGGGCGGGGCATCAGTGTTCACCTTCTGTATGGGTTGGGGCGGAGGCTGTGGCTGCCGCCGCCATTGTAGCAAATTGAAGACGGAGCGAGAGTAGAGCCACGAGCCCCGCAAACACGGCCGATACAACGAGGCCAGGGAGCGGACCAGCAAGGTCGACAAACGCGCCGGCCGCAAGCATAACCATGGGCGAGGCTGACAGCATCACCGCCGAGACCGTGCCGAGTACCCGGCCGAGAAGTTCTGGCGGCGTGCGGTTGTAGATGGCAGCGTTGAGAATGGGAGAGACTGAGCCGGTCAGCAGTCCCACGAGCGCGCCCAACAACATCAGCACCGGCACGCCTGGCAACTGTGAAAGCAGAAGCGAGCCCACCGCAGAGCCACAAAATGCCACCGCCAGCCAGTTCTGCGCTGATATCCGGGCGCCGACCGACGCATGAATGGCAATGCCAAGGAGACCACCAGCCCCCATCATTGAGGAGAACAGCCCGAGCTCTGCTACTTGGCGTCCTGCATCTACAAACAGCGCAGGCATGATGACGCTGCCGTTGGCGCCAACGATGCCCACGAAGATCATCACTATACCAAAGAGAGGGCGCAGCAGGGGTTCGCTCCAGAGAAAAGCGACGCCGGCGCGCATGGAGAGAGTCGCCGTCGTGGTCATCGTCCGAGCGGCACGCGCGGGAAGCACCCACGCGCCGAGCAGACCTGCAAGGACGGAGCAGAACGCCGTCAGCCCGAGCGTTGGCGCAGCGCCAAGCAGGCCGATTGCGGCCCCCCCAAGGGCCGGGCCACCTAGAATCGCGACGTTCCCGATCACCGCTTTCAGTGACGAGACGCGCTCAACGGAGAGCCCGGCGACGTGGCCGAGTTTGGGCAGCTCACTGTCCTGCGCGGCCATACCGGGTGCGTCGAACGCGGCACCGAGCACCACGCAAGCGATCAGCCCAGTGTTCGAGAGGGCGCCAACGGCATCGAGCAGTGGGATGCTCGCCATGGCCACGCCGCCCACCACACCCGAGATCAATGCGACGGGCGCGCGCCCGAACCGATCGACGAGGCCACCACCAACCCACGCGCCGATGATGGTCGCGATGACGCTGCTAGCGGCCGTGGCGCCCGCCCAGGCCGCGCTCTTTGTATGAGACAGGACGAACCATGGAAGCGCGAGGGCCGCCACCGCGTTGCCGATCCGGAAGAGAAAGGTCGCCGCGAACAGCGTCGCGAGCGGGCTATATCGACGTTCGCTCATTCCGCTGCGGCGAGCTGCGCCTTCGCCGCAGCGAGGTACTCTTCGTTACCCGAGTCGAGGGCGAAGAGTGCGTAGGTGACCGCCCCGAACGCAAGGCGCTCCGCGATGTGGTGGGCGAGCCGCGGCCACACCCGGCCACCGGCCGCTTCATACGTGAGGAGGAGCTTCGCGAGCCCCTCTTCACCAAAGACCATAAGGTGCGCGGCCATGTCGATGGCAGGGTCATCAACGCGGGCCTCGCTCCAGTCGATCATCCCGCTGACGCGCTCCGTGTTGTCGATGAGCACATGGCCCACGTAGAGATCGCCATGCACCACCACGGAGAAATCTGGCCACGACGAATCGTCGTCGAGCCAGCGCTGCCACCGGTGGAGGCGCTTGTCGTTCACCACGAACTCGCGTCGGACGCGGTCAACGTCGTCGGCCACCTTCTGACGGGCCTGCGTCGGTGTACGGATGAGCATCCCCGCATCCACGGCGGCGGAAATGGGGACGGCATGCAGGGCGGCGAGCGCGGTCGCGAAGCTCTCCGCGAAGACCTCCGAGTCCTGCGGCACGACCCAGTCGGGCGTGGACGAACCAGGCTGGATGACCATCGCAGTCGAGTCTTCGAGCATGGGATAGGCAACGAGCTCGGCGTTGGCCACGCGCCAGTCCGGCACCGCGAACGGCAGGCGATTCTTGAGCATTGCCAGCACCCGCGCCTCTGGTTCGACCTTCGCGCTTACCTCGGCTCGGCGCGGGATGCGCAGCACCCACCGACGTCCATCGTCGACGGTGGCGATCACGATCCTATAGTCGAGCCCAAGCTCATTGACAGTCAGCGGGCCATGGAGCTTGAGCCCATGTCGGGCTGCAAGTGCGTACAGTTGGGAGGTATCGGCGGTCGTGACTACGGTCATGATTCACTCCTGAGGGCTTGACGGGTTTAGCCACCTAAATGTAACAGTCACGTCGGTTATATTCAATCCGGCACTGTTGCAAAGTTAGCGATGAGGCAGCCTTTTGTCTTATTCAAAGGCCTTACATTTCAAAAACTCTGCTTACCAGGCGCATTTCGCCCAGGGGATCACCATAATAAAATGCTGAGGCCTGGCCTTTGCGTAGTGCACGCATCACCTCAATACCTTTGATGGTGGCGTAAGCCGTCTTCATGGATTTAAATCCCAGCGTGGCGCCGATTATCCGTTTCAGTTTGCCATGATCGCATTCAATCACGTTGTTCCGGTACTTAATCTGTCGGTGTTCAACGTCAGACGGGCACCGGCCTTCGCGTTTGAGCAGAGCAAGCGCGCGACCATAGGCGGGCGCTTTATCCGTGTTGATGAATCGCGGGATCTGCCACTTCTTCACGTTGTTGAGGATTTTACCCAGAAACCGGTATGCAGCTTTGCTGTTACGACGGGAGGAGATATAAAAATCGACAGTGCGGCCCCGGCTGTCGACGGCCCGGTACAGATACGCCCAGCGGCCATTGACCTTCACGTAGGTTTCATCCATGTGCCACGGGCAAAGATCGGAAGGGTTACGCCAGTACCAGCGCAGCCGTTTTTCCATTTCAGGCGCATAACGCTGAACCCAGCGGTAAATCGTGGAGTGATCGACATTCACTCCGCGTTCAGCCAGCATCTCCTGCAGCTCACGGTAACTGATGCCGTATTTGCAGTACCAGCGTACGGCCCACAGAATGATGTCACGCTGAAAATGCCGGCCTTTGAATGGGTTCATGTGCAGCTCCATCAGCAAAAGGGGATGATAAGTTTATCACCACCGACTATTTGCAACAGTGCCCTCTGATGTTACATTGCACAAGATAAAAATATATCATCATGAACAATAAAACTGTCTGCTTACATAAACAGTAATACAAGGGGTGTTATGAGCCATATTCAACGGGAAACGTCTTGCTCGAGGCCGCGATTAAATTCCAACATGGATGCTGATTTATATGGGTATAAATGGGCTCGCGATAATGTCGGGCAATCAGGTGCGACAATCTATCGATTGTATGGGAAGCCCGATGCGCCAGAGTTGTTTCTGAAACATGGCAAAGGTAGCGTTGCCAATGATGTTACAGATGAGATGGTCAGACTAAACTGGCTGACGGAATTTATGCCTCTTCCGACCATCAAGCATTTTATCCGTACTCCTGATGATGCATGGTTACTCACCACTGCGATCCCCGGGAAAACAGCATTCCAGGTATTAGAAGAATATCCTGATTCAGGTGAAAATATTGTTGATGCGCTGGCAGTGTTCCTGCGCCGGTTGCATTCGATTCCTGTTTGTAATTGTCCTTTTAACAGCGATCGCGTATTTCGTCTCGCTCAGGCGCAATCACGAATGAATAACGGTTTGGTTGATGCGAGTGATTTTGATGACGAGCGTAATGGCTGGCCTGTTGAACAAGTCTGGAAAGAAATGCATAAGCTTTTGCCATTCTCACCGGATTCAGTCGTCACTCATGGTGATTTCTCACTTGATAACCTTATTTTTGACGAGGGGAAATTAATAGGTTGTATTGATGTTGGACGAGTCGGAATCGCAGACCGATACCAGGATCTTGCCATCCTATGGAACTGCCTCGGTGAGTTTTCTCCTTCATTACAGAAACGGCTTTTTCAAAAATATGGTATTGATAATCCTGATATGAATAAATTGCAGTTTCATTTGATGCTCGATGAGTTTTTCTAATCAGAATTGGTTAATTGGTTGTAACACTGGCAGAGCATTACGCTGACTTGACGGGACGGCGCTTCCCTACCCTCATGGCCGCCTCCCAGGAATCGACCCAGGTGCTTATCGTGGACATAATCCTTTACTCATAAATTGGCACTGTTGCAAAGTTAGCGATGAGGCAGCCTTTTGTCTTATTCAAAGGCCTTACATTTCAAAAACTCTGCTTACCAGGCGCATTTCGCCCAGGGGATCACCATAATAAAATGCTGAGGCCTGGCCTTTGCGTAGTGCACGCATCACCTCAATACCTTTGATGGTGGCGTAAGCCGTCTTCATGGATTTAAATCCCAGCGTGGCGCCGATTATCCGTTTCAGTTTGCCATGATCGCATTCAATCACGTTGTTCCGGTACTTAATCTGTCGGTGTTCAACGTCAGACGGGCACCGGCCTTCGCGTTTGAGCAGAGCAAGCGCGCGACCATAGGCGGGCGCTTTATCCGTGTTGATGAATCGCGGGATCTGCCACTTCTTCACGTTGTTGAGGATTTTACCCAGAAACCGGTATGCAGCTTTGCTGTTACGACGGGAGGAGATATAAAAATCGACAGTGCGGCCCCGGCTGTCGACGGCCCGGTACAGATACGCCCAGCGGCCATTGACCTTCACGTAGGTTTCATCCATGTGCCACGGGCAAAGATCGGAAGGGTTACGCCAGTACCAGCGCAGCCGTTTTTCCATTTCAGGCGCATAACGCTGAACCCAGCGGTAAATCGTGGAGTGATCGACATTCACTCCGCGTTCAGCCAGCATCTCCTGCAGCTCACGGTAACTGATGCCGTATTTGCAGTACCAGCGTACGGCCCACAGAATGATGTCACGCTGAAAATGCCGGCCTTTGAATGGGTTCATGTGCAGCTCCATCAGCAAAAGGGGATGATAAGTTTATCACCACCGACTATTTGCAACAGTGCCCATCGGCGTAGTAGTGGATGTGGTCGATGACAAAGCCGGTGCGGGTCAGCGTGCGCCGGAGGATCGGCAGAAAATCGACCAGGAACGAAGTAGCGCGTGTGACGACGGCCGGTACGCCGACACGCGCCACGGCCTCGGCCCAGCGCGCGGCCGGCGGTTGGAGCAGGCCGTTGTGCACCGAACCGTGGTAGGTGCCGACCGCCAATGTGAGCCAGCGCTCTAGCTCGCGCAGCGTCAGGGCGGCCTTGTTTTCGGAATCGTAGTCGCCGCGCTGGTCAGGGTTGGAGAAGGTCGTTCCCGGCAGTTCGTCGTGAATCATCTGCATCGCCGTGCCGATGATCCGTTCCACGATGCCGCCATAGTGCGGCTGTCCCAGCGGGCGATAGTCCAGCCGGATGCCATGCTGCTCGCAACCCCGGCGCAGGGCCTCGCTCTTGAACTCGGCCGCGTTGTCTAGGTAGAGCAGCAAGGGCTTGCCGCTCATCTGCCAATCCATTTCCACGTTCAGTCCTTCCAGCCAAGGGCGCTTGTCGCAGGCGACATGCACGAGGCACAGGCCAACCGAAACGGCAGACGGCGCTTCCAGCGTGACGACCATGCCGAGCACGCAGCGGGTGAACACGTCGATGGCGAGGGTCAGGTACGGGCGGCCAATAGGTTGCCGGTCGCGGTCATCGACCACGATCAGGTCGATGACCGTATGGTCTATCTGCACCTGCTCCAGCGGCGCGGTCACGGCAGGAGGCTCGCCGCCCACACCTTGTAGGTCACGAGCGGCATCCTGGCCTTCCCGCCGGCGGATGACCTTGCGCGGGTCAAGGCTAGCGATCCGTAAGGCCACGGTATTGCGCGCCGGCACTCGCAGTTTTTGAGCCTTGCACACCTGAGTGACTTCGCGGTGAAAGGCCGCTAGGCTGCGCTTCTGCTTGGTCAGGAACCGCTTTTGCAGTAGCTCGTGGATGACGCGCTCGACCGGTTCCGGCAAGCGCCCCTTACCTTTACCTCCACCGGACTGGCCGGGCACCAGATCCGTCACGAGGCCGCTGCCTTGCCGGGCACGCCGGATCAGAACGTATACCTGGCGCCGAGACAAGCCCAGCGCCTGAGCCGCCATATCGGCCGCTTCGTGCCCGACCGTCTCCGACTGCGCCAACGGACTGATGATCTCCGCACGACGGCGCGCACGCTCCCAAGCCTCATCAGGCAGAGTGGCCACGCCTTGTTCTGGAATCCGTGGGGTGTCCGTCGCCATGCTCACCTCGCTTTGGTGCACACGAGTATTGAGCATAGTCGAGATTGGTGCAGATCACTTCTGATATTGAACTGTCAGGAGCTGGCTGCACAACAGCCATTACGCCCAATCAACTGGTGCAGTCGTCTTCTGAAAATGACAGGAGTACTGGAATCCAGTGGCTTATTGACCAGTGGAATCAGCGCCCTTATCCCCGGCCAATCCCTGTCCAATTCCTTTCCACATAACTATCTATCTGGAATCTTGGTGCGGATATTCCAGATAGTGGAATGTCGCTTCAGAACGAGCACCTGGAATATTGATAGGGGCCTTCCCATCTATCTGGAATGTTCGTGCTGTTTTTCGCTCTGGAATGTTGGCCACTCTGTCTGAGGTGAGTGGGAAAACCCGGTGTGCTGGAATTGATGGGGGCATATTCCCATCTATCTGGAATCTTGGCCTCTGCATTCAGCGAGAGCCAAACCGGCTGACTTGCTATGGGACTAACTCAAGCGATGCCCTTCAACAATCATTCACTACGACCTAGTTATGCCATTGCCAGACGTTTCCTTAACCCGAAGGCATGCCATCAAGAGCTGCACCCATGTTGCTTTATGAGTCTGAAATCAATAAAACCCGGCTGAATGTATGAGAGAATCTTGAGCAATATTGTCCCCCGACCGGAAGAGTGCTCATGGCCGAGATCAACAAAGCAACCCTTACCGAAGCCGACATCATCTCGAAATACCTGCTGCCTGCTATCAAGGCTGCTGGGTGGGATGATCTGACCCAGATCCGCCAAGAAGTACCGCTGCGGGATGGCAAGGTGGTGGTGCGCGGCCAGATGGCGGCACGCAAGAAGGTCAAATCGGCCGATATCGTGCTCTATCACAAGATGGGCTTGCCACTGGCGGTGATCGAGGCCAAAGCCAACAAGCATGAGATTGGCAAGGGGATGCAACAGGGGCTCGATTATGCCCGTCTGCTGGATGTGCCGTTCACGTTTGCCAGCAATGGCGATGGCTTTGTATTTCATGACAAGACCAATCCGGCCAAGCTGGAATCCGAGATCGCGCTGGAGGACTTCCCCAGCCCCGGCCAGCTTTGGGACAAACTCTGCACCTGGAAGGGCTACACCCTAGCCCAGCTGCCTGTCATCAGTCAGGACTACTACTCAGATGGCAGCGGCAAATCTCCCCGCTATTACCAGCTGCAGGCCATCAACAAGACCGTAGAAGCCATATCGAAAGGTGAGGATCGGGTATTGCTGGTGATGGCCACCGGCACCGGCAAGACCTACACCGCATTTCAGATCATCTGGCGTTTGTGGAAGGCGGGCGCCAAGAAGCGCATCCTGTTTCTGGCCGATCGCAACATTCTGGTAGATCAAACCAAGATCAATGATTTTCAGCCCTTTGGCTCGGCCATGACCAAGGTCACCGGGCGCACGATCGACCCCGCCTATGAGATCCACCTTGCCCTCTATCAGGCGCTCACCGGGCCGGAAGAGTCGCAGAAAGCCTTCAAGCAGGTCTCACCCGACTTCTTCGACCTGATCGTGGTGGATGAGTGCCATCGGGGCAGCGCCGCCGAAGACAGCGCCTGGCGCGAGATCCTCGAATACTTCTCATCGGCCACCCAGATTGGTCTCACCGCCACGCCCAAAGAGACCGAAACCGTCTCCAGCACCGATTACTTCGGTGACCCTGTTTATACCTACTCCCTCAAAGAGGGGATCGAAGATGGTTTTCTTGCCCCCTACAAGGTGGTGCGGGTCGATATCGATGTCGATCTGCAGGGGTGGCGTCCCACCAAAGGGCAGATGGACAAACAGGGCAACCTGATTGAAGACCGTATCTATAACCAGAAGGATTTCGACCGCACCCTGGTGATCGACGAGCGTACCCAGCTGGTGGCCGAAACCATCACCAACTACCTCAAGAAAACCGACCCGATGGCCAAGACCATCGTGTTCTGCAACGACATTGATCATGCCGACCGGATGCGACGGGCGCTGGCGAACCTTAACCCCGAGCAGATGCTGAAAGATGATCGGTATGTGATGAAAATCACCGGCGATGATGACCTTGGCAAAGCCCAGCTCGACAACTTCATCAACCCGAAAAAGCCCTATCCGGTCATCGCTACTACCTCCGAGCTGATGACCACCGGCGTCGATGCCAAAACCTGCAAGTTGGTGGTGCTGGACCAAAACATCCAGTCCATGACCAAGTTCAAACAGATCATCGGCCGTGGCACCCGTATCGACGACAAGTACGGCAAGCTCTGGTTCACCATTCTCGACTTCAAGAAGGCCACCGAGCTGTTTGCAGATCCCCGTTTCGACGGTGAGCCGGAGCGCGTCATGGTGGTCAAACCGGCAGACATCAACAATCCGGATGAAGGCTTGGGCGATATCATCGATGGCGCCGATCCACTGCCTGCCGATGAACCCGGCGACCATTGCGATCCGTTTGCCCCCGGAGTCGATGAACAACCCGGCAGCTACACGACCGGTAGTGATGGTGGTCAGAGTGGCGCAGCTGGCCAGGGCACAGGCCCGCTGGGTGGCCCCGAGCCCGGAGTCAGCAAGTATTATGTCAACGGCGTGGCGGTCAGCGTCATCGCCGAGCGGGTGCAGTATTACGATGCCGATGGCAAGTTGGTGACCGAATCCTTCAAGGACTACACCAAGAAGACCCTGCTCAAAGAGTTTGCCACCCTCGATGCGTTCACCAAACGTTGGCAAGCCGCCGAACGCAAGCAAGCCATCATGGATGAATTGGCTCAGGCGGGCGTGCTGTGGGAGTTGTTGGAGCAGGAAGTGGGTAAGGAGCTCGACCCGTTCGACCTTATCTGCCACGTGGTATACGATCAGCCGCCACTGACCCGCCGTGAGCGGGCCAACAACGTCAAAAAGCGCAATTACTTCACCAAGTACAACGACACCGCCCAGCAGGTGCTTACCAGCCTGCTCGACAAGTATGCCGATCAGGGGGTGACCGAGATTGAGACCAAGGATGCGCTAAAGGTCGCCCCCTTTACCGAGTTGGGGCGCCCGCTGGAGTTGGCCAAGAAGGGTTTTGGTGGCCCCAAACAGTTCGAGCAGGCTATCACCGAACTGGAGCAAGAAATTTACCGTGAGCAGCAGAGCGCCTGACGGCCTGACTGCTTCTGAACTACCATGCGGCCATTCCAATGATGGCCGCTTGTTTGATCGATCTTCCTGACGCATTCGCCCCTGTATTCGTCACCATTTTTGTAAAAAGCAGAGAATCCCATGTCATCCATCAGCTCAGTCATCAAATCCATTCAGGACATCATGCGCAAGGACGCCGGTATCGACGGCGATGCCCAGCGCCTCGGCCAGCTCTCTTGGCTGCTGTTTTTGAAAGTGTTCGACGCCCAGGAAGAGGAGCTGGAGTTTGAGCAGGATAACTACCGCTGCCCCATCCCCGAGCGCTTCCTGTGGCGCAACTGGGCGGCCGATAGCGAAGGACTGACCGGCGATGCCCTGCTCGATTTCGTTAACAACGATCTGTTCGACAGTCTGAAAAACCAGCCTGCCAATATCGATCTCAACCCTCGTGGCTATGTGGTGAAAGAGGCGTTCAGCGATGCCTTCAACTACATGAAAAACGGCACCCTGCTTAAGCAGGTGATCAACAAGCTCAACGAGATCGACTTTACTGACAGCAGCGAGCGCCACCTGTTTGGCGACATCTACGAGCAGATCCTGCGCGACCTGCAAAGTGCCGGTAACGCGGGTGAGTTCTACACCCCCCGCGCCGTCACCCGCTTTATGGTCAACCGCATAGACCCCAAGCTTGGCGAGCGGATCATGGACCCGGCCTGCGGTACCGGCGGCTTTCTCGCCTGCGCCTTCGACCATGTCAAAGAGCACTATGTCGAGACCTCAGCCGACCACCAGACCCTGCAGCAGCAGATCCTGGGGGTCGAGAAGAAGCAACTGCCACACCTGCTCTGCACCACCAATATGCTACTGCACGGCATCGAGGTGCCGGTGCAGATCCGCCACGGCAACACCCTCGACAAACCGCTGTCGAGCTGGGATAGCGATATCGATGTGATCCTCACCAACCCGCCCTTTGGCGGTACCGAAGAGGATGGCATCGAGCAGAACTTCCCGGCCGATCTGCGCACCCGCGAGACCGCCGACCTGTTCCTGCAGCTGATTATCGAGGTCCTGAAAAAAGGCGGTCGCGCCGCCGTGGTGCTGCCCGATGGCACCCTGTTTGGCGAAGGGGTCAAAACCAAGATCAAGCAACTGCTCACTGCTGAGTGCAACCTGCACACCATAGTGCGGCTGCCCAACGGCGTGTTTGCCCCCTATACCGGCATCAAGACCAATATCCTCTTCTTCACCAAGGGCCAGCCCACCAAGGATGTCTGGTTCTACGAGCACCCCTATCCGGCTGGGGTGAAGAACTACAGCAAGACCAAACCGATGAAGTTCGAGGAATTTGAGGCCGAGATCGCCTGGTGGGGGGATGAGGCGGACGGCTTTGCTGTCCGGGTAGAGAACGAGCAAGCCTGGAAGGTCAGTATCGAGACCATTATCGAGCGCAACTTTAACCTCGATATCAAAAACCCCCATGTCGGCGAGCAGATAAGCCATGACCCCGACGAGCTGCTGGCGCGCTATGCCACAGAGCAGGCCGAGATCCAGACCCTGCGTGACCAGCTAAAAGCCATTCTGGGCGACGCTTTGGGCAAAGGTGCGGCCACGCAAGGGGGGCAGGCATAATGGCGATCGAGAAGCTGATTACCGACCACCTGGATCTCTGGACTGCGGCGGTGCGCCCGAAAAGCAGTGCCGGACGTGGTAGCAATAGCAAGCTGGAACTCACCGGCATCAAAAAGCTGCGTGAGCTGATCCTGGAGCTGGCCGTGCGCGGCAAGCTGGTACCGCAAGACCCCAGCGATGAACCGGCCTCTGTGCTGTTGGAACGAATTGCCGCCGAAAAGGCGCGGTTGGTGAAAGAGAAGAAAATTAAAAAGTCTAAAGCCTTGCCGGAAATAGGTGAGGAAGAGAAGCTGTTTGAATTACCCTATGGGTGGGAGTGGGCAAGGTTAAATGACCTTGGGGATTGGGGGGCGGGAGCTACTCCGACTAGAAGCAACTCAGATTTTTACGGCGGGAACATTCCATGGTTTAAATCTGGAGAGTTGACATCGGATTATATATTTAATTCTGAAGAGTCCGTGACTGAATTAGCTCTTAGCAAGTCATCACTACGTTATAATGATGTAGGTGATGTGCTAGTAGCCATGTATGGTGCAACAATTGGTAAAACAGCTATTCTTGGTGTTAAGGCTACAACTAACCAAGCTGTTTGTGCCTGTACAACATTTGATGGTTTTTTAAATTTATATCTGCTTCAACTGTTAAAAGCATATCGACCCAGGCTGATTGGTATGGGGGCCGGTGGAGCTCAACCGAATATATCAAAAGATAAATTAATAGCGACTATTGTTGCTCTCCCCCCATTTAATGAGCAGAAACGTATTGTTTCTAAAATTGATGAGGTTATGGCTCTATGCGATCAGTTGGAGCAGTGCAGCGAGTCGCAACTGGCGGCGCACCAGACTCTGGTGGAAGCCCTGTTGGCGACCCTGACAGACAGCACCGACGCCGATGAGCTGGCCCAAAACTGGACGCGGCTAAGCGCTCATTTTGATACCCTCTTTATCACCGAGGCCAGCATCGACGCCTTGAAACAGACCATCCTGCAACTGGCAGTGATGGGCAAGCTGGTACCGCAAGACCCTAGCGATGAACCCGCATCCGCCCTGCTGGAGCGCATCGCCGCCGAAAAGGCACGACTGGTCAAAGAGAAGAAAATCAAAAAAGAGAAACCGCTACCTGCGATCAGTGAAAACGAAAAGCCGTTTGAGCTACCGCAGGGATGGGAATGGTGCCATTTAAAAGACATCATAACCATAATGGATGCAGGCTGGAGTCCTGCTTGTCCTCCTGAATCCTCACCAGATATTGATACTTGGGGTGTCCTGAAGACAACAGCAGTTCAAACCTTGGAGTATCGAGAATATGAGAACAAAGTTCTTGATAAAACAAAGACTCCGAGACCAGAGTATGAAGTTATGGTTGGCGACATCCTAATTACTCGTGCTGGCCCTAAAAATAGAGTAGGGATTTCATGCTTGGTCGAAAAAACCAGACCAAAGCTGATGATTTCTGACAAGATAATTCGATTTCACTTGGTTGACGTTGGTTTGTCGGAGCGTTTTATATCTCTATGCCTAAATGCTGGTGCAACAGCTGTCTATATTGATGATTCCAAATCTGGCATGGCTGAAAGCCAAATGAATATATCTCAAGATAAGCTTAAACTTGCTCCTATTCCGTTGGGTCCTATAAAGGAGCAAAACCATATTATGGATAGAGTGGATCAGTTAATGACCCTCTGCGATCAACTTAAATCCCGCCTGCAAACCAACCAGCAGACCCAGCTTAAATTGGTTGACTCGCTTGTTGAGCAGGCCTTTTAATCATGGGCACCGTATACTATCAAGTTAAAAAGGTCGGGGCGCTGCTTGAGCAGCACCTCGAGATCCCCTCATATCAACGCCCCTACAAATGGCAACAAAAACACGTCAATCAATTGATCGATGATGTGTTGACCCATCGTAGTAAACAGTGCTACCGCCTTGGAACAGTGGTGTTGCACAGGGATGCGTTAAAGCCATCTTATAAAGGTGAACTTAATATTGTTGATGGTCAGCAGCGCCTGCTGACCTTAACTTTGCTTTGTTCATTACTTGACCATAGTTGTGAGTTTTCAACTCCGCTATTGGAACACGCTTTTGCGTCAAGGATCAGCATCAACAACCTTGAGCATAATGCCAAAGTCATTGAAAACCGCCTTGTGGGGCTAAAGGATGACGAACGTAAATCACTGCTGCACTTTGTGCTTAACAAGTGTGAACTGATCGAAGTGACGCTCGATGATTTGAGCGAAGCTTTTCAGTTTTTCGACTCGCAAAATGCCAGAGGCAAGGCACTTGCCCCCCATGATTTGCTAAAGGCATACCATTTGCGCGAAATGATGGATGCTACAAAGCAAGCCGAACGACTACATCACGTCAGCCTGTGGGAGCAAGGGGTCAGTCCAGATGATGAGTCCGCTAACCTTCACATTATTATGGGCGAGTTCTTGTTCCGTCTACGCCGATGGTTGGATGGTGATTATGGCGTTCAGTTTAGTCGCCATAATCTTGAGGTGTTCAAAGGCGTTAACCTGGCCACAGCGGATTATCACTATATACAGTCTATGCTCGCTCTGGATTTCGCTATTGAGCATTACAATACTGATCTTGCCAGGAAGTGGGATAAGCAAAGTAAACCTTATCCGTTTCAAGTTGATCAAGTAATGATTAACGGAAAGCGCTTTTTTGAGTATATCCAGCACTACAAAGCCCTTCATCACACTCTGTTTGAACGTGACAACGCGCGACTTGGCGAGTTTTTAACAAAATACACCAATTATGCTGGCAGTTCACGCAAAGGGGATATGTATATAAAAAATCTCTTTATGTGTGCGGTGATGGCTTATTACGACAAGTTTGGCGAGAAAGAGTTAGATAAAGCAGCAAGAGTCTGTTTTTGCTGGAGTTACTACTTACGGCTGCAATATCAAAAAATCGGCATGGATAGCGTTGATGGTTATGCGCGTGAACCCTGGGGGTTATTAAGAGTTCTCGGCAAAGCTGTTCATCCACAACAAGTACTAAATTTTCAACCACCGCGTTGTGAGAATATCCGCTTCAAAAATGCTAAACCCGTAGAAGATTCAATCGCTAAAATGCTGGGAGATGCTCATGCCACCGAGTAACGATTTAGCCTTGCTGACTATCGAAGAGTTATTTGGTGACAATAGTCATTATGTCATTCCCATTTATCAGCGTAACTACGCTTGGGGTGCATCAGAGATAGAGCAGCTGGTTCGAGATATAGCGGATGCTGCTCAAGCCGCCGATAATGCAGACAAGCCAGAAGAGTCTAAATACTTTTTAGGCAGCTTGGTGGTGTATGTTCGTGACAATAATGATGGCTTGCATAATAGAACGACGGTTTATGAAACCATAGACGGTCAACAACGGCACACCACGCTGTCGATTTTATTGGCGTATTTAAAACAGATTGCTGACAGCAGTCAGCAGGATTTGACCCCGCTCAACCTTAACCTTGATTTCGACAGTCGTCCTAAATCAGCGAGAACGCTGCAAAACCTATATCAACCAGTTCAGAGTGATGCACCAGAGGAGCCCTCAATCAGAGCGGCGTTTACCATTATAGAACGCTACTTTAAGACCCAAGCCATAGATATCTCCAAATTTTGCCAGCATCTGCTCAAGAACGTCACGATTTTGCGAGTTGCTGTGCCACAAGATACCGACCTCAATCACTATTTTGAGATCATGAATAACCGGGGAGAACAGCTAGAAAAGCACGAGGTGTTGAAAGCGAATTTGATGTCAGTTTTTAACGGTGAGGCTGCAGCAAGAAACTGCTTTTCTGCAATATGGGATGCTTGTGCCGATATGAGTCGCTATGTACAACTGGGTTTTAGCTCGGAGGCTCGCAAAGCGTTATTTGGAGAAAAGTGGTTAGGATTTCCTGCAGATTTTGAGTCGATCAAATGTGCGATAGACACCAATTGTGACACGGACGATAAGCCTACTCTTCTGAGTATTATCAAGAAGCGGCGCTTTCATCAGCGTGATGGCGATGATGAAAAAGCAAAGAAACAGCGGTTTGACTCGATCATCGATTTTTCCAACTTCCTACTGCATGTGCTAAAAGTAACTGTGGATGACGCAGTCTCCTTAGATGACAAAAAGTTACTTCAAGCGTTTGAAATCATAAAAAGTGATAGGGAGAAGATCATTCTATTTGCCTTTAATCTGCTGAAATTTAGAGCGCTATTTGACCGCTACATTATCAAGCGCGATCAGGATGAGAAGTGGAGCCTGCTGACACTTGAGTATTATGACAGAGATCGGAATTCAAGTTTTAGCTATAACAACTCCTTCGACAAAGATGAACGCTCGGATGTTAACGAACAACTGGTGATGATCTTGTCGATGTTCCATGTCTCGCATCCTGCCTATGTGTATAAGCGATGGCTCAATCGTTCGCTAGCCATTTTGAATGCTCTGGCGTTGGACGAGCTGAACGTTGATGGAGCTACTTATCTCAGTGAGCTTGAGCAGCTCAGCCATGAATTCTTGACTGAAATTTGTGGTGAAAAGGAACAATTCAATGCCGAGGCTTTACATCGTGGTACCGGTGTACAGAACTTTGTGTTCAATTTGCTCGATTATCGTTTGTGGCGTGAGCTTGCTGCTGGCCAATCATTCGATGGTAAGGGGATTAATAATCCCGAGATTAAGAAGCACTTTGATGGCTTCCAATTTTCACCGAGTCGAACGTCGGTTGAGCACTATTTTCCGCAAACAGATCCCTCCGGTGCAAACAAAATGGGGGATGATGTCCATCGGTTTGGCAACCTGTGCCTTATCTCGCCAAGCAGCAACTCGAGACTTAGTAACTATTCCCCAGCAGATAAAAAAGCCTTTTATCGTGATAGCAACCGTGCTGAGAGCTTGAAACAAGCCATCATGATGAGCTATGACGAGTGGGGGCCGGAGGGGCAAGGTATCAACAACATAGAAAGCCATGAATGTGCGATGTTGACGTTACTTCGAAGGCGTTGATATATCTGCAATGTCCGTACTTGCTGAGCAAGCTCCATGATTTTCGTCACGAACAGGTGCAACCTTGCTGCGATTGCACCTGTTTAGGTATTAACTGAACTCTCGCCAAAATTTCACATGTGAAATTTTTTCCATTTCATCTGGCTCTACCAACCCCCTTCCTGTTTCCATCTTAAATTTCACATCCGAAAAATTTTCCAGAAAACGCTGTAAGTGCCCGAAACGGGCAGTTACAGAGGCGAGGCTGAACGAGTCTGCATCTTATGATTGCTCATGACACATCACGATGTTATGGGAGGACATATGAATGCTCATTTTCAGTTCACGACCGACAATCTTCTTACCTATGAGGAAGTTTGCGCGGTCACTCGACTGTCTCAGCCGACATTGCGCCGATATGTAAAAGCTGGGCGCTTTCCCCACCCGATCAAACCCAATCCAGTTGGAAAAGCTGTGCGATTCCGGGCCGCCGACGTGCGTCGCTGGATGGCTGAGCTGTGATAGGGAGGCGGGATGGAGTTTCGATTGACGGATGATGGATTGGAGTGCCTGGACCGGGACCGATGGTTGCGTGTTGGTAGTTGGATCCGGGTGTCGGCCAGAACACGGGACGCCTCATATCAAAGGGGATTTGGCGCCCTGATCCAGTGGCGAAATCTGGATGGTGTGGTGCAGCAGGAAGTGATTTTCAACCGAGTGCTCTATGGGGAGCAGTCGCGACAAATCCGCGAAAAACTGGTCGATGCGGGTTATTGGCTGGAACCATATCCACAGAGCTGGCCTCGCCTGCAGCTCTATTTGATTCGAGAAATGGCAAAGGCACCCACCGGTATCTGTGTGGAACGCACAGGGTGGCATGAACGGGTATTTGTCACACCGGATTGGTCTGTGGGTTCGGCTGGGGAACCCTATTTTTATGCTGGCCAGCTGGGTGACGTAAGGCCGCAATGTTCAGGTTCATTGGCTCAGTGGCAGGCAAATATCGGTGAACACTGTATCGGTAATCCGATGATGATTTTTGCTGTGGGCGTGGCCCTGATGGCTCCTCTTCTGTATCCGGCGGGTTTGGAAAGCGGCTTATTTCATCTGGTGGGCCATTCATCCACAGGGAAAACGACCCTGTTGGCGGTCGCCGCATCTGTCTATGCAGGACATCAGTTTGTGAGAGGGTGGATTGCTACCGCCAATGGCCTGGCGGCAGTGGCCGCCGAACAGCATGACATGCTGCTGCCACTGGATGAGATCGGTATGGCTAAGCCTGAGGACGTGGATGTCATCATCTACCACCTTGTATCCGGGGCGAGCAAGCTGCGCGCCACGGAGAATGGTAGTCTCGCCAGATCAACCCATTGGCGCACACAGGCGTTGAGCTCTGGGGAGATATACCTGTCTGAGATTTTTGCATCGTTGGGCAAAAGGCCGTTGGCCGGTCAGCAGACCCGATTGATCGAGATTCCGACCTTTGGCAGGTATGGTGCATTTGATGAATTGCACAACCTTCAGAGCTCACAGCAGTTTGCCGATCACATAAAGCTTCAGACAGGCCAATATCATGGAAGCCTGTTTAAAGAGTGGATATATCTGCTGACATCCACCGATGAGTTGGCTCGCTATGTTTCAGGGGAGACCCAGCGACTCACCGATCTCTGGCGTACAAGTCAAATGTCCTCCCAGGTTGTCAGAGTGCTGAGGCGATTTGCGCTGGTTGCAACGGCCTTGGGGTTGGCATCACGCAATTATCTGGTGCCCTGGGAAGAGGAGGAATCCATCGCATCTGTACGAGCAGTGTGGCAGCAATGGCTGGTTGCCAGAGGCCATGTGATGAACCTGGAAGAGCATCAGGTGTTAGCGCGTTTGAAAGAGCTGTTGCCGAAATGGGAGAAGGGATTGCAGGCATTAGATCAACATCGCACCGTTTCGTCGCTGGGATATACCCGAGAGGTCAGTGGCGAGAGGCAGTGGCTGATCGATAAAAATCAGTTTCTGCAGCAATTGGGTTTGCCTAGCCAGTACATGCGGGAGGTAATGCCGCTGCTGCAGCGAGAGTGGTTAGCTACCAATGAACCGGAACGGGCGACAGTGAAGATCATGATTCAAGGGAAATTCTATCGCTTCTTTGCCCTGTGGCCGGATCGCATTTATGCGGGAATACAGGAGTTGGACTGCGATGAATGAATGTTTCCCACTTTCCCATTTTTCCCAGCGCTGTTTTGAGGTGTCATACCATGGATAAATCTCTATTTGCGGCTCCGAATGATGAAAGGAGAGCCCAAGTGCTTCACTGCTCTGGCCAATGTGAGCGGTTGGTTCGAGAAGCGGATCGCCGAGCCATTACTGGCGTTACTCGAACGCTGTGGTGGAAGATGGAGAGGGAGGGGCTGGCGCCAAAGCGGGTGAGGCTGAGCATCCATTGTGTTGCCTGGCGACTGTCTGATCTGCTTTGGTGGATTGAGCAACGCAAGGCTGCCTAGAGGTAGAGTTGAGCCCCTGTTATGGGGCTCTTGTATTAACTGACTTCATCAAGCTTGGCACCAGTGTAGTTGACCGGGCCATTGACGATGGGGGCCAACCATTCAGCGAGTTTTATGTGTGCCTCTGTGCGCTCTGCAAAGTAGGCATGGCGGTTGTAGATTTCATCAACACGACTCCCCGCTTGCTGGTTCAAGCAGCGTTTGGCGAGGGCATCATCAAATCCCATTTTGCCGAGCATTGTCCTCGCGGTACCGCGCAGGTCATGAACGCGTCGTTTATCAAACGAGAAGAAGTTCTGTTCGAACAACTTTTTGATTGCATGATTCAGAGTGTTTTCGCAGACATGGGGTGTTCGAGCCTGCTTGCTGATCCTCCTGGCCGGGAAAACCCACTCACTGCCACAGCTACGAATTTTCAGCTCTTTCAGCCAGGACATGGCAGGTTCACTGAGTGGAATGTCGATAGACTTGCGCTTTTTGGTGCGCTCTTTGGGGAGATGCCAAACCTTCTGCTCCAGATCAAACTCGCTCCATGGCGCAGCCAGCAGTTCCATTTTTCTGGTGCAGGTAGCGATCAGTAGGGCACAGGCCAGATAGTTTTCACGACTGAACTGGGCCGGGATCGCACGAAGCTTGGTGAAAAACTCGATCACCTCCGGTTCTGTCATTGGATAGTTGGCAGCCCGCTCTGGCCCACCTGCATCTCTGGGGCGGAATGGACTGGCAGGATTAAAGCGAGTGACATCCAGCTTCATACCATGATCAAAGGTACGTTTGAGCATACGCATCACATCATTCGAAATGGTCGGTCTTGGTGGTTTTCCGCCATATCCGTTGGTGATATCGCGCAGGATTTCACTGATATCCAGCGGCCTGATTTTATCTAGTTCAAGATGACCGATGCGCCCGGCGATCTCACGCTCATAGAGGCTGCGCTCTTTTTCATATGAGGTTATTTCGCGTTTGCGTAACTGGTGATAATCCTCAAAGAGATCGTTCAGTGTCTTGAACGGGTTCCTGTTGATCTTGAGGCGAACCTGAACCGGGTCAACACCGTCGCGCTTGATGGCCAGCCGCAGCTTGGTCGCTTCGTCCCGGGCATCTGCTAGAGACCAGTCAGATACCTGACCTATGGTGTACTCTCGCCGAAGTTTTGTCGTGGGCGTGGTGTAGCGCAGCATCCAATAAGCTTCACCGCGAGCAGGGGTCATCAGGTATAGCCCGTTACCATCGGCATGCCGGACGGCGGATTTTTCCTTGATCAGTTTTTTGACTGTTTTGTCGTACAGCTTACCCATTTTCCTGCCTTAAAAAATTGGGGAGTACAATTTCGCTAGCAAAACTATAGCGAGATTGAACTCCCCAATCTACTACCCATCACTACCCAAACTAAAATGCGTTTGGATGAATGTTGTGATTTTCAAAACAAGAAAGGCGTTTGATTTTAATAGATTTATTATCCTGCTTGGATAAAGAAAACCATCATTCAATATTTTGGATCTGCTCGCGCATCTGCTCGATCAGGACTTTCAGCTCGACGGCGGACTGGGTCACTTCGGCGTTGATGGACTTGGAGCCAAGCGTGTTCGACTCGCGGTTGAACTCCTGCATCATAAAGTCGAGACGACGGCCGCAGGCGCCACCCTTTTTCATGATCTTGTTGGTTTCGCTGATGTGCATCTCCAGACGATCCAGCTCTTCGGCCACGTCGATCTTCTGGGCCAGCAGCACGATCTCCTGCTCGATGCGGGCGGATCCAGCTCAACCTTGGCTTCGGCCAGACGGTCGGTGAGCTTCTGGCGCTGCCACTCGATGATCTGCGGCAGGTGGACGCGCACCTTCTTCACTTCCACCTGAATACCGGCCAGACGCTGCTCGATCAGCGCCTTGAGGTTGGCCCCTTCGCTGGCGCGGGAGGCGAGGAAATCTTCCATGGTCTGGTCAAAACCGCCGAGCAGCTCGGTGGCGACCGCGTCCATGTCCTGCTCGGCGGCAGCCATGACGCCCGGCCAACGCAGTACGTCGACCGGATTGAGTTGGCCCTGACCCGCCTCTTTCATTACCCAGCTGGCGCTGTCGATGATGAGCTTGGCCAGCTCTTCATTGATGTGCAGCTGGCTGGCTGCGGCCTGAGCAGCCTCGAAACGCAGGTTGCACTCGACCTTGCCGCGCTGCAGTTTGGCGCGGAAACGCTCACGCAGTACCGGTTCCAGGCTGCGCAGTTGCTCCGGCAGGCGAATGTAGGTCTCCAGATAGCGCTGGTTGACCGAACGAATTTCCCAAACGGCTGTGCCCCAGTCGCCCTTGAATTCCTTGCGGGCGTAGGCGGTCATGCTGTGAATCATTGATTGTTCCGGGCTTGATGAAGTGTGCGGCCAGTATACTCAGCCCAGCCCTGCTCGTCAGCCGATGCCGTGGTTTTAGCGGCTGATATTTGGGGCGGGATCACTTATAATCCCCCGCCAATTTGAGCCAGCCCAGAGGTCCGTTCCATGTCACGTCCAAGCGATCGCAGTGCCGCGCAACTTCGCCCGGTTACCATTACCCGCAATTTCACCAAACATGCAGAAGGCTCAGTGCTGGTGGAGTTCGGTAACACTCGCGTGCTCTGCACCGCCAGCGTTGACACCAGCGTGCCGCGCTTCCTGAAAGGGAAGAATCAGGGCTGGGTAACTGCCGAATACGGCATGCTGCCGCGCTCCACCCACTCCCGGATGAACCGCGAAGCGGCCTCCGGCAAGCAGAGTGGCCGCACTCTGGAGATCTCCCGGCTGATCGCCCGCTCCCTGCGCGCAGCGGTAGACCTGACTGCGCTGGGCGAGCACTCCATCACCGTTGACTGTGACGTGCTGCAAGCCGATGGTGGCACCCGCACCGCTTCCATTACCGGTGCCTGCGTGGCGCTGGTGGATGCGCTGAACTGGATGGTCGAGAAGGGCATGATCAAGCAGAGCCCGCTCAAGCAGATGATCGCCGCCGTCTCCGTCGGCATGTATCAGGGCGAAGCCATCTGCGATCTGGAGTACATCGAAGACTCCGCCGCCGAGACCGACATGAACGTGGTGATGACCGAAGATGGTCGCATCATCGAGGTGCAGGGCACCGCGGAGGCCGAGCCCTTCACCCATGAAGAGCTGCTGGAGATGCTGGCGCTCGCCAAGGGCGGCATCGCCGACATCATTGCGCTGCAGAAGCAGTCGCTCTCCTAATTTCTGTTTTGAAAAACGCGGCATTGACCGCGTTTTTTTATACCCCCACACCAGTAAACGACAAGCCAAGCAAGGAGCCAGAATGAAAGCCTACCAGCGTCAATTTATCGAGTTCGCCCTGGAGAAACAGGTCCTCAAATTCGGTGAATTTACCCTGAAATCCGGTCGTAAAAGCCCCTACTTCTTCAACGCCGGTCTGTTCAACAGCGGCCGCGATCTGGCCCGTCTCGGCCGCTTCTATGCCGCCGCCCTGATGGATGCCGGTATCGAGTTCGATGTGCTGTTTGGCCCGGCCTACAAGGGGATCCCCATCGCCTCCGCCACCGCCGTGCAGCTGGTGGAGCAGCACGATGTGGACGTGCCCTGGTGCTTCAACCGCAAGGAGGCCAAGGATCACGGTGAGGGTGGCAATCTGGTGGGCAGCCCGCTCAAAGGGCGCATCATGCTGGTGGACGACGTCATCACCGCCGGTACCGCCATCCGCGAATCCATGGATCTGATCCAGGCCAACGGCGCCTCGCTGGCGGGCGTGCTGATCGCGCTGGATCGTCAGGAGAAGGGTAAGGGTGAGCTCTCCGCCATTCAGGAGGTGGAGCGTGACTACGGCGCCCACATCATCGCCATCATCCAGATGAGCGACTTGATCCAGTATCTGGAAGAGAAGCAGGCCGAACAGCCGGAGCTGGCAGCGCAACTGGCGGCCATGAAGGCTTACCGCGCCCAGTACGGTATCTGAGCTCCGCTCACACCGCGCAATAGCTGAATGCGGCGCCTGTTTGCTCTCTGGCAGCAAACGGGCGCCGTTTTTTCATCTGCAAAAAGTGGATCATGTGGCTTGAGCTTGCCCTTACAGTAAAGGTTAGGGTTTGCCCGTCGGCGTTTTGTGGTGCCGACGGGTTCCGGGGAGGAACAACATGACCACTCATCTTCAATCACCCATTCATCTGCAGTTGCCGCTCAGCGGCATGAGCTGCGCCAACTGCGCAGGCCGCATCGCGACCAGCCTCAACAAACTCGACGGGGTATCGGCCACCGTCAACTTCGCGCTGGAGCAGGCGGCCATCGAGCTGGCCAGCCCCGATCGCCTGCCTGCGGTGCTCGAAAGCATCAAGAGTCAGGGTTACGACTACGGCAGCGAGACCTTTTTGTTCCAAATTACCGGTATGACTTGTGCCGGTTGCTCGGCTCGCCTCAACAAGATGCTGGCCGCGCTGCCCGGCGTTATCTCGGCCGAGGTCAACTTCTCCATCGAGCAGGCCCGGATCGTGCTGGTCCCCGGGATGCAGACGCCAGCCGCTTTGCGCGAGCAGATCGAGGCGCTTGGCTTTGGCGCCCAACTGGCACAGGGTTCGGCCAGCGGCCGCCGCCAGCAGTTGCTGGAGCGCGAAGCGCAGGAGGCCGCCACTGCCCGTCAGGCGCAGACCCGGGTCATCGTCTCGGCTTTGCTGACCCTGCCGCTGCTGGTGGGGATGCTGGCCATGGCCGGGTTGTTCCCCTGGCATCTACCCGCCTGGCTGGAGCTGCTGCTCGCCACCCCGGTGCAGTTCTGGATCGGTGCCCGTTTCTATCGCGGCGCCTGGCTCGCCATCAAGAACCGCGCAGCCAATATGGATGTGCTGGTGGCCACCGGCACCAGCGCCGCCTACTTCTACAGCCTCTATCTGCTGCTGACGCTGGGGATGGCTGCCAGCGGCAAGCTCTATTTCGAGGCGAGCGCCATCATCATCACCCTGATTTCTCTCGGCAAGTTGCTGGAGGCGCGGGCCAGACGCAGCACCCAGTCCGCCATTCGCGAACTGATGGCGCTGCGGCCGGAAACCGCCACCGTCTGGCGTGGCGAGAGTTGGCAGAGCGTCGCCATCGACGAGGTGCTGCGCGGCGATCGACTGCGGGTATTGGTGGGCGAGCGGGTGCCGGTGGATGGCAGAATCGTGAGCGGCGCCAGCGAGCTGGACGAATCGATCCTCACCGGCGAGAGCCTGCCGGTGCCGCGCGGTGAAGGCGACAAGGTGCTGGGCGGCGCTATCAACCGCTCCGGCGTGCTGGAGATCGAGGCCACTACCGTGGGGGAGGATTCCAGCCTCAGCAAGATCATCGCACTGGTGGAGAGCGCCCAGATGGGCAAGGCGCCGCTGCAACAGCTGGTGGACAAGGTCTCCGCCGTGTTCGTGCCGGTGGTGATGGCTATCGCCCTGTTCACCCTGCTGGTGTGGTACGCCATCAGCAACGACTTCGGTCAGGCGCTGCTGGCGGCGGTGGCGGTACTGGTGATCGCCTGCCCCTGTGCGCTGGGGCTGGCGACCCCGGCGGCCATCGTCACCGGTACCGGCGTCGCGGCGCGCCACGGCATTCTGATCAAGGATGTGGATACCCTGCAGAAGGCCCACGCCATCAAGGCGCTGATCTTCGACAAGACCGGCACGCTCACTCAAGGCAAGCCTGTGCTGGCCAGCTGGAGCGGCAATGGCGAGCAGTTGCATCTGGCCGCCGCCCTGCAGCAGGCGAGCGAACACCCGCTGGCGCTGGCCATGCGCGAGGCGGTCGGCAGCGGGGTGGCGCTGCCTCAGCCGGAGGCGGTCGAGGTGCGGGTCGGTGCCGGCATAGTCGGTCAGGTGGCGGGCCACAGTGTCGCCATCGGCAATGGTTCCCTGCTGGCCCAGCTCGGCATTGAACCGCCGCAACAGGATGAACAAGCCGCCGATGGGGCGACCCGGGTTTGGGTCACCATCGACGGCACGGTGGCTGGTATCGCCGCACTGGCCGATACCCTGCGCCCCGAGAGCCCGGAAGCCATCGCCACCCTGCGCCAGCGCGGTATCGCCAGCTGGCTGGTGAGTGGCGATGCACCGGCGCCGGTGGCCCATATCGCCGCCAAGCTGGGGCTGGACGGGGCCTTTGACTCCGTGCTGCCAGCGGGCAAGGTGGAGAAAGTGGAGGCGCTGCGGGCGCAAACCCGCGGGCTGGTGGCCATGGTGGGGGATGGAGTGAACGATGCCCCGGCGCTGGCGGCGGCGGACGTCGGTATCGCCATGGGCTCCGGCTCCGATGTGGCGATGGAGACAGCTTCCATCACCCTGATGCGATCTGACCCGCGGCTGGTGGCCGATGCCATCGATATCTCGGCGGCGACCTGGCGCACCATCCAGCAGAATCTATTCTGGGCCTTCGTGTTCAACATCATCGGCATTCCGCTGGCGGCGCTGGGTTACCTCAGCCCCGAGCTGGCGGGGGCGGCCATGGCCCTGAGCAGCATCACAGTATTGAGCAATTCCCTGTTATTGAAACGCTGGCAGCCTAGGGCGGCGCACGGGCCAGCATCCAATCCGATCAGTAAGGAGGCATAAATGAACATCAGCAAGGTTGCCAAGGCCACTGGGCTGACCGCCAAGACCATCCGTTATTACGAGAGCATTGGCCTCATCACAGCCCCGGTACGCAGTGACAACGGCTATCGCAGTTACACCGAGGGGGCGCTGCGTGAGCTGCGTTTCGTCAAACGGGCGCGGGAGACCGGCTTCAATCTGGAGGAGTGTCAGGAGCTGCTGGCGCTCTACCGTGACGAACACAGAACCAGCGCCCAGGTGAAGAAGCTGGCGCAGGAGAAGATCGTCGATCTGCGCGCCCGCATCGCCGGGTTGCAGGCCATGCTTACCTCCCTGGAAGGGTTGGTCTGCTGCTGCCACGGGGATGAAAATCCCGAGTGCCCGATCCTCGACGAATTGGAGAAGGGGTGAGCAAGGACTCACCTGCCAGCGCAGAAGAAATCGTTATTGATTGATTAACTTCTTAATAAGCGGCGCTTTATTGTTGCGGGTCAGGGGGTAATGGTAGACTGCTCGGCTCTTGTACAGGAGTACTCAGTTGACCCAGAGTGTGACACGCCAGGTTAAGCAGGCCATCATGGCCCAGCTCTATACCCATGCATCATTCAGTCTCCCCTGTTTGGGCGTGTTGGCATTTGGCTGGAGTCTGCTGTTTCACGACTATCTACCCGCCATCGAAGCGCTCGGTTGGCTGGCAGGCACTTTCCTGTGGCTGCTGGGTCGGGGCTGGCACCTGCGCTGGCGTCGAGCCCGCCTGCACCAGACTCCGTTGCCGGTGCTGGAGCGGGAGCTCTTTATCGGAGCCACCATCACCTCCATCATCTGGGCCCTCGGGGTGCTGCTCTACATGGACAAGCTGCCCGATACCTACCGGGCCGCCATGATGATGCTCTCCAGCCTCATTCTTACCGGCAGCGCCATCATGCTGTTTGGCAGCCGCCGTACCCTCTATGGTTCCGCCCTGCCGCTGGGTATGGCGATGCTGTTCGAGCTGGGTAATGGCAACGAGCAGGAGCGGATCGTATCCTGCATGCTGGCGGGCTATCTGTTTGTCTTTCTGCCGACCCTGCTGCGCCGGATGCGGCGGGATCAGATCGCCTCGCTCCACCACCGTTTCTCCAACGCCGAACTGGTGGCCGAGCTGAAGGCGGTCTCCGAGCATTTGCGTCTCACCTCCCGCCTCGACGGCCTGACCGGCATCGCCAACCGCGCCCATCTCGACGACTCTCTGGAGCGGGCCTGGCGCCGTTGCCATCGTGCCCGGGCGCCGCTGTCGCTGGTGCTGGTAGATGTGGATTACTTCAAGCAGTTCAACGATCTCTACGGTCACCAGCTGGGGGATGACTGCCTGCAACAGGTGGCGGGCTTGCTGGCCGAGGTGGAGCGGCGCGAGGACGATCTGGCGGCCCGTTACGGTGGCGAAGAGTTTGCCCTGCTGCTGCCCTGCACCGGCATGCAGGGTGCGTTGCAGGTGGCGGACAATGTGCGGCAGGCACTCAAGGAGCTTGCCATCCCGCACCAGAAGTCACTGGTCTCCGGTCGGGTCACATGTAGTTTTGGTGTTGCGACACTGATACCGGACAACAGCATGAAAATCGCCGATTTGATCCAAAAAGCGGATGCGGCACTCTATCAGGCCAAGCATAATGGGCGGGATCGAATCGAAGTAGCCTTGATGGGTAAGGTTGCCTGAATTTAACGTGACAGATTAAAGAGGTTGTCTATGCAATGTCATCGTATCGAAGAGCTGCTGGAGTTGTTGCAGCCTGCCTGGATCAAGGAACAGGATCTCAGCCTGGTGCAGTTTGTTGCCAAACTGGCCCAAGAAGCGGGATTTGAAGGGCCTCTGTCCGAGCTGACCGACGACATGCTGATCTATCACCTCAAAATGCGGGAATCCGACAAGCAGGCGATGATCCCCGGTCTGGCCAAGGATCATGTGCCCGATTTCAAAGAGGCGCTGCTCAAGGCTCGCGGAATCAAGTGAATCTTTAGCGGAAGCGTATCACCTCGTGGTGATGCGCTTTTTTGTTGCCGAAAATTGCGATCCAACCCCAATATTAGATACATCTAATCCACACAATTAGCATGCTGTTTAAGATATAATCCGCTCCATAACAAATAAGGGAGCGATGTCTTGCAATGGCCGACCACGATAAAATCGATATCAAGGACGTCACCGACAAGGGCGTAACCGGGACCTTCAACCCCAATACGTTCAAAGCCAGCGACGACAGATTCAACCCGGGCAACCGCATCTATGTGCGGGCCCAGAAAGGGTATTGGCAGCGGATGCGCAAGGCCATGGGCTGGTTCTTTGTGGCGCTGTTCGTGCTGCTGCCCTGGCTGCGTTACGACGGGCGACAGGCGGTGCTGTTCGACCTCGGTCACCAGCAGTTCCATATCTTTGGCGCCACCATCTGGCCGCAGGATCTGACCCTGCTCGCCTGGCTCTTCATGATCGCCGCCTTCGGACTCTTCTTTATTACCACCTTCCTCGGTCGGGTCTGGTGTGGCTATCTCTGCCCGCAGACGGTCTGGACCTTCATGTTCATCTGGTTTGAAGAGAAGCTGGAAGGGCCCGCCAATAAGCGGCGCAAGCTGGACGAGGCGCCCTGGAGCGGCGAGAAGCTGGCCCGCAAGGGAGCCAAGCATCTGGCCTGGCTGGCGATCTCGCTGGTGACCGGCCTGACCTTCGTCGCCTACTTCCAGGATGTAACTGAACTGGTGCCGGACCTCTTCACCCTGCAGGCCAGCGGATGGGTGCTGTTCTGGGTGATCTTCTTCACCATCATTACCTACGGCAACGCTGGCTGGATGCGTGCCATCATGTGTATCCACATGTGCCCCTATGCCCGCTTCCAGTCCGCCATGTTCGACAAGGACACCTTCATCGTTGGCTATGACACCAAGCGTGGCGAGACCCGTGGCGCCCGCTCCCGCAAGGCGGATCCCAAGGCGATGGGGCTGGGCGACTGTATCGACTGCGATCTCTGCGTGCAGGTCTGCCCGACCGGTATCGATATCCGCGACGGCCTGCAGTACGAGTGCATCAACTGCGGCGCCTGCGTCGATGCCTGCGACCAGACCATGGAGCGGATGGGCTACCCGAAAGGGCTCATCAGCTACACCACAGAGCACAAGCTGGCCAACGACTCGACCCATGTGGCGCGGCCCAAGCTGATTGGTTACGGGCTGGTGATGGCGGTGATGCTGGGGGTATTTGTCTACAACGCCATGTCCATCATGCCGATGGGGCTCGATATCCTGCGGGATCGCAACCAGCTGTTCCGCGAAAACAGCGAGGGGCTTATCGAGAACACCTACACCCTCAAGATCCTCAACAAGACCCTGCAGTCCCAGACCTACCAGCTGGATGTGGAGGGCTTGCCCGAGTATCAGTGGTTCGGCCCCCGTGAAGTGACCCTGAAGGCGGGTGAGATCTACACCCTGCCGGTCAGTCTGGCGGTCGATCCCTACAACCTGAAACGGCCGGCGCTGGATATCCAGTTCGTGCTGAAACGGGAGGGGGCGGCGCTCGATGACAGCAAGGGCAACCTGCGCCAGGGCAGCAAGTTTATCAGCCGGTTGTAACTGCGTGTGGCTGCGGGCCGAGCGTGACACCGGTCCGGTCACCAGCGAGCACGGCAATGGTGGGTAGTAGTGATAGAATGGGGCGCAACGGCGCCCCTTTCTTATGGTGGATGACATGCGTTTCAACTATTCCGACCTCAATCCCGACCTCATCATGGATGCGCTCGATCTCAGTGGCCTGCGGCTCGACTCCGGCCTTATCGAGCTCAACAGCTACGAAAACCGGGTCTACCAGTTTCAGGATGAGGATCGTCGCCGCTATGTGGTGAAGTTCTACCGTCCCGGCCGCTGGAGCCGGGCCCAGATCCTCGAGGAGCACGAGTTTGCCACCCGTCTCGCAGAGGCGGAGATCCCGGTCGCCGCGCCGCTCGCCTTCGCGGGCGAGACCCTGCTGGAGCACGAGGGCTACCCCTTTGCCATCTGGCAAAGCGTCGGTGGCCGCCAGTTCGAAGTGGATAATCTCGATCAACTGGAGTGGGTGGGGCGTTTCCTCGGCCGCATTCATCAGATCGGCGCCAGCAAGCCGTTTCATCATCGGGTGCGGCTCGATGTGGAGAGCATGCTGCACGAACCGCGTCAGCTGCTGGCGTCTGGCGAGTGGCTGCCAAGCGGGCTGGCGAAGCAATTCTTCGGGGTGCTGGACGAGCTGATCAAGCATGTCAGCGACGCCATGACCCTGGATGTGGCGCAGATCTCCCTGCATGGCGATTGCCACCCGGGCAACATCCTCTGGCGCGATGGCCCCATGTTTGTCGATCTCGATGATTGCCGCACCGGCCCCGCGATTCAGGATCTCTGGATGATGCTGAGCGGCGAGCGCCACGAGCAGCAGATCCAGCTCGACACCCTGCTGGCGGGCTACGAGGAGTTTATGGAGTTCGACTCGCGGGAGCTGGCGCTGATCGAGCCGCTGCGGGCGATGCGCATCGTTCATTACATGGCCTGGCTGGCACGGCGCTGGGAAGATCCCGCCTTCCCCCGTCACTTCCCCTGGTTCAATACCGATCACTACTGGCGTCAACAGATAGCGACACTGCACGATCAGCTGGAGGCACTCAAGGCGCCACCGTTGAGCCTGATGCCAAACTGGTGAAATAGAAGGGATCTTGCGCGGCAAGGGGGACTCGATCTCCGGCCCTGACCATTGACGTCAGCATGGCGAAACAATAGGCTTGGCACTGCTTCGGTTCGCCGGGCGTGCCTCACAGTGATCCCTTAACAGGAAACATCATGAAAAAAGTTCTATTTTTCCTTGCTGCCATGCTGATGATCCCCATGGTTCACGCCGCCCCCGAGTTCAAGGAAGGCGTCAACTACGATGTGGTCAAACAGACTGGCAGTGCCCAGCCGGAAGTGATGGAGTTTTTCTCCTACTACTGCCCGCACTGCGCTACCTTCGAACCGATCGTTGAGCAGTTGAAGGCCGGGTTGCCAGAGGGTGTGCCCCTCAAGAAGAACCCGGTTGCCTTCCTCGGTCGCGAGATGGGCCCCGAGATGCAGCGTGCCTATGCCGTTGCCAGCCTGCTCAATGCCGAAGCCAAGCTGACCCCGGCCATCTTCACCAAGATCCACACCCAGCGTCAGCCGCCGATGAGCCGTGACGATGTGAAGAAGATCTTCGTGGATAACGGCGTACCGGCTGAAGAGTTCGACGGTGCCGTCGACAGCTTCGCCGTCTCCGGCATGGTCTCCCAGTTCGATCGCAACACCGAGAGCTACAACATTCGCGGTGTACCGGCCTTCCTGGTGAACGGCAAGTACATGGTGAAGATTGAATCCATCACCTCTCAAGAGCAGTTCAACAAGCTGGTGCAGTTCCTGCTGGCCAAGAAAGACTGATACCCCTTGAGTCGATAAAAAAGCCCGCCGGTGCGAACCGGCGGGCTTTTTGTTTTCTGGTGCTCGGAAAGATCAGACCCCGACGTGGAACGCCTGTTTGAGGTTGCGGATAAACTCCGCATCCCGGCAGAGGGTCTTGCCCGGGCTGTCGGAAATCTTGGCAACCGGGCCGCCATTGCACTCGATCAGCTTGAACACGATGTTCATCGGGCTGACACCGGGCAGATCGCAGGTGAGCTTGGTGCCGATACCGAAACTGGTGTTGATGCGGCCACGGAAGTGGCGGAACAGCTGCACCGCCTTGTCGAGGTTGAGCCCGTCGGAGAAGACCAGGGTCTTGTCGGTGGGGTCGATGCCGAGACGCTGATAGTGGCTGATCGCCTTCTCGCCCCACACCACGGGATCGCCGGAGTCGTGACGCAAGCCCTGATAGCTGCTAGCCAGCTCGAAGTCGAAGTCCCGCAGGAAGGCATCCATGGTGATGCAGTCGGTCAGGGCGATACCGAGATGGTCGGTGAACTCGTCCAGCCAGCTGGTGAGGGCTGCGCGCTGGCTGTGCTCCAGCGGGAAGCCAAGCTGCTGGTGCGCCTGGAACCACTCATGGGCCTGGGTGCCGACCGCGGGCAGCTTGTACTTCTGGGCCAGCATGTAGTTGCTGGTGCCGCGAAACGCCGGCAGCCGCTCCTTGAGGCGACCCACTACCGCATCCTGTACCGCGTGAGAGAAGCGGCGGCGGGTGCCGAAGTCGATGAGGTTAAACTCGCTCATCTCGTCGCTGCTCAGCTCCTTCTCCAGCTTGTCGATCTTCTGATCGAGCCGCTCCAGCGCGTGGCTGACGCCGAACTGGGGGTAGCGGAAGCGGTTGCGCATCTCGCTGATGATGGCGAGCACCGGGATTTCCCACAGGATCACATCCTGCCAGGGGCCCTCGACCCGCACATTGATGCGGCCATCCTGCTCGAACACTTTGAGTAGCGAGGCGTCGAGCGGCTTGCGGCGCAGGTGGTCGAGGTAGTCAGGGGTGAAGAAGGGACGCTCGGCCAGAAAATCGAGCTCTGGCTTGGTCAGTCGCAGGGATCCGGCGAGGCGCAGTTGCTCTTCGATCTGCCCCATCATGGGCAGCAGATCCTCTTCATTGCGGCTGTGAAACTCGGCCACCACCTCGGCATCCGGATAGCGATGGAACACCGCCTGCTGCATATGCAGCTTGTAGGCATCGGTGTCGAGCAGGCTGGTGAGGATTGGGGGCATATCAGGCGTCCAGCAGGCGTTGTACATCGATCAGGGTCTGGGCCAGTTCGGCCCCTGCCTCGATCATCTGGGTGTGGGCGCTGGCAACCGTCTCGGGGGCGATGCCACGGCAGGCATCGAGATGGACGATCACCCGGAAACCGGCGCGGCGCAGTTGCAGCACGCTGGTTTTGACACAGTAGTCGGTGGCGAGGCCGCCGACCAGCACAGTGGTGACACCACGGGCTTGCAGGAATTCGATGAGGCCGGTGCTGCGCCGTTCGGCTAGATCGTGGAAACAGGTGCCATAGGGGTGCAGGTCCGGCTCGACTCCCTTCCAGATGAAGAAGTCGTAATCGATGGGAGCAGGCAGGCCGTCGAGCAGCTCAAAGCCCTTGCTGCCCGGAACGCAGTGCACCGGCCAGGTGAGGTCTGCGTTGGGCAAATCCAGCGGCAGCAGCATGCCGGCGGGGTCAGAGACGGCCCAGTCGGCATTGGCGGGGTGAGAGTCCTTGCTGCCGATCCGCAGCGTGGCGAGGGTGGCCTGAGCGTTTAGCGCAGCCACAATATCATCACCGCCCGCGACGGGCAGTTCGTTCGGGCAGAGGGGGGTAAAGCCCTTCTGCGCATCAATATCCAGGCTGGCGACGGTTCCCATGATTGGCTCCTGCACATACTATTCGTGTGATATTATCTACCAAACATTAATGGAAGGCGAGCAGGGCGATCGGCATGCTGAGAATGAGTCTGGATATGGTGGTGCTGCGGTTGCATGAGGAGCGGCTCGAGCTGCTCCTCGAGACCCGCGATCGCCCCCCCTTTGCCCACTGCTGGCAACTGCCTGCGCTGCGCATCGACGAGACCCGTGATCGGGATCTCGATGCCGCCCAGCGCCGCCTGCTGGCGGAGTGGGGGCTAGGTCACTGCTACAGTGAGCAGGTCTGCACCCTCGGCAATCTGGAGCGGGATCCCCGCGGCTGGTCCACGACCCTGGTCTATCTCTGTCTGGTGGATCCGGAAGTGGAGGCGATCCACGGCTGCTGGCATCCACTCGCCAACCTGCCGGGGCTGAGCCTCGCCTTCGACCATGTCCAGCTTATCGCCAAGGGGCTGGAGCGGCTGCGGATCAAGAGCCGCTACAGCACCCTGCCGCTGCAACTGCTGGGGCCCGAGTTCACCCTATCCGAGGTGCAGCGCGCCTTCGAAATCATCCTGCAGACCCCCATGAATACGGCGGCATTTCGCAAGCGGATCCATCGCGCTGACATTCTGGTGGATACCGGCCGCAAGCGCACCGGCAAACAGCGTCCCGCTATCCTCTACCGGCTGGAGAGCCCCTGCTGCGTGATGTTCGATCAGGTGATGCATGGAGCGGAAGCATGAGTGAGACCGGCGTGCACAAGGTGCTGGTGAGTGCCTGCTTGCTGGGTCAGCCGGTGCGTTACGACGGTCAGAGCAAGGGAATCGTCAGCGACTGGCTGAGTGCGCTGGGAGCCGAAGGACGGGCGCTGGCCTTCTGCCCCGAAGTGGCGGGCGGTCTGCCGACCCCGCGTCCTCCTGCCGAGCGGCAGGGCGAGCGTGTAGTGACGACGAGCGGGCTGGATGTGACTGAAGCGTTTGATCGCGGCGCCGAGCTGGCGTTGGCTATTTGTCAGGCGCAGGGCATTCGCTTCGCCCTGCTGAAAGAGGGGAGCCCCTCATGTGGCAGCGGCCGTATCTATAACGGCCGCTTTGAAGGTGTTTCTGTAGCGGGCGAGGGCAAGACCACCGCCCTGCTGCTCCGCCATGGGATTGCAGTCTTTTCCGAAGATCAGTTGGCCGAGTTGGCTTCTGCGCTCTCTTTGGATTCCTCCCCGGATTTGGCGGCAATCGGTAGCGGCACCTGACCGCTCTGCCACCCCTCCAGCACCTCGTCCTTCTCCTGCCAGCGCTGGTTTAGCCACTCCTGAAAACCGCGCTTGAACTGCTTGTCGTTGAAGTAATCTCCTATCAGCTGTTCATTCACCGGCAGCTCCTCAATCCGCACCTGAATGCGTTTTACCCGTCCCATCAGGAAGTCCTTGAACGGGGTCTCGGCGTTGTCCGGATAGCGGATGGTGACGTTGATCAGGCTGTCGAACTGTTCGCCCATGGCGGCCAGTGTGAAGGCCAGCCCCGCCGCCTTGGGCGGCATCAGGTGACGATAGCGGGAGCGGGCCGCATCCCGTTTCTGCTCGGTGAAGCGGGTTCCTTCCACGAAGTTGATGACGGTAGTGGGGATGTGGCGAAACTTCTCGCAGGCGTTGCGGGTGGTCTCGATATCCTTGCCGCGCAGGTGCGGGTTCTTCAGCAAAAACTCCCGTGAGTAGCGGCGCATAAAGGGCATATCGAGCCCCCAGCAGGCGAGCCCCAGCAGCGGGATGTAGATGAGCTCGTGCTTCATGAAGAACTTGGGCACCGGCAGCCTATCGCGGAACAGGTGGCCGAGCACCACGATATCGGTCCAGCTCATATGGTTGCTGATGATGAGATACCAGCCATCCTTGCGCAGCTTGGTATTGTCCTCCACCTGCCAGTCAATACGGGTGGTGAGGCGGATCACCAGCGCATTGCAGGCCAGCCACAGTCTCATGAAGCGGTTGTTGAGCCGGCTGCAGGCACGGCCAAAGGCCGGGATCGGCAGTGCTAGTTTGGCCAGCGACACCAGCAGGATCAGGCTGGCGCACAAGGCGGTGAAAAGGATGGTCAGGCCCGCGCTGATGATCAGCACCAGCGGGCCGGGAAGCAGGGATAGCATGAATGTTTACTGCGCCTTGGTTGCCAGCAGTTGGCTCAGGGTCTGGTCCTTTTCGTGCCAGATCCCGTTCAACCACTGTTGAAACTCTTGTTGGAACTCGGGGTCATTGAAGTAATCCCCCACCAGCTTACGGTCGATCGGCAAATAGCGGACCTGAACCTTGATTTGCCCGACCCGGCCACACATGAAGTCCCAGTAGCTGGGGATGCCGTCCGGATAGGCGATGGTGACATCCACCAGTTGATGCAACTGATCACCCATGGCGGCCAGAGTAAAGGCGATGCCCCCCGCTTTCGGGAGCAGCAGATGACGATAGGGCGAGCCCTGCTTCTGATGCTTGCTGCCGGTGAAGCGGGTGCCTTCGACGAAGTTCATCACACTCACCGGAATGTGGCGGAACCTGGCGCAGGCCTTACGGGTTGTTTCTATGTCTTTTCCCTTCAGATGGGGATGCTTTTCCAGAAATTTCCGGGAATATCGCCGCATGAAGGGGAAGTCGAGCGCCCACCATGCCAGACCGAGAAAAGGTACCCAAATCAGCTCTTTCTTGAGGAAAAACTTCAGGAAGGGGATTTTTTGGTTAAAAACCCGCTGCAGTACCAGTATGTCGACCCAGGATTGATGGTTGGCAATCACCATATACCACTCATTCCGGCGCCCTTTGTCCACTCCGACCACCTCGAAAGGGGTTTTGATGATGGTTTTCTGGATCAGATTGTTGAAACCGATCCAGCAGCTGGCACAGCCATCGAGCAGCCAGTTGCAGAGGGTGCGCCACCCCTTGAGGGGGAGCAGGAGCTTGAGCAGACCCAGCGAGAAGATGGGGACAAACCAGAAGAGGGTGTTGAAAAAATAGAGCAGGGTGGAGAGGCTGCCGCGCAGTCGCTCTGTCAGCTTGTTGGGCATGAGTCGGGTCCGTCTTGCTGTCGATAAAGGGCCATCAAGTGGTCAGATCTGTGGCCATAATATCAGCCGATTGCCTGCGAGACCATTCAGAGCCTTTACGGGGTTGGACTCACCCTTTCCCTTCTGTCAGCTGCTGCGCAGTCGCGACAGCAGCCTGTCCATGGCGCGATAACCGAGCGCCTCGATAAGATGCTCCTTGCCGATGGCGGGTTGCCCGGCCAGATCGGCGATGGTGCGTGACACCCGCAGGATGCGATGCCAGGCCCGGATGCTGAGCCCCAGCTTCTGGATGGCGTTCTCCAAAAATTCGGCATCTTGCGGTGATAAGCGGCAAATATCCTCTATCTCACGGCTATCCAGCAGGTTGTTGAGCTTGCCGTTACGGCTCAGCATGCGCTCTCGCGCCGCCAGTACCCGATCGCGGATCTGCTGACTAGACTCCCCCCGCTCCGCCTTGCCGGTCAGGCTCCCCTTGGGTAGCAGTGGCACTTCCACAGTCAGATCGAAGCGGTCGAGAAAGGGGCCGGAGAGTTTGCCGAGATAGCGCAGGATCTGATCCGGGCTGGAGCGAGTCTGGCCGTCGCCATAGTGGCCGCAGGGGCTGGGATTCATGGCGCCCACCAGCTGGAAGCGAGCGGGAAAATCCACCTGGCGGGCGGCCCGGCTGATGGTGATGTGGCCCGTCTCCAGTGGCTCGCGCAGTGAGTCGAGCACCTTGCGCTCGAATTCGGGCAATTCATCCAGAAACAGCACCCCGTTGTGGGCCAACGAAATTTCGCCGGGCCTTGGGTGGCTGCCGCCGCCCACCAGCGCCACCGCCGAGGCGCTGTGGTGGGGTGTGCGGTATGGTCTGTGGTGCCAGTGACCGGCGCGCGGGGTGAGGCCGCCGATGGAGTGGATGGCGGCGGTCTGCTGCGCCTCCTGCTCGTTCAGCGGCGGCAGAATGCCGGGCAGACGGCTGGCCAACATGCTCTTGCCGGTGCCGGGCGGGCCGATGAACAGCAGGTTGTGGCTGCCGGCGGCAGCGATCTCCAGCGCCCGCTTGGCCTGTGACTGGCCGATCACATCCTGCAGATCCGGTACATCGGGCAGGCTCTCCGCGCTTTGTTGAGCCGGCAGCGGCAGTTCGTACTGACCGGCCAGCCAGGCGGTGACGGCCAACAGCTGGTGAGCGGTGCGCACCTCTGCATCCTGAATGAGGGAAGCTTCGGGGCCGTTCTCCCGCGGTACCAGCAGGGTGCGCCCCGCATCGCGGCAGGCGAGTACGGCGGGCAGTACCCCGAGCACGGGACGAATTTCGCCGGTCAGGGCCAACTCCCCTAAAAATTCGTGATCGAGCAGGTATTTTGCCGGTATCTGCTTGGAAGCGGCGAGAATGCCGATAGCGATAGCCAGATCGAAGCGGCCCCCCTCCTTGGGTAGATCAGCGGGGGCCAGATTGACCGTGATGTGTTTGCTTGGGAACTCGAAATTGCCGTTGAGCAGGGCGCTGCGGACCCGATCTCGCGACTCCTTCACCGAGGTTTCCGGCAGGCCGACCATGTTGAAGGCGGGCAGGCCGTTGGAGAGGTGAACTTCCACTGTAACTTGCGGGGCCGCGATCCCGAGGCTGGCACGGCTATAAACCACAGCTAATGACATAAATCCCGTCCTTGAGTTGATATATGTTCTGACTAACTGCTTGTTGTTGGTTTTTTATTCCAGAGTTCCGGCTGGGGACTAGCCAAAATCAGTGGGTTGTCACAGAAAAAAGGCTTGCCCAATAAAAATCACCGTGCTAGTTCTAATAGCCATTCGCGGTAGAAACCGCCCCAATTTCACAGGATTTCCGGTTGTAACTATGAACATGGCCTCCCGTTTCGTCAGCATTATTGTGGTCCTAGTGGTGATTATTATCTCACCGCTCGGGGCTCGTTTAGCTGCACGGAACAAGGGATAGACCCACCACCGGACAGAACGAAACAAGCGACCCCCGAGCCTCACAGCCCGGGGGTTTTTTTTCGACCAAAGGACAGGATTTTCCACATGAACGGCGCGCAGTTTTTGGTACAGGCTCTCAAAAAACAGGGTGTGACCCAGGTGTTTGGTTACCCGGGCGGGGCCATCATGCCGGTCTACGATGCCCTGTATGACGGTGGTCTGGCCCATCAGCTCTGCCGCCACGAGCAGGGCGCCGCCATGGCGGCGGTGGGCTACGCCCGCGCCTCCGGTCAGGTGGGGGTCTGCATCGCCACCTCCGGCCCCGGCGCCACCAATCTGGTGACCGGTCTGGCGGAGGCGCTGCTCGATTCGGTGCCGCTGGTGGCCATCAGCGGTCAGGTGCCCTGTTCTGCCATCGGCACCGATGCGTTTCAGGAGGTCGACGTGCTCGGCATGTCCCTCTCCTGCACCAAGCACTCCTTCATGGTGACCGATGCCGCCGATCTGGGGCGGGTGTTGGCAGAGGCTTTCGCCATCGCCACCGAAGGGCGCCCGGGCCCGGTGCTGATCGATCTGCCCAAGGATGTGCAACTGGCCGCGGTGCCGCCCCAGAGCCCGCTGTTTGCAGTGGAGGAGCCGGAGGCGCTCAACCCCTCGGAGCTGACTGCAGCCCACACCCTGCTGGCTGCCGCCAAGTGTCCGGTGCTCTACGTTGGTGGCGGAGTGGGCATGGCCAATGCCGAGCAGCAGTTGCGTGACTTTGCCGCCGCCACCGGCATGCCTGCGGTCACCACTCTTAAGGGGATTGGCGCGCTCGACCCCGATAGCCCCGTTTACCTCGGCATGCTCGGCATGCACGGCACCAAGGCGGCCAACTATGCGGTGCAGCAGTGCGACTTGCTGCTGGTGGTGGGCGCCCGTTTCGATGACAGGGTGACCGGCAAGCTGGAGGAGTTCGCCCCCGAGGCCAAGGTGATCCATCTCGATGTGGATGCCGCCGAATTCGGCAAGCGCCGCGCCGCCGAGGTGGGTATCACCACGGATCTCAAAAAGGTATTGCCACGTCTCGCTATGTCCCTCGACATCGCCCCCTGGCGTGAACACTGCGCCGCCATGGCCCGCGAATATGCGTTTCGCTACGACCATCCGGGGCAGGCCATCTATGCGCCGGCCCTGCTCAAGCAGCTCTCTACCCGGCTGGCGGAGAGCAGCGTGGTGGCCTGCGACGTGGGCCAGCACCAGATGTGGGTGGCCCAGCACATGCGCTTCACCAGCCCGCGCAACCACCTCTCCAGCGCCGGTCTCGGCACCATGGGCTTTGGTCTGCCCGCCGCCATCGGCGCCAAGATGTCGCGCCCGGAGGATGAAGTGGTGTTGGTAAGCGGTGATGGCTCTTTCATGATGAACGTGCAGGAGCTCGGCACCATCCGCCGGGCCCAGCTCAAGGTGAAGATGGTGCTGCTGGATAACCAGCGCCTCGGCATGGTGCGCCAGTGGCAGGAGCTGTTCTTCGACGGCCGCTACAGCGAGACCATCCTCTCCGACAACCCCGATTTCGTCGCCCTGGCTGCCGCTTTCGGCATTCCGGGTGAGACCATCACATGCAAGGAGCAGATAGCCGGTGCCCTCGATCGCCTGCTGGCAAGCGAGAGTGCCTACCTGCTGCATGTGGCTATTTCAGAGGAAGAAAACGTCTGGCCCCTGGTTCCGCCGGGAGTCGCCAACCACCAGATGATGGAGCAACGCCCATGAACCCGCACACCCTTGCCCAGCCAGCATTTGCACAGCACACCCTGCATATCCATGCCCAGCCCAGACCGGAAGTGATGGAGCGGGTGCTGCGGGTGGTGCGTCACCGCGGCTTCAATCTCTGCGCCCTCACTATGGAGACGAGAGCTGAGCAGGATTGCCAACAGCTGCGGATCACGGTTACTGTCGAGTCGGTGCGTCCCATCCAGCAGTTGTGGAGCCAGCTGGTTAAGCTGGTGGACGTCTCCCGGGTCGATGCACTGGAACAGCAACCCCGGATCAGAGCTTAAGGAGCCAAGCCAATGTCACAGCCTTCCCAATCCGCCACTCACCCCCAATACATCTGGTTTAACGGTAAACTGGTGCCCTGGCAAGATGCCCAGGTGCACGTGATGAGCCACGCCCTGCACTATGGTTCCTCGGTGTTCGAGGGGGTGCGTGCCTACGATACCCCCAAGGGCACCTGCATTTTCCGTCTGCAGGAGCACACCCGCCGCCTGTTCGACTCCGCCAAGATCTACTGGATGGACGTCCCCTACAGCGAGTCTGAAGTGAATGAAGCCTGCCGCACCGTGGTGCGCGAGAACGGCCTGAAGAGCTGCTACCTGCGCCCGCTGGCCTTTGTCGGCAACGTGGGGCTGGGGCTGCATCCGCCGCTGGATGCCAAGGCCGATCTGATGGTGGCGGCTCTGCCGTGGGGCGCCTATCTGGGGGAAGAGGGACTGAAGAACGGGGTGGATGTGTGCGTCACCTCCTGGAACCGGCTCGCTCCCAACACCATCCCCACCGGCGCCAAGGCGGGTGGCAACTATTTGTCCTCCCAGCTGATCAGCCGCGAGGCCAAGCGCAACGGCTTCGCCGAGGGGCTGGCGTTGGATGTGAACGGCTACCTGAGCGAAGGGGCGGGGGAGAACCTGTTTCTGGTGAAGAACGGCGTGCTGTTTACCCCGCCTGCCACCGCCGCCATCCTGCCCGGCATCACCCGTGACACCATCATGACGCTGGCCCGTGACTTGGGTTACGAGGTGCGCGAGCAGGCGCTGCCCCGTGAGGCGCTGTACGTCGCAGACGAAATCTTCATGACCGGCACTGCCGCCGAGGTGACGCCGGTGCGTTCCGTCGATCGGATGAAGGTGGGCGCTGGCAGCCGTGGCCCGGTGACCGAGCAGCTGCAGAACGCCTTCTTTGGCCTGTTCAACGGTCAGACCGAAGATAAGTGGGGCTGGCTGACGCCCGTCAACGACTGATAAGAGAGGGGAGGCGTCATGCCTCCCCGAGTCGCTTCCGGTGAGCGCTTCCCAGAGGAGTCTTCACCAGGGTCGATTCCGATCCACTCGTATCATCACCGCATAACGCATCGAGCCCATATGGGCATTCAGGGAGTAGAGACATGCCGAAGTTGAGATCCGCCACCACCACCCACGGACGTAACATGGCCGGGGCCCGCGCCCTGTGGCGTGCCACCGGAATGACCGATCAGGATTTCGGCAAGCCCATCATCGCCGTGGTCAACTCCTTCACCCAGTTCGTGCCGGGCCACGTCCACCTCAAGGATCTGGGCCAGCTGGTGGCCCGCGAAATCGAAGCTGCGGGTGGCGTTGCCAAAGAGTTCAACACCATCGCCGTGGATGACGGCATCGCCATGGGCCACGGCGGCATGCTCTACTCCCTGCCATCGCGCGAACTGATTGCCGACTCGGTGGAGTACATGGTCAACGCCCACTGCGCCGACGCCATGGTCTGTATCTCCAATTGCGACAAGATCACCCCGGGGATGCTGATGGCGGCCCTGCGCATCAACATTCCGGTGATCTTCGTCTCCGGCGGCCCGATGGAAGCGGGCAAGACCAAGCTCTCCGACCAGATCATCAAGCTGGATCTGGTGGATGCCATGATTCAGGGCGCCGACCCCAAAGTTTCCGACGCCCAGAGTGAACAGGTTGAGCGCAGTGCCTGCCCTACTTGCGGCTCCTGCTCCGGCATGTTTACCGCCAACTCCATGAACTGCCTGACCGAAGCGCTCGGCCTCTCCCAGCCGGGCAACGGCTCTATGCTGGCTACCCACGCCGATCGCGAGCAGCTGTTCAAGCTGGCGGGTCAGCGCATCGTGACTTTGGCCAAGCGCTGGTATGAGCAGGACGATGCCTCGGCACTGCCGCGCAATATCGCCACCAAGGCGGCGTTCGAGAACGCCATGGCGCTCGATATCGCCATGGGCGGCTCCACCAATACCGTGCTGCACCTGTTGGCGGCGGCGCAGGAGGCTGGGGTCGACTTCACCATGGCCGATATCGACCGCATGTCGCGCAAGGTGCCGCAACTGTGCAAGGTGGCGCCCTCCACCCAGAAATACCACATGGAAGATGTGCACCGCGCCGGTGGCGTGGTCGCCATTCTGGGCCAGCTGGAAAAAGCGGGTCTGGTGCATGGGGATACCCGTACCGTGCTGGGTTGCTCCCTCGTCGAACAGCTCAATGAATATGACGTTAGCCGCCAGCCGAGTCAGGAGGTGGTGGACTTCTATCGCGCTGGCCCGGCCGGCATCCGCACCACCAAGGCGTTCAGTCAGGATTGTCGCTGGCCGGAGCTGGATCTGGATAGGGCCGAAGGGTGCATCCGCTCGCTGGACAACGCCTACAGTCAGGAGGGCGGTCTGGCGGTGCTCTCTGGCAACCTCGCTGTCAATGGCGCCATCGTCAAGACTGCTGGGGTGGATGAGGAGAACCTCACCTTCCGTGGCCCTGCCCGGGTGTTCGAGAGTCAGGAGAGCGCGGTGAACGGCATCCTCGACGGTACCGTGAAAGCGGGCGAGGTGGTGGTGATCCGCTACGAAGGGCCGAAAGGGGGCCCGGGCATGCAGGAGATGCTCTACCCCACTACCTATTTGAAATCCATGGGATTGGGCAAGGCGTGTGCGCTGATCACCGACGGCCGCTTCTCCGGCGGCACCTCGGGTCTCTCCATTGGCCACGTCTCGCCGGAGGCCGCTTCCGGCGGCACCATAGGTCTGGTGGAGGATGGCGACATCATCAGCATCAACATCCCGGCCCGCAGCATGGTGCTGGAGGTGGCCGACAGCGTGCTGGCCGCCCGCCGTGTCGCCGTAGAGGCTCGGGGCTGGAAGCCGCTCGATCGTCAGCGTCAGGTCTCCTTTGCCCTGCGCGCCTATGCCATGTTCGCCACCAGCGCTGATAAAGGCGCGGTGCGCGATCGCTCAATGCTGGGGGAATAAATCATGGTCTCTGCGGCTGATTATCTACGCAAGGTGCTGCTCTCCCCTGTCTATGAGGCGGCGCGGGTCACCCCATTGCAAACCCTGAAGAAACTCTCCGAGCGGCTCGGCAACCACGTCAGCCTGAAGCGGGAGGATCTGCAACCGGTCCACTCCTTCAAGCTGCGCGGTGCCTACCACAAGATCGCCACTCTGAATGAGGAGCAGAAGGCGCGTGGCGTCATCGCCGCCTCCGCCGGCAACCACGCGCAGGGGGTCGCCCTGTCGGCCGCCAAGCTCGGTATCAAGGCGATCATCGTGATGCCCAAGACCACGCCGGACATCAAGATCGATGCGGTGCGCCGTCAGGGCGGCAACGTCATGCTGTTTGGCAACAGCTTCGACGAGGCCTACGGCGAGAGTCGCCGCCTCTCCGAGCTGGAGGGCTACACCCTGATCCCGCCGTTTGACGACGTTGAGGTGATCGCTGGGCAGGGCACCATCGGCAAGGAGCTGCTGGAGCAGGATACCCACCTCACCCACGTGTTCGTGCCGGTGGGGGGCGGCGGCCTGGCCGCCGGGGTAGCTGTTTACATCAAGCAGCTGCTGCCGGACGTCAAGGTGATAGGGGTGGAGGCCGAGGGCTCCGCCTGCCTCAAGGCCGCCATGGAGGCCGGCGAGCCGGTCAACCTGGAGCGGGTCTCGCTGTTTGCGGACGGGGTGGCGGTCAAGCGTATCGGCGAGGAGACCTTCCGCCTCTGCAACCAGTATCTTGATGAAGTGGTAACCGTCTCCAACGACCAGATCTGCGCCGCACTGAAAGACATCTTCGACGACTGCCGTGCTATCGCCGAGCCGTCGGGCGCCCTGTCGCTGGCGGGCCTCAAGGCCTACAGCGAGCGGGAGCAGGTCAGGGGTGGCCGGATGGCAGCCATTCTGTCCGGCGCCAACGTCAACTTCCACAGCCTGCGCTACGTGTCGGAGCGCTGCGAGATTGGCGAGAAGCGCGAGGGCATGCTGGCGGTGACCATACCCGAGCGCAAGGGAGCCTTCCTCGACTTTTGTCGTCAGCTGGGGCCGCGCATGGTGACCGAGTTTAACTACCGCTACGCCGATGCCGAGCAGGCTTCGCTGTTCGTCTCGGTGCGCCTCACCGGCGGTGACGAAGAGCTGGGCCAGATCATCGATCAGCTCGGCGGCAACGGCTACCCGGTGGTCAACATGACCGAGAGCGAGCTGGCCAAGAATCATGTGCGTTACATGATTGGCGGCCGCCCGGCCCGGCCCCTTGGTGAACGTCTCTACAGCTTCAAGTTCCCGGAGCAGCCTGGCGCCCTGATGCGTTTCCTCGAGACCCTGGGCTGTCGCTGGAACATCAGCCTGTTCCACTACCGTAACCACGGTGCCGACTACGGCCGGGTGCTCTGCGCCTTCGAGCTGCCGGACGAGGACGTGGCGGCCTTCCACGACTACCTGCACGAGATTGGCTACGGCTGGAAAGAGGTGAGTGACGACCCCGCCTACCGGCTGTTTCTGGCCAGTTGAGTAAGGGGGCTTCAACAACTCATCAGGAGGGAGGCGTTATGCCTCCCTTGTTTTTAAATTACCCCATAAATATCGCTTTCATCAAAAGAAACAAGCGTCATGGAATGACGCTTGGTCGCAGATAATGTCTCCAGCAAGAATGAAAGAACCTGCACATTTCGTTTAGAGGTGTTCCATGCGGCAGTTATTGAAGAATTGCCTTGTGTTTTCCTCTTCATCAATCCTGCAGTCAGTATAATTTAAAGGGCCGATAAGCATCCAAGGCCAGTTATCGTAATGTTGAGCAGAGGGGGGGGGAGAGGGCATTAATATAGATTATTTCATATACATAAAAATAAATAGTCTAATGATCTATTAATTCCATACATATCATAATCATGAAGAAAACTATTATTTCAATAAATTCTACACGATTAAAAATGCAGATGAAAATAAACGGCAGTATTTATTGACTCGATATCAGGTAGAGAATTCTCTAAAGATGATCTTTTCTTCTACATTAAAAAAGAACATGGGTATTGCTTTGTGTACACATATCTTAATGATAGAAATACGAAGATTGTATATGGCATGTTATTTTTTAATGAAGAATCGGTTTATGACTTTCATGTTCACATAAGCAATCTGATGCTATGACGAGCACATATCCCATTTATTTAACAAAGAGTTTATTAACCATGTTAGTTAATGCAGAAGAATTGCTAAAAAACAAACTCATTGAGCACAACATTCCGTACGAGCATGTTGGAGATCACACGTGGATTGCATTAAGAGCAATCGACAGTCGTGTTGTTGAAATTATAAATAATGTGTTTTCGCCATACTTTTCATTCATAGCCTCAAAAGGCCTTGTTGCCTATTCATATAGTGATAAGCCGACGTTGTATTTTGCTGAACAATTTAATTTAAAAGCGATTAACAGCTATGGAGGATTTAGAGTCGTGGGCTCCCGCCTCGAAGCTGCGTATTCAACGCGGCAGCGAATAGCCGATGAACAAAAAACGTTCATGCAGGTAGCTGATGCGTCAGGTTTCTGTAAGCCTCACAATGAAAAAAAAGATTGGTATTATGCCAATCTAGATATGGCCGCAGCGTCTGAGTTAACAGCGCTAAACGAGGTGTGGTTCTCTTCATTCTCTGAAATTAGTAAGAATGTGGTTGCGGTTACAGGAAAAGTCACCATGCCTAGCCCGACCTCAATGGAAATTGCTATCAAGACGCTTGATAATGAAGTACTGGGTTTCAAGTTGAACAGCCCAAATGATATTAATTTGTCTATTGGTGATATTAGCTATCAAGCTGTTTTAAGACACACTGATAACAACAGCTATTGGATTAGTCCATTTTGTTTTAGAAATAGTAACAAGCTCAAACTTATTGATGTCTTGAGTAGCGCCGGTTTCAATAAAAATGATTCTGTAGATATTTATTTTACAGGACATAACGGGCGTATCTCTCCGGCAAAAAACAGTTCATCTGAGGCTGTTATTCTAAGTGCCAAGGTTATTAATAAAATAGAAATTAACCAGATACTATTTGGCCCTCCTGGGACAGGCAAAACCTATAACACAGTAGCAGAAGCGCTCGATATTATTGAGCCAGGGATTGTTGAGTATCATATTGATGACCGCGATGAACTGCAGGGCCGATTTGGTGAGCTGCTCGCTGAGCAGCGCATCCAATTTGTTACCTTCCACCAAAGCTTCAGTTACGAAGATTTTATCGAGGGTATCAAGGCGGAGAGCCAAGAGGGGGGGTTGCATTATCGAGTAGTCGACGGTCTGTTCAAACAGATCTGCCAACTGGCCGAGGCTGATCCAGAAAATCCCTATGTGTTGATTATCGACGAGATCAACCGGGGTAATATCTCCCGTATTTTTGGTGAGTTGATTACTCTGCTGGAGCCGTCCAAGCGCCTGGGTGCCGAAGAGGAGCTTGAAGTGGTTCTCCCCTACTCGAAGAAGCCTTTTGGCGTGCCCAACAACCTCTATCTGATCGGTACTATGAATACGGCAGATCGCTCGCTGGCTGGCTTAGATTTGGCGTTGCGTCGCCGCTTCTTCTTTAAAGAGATGCCGCCCCGTCCCGACTTGCTCGACAACTTGTATGTAGAGGGGATCCAGATCGGTAAATTGCTGCGGACCATCAACCGTCGCATTACTGCCTTGCTGGGCCGTGACTATTGTCTGGGACACGCCTTCTTTATGCCGCTGCAAAAGGATCCCGACTTGCAACACCTGGGGCGGATTTTCCAAAAACAGGTGCTGCCCTTGCTGCAGGAGTACTTCTTCGAGGATTGGCAGAAGATAGCCCTGGTGCTGAATGACCATCGCAAGTCCAAGGGTGACCGTTTTGTGACTCAGGATGATGATCTCGATCTGCAGAAGCTATTCGGTGAGGAGGCTGAACTGGGCAACTTGTCCGCCGGCTGGAAGATTAAACCGGAAGGGGATGCCGTCTGGTCACTCGCTCCAGCATACGCCGGAATAATATAATCATAGTAAGAACCTGTTGCTATTGTATACACAGAGAATTCATATGAAAGTTGAAGATATTTTAACCAACAACAGATTGGAAAAGCTATATCGGCAATGGCCAGAGGTTACCAAGAAACTATTTTCAGACTTTATTGATATCTTTGACGCTATTTTTCCGGTCTATGATGCTTTTGCTGTTAATAGTCCATCGACCCCTCTCCGATTTGGGGTGAAAGAGCCGAGTCTAAACCAAAAAGGAAAAGTCTTAGTTCGGGTTATATTTAAAAGTCGCACCTTTGGGATAAAAGTAAATAAAAGCGTATGTTCATCTTTTATTCCCAGCTTCGAACAGATGAGAGAAGTGAATGGAAAGTTAATTGTTGATGCTATCAGTGACGAAAGCACGTTGAAACATGTTTCAGCGTTTCTTCGCCAGCTGTGTCAAACGACAGATTTTATTTTCCCGTCAGGTCGCAAAGGATATGTGCCATCCGACTATCAGGAAAGTGAAGATCCTGATGATGATGTGAACATTGTACCTCAAGGAAAAAGTGGTGTAACACAAGCTATAAATCAGATCCTATTTGGTCCGCCAGGGACCGGCAAAACCTATAACACAGTGACAGAGGCACTCAATATTATTGAGCACGACTTTACCGACCACAATCACGATGATCGCGATGAATTGCAGGACCGATTTGGTGAATTGGTCGCTGAGCAGCGCATCCGGTTTGTCACCTTCCACCAAAGTTTCAGCTACGAAGATTTTATCGAAGGCATCAAGGCGGAGAGCCAGGATGGCGTATTGCACTACCGGGTGGTCGATGGCCTGTTCAAGCAGATCTGCCAGCGGGCAGAAGCGGATCCCGAAAATCCCTATGTGCTGATTATCGACGAGATCAATCGGGGCAATATTTCCCGTATATTTGGTGAGTTGATTACTCTGCTGGAGCCTGCCAAGCGCCTGGGGGCCGAAGAGGAGCTTAAAGTGGTTCTCCCCTACTCGAAGAAGCCTTTTGGCGTGCCCAACAACCTCTATCTGATCGGTACCATGAATACGGCAGATCGCTCGCTGGCTGGCTTAGATTTGGCGTTGCGTCGCCGCTTCTTCTTTAAAGAGATGCCGCCCCGTCCCGACTTGCTCGACAACTTGTATGTAGAGGGGATCCAGATCGGTAAATTGCTGCGGACCATCAACCGTCGCATTACTGCCTTGCTGGGCCGTGACTATTGTCTGGGACACGCCCTCTTTATGCCGCTGCAAAAGGATCCTGACCTGCAACACCTGGGGCGGATTTTCCAAAAACAGGTGCTGCCCTTGCTGCAGGAGTACTTCTTCGAGGATTGGCAAAAGATAGCCCTGGTGCTGAATGACCATCGCAAGTCCAAGGGTGACCGTTTTGTGACTCAGGATGATGATCTCGATCTGCAGAAGCTATTCGGTGAAGAGGCTGAACTGGGCTACTTGCCCGCCGGCTGGAAGATTAAACCGGAAGGTGATGTAGTCTGGTTTCAAGCGGGCGCTTATATGGGCATTACGGCTCACAACTGGCGCAAGGTTGAGCAATCGGCAGAGGTGGGGAGCGCGCAGTGAAAGGTCACGTCATCGTCCGTGAATACGCTCGTCTGACCTGTGAGCCGCTGGATACGCCTTCACTGGACCGCGCCCATATTAGCCGCTCGGCGTTTATGTGGTTGTGCGAGCTGGCGGGACAATTTAGCAAGCAGGGGGCGCCCATGCTCCATCTGGATGGGCGTCAGTGGCTTCGTCTCGACAACTATGTGGGTGTGTTGGAGTCACCCTGTGGCCAGATCATCGAGATCCTGCCCAAGACCCATGATGCGGCGCCGGATGAAAATATGGCGAGCGAGGTAAGCCGTAGCCGACGCATGCTCAAGAAGATGCTGGCCAGCGCGATGGATCTTCCTCTGCGCGAGGCAGAAGAGGCCGGTCTCGAGCTGGGTGAAGGTTCCTTGAGCGAGTGGGTGATGGGGCGATTTCTCTCCGAGCTGGAGCATCTGGTCAGGCACGGGCTGCGCTTTGATTATGTGCAGGTCGAAGAGGAGGCACCATTTCTGCGTGGGCAACTGGATATGGCGAGGCAACTGCGCCAACCCGCCGGGCGACAGCATAAATTCCGGATCCGCCACGACCTGTTCCAACCAGAGAGCGCAGAGCACAGATTGATCCGCCTTGCGCTCGATCTGGTCTGCAAAGCAACCAGAGTGGCGCATAGCTGGCGGTTGTCCTACGAGTTACAAGGCATGCTCCATGAGTTGCAGCCATCCCGCGAAATAGAGCGAGATCTGCGAGCCTGGCGCACCGACCGCTTGATGGCTCGTTATCAAGCCATCAAGCCCTGGTGCGAATTGATTCTGCAGCGACAGATGCCTATGGCGCTCCACGGGCAGTGGCGAGGACTCAGCCTGCTCTATCCCATGGAGCGACTATTTGAGGCTTATGTTGCTCGCCAACTGAGGCGTCAGCTCCCCTCAGGTCTTGGCCTGAAAACTCAATCGAGCGCTGAATATCTTTGCCACTATGGTCAACTGGGTCATGCTGAGGGAGCCATGTTCCAGCTCAAGCCGGATTTGCTGCTTGAAGGGCACGCCAGTCTGCGGGTTATGGATACCAAGTGGAAACGGCTCGAGCAGGATAATCGTCGAGACAAGTTCGGCCTTGGCCAGCAAGATTTTTATCAAATGCTGGCCTATGGGCAGACCTATCAGAAAGGGGTGGGAGATATGCTCCTTATTTACCCCAAATGGCGTGGGCTGAACCGGGTCATTGGACCATTCTTGCTGGCGAATGCGGCCAGGCAGCCTTTGCGGCTTTGGGCCGTACCGTTTGACCTGGATTCCGGGCAGATGCACCTTCCCGATGAGATAAGTTGGTCGTCACAGCGTCCAGTGGCCAGCTAGCAGTGTGCAGAATAATTGGCCAGCCCTTTACGCAGGCTGGCCAGCATGGTGTCGCGCAAGTCGGGCGGAGATATCACCTCGCTGATATCGGCAATAGACATCAGCCACCAGCGCAACTCTTCCGTGTCATTGACGGTGGCATGGATGATGAAATGGTATGAGCCGTCTGGTTCGATGCGCTGGTTTTCACTTAGCCAGCTCTCTTGCAGGTGATACCCCTTGATATAATCAACTCGCAATGCCAGCTCAATGCTGCGATGGCGGGCGAAGGCCAGGTTCCCCTTGGCCAGATAGTCGGTAAGACTAAATCCTGGGGGCGTGGTGACTGGCTTATCAATGATCTCGATCCGGGTTGCTCTATGGAGGGCAAAGTTTCGATATTCCCCGTTATCTACCAGCGTTGCGATGAGATAGAGGGTTGACCCCTTGGTTACCAAGGCAAGAGGATTAACCAGATAATGCTTGGCCGCGTTTGGCGGGCGGGGGGTATATTCGATATCGATAACCCGCTTTTCCAGCAGCGCCTGTTCGACACCTTCGAGCACAAGTGTATTCACTTTGGGTGGACATAACTGAAAACCTGCCGGATGGGAGGCAATGCAGTTGGGCCACATCGCCAGCTTCTCGTGGGAATTGGCGAGCCGCTGTTCCGCTTGGGCAAAGAAATCGGCCAGATTACCTTGTAACTGGCGTGGCAACAGCCCCTGCAGGTGTTGCTTGGCCATACAAAGTGCCAAGGCTGTACTGGGTGTCATATCCAGCCAACCTTTACTGCCTTGTTTGCGTGACCAGCGATACGGACGCACTGTCTCATCGCTGAGGATGCTATGACGGCAGCTCAGGCTCTCTAGGTCGCGCTGCACTTTGCGCAGGGTGACATCAAAGCCATCGCGCTCCAGTTTGAGTACGATTTCTGTCGTAGAAATTGATTGGGGTTCGTAAGGCAGATAGCTAAGGATAGCGAAATGGCGTTGGGTCTGGATATCGGACATGGCAATGGAGTCAGAGCCTATTGAAGAGGGGGCATACTAGCCCCCGGCTTTAGTCTGACTCAAGTGACACGTTGATATTTTCTGAACCAGAGCCAAGTTTGTTGCCAGAACAAGCTGTTGTTAGGTCTGATGTCATTTAACTCTTACGATTCCACCACGATGATCGACCTGAATGCGCACCAATTTTCGGCAATTGCGACACTGGCCGACACCGGTACCATTACGTGCTACGGAGGTGGAAACTGTGGTTGTCGTACCACAATGTGGGCAGAGGATGGTGAAGTAATGACTCATAGAACTCTCCTGCTAACTTTGTTGCTGTGATGTGTGCAACGTTATAAACGGGAGTTGCGTCACTCAGAGTTGTTGCGGCAAGCGTCACCGGATGACGTCAGTGTGTTATTCAATAACTGCCAGCCGATTAACCCGGAATGCTCCCATGCTGATGTTGATTACCGAGTCGCCGCCAATAGGTGTTGAGCCTGAAGGCATCCTTTATCGCACCCCGGATGAGTTGGCACATACAGATGCCAATACCCCTGTTGCTGTAGTGATTGACCTAGCTTCTCCCTCTCTCGCCTTTTTGGAATGGGTGGCAAACCGCACCAGGATTACTATCTGGTTATCCCCCTCGTTTCTGCCCCCGGAACACCAGTCACAGCTACATGCTCCTGGGCTTGATGGGGTGGCTGTTATCAATTGGTTGTATGGCTGGATGGCACCGGATGATTACTTGCAACCAGATCAATGTCATGAGGTTCAGACATTATTGCAGTCTCATCGTTATGGTTGGTTGTTGGCGCAGAATGATTTGCCGCGCCATGCCGCGTCTCTGCAAGGAATTGATTACTCACTGAAGATTGCTTCAGAGGAGGAATGCATAGGGATGACGTTAGAGGGTTTTGAGAGCCAGTATCAGGAACTTAAAGCAATGCTGGCACCCAAGGTGTTACACAATGCCCTGTTTAACTACTTACCGCAGGAAAGTTGCTTATTGCTGTCGAGGCATCCACGTCATGTCTTGCTCTGATAAAGCTAAAAAGCGGCGATTGGCGAGACTATGCAATCTCGGGATTGAATTCTATTACGGGGTCGGGTCGTCATTTGAGCGTAAACAGATCGATAAAAACCACGCTCGCCAATTGTGGCTACAGGGGGCGAGCGAAGGCTGTGCCGATGCCATGAATATGTTGGCGGGCACCAGTGAACACCCGATGGAAGGCCGCTACTGGTATGAGGCCGCTGCGCGGCAGGGAAGCGTAATCGCTATGTGTGCCCTGGGCGATATCCACTCTCTGGCGGGAGAGTGGGAGCAGGCAAACGCCTGTTTTCTGCAGGCAGCACAATTCGGGTCAGATAGTGCGATGTATTCTCTGGCTTTCAACATCCAGCATGGGCGGGGGTACCGTCAGGATGAGAAGTTGGCGATGTATTGGTATCGCCGGGCGGCAACCAAGGGGCATACATGGGCTATCTACTGCCTTGCCAGATTGCTTGAGTCCGGATCGCCGACAGAGCAGAAGGCATCTCGTGAATGGCTCAAGAAAGGTGTTAGTTTGCGGCATAAGGCGAGTGTCATGTGTTTTGCTTTACTGGAAGCCAAGAAGGGTAAGCGGGGGATGCAATGGTTAGAGATGGCATGTGTGATGCGGCATGTAACGGCAATTTCCTGGCTGGTTCGAGAAGTTGAGCAGGGAAGGCTTGCCCTAAGGGGGGACGTGACTTGCTGCCAGCTACGTACCTTGATTAGCGAGCTTTCATCCTTGCCTGATGACCTGTTGCCTGAAGAGCGATGTTTCTTGCCCTCAGATTATTGGGCCGAGATCACCCCCATGATTGATGAACAGTTGCCAGCTTGGCCGTTGGTACAAAACAGACCACTTTCCATACACCTGCCGCTCTCAAGCTGTTGGATGAAGATATAGTTAGCGACTACCTGCGTGAACTTGGTTGCGTTTGGAAAGAGGTGTACGACGCCCCTGCCTACCGGCTGTTTCTGGCCAGTTGATGCTGCGATGAGGAGAGAGGGAGGTGTTGGCCTCCCTCTGTTTTTAGGCTGCAATTGGCCACTTCTGTCTGAGCCATTGAAATCCATGAGCCAGCACCATCAGTAGCAGGGTTCCGGGTAGTACCGTTTGCCACAGGAAAGCTGGCTCTTGTCCTGTCATCAGGATCAGCAAGGGATTGGCGCCCGCCGGAGGATGGAGGATATTCAGTCCCTGCATCAGGGCGATGGCCAGCCCGGTTGCCAGCGCCATCTGCACTTCAGCGGGGAGCGGAAGCAGGCCGATAACCAGTCCGACGCAGGCCGTCAGCAGGTGACCGCCCAGCACGTTTTTGGGGCGCGCCAGCGGACTATCTGGCAGGGAAAACAACAACACACAGCTGGCCCCAAAAGGTGCCATGACTAGCGCGACATGCCAGCTCAGATTGAGCCATCCCAATATGCCGATGGTGAGTGCGGCGCCCACACCTGCCCATAACGGGCCATACCATTTTGTCATCATGCTTTCCTCTTGGTTTGCCAGAACTGATTAGGCACATTAGGTAGACAGATCGGTGTACTTCAAGAGGCAAATCATGAGTGAGAAGCGTCAACAACTGGTGGCGACGGCCTACCGTCTGTTCAACCGTCATGGCTTTCATGCCACCGGCATAGATCGCATCTGGACCGAGGCGGGGAGTACCAAGCGTACCCTCTATCGCCACTTCCCGACCAAGGATGCCTTGATTGAGGAGGTGCTGCTCGCTCGTGACCGGGAGTTCTTCGCCCTGCTTGACCAACGGCTGGCCGACGTGACCGGACGCGAAGATCGCCTGCAGGCGCTGTTTGATGGCTTTGCAGAGTGGTTTGGCCGCTCTGATTTCTATGGCTGCAACTTTATCAACGCCAGCGCCGAGTTTGCCGACCCACGCCATCCGGTGCGCAAGCTGGTGATGGCCCACAAGCAGGCGTTACTGGGCTGGGTGATAAACCAGCTCAACTGTTCTCTGGCACAGGCCACCGAGCTTTGCCTGTTGCTGGAGGGGGCTATCGTGATGGCTCACAGCTATCAGCAGCCACTGGCGCTGGAGCAGGCCAGAATGCTGGCGAAGACCATTTTGACCGACGATACCACGATAATGCAGGCCGCTTCACACTCCTGAGCTGCTGGTCATTTGAGGCTGCGTTCGGATGGGATACCCTGAATAGCGGAGAGGCCGCCTGACGGCTTCACACAGGGAAAGTGCGCACTCAGGCGCCCATAACGACTTATTGCAGAGGCGAAAATATGAATAAATCCATGCTTGCCGTATTGGTCAGTGGTTTGCTGGCGGCCGGAGCCGTGCAGGCCGCCGCTCAGGACAATACCTGGTATGTCGGTGGCAAGGCCGGTTGGTCCAATTACTATGGCGTTGACCACAACCAGTATGCCGAGTCGATTGCCCAGACGTTGGGTAATACCAGCGAGAACACGGATGATCTGGGTCTGGGCCTGTTCGCCGGTTACCAGCTCAACCCCAACCTGGGTTTCGAGCTGGGTTATGACTGGCTTGGCAAATACGACACCACTTCGGGCACTGGCGCCAATACCCTCAAGACCGAAGCCAAGAGCCAGATGATTCAGGCCACCATGAAGATCAGCTTCCCGGCAACGAACGTGCTCGATCTTTATGGCCGACTGGGCGGTGCTTATGCCTGGACGGATAGCGAGATCAGCTTCGCCAATACCAGCGAGACCGGCAAGAAGCATGGCGCCGCCTTCGTTGGTGCGCTGGGTGCCGAATACGCCATCGATCGTGACTGGGCTGCCCGTCTGGAGTACCAGTACACCACGCCGCTGGGAGATGCCTCTCTCGATCGCTCCGGTATCGAGATGGATAACGGCCTGATTTCGTTCGGGATGCTCTATCGCTTCGGTCAGCAAGGTGGCGAGGTCGTAGCACCGGCTCCCGCTCCGGCCGCCGAACCGGCACCTGTAGCCGTGGTTGAGCCCAAGACCTTCAGTCTGAGTTCCGATGTGCTGTTCGAGTTCAACAAGGCGACCCTGAAACCGGCTGCCAATCAGGCGCTCGATGCCCTGTTCAGCCAGATTGTGGCGGCCAATCCGAAAGATGGTGTCGCAACTGTCATCGGTTATACCGACCGCATCGGTTCCGACAACTACAACCTGGCCCTCTCCGAGAAGCGGGCCCAGAGCGTGGCCAGCTATCTGGTATCCAAAGGCTTGTATGCCGACAAGGTACGGGTCGAGGGACGTGGCAAGGCCAATCCGGTCACTGGCAGCAGCTGTGCCAGTCGCTCCAAGCAGGAGCTGATCGCCTGTCTGGCACCGGATCGCCGGGTGGAAATCCATCTGGAAGGGGTTTCCCAGCCTGTCCAATAAGCAGAGCGACGGGAGCAATAAATGTAAAAACGGGAGGCTTGGCCTCCCGTTTCTTATGGGGTGTTTACGATGTTGAGCCTCAGAGCCCGAACAGCGGCCGCAGGCGAATGCCGATCAAGCTGCCAGCGAGGGCCATCAACATCCAGACCCAGCCGTGCAGGCTGCCGGAGGCGGTGCCATCGAAGAAGCCGCCGAGGTTGCAGGCGGCGTACATGGCACCCATCCCCATCAGCAGACCGCCGATGATGGAGGCCAGGCTGTTGCCGAGTCGCATCGGGGCGAAGTTGCCGCCACCGCTGATGCAACGAGCCAGCATGGCCCCCAGAATGCCGAGCCAGAACATGCCGACCATGGGATTGATGAAGAGTGGCTGGGCCAGCTTGGGGTTGCCCTCGAACAGGCCGAACAGAGAGGCGCAGCGCAGCGCCATGTCATAGACGGCGCCGGTGATGGTCCAGGCCGAGCCGTGCAGAGCGACCACGGACGAGTTGAGCAGAGCTATGATGATGCCGCCGGTCAGCACGGTAAAGCGGCCATCGCGCCAGAACAGATTGCCGCCGCTGAAGAGGGGCTTGAGCTCGCCGGTACGCTTGAGTTCGCTCTTGCGAAACAGCAGAAACAGCGCGGCGACCAGCGCCAAGTTGAGCAGCATGCCGCTCCAGATATTGCCGGTCAGATCCCGGGCCAATACCACATGGCTGGAGAAGGTGGCCTCCAGTTCGGGGCGGAACTGGTTGCTGATAAGGGTGCCGATGCCGTAGCAGATCAGCACCAGCCAGAAGCGGGGTTGTCCCTCGCCGCAGCAATAAAGAGTGCCGGTGGCACAGACGCCTGCCAGCTGCATACCGATGCCGAACAGGAAGGCACCGACGATGAAGGGAATGCCGATAGCCATCACGTTACCCACCATGGCATCGCCAAACAGGGCGTGGCTAAAAGAGAGGAAGGTGGTGAACAGCAGAATTTCGATAGCGATGGTGAGCAGGTGAACCCGCACATAGTAACTGTTGCGCTTGGTCAGCATTTCGCGCCAACCGAAGACGATGCCGAAGCGGCTGAAGGAGAGGGTGAAGCCGAAGCCGAATCCGATCAGGGCCATCAGAGCCCATTTCATACCAAAGGTGTTGCCAAGCCAGAGTAACGCTCCCCCCGCGATTGCCACGATGGGGAGCGACCATTTTCGATTCATGTCTGTTGATCCTTGCAGTTGGTTTTCAGAGGGGCGGATCCTATTCCCTCGTGGAGTCCAATGCTACCCATTTAGTCAATGCAGAGAAAAAGGGGGGTGCTGACTCCCGTCAGCGCCGGGGATCAATGGTGGGTGGTGTCGAGATGGAAGTGGTGAGTCTGCCTGGTCAGGATGCGGGCGTGCTGGGCGACCATGGTCGCCTCTTCGGCGGCGTGGCTGGCGCTCTGATTGACTTCGGCCGCCAACCGCGACATCTCGCCGACCTGATGGTGGATCCCCTGCACCAGCCGGGTCTCATCGCTCATCAGCTGATCGACCTGAGCGATGCGCTGGTTGATCTCCTCGCAGCTCTGCGCGATCCGGGCGACGCTCTGGCGCGCTGTCATCGTGTGAGTGACTGCTTGTTCGACCCGTGCCAGTTCGGTATCCATCTCGCTGGCGGCGCGCAGACTGACATCCTGGATCTTGCCGATGATGGTGTTGATCTCGGTGGTGGCGCTGCCGGTGCGGGTCGCCAGCGAGCGCACTTCATCGGCCACCACGGCAAAACCGCGTCCCTGTTCACCTGCCCGTGCCGCTTCAATGGCAGCGTTCAGCGCCAGCAGATTCGTCTGCTCCGCAATATCGTGAATGGCGCCCGCCAGCCCGGCAATCTGCTGCGAGAGGCCGGCCAGATCCGAAATGGTATGGGAGACCTGCTTCACTCCCGTGACTTGCTCCCCGATCACCTGTTCCACTGTGTGGATGGCGAGTGTCGCCTCTTGTGCCCGCTCTGCTGACTGCAGGGTTTGCTCCCCTACCTGATGCAGCTGGCTACCCGCCTGTTCAATGGAGTGGGTGAGCTGTTCGATGGCCTGTTCGATATGGTGGGCCGCCCCGACCTGCGCCTGACTGTCATCGGTGTGCCGTTGTGCCATGGCGGTCAGGCTGGTGGCGCGATCATCCAGCGTACTGGCGCTGCGCTGCAGTGACTCCACCAGGGTTGCCAGCTGGTCACGCATGGCCCCGATCTGGCGGATCAGCTCGCCGATGGCATCGAGGCCCGGCTCCGGCATGGGGCGGTTCAACTCCCCTTCGGCGATGGCGGCGGTCGCCTTGCCAGCGGCCAGCAGCCGCTGTTGGGTGGGGCGTCCCAGCCAGAAGATGAGTCCGGCCCCCAGCAGTGCGGCGCACAACAGCAGGCCGTAGCAGAGTCGGGTGGTGTTGGCGAGATGGGCCATCTGCTCGGCGGCATACTGGTTACCGCGGATGACGGTGGCGTCCACCCCTAGCCGGTGGGCGTTATAGAGGGTGTGCAGGCGCGCCGCAATCGCGCCCGCCTGCGCCAGATCCGCCTTGATGGCGGGGACAAACTTGTCGTTGAGCAACTGCCAGAACAGCTCCCCCTGCACTTTTTGCTCCCCCAGCAGCAGCTCCCTGAGGGGCTCGTTCAGGCTGCTCTCTTGCCAGAAACGGTTACGGCTCTCGAACTCTTGCTGCAGTCGGGCGAGGGTTTGCAGCAGGGCCTCCCGCTCCTCCGGTTTGGCATGGAGCAGGGTGTAGACCTGCAACTGGGATTCGATAAGGTAGAGAGGCGGCGGCAGAATATCGGCTACCACATCCTTCCCCTGTCCCATCTGATCGGCTGCGCTCCGGACCGAGTAAAGCCCGAAAAAGCTGATGGAGATCAGCGTGATAATGACCATGATCCCCAGAACCTGACCAAAAAGCAGGGATCTGTCGTGAATGTGCTTGAGCATGTTGCCTCCATTCGGCTCCGTTCATGGATAGCATAGCTCTCTGGCGGGATAGTGAGACTCGGGTGTGGTCTGTTGATGGTCAGTCGGCTCTGGAGAAGGAGAAGTCGCAGTCAGAAGGCCGCTGGTGGCACGAAAAATAACCCCGGCTGATGAGCCGGGGTCGCTGGTGGTGAGGCTGTGTCAGGTCCGGCTTGGCGCGGCTTTGCCGCTGCGCAGCCCATCCAGACTGAACAGCACCAGCGCACTCCAGATGCAGGCAAAGGTGAGCAGTTTGTCCATCGCCAGCGCTTCCCCATAGAGGGTGACCGCGAGGATGAACATCAGGCTGGGGCCTATGTACTGGAAGAAGCCCAGGGTGGAGAGCTTGAGCCGGGTCGCGGCGGCGGTGAAGCAAAGCAGGGGGGCCGTGGTGACGGCGCCTGCGGCGATCAGCAGCAGGTTGAGGTGCCAGTCATTCTGGGTGAGATGGCTGGTGGGGCTGTCGGCAAAGCCCCACAGATAGATGGCCGCTGGCGGCAGCATGATCATGGTTTCGATCAGCAGACCGGTGAGGGCATCGAGGGCCAGTTTTTTGCGCACCAGCCCATAGATGGCAAAGCTCGACGCCAGCACCAGCGCAATCCAGGGCAAGGAGCCAAAGGCGATAAGCTGGATCGCCACCCCGGCAAAGGCCAGCGCCACGGCCCACCACTGCAGGCGGCGTAGCTTCTCGCTCAGAAACACCATCCCCAGCAGCACGTTGAACAGCGGGTTGATGTAGTAGCCGAGGCTGGCATCCAGCATATGGCCGTTGTTGATGGCCCAGATGAACAGCAACCAGTTGCCGCCGACGGTGACCGAGGTAAACGCCAGGGTGAGCAACACTTTTGGCTGGCGCAGCACCGCCTGCACCTTGTGCCGCTGGCGCCCTGCCAGGGTCAGTACCATCAGCAGCACGCAGGACCAGATCATCCGGTGGGTCAGGATCTCAGCGGCCGGAACGGCAGAGATGGTCTTGAAATAGATGGGGGCTATGCCCCAAAGGGTATAGGCGCACAGGGCGTAGATGACGCCCTGACGCTGGATCTGTTGCGGCATGCGGATGACCTTTACTGAAGCGTTGAATGCGGGAAAACATCGCAAAAAATCAGTGTAGCGATCCTTTTGCGGGGACAGAAGCGAATAAACGAAGTTTGAGGGAAAGGAGGTGTGTTGCTGGCCGGTCAGCCTTTACCACGGCGGATCTTGTCGACGTCCATCAACAGCCACAACATCAGGGCGATGGCGGAGATCCAGGGGCCCCAGGTCACGTAGGCCTCGCCGTGCCCCAGCACGAAGAACAGCAGGGGCAAACCGATCACCAGAAAAAGTACGCTTCCCAGAAAAAATAGCATTTTTGTCTTTATATTTAACATGTTGGCTTTTTTATCATTATAAGGATTGAGCCCGGTGATGGAAGGCCAAAAATGCAAAAGGGGGATTTCTCCCCCTTTTTGATCCGATAGTGCTGCTTTGTCGTGTTATTCCAGCTGAATCCAGGTGCTTTTCAGCTCGGTGTACTTCTCCAGCGCATGAAGTGACTTGTCGCGACCGTTGCCGGACTGTTTGAAGCCGCCAAACGGCATGGTCATGTCACCACCGTCCCAGTTGTTGACGAACACGGTACCGGCGCGCAGGGCGCGGGAGCCCTTCACCGCCTTGTTGAGATCCGCCGTCCAGATCGCCGCGGCCAGGCCGTAGTCGGTGTCGTTGCCCAGCGCAATGGCCTCTTCCAGCGTATCGAAGCCGGTCACTGCCAGCACAGGGCCGAAGATCTCCTCGCGGAAGATGCGCATCTGCGGGGTCACGTCGTCGAAAATGGTGGGTTCGATATAGAAGCCGCCACTCTCCATATTGGTGCGGTTGCCGCCCAGCAGCAGCTTGGCTCCCTCCTGCTTGCCAATCTCGATATAGCGCAGCACCTGCTCCATCTGGATGTGATCCACCATGGCGCCGATGCGGGTCGCAGGGTCGAGCGGGTTGGCCGAGATCCACTCGCGGGCATGGGCCAGCAGTCGCTCCATAAATTGCGGTTTGATGCTGTTTTGCACCAGCAGGCGGGAGGCAGCGGTGCATACTTCGCCCTGGTTGTAGAAGATAGCGCCAGCGGCGCTCTTGGCCGCAGCGTCCAGATCCGGCGCATCCGCAAGTATGATGTTGGGGCTCTTGCCGCCGCACTCCATAAAGGCGCGCTTGAGGTTGGACTTGCCGGAGCACTCCACCAGATGTTTACCGATCTTGGTGGAGCCGGTGAAGGTGATGCAATCCACATCCATGTGCATGGCCAGCGCCTCGCCCACGGTGTGGCCAAAGCCCGGCAGCACGTTGAACACGCCGTCCGGAATACCCGCCTCCTTGGCCAGACCTGCGATACGCAGGGCGGTCAGGGGGGATTTTTCGGAAGGCTTGAGAATGACCGAGTTGCCGGTAGCGAGCGCCGGGCCCAGCTTCCAGCAGGCCATCACCAGCGGGAAGTTCCATGGAACGATGGCGGCAACCACCCCGAGCGCTTCGCGGGTCACCAGCGCCAGTGCTGACTCCTCCACCGGGGCGACCTGATCGTAGATCTTGTCGATCGCTTCGGCGTTCCAGGCGATGCAGTTGGCGGCGGCGGGGGCGTCATAGCCCATGGCATCGCCGATGGGTTTGCCCATATCCAGCGACTCCAGCAGCGCCAGCTCAACCTTGTTGAGGCGCATCAGCTCGGCGAAGCGCTGCATGATCTGCTTGCGCTGTTTCGGCGGTAGGCCGCTCCAACGCTTGTCGTTGAAGGCGTCACGTGCAGCCTGTACCGCCAGTTCGGCATCGGCGGCATCGCAGGCTGCCACCTTGGTCAGCAGCTTGCCGTTGGCCGGGTTGATGCAATCGAAGGTGGCGCCATTGACGGCATCCCGATAGCTGCCGTTGATAAAGGCTTGCGAGGGCAGGGTCAGATGGGCGGCCTTGTGTTGCCACTGGGCCAGGGTCAGGTCACTCATGTTCACTCCTTGAACCGGCAAAAGTCAGTTTCCGCGTATCAATATGCTAAACATCCTGCCGCTTGTAAATCCATCCTGTAACAATTCATTAAACATTGCTCCCCCGCCGATGCGCGTCTGAATGTCAGAAACTGGCGGGGGTGTTGGCCGAGATCAGCACGCACTCCTGTTCACCACTATTGCGAAAACGGTGGGGGGTGCGGCTGTCGAAGTAGTAGCCATCCCCGGCGCCCAGCAGGTAGATCTGCTCGCCCACTGTCACTTCAACTTCGCCCTTGATGACGATGCCGCACTCTTCACCCTCGTGGCTCAGCATGTCGTCGCCGGTATCGGCACCCGGTGGCAGTACCTCCTGCAACATGCCGATGGCGCGGTTGGCGCGGCTGTGCCCGACCAGCCGGTAGCTGATGGGATGGGTGCCGAGATCCGGCATATCGGCGGCGCGAAAGATCACTTCGGTGCCCATTTCGGTCTCTTCGGTGAAGAAGCTGGCCAACGACATGGGGATCCCTTCCAGCACCTTGCGCAGGGAGGCGACAGAGGGGCTCACCTGATTTTTCTCGATCTGGGAGATAAATCCGTTGGTCACACCGGAGCGCTTGGCCAGCTCGCGCTGGGAGAGGGCTGCCTTGGTGCGAACCGCCTTGAGGCGGTGACCGATATCCATCTATAGACACTCCTTGACTGTTTACTATTATTAAAATTGTGTTAAATATCTTATACCACCCTGCTGATGCGTCTAGCTAGGGGTGGCACCAGACAGGGCGATAACGGGCCCTTTTTTATGGATTCAGGTGTTTAATTTAATAGGCATTGGCCGACAGTTGCTAAACACCTTAAGGATGAGGTGACCATGAAACCGATCAGCGACATCAATACGCCCTCCGACATGTCCGCCTTCTGGATGCCGTTCACCGCCAACCAGCAGTTCAAGGCGGCGCCGCGTATCCTGAAGTCGGCAGAGGGGATGTATTATCACTCAGAGGATGGCCGCAAGATACTGGATGGCACAGCCGGACTCTGGTGTTGCAACGCGGGCCATGGTCGGCGCGAGATTGCCGAGGCGGTCTCCCAGCAGATTTCCCACCTCGATTTTGCCCCCACTTTCCAGATGGGCCACCCCCTGCCGTTTGAGCTGGCCAACCGGCTAGTGGAGATCGCCCCCAAGGGGTTTGGCCACGTCTTCTATACCAACTCAGGTTCCGAGTCGGTCGATACCGCGCTCAAGATTGCGCTGGCCTGGCAGCGGGCTCGCGGTCAGGGCACCCGCACCCGGCTGATTGGCCGCGAGCGTGGCTATCACGGGGTTGGCTTTGGCGGCATCTCTGTGGGGGGGATTCCCGGCAACCGCAAGTGGTTCGGCTCCCTGCTGACCGGGGTGGATCATCTGCCCCATACCCTCAACATCGCCAAAAACGCCTTCACCAAAGGGCTGCCCGAGGAGGATGTGGCGCTGGCCGACGAGCTGGAGAAGATCGTCTTTCTACACGATGCCAGCAATATCGCGGCGGTGATCGTCGAACCCATCGCTGGCAGTACCGGCGTGCTGATGCCCCCCAAAGGCTACCTCAAGCGGCTGCGGGAGATCTGTACCAAGCATGGCATCCTGCTGATTTTTGACGAGGTGATCACCGGTTTCGGCCGCCTCGGTTCCCCCTTCGCCGCGCAGGAGTTCGATGTCATTCCCGACATGATCACCTGCGCCAAGGGGCTCACCAACGGCGCCATCCCCATGGGGGCGGTGCTGGTGCAGAAGCACATTTATGACGACATGATGGCGGCAGGCAAGGGGGCCATCGAGCTGTTCCACGGCTACACCTACTCCGGCCATCCGGTGGCTGCGGCTGCGGGGCTCGCGACCCTCGAGATCTATCGCAACGAGAACCTGCTCAGCCGCGCCGCCGATCTGGCGGGCTACTGGGAGGAGGCGGCCCATTCGCTGAAGGGCTGCAAGCATGTGAAGGATGTACGCAACTACGGGCTGGTGGCGGGTATCGAGCTGGAATCGATGCCGGATGCACCGGGCAAACGCGCCTACGAGGTGTTCGTGCGCTGCTTCGAGAAGGGGGCATTGATCCGGGTGACCGGCGATATCATCGCCCTGTCGCCACCCCTTATCATCGAGCGCAGTCAGATCGACGATCTCTTCACCCTGCTGCAGGATGCCCTGCAGGCACAACCCTAACCCATTTGATGGCCCCGCACTGGCGGGGCCTTGCGTTGGTTTGCTCAGCGCATTTACCACATCAGTTATCACGGAGGATACATGACATACAGGGTCAGCAACTTCATCAACGGCCAGCCGCAGGAGAGTCGCAGCGAGCGCCAGGGTGCCATCTTCAATCCCGCCTGCGGCAAGCAGCAGGGGAGTGTGGGGCTGTCCAGCGCCGCCGAGTGTCAGGAGGCGATCGCCATCGCCGAGCGCGCCTTTGCCGACTGGTCGCAAACCCCGCCGCTGGTGCGTGCCCGGGTCTTTTTCCGCTTCAAGGAGTTGATGGAGCAGCACAGGGACGAGCTGGCCCAGCTCATCAGTCGCGAGCACGGCAAGGTCTTCTCCGATGCGCAGGGTGAGCTGACCCGCGGGCTGGAGGTGGTGGAGTTTGCCTGCGGCATCCCCCATCTGCTCAAGGGGGAGCACTCCCTCAACGTCGGTCGCGGGGTAGACAGCTACTCCATGATGCAGCCGGTCGGGGTCTGCGCCGGTATCACCCCGTTCAACTTCCCGGCCATGGTGCCGCTCTGGATGTTCCCGGTCGCCATCGCCTGCGGCAACACCTTCATTCTCAAACCTTCCGAGAAGGATCCCTCCCTCTCGCTGCGGATGGCCGAGCTGCTCAAGGAGGCCGGTCTGCCGGACGGCGTGCTCAACGTGGTGAACGGTGACAAGGAGGTGGTGGATGTGCTGCTGACCGACCCGCGAGTAGGTGCCGTGTCGTTTGTCGGCTCTACTCCCATCGCCCAGTACATCTATGCCACCGCGTCGACCCACGGTAAACGGGTACAGGCGCTGGGCGGCGCCAAGAACCACATGGTGGTGATGCCGGATGCGGACCTCGATCAGGCGGTCTCCGCCCTGATGGGGGCCGCTTATGGGGCGGCGGGTGAGCGCTGCATGGCTATTTCGGTGGCCGTGGTGGTGGGTGACGAGACCGCCGATGCGCTGGTGGCCAAGCTGACGCCGTTGGTGGAAAAACTGCGGGTGGGTCCGGGGCAGGGCCAGAGCCCGGAGAACGAAATGGGGCCGCTCATCAGCAAGGAGCATCTGGCCAAGGTGCGCGGCTACGTTGATCAGGGGGTAGCCGAAGGGGCCGCGCTGCGGGTCGATGGTCGCACGCTGAGCCACGACGAGGGTTACTTTATCGGTGGCTGCCTGTTTGACGAGGTGACCCCCGAGATGCGCATCTACCGCGAGGAGATCTTCGGCCCTGTGCTCTCCATCGTGCGGGTGCCGGACTACGAGACGGCGCTGCGCCTCATCAACGAACACGAGTACGGCAACGGTACCGCCATCTTTACCTGTGATGGCGACACCGCGCGGGACTTCACGGCGCGGGTGCAGGTCGGTATGGTAGGGGTGAACGTCCCCATTCCGGTGCCGATGGCGTTTCACAGCTTTGGCGGCTGGAAGCGCTCCATCTTCGGGCCGCTCAACATGCACGGGCCGGACGGGGTTCGCTTTTATACCCGGATGAAGACGGTGACGGCGCGCTGGCCCCAGAGCCTGCGCAGTGGTGCCGAGTTCTCCATGCCGACCATGAAGTGACGCGCTGGCGCGTGCTCATGGCCTAACCTCTTGCCCCCGCCGGTCGCTGATTGGCGGGGGCGAACTCTGTAAAGGAACAACAGATGCGATTGGGAATTCTCGATTGTGACCGGCTCGATCCCGATCTGGCGGATCGTTTTGGCCCCGTTTACTCCGAGATGTTTATCAGGGGCTTTGCGGCCCTGGCCCCCGAACTGGAATTTCGGGTCTGGTCGGCTCTTGATGGGGAATTGCCGGAGGATCTGCACGAGTGCGATGCCTGGCTCATCACAGGCTCGCGCCACGACGCCTATAGCGATATCCCCTGGATTCAGGCACTGCGGGCGTGGATCCGCCAGGCGCACGATGCTGACGTCAAGCTGGCCGGTGTCTGCTTCGGTCATCAGGTGATCGCCCAGGCGCTGGGCGGAGAGGTGGTGAAGTCCACCAAGGGATGGGGGCTGGGAGTGTCGGTGCACCCCATGCTGGCAGATGAGCCCTGGATGGCGCCTGCGCGGGATCAGATCCGCATTCTGGCCAGCCATCAGGATCAGGTGGCCCTGCTGCCGCCGGGGGCGACCCGGTTGGCAGGCAATGATTTTTGTCCCAACTTTATGTTTTTGCAGGGGGATCACATCGTGGCCATTCAGGGGCATCCGGAGTTCTCGGTGGAGTACAACCGGGCGCTGATCGAGCGGCGCCGCGGCCTGTTGCCCGACGAGCGCTACCAGAGCAGCCTCTCCTCGCTGGAGGGGGAGGTGGATTCGGCGACCATGATGCAGTGGCTGCTGCAGTTTCTGGGGATCCTGCCGCTGCGGGCTGGCGCGGCCTGAACCCGGTTTGTCAGCCACCCCTTCGGATGCTAGATTTTGTAGCAAAATGAAGGATCAAGCGCTGAGATGTCGGGATCGGATGGTACACTGGCCGCCCATGTGGCGGCCTGTTTGTCTGGCTTGATTGCCGTCCCGGCCTGAGCCAAACCTGTCTGAGCCAAACCAGTGTGAGAGTGTGACGCCTTGAAACTACAGCAATTGAAGTATTTGATCGCGATCCGGGACCACAACCTCAATGTGTCCGTGGCTTCTGATGCGCTCTTCACTAGTCAGCCGGGGGTCAGCAAACAGATTGGCCTGCTGGAGAGCGAGCTGGGGGTGCGGATCTTCGAGCGCCGTGGCAAACACCTGCACCGCATCACCCCGGTGGGGGAGGAGATCATCAAGTGTGCCGAGGCGATGCTCAACATCGAGAGCAAGATCAAGGCGATCTCCCGCGAGTATCTGGATCCGACCGTGGGTACCCTCAATATCCACACCACCCATACCATCGCCCGCTATCTGCTGCCCAAGTCGGTTACCTACTTCACCAAGAAGTACCCCAAGATCTCGTTCCACCTCCATCCGGTAATGTCGGCAAGCAAGGAGCAGATCAGCAAGGGTTACTCCGATTTCTCTATCGTTGCCCACGAGATTGGCTTCGACAAGGAGCTGATCGCGCTGCCAGCCTACCTCTGGACCCTCTCGCTGGTGGTGCCGCAGGATCACCCGCTGGCCAAGGTGAAGAAGCCGACGCTGGAGCAGCTCTGCCACTACCCGATCCTCAGTTACGAGAGCGGTGCCACCGGTCGGCAGGTGCAGGACGAGGTGTTTCAGGCGGCGGGGCTGACCCCAAGCTACTACATGACGGTAATGGATGCCGGGGTGATCAAACGCTACGTGGAGCTGGGTTTTGGTATCGGCATCATCTCCTCGCTGGTGGCCAACGACACCGACAGCCCCGGGCTGGTCTCCATCAATCTGGAGCACCTGTTCAAGCCCTGTCCGGCCCAGATCTGTTTCAGCAAGAGCATCTTGCTGCAGAACTACATGTATGACTTCATCAGCTCCTTCTCACCCCACCTCACCAAAGAGGTGATCCAGAGCGTGATGCAGCAGCCGAGTCAGGCGCGCATCGACGAGCTGCTGGCCGGGGTGGAGCTGCCCATCTATTGATCCCGATCGGATTCCCGATCGCTGCCGGTTGTCTCTTCTGTCAGGCTGGGCTCTACTCGGGGTTCAGCCTGTCTCTTTTGGGCTATCTCCATCGTCCGAGGTCTCTATGTCCCGCATTCTGCTGCTTGCCAATCTCAACTGTGATCATGTGCTCTCCCTCTCCGAACCGCTGGTGGCGGGGGCCCGGCTGCAATATGTGGATCAGGGGCGCAGGCTCGGCGGTGGCGCCGCCAACACCGGCATAGGGCTGGTATGGGCGGGTCACGAGGTGACCATCGCCTCCCGTATCGGGCTGGACGAGACCGGCGACTGGCTGCTGGAGCAGGCGGCTGGTTACGGGCTGGATTGCAGCCATGTGGAACGCTTTGGCGGCGAGACCGGCGAACTGCTCATTCTGGTGGACTCCACCGGCGAGCGCACCATACTGCGCCGCCCGCGGCGTCCCGATCTGCCCGGCGATCTGCCGCTGGAGGGGGTGGATTGCCTCTATGTGAACTATCCCGGCACCTCCATCATCAGCTACATGCGCCAGATGCTCGGCAAGAGCTTCGTGGTGGCCCAGTATCCCAAGGGCGGCCAAGCGCGCCGTCCCTGCCATGTGCTGGTGGCCTCCCGCTCCGATCTCGGCGAGGTGAGCGACCCCTGGCAGCATGCCCGACAGCTGGCGGGGGAGCAGCTCGAATGGCTGGTGCTGACCGAAGGAAAGGAGGGCGCGGTGGCCATCCATGGCGACGAGCAGATCCGGGTTGCCGCCCGGCCAGTATCTGTGGTTGATACCACGGGGGCGGGGGATGCTTTCGCTGGCGGATTGATCCATGGTCTGGCGCGGGGCATGGCGATCAAGGATGCACTACAGTGCGCGGTGGACTGGGGGGCGTTTGCCGTCGCCTCCGAGAGTTCCATCCCCTCGATCGCGCTGAAAAACTGGCTGAAACAGCCCCACTGAACCACCTTTCTGGCGGTCGATTCAGGGGCGGCTCGCAGGCCATATGGCTGCTGGTCGAAGGGGCTTGGTGAGGGGGATGGTTCGGGAGATTTACCCGCTATAAAGCGGGTAAACGCCGGGCTAACCCGGCAAGTTTGCGATCAATCAAAGAAAGTGTCGATTTATGTGCATCTTCATCGACACCCGGTTGTGCTGCTCTTAACCTGTCACTCCGCAACTCAGATTAAGAGACAGGCCCCCTCTGGCGAACCAATGGGCAAACAGAGGCAAACCGGTTGTCTCCTGCCTCTTAGCTCAATGTTGTCGTCCTGATTCCTGGCTTGTAGTAAGAGGCAAGTGCGACCATGCAACTGACACGATTTACCGACTACGCCCTGCGTACCCTGACCTTCCTGGCGGTTCAGCCGGGGGATCGTCTGTCGACCATTACCGAAGTGGCCGATACCTTTGGCATCTCTCGCAACCACGTGGTCAAAATTGTGCACCAGCTTGGCATCAAGGGGTACATCGAGACGGTACGCGGCAAACATGGCGGTATCCGCCTCGGTCGATCGGCGGTCTCCATTAACCTGCGGGATGTGGTGATGGACATGGAGCATGTGCTCTGTCCGGTCGACTGCAAGCGAGAAAACTGCCGTCTCTCCGGCGGTTGCCGCATTCAGGGCATTTTGCGCCGCGCCATGAACGCCTTCCTCGAAGTGCTGGGCGAGTACACCCTGGCCGATGCGGTGCGCGATCCCAACCGTCTCTGCCATCTGCTGGGTATCGAGCAAGAGACTATTGTGACCATGGCCTGACGGGGCGCGGAATATTGAACAAGATGTGAAAGGGGCCTGATGGCCCCTTTTGCTTTTGTAGGCAGGTGGTTTTTAGCGACTGCCCGGCTGTCGGATCAGGGTGATGGCGCCGTGCAGGCAGGCGAGGCCGCAGGCACCGCAGCCATTGCAGGCATCCATATTGACGTTGATGCCGTCGGCGGTGGCCTTGATCGCCTGCTGGGGACAGGCATCTTCACAGAGCAGGCAGTAGAAGCCCTGCCGTGCCTGACAGCTCTCTTCAATCTGCACCCGGGTCTGCACCTGCCGACCCAGTTGCAGGTCGAGGGCGCCAGTGGGACAGGCTCTGGCGCAGCTGCCGCAGTAGCTGCACTGGCCGCAGGCGAGATCGAGCACCGGGGTACCGGCGATGGGGCTCCCCTCGTACTCCTCCTGGGTGGCCGGTTTGAGCAGACCACGCGGGCAGGCCTTGAAACACTCGCCACAGCGGGTGCAGAGGGAGAGGTACTGGGACTCCTCGATGGCCCACGGCGGGCGCGCTTCATGGCAAACCACGGCGGGCTTGCGGGAAGCTTGCCAACCTTGTGTCAGCCAACGGAGGAAATAGTGAGTCATGCTCGCCCCTGATACCTATTAGGGGTTAATTTTATCGAAGTTTCGGGAAGCAGGCCAGAGAATAGCGGCCGTCAGGATCGCAAGCGCAGTTGCCCTTGTGTAAGCTAGGCGGGTCTTTTTACGTGGTTGAATGAAATCATATGTGGCTATTTCTCTGGCGTGCGTCCCTGCTCTATGTCTTTCCCCTGCTGATGTGGGCCTACTGCCGCATCAAGGATATCGAGTTCGCCGAGCTCGATACCGGCGTCAACACCCACAAGTGGGTGGTGCTGGCCGCCTACCTTATCTACGTGGTGCTCTGGATCCTGGTTAACCGCTATCTCGAACTCTTCCTGCGTCAGCGGAGCCGCAAATGATTGACCCCGGACTCTGGGGGATCTTGTTGCCCGCCGCCGTGCTGGCCCTCGGGCTTGGCTGGCTGATCGGGCGACGGGCCGCCACGGCACAGGCTCAGGAGCTGATGCTGGCGCAGGAGCGGCATCAAGCGCTGCAGGATCGCTTCGACGAGTTGCAGGATGAGCGGATGCAGGGCCAGCAGAAGCTGGATCAGCAGCAGACCCTGCTGATCAAGCTCACCGCCCGCCTCAAGGATGCGGAAGCGACCCTGCGCAGCGAACGGTTGGCCGCCGCTGAGAAGCTGCAACTGCAACAGGAGGCGGAGCAGCGCCTCAGCCAGCAGTTCGAGAACCTTGCCAACCGGATCTTCGAGCAAAACTCCGGCAACTTCCGCGAATTGAACCAGAACAGCCTCGATCTGCTGCTCACCCCGCTCAAAGAGCAGCTCGAGGGCTTTCGTCGTCAGGTAGGCGAGACCCACGCCCAGGAGACGGCCCAGCGCCACAGCCTCAAGTTCGAACTGGAGCGCCTCGCCGAGCTCAATGCCCGCATGACCGAGGAGGCGGCAGCGCTAACCCGCGCCCTCAAGGGTGACAGCAAGCAGCAAGGCAACTGGGGGGAAGTGGTGCTGGCGCGGATCCTCAGCGAATGCGGCTTGCGCGAGGGCCACGAGTACCACACCCAGGTCAATATCGAGGTGGAGAAGGGCAAGCGCTACCAGCCCGACGTGATTGTCCACCTGCCGCAGGAAAAAGACATCATCATCGACGCCAAGGTGTCGCTGACCGCCTACGAACGCTGGTACAACGCCGATGACGAGCTGGAGAAGGCGGTGGCGCTCAAGGAGCACGTCGCCTCGGTGCGCAACCATATCCGCGAGCTGGGCCGCAAGGATTACCAGCAGTTGCCCGGGGTGCGTACCCTCGACTATGTGCTGATGTTCGTGGCGGTAGAGCCCGCCTTCCTCACTGCCATGGAAGCCGATCCCTCGCTGGTGCGTTACGGCCTCGACAACAACATCCTGCTGGTGAGCCCCACCAACCTGATGGTGGCGCTGCGCACTATCGAAAACCTGTGGCGTTACGAGCGGCAGAACCAGAATGCCCGCCAGATTGCCGAACGGGCCGGTCGTCTCTACGAAAAGCTGCGGCTGTTTGTCGAGGAGATGCAGCAGATGGGCGGCAGCCTGCACAAGGCGCAGGAGAGCTACGACAAGGCGATGGGACGGCTGGTCAACGGCCGTGGCAACCTGATTGCCCAGGTCGAGCGTTTCCGCGAGTTGGGGGTGGAGGTGACCAAGAGCCTGCCCGAGCCGCTAGTGGAACGGGCGCTGGAGCGCGACAAGGAGCGGGAGTAGTTTTTCCCCTTACAGCCATCAGCAAAAGGCCCAAACCTGGTTTGGGCCTTTTGCCATTTAACTTTGTTAACAGGCGATGGCTCCCATTCCCACTCGTCTTCTGAGTTTTTGGTATTGCTGGCCAAAGCTGGTTGTTTTTAGATCTGCACTGGTTGGTTGAGTCAATATATGAGCTGCGAGATAAAACATCCCTCGTTGTTTTAATGTCTGCGATCCATATTCCCCCCAACGGCTACCCCCTGTCTCATAGCTCGCTTCTTGCAAGGCGAAGATAACTTTCTCGGTAGGGTATGTATCTTCCTTACCGAATTGACCGAAAAACGAAGCGCGGAAGTGCCCAACAATATCTGGTGTAATATCCATCAAAAAACCTCTTTGTAAGAAGTAACCTCACGGTTACGCAATTAGAATGAGGGTGTTTGGAGTATTGCTCAACTCATTGTTTATAATGGTTTTTCATTGACGAATTCGTCATGTGAGGCTTTTTGTTTTATGTCTGACCATGTAACAGGCAAATAGAAACGGCCCACCGAAGTGGGCCGTTTTTATTCGTACTGCGGGTGTTAATCAGCGGCTGGCGGCGCGGGCGCTCAGCTCGGTTTTCTCGCTATCGCTCAGGAAGGCCAGGGTCAGGCCGTTCTGCTGGGCAGTGCGGATTTCGCTTGCCGTCATGCCAGCGGCCGGGGCAGCCACCTCATATTCGTGGGGCAGGTCGATGCCCTCTACTGCCGGGTCGTCGGTGTTGAGGCAGGCCAGTACACCGGCAGCCAGGAACTGGCGGATCGGGTGTTCGGTCAGGCTCGCCACCGTGGTGGTCTGGACGTTGGAGGTGAGGCAGGATTCGATGCCGATGCGGTGTTCGGCCAGATAGGCCATCAGGGCCGGATCCTGAATCGCTTTGACGCCGTGGCCGATACGCTCGGCGCCCAGCTCGCGAATGGCCTGCCACATGCTCTCGGGGCCAGCGGCTTCACCAGCGTGTACGGTGACGCGCATACCTGCATCGCGCACCTTGCGGAAGTGGTCGACAAAGAGTTCGCCTGGGAAGCCCAGCTCGTCACCGGCCAGATCGATGGCGACCAGCTTGTCGCGGTGAGCCAAGCAGGCGGCCAGCTCCTGATTGCACTGCTCGGTGCCGAAGGTGCGGCTCATGATGCCGATCAGGTTGGTCTTGATACCGAAATCGCGGCTGCCAGCGGCCACGCCGTCGATGATGGCTTCCACCACGCCCTGAGGGTGCAGCTTGTGGGCCATCGCCATATAGGCTGGGCTGAAGCGCAGCTCTGCATAGTCGATACCGGCGCGCAGCAGATCTTCCACGTTTTCGTAGGCGACCCGGCGGCAGGCGTCATAGTCAGCCAGCACGGCCACACCCCAGTCCAGTTTCTTCAGGAAGGCAACCAGACTCGGCTCGTTTTCGACGATCTGTACGTGGGGGCGCAGCGCTTCCAGTTCAAAGGCGGGCAGCTGGATATTGTGTTGGCGACCCAGCTCGAGGATGGTTTGCGGGCGGATGTTGCCGTCCAGATGGCGGTGCAGGTCGGTCAGGGGGAGAGATCTGTCAATCATGGGGGCGCCCTCGTCGAGTCAGGTTTGAAAGCCTGCCATTCTAGGCGGGGCTTTCAAAAAAGATACCCCGTTTATGGTTAAACGGGGTTCTGGCGGACGGTGATTTGTCAGGGCGTGATGGGAATCGTTTTTCCCCGGGACTCAGGAGAGATCGAGTTCCTTCAGCTTGCGGGTCAAGGTATTGCGGCCCCAACCGAGCAGGCGGGCTGCCTCCTGCTTGTGGCCATGGGTGTGCTCCAGCGCCGTCTCCAGCATGATCCGCTCGAACTGGGGCATGGCATCGGCCAGGATGTCTGTCTCTCCCAGCGCCAACTTGCTGGCCACCCACTCTTGCAACTGTTGCTGCCAGCAACCGGGCAACGCCGGTTGGCCCGGTTCGGCGTTGTGGGTGATGGGGGTGAGCAGCTCGGCAGGCAGGTCGCCGACCAGCACTTCTTGCCCCGAAGCCATCACGGTAAGCCAGCGGCAGACGTTCTCCAGCTGGCGCACGTTACCCGGCCAGGGCAGGCGGCTGATATAGGCCTGGGTATCCGGGTGCAGGCTCTTGGCCTCGACGTTCAGCTCTTTGGCGGCGCGCAGCAGGAAGTGTCGGGCCAGCTGGGGGATATCCTCACGGCGCTCCTTGAGGGCGGGGATGTGGATGCGGATGACGTTGAGGCGGTGGAACAGATCCTCGCGAAACTCGCCATCGGCGACCCGCTTCTCCAGATTTTGGTGGGTGGCGGCGATGATCCGCACATCCACCTGCACCGGCTGGTGGCCACCGACCCGGTAGAACTGGCCGTCGGCCAATACCCGCAGCAGCCGGGTCTGCACATCCAGCGGCATGTCGCCGATCTCGTCGAGAAACAGGGTGCCGCCGTCGGCCTGCTCAAAGCGGCCGTGGCGGATGTTGTTGGCGCCGGTAAAGGCCCCCTTCTCGTGACCGAACAGCTCGGATTCGATGAGGTCTTTCGGAATGGCAGCCATGTTGAGGGCGATGAAGTTCTTGTGGGCGCGCGGGCTGTGCTTGTGCAGCGCATGGGCGACCAGCTCCTTGCCGGTACCGCTTTGGCCGTTGATCAGCACCGAGATGCTGGAGCGAGACAGGCGGCCGATGGCACGGAACACCTCCTGCATCGCTGGTGCTTCACCGATGATCTCGGGAGTGGCGGTGGCTTCTTGCTGGCGAGACTTGCGCTTGGTGCGTTGCTCCTTGAGATGATTCTCGGCGCGGCGCACCAGGGTCACGGCTTCGTCGATGTCGAACGGTTTGGGCAGGTACTCGAAGGCGCCGCGCTGGTAGGCGTTGACCGCGCTGTCGAGATCCGAGTGGGCGGTCATGATGATGATGGGCAGATCGGCCTGACGGCGGTGGATCTGCTCAAGCAGGCTCAGGCCGTCGATACCGGGCATCCGGATATCGGAGAGGATCACATCGGGCGAGCGCAGCTCAAGGGCGTGCAGCAGGGCTTCGCCATCGGCAAAGCTCTCGCAGTTGAAGCCTTCGCTGCCGAGAGTGCGCTCCAGCACCCAGCGGATAGAACTGTCGTCATCGACGATCCACACTTTGGCGGTCATGGGGTTCCCTTACTTGCGAAGCGGTAGAAAAATGGTGAATTCGGTGTGACCCGGCCAGCTGATGCAGTCAATTCGCCCCTTGTGCTGGTCGATCAGGTTCTGGGCGATGGAGAGGCCGAGCCCGGTTCCCCCCTCCTTGCCGGTGATCATGGGATAGAACAGGGTGTCGCGAATGGCGTCCGGAATACCGGGGCCGTTGTCGATGATCTTGATCTCCGCCGCCAGCCGGTAGCGCTGGCCGTGGATGGTGATCTGGAATGCAGTGCGGGTTTTGATACGAATAAGCCCGGTTTGATCGCCCAGTGCTTCGGCGGCATTGCGCACTATGTTGAGAAACGCCTGCTGCAGCTGATCCGGCTCCATCTCGAATTCGGGGATGCTGGGGTCGTAATCCCGCTCGATGCGAACAGAGGGAGGGAGTTCGAGCTCCACCAGTCGGCGTACCTGCTCCAGCACCGAATGGACATTGTGCATCTGGTGACGGCCGGGGCGCTGGGGGCCGAGCAGCCGATCGACCAGTACCCGCAGCCGATCGGCCTGTTCGATGATGATGCCGGTATATTCGCGCAGCGCCGGGTCCGGCAGCTCCTTTTGCAGCAGCTGGGCCGCGCCGCGCAGGCCGCCGAGGGGATTCTTGATTTCGTGGGCCAGCCCGCGCACCAGCTCCTTGGCCGCCAGCTGCTGGGCATGTTGCTGCTGCTCCTGACTGATCTTCTTCTGCTGGTCGATCTTGCGCAGCTCCACGACCAGTAGACGCTGTTCGTGGTCGGCCATCGGGGTCGCGCTCAGCTCCACCAGTCGCGGTTCTCCTTCCACCACCAGAGTCACTTCGCTGTCGGTAAAGCCCTGCCCTGAAACGAGGCACTGCTTGAGCCGCTGCAAATCGAGGGAGATATGTTCCAGTAGATGGGGCAGTTCGATGCCGATCAGCCGGCGTTCACTGAGAGAGAGCAGCTGTTCAGCCGCCGGGTTGACGAACTGGATGCAGAGCCGCTCATCCATCAGGATCACGGCGGTCAGCAAATTATCCAAGAGTGTTTTGGCGTTGTCCGAGCGGGTTGGCACAGGTTTCTCCCTAAAACGGTGCTACACACCTGTCATGCACCGATATGGTGCATAGAGTTTACCCGCATCGGTGCGCTATATCACCCCTAGTCGGCTTTGGGGGTGGGTTTGGGAGCCGGCGTCACGCTCGCTCTATGCAGGTAAAAGGTGACTGCACTGGATTTAGCAAGGATCGTACCGTCTTTGGCGAGCAGCTCGAGTTGAGCCTCGTGGGCGCCGCGATCGACGTTTTCGACCCGGACAGAGAGGCTGTTGCTGACGATGGGGGCGGCTTTGCCATCCAGGGTCAGGCGCACATCATACTGGGTCGGAGGTTTGGGGCTGATGGTGCCCTGAAAGACGATGTTGCCTGTGTTGTCGCGCAGGGTGCTGCCCTGTTCCGGGGAGAGCAGTTCGATGGTCAGCTTGGCCGCCTCTTTCTCTTTCTTGGCATCGGCGCCAGTCAGGCTGTTGAAGTTATCCACCTGCACCGATCTGGGGGCGCTGCTGCCCAGCAGCGGGGCGACCCGCAGATCGACCTCTTTGGCGTTTTTGCCGGGTGGTGGCGCATCCGAGTAGTGGGTGATGCCATTGCCATCGACCCAGGAGTAGACCTTGGCCGCGTCCGCACCGAACGAGGTCAGCAACAGGAGGCCGAGCACCCCTATGCCATGCTTGTTGTTCATCCATCTCTCCTTGACGGTATTTTGCTTAATCCTATCAGAGAAAAAACCCGCCAGATGGCGGGTTTTGTCACGATTAAGCAAGCTGACCAGATTTAAACGGCCAGTCTGCTGAGACTTAGACGGAGTAGTACAGTTCGAACTCCAGCGGGTGCGGGGTCATGCGCACACGGTCAACATCCTGCTGTTTCAGTTCCAGATAGGAGTTGATGAAGTCATCGCTGAACACGCCGCCACGGGTCAGGAACTCGCGGTCAGCATCCAGAGCGGCCAGTGCTTCGTCCAGAGAACCGGCAACGGTCGGCACTTCTGCGGCTTCTTCCGGCGGCAGGTCATACAAGTTCTTGTCCATGGCATCGCCCGGATGGATCTTGTTGATGATACCGTCCAGACCGGCCATCAGCTGGGCGGCGAAGGCCAGGTACGGGTTGGCAGCCGGATCAGGGAAGCGCACTTCGATACGACGGGCTTTCGGGCTTGGTACCACCGGGATACGGATGGAAGCAGAGCGGTTGCGGGCAGAGTAGGCCAGCATGACCGGTGCTTCATAACCCGGAACCAGACGCTTGTAGGAGTTGGTGGTCGGGTTGGCGAAGGCGTTGATGGCCTTGGCGTGCTTGATGATACCGCCGATGTAGTGCAGCGCCATCTCGGACAGACCGCCATACAGGTCGCCAGCGAACAGGTTGACGCCGTTCTTGGCCAGAGACTGGTGGCAGTGCATGCCGGAGCCGTTGTCACCGAACATGGGTTTCGGCATGAAGGTAACGGTCTTGTTGTAGGCGTGAGCCACGTTGTGGATCACGTACTTCAGTACCTGTACTTCGTCAGCTTTCAGCGTAAGAGTGTTGAAGCGGGTAGCGATCTCGTTCTGACCGGCAGTGGCCACTTCGTGGTGGTGAGCTTCAACGACCTGGCCCATCTCTTCCAGCACCAGACACATGGCGGCACGGATATCCTGGGAGGAGTCGACCGGTGCAACCGGGAAGTAACCGCCTTTAACGAACGGACGGTGACCCTTGTTGCCATGCTCATAGGCAGTGCCGGAGTTCCATGCGGCTTCTTCAGATTCGATTTTCACGAAGCTGTGGCCCATGGTGTTGGAGAAGGTGATGTTGTCGAACATGAAGAATTCCGGCTCCGGCCCGAACAGCACGGTGTCAGCGATGCCGCTGGACTTCAGGAAATCTTCTGCACGCTTGGCGATGGAGCGCGGATCGCGGTCGTAGCCCTGCATGGTGGCAGGCTCCAGCACGTCACAAACGATGTTCAGGGTGGTCTCTTCGGTGAACGGATCCAGCTTGGCGGAGGCTGCGTCCGGCATCAGTACCATGTCGGATTCGTTGATGCCCTTCCAGCCGCCGATGGAGGAACCATCGAACATCTTGCCGTCTTCGAAGAAATCTTCATCAACCTGGTGAGCAGGGATGGATACATGCTGCTCTTTACCCTTGGTGTCGGTAAAGCGCAGATCAACAAACTTGACTTCGTGTTCCTGGATCAGGGCCAAAACGTTCTGGGCTGACATGCTAAGTAACCTCCGGTGTTAAAACTCTCTGGGTGAATGCGTCGTCGTATTCACATAAGCCAGTATCGTGCCAAGTTTGTGACAGCTTGATTTCAGGGCAATCTCGCTGAAGAGGCTCCCCAAAATCAGGCGATCTCGACTCGCGTTGCATCAATTTAGTGCGATGGTGGATCGTTTTGGTGCACTGTAATGGTGCGCGAAATATGGTCACCGCCCATCTAAGCAGGGTTTGTCAGAGAGGTCTATGATCCAGATCTGTTGTTATGCGCGAATGTACTGCAATTCTGCTAGGCAGATCACAAAGGCAAGAGTACAATTAGCGCCCAATTTTACCCGGTGATTGAGGCGAGAATGTTAGAGAATTTACGCAATATTGCGATTATTGCGCACGTTGACCACGGCAAAACGACTCTGGTTGATAAGCTGCTGCAGCAGTCCGGCACCCTGGACCGCTCCACGGAAGGCCAGGAACGGATCATGGACTCCAATGATCTGGAACGGGAACGTGGCATCACCATTCTCGCCAAGAACACTGCGATCCGCTGGAATGACTACCGCATCAACATCGTTGATACCCCGGGTCACGCCGACTTCGGTGGTGAAGTAGAGCGCGTACTGTCCATGGTTGACTCCGTGCTGCTGCTGGTTGACGCCGTAGACGGCCCGATGCCGCAAACCCGTTTCGTGACCCAGAAAGCGTTCGCTCAGGGTCTGAAGCCGATCGTGGTCATCAACAAGGTTGACCGTCCGGGTGCTCGTCCTGACTGGGTAATGGATCAGGTATTCGACCTGTTCGACAACCTGGGCGCAACTGACGAACAGCTGGATTTCAAAGTTGTTTACGCCTCTGCACTGAACGGTTGGGCCACCATGGACCAGGACGTCGAGTCCGAGAACATGGAGCCGCTGTTCCAGGCTATCGTTGACAACGTTGAAGCGCCGAAGGCTGATGCCGAAGGTGGTTTCCAGATGCAGATCTCCCAGCTGGACTACAACTCCTACGTGGGCGTTATCGGTATCGGCCGTATCACTCGTGGTCGCGTCAAGACCAACCAGCAAGTCACCATCGTTGGTGCTGACGGCAAGACCCGTAACGGTAAAGTCGGTCAGGTGCTGGGTTACCTGGGTCTGTCCCGTACTGAAGTTACCGACGCGCAAGCGGGTGACATCATCGCTATCACCGGTCTGGGCGAGCTGAAAATCTCCGACACCATCTGTGACAACGGTGCCGTTGAAGCCCTGCCGCCCCTCTCCGTTGACGAGCCGACCGTGAACATGACCTTCCAGGTCAACACCTCACCGTTCGCCGGTAAAGAGGGCAAGTTCGTGACCTCCCGTAACATTCTGGAGCGTCTGAACCAGGAGCTGGTCCACAACGTGGCCCTGCGCGTGGAAGAGACTGATGATCCGGACAAGTTCCGTGTATCCGGTCGTGGTGAGCTGCACCTCTCCATCCTGATCGAAAACATGCGTCGCGAAGGTTACGAACTGGCTGTGTCCCGTCCGGAAGTAATCCTGCGTACCGTTGATGGCGTTCTGCAAGAACCGTTCGAAACCGTAACTGTGGACGTTGAAGAAGCGCACCAGGGTTCCGTAATGGAGCAACTGGGTCTGCGTAAAGGCGAAATGACCAACATGACGCCGGATGGCAAGGGTCGTGTCCGTCTGGACTTCATGATCCCGAGCCGTGGCCTGATCGGTTTCCAGACCGAGTTCATGACCATGACCTCAGGTACCGGTCTGCTGTACCACACCTTTGACCACTACGGTCCGCACAAGGGTGGCAGCATCGGCGAGCGTCAGAATGGCGTGCTGATCTCCAACGCTACCGGTAAAGCACTGACTTACGCCCTGTTCGGTCTGCAAGACCGTGGTCGTCTGTTCATCGGTCACGCGACCGAAGTGTACGAAGGCCAGGTGATCGGTATCCACTCCCGTTCCAACGACCTGACTGTTAACTGCCTGAAAGGCAAACAGCTGACCAACATGCGTGCCTCCGGTACCGACGAAGCTCAAGTGCTGACTCCGCCGATCCGCATGACTCTGGAACAGGCTCTCGAGTTCATCGATAACGACGAATTGGTAGAAGTGACTCCGAAGAACATCCGTATCCGCAAGAAATTGCTGACCGAGCTGGATCGCAAGCGCTCTGGCCGTGGTTAATGCCATGTGCTGAGCCTCGACAGCCTTCGTGGCCGCTGACGGTTCACTGATAAACGGACCCAAACCTCTGGTTTGGGTCCGTTTTTTTATGCCTGTGATCCGCTCTGGCCATCCTGATGAGCTCGTTCAGGCCATCCGGTAATGGGGCTGATGAGCGTTGAGCGAAGGTCGTGGGGGTGGGTGAGATAAAAAAGCCGCAGCGGATGAACGCTGCGGCTTTTTGCCGGCTTGCAGTAAGGGGTTACTGGCGCCAGAAGGAGGGGAAGAAGAGCACGGCGACCGTCAGGATCTCCAGTCGTCCCAGCAGCATGCCGAATGACAACAGCCATTTGGCCGATTCCGGCAGGCTGGCAAAGTTGGTGCTGGGGCCGACCACCGGGCCCATGCCCGGGCCAACGTTGGCAACGGCTGTGATGGAGCTGGATATGGCTGTCAGGGGGTCAAGCCCGATGGCGCCCAACAGTGCGGCTATCACCAGAATGATGGCGAAGTAGGCCAGCACGAATGAGATCATCGAGCGGATGATGGCGTCATTGACCGTCCGGCCGTTGTACTTCTGCGGGAAGACAGCGGAAGGGTGCATCAGTTGGCGCATCTGCTTTCTGAACAGGGCGAATGCCACCTGTACCCGGAAGATCTTGAGACCACCCGCAGTGGAGCCAGAGCAGGCTCCCAGCGCCAGCAGCACGATGAAGACGATGCTGGCGAGCGGCCCCCAGGTGCCAAAGTCACCAAGGCCGTAGCCGGTGGTGGTGAGCACCGAGACGATGTTGAAGCAGCTGATGCGCAGGGCATCCCAGAAGCCAAACAGATCTCTCTCCCACAGATAGAAGGTCATGATGACGGTGACCCAGACCACCAGCCAGAAGAAGCCGCGCACCTGGGCATCCTTGAACAGGCTGTAATCCCTGTGGTTGAGGCTTTGCACATAGAGCAGGAAGGGCAGGCCGCCGAGGAACATGAACAGGGTGCCAATCCAGTGTGCCGAGTTGGAGAAGTGGGACATGGATTGATCGGAGGTGGAGTAGCCGCCGGTACTGAGAGTGGTCATGGCGTGGTTGATCGCCTCGAACATGTTCATGCCGCTGGCCCAGTAGGCCATGAAGCAGAGCATGGAGAGCACCAGATAGACCACGACGATGTTGTTGGCGACTGTCTTGGCACGCGGTGCGCTTTTGTCCGACCAGTCCGAGCTCTCGGTCTGGAACAGCTTCATGCCGCCGACGTTGAGGTAGGGCAGCACGGCTACCGCCATCACGATAAAGCCGACCCCGCCCAGCCACTGCAGGATGGAACGCCACAACAGGATGCTGTGGGCCATGTTGTCGAGGCCGGAGAGCACGGTAGAGCCCGTGGTGGTTACCCCCGACATGGTCTCGAAGTAGGCGTCGGTAAAGTTGATGTGGGTGATGAAGACAAAGGGCAGGGCGCCGAAGGCGCAGGCCACCACCCAGACCGAGGTGGTGAGCAGGAACATCTCCCGCACCCCCAGATGAAACTCCGCCTTGCGGCCGTAGTGGAGGCAGAGCAGGGCGGCGCCGTGGGTGATCAGCACGGACTTGAGAAACTCGACAAATCCCTCTGACCCGGTAAGCAGTGCCAGCAAGGTGGGCAGCCACATGAAGAGCGCCAGCTTGGAGAGCACCAGCCCGAGGGTGAAGATAATGGGACGCAGCTTGATCATGTTCGATAACCTGGTCGTTGATTAACAAAAGACCCGGACCATCCCCTTGGGGGAGCTGAGCCGGGTCTGGTTTGACAGCCTGTGCGCATGAAGACGTTACAGGAAGAAGGGGCTTGGCTGGAACAGCCGCTCCACTTCCGGGATGTACTTCTTGTCCACCAGGAACATGACCACGTGGTCATCCTGCTGGATCTTGGTGCGATCGTGGGCGATCAGTACCTCATCCCCGCGCACTACGGCACCGATAGTAGTGCCCGGCGGCAGCTTGAGCTCACCTACCGTCTTGCCGACCACCTTGGAGGTGTTCTCGTCACCATGGGCAATCGCCTCGATCGCCTCGGCAGCACCGCGGCGCAAGCTGTAGACGTTGGCGATATCGGCCCGGCGCACGTGGGTCAGCAGCGCCGAGATGGTGGCCTGCTGCGGCGAGATGGCGATATCGATGGAACCACCCTGCACCAGATCGACGTAGGCGCCGCGCTGGATCAGCACCATGGTCTTCTTGGCGCCCATTTTCTTGGCGAGCAGCGCCGACATGATGTTGGCCTCATCCTCGTTGGTCACGGCGATGAAGACGTCGATCTGGTCGATGTGCTCCTCGGCCAGCAGCTCCTGATCCGCCGCATCGCCACAGAAGACGATGGTGTTCTCCAGCAGTTCGGAGAGCTGCTCCGCCCGCTTCTGGTTGCGCTCGATGAGCTTGACGCTGTAGCGCTTCTCCAGCTGGCGGGCGAGACCCGCGCCGATGTTGCCACCACCGACGATCATGATGCGACGGTAGGGGCTCTCTAGGCGCTGCAGCTCCGACATCACGGCGCGGATATGGCCCGCTGCGGCGACGAAGAAGACCTCGTCATCCGCTTCGATGATGGTGGTGCCTTGCGGACGGATCGGGCGGCCCTGACGGAAGATGGCCGCTACCCGAGTTTCGATGTTGGGCATGTGCTCGCGCAGGGTGGAGAGGGCGTTGCCCACCAGCGGGCCACCGTAGTAGGCCTTGACCGCTACCAGACCGACGCGACCACCTGCAAAATCAACCACTTGCAGGGCACCCGGATATTCGATCAGGCGACGCACATAGTCGGTCACCAACTGCTCCGGCGCGATCAGGTGATCCACCGGCACCGATTCCGGCAGGAACAGGCGATCCCGCTCGGTCAGATAGGCTGGCGAGCGGATCCGCGCCACCTTGTTCGGGGTATTGAACAGGGAGTAGGCCACCTGACAGGCGATCATGTTGGTCTCGTCACTGTTGGTGACGGCGACCAGCATGTCGGCATCCTGAGCCCCCGCTTCGCGCAGCACTTTGGGGTGGGCGCCGTGCCCGTTGACTACCCGCAGGTCAAACTTGTCCTGCAGTTCGCGCAGGCGCTCGCTGTCGGTGTCGACGATGGTGATGTCGTTGTTTTCCCCGGCCAGGTTCTCGGCCAGGGTGCCGCCGACCTGGCCGGCTCCCAAAATGATGATTTTCATAGGGAACGTCTACTCACGTTGAGGCTGTAAAGGGGAGCGCCAGAACGGAGCTGGCGGCTCTCCCGAATGAGGTTTGTCATGTCCGGCTCAGAGCTTGACCAGTTTGGCGTAGTAGAAGCCATCCATTTCGGCTTCACCCGGCAGGAACTGGCGACCCGGGCAGTCCGGGGTGTCCTGTTCGTGCAACGGTACCAATTTGGCATCTTTGGTCGCGGCAAGGAAGGCGCGGATCTGTTCGCGGTTCTCTTCCGGCAGGACGGAGCAGGTAGCGTAGAGCAGGGTGCCGCCGCTTTTCAGCTTGCCCCAGAGGGCATTGAGAATGCGGCGCTGCAGCTCGGCCAGCTCGCGAATGTCCTGATCACGGCGCAGCCACTTGATGTCTGGGTGGCGGCGGATGACGCCGGTGGCGGAGCAGGGGGCATCCAGCAGGATGCGGTCGAACTGGCCCTCCGGCCACCACTGTTCCGGCGCCGCCGCATCGCCGTGGATCACCTTGGCGGTGAGGCCGATGCGGTCCAGGTTCTCCTGCACCCGCTTGAGGCGGTTTTCATCGGCATCGACGGCAACCACGCCAGCCAGCTTGGGTTGCCGCTCTAGCAGGTGGGCAGTCTTGCCACCGGGGGCCGCGCAGGCATCCAGCACCCACTCGCCCGGTTGCGGGTCGAGTAGTGCCGCGGCCTGTTGTGCTGCTCCATCCTGTACCGAGCAGTCACCCACTTCAAAGCCGGGCAGTTTGGTCACATCGCAAGGACGCTCCAGCAGGATGCAATCCTCGCCCTCTTCACCGGCCACTGCATTGATGCCGGCTTCGGCCATGCGAGCCAGCATGGCATCGCGGCTCTGGCGCTGGCTGTTGTTGCGGATCCACATGGGGGGACGCTGGTTGTTCGCCTCCATGATGAATTCCCACTCATCGTGATAGGCCTGACGCAGGCGCTTGGTGAGCCACTCCGGATGACCGAGGCGAATGCTGGGAACGCGGTCGATACGCAGCAGAATGACTTCGGCGCTGCGCTGGAAGTTGCGCAGCACGCCGTTGATGAGGCCACGCAGGGAGGTGCCCTTGAGCAGTTTGACGGCGTTGACGGTCTCGGCCACCGCGGCGTGAGCCGGAATGCGGGTGTAGATGAGCTGATAGAGACCGACCAGGATGAGGTAGTGGAAAATGCGGCTCTTGTTTTTGAGCGGCTTGTCCATCATCTCGTTAACTGCCGCATCGAGGCGGGGCAGCCAGCGCAGGGTGCCGTAGCAGAGTTCTTGCAGGAGAGCGCGATCACGGGGCGCAACTTTCTCCTGGGCAGCAGGCAGAACAGCGGAGAGGGATTGACCCTGATCCAGCACCTGTTGAATAACGAGAGCGGCCTGTGCACGTGTTTTCATAGAGTTACCTTAGATGCGCAAGTCGGGGCCTGGGCCCCGCTTGTGTCAATTCAATCCAGTTCAATTCAATTGCGTGCCGGGTTCAAACCAGTCGCGGCGAGAGTTGAGCAGATCCGCAACGGACATCGCCTTCTTGCCGGGCGGTTGCAGGGTCAGCAGGCGCAATACCCCTTTGCCGGTGGCGATATCGATCCCCTGCTTGTCGGCCTTGAGCAGGGTGCCGGCGGGTTGGCCGTGGTCGCTGTCAATGACGGCGGCTTGCCATACCTTGACGGTCTGGTCAGCCACTTCAAACCAGCTGATGGGCCAGGGGTTGAACGAGCGGATGCAGCGTTCGATGGCAACAGCCTCCATCGACCAGTCGATGCGGGCCTCTTCCTTGGAGAGCTTCTCGGCGTAGTTGGCCAGCGCATCATCTTGTGCCTCGGCAGCGGTTTCACCGGCGGCCATGGCATTGATGGTGTCGACCAGTGCCTGCGGGCCCAGCTCGGCCAGTTTGTCATATAGGCTGGCGGAGGTCTCGTCGGCGGCGATGGGGCAGGTCACTTTGCGGATCATGGCGCCCGTATCCAGTCCCACATCCATCTGCATGATGGTGACGCCGGTTTCGGCATCGCCCGCCCAGATGGAGCGCTGGATCGGTGCCGCGCCGCGCCAGCGGGGCAGCAGGGAGCCATGGACGTTGATGCAGCCCAGACGCGGGGTATCGAGCACCACCTTGGGCAGGATCAGGCCATAGGCCACCACCACCATCAGGTCGGCGCCAAGGGCGGCCAGTTCGGCTTGCGCCTCTTCCTTGCGCAGAGAGGCAGGTTGGTAAACCGGCAGGTTGTGGGTCAGTGCCAGCTCTTTGACCGGGCTGGCGGTGAGCTTCTGGCCACGGCCAGCAGGCTTGTCAGGCTGGGTATAAACGGCAACGACCTCGTGGTCGGAAGACAACAACGCCGCCAGGTGACGGGCGGCGAAGTCGGGAGTACCGGCAAAAATCAGTTTCAGCTTATTCAATGGGGCAGATCCTCAGAGGACTTTGCGATCTTCACGGGCCATCTTTTCCAGCTTCTGGCGAATGCGCTGGCGCTTGAGCGGGGACAAGTAATCAACAAACAGCTTGCCGACCAGATGATCCATCTCATGCTGGATGCAGATGGCGAGCAGATCATCGGCTTCCAGCTCGAACGGCTTGCCGTTGCGATCCAGGGCGCGGATTTTGATCTGTTCGGCGCGAGGCACCAGAGCACGGCTGCCGGGCACGGAGAGGCAACCCTCTTCAATGCCGGTGCTGCCGCACTGTTCGATGACCTCCGGATTGATCAATACCAGAGGATCTTCACGGTTTTCAGAGACATCGATCACTATGATGCGCTGGTGAATGTCGACCTGAGTCGCGGCCAGGCCAATGCCTTCCTCCGCGTACATGGTTTCGAACATATCATCTACAATCTGTTGTAACTCGGGTGTAAAGGTCTCGACAGGGGCTGCAACAGTGCGCAGGCGCTCATCGGGAAAACGCAATACATCTAGAATGGCCATAGTTTTTTCTTTAGTTTCGTATAAATGCAGTCAATATTGGCGTAATTCTAGTCATTTACGCCGACAAAAAACAGCAACACTTTGCGTACAGAAGTAACAGGGAGTGTTATGTATCTGAAGCAAACCATCTTCGCCTGCCTGCTGGTGACAGTGAGTCAGGCAGCACTGGCCGATCAGCTGAGGCTGAAAGCGGGTTACCCCGAAAGCTATGTAGTGCAAAAAGGCGACACCCTGTGGGATATCTCCGGCAAGTATCTTTCCGAACCTTGGCTCTGGCCCCGTCTCTGGAACATCAATCCGCAGATAGCCAATCCTCACTGGATCTACCCCGGTGATGTACTGCATCTGAGCTGGGTCAATGGTGAACCCCGGCTCGGCAAGGCGATGCAGGGTAGCAAGCAAGTTATCCGTCTCGGCCCGAAAACCCGTTACGAAAACAAAGCCAACCCCATTCCGACGCTGCCTATCAGCGAGATCGGCCCCTTCCTGCAAACCGACCATATTCTGGCTGACAGCCAGCAGCAGAAAACCTTGCCCTATCTGCTGGGGTCGGATCAGAAACATATCGGCATGCTGGAGGGGGACACCCTCTATGTGCAGGGCTCCCTGACGCCGGGGCAGGTTTATGGCATTTATCACCCCGGAGTGGTCTACAAGGATCGCGAAACTGGTGAACTGCTGGGCCAGGAGGCGATCTTTGCCGGTGTGGTGCGGGCCGTTGCGCGTCTTGATGGCGATCGGACCGAGGTGATGCTGACTCATAACCAGCGCGAAGTGCTGCAGGGCGACAAGGTGATGCCGCTGCCCGCTCAGGAGAACATGCCCGCCGTCTTCACACCGAAAGCGGCACCTGCCATCACGCCGGGCTATATTATCGATTTGCCGAACAAGACCCGGGGCGGTGGCAAGTTTGATGTGGTGCTGATCAACCGGGGTGGCCGCGATCAACTGGTCGCCGGGGATGTGTTGGATGTCAGACGGCCCGGTGCTGCTCTGGTCACCAAGAATGGCGATGTACAGTACAAGGAGCTCTCGTCGGTTTTTAACCGGGTGTTTTACAGCAGTAACAAGAAGGCACCACTGCCCTCTGAAGCGATTGCCCGTGTCATGTTGTTCAAGGTGTATGACAAGCTGAGTTACGGTCTCATCATGCAGAGTAACGACATGGTGAGTGCGGGCTATCAGGTCACTCACTTCTGAGGTGAACTACCCCGACGCGCGTCTGGCGCTCTGGCTCACTCTCGATGCGGTCACCGGTATCGGTCCGGTGACCGCTGCACGTCTGTTGGAGCGGGCCGGGGGAAGTATTGAGACCCTGTTCCAGAGCGATGAAGCGCAACTGCATGGTATGGGGTTATCGTCAGAGCAGATCAAACAACTGCGCTGGCCCTCGCTGGTGGTTGAGCAGAGCCTGGCTTGGGCCGCTTTGCCTGACAATCTCCTTATTCCGCAAGATCACCCGATTTATCCACCCTTGTTGCGGGAAATTCCCGCGGCACCCCTGCTGCTCTACTGTCGTGGCGATCTTGCTGCGCTGTCGCTACCCCAGTTGGCAATGGTGGGGACACGCCATCCTACCTATGCAGGCAAAGATAATGCGTCCCGCCTCTGTAATGAGCTGGTTGGATGCGGGTTAGCCATCACCTCGGGCCTTGCGCTCGGTATCGATGGTGTCTGCCATCAGCAGGCGCTGGCTTGTGGCGGTATCACCCTTGCCGTGTTGGGTTCCGGGCTGGATTGCCTCTACCCCAAACGCCATCAGGGGCTGGCAGGACAGATTCTGGAGAGTGGTGGTTTGCTTATCTCCGAGCTGGCGCCGGATAAAGGGCCGCTGGCTGAACATTTTCCTCGTCGCAACCGTATTATCAGTGGTCTGTCGCTGGGAACTCTGGTGGTGGAGGCGACCGAGCAGAGCGGTTCGCTGATCACCGCTCGCTATGCGCTTGAACAGGGGCGCGAAGTGTTTGCGGTACCCGGCGCCCCGCAAAACGCCCAGGCGATAGGGTGCAACAGATTAATTCAGCAGGGGGGCAAACTTGTGCTGAGTGCGGCCGATATAGTGGAAGAGCTGCCAGAGTGGGTCGCACGGCCACATTCGTCGGTCATACCATCTGAGCAACCGAATAATAGCGAATTGCCTTATGCCGATTTGTTGGATAACGTAGATTATGAGACCACGAGCGTGGATACCGTTGCCGAGCGGGCCCAGCTTCCTGTCGAAGTGGTATTGGGCAGGTTGGTAGAGCTGGAGCTGGCCGGTGCAGTGATGGCGGTAGCCGGTGGATACGTCAGAGCGAGGAGGGCGAATCATGTTTGATGTATTGATGTACCTTTTCGAGACCTACATCCACAGCGATGCAGATGTGATGGTCGAGCAGGATGAGCTCACCGACGAGTTGAGCCGGGCCGGTTTCGATAAAGAAGAGATCGACAAGGCGCTCGACTGGCTGGAGCGGCTGGCCAATCTGCACGATAGCGAGCGGGAGGTCTATGTTACCGCCAGCGCGCAAGGCTCGATGCGTATCTATGCTCCGCAAGAGCTGGCACGCCTCAGCACCGAGTGCCGCGGCTTCCTGCTCTTTCTGGAACAGGCCCAGGTGTTGAATGCCGAAACCCGCGAGATCTGTATCGAGCGCCTGCTCGAGCTGGACAAGCCGGATATCGAGCTGGATGACCTGAAGTGGGTCGTCATGATGGTGCTGTTCAACGTACCGGGCAGTGAAAATGCCTACCAGCAGATGGAAGAGCTGGTGTTTGATGAGTCAGACGGCGTCATTCACTGACAGTCCGGTGCCGCGCTGGTAGAATTCAGGCCATCTGGATTTCAAGGCGCAGCCCATGTCAAAAATCGATCATCACCTCTTTTCAGCCCACGAACATGCCTTCGAGCGCGAGCCGTGCCCGCAGTGCGGGGCCGAGCTGGTGATCCGCCAGGGCAAACATGGCCCCTTTCTTGGCTGTTCTGCTTATCCTGCCTGTGATTACATACGCTCCCTGACGCCATCCGGCCGCGACATCGAAAAGGTGCTCGAAGGTTCTGCCTGTCCCGATTGCGGAGAGCCGCTGGCGATCAAGAAGGGGCGTTATGGTCTGTTTGTCGGTTGTACCCAGTATCCGGCCTGCCAGCATATCGAATCCCTGCAGGAGAGCGACGATACCCAGATCCTCTGCCCCGAGTGCGGCAAGGCTCATCTGGTGAGCCGTACCTCCCGCTACGGCAAGCAGTTTTACTCCTGTGATGGCTATCCACACTGCAAATATGTGGTGAACGACAAGCCGATCCCCATGCCTTGTCCCGCGTGTGGTTGGGGCATCATGGTAGAGAAAAAAGTGAGGGGAACTCTGCGTTGGGTCTGTCCGCAAAAGAAATGCGGCCACCAAAGTGAGCAGGTATAATCCCGCCGCCGCAACCGGATTGAAACGTTTTCGGTGAACTTCAACCCCCCACTTGGAGTAAGGAAATTCCCACCATGAATAAACCCTTTGTTGCCGTATTGATGGGCTCTGATTCTGATTTCCCCGTGATGCAGACTACCCTCGAGGTGCTCAAGTCATTTGATATCGCAGTGGAAGTCAAAGTCACCTCCGCGCACCGCACGCCGGCTGCGACCCATCAGTATGTGACCGATGCCGAGGCCCGTGGCTGCAAGGTCTTTATCTGTGCTGCCGGTCTGGCGGCGCATCTGGCGGGTGCCGTAGCCGGCATCACGACTCGTCCCGTGATCGGGGTGCCCATCGATGGTGGCCCGCTCAAGGGGCTGGATGCGCTGCTCTCCACCGTGCAGATGCCGGGTGGTGTACCGGTAGCGACCGTGGCGATCGGCAAAGCCGGTGCCAAGAACGCAGGTTATCTGGCAGCCCAGATGCTGGCAGTAGCCGATGATGAACTGGCGGCCAAGGTTCGGGCCGAACGCCAGAAGAATGCCGAAGAGGTGATGGCCAAGGATGCCGCCCTGCAGGCTCAACTCAAGTAAGTGAACGGGTGGCGCTCCGGATGTGTCGTATTTTTCCTGTGCTACAGCAAAACGTCATTTTGCCATGGTCGCCGCCATACGGATTCAACTTGCTACTAAGTGACGAGGCGGCAGCTTGGCTGCCGCATTTTTCCTATGCCAAATGAATTTGAACAGGCGGTTGCTGCTCTCCAACAGGAAGGGGTGATTGCCTATGCGACCGAGGCCGTGTTTGGTCTGGGGTGTGATCCCGACTCCGAAGTTGCGGTGCAGCGACTGCTGGCCATCAAACAGCGTCCGGTAGAGAAAGGGTTGATCCTGATTGCTGCCGACGTGGCGCAATTACAGGATTACATCGATCTGAGTCAGCTTAGCGGTGAGCAACTGGCTCGGGTTGAAGCCAGCTGGCCCGGTCCTTTTACCTGGATCATGCCTGCCCGTGCAACGACGCCGGCCTGGCTGACCGGGCAGTTCGAGACCCTCGCGGTACGCGTGACGGCTCATCCTCAGGTGCAGGCGTTGTGTCGCGCCTTTGGCAAGCCGCTGGTCTCTACCAGCGCCAACCTGACCGGTGAGGAGCCTGCCCGTCGGGTGGCCGATATCGGTGAGCGGCTGGCAAGCAAGTTAGCCTATATCCTGCCCGGTGAAGTGGGTGGTCAAGCTAACCCGTCCGAGATCAAGGACGCCCGAACCGGAGCCATTATTCGCCCCTCCTGAGCAGGCGGATACGTCATGATTTGCTATCAATCCGCTGAGCGGTGAGCTCATCGGATTGATTTAACTATAAAAATGGACAGGGCGTTCACGATCCTGCCTGACTGGAGACAAGATGAGCAAACCGGATGTGGCCCAGGTCAAGGCCTTCCTGTTGCAGTTGCAGGACGAGATCTGCCGTGGTCTGGAGCAGGCCGACGGCAGTGGACACTTTGTGGAAGATACCTGGAGCCGTGAAGGCGGTGGCGGTGGTCGCACCCGTGTGCTGCGCCACGGCGCGGTGATCGAGCAGGGGGGCGTCAACTTCTCCCATGTCTATGGCGATGCCATGCCTGCCTCTGCTACAGCCCATCGGCCCGAGTTGGCCGGTCGCAAGTTCGAGGCGATGGGCGTGTCGCTGGTGATCCATCCGCACAACCCCTATGTGCCGACCAGCCACGCCAACGTCCGTTTCTTCATCGCCGAGAAAGAGGGTGAAGAGCCCATTTGGTGGTTTGGCGGTGGCTTCGATTTGACGCCCTTCTACCCGTTTGCCGAGGATGTGCAGCACTGGCATCAGGTCTCCCATGATCTCTGCCAGCCCTTTGGTGATGAGATCTACCCCGAGTTCAAATCCTGGTGCGATCGCTACTTCTTCCTCAAGCATCGCAACGAGACGCGAGGGGTGGGCGGCCTCTTCTTCGACGATCTGAATCGCTGGCCTTTTGCCGACGGCTTTGCCTTTATGCAGGCGGTAGGTCGGGGATATCTTGATGCTTACCTGCCGATCATCGAACGACGCAAGGCGCTGCCCTATGGCGAGCGGGAGCGGGAGTTCCAGCTCTATCGTCGCGGCCGTTATGTGGAGTTCAATCTGGTGTATGACCGTGGCACCCTGTTCGGGCTGCAGACCGGCGGACGTACCGAGTCGATCCTGATGTCGATGCCACCGCTGGCACGTTGGGAGTATGACTGGCAGCCGGAGGCGGGCACTCCTGAAGCCTTGCTCTACACCGATTACCTAACGCCGCGAGAGTGGCTGTGACCAGAGGGACCATGATGGTCCCTTTTTACTGGCCGTTATTCGGCTTGTTCCCGAGTGCGAAAACCCGTTAAATCGGAATATTGCCCTCTGATGGAACTCTTTGATGGATCGTTATCTGGTTTTTGGCCACCCGGTGCGCCACAGCAAGTCCCCCTTCATTCACACCCTGTTTGCCAGACAAACCCAGCAAGAGCTGGAGTATGGGCTGGCTGAACCCGCCGTCGACGAGTTTGCCCAAGCCCTGTGCACCTTCTTTGACCAAGGGGGCAAGGGCTGTAACGTCACTGTGCCGTTCAAGGAGCAGGCATTCGCGCTGGTTGATCGGTTGAGCCCAAGGGCCAAGCGGGCGGGCGCGGTCAATACCATCAAGCTGACCGATGATGGCGTGTTGCTGGGGGATAATACCGATGGCGCCGGATTGGTCGCCGATCTCAAGTCCCATGGTGTGACGCTGGCGGATAGCCGGATCCTGCTGCTGGGGGCCGGTGGCGCGGCTCGTGGTGCATTGGCGCCGCTGCTGGCTGAGTTGCCGAGCGAGCTGGTGATCGCCAACCGTACCCACACAAAAGCGCAACAGTTGGCTGCCGAATTCCACGATCTGGGGCCTGTGACTGCCCAGACCTATGAGCAGTTGGCTGGTCCGTTCGATCTCGTCATCAATTCGACTTCAGCCAGCCTGCAAGGAGAGCTGCCGCCGTTGGCCCCTGCCCTGATCCACACTGATATTGCCATCTACGACATGATGTATGGCGCCTCGGATACGGCGTTTATCTGTTGGGCCAAACAGCATGGGGCCCGTCAAACCATGGATGGACTCGGCATGCTGGTGGAGCAGGCTGCCGAAGCGTTTACCGTGTGGCGCGGAATTCGTCCCGGGACTAAACAGGTATTGAGAGAGTTAAAGCGTAACTTGGGGGTGATATGAACCAGGGTATTCTGTTTCCTGATCTGATGGAGTGGCAGGCTGACGAACAGCGGGTGCGTTTTCCTGCCCAGCAGATGGGGGCGCTGATAGATTGTTACATCAGTCAGCGGCGGCTGGAGAGAATGACCGGTCTGGCGCTGACGAGAGAGGATGACATCGTTAGAGCCTTCGAAAGTGTACGTTTTGATATTGAAGATATGGCTGAAAAACTCATTGAAGAACAAGAGTTTGCTGAAGATGGCGCTATCTATCTCTGATTTTTCAAAGTTTTTTTGTTTTGTAGCGGAACTACTTTGAAATGGCGCTGACTAACTAGATAGTTGAGGAAGTGCTAGCTAGTCACCTTTATAACTCCCCGGTATTCGTACTGGGGATTTTTTTATCTACATGAAAATAAAAGATTTTTTCTTAATCTGTAAGTTGTGAAACTAAATTACATAAATTACTTTCACTTTCTGCTGCTTTGCTGTACAGTTGTCTGCGTAGGGTACAGAGGTAAGATGTTCTATCTTTCAGACCTTTTATTTCACGTAATTGAATGTGGCTGAATAGCTGCCCCGATGAGGTTCTCGTCGGGGTGTTTTTTTATGCGCATCATTTAGAGTAAATGCTTTAAATTGGCGATGCATTTGATAGAATGAGGCTGCTTCTTGAGGAATACCTGTCGTCTGGTACTCAAGATTCAGCTTCTTCCCAATTTTTTGAACTTATTATTTCAGGCTGGATGGCATCACTGTCGTCCGGCCTCATTTTTGTCCCTTTCGGTTAGATCTTGTAATTAAATTTCATTTTTGTCTCTTTTTGTAATTCTGGTTCGTTTTGAAAGAACGAATTTGAAAACGCTCTCAACGTCTTTAGAGGTTAATTCCTTGTGTAAATTAACTGCCATCTATATGAACTGTAAGCGGTAATGGATATAGCAGGGGAGGCGAATGCAGGGTGTTTGTTGTGAGGCAGGTGAAAGCGGCAATCTGAAACCCTTTCAATCAGCGGAGGAGTGCTCCGCCAATTGCAAGGAGAGCGAGGAGTAGATTACTCCTCGGCAGGTTGCTGTTCGTCAGCGTCCAGCAGGTCGGTATCGTCACCACTGACGTACCATTCGGTCAGGGTTTGCGCCAGCTTCTCCACACCGATATTGGTGAGGGAGGAGAACGCTTCGACCTGGATCTGGGAACCGAGGTTGGCAACGGCCTGGCGCACCTTGATCACCTGGTTGTTGCGCGGGCCGGGGCTCAGTTTGTCAGCCTTGGTCAGCAGCAGCATGACGGGCAACTGACGGTGCGAGCTCCACTCCAGCATGTTCATGTCGGTATCTTTGAGCGGGTGGCGGATGTCCATCAGGATCACCAGACCTTTCAATGACTCACGGCGCTGCAGATACTCTGCCAGTGACTTTTGCCACTTGAGCTTCATTTCCAGCGGAACTTGCGCATAACCATAACCCGGCAAGTCGACCAGACGCTTGCCCGGTTCCAGCTCAAACAGGTTGATCAGCTGGGTACGACCGGGTGTCTTACTGGTGCGCGCCAGGTTCTTGTGTTTGGTTAAGGTGTTCAATGCAGATGACTTACCGGCGTTGGAACGGCCGGCAAACGCGATCTCGACACCCCCATCATTTGGCAGGTGACGGATGTCGGGTGCGCTGGTCACAAAATGCACCTTATTGAAATTCAGAGTTTGTGTATCCAACGTAAATTCCCCATTGAGATAGAGGGTTATAGAGTTACTTTTTTGTAAAATGGTGTAAAATAGCGTCGCTTAAACGCGTTTATTTTAACATGCCTTCAGCGGCATGGGATCTGGAAGCCTAATAACGAAAAGTTGGAACGCCATGAAGAACCTAGTCATTACTCTTGCTCTGATGGTTGGCGTAACGGGGATGGCACAAGCCAAGGGCGATGCCGCTGCGGGACAGACCAAGGCTGCCGTTTGTGCGGCTTGTCATGGACCGGACGGAAACAGCCTGGTTGATATGTACCCCAAAATTGCTGGTCAGCACGCATCATATATCAAAAAACAGTTAGTTGAACTGAAGGCTGCCGCTTCTGGTCAAATTGGCCGGGTTGCGCCAGTGATGGGGCCGATGGCGTTACCTTTGTCGGAACAGGACATGGATGACCTGGCGGCTTATTTCTCCAGCCTGAAGGTTACCCCTATCGCTGTCCCTGACGACGTGGTCGAAGTGGGCAAGGCACTCTATATGGGTGGTGACATGAGTCGCGGTCTGGCAGCTTGTACGGCTTGCCATGGTCCCCGTGGCTCGGGTGTCGAACAGGCGAAGTATCCAAACCTGTCCGGCCAGCATCCTGCCTATATCAAGGCTCAGCTCACCGCATTCCGTGCCGGCACGCGTGACAACGATCCGAATGGCATGATGCGGGACGTTGCCAAGAAACTGACTGATCAGGATATCGAAGCCCTCTCCAAATATGTGGCGGGTCTGCACTGATATAGTCGATACGGTCGATTTTAGTTGAAACGGGGAGCCTGGGCTCCCCGTTATTTTTATGGCTTTCAGATAATTCTCGGTTTAATCCCCCCGTTCTGTAAGAGATCTCCCATTCTCAAGGCAGGCCAAGGCTCATAAAATTGCATAAAATATTAAATAATCATTATTTATCAACAGATTATATAAATATTGATATTTTTCGACATGTTGAGAATGTTTTGAGTGGATTGAGCCGCTTTATAGAGTTGGTACAGTAGGCTTAATGGATTCACCCACGGATTGGGTGGCGGTTTCACGACAGGGTGTTGTGAGCAGAGGATGGCTGGCGTGGCGGGATGCCATGGGCTCGGATGAGCTGGCAAAGGATTGAAGGATCAGGATGGTGACCATCTCCGGAGCGGGATGGGGTTGCGGGATGCAGACTCCCCGGCACGATGGCAGGATGCGGTCGAGACGGGTCAAACAAGCACACGCATATTCAGGAATGACCAATATAAGGTCAGGATGACCACACAACGATATGATGCGGCGACAAGTTGTCACGAAGAGGACGAAACAGATTGTTTTGCCATTCAGGATGGCGCACGCATGAACATATCAAGGCAGCTTCGGCTGCCTTTTTTCTTTTGGGTCATTAACCCGATTAGCCATTCTGTGTCAAAATAGCAGCAACATGCCCAGAGGATACCGATCCTGCGGTGTTCAGTGGCCTGATTTGGCCGGATTGGTGCGGGATCCTGCTCTTGTTCCAGCCTTACTGTTCCTCGCATCGTATCCCACCGGGTGAGATCATCCCGGGTACGGGTCAAACCAGTTATTTTCGGAGTTAGCCATTCATGTCTGCCAAACAACCCACTCGCAAGCCTACTGGCAAGCGCAAAGAATCTGATGTCAGTGCTCAGGAAGGCCGTGAGCGTAAACGGGCTGCCAAGCGCAAGGGCCTGAAGGCTGGTTCTCGTCAGCAAGTTGAACAGCCGAAGAGCAAGTCTGGCAACAGCCAGTCCAAAGATCCGCGTATTGGTTCCCGCAAGCCGGTAGTACTGGTAGTTGATGACAAACAGAAGAAGCCGGCAGCACCCAAGGCGGTGAAAGAGAAGAAGCTGGTGATGACCCCCGAGCAGGAGCTGGCTTCCATCGAAAACGATGACCGCTTGAATGATCTGCTGGATCGTCTTGATGCCGGTGAAACCCTGGAAGCGGCCGAGCAGGCCTGGGTTGATCAGCGTGTCGACCGTTATCAGGAGCTGATGGATGAGCTGGGCATCATCGACAACGACGATGATGAAGATGATGAGCTGCCGTTTGATGATGGCGATGACGCCGAGTTCGACGAGCAGAAACCGGCCTCCGAAGAGGAGTTGTGGGACCGTTTCAACCAGGTCGATTTCAAGCCGGAACCCAAGCCTGAGCCGAAGAAAAAGTGATGAGTGGATGGATGCTGGCCGCCCTGTTGGGCGGCCTGATTTTGTCAGGATTGGCCATCTATGCAGGCATGCTGCTGGCCAGGCTGAGACGACAGCAAGCGATGCAGTGGCAGGCGATTACCGCTCGCAATGAACGAATTCTGGAGAGCGTGCGGGTCATTGCTCATGCGGTGCAGGAGGGGCAGTGCGATTACTCCGAAGGCGCCATTCGGCTGACCAATCTGCTGGATGCGTTGCAGATCAAGGGGGGGCGAGCATTCGTTGCCGAGTTCCCGGGTCTGTACGGGCTGTATGAGAAGGTGAAAGATATGCCGACTCATGAGGCCAGACGTGCCCTCAAGCGCAATGAAGTGATGAAGATGGATCTCGAACGAAGCGGCTACGAGGCCGAGCTGGAGGCTCAGATCCTCAAGGATGTGGCCCAGCTGAAGGATTTTCAGTTAGGTCGGTGAGCCAACAATAACAACAAGAGAGGAAGCGAGCGTGCAAGCAGAACAGATTGTGTGGGATCAGGCCCTGATCGAAAAATATAACTACAGTGGCCCGCGATACACCTCTTATCCCACTGCGCTGGAGTTCAACGAGAGCTTCGGCTATCCGGATTTTGTCCGCGCTGCCGGCCAGTATCCCAAGCGCAATCTGTCGCTCTACGTGCACATCCCTTTCTGTCACAAGCTCTGCTACTACTGCGGCTGCAACAAGGTCATTACCCGCCATCAGCACAAGGCTGACGAGTACCTCGACTATCTGGAGCAGGAGATCAAGGCGCAAGCCCCGCTCTTCAAGCACCGTATGGTCACCCAGCTGCACTGGGGTGGCGGTACACCCACCTATCTGGATGAAGCGCAAACGCGCCGCCTGATGGCCATGCTGCGTGAGCACTTCCATTTCGCCGAAGAGGGGGAGTTCAGCATCGAGGTCGATCCGCGCGAGATTGCCATTACCATGCTGGATGTGTTGCGAGATGTCGGCTTCAACCGCATCAGCCTTGGGGTGCAGGACTTCAACAAGGATGTACAGGTCGCAGTCAACCGCGAGCAGGACAACGACTTTATTAAAGCCATGTTGGAACGGGCCAGAGAACTGGGTTTCCGCTCGACCAACCTCGACCTTATCTATGGCCTGCCGCATCAGGATCGTGCCAGCTTCCACCATACGCTGGAAGAGGTGCTCAAAACGGATCCGGCGCGCCTCTCCATCTTCAACTATGCCCATCTGCCGAGCCGCTTTGCCGCCCAGCGCAAGTTGAAAGAGGTGGATATGCCTGCGCCGCAGGAGAAACTGGCCATGCTGCAGGACACCATCGCCTTCCTCACCGGTCAGGGTTACCAGTTCATCGGCATGGACCATTTTGCCAAACCCGATGACGAACTGGCGGTCGCGCAGCGCGAGGGTAAGCTGCACCGCAACTTCCAGGGCTATACCACTCAAGGTGATTGCGATCTGCTGGGGCTGGGGGTCTCCTCCATCAGCATGATCGGTGATGCCTACTCCCAGAACCAGAAAGAGCTCAAGGCCTATTACGCACAGGTTGCAGAGCTGGGTCATGCCCAGTGGAAAGGCTGCTCGCTCAATCAGGATGACCTGATCCGCCGTGAGGTGATCAAGCGGCTTATCTGTGATTTCCGTCTGAACTTTGCGTCTGTCGAGCAGGCGCACGGTCTCAATTTCAGAGAGTATTTTGCCGACGATCTCAAGCTGCTGCAGACCTTCATCAACGATGGATTGGTGCGTATGACGGAGGATGGCCTGGAGGTCTCCTCCACGGGGCAGCTGCTGATCCGCAATATCTGCATGTGCTTCGACGTGTACCTGCGCAACAAGGCGCGTCAGCAGCAGTTCTCTCGCGTGATATAAGCTTGTTTGCCGATTAGAAAACAGAAAAGGGTGCCATAGTGGCGCCCTTTCATATGTATTTTGCTTAGGCAGCGGGTCGGGAAGGTTCTGGCAAGAAGGCCGTGGGCTGAGGCAAGCGATAGGGCTGTGAAACGCAGATAAAAAGATGGGGGCGACTTGCGTCGCCCCCGGTAGTCGTATCGCTCAGATCCTTGAACGAAGTTGCTCCCTGCAATCCCTGACTGTTTACCTCTTCCTTTAGGTTTCCCCTTCCCAATCCTTTGGGGTGTCCTTTAGCCATCTTGGCCTGACGAGTCATCCTGTCCCGTCGCACTTTCTCCGTCCTGGGAGGTGTCCTTTACCACATCCTGTGGTGAGTCCATTTGCCCAACCCTGGCAGCCAATCTTCCTGACCGACTTCATTGCGTCCGTGCATGAGTAACTATAAGGATTTTCTAACCGGCTACAACGCCAGATTGGAAAACGTTTTTGTCATTAGCTGTTTCGAAAGTGATGAGTTTCGATTTATTCATTTATAAACAGATAGTTAAGTTTATCGTCTTCATGTTTTAAGATCTTATCTTCCGATTATCTCGGGGATCTTTTCGGCTGTTGGCTTACATATGGAATGGCAGATCTCTTACACGGCGTTTTGGTTGCTTCAGAAACAGATGTCGCAGTCTGATGATGGTCATTCGGGGTGAGTTGGCGAGGCACACAAAGAGCGGTTGAATGGAGAAATTATTAGCGCTGGTTGAGCCGCTCATAGATGGTCTGGCGCTCTTCAGGAGTCAGCGAAGAGAAGTAATGGGTAAAAAGGCGCAGCAACAGGGACTTGTTCATTCCATCTTGCTGGGTCAGATTACCCAGCTCGTCGATGGCCACCGTGCTCATGGAGAAGGTGGCCTTTTTGTAGCTGGGCTTCAGGTGCTCGCCACTCTCGATAAAGGCCAACGCCGACAACGCCTCGTCACGGTGCAGGCCCAGTTCAAGGCTGACCACCTTGGGTTTGCCCTTGGCGTAGAACTCCGCATCTTCGATAAATTCGTCGACGGTGAACTTCTTCTGGTGATGCAACTGGTGCTTTTTCTTCAGATCGGCCAGACCCATCTCACACCCCCACTTGCAGGAACTCTTTGGCGATGGCCCGGATCTCTTCGGCGGATTTGCCATCCGGCTCGATCTCCATCACCGACAGTCCCTTCTCTTCGCTGTCGTCATAGACGTTGCGGCCATAGGTGATGGCGTTCAGGACGTCGACACCGAACGAGGAGCAAACCTCTTTCGCTTCCAGAATGCGTTTTACCTGATTGGGCAGGGCGGGGCACTGGGTCAGCACTACGGCTGCATTTAGGGTCGGGTTGACCATCTTGCAGGTGGTGATGAGATCTTCCATGTGGGGCAGGGTCTTGAGGTCGCGGCGTTTCGGGCGCAAGGGGATCAGGGCGTGGGTGGCGACAGCCATGGTGGAGCGCAGAGCCCGGTTGTCTTGCCCGCCGCAATCGACGATGACGTAGTCGTAGCGGTTTTTCAGGCTGAGCAGGTCGTTGCGAATATTGCCATAGAGCTGCACGCAGTTGATTTGTGGTAGCTCCGGGTTGTCATTGCGCTCCTGAATCCAGTCAGAGGTGGTGCGCTGTGGGTCGCAGTCGACCAGTAACACCTCCCCCTGAAATTGGGATCTGAGGTAGACCGCCAGATTTTGTGCCAGGCAGCTCTTGCCACTCCCCCCCTTCTCTCCACCGACCAACAAGATCATGACGTTCCCCTATCCATGAGAAAACCGCTGATTTCAGTATAGGAGGGGCCAGTCTCATCACAAGGCGAGAGGAGTGATGCTCCTCTCGTTGTTTCGACTAGTAATGAACACTGCCTCCCTGCCAGCGGCAGATATAGTCAGGCACCAGCATCTGGGGGGCCTTGTCGACATGGCATACCACCATGGGCATGGCAGGGGCTCCTTCAGCCTGACTGAGGGTGGGGAGCGCAGAGAGCAGCAAAGTCGCGAGCAACAGCATGGGTTTCATCTTCATAACAACTCCTTGGTAGTGCCATTCCTGTGTGATCTGGATCACTTTCTGAGTTAAGTCGAGGTTGGCGCCAGTGCAAGGTGAGACGAATAAATTCAATTAATGAAAAAAGTATCAAAAGGCGTTGTGGTGACCGACGAGGATGGTTGCCCACCTTGATGCGGACTTTGTGCATATTAAGTTGAACCGCACAAAGAGGTGGTGACTTATGGGGCCGAGCCTGATGGGGTTGGCATCAATGCCATGATCTGGAACAAGAAAAGATTTATGCAGTGAATGTGGTCGATGTGAGTATTTATTTCTCACGTGTTCATCCCGTCACGGCGATGTATTCAATACCTAGGGAATAATATTCAAATTATATTTGTAAAGTTACTTATGGTAATGATTTTTAACGGTTTTTGTTATTTGCATTTAATCGCTCCAGTGAACTGGCATGAATAAAAAATGAATCAACTTGAAATATAGCGGGGTGGTTTTGCATGGTTATTCGGTGCGCTTTGTGTGGAAAATGCGCAATTTGCTACCGGTGTCATAGAATGGATGGTGAATATATTCAGTTCTGAGTGAATGTGATCAATGTCTAAGTTTGTCGTGATTCGCAGGGCTAACCTCGGTCTCGAAAGGCAAGGGCAGGATAGAACATAAGCTGATTACCCTACATAAAGAATATCCCGCCTTAGCCACGAGCATGAATAGAAGGAATCTATTCAATCACTCGCAGGGACCACTGCTAGACGGAATATAATCATGAGCAAATTTTATGTAGGTTCTGAAGTTGGCCAATTGCGCCGTGTCATGTTGCACCGCCCCAACCTCAGTCTGAAGCGTCTGACTCCTTCCAACTGCCAGGATCTGCTGTTCGATGACGTCCTGTCTGTTGAACGCGCCGGTCAGGAGCACGACAAATTCGCTCAGGTACTGCGCGATCAGAATGTCGAAGTTTTCCTGCTGACCAATCTGCTGGCGGAAACCCTGGATGTGCCGGAAGCCAAAACCTGGCTGCTGCAACATCAGGTCTCCGACTATCGCCTCGGCTCTTCTTTTGCCAACGACGTGCGCTGCTTCCTGGCTGACATGCCGCACCGCGAACTGGCCCGCATTCTCTCCGGCGGCCTGACCTACTCCGAGATGCCCTACAGCGGTGTCAACATGGTAGTGGGCATGCACGCTCCGACCGATTTCATCATCGAGCCGCTGCCCAACCACCTCTTTACCCGTGACACCTCCTGCTGGGTTTATGGTGGCGTCTCCATCAACCCGATGGCCAAGCCGGCTCGTCGCCGCGAAACCAACCATGTGAAGGCCATCTACCGCTGGCACCCGATGTTTGCCGGTCAGGACTTCATCAAGTACTTCGGTGACGAGGAGCGTGACTACGACAACTCCACCATCGAGGGTGGCGACGTACTGGTTATCGGCCGCGGCGCCGTGCTGATCGGCATGTCCGAGCGCACCACCCCGCAAGGTGTCGAGCATCTGGCTCGCAGCCTGTTCAAACACGGTCAGGCCAAGCAGGTCATCGCCATGGAGCTGCCGAAACACCGCAGCTGCATGCACCTGGATACCGTGATGACCCACATGGATATCGACACCTTCTCCGTCTATCCGGAAGTGATCCGTAAGGATGTGCAGTGCTGGAGCCTGACTCCGGGCGGCGCCACCGGCATGAACATCAAGGAAGAGGGTTACTTCGTCACTGCTATCGAGAAAGCACTGGGCGTGGATCAGCTGAAGATCATCACCACTGGCGGTGACAGCTTCGAAGCCGAACGCGAGCAGTGGAACGACGCCAACAACGTGTTGACCGTGCGTCCCGGCGTGGTGGTGGGTTACGAGCGCAATACCTACACCAACGAGAAATATGACAAGGCCGGTATCACAGTTCTCTCCATCCCGGGTGATGAACTGGGCCGTGGCCGCGGCGGCGCCCGCTGCATGAGCTGCCCGATGGAACGCGACAGCATCTGATGAGACGGCGTGGCGCCGGCAGAAGCTGGCGCCACACAGAACCAAACTCGAGATTAACCACTATGAAAAAACCAACTGTCGTCGTCGCTCTGGGTGGCAATGCACTGCTCCGTCGTGGTGAGCCACTGGAAGCGGATATCCAGCGCAAGAATATTGCAACTGCCGCCAAGACCATCGCCCTGATCGCTCAGGAGTACAACGTGGTGCTGGTGCATGGCAACGGCCCGCAAGTCGGCCTGCTGGCCCTGCAAAACAGCGCCTACACCAAGGTATCCCCCTATCCGCTGGATGTGCTGGGTGCCGAGTCCCAAGGCATGATCGGCTACATGCTGATCCAGGAGCTGAAAAACCTGATGCCGAGCCGCAACGTCACCGCGCTGCTGACTCAGGTGCAGGTTGATCCCAAGGATCCGGCATTCGCCAACCCGACCAAATTTATCGGCCCCGTCTACGAAGAGGCTGAAGCCCGCACCCTGGCAGAAGAGAAGCACTGGGTGGTCAAGGCTGACGGCAAGTTCTTCCGCCGCGTAGTGCCGTCCCCGCTGCCCCAGCGCATCGTTGAAGGCGATGCCATCGAAACCCTGATTGCCCAGGGCCACCTCATCATCTGTACCGGTGGTGGCGGCATCCCTGTGACTTGGGATGGCCAGAGCCTGACTGGTATCGAAGCCGTCATCGACAAGGACATGTCTGCCGCCTATCTGGCCAAGCAGATCAAGGCCGACGCCCTGCTGATCCTGACCGATGCCGATGCCGTCTATCTGGATTGGGGCAAACCGACCCAGCGTCCGCTGCGGGTCACCAGCCCGGACGAGCTGGCCGGGGTCAAGTTCGATGCAGGTTCCATGGGGCCGAAAGTCGAAGCCTCCTGTGAATTTGTCAAAGCGACCGGCGGCATGGTTGGCATCGGCTCGCTGGAAGATGGTCTTGCCATCCTCAAGGGTGAAGCCGGCACCAATATCGTCGCCACCCGCACCGTACATGCGTAATTACCGATATCTGTACTGAGAATGCGTAGTCAACACTACTGCCCGAATTGGTCTGAAACAAATATAGAGAGAACTCATCATGGCTTTTAATCTGCGTAACCGTAACTTCCTGAAACTGCTGGACTTCACCCCGCGCGAAATCCAATACATGATCGACCTGGCCATCGACCTGAAGAAAGCCAAATACGGTGGCTACGAGCGCAAGCATCTGGTCGGTAAAAACATCGCCCTGATTTTCGAGAAGACCTCCACCCGTACCCGTTGTGCATTTGAAGTGGCGGCCTTCGACCAGGGCGCGCAAGTCTCCTACCTTGGCCCAAGCGGTTCCCAAATCGGTCACAAGGAGTCCATGAAGGACACCGCCCGTGTACTGGGTCGCATGTATGACGGTATCGAATACCGCGGCTACGGTCAGGAGATCGTGGAAGAGCTGGGCGCCTACGCCGGTGTCCCGGTCTGGAACGGCCTGACCAACGAATTCCACCCGACCCAGATCCTGGCCGACTTCATGACCATGCTGGAGCACGGCAAGGGCAAGCGTCTGGATCAAATCAAGTTCGCCTACCTGGGTGATGCCCGCAACAACATGGGTAACTCCCTGATGGTCGGCGCCGCCAAAATGGGCATGGACATCCGTCTGGTTGCGCCGAAAGCCTTCTGGCCGGAAGAAGAGCTGGTTGCCAAGTGCCGCCTGATCGCCGAAGAGACCGGCGCACGCATCACCCTGACCGAAGATGTGAAAGAGGGTGTGCTGGGTGCGGACTTCCTCTACACCGACGTCTGGGTATCCATGGGTGAAGCGAAAGAAGCCTGGGATCAGCGCGTCAAACTGATGACTCCGTATCAGGTCAACATGGATGTCATCAACGCCACCAAGAACCCGGATGTGAAGTTCATGCACTGCCTGCCGGCGTTCCACAACGACGAGACCACCATGGGCAAGGAAGTGGCTGACAAATATGGCATGAAAGGCCTGGAAGTGACCGAGGACGTGTTCGAATCCGAGCACAGCATCGTGTTCGACGAGGCCGAAAACCGGATGCACACCATCAAGGCAGTGATGGTTGCTACGCTGGGCGACTAAGGTCGCAGTAGTGGTGCCGGGGGGCGACCCCCGGCTTTTCGACCATGTGACAGCGGCATAATACCTCTAACCCTACAACCCGCAGCCTGCATGGATACCACACCCACAGAAGGAAGCTGGACCATGACCAAATTCAAGTTCCCGTCAGCCTACACGATACTGTTTGTGCTGATCGCCCTGGTGGCCGCCCTGAGCTGGATAGTGCCGGCCGGCAAATACGAGATGACCATGAACGAAGCCCTCGGCAAAGAAGTGCCGGTGGCGGGTACCTACAAACTGGTGGAGGGGAATCCCCAGGGGATCGTCGACGTGCTGCTGGCACCTATCGATGGCCTCTACAACCACGACACCTATGAGGCAGGCGCCATCGACGTCTCCCTCTTTATCCTGATCATCGGTGGTTTTCTTGGCATTGTGACCAAGACAGGTGCCATCGATGCCGGTATCGAACGTGTGACCGACCGTCTGCGTGGCCGTGAAGAGTGGATGATCCCGATCCTGATGGCGCTGTTCGCCGCAGGCGGCACCATCTACGGCATGGCCGAAGAGTCGCTGCCTTTCTACACCCTGCTGGTGCCGGTGATGATGGCCGCCCGCTTCGACCCTGTGGTGGCAGCGGCAACCGTATTGCTGGGCGCCGGTATCGGTACTCTCGGTTCCACCATCAACCCGTTTGCGACAGTGATTGCCGCCAACGCCGCCGGTATCTCCTTCACCGATGGTATCTGGCTGCGCGTTGCCATGCTGGTCGCCGGTTGGCTGCTCTGTGTTGCCTACGTCATGCGTTACGCCAAGATGGTGCGCAGCGATCCGAGCAAATCCCTGGTGGCTGACAAGTGGGAAGAGAACCGTGCCCACTTCCTTGGCAACAAGAGCGACCAGATGCTGGAGTTCACCCTGACCCGTAAAATCGTGCTGGGTATCTTCGTCGCCGCCTTCGCCGTGATGATCTACGGTGTGGCCGTGCTGGGCTGGTGGATGGCGCAGATCTCCGGCGTGTTCCTGGCTGCCGCCATCATAGTCGGTGTCATCTCCCGCATGAGCGAAGAGGAGCTGACCTCCAACTTTATCGACGGTGCTCGCGACCTGCTGGGTGTGGCGCTGATCATCGGTATCGCCCGCGGTATCGTGGTAGTGATGGATAACGGCATGATCACTCACACCATTTTGCACAGTGCAGAAGGGATCGTGACCGGCCTCTCCACCATCGTCTTTATCAACGTGATGTTCGTGCTGGAAGTGGTGCTCTCCTTCCTGGTGCCGTCCTCCTCCGGTCTGGCTGTACTGACCATGCCGATCATGGCGCCGCTGGCCGACTTCGCCAACGTGGGCCGCGATCTGGTGGTGACTGCTTACCAGTCTGCCTCCGGTCTGGTGAACCTGGTGACCCCGACCTCCGCCGTGGTCATGGGCGGTCTGGCCATCGCCAAGGTGCCTTATGTGCGCTGGCTGAAGTGGGTGGCTCCGCTGCTCGGTATCCTGACCGTGCTGATCGTGGTCTGCCTGAGCCTGGGCGCCGTGCTCTCCTGAGGGATGACAAGCAAGATGAAACGGGAGCCTGCGGGCTCCCGTTTTTTATGGGCGCAAGAAGTGATGGACACAAAATAGCAGGCAACAAAAAGGCGACCGCGGGTCGCCTCGATGTATTTAGGGGGAAATGGCTTAGCGGGCCTGCGCCAGCGTGCGCACCACGGCGGCATGGGCCTGACGGGTACGGCTGATATGGCGCGGCGCGACCAGCACCACGTCATTACCTGCGACGGCACCCATGATCTCGGGATTGGCGTTGCGATCCAGCAGGCGAGCCACCACGGTGGCGGCCCCCGGAGTGGTGTGGATCAGCACCATCTGCTGGTTGTGTACCACTTCGCGCACCATGTCGTGGATAGAGCGGGTACTGCCGGCGGGTTCCAGCTGCTCGTCGACCAGGGTGTAGACCTTCTTGCCGTTGGCATTCTGCGCCTTGGCCACGCCGAGGCGGCGCAGCAGGCGTGAGATGGTGGACTGGCTGATGTCGGCAAAGCCGCGCTCCGACAGCTCGCGGCGGATCTCTTCCTGGGTGCTGTAGCAGTGCTGACCGATGATCTGGCGACAGGCATCCAGCTGGGCCAGATCGGGCTCTTGGGCAACGGGACGACTGAGGGTTTTGACCACGGCGAATTCCTTTGATGATGACCGGAGGTAAACGCGCGATATCTGCCATAGCAGTCAGTTATCAGGTAAAAACACTGATAATCCATCTATATGCAGGGAATGAGCGGGCGTTACCATCTTGCGATGGCAAATTATAGCTGACTGGAAATTCGGTGATGTGACAGGGTTCAAAAATGGGCCCCGCGGGGCCCAATCAGATATCAGTAACGCTCGCTGACGATGTCCTGAGTGAAGGACTTCTCGCAATATTTGCACTTCATCCGCACCACGCCTTTCACTTCGCGCACCCGGAAGTAGCTGTCAACCGGCTCGTTATGGGAGATGCAGTTGGAGTTGGGGCAGTGGAACACCCCGGCGATGAACTCCGGCAGCTCCAGCTGGTGCTTCTTCACCACATTGAAGTCTTCGATGATGTTGACGGTCGCTTTAGGGGCGAACAGCGCAAGCTGGTTGGCTTGTTGCTCGGTCAGGCGGGTGTTCTCAATCTTGATGAGATCCTTCTTGCCCAGTGCGCCGGATTTCAGGTTGAAGCCGACGGTGATCCGCTCCTGGGTTTCGACCAGCTGGAACAGCTTGAGGATCTTGATGCCCTGGCCAGCGGGGATGTGATCGATGACGGATCCGTGACGGATGGCTTCGACTTGCAGTTGGTTCTTGTCAGACATGATATTCCCCTAAGCTCAGACAGTTTCGTTCAGTACCAGTGCCAGCAGCGCCTGGCGTGCATAGACCCCGTTCTCCGCCTGCTGGAAGTAGCAAGCGTGGGGAGTCTTGTCGACAGCTACATCGATCTCGTCGACGCGGGGCAGGGGATGCAGGATCTTCATGGTGGGCTTGGCCCCTTCCAGAGTCGCCAGCTCCAGAATGAACTTGGCGGCCATGTGCTTGTATTCGGTCTCGTCGAAGCGCTCTTTCTGGACGCGGGTCATGTAGAGAATGTCCAGCTCCGGCATCACCTCTTCCATGGTCTGGTGGACGCTGAACTGGATACCCTTCTCTTCCAGCTCTTCGCAGATGTAGTCCGGCATCGCCAGCGCTTCCGGGGAGATGAAGAAGAAGCGGCAGTTGAACAGGCTGAGGGCCTGGGCCAGCGAGTGCACGGTCCGGCCATATTTCAGGTCACCGACGAAGGCGACGTTGAGGTTGTCCAGACGACCCTGGGTCTCATGGATGGTGAACAGGTCGAGCAGGGTCTGGCTCGGATGCTGGTTGGAGCCGTCGCCGCCGTTGATGACCGGCACGCGGGAGAATTCGGAGGCCAGACGGGCCGCACCCTCTTTCGGGTGGCGCATCACCACCGCATCCGAGTAGGAGCCGATGATCTTGATGGAGTCAGCCAGCGTCTCGCCCTTCTTGGCGCTGGTGTTGCCACCGTCGGCGAAGCCGATGATGTTGCCGCCAAGGCGCTGTACCGCGGTCTCGAACGAGAGGCGGGTGCGGGTGGAGGCTTCGAAGAAGCAGCTGGCAACCAGCTTGTCTTTCAACAGGCTGGTGTCAGGTTCAGCCTTCAACCTTTGTGCGGTTGAGACTACCAGTTCCATTTCTGACCTGGTCAGGTCCGAAATGGAGATGACATGTTTCTTATAGAGTGGATTGGTCATCGTCTGCATTCCCTTTGACATCATTGGAGGTTTTTCGGGCACAAAAAAAAGCCCCTGAAACAGGGGCTTTTTTTAAAAATAACTGGGGATCGTTGGGGTGGGAACCGGAAACAACGGGGCCGCTCTGGTGCGCACCACCCGTCTGCAAGGCTGTTTTCTGAATCAAAAACTGCATCGTTTCGTCCCGACCTTTTTCAAAACCGGACAGATTATAGGGCCGCTTTTTTAATTGTCAAAATTTTATTTCCGATGCCAATTTCAGCATGAAAAACGTTTAAGTGGCGGAAACATGACGACAAATCCACACCTTGTGCGTCTCTTGCAGCGATTCCCCATCGCGGGCCATGGCGCGCAAATAACCGAGTCTGTGGTGTCCTTCCAGCAGGCAGTAGGGGCGGGGCAGGGGATGGCCGTTCGGGTAGCTGGCACCCTCTTCCGGCACCAGCACGATGACAGGTTCGGGCCAGGTGCCTTCGCTCAGCATCTTCTCGCCGAGCCAGGAGCGACGCACATAGCGGTTGCTGCGCAGCATCTCGCCCCAGCGCTCGATCACCTCCATATGGCGGGAGTCCACCTGATCCACCAGTTGCGCGGTGGGCCAGCTTTCACAGGTGAACTGATGGCTGGCGAGATCGATAAAGCTCCAGTTGGACTCAAAACCGCGCCAATGACGGTAAATCCACTGGGAGAGCACATTTTCAGGAATAAAGGGCACCAGCGGCGCGACCCGTTCAAGATAGGTGGGCAGGGACTCTGTCTTGCGTTCATCCCTGAAGTTGAGGGGCGCCAGTTGTTGGAGCAATCGGTAATTGAGCATAAGTGGCCTCCCGGTACCTGATTTCACCCTACCCCCATTTATGTCCCATTCCTACCCCGGCAGGGCTGCAAATACAGCAAGTTATCCCGCTTTGCTGCACAAACAACCGCGACTTGTTCGGGATTTGTGCAATCGCATCGAAAGCGTAAAAAAAGCCTTTACCTTTGATCTCCACTTTGTATACTACGCCTCGTTTGTTGCAGGGGCGTAGTTCCAATTGGTAGAACAGCGGTCTCCAAAACCGATGGTTGCGGGTTCGAGTCCTGCCGCCCCTGCCATTTTCAGAGAGGCCAGCTCATTGAGCTGGCCTTTCGCATTTCCGGCGTTCGCCAATTTATCCCTCTCTCCTTTCTCTTCTCCTTCTTGCCGTTAGCAGTCCGGTGACTGTGGCCAGATTGATCTCGATGTCTGCCGCAAGAGCGTTCAGTGTGCAGCAACCCGCTGTTTCAGGATGGTGACCAGCCGCTGGTGGCGGGCGGGGAGCGGCCACTCGGCGCGGTAGATCAGCCAGAGGGTGTCGATCACTTCAATGCAGCTCTGGATCACCCGGATCTTCTCCTGCTGGGCAAAGGCGGTGACGGCGAAGCGGGGCAGCACGGTAAAACCGAGGCCGCGGGCGACCGGTTCCAGGATCAGGCCGATCTGGTTGGTAAAGCCGCGCAGCGGGATCTCGTCAACGCGCTGGCCGGGGTAGCGTCGTCCCAACAGGCGTTGTGCCATGCTGCGGCCATCCGGATGGTCGATAAAGCCGAGCTTGCAGAGGTGCTGCCAGCTCGGCTCCTCGCCATCGTTGGGCACCACCAGACAGAGGGGTTCGCGGGCGAAGGGCTCGGCGGCGATGCTGGGGTGCTCCGGCGGTTGATCCACCAGTCCCAGATCGCTGCGCCCCGCCAGTACCGCCTGCACTATGTCGGGGGTGGGGGCAAAGCGGTGCTGGATAGTGAGTCCAGGGTGCTCCTGTTGCTGGTCGAGCAGCAGGGGATAGAGCAGCAGGCCGATGCTGCCCGGGGTGGTGAGGGTGATGGCGCCGCGGTGAGGGTCATCGTCAGAGAGGCGCGCCCGCAGCTGTTCGGCGGCCTGCGCCTGCTGGCGGGCGAAGTCGAGCAGCACCAGCCCGCGCGGAGTGAGCTCCAGCTGACGGGGCTTGCGCAGCAGCAGAGGGCCAAATTCGGCCTCGAGACGCGAGATATGCTGGCTGACGGCGGCCTGGGTGAGATCCAGCCGCTCGGCGGCGCGGGTAAAGCTGCCGGTTTCATGCACCACCACCAGGGTGTGGAGCCAGAGTGGATTAACCATAAATTTAATTTATGCCTTACATTAGTTTGACCTTATTTTTCATTATGTCGCCCCTTCCTATCATGTCACCTGTTTCCCACACACAATTTCAAGGTGACTTATGACTTACCCGCGCAACTTCTCCCACATCGGCATCACGGTGACTGACCTCGACAAGGCGGTCGAGTTCTATACCAAGGTGATGGGCTGGTATCTCATCATGCCGGCCACCACCATCAGCGAGGATGACTCCGCCATCGGCGTGATGTGCAACGACGTGTTCGGCCCGGGTTGGGGTTCTTTTCGCATCGCCCACCTCTCCACCGGCGACAAGATCGGCATCGAGCTGTTCGAGTTCCCCAACAGCGAGCGCCGTGAGAACAACTTCGAATTCTGGAAGACCGGGGTATTCCACTTCAGCGTGCAGGATCCGGATGTCGAGGGGCTGGCGGCGCGCATCGTCGCGGCGGGCGGCAAGCAGCGGATGCCGGTGCGCGAGTACTACCCGGGCGAGAAGCCCTACCGCATGGTCTACATGGAAGATCCCTTCGGCAATATCGTCGAGATTTACAGCCACAGCTATGAGCTGACCTACTCCGCCGGTGCATATCAGGGGTAAGTGACAGGCCGCCTTCGGGCGGGCTGCTGCTTTGTTGTTACAAGAGTCAGTAGCATGGAATAGCGATCTGGTTCACACGAATAGCGCGTTCTGTTGTTGATAGATGGGAAAATATACAGATTCACTAAAGTCTGTTCATATTGCGGCCGATAGCCTTTGATACATCAGGGTTTTCCCTGCCTGACACAACAACAAGGATTCGTCGTCATGACCCTCTCTCTGCGCGGCAAGCTGCTGGCCACCAGTCTTGGCGTAGTGCTGCTGATGGCATCACTGCTCGGCATCGTTGCCTTTCACACCCTAAAATCCCGCACCATGAGCGCCATCCAGAGCGAGGCGGTCAACTATGGCCACGCCTACTCGGTCGCCATCGGCGAATGGATGACGGATCGCAAGAACACCGTCCATGCGCTGGTCAACCTGATCAGCGATAACCCCCAAGCCGAGCTGGTGCCGCACCTGAAGCAGGCCTATACCTCCGGCGGCTTCGGGCTCACCTATTTTGGCTCCGCGCAGGGGGTGATGACCCGGCAGGACCCCTCCCTCAACACCGGCAACTATGACCCGCGCGAGCGCCCCTGGTATCAGGATGCGGTGAAAGCGGGTCAGCTGATCGTCACCGCCCCCTATGTCAGCGTCACCATGCAGAAGCTGGTGGTCACCCTCTCCGAGCCGGTACGCCATCAGGGTGAGCTGGTCGGTGCCGTGGGGGCCAACCTGGCGCTCGACAAGCTGATCGACGAAGTACTGGCGATGAAGGTGCAGGGTGAGGGCTACGCCATGCTGCTCGACAGCAGTGGCCTCATCGTCGGCCATCCGCAGAAGGATTTGGCGCTCAAGCCCATCGCCGAGCTGGCGCCGGGACTCTCTGCCGCCACCTTCCAGCAGTGGGGCCGCGAAAACAGCGAGCTGCACGCCGCCACCCTCGACGGGCGGGATGTGCTGCTGGCGGTACAACCGGTACCGGGCACCGACTGGCTGCTGGCAATGGTGATGTATCGCGATGTGCTGGAAGCGCCGCTCAGCAGCCTGCTGTGGGAGCTGGTGGGGCTGACCCTGGTGCTGATGCTGGTGTTCAGTGCCCTGCTCACCGCCACCTTCAAATACCTGTTCGCCGATCTCGGTCGGGTCGCGCACGCCCTGCACGACATTGCCCACGGCGAGGGGGATCTCACCGTTCACATCAACACCCACAGCAAGGATGAGGTGGGTCAGCTGGCCCAGAACTTCAACCAGTTCGTGGCGCGGCTGCACGGCATCGTCAGCCGGTTGCGGGATGTGACCGTCGAGCTGGCGGCACAGTCCCGCGCCCAGGCGGCCGGGGCGCAGGCCCGCAGTCAGCGGGTACGCCAGCAGCAGGATGAGATCGTGATGGTGGCGACCGCGGTGACCGAGATGGCCTCCGCTACCCAGGAGATCGCCGGCAACGCCGAGTTTGCCGCCACTACCGCCACCGATGCGGTTGCACTGGCGGTTGCTGGTCAATCCCAGGTTGGCCAGAGTCAGCGCAGCATTACCGGTCTGGCGGACGAAGTGGCCGATGCCAGCCAGATCATCAACGAGCTCGACAGCCATGCCCAGAAGATCAGCGGCATTCTGGCGACCATCAGCGGCATCGCCGAGCAGACCAATCTGCTGGCGCTCAACGCCGCCATCGAGGCGGCCCGGGCCGGTGAGCAGGGCCGCGGCTTCGCGGTAGTGGCGGACGAGGTGCGGGTGCTGTCGCGCCGCACTCACGACTCTACCGACGAGATCCAGCAGATGATCGAGACCCTGCAGCAGACCACCCGTCGCGCCGTGGGTGGCATGGAGACCAGCCGTCAGCTGGCGGGTACCAGCGTCGAGGATGCGGAAGCGGCCAACCAGAGCCTTGCCCGGATCAACGAGGCGATCGGCTCCATCAGCGACATGGCGACCCAGATCGCCGCAGCTGCCGAAGAGCAGACCTCGGTGACCGGCGAAATCAGCCGCAATACCGAGAATATCCGCCACGTCTCGCAGAGCTGGCCGAGCAGGCGGGCAACGAGGCGGCGCAGGCGGCCGAGCTCAAGTCGCTGACCGAGCGGCTGGAGCAGGAGATCGGTCGCTTCCGGCTCTGATCATCCCGCCACGCCAGCAACAGAAAGGGCAGCCCGCGGGCTGCCCTTTGTTATTTTACGGCTGGCTTAAGGGGTCTGCTTGACCCAAATCAGCTGGTCGGTGGCAAAGCCCAGCGACTTCGCTTTGGCGACCAGCGCATCCACCTTCGTCTTGGGCGGGTTGGGTGAGCGGGAGAGGATCCAGAGGTAGTCGTGGTTGTAGCTGGTCACCAGCGAGAGCTGGTAATCGGGGTCGAGGTCGATGACGTTGTAGCCGCCGTAGAAGGGGCCGAAGAAACTCACCTTGAGCCGCGCCTCGTCCGGGTTGCCGACGAAGTAGGCCTTGCCCTCGGCTTCGCGCCAGCTGCCATCGCTCTGCTTGCCGCGGTTGAGCACCTTGACGCCGCCATTATCCCGCAGGCTGTAGGTGGCGCTCACCTGCTCCAGCCCCCGTTCGAAGCTGTGGTCGAGGCGGGCGATTTCGTACCAGGTGCCGAGATAACGGTCGAGCTGGAAGCCGGTAACGGGGCGAATGCCGTCGGCAATCCCGGTACAGGCCGTCAGCAGTAAAGCGGTGAACAGGCAAAGCAGTGAACGCATAAGTAATCCCTCTCTTGTTATCCCTCGATGATGCGCAGCTGGCCATCCCGGAAGCGGGAGGCCTGATCCGTCGGCGTGCTGCCGAAGAAGCGCTTGTACTCCCGACTGAACTGGGAGTTGCTCTCGTAACCGACTCTGGCCGCCGCGGTGCCCGCCTTGATGCCATCGTGCAGCATCATCATCCGCGCCTTGTGCAGGCGAAACGACTTGATGTACTGCAGCGGCGAAGTGGCAGTGACCGCCTTGAAGTGGTGGTGAAAGGCGGAGACGCTCATGTTCACCTCCCGCGCCAGCTCCTCCATGGTGAGGTTGTCGGCATAACGGGACTCTATCATACGCAGCACCCGGGCGATCTGGCCCACATGGTTGTGGCGATTGGCGAGCGCCTGCAGCGCCGGGCCGCCCCCCTCGGTGAGGGCGTGGAACAGCATCTCGCGCACCGTCTGCGGCCCCAGCACCTTGGCGTGCAGCGGGTTGTCCATCAGCTCGATCAGCCGCTCGGCGGCGCAGAACATGGTCTCCGACAGGGGGACCGAGTGGACGCCGCTCTTTTGCGGAGCGGGGGCGGGCAGGGCATCGCCCAGCTCAAGCAACAGCTCCTGCAGGATGACCAGATCGATCTCGATGGTAAAACCGATAAGCGGCTGCTCGGGGGAGGCGAAACACTCGCACTCGCAGGGCAGCGGCAGGGTCATCAGCAGGTAGTGGTTGGGGTCGTAGCGAAATACCTGATCCGCCAGATAGCCCACCTTGTGCCCCTGCAGGATCACGATCATCCGCGGCTGGTAGAGCACCGGAGTACGGCCGTGGTACTCGGTGGTGTAGATGAGATTGACCTGTTTCACCGGTGACGGGGATATGCCGGGAGTGGTGACGTGGCGGGTCAATCTGGTTGCGAGGTCGCTGTAACGGTTTTGCATGGGCGCTCTTTGATTCGACAGTTCCGGTTTTCGCTGCTTTGTAGAAATAGGCAAGAATCAAGCAGGATGTTGTCTTGATGGTAGGGTGGTTCTGGAGAAAAATGCAATCACGATTTCGCGGCCTGGCCGCCCTGACTATCAGAAGAAGGCAATGTCGATGAACAACTTTACTCTCCATACCCCGACCAAAATCCTGTTCGGCCAGGGGCAGATCGCCCAGCTGCGCGACCAGCTCCCGAGCGATGCCCGTGTCATGATCACCTACGGCGGCGGCAGCGTGGTACGCAGCGGCTTGCTGGAGCAGATCCGTAACGAGCTGGCTGGCATGACCCTGTTTGAATTTGGCGGCATCGAACCGAACCCGGCCTACGAGACCCTGATGGGCGCCGTGGAGCTGGCCCGTGCCGAGCGGGTCGACTTCCTGCTCGCCGTTGGCGGTGGTTCCGTGCTCGATGGCACCAAGTTTATCGCTGCTGCCGCGCACTACGATCTGGCCAAGGATCCCTGGCACATTCTCGAGACCGTCGGCAGCGAAGTGCGTTCCGCCATCCCGCTCGGCTCAGTGCTGACCCTGCCGGCGACCGGTTCCGAAATGAACATGGGCGCCGTCATCACCCGTCGCAGCAGTGGCGACAAGGTGCACTTCTTCTCGCCGTTCGTGATGCCGCGCTTCGCCGTGCTGGATCCGGTGCTCACCTACACCCTGCCCGAGCGTCAGGTGGCGAACGGGGTGGTGGATGCGTTCGTCCACATCGTGGAGCAGTACCTCACCTATCCGGTCAACGCCAAGGTGCAGGATCGCTTCGCCGAAGGCTTGCTGCTGACCCTGATCGAAGAGGGCCCCAAGGCGCTGGCCGAACCGCACAACTATGAGGTGCGCGCCAACATCATGTGGAGCGCCACCATGGCGCTGAACGGTCTGATCGGTGCCGGTGTGCCGCAGGACTGGGCGACCCATATGCTAGGTCACGAGCTGACCGCCTTGCACGGCCTCGACCACGCCCAGACTCTGGCGGTGGTGCTGCCTGCCCTGCTGCAGGCCAAGCGCAAACAGAAACATGCCAAGCTGCTGCAATACGCAGAGCGGGTGTGGGGTCTGAACAGCGGCAGCGAAGCGGAGCGCATCGACGATGCCATCGCCGCGACCCGCGACTTCTTCGAGCGGATGGGAGTCAAGACCCGACTGCGCGACTATGGTCTGAAAGATCTGGGTATCGACACCCTGATCGGCAAGCTGGGTGAGCACGGCATGACCCGTCTGGGCGAGCACAGCGACATCGATCTGGTGCAGAGCCAGCATATTTATGAAGCGGCCTGGTAAGGGCCGCCAATCGGTGCCAAACGGGCGAAACGATTGAATTGCCGGGGCCCTCTCCCGCTATCTGGCGGCTGAGCGGCCCCGCTTTTGTTGGGAAAATGTTACTTTTCGGCGTTTCGCTGCGAGAAGTGAGACGAAAGCGGATTTCGTAAGAACAAAAAACGCTAAGATAGAGGGCCGGTAAAACATTTTTTTTGACTGGTTGGATCACTTTTTTTCAGCCGTTTTTACTGGTATAAGCCTCTAATTTGGTTTGTTTTTTTTAATCCTCGGCGGGGATGGGCTGAAATCTGTACGCGTGCTGTCGGGCGTGCGGTTGTAATAAAACTCCAAAATTTGATACTAATCACCTTCGCGCCTGAAAAGCGGGGGCCTGACCATGACAGGAGGTTGAGGTAAAGCCTACTGATTTTCATAACAAAGAGCCCTGGACCTGCACTTTGGTCATGTCTTGTTTCGTCAGAAGTGAGACACTGGGCAGCGATTGTTTATTAACCATCAGGGAATAGTCATGCAGATTGGAATACCGAGAGAGAGTCTCGCCGGTGAGACCCGGGTCGCAGCGACCCCGGCTACCGTCGAGCAGCTGAAAAAGCTCGGCTTCGAGGTCGCCATCGAGACCGGCGCAGGCCTGTCGGCCAGCTTCGATGATGCCGCCTTCGAGGCTGCCGGTGCCAGCGTGGTGCCGAATGTCTGGCAAGCCGACCTTATCTTCAAGGTCAATGCGCCGACCGATGCCGAGATCGCACAAATTAAAGATGGCGCCACTCTGGTGAGCTTCATCTGGCCTGCCCAGAACCCTGAGCTGGTCAAGAAGCTGTCCGAGCGCAACATCAATGTGATGGCGATGGATATGGTGCCGCGGATCTCCCGTGCCCAGTCCCTCGATGCCCTCTCCTCCATGGCCAACATCGGTGGCTATCGCGCCGTGGTTGAAGCTGCGCACCAGTTCGGTCGCTTCTTCACCGGTCAAATCACCGCAGCCGGTAAAGTGCCGCCTGCCAAGGTACTGGTGATCGGTGCCGGCGTAGCCGGTCTGGCCGCCATCGGTACGGCCGGTTCCCTCGGTGCCATCGTGCGTGCGTTCGATACCCGTCTGGAAGTGGCCGAGCAGATCGAATCCATGGGTGGGGAATTCCTCAAGCTGGACTTCGGTGGCGAAGATGGCGCATCCAGCGATGGTTACGCCAAAGTCATGTCCGATGAGTTCATCAAGGCCGAGATGGAGCTGTTCGCCCAGCAGGCCAAAGAGGTGGATATCATCATCACCACCGCCCTGATCCCGGGCAAGCCGGCTCCCAAGCTGATCACCAAAGAGATGGTCGACAGCATGAAGCCGGGCTCCGTCATCGTGGACATGGCCGCTCAGGCTGGCGGTAACTGTGAATACACAGTGCCGGGTGAGCTGCATGTCACCGCCAACGGCGTCAAGGTGATTGGTTACACCGATCTGCCGGGTCGTCTGCCTGCCCAATCCTCCCAGCTCTACGGTACCAACCTGGTCAACCTGATGAAGCTGATGTGCAAGGAGAAGGACGGCAACGTTGCTATCGACTTCGAAGACGTGGTTCAGCGCAACATGACGGTGATCCAGGCCGGTGAAGTAACCTTCCCGCCGCCCGCCATCTCTGTCTCTGCTGCCCCGCAGAAACCTGCCGCCGCCAAACCGGCCGCCAAGAAAGAAGAGGCCAAGCCCTCCAACAAGAAGTTCGTGTTCGGTGCCCTCGGTATCGCCGCCTTCGGCTGGATTGCGTCCGTTGCCCCGGCAGCCTTCCTCTCCCACTTCACCGTATTCATCCTGGCCTGTGTGGTCGGTTATTACGTGGTGTGGAACGTCTCTCACGCCCTGCATACGCCGCTGATGTCGGTCACCAATGCCATCTCCGGCATTATCGTGGTCGGTGCCCTGCTGCAGATCGGGCAAGGGTCGACCCTGGTCACCGCGCTGGCGTTCATCGCCGTGCTGATTGCCAGTATCAACATCTTCGGCGGTTTCACCGTCACTCAGCGCATGCTGAAGATGTTCCGTAAGGATTAAGGGGGTTTAACGTGTCTCAAGGACTGGTAACAGCATCCTATATCGTTGCCGCCGTGCTCTTCATCCTCAGTCTCGCGGGACTGTCGAAGCAAGAAACGGCCAAGCATGGCAACCTGTTCGGTATCGCGGGTATGGCTATCGCCCTGCTCGCCACCGTATTCAACCCGGAGACCAGTGGTGTTCACTGGATCATTCTGGCCATGGTGATCGGCGGTGCCATCGGCGTGCGTCTGGCACTCAAGGTCGAAATGACCGAGATGCCCGAGCTGGTGGCCGTGCTGCACAGCTTCGTGGGTATGGCGGCAGTACTGGTGGGCTTCAACAGCTTCATCGATCTGCACCCCTCTGCACCTGCTGAGGTGGTCGTCTCCGTCGGTTCCAACCTGGATGCCACTCTGGCAGCCGCCCGTGCGGCGTTCGAGCAGGCCAACAGCGTTGCCCAGGTCGAGCACCTGACCGGCGCCATGCTGAACATCCACCTGGTCGAGATCTTCCTGGGCGTCTTCATCGGTGCCGTAACCTTCACCGGTTCCGTGGTGGCGTTCGGCAAGCTGCGTGGTCTCATCTCCTCCAAGCCGCTGATGCTGCCGCACCGCCACAAGCTGAACCTGCTGGCTGTGGTCGCCTCTCTGGCGCTGATGGTCTACTTCGTCAACGCCGGTGGCTCCACCTTCGCTCTGCTGGTGATGACCCTGATCGCCTTCGCCTTTGGCTGGCATCTGGTTGCCTCCATCGGCGGTGCCGACATGCCGGTAGTGGTCTCCATGCTGAACTCCTACTCCGGTTGGGCGGCAGCGGCGGCGGGCTTCATGCTCTCCAATGATCTGCTGATCGTCACCGGTGCGCTTGTTGGTTCCTCCGGTGCCATCCTCTCTTACATCATGTGCAAGGCGATGAACCGCTCCTTCATCTCCGTGATCGCCGGTGGCTTCGGCTCCGACGGCGTAGCCTCCACGGCTGATCAGGAGATGGGCGAATACCGCGAAACCAGCGCCGAGGAAGTGGCCGACCTGCTGAAGAACTCCAGCTCCGTCATCATCACCCCGGGCTACGGCATGGCGGTGGCGCAGGCCCAGTATCCGGTGGCTGAAATCACCCAGAAGCTGCGTGATCGCGGCGTCAAGGTGCGCTTCGGTATCCACCCGGTTGCCGGTCGTCTGCCTGGCCACATGAACGTGCTGCTGGCGGAAGCGAAAGTCCCGTATGACATCGTGCTGGAAATGGACGAGATCAACGACGACTTCGCCGATACCGACACCGTGCTGGTGATTGGTGCCAACGACACCGTTAACCCGGCTGCGATGGAAGATCCGGGCAGCCCGATCGCCGGTATGCCGGTGCTGGAAGTGTGGAAAGCGCAGAATGTCATCGGTTTCAAGCGCTCCATGAACACTGGCTACGCCGGCGTCCAGAACCCGCTGTTCTTCAAGGAAAATACCCAGATGCTGTTTGGCGATGCCAAGGCCAGCGTCGAGGCAATCCTGAAAGCGCTGTAAGTGCCATTCAGAGAGTGAATATCAAGGAGGCTTCGGCCTCCTTTTTTATTGCTCATCCCTTGTATATCCTCAATCCATACGGACCATGAGGGACCTCCATGATGTGGTGTCAGGGTTGGCGAAGGATCGGGTTGTACGGCTGGCTGCTGGCCTCCCTGTTTGGTGCTGGTTCGGCCGTGGCGGCGGACGAGCCGCCGACTCTGACGCTGCTGACCGAGCTGTGGCCCCCTTATGTGATGCGTGGTGACAATGGCGAGCTGGCCGGCGCCGATCTCGATCTGGCCTGTACCGTGTTGCGCCAGATGGGTTATCGCACCGAAATCAGGGTGCTGCCCTGGAAGCGGGTTCTGCAGCAGGCCCGTCTCAGGCAGGGGGATGCGGTGCTTGATGTCTTCTTTGAACCTTCCCGCCAGCATTGGCTCCACTATCCCGAAGAGCCGCTCTCTTACAGCGGTGAAGTACTCTTCTATCCGACGGTTCGTCCGGTGGATTTCAGGCAGCTCTCCGACCTCAAGGGGCTGCGGATAGGTATTCAGGAAGATTATGCCTACAGCCCCGATTTTCTGACCGATCCCGGGGTGATCCGGATGCCGATGACGGGGGAGGGGAATGCCATCAAACAGCTGCATCTGATGATGGCCGGTCGGCTGGACGGGGTGGTGCTCAACGAGCGGGTCGGTCGCTATTTGCTGCATACCCAGGGGTTGCAGGATCAGGTGAGCCACGGCTCGCGCCTGCTGACCGACGACAACCGCAACTTCCTCGCGTTTACCCACAAGCCCGGCCACGACCAGCTGGCTATCCGCTTCTCCTCTGCCCTCAAGGCGTTCAAACAGACCCCCGCCTACAAGCAGTTGCTGGCTCGCTATCACCTCTGAGTTGCCGCCCTGCTGTGCGCCGCTTCACAATTTGTCGCACTTTGTTAAAAGGTGGGCATAATGGCGAACAAAAAGGGGATGCCGCTCAACATTAGTTGAACTTGTTGATAGTAGAATCAACTGCGGTTTACTCAAAGTTACTCATATATGTCCACAGCAGCCACCACTGACCAGATCAATTCGTTAACGGATGAAGAACGTCATCTGATCGACAGTTTCGAGCCCGCGGTCGAGGCGTTGGCCGCGCTGTTTGGCTCAGGGTGCGAGGTGGTGTTGCATGCGTTCGATACGCTGGATGCGTCGGTCATCAAGATTGCCAACGGCCATGTCACCGGTCGTCGGGAGGGGGCGCCGGTCACCGACTTTGCCCTCAACCGCTTGCAGGGGGAGGCGGGCAGCCAGTGGAGCAGTTACTTCAGCCGTACCCGCGACGGGACGCTGATGAAGTCCTCCTCCATCACTATCAGCAACCGGCAGGGCAAGCCCATCGGCATGCTCTGCGTGAACTTCAGTCTGGATACCTCCCTTGGCAGCTTGCTCGATACTTTTGCGCTGCCCGCGGCACCGGCGCCGCTCAACAACGAGACCTTTGCCAGCTCGGTGGATGATCTGGTGACTCAGGTGATTGAGAAGGTGGATCGGGACGATTCGCTCTCCTGCACGGTGCGCAACAAGGAGATAGTGACCCGGCTCTTCGACATGGGGATCTTCGAGATCAAGGAGGCGGCACAGCTGGTTGCCCGGATGCTCGGCATCTCCCGTCATACTGTTTATCTGCATATCCGCAACCACAAGGCGGATCTGAACAAGCAATAACTGCCTGCGGGCACCCTGAACATGAGAAACACTGCGATGAAAGCACAATGGACCGACTTTATTACCCTGCTCAAGCGTGAAGTGGTGCCGGCCCTTGGCTGCACCGAGCCGATGTCGGTCGCCCTGGCTGCGGCCAACTGCCGCAAGCTGCTGGGGCAGGATCCGACCCTTATCAGTGTCTGGGTCAGCGGCAACCTGTTCAAGAACGGCATGGGGGTCGGGGTGCCGGGCACCGGCATGATCGGCCTGCCGGTGGCCGCTGCAGTCGGCATCACCGGCGGCAATCCTGATGCCGGGCTGGAGGTGCTCAAGACTCTCACGCCAGATCAGGTGGAAGCCGCCAAGGCGCTGCTGCCCGCCATCAAGGTGGATGTGAAGGATGTGCCGGACGTGCTCTACGCCGAGGTGCTGGCCGAGGTGGAGGGTCACAGCGCCCGGGTGGTGATCTGTACCGACCACACCCGCATCATCCTGATGGAGAAGGATGGCGAGGTGTTGATGCAGCAGGACAACGCTCCCGGCGTGCAGATCCAGCCAGCCAAATCCGCCAAACCGACCATGACCCTGCGCGAGATCGTCGATTTTGCCCTGCAGGTACCGCTGGCGGAGATCGACTTCATCCGCGAGGCCGCCACCATGAATCAGGCGCTGGCGGACGAGGGGTTGCAGGGCTATGGCCTGCGCATCGGCAAGATCCTCACCGAGCAGGTGGAGCGCAAGCTGCTCTCCGATGACCTGATGACCCTGGCGATGCGCCTCTCCTCCGCTGCTTCCGATGCGCGGATGGATGGCGCCATGCTGCCCGCCATGTCCAACTCCGGCTCCGGCAATCAGGGTATTGCCGCCACCATGCCGGTGGTCGCGGCGGCCCGCTTCCTCAAGGCGAGCGACGAGCAGCTGACCCGGGCGCTGGTGATGAGCCATCTGGTGGCTATCTACATCAAGACTTATCAGAACAAGCTGTCGGCCCTCTGCGCCGCCAGCACCGCAGCCATGGGCTCCGGCGCGGCCATCACCTGGCTACTGGGCGGCCAGTATCAGCAGATCAGCCACTGCATCAACAACATGATTGGCGATGTCTCCGGCATCATCTGTGACGGCGCGGGCAGCGCCTGCTCCATGAAGGTCTCCACCTCCACCTCGGCCGCAGTGAAGTCTTCCCTGATGGCTATCAACAACCTGCATGTCCCCCAGAGCGAGGGGATCGTCTCCGACGATGTGGACCAGACCATCGCCAATCTGGGCCGCCTCTCCAAAGAGGGGATGCTGGATACGGATATCGAGATCATCAAAATCATGCGAGCGAAACAGCAGAAGCCATAAGTTTGTAGAAACAAAGGGGGCTAAGACCCCCTTGTTTATGTCGTGACGGGTCAGGCCGTCCGACACGGTTGCCAGGGCATGCGTCGTGCTTGCTCTTGTTTCCCGGGCATTGCCCGCTTTTTGGGGGGTCATCTCATGACACTTAGCGTTATCGGTAATCTGGCCATTGCGGCCTTCTTGCTGTTCTTCCTCTATCGGTTGCAGCAAAAACATGTGAGCTTCACCCGCCGGGTGTTTGCCGGTCTGGGGCTGGGTATCCTGTTCGGGGCTGCCCTGCAGCTGCTCTACGGAGCGGGGTCTGCGGTGATTGGCCAGACCATCGACTATCTCGATATCGTCGGTAGCGGCTATGTGAAGCTGCTGCAGATGATCATCATCCCGCTCATCATGGTCTCCATCATCAGCGCCATCCTCAAGCTCAATGGCGGTACCGCCCTTGGCAAGATCAGCGCCATGACCATCGGCGTGCTGATCTTCACCACCGCTATCGCGGCAGGGGCTGGCATCCTGATGTCCAACCTGTTTGGTCTGACTGCAGAAGGGCTCACTGCCGGTGCTGCGGAAAGCGCTCGCGGTGCTGCGTTGCAGAGCACCCTCGGCAGCGTCGAGAGCATGTCCTTTGCCAAGATGGTGCTGGAGTTCATTCCGGCCAACCCCTTCCTCGACATGACCGGCGGTCGCAAGACCTCCACCATCGCCGTGGTGATCTTCTCCATCTTCATCGGTCTGTCGGCTACCGGCATTGCCCGCAAGAAGCCGGAGATCTTCGCCAGCTTCAGCCACTTCATCGCCGTGGCCCACGCCATCGTGATGCGGATGGTGACCCTGGTGCTGCGCCTGACCCCGTTCGGTGTGCTTGCCCTGATGACCAAGGTGGTATCCGGTTCCAACTACGCTGACATCATCAATCTGCTCAGCTTCGTGATGGCCTCTTACGGCGCGATTGCCATCATGTTCGCCGTGCACCTGCTGCTGGTCGGCATGGTCGGTATCAACCCGGCTCGCTTCCTCAAGAAGATCACGCCGGTGCTGGCCTTTGCCTTCACCTCCCGTACCAGTGCGGGCTCCATCCCGATGAACGTGCAGACCCAGACCAAGTCGCTGGGTATTCCGGAGGGGATCGCCAACTTCGCCGCCTCCTTCGGTTCCACCATCGGTCAGAACGGCTGTGCCGGTATCTATCCGGCCATGCTGGCTGTGATGATTGCACCGACTGTCGGGGTCAACCCGATGGACCCGAGCTTCATCATGACCCTGATCGCCATCATCACCGTCAGCTCCTTCGGGGTGGCCGGGATTGGCGGCGGCGCCACCTTTGCCGCGTTGATCGTGCTCTCCGCGCTGGACTTCCCGGTGGCGCTGGCCGGTCTGCTCATCTCTATCGAGCCGCTGATCGACATGGGCCGTACCGCGCTCAACGTCTCCGGCTCCATCACCGCGGGCACGGTTACCAGCCGCCTGCTGGGGGAGACCGACATGAACGTATTCAACAGCGATCACGAAGTGAGTCTGGACGGCGAAGAGTCCACCATCTGATCCGCTGCGGGAGGGGCAACCTTCCCGCCATCAACCACAGGGAGGGCATGCCCTCCCTGCGTCATTGACAGGAGCAACTATGAGAATCGTGATCATCGGTGGCGAAGCCGCCGGTATGAGTGCGGCCGCCAAGGCGCGTCGACTGGCCAAAGAGGCCGAGATCGTGGTGTATGAGGCATCCGAGGTGATCTCCTTCGGTGCCTGCGGCCTGCCCTACTTCGTCGGCGACGAGTTTCAGGAGCCCGGCTACATGGCCGAGTTCACCCCGGAGCAGTTCGCTGCCAAGGGGATCGAGGTAAAGATTGGCCACCGGGTGCAGAGTCTGGATGCTGCCGCGCAGACGCTGACTGTCGAGCACAACGGCGACACCTTCACCGATCGCTACGATCGGCTGATGATCGCCACCGGCGCCCGCGAAGTGATGCCCCCCATCCCCGGCTTGCAGCAGCAAGGGGTATTCGGTCTGCGCCGGATGGCCGACGGACTGGCGCTGAAGGCGGCGGTACAAGACAAGAACAATCGCCGCGCCGTGGTGATCGGTTCCGGCTTTATCGGGCTGGAGGTGGTCGAGGCGCTGGTGCATCAGGGCAAAGAGGTGCGTCTCATCGAGCTGGCGGATCGGGTTATTCCCGATGCGTTTGATGGCGAGATCACCCAGCATATCGAAACAGAACTGCGCGAGCAGGGAGTCTCCCTTCATCTGGGTGAGCGGGTTGAAGCGCTGCTGGGGGAGGGCCGGGTGACCGGCGTGCGTACCAGCCTGGGTGAGTACGAGGCAGATATCGTGGTGGTCTGTACCGGGGTCAAGCCCAACACCGAGTTTCTGGCCGATACCGGCATCGAGCGGCTCGGCAACGGCGCCATCAAAGTTGACCGTCAGGGGCGCAGCTCGCTGGCCAACGTCTGGTCGGCCGGTGACTGTGCCAGCGTCTGGCACGCCGTGAAGCAGCAGCAGGTCTATGTGCCGCTCGCCACCATCGCCAACAAGCTGGGGCGCATGGTAGGCGAGAATCTCGCAGGTGCCGAGCAGGAGTTCCCGGGTACTCTGGGTTCCGCCGCGCTCAAGGTGCTGGGGCTGGAGGCGGGCCGTACCGGCCTCTCCGAGCAGGAAGCCAGGGCGATGGGGATCGACTATCGCACCGTGGTGATCAAGGACAAGTGCCACACCAACTACTGCCCTGGCCAGTCCGACATCCACGTCAAACTGGTCTACGAGGCGGGCAGCAAGCGGCTGCTGGGTGGTCAGATCCTCGGTCGCAAGGGGGCGGTCCACCGCATCGACGCGCTGGCAGTGGCCATCACCATGGGAGTGACCACCGAGCAGCTCGGCATGCTGGACTTTGCCTACGCGCCGCCCTTCTCCCGCACCTGGGATGCCCTGAACGTGGCGGGTAACGTCGCGAAGTAAGCGTTGCGATGACTGCGTCGTTACGCAGATTCTGCTCTGCAGAGCCTCTGCGGGTAAAATCAGCGGCTAAATTGCAGCGATAAAAAAACCGATGCCAAGGCATCGGTTTTTTGTTACCGGTTTATCCGTATCACTCAGCCACGGCCGAGGCGGTTCTCCGGGTAGTTCTTGGCCAGCACTTCGCGGGCATGCTTGGCCAGCTGTGGCATCTTCAGGGCGTCGTAAGACTCGACCATGATCTCCAGTGCCTTCTCGGTTTCGGCTGTGTCGGGGTAGGTTTCGACGATCAGCTTGGCCCGGTTGGCGGCCGCGACCAGTGCATCACGCTTCACATAATACTCGGCCACGCTCAGGTCATATCGGGCCAGACGATTCTTCAGGCCAATCATGCGGGCGCGGGCATCGGCGGCATAGACGCTGTTGGGGTAGTTTTGCAACAGGGTCTTGAAGTCCTGGAATGCCTGACGGGCATAAGCCGGGTCTTTGTCGTCCCGATCGATACCGAACAGGCTCTGGAAGAAATTGTAATCCGCCGCCATGTTGGTCAGGCCGCGCATGTAGAAGACGTAATCGATATTTTTATGCGCCGGATTGAGGCGGATAAAACGGTCGATATTGGCGATCGCCTGAGCGGTATCATCCTGCTTGTAGTAGGCATAGATGAGGTCAAGCTGCACCTGGTTAGAGTAGGCACCGAACGGGTAGCGAGAGTCCAAAGCCTCCAGCAATTCAGTGGCTTGCACGTAATTGCCAACGTCCAGTTTGAGGCGTGCTTTCTGGTACAGGGTCTCCGGCGGTTCGTCGGGTACCTTGGGTTTGGTGCTGGAACAGCCTGTGATCAAGGTAGCGACCAAGGCGAGCGACATCAGCAGGTGAGACTTCTTTCCCATCAACAACATCCGGTCCATTTCCACGAAATTGGCAAAGTATCCGTTATGCTTGGCTAAAAGAAAAGCTAGAATACCCGGATTATTTCGAATTGATACCCCCCGCTCAAGAGACCATACATGAGCCAGCATATTGAACTGACAGGCGAATTCCAGGATCACCAATTCGGGCAGCGACTCGACCAGGCCCTGGCCGAATTGTTTCCAGACTACTCCCGCACCCGCATCAAGGAGTGGATTTTACAGGACAGAGTGACCCTGGACGGTCAGGTTGCCAACACCCCGCGCGAGAAGATTCTGGCCGGGCAGCAGGTGCATGTGAATGTCGAGCTGGAAGATGATACTCGCTGGGATGCCCAGGATATCGAGCTCAACATCGTTTATGAAGATGAACACATTCTGGTGATCGACAAACCGGCCGGACTGGTGGTTCACCCGGGCGCAGGTACGCCGGATGGCACCATCCTCAACGCCCTGTTGCACCGCTACCCCGGCATTGCCGAGGTACCTCGCGCCGGTATCGTGCACCGTCTGGATAAAGACACCACAGGTCTGATGGTGGTTGCCAAAACCGTACCCGCCCAGACCCATCTGGTGGAAGCGTTGCAGGCGCGCCAGATCACCCGTGAGTACGAAGCGATCGCCATCGGTCATATGACCGCAGGTGGTACGGTTGATGCGCCCATCGGCCGTCACCCGACCCAGCGTACCCATATGGCCGTGGTGCCCAATGGCCGTCCTTCCGTAACTCACTACCGGGTGCACGAGAAGTTCCGTGGCCACACCCGTCTGCGTCTGCGTCTGGAGACCGGCCGTACCCACCAGATCCGTGTCCACATGGCGCACATCAAACACCCGCTGGTGGGCGATCCCGCTTACGGTGGCCGTCTGCGCCCGCTGCGCAACGCGACCCCCGAGCTGACCCAGGCACTGCGTAACTTCAACCGTCAGGCGCTGCATGCCACCATGCTGCAACTGGCTCACCCCATCACGGGTGAAGTGATGCAGTGGCATTCAGCTACACCGCAAGACATGGTGGAGCTGATGGAAGTGCTGCGCGCGGATACTCTCGCCAATCCGGATGATTTAGTCTGGAACTGATGCGATAGGGCCTGCTGCGTCGGTTTCTGGCGTCATCCGGCCCGAATAGATGCCAAACGGGGTTCCCTTGCAGGAGCCCCGTTTTTATATCGGTGAATTGAAGGAGTCACAGATGAAATGGATCGAACCCGACTGGCCAGCTCCGGCCAATGTCAGAGCCCTGTCAACCACTCGGGATGGCGGGGTAAGCGAGGGGGTTTTCGCCGGGCTGAATCTGGGCGCCCATGTGGGGGATGAACCGGCGCGAGTCGAGTCTAACCGCGCCCGCTTGCAGCAGGCGGCCGCCATCCCGGGGCCCCTTAACTGGCTCAATCAGGTGCACGGCACCGTGGTTCATCCGGTCAGCAGCCATTATGAGCTGGCGCCGGATGCCGACGCAGCTTGCGCCCATGAGGCGGAGCTGGCCTGCATCGTGATGACTGCTGACTGTCTGCCGGTGCTGTTCTGCGATCGGGCAGGTACCGTGGTCGCAGCGGCCCACGCAGGCTGGCGTGGACTGAAAGAGGGCGTGCTGGAGGCGAGCATCGCCGCCATGGGCTGCGAGCCGGGCGAGGTCCTGGCCTGGATGGGCCCGGCCATTGGCCCCACTGCATTTGAAGTGGGGGGAGAGGTGCGCGAGGCCTTTATGGCTGAGCAGGCTGAAGCAGAAGCGACGTTCGTCCCTTCGTCCAACGACGGCAAATGGTTGGCGGATATCTACCAGCTGGCTCGGCTGCGCCTTGCCCGTGCCGGCGTTACCGCCGTCTATGGCGGCGAATACTGCACCTTCAGCGATAGCGAGCAGTTCTACTCTTATCGTCGCGATGGCCAGACCGGTCGCATGGCCTCCCTCATCTGGTTGGCCCGCTAAGCAATCACCCGCCAAGTAATACCCCGTCTCTCTCAAGAACAGATCCGTATGAGAGAGGCGGGGATCCTGCCCTCTCCCCGCTTTGCAGAAAAAATAACCAGCCCATGCCCTTGAAATAGCCCGTACGGGCCTCATCTTTCATCTCAGAAAGTTATGTTGTTTGCCGCGCAAGCGGCGTCTGCCTGTTTGAAGGGGGAGTGCAATGCGCCTCGATCGCCTTACCAGCAAATTCCAGATTGCTATTTCCGATGCCCAGTCTTTGGCACTGGGTCGTGACCACCAATTCATCGAACCCGTTCATCTGATGACCGCACTGGTCAATCAGGATGGCGGCTCTATCCGTCCGTTGCTCACCCTGACCGGGATGGATATCAATGCCCTGCGCTCCCGCCTCGGCGAGGAGCTGGATCGCCTGCCGCGTGTCAGTGGTGTGGAAGGGGATGTGCAGCTCTCCAACGGCCTCGGCCGCCTGCTCAACGTCTGCGACAAACTGGCCCAGCAGCGCAAGGATCAGTTCATCTCCTCCGAACTGTTCGTGCTGGCGGCCCTCGACGAGAAGGGCACGCTGGGCGAGCTGCTGCGTGCTCAGGGGCTGACCAAGGAGAAACTGGAAGCGGCCATCGACAAGGTGCGTGGCGGCAAGAAGGTGGAAGATGCCAACGCCGAGGAGAACCGTCAGGCGCTGGAGAAGTACACCATCGATCTGACCGAGCGGGCCGAAATCGGCAAGCTCGACCCGGTGATCGGCCGTGATGACGAGATCCGCCGTACCATTCAGGTGCTGCAACGCCGCACCAAGAACAACCCCGTGTTGATCGGTGCTCCCGGTGTCGGTAAAACCGCCATCGTCGAGGGGCTGGCCCAGCGCATCATCAACGGCGAAGTGCCGGAAGGGCTCAAGAACAAGCGGGTGCTGTCGCTGGACATGGGGGCGCTGGTGGCCGGGGCCAAGTATCGCGGCGAGTTTGAAGAGCGGCTCAAGGCCGTACTGACCGATCTCGCCAAGGAGGAGGGCAACGTCATCCTCTTTATCGACGAGCTGCACACCATGGTCGGCGCCGGCAAGGGCGAAGGGGCCATGGACGCGGGCAACATGCTGAAACCTGCGCTGGCCCGTGGCGACCTGCACTGCGTCGGCGCCACCACCCTGGATGAGTACCGTCAGTACATCGAAAAAGATGCCGCGCTGGAGCGTCGCTTCCAGAAGGTGCTGGTGGAAGAGCCGACAGTCGAAGACACCATTGCCATCCTGCGCGGTCTGAAGGAGCGTTACGAGCTGCACCACCATGTGCAGATCACCGATCCTGCCATCGTGGCGGCGGCCCAGCTGTCCCACCGCTACATCGCGGATCGCCAGCTGCCGGACAAGGCCATCGACCTTATCGACGAGGCGGCGGCCAGCATCCGGTTGCAGATCGACTCCAAGCCGGAGGCGCTCGATCGCCTCGAGCGACGCATCATCCAGCTCAAGCTGGAGCAGCAGGCGCTGATGAAGGAGGACGACGACGCCAGCCGCAAGCGTCTGGAGCTGATCAATCAGGAGATTGGCGAAAAAGATCGGGAATACAACGAGCTGGACGAGGTATGGAAGGCCGAGAAAGCCGCCCTCGCCGGCACCCAGCATATCAAGGCTGCGCTGGAACAGGCCCGTCAGGATCTCGATGTGGCGCGCCGGGCAGGCGACCTGGGCCGGATGTCCGAGCTGCAGTACGGCCGCATCCCCGAGCTGGAGAAGCAGCTGGATCTCGCCACTCAAGCCGAGATGCAGGAGACCAGTCTGCTGCGCAACCGTGTCACCGATGTGGAGATCGCAGACGTCCTGGCCCGCTGGACCGGTATTCCGGTCGCCCGCATGCTGGAAGGGGAGCGCGACAAGCTGCTGCGGATGGAAGAGCAGCTGCACAGCCGGGTGATTGGTCAGGAAGAGGCGGTCGATGCGGTCTCCAACGCCATTCGCCGCTCCCGCGCCGGACTCTCCGACCCGAATCGCCCCATCGGCTCTTTCCTGTTCCTGGGGCCCACCGGGGTGGGCAAGACCGAGCTGTGCAAGGCGCTGGCGGAGTTCCTGTTCGATACCCAGGATGCCATGGTGCGGATCGATATGTCCGAGTTCATGGAGAAACACAGTGTTGCCCGTCTGGTGGGGGCGCCTCCCGGATACGTGGGTTATGAAGAGGGCGGTTATCTGACCGAGGCGGTACGCCGTCGTCCCTACTCGGTGATCCTGCTGGACGAGGTGGAGAAAGCGCATCCAGATGTGTTCAACATCCTGTTGCAGGTGCTGGACGATGGCCGCCTGACCGATGGTCAGGGTCGCACCGTCGATTTCCGTAACTCGGTGGTCATCATGACCTCCAACCTCGGGTCGGATCTGATTCAGGAACACCACTCCGAGAAGGATTACGACGAGATGAAGGCCATGCTGATGGATGTGCTGACCCGCAGTTTCCGGCCGGAATTTATCAACCGGATCGACGAGACAGTGGTGTTCCACCCCCTCGGCGAGGAGCACATCAAGTCCATCGCCCGCATCCAGCTCAAGAGCCTGATGGGCCGTCTGGAGGCTCAGGGCTACGAGGTGGAGGTGAGCGAAGCGCTGCTCGAGAAGCTGGTTCACGCAGGGTTCGACCCCGTCTACGGGGCACGCCCCCTCAAGCGGGCAATCCAGCAGAAGGTAGAGAACCCGCTGGCGCAGGCGCTGCTCTCCGGCCGCATCGTTCCCGGCAAGAAACTGCTGCTGGGAGCCGACAGCAACGGCCTCACCATGACCCAGTAACCAGTCTCGTATCTATGTTTGCAACGCCAGCCCTCGGGCTGGCGTTGCCATATCTGGGCGATGGAAAATAAAAAAACGGCAATCCGAAGATTGCCGGGAGGAATGTAGTGAAGCGACCTGACGTGGGTTGAGCGGGTCGCAGGGGCAAGCCCCCGATTTCGAAACAAAACCGCTAACGGCCTTGCGTCTTACAGCCTGCCGGGGATGCGCTCGCTCAACCCCGACGGCCACCTGCCTGTTGCCATGCCGGCTGCGATGGCGTCGGCATGGCCTTCATTCGTTACAGCATGCCTTGCACGGCAGCTTTCATCTCGGCCGGCCACACACCAACCTGTACCTGACCGATATGCTCTTTTTGCAGCAACAGCATGGCCAGACGGGATTGGCCGATACCGCCGCCGATGGTTTGCGGCATCCGTGCTGCCAGCAGATCCTGATGCCAGTCGTATTGCAGGCGATCCTCGTCGCCTGTGATAGCCAGCTGGCGGCGCAGCGCCTCGGCATCGACCCGGATCCCCATGGAGGAGATCTCGAAGCTGTCTTGCAGCACCGGGTTCCACACCAGAATGTCACCGTTCAGACCTGCCAGACCCAGCTCGTTGTGGCTGCTCCAGTCGTCGTAGTCCGGGGCGCGGACATCGTGACGCTCACCGTGGGAGAGGGCACCGCCGATGCCGATCAGGAACACGGCCCCCAGCTCTTTGGCGATGGCACGCTCGCGCCCCTTGGCATCGAGGTCCGGGTAACGGGCCAGCAGCTCTTCGCTGTGCAGGAACTGGATCTCGGCCGGCAGGAAGGGGGTCAGCTCATGTTCGGCGCAGACTGCGCGCTCGGTGGCCTTGATGGCGGCCCAGATGCCGCGCACGGTTTCCTGCAGATAGGCCAGATCGCGGCGCTCGCTCGGCATCACCTTCTCCCAGTCCCACTGATCCACGTAGACGGAGTGGATGGGGGTGAGCTTGTCTTCATCCGGACGCAGCGCCTTCATGTGGGTGTAGATCCCTTCGCCCGGGCCGAACCCGAAGCGACCGAGAGTCTGACGCTTCCATTTGGCCAGTGAATGAACCACTTCGTAGCTGTGCTCCGGCAGGGTTTTTACTTTGACCTGCACTGCATTCTCATGGCCAGAGAGGTTGTCCTGAGTGCCATCACCGACCCGGCTCAGAATGGGGGCTTGCACCTCCATCAGACCCAGTTGCTGGGCGAGTTGGCGGGAGAACATCTCTTTGACGAAGCTGATCTGCTGTTGGCTGCGAATGTAGTGCTGTTTCATGCTGAATTCCTGTTTCAAACCCCGTTGGATGTGGTGATTCTTCAACGGAATGCCAACTAAATTCAATATTCGATAATAGAAATAGGCTTTATGTATTTTTTTCTTCAAAATAAGGGTGTTTTTAATGATGTATCGCTAACGGGAGGGCAAAAAAATGCCGGAAAATTACCGGATCGATAATCTCGATCAGGCCATCCTCACCGCCCTGATGGAGAATGCGCGTATTCCTTATGCCGAATTGGCCAAGCAGCTGGCGGTCAGCCCGGGCACCATCCATGTGCGGGTGGAGAAGATGAAGCAGGCGGGGATCATCGAGGGGACGCGGGTGCAGGTTAACCCCAAGAAGCTGGGCTATGACGTCTGTTGCTTTATCGGGATCAATCTGAAGAGCGCCAAGGATTACCCCTCGGCGCTGGCCAAGCTGCAGGCGCTGGACGAGGTGGTGGAGGCTTACTACACCACCGGCCACTACAGCATCTTCATGAAGGTGATGACCCGCTCCATCGACGAGCTGCAAATAGTGCTGATCAACAAGATCCAGACCATCGACGAGATCCAGTCCACTGAAACCCTGATCTCGTTGCAGAATCCGATCCTGCGGGACGTGAAGCCTTGAGGTGGGTTGTATAAGGGGTAGGGTGTAGAGATCCATCTCCCGTGCGAAACCCTGACCCCCTGATCAGGGTTCGATATAGGGGATGGCGTACTTGTCGTAGAGGGCCTTGAGGCTGCCGTTGCGCTTCATGCGCAGCAGTTCGGCATCGTAGGCCGCCATCAGGGCGGGGGTCTGTGCATCCGCTCGTGCGCGGGCCCAGGTGTTGAAGTAGGGGCTGCTCTTGAGCGGTTTGGGCAGGTAATCGACCTTGCCTGTCAGCCCCTCCTCCTTGATTTGGGTGAAGGCGGTGACCAGCGGCATGGGCACGGTATCGATGCGTCCGGCCAGCAGTTTGCGCAGTTGCAGCTGGTTCATGGTGATCTCCTGAAACTGATAGGCCGGGTCAGTCATGGCCGCTGCCAGTTCAGGGGTGTAGGAGAAATCCTTGGTCACGCCGATGCGCCAGGGTTTGAGATCGGCCAGCGTCTCGTAACGGATCTTCAGCAGGTCGGTCTTGCGCACGAAGAAGTGCCAGCTGTGGCGAAGATGGGCCTGCTGGGGATAGATGAGATAACTCTCCCGCTCCGCCTTGTAGGAGTGGGTCATCACCAGGTCACAGGCGCCGGTTTCGGCATTGCGGGTGAGGCGGGCACCGGAGTCGGCCAGCTCGATCCGAAAGGGCGTCTCCAGCTTGTCGAAGATGGCGGTGACTATGTCTATATCGAGTCCGCGGGGTTTCTGATCGGCATCGAGATACTTGAGCGGGGGCTCCATGGTGCCGCAGATCACCAGCTCTTTGGCGGGCAATCCGAGTGGAAACAGCAACCAAAACAGGGGGATCACACGCAAACTACGTCTCCTGAGCCCGTTTGAAGATATTCCAAGACCTGATTCCAGTATATTGGATGGCACCTGATCCGTTAGAAGCGACTGTTTATGGCAAATCCTGAAATCGAGAGCCCGCTGGACGGGATCGACAAGTTGACCGTCTCGCTCTACCGCCTTGGCTTGAGTGCGGCAGCCTTGTTGCTGCTTTGCCGCGGTGCGGCGCTGCTGAGCGGGATGGCACTGCTCCCGTCGGCACAATGGTTGATGTCGCTGGCAGTGGCAAGCGCAATCTGCGGCTTCTCGCTGCATATCTACGACAAGCGGATTCGCCTGATTCTACAGGGATTTGGTTGGGGCGCACTGGCCCTGGCAGCGGTGGGGGCGCCGGATGCGCTGGTGCTGGGGGCGGCGTTGGCGACCCTCTCCGGGCTGGCGTTCAAGGAGCAGTTTTGTTTCGCCATTCCCGGCATCAAGCTGGTGCCCGTATTGCTGCCGGCGTTATGGCTGCTGGAGTGGTTGCGGGTGGAGTGGGCCGCCGCACTGGTGGCGCTGGTATGCGGGGCCCTGTTGACCTTGCTGGCGCTGGCCAAGTGGCGGATGCCCCTGCACTTCGATATCGGTGACAAGGGGCGTTACCAGATCTAGGTCTGCTGGCACACCTTCATCTGCTGGTTGAGGGCCTGCATCACCTGACGGCGGCTGATGATGCCGATCACCTTGCCCTGTTGCAGCACCGGGTAGATCTTGGGTTTGGCATCGGCCATCTGGCGAGCCAGATCCAGAATGCTCTCATCCGGCCCGACCGAGAGGGGCGAGCGGTTCATCAGATCCTCCACCCGGGTGCGGGTATCGCAGTGGTAGCTGCCGGTGAGCAGGCTGGGGATGCAATCTTGTTCGGAAAGAAAGCCGATAAGCCGTTTCTGCTCATCCAGCACCGGCAGGCCGCCAAGACCCGATTGATGCAGGCGATCCAGCGCCTCGGCCAGGCCGAGTCCGGCAGTGAGGGAGTGGGTCAGGCGACCCATGTGGTGGTGTACTTTCAGCATGGTGGTGACTCCGCAAGAGGGGGATGCCGCCACTATGACGCGGGTGGGTGGCCCGCGACCAATGGCTTGTGCCGCAGGGATTGATAGGCACAAGCCATCGGCGGTGATCCGCTGGCAGGCGGGCTTCGTTCATGCAAGACCATGAAAGGGAAAGGAGATCGTATGCGTGCATTGGTTACGGGCTGCGGCCGTCGACTCGGATTTTATCTCTGTGAACAGCTGGTGGCAGCGGGCTGGCAGGTAACGGGCAGTTATCGCAGCGAGCGGCCGGAGCTGGCCACGCTGGCGGCACTGGGGGTCGAGCTCGTGCAGGCGGATTTTGGTCGGGAAGAGGACGTTGGCAAGCTGATCGATGTGCTGGCGACCCATCAGGATCTGACGCTGGTGATCCACAACGCCTCGGCCTTCGAGCCGCAGGCAACTGATCCGGCGGCGCAACTGGCCCAGTTCGAGCAGTTCTACCGGGTACATATGGCGGCTCCCTTCCAGCTAAACCGGGCGCTGGCCCCCCGGCTGGCCAGCAATCCCAACGCCAGCATCATTCACATCACCGATATCTATATCCATGCCCCGGCCCCCCGTTTTGCCAGCTATGTGGCGACCAAGGCAGGGGCCCATTCGCTGGCCATGAGCTTTGCCCGCGAGCTGGCGCCTGCGGTTCGGGTCAACACCATAGAGCCGGGGCCGATCCTGTTTCTCGACGAGCATGACGAGGCATGGCGCCAGCAGGTGTTGGCGAAAACACCGCTGGCGCGGGAGGGGGGACTGGAGCCCATCTGGCAGGCGGTGCAGTTACTGATGGGGAACAGTTATATGACGGGGGCCAGCATCAAGGTAGATGGCGGACGCGCGCTGGCCACTCTCTGAAGATTTGCCAAGCACCAACGGCTCCAGCCCGACCTGCCGTGTCAGCAAGCCTTTGCCGGGTTTGAGCTTGCCCGACGGGGCGGGGAGCGTCACTTGCAGCGCCACCTTGGGGTCATGCACCTCGCCATGGCCATAGAGCTCGGCCAGCAGCTCCGCAAGATAGGAATCGACCTCTGTCGAGGCAAAGTCACCGCTCCTGTTGCTGGCCAGAATATCGATGTCGAGCGGCCGGTCGTGCACCTTGCAGAGCGGATCGCTGCGATCCCGGCCGTGAGCCACTTCGAGGGCGACAAAGTACTGCTTGAGGCGGGCGGCATCGAGCGGGCTCTCCACCACCAGCAGGCAGTTGAGAAAGTCGTGGCTGGAGTGCATTCCCACCGGCTTGGTGCGGATCACCGAACTCAGCCGCAGGGGGCCGACGTTCGCAAGCAGCTCGGCCAGCACCCGGCTGACATGGATATGCGGGTCAAGATTGGAACCAATGCTACACAGATAGAACATGCTCACCTTCCCTGGGTTGGGCTCATCTGAAATGTATACGCAGCTCACGGTTATCGGATTAACTATGGCTTAACATTGTCTTATCTATTGTGATCCGGCACTGATTGGCAGAAAGGAGGTTTGCATGAGTGTGGAGCTGAAATGGGCGCTGTTGACCGCCTCGGGCGCGCTGGCGATGATCATGATTATCTGTCTGGCCTCTGTCGCGTTGGCGTGAATCACCACAATCCAGATAATACAAACCGGCCTGTTGGCCGGTTTTGTTTTTTGGGGCGGTGCGGCTATGCTGGCGCACCGGTGAGAATGCAAGAGAAGAGATGATGACCAAGGTTCGCCCACGCTCCCTGCTGCAGGTGGTATTGATGGGATTTGTGCTGGTATTGATGCCGCTGGGCGGCATGATCTGGCACAACAGCACCTCCCTTGCCCACCTCAGTCAGCTCACCAGCGACGAGATGGAGCGGGCGGTCAAAGATACCCGCCGCGCCACCCTGCTGACGGCGCAAGCCATCGATATCGAACGCACCTTGCGCCGCTTCGCGGTGTTGGGGGATCGCCGCAGTCTCACCAGCTACCAGCAGCAACTCGACGGGTATCGGGTGTTGCTGGCGGAACATCGCAACTCCATCACCGACGGCCAGCTCTACAGCGGGCTCGATCAGGGGCTGGCCTGGCTCGACAGCCTGCAGGATGCCGCGTTGGCCCGGGCGGCGGTAGCGGGAGACAAGCTCGAGCAGTTCAACGATGCCAACAAGCAGCTCGAAATAGTCACCCGCAGCCGGGTTGACGAACACATGGATCGGGTGCAGCTCACCATCGCCGGACTGACCAGCGAGCTCTGGTGGGTGAGTGGAGCGGTGGCGGCGCTCAGCCTGCTGATGGTCTTTATCTTCACCTACCTTATCATCCACCCGGTACGACAGATTGAGTCGCGCATCTTGAGTCTGGGGGCCGGGGTCGAACCCGATCCCAAGCCGGTTGACGGCCCTGCCGAGCTGGTATTGCTGGGGGAGCGGATCGTCTGGCTGCACGACAAACTCAAGGAGCTGGAGCTGCAGAAATACCAGTTCCTGCGCCATGTATCCCACGAGCTCAAGACCCCGCTGGCGGTGCTGCGGGAAGGGACGGATCTGCTCTGCGAGCAGCTGGTCGGGCCTTTGACGCCGGATCAGCTGGAGATCTGCCAGATGCTCGACGAGAACAGTCGGCGTTTGCAGACCCTGATCGAGCGGCTGCTCGACTTCAACCGGCTCAGTCAGCAGGAGGCCTTCGAACTGGAGCCCGTCCCCCTGCTGCCGATGTTGTCGGAACTTTCTGCAGAGTACCGGCTGGCATTGGAGTCCAAGCAGATCCGTGTACACTTGCCGACCGTGCCGGTTACCCTGTGGGCGGAGCCCTACCGGCTACGACTGATCCTCGATAACCTCTTCTCCAACGCCGTCAGTTACGGCGCCAGCGGAGGCAATATCTGGATCAGGGCAGGGCAGGATGAACAGATAAGCTGGCTGGAAGTGGCCAACGAGGGGCCCAAGATCCCCGTGGCCGATCAGCAACGCATTTTTGAACCCTTCGAGCAAGGCAGCACAGTGCGGCAAGGCCTCCTGAAAGGCTCGGGCATGGGCCTCTCCATCGCCCGCGAGTCTGCCAACAGCCTGGGGGGAGAACTGGTTCTGGTAGAGGATGAACAGGCGGATGTCTGTTTCAGGTTGACGTTGAAATGAGGACTATGAAGATACAACGCGTATTTCCAGCTCTGATGGCAGGGCTGCTCGCGGGTTGCTCCTTGCTGCCGCAACAGGCAGAGCGGGAGTCCTCCGATATCGCTTTTGCCAAGCGGATGGAGTTTGCCAACAAGGAGATGCAGGTGCGTCTGCAATACTCCGACTGGCTGCTGGCCAGTCACCCCCAGCAACGGGGGCAGGAGCGTCAGCGTCTGAAAGGGGCCGACGATCTGGAGAGCCGGGTCAGTCTGGCGATGGTGGACTCCCACCCCGCCGAATCTGTGGCCAATCGCACCGCCGGTCTGGCGCGCCTGAAGCAGATGCTGCCCGAACTGGGTCTCGATGCGCAGGCCTTTTTACGTAGCTGGATCGCCCTCGGCGAACAGCTGCTGGCTCGCGACAGCCGTCGCGATGACCAGAGTCAGGAGATCCAGCGGCTGCGCCGCCAGATCGAGCAGCTGACCGCCATCGACGACCAGCTCAACCAGCGCAAGCTGAACGAGAATCGTGAGGTAATACCATGAGCCGGATCCTGTTGGTGGATGACGACGTCAGCCTGCTCAAACTGATGAGCATGCGGCTGCGCAGTCAGGGTTATGAAGTGGATACCGCCGACAGTGCGGAAGGGGCCCTCGACCGGTTGCGTCAGCAACGGGCCGATCTGGTACTGAGCGATCTGCGGATGGCCGGCATGGACGGTCTGGCGCTGTTCGAGCGGATCCAGGCCCAGTGGCTGGGTTTGCCGGTGATCATCATGACCGCCCACGGCACTATCCCGGACGCCATTCAGGCGACCCGCTCCGGGGTCTTCAGCTTCCTGACCAAACCCATCAACAAGGATGAGCTGTTCGCCACCATCGAACATGCTCTCAGCCTGACCCGGCCGAAACAGCAGCAGGAGTGGCAGTCGCTGATCCTGACCCGCAATCCCCAGCTGGAACAGCTGCTGATCCAGGCCCACAGCATTGCGACCATGGAGGTGCCGGTGCTGATCATGGGGCCGTCAGGCTCCGGCAAGGGGGCGATGGCGCAGGCGCTGCATCAGGCCAGCCAGCGGCGCGACAAGCCGCTTCATACCATCAACTGTGCCGCCATTCCGTGGGCGTCACTCGACTTGCAGCTGTTTGGTGAAGATGGCCAGTCAGGGCTGTTCGAGCAGGCCAAGGGGGCAACCCTATTTCTCGACGAGATTGGCAGCCTCTCCGAATCCCTGCAGGCCAAGCTGCTGCAGGTGATGGAGGAGTATGGTCAGGGCACGCCGGAGGTGCGGGTGCTCAGCTCCAGCCATCAGGATCTGGTCAGGGCGATGGAGGAGGGGCGCTTTCGGGAAGATCTCTTCTACCGTCTCAACGTTGCCAATATCACCTTGCCGTCTCTCAGTGCCCGCAGCGAGGATATCCCCCTGCTGGCCCGTCAGGCGCTCGACGATTACCGTAGCCGCCACAGCGACTGCGCCGCCATGGGTTTTTCGCCCGAGTCGCTGGCGATGCTGGCTGCCGCGGCCTGGCCCGGCAACGTGCGCCAGCTCTGCAACGTGGTGGAGCAGCTCGCCAGCCTCTGTTGCAGCCCGGTGATCGGGGTCTCCATGGTGGAGTCCGCCCTGAGCGGTGGTGGCGGCGGCATCCCCTCGTTCAACGAGGCGCGGGCCGAATTCGAGAAGGAGTATCTGATCCGTTTGCTGCGCACCACCGAGGGCAACGTGACCCTGGCGGCCAACATGGCGGGCAGAAACCGTACCGATTTCTACAAGTTATTGAATCGGCACGGTATTGAAGCAGCAAACTTCAAATCGAAGGGATAAATCAGGCGGGATCAACTACTGCCGGAGCGGCGTCAGCTTTCTGGGTTTTATGGGAGAGCCAGAGGCCGCTCGCCTTCATCAGGTAACCGAACAAGGCGCCAATGATGAGGGAGGGCAGGATCAGCCGCCACTCGCCAGCCGCCCCGAAGGTTGCACAGCAACCGGCAAAGGTGCCGGGAATGTAGCCGAGCCACTGCTGCTTGGCCTGTACGCACATCAGGGTGGCGACTACCCCCGTCATCACATAACCCGCCACACCCGCTCCCCACAGACTGTCGCCATGGATCAACAGCAGTGCCCACAGCATGCCGCTGGTGTTGCAGAAGATGGTCTGCAGCAGCGCCTTGTAGCCACCGCTTGACGCGAAATAGCTGGTGCAGCCGAGAAAGCCGACCCAGGAGATAAGGCCGAACGCGACGGCAATCCAGCCCCAGACGGCGGAGAGAATTCCAGTGGTGATGGCGATGGCGATCAGTGGGCTCATGGGGCGACTCTTCAGTTGGCTTCGCAAAATGGGCAGCCTACCCCCGGCAATCGGGGCGGCAAGCGGGGGCCGAATTGTGTGTGATCTTCATCACCCTTTTCAACTCAGGAATACGCTTGCGCTCGCGAAAAAAATTCATTGGTGACCGGCCTGACGGTCGGCCATAGTTAGAGGCCCTGTCCTGCTCATGGAGTGAGTCTGATGGCGCCAAATGTGATCGTTCCCCTGCTGGTGTTCGTAGTCCTGTTTCTGGTCGGCACCATGGCCAAGGCACTGCCCCTGCACCACATGATGTAAATTTGTGTGAAATAAAAATCTGCCGGGGCTGGTCTTATCCATACTGCCTCACTCAGCCCCGGGAGTTTTTCATGTTGATCAAGCGTCGTACCGCCCACCCCCTCACCGAACAGGATGTCACCCCGGAAGCCGTCTATCAGGACCGCCGTCTTATTCTCAAAGGGCTGGGTCTGGGCGCGGCTACTCTGGCGTTTCCCACTCAGGCCGGTGTACTCGATCTGCTGCGCGGTAAAGAGAATGCTCCCCAGTTAGCCACCAAACCGCTCAACAGCAAGCCTGCCGAGCGCCCGGCCAATCTGGTGCTGACACCGGAAGAGAAGGCCACCAGTTACAACAACTTCTATGAGCTGGGTACCGACAAGTCCGACCCGGCTCGCAACGGCCATTACCTCAAGCCCGAACCCTGGACCCTCAAGGTGGAGGGGGAGGTGGCCAAGCCCTTTACCCTCGATGTGTGGGACCTCATCAACAAGAGCGAGCTGGAGGAGCGGATCTACCGGCTGCGCTGCGTTGAAGCCTGGTCCATGGTGCTGCCCTGGAATGGTATCTCGCTGGCAGAGATCATCCGCCGTGCCGAGCCCACCAGTCGCGCCAAGTTTGTTGCCTTCGAGACCCTGTTTGATCCGAAACAGCTGCCGGGTCAGGCTTCCAGTCTGGGGGGCGGTATAGAGTATCCCTACGTTGAGGGGCTGCGTATCGACGAGGCGATGCATCCTCTTTCTTTCCTTGCGATGGGGCTCTATGGCAAGAGCCTGCCCGCCCAGAATGGCGCGCCGATTCGCTTGGTGGTGCCGTGGAAGTACGGCTTCAAGAGCATCAAGAGCATCGTCTCGATCCGGCTGGTGGAGGAGATGCCGCCGACCACCTGGAACCTGCTGGCTCCCAACGAATATGGCTTCTACGCCAACGTCAATCCGCAGGTGGATCACCCGCGCTGGAGTCAGGCCAGCGAGCGCTTTATTGGCGAGGGTGGAGTATTTGGTGCCAAGCGTCAGCCGACCCTGATGTTCAACGGCTATGGTGACGAAGTCGCCTCGCTCTATCAGGGGATGGATCTGCGCCAATGGTACTGAGATTGAAACCGGCCCATATCCGCGGCTTGCGGGCGCTGGTGCATCTGGGCTCCTTGGGTTTCCTGCTCTGGTTGGTTTTTGCCATTCCGGCAGGTCTGCTGGGGGGCGATCCGGTGCCCGAGCTTATTCACTACCTCGGCAAGGGGGCGCTCAACCTGCTGCTGCTCACCCTGCTGGTCTCGCCGCTGGCCAAGCGTTGGCGGCAGGGGCAGCTCATCAAGCTGCGCCGCCCCCTCGGGCTCTGGTGTTTTGTCTGGGCACTGCTCCACTTCATGGCGTGGCTGGGGCTGGATCTGCAGTTTGACTGGGGTCTGATTGGCGGCGAGCTGGTTAAGCGCAGCTATATCGTGGTGGGGATGGTGGCCCTGTTGCTGCTGGCCGCCCTCAGCATCACCTCGCTGCCCGCATTGCAGCGCCGCATGGGCGCCGCATGGCAGAAGCTGCACAACTGGGTCTATGCCATCGCCTTGCTGGTGCCGGTGCATTACTGGTGGTCGCTCAAGAGTGGTTGGGGGGAGCCCCTCATCTATCTGCTGCTGGCCTGCGCCCTGCTCTGGCCGAGACGGGAGAAACTGCTGCGCCCCATGCGGGGACGCTGGAATGCAAAAGAGGCCTAATCGGCCTCTTGTTGTTTGATCTCGCCAGTGTAGGCATCGACGATGAGATGCACCTTCTGATCCTGGCGATTGAGGGTTTTGACCTCGAATTTGTCCCCTTCCAGCTCCACTTCCCGAATGTCGTGATACCCTTGCGCCAGCAGGAGTTTGACCAGCCCGGCCATGTCGAGACGGCTCTGGGCCGCCCAGCTTGTGGCACTCAACAGGCAAAGGATCAGCAGGAAACTGCGCGGGATCATATTCATTCCGGATTCATGGCTGGCAGACTATAAACGCCATTATGTTAGGTTTTTGGAGATGAATCATCCATGAATAGAGCGCTCCCTCTGCTTGGGTTATTGCTGCCGTTGCTGGCACAGGCGGTCACGCCTGATGAAGCCATGCTGCAGCAAGCTGTCCATGAGGGACGGGTTCGGCCCTTCCATGAAATGATGGAGGTGGCGGCCAGATTGCCGGTGCGGGTGTTGCGGGTGGATCTGGGAGAAGAGGATGGTATCTGGCTCTATGAACTGCGAGTCATCGATCGGGAAAACAGCGTGATCAAGGTAGCCTATCGGGCCGACAACCTTGAGCTGGTGTGGGCCAAGGGCCACCATCTGGAGCGGTTGTTCGAACCACCAAAGCCCCCGGTCGAGGATGATGAATAACCCCTGTGTGGAAGCCTGTTCATGCGAATTCTGATTGTTGAAGACGAAAAAATTCTGGCTGGTCAGCTGGCCGAACAGCTGCGCCTTTCCGGCTTTGTCACCGACCTCTGCCACGATGGCAACGAGGCCGGTTTCCTCGGTGAGACTGAACCCTATGACGCCATCATTCTCGACCTCGGCCTGCCGGGGCGTGATGGCCTGAGCGTGCTGAAAGAGTGGCGCAGCAAGGAATCGATACCCCTGTGCTGGTGCTGACCGCCCGTGGTCAGCTGCACGAGAAGATCGAAGGGCTCAACGCCGGTGCCGATGACTACCTGACCAAGCCGTTCCAGGTGGCCGAGCTGGTGGCGCGGGTCCATGCGCTGGTGCGCCGGGCGGCGGGCAACGCCAGCTCCATTCTGGAGATCGGCGGGGTGCGGCTCGACATGGCGGCGTCGCAGGTGTGGTACGAAGGGACTCCCATCAAACTGACCGCCCACGAGTTCCGGGTGCTGGGTTACCTGATGCAGCACAGGGGCAAGGTGGTGTCGCGCAGCGAGCTGATCGACCACATCTATGCTCAGGATTTTGACCGTGACTCCAATACCGTGGAGGTGTTCATCGGCCGGATCCGCAAGAAAACCAACCCCGATCTGATTGAGACAGTGCGCGGCCTCGGGTACCGGATCAACGAATGAGGCTGGTGAGAACCCTGCGGGGGCGACTGGTCGCCATCGCGCTGGTGTGGTGCGGGCTGTTTCTGTTCGCCACCGGTTTCAGCCTGCAGACAATGATGCGCAACTACTGGCAGGAGGCGGAGGCCGACGGCCTTCGCCTGCAGCTTTATGATCTGCTCTCCCGGCTGGAAGTGGCCAAAACCGGCCTGCCGGTGGTCACCGGCTCCCTCTCCGATCCCCGTTTCAATCAACCCTACTCCGGCTACTACTGGCAGCTGGAGTTGGGCCGCGATGTAGTGGGGCGCTCCCGTTCCCTGTGGGATACCAACCTGAAGAGCGATGGCCTCAAGTCGGCGTTTGGCGATCCCGACCTCTTCGTCGGCAAGGGGCCCAACAAGGAGCCGCTGCTGATCATGACCCGTACCGTGCTGCTGCCCGGTTCGGATCGGGTCTTCACTCTGGTGATGGCCAAGGACAGCAGCGCCCTGACCCAGACCCTCAACAAGACCCGCATCAGCCTGTTCCTCGGTCTCGGCTTTGCCGCCGCCGGTCTGGTGCTCGGCTTCATGTTCCAGATCGTCTACGGCTTGCGGCCGCTGCACCTGCTGCGCCGCGAACTGGGGCGGGTTCACGAGGGTCATCAGGAGGGCTTCCGGCTGCGCTATCCGCTGGAGATCCAGCCGCTGGTGGAGGATATCAACCGGCTGCTGCACCACTACGGCGAGCTGCTGCAGCGGGCGCGCTCCCACACCGGCAATCTGGCCCACGCCCTTAAGACGCCGCTCAGCATCATGCGCAATCAGGTGGCTCAATTGCCGCCGGAGGATCAGGCCGCCATCGGCGAGCAGCTCGACCAGATCCAGCGCCATATCGATTACCACCTCGGCAAGGCCCGGGTGACCGGCGCCGCCAAGATCCTCGGGGTCTCGACGCCGGTGCGGGCGCGGGTGGAGTATATCTGCCGCGCCTTCTCCCGCCTCTATCCGGGCAAGACGGTGGATCTGCAAGTGCCCGCCAATCTGGCGGTCGGGGTGGAGGAGCAGGATTTCGATGAGATGGTAGGCAACCTGCTGGAGAACGCCTTCAAGTGGTCAGCCAGCGAACTGCGCATCTCCAGCGCCGAGCTGGGGGGCTGGATCACCCTGCGTATCGAGGATGACGGCCCCGGCATGAGCGAGGATCAGATCGCCAAGGCGGTGCTACGCGGGGTGCGGCTCGACGAGAAGGTGCCGGGCTCGGGCCTCGGTCTCAATATCGTCTCCGATCTGGCGGAAGCCTATCGGGGTAGTTTCATCATGGGCCGCGCCGAACTGGGCGGTCTGGCCGCCTCCCTCTCGTTGCCCAAGGTGGCAAGAGTCGAGAGCTAGGCATAACATATGGCATTTGTTTTAGCCTGAGGAAGAGAAGCATGACCGACGATCCGTGGGCACTGTGTCACCTTGACGATTCGTTTGATGCCTCTGTGCTGGGGGTCAAGGGCGCCCAGATCCAGTGGTTTGAAGACAGGGATGGCCTGATCGCGTTCCTTCTGGAAGATTTTGTCGACTTGCTGGCCGATGTGGGCGAGCTGGACGAGGAGCAGACCGAGCAGGCGCGCGAGCGCTTCACCCTGCTGGTGGAGCAGAGCTTCGACGATCGCACCCTGATGGATGCCATCAACGATCTCGCCTCCGGTCTGCGTCGCATCGCCTGGTTGGGGCCGCTCTCGGAGCTGGCCGAGATCAGCGACGAGTTTGCCTCCGGACTGCGTCGCTATTTCTGGAGCCAGTACGACGGGGATGAAGATGACCCGGACGCCTGGGTGCCGGAAGAGCTGTGGCCGCAGCTGGTTGAATGCGCGCAGGAGTATATGGAGGAAGGGGAGTTCTAAACTCGTTCCGACCATGCCTGCGCTTTGGCAGACGGATAAAGAAACGGCGCCTTGATGGCGCCGTTTTTATTGGGTGGCAATCGCCTTAGCCGTTGGCCGGTACCGCGTGGGCGGTGTTGGCCAGCACAGGGCCTGTGTACTTCTCGATCTGCAGCTGGGCCATGTGGCCGCAGTTGCCCTGTGCCAGACTGGACGAGCCTTCGTCGAAGGTGAGGCAGTTGACGTTGCCGTTCTTGCAGATGCTACCCGCTTCGCCCGGCTTGGCCGGGTCATACCAGGCCCCTTCGCAGATCCGCACCACCCCTTGGCGCACATCCTCGGAGAGCAGGGCGCCCACCAAAATCTGGCCGCGCTCGTTGAAGGCGCGCACCAGATCCCCCTGAGCGATGCCACGGGCCTTGGCGTCGGCGGGATAGATCATGATCGCCTCGCGGTCGGCGATGGCGAACTTGTCCCGCAGCGGGGTGTTGTCGAGCTGGGAGTGCAGCCGCTGGGTCGGGTGGGAGGTGTTGAGGGACAGCGGATAGCGCGCCGCCACCTCGCTCTGCACCCACTCCTTGGGCTCATACCACTTGGGATGGCCGGCACAGTCGGCATAACCCATCCCCGCCACCGTGTTGGAGAAGATCTCGATCTTGCCGGACGGGGTGCCGAGCGGGTTGAGCAGCGGATTCTCGCGAAAATCGGCGTGACGGATCCACTGGCGGTTGGCCTCGGGGATCGGGAAGCGGATGTAGTTGTTGGATTCCCAGAACATGTTGAACGGCGGCAGCGCCACGCGGGCACCACGGGCCTGCGCCGCCATGCCGTCGTACATCTGCTTGAGCCACAGCATCTCGTCTTTGCCTTCGGTGTACTGCTCCTGCACGCCGAGCTTGGCTGCGATGGCGCTGAAGATGTCGAAGTCGTTGCGAGCTTCAAACTGGGGCGGTACGCACTGGTGCATCGGGAACACATAGCGCTGGGAGTAGTCGCCGCCCATCTCCAGATCGTTGCGCTCGTAGCTGGTGGTGACCGGCAGCACGATATCGGCGTGTTTGGCGGTGGCGGTCCAGTAGGGCTCGTGGACGATCACGGTCTGCGGCTTGCGCCACGCCTGCAGCAGGTTGTTGGTGTCCTGATGGTGGTGGAAGGGGTTGCCGCCCGCCACGTAGACCAGCTTGATGTCCGGATAGGTCACCTTGCGGCCGTTGAAGTCGATGGTCTTGCCCGGATTGGCGAGGCAGTCGGCGATGCGGGCCACCGGGATCGGGGCCGGGCTGTTCTTCGGTGCGTTGCCGGCGGAGATCCCCGCCAGAATGCCGCCCTTGGCGGTGGGGCTGCCACCGGAGGAGTAGTGGTAGCTGAAGCCGTAGCCGCCGCCCGGCAGGCCGATCTGGCCCAGCATGGAGGCCAGAGTGACCAGCATCCAGTTCGGCTGTTCGCCATGCTGCTGACGCTGCATGCCCCAACCGGCCATGATCATGGTGCGCTTGGCTGCCATGTCGAGGGCCAGCTGGCGGATCACCTTGGCATCGACGCCGCAGACGCTGCTCGCCCACTCGGCGCTCTTCGGTTGGCCGTCATCCTTGCCGAGCAGGTAGTTCAGGAACTTGTCGAAGCCGACGGTGTAGCGATCAAGGAAGGCTTGATCGTGCTTCTTCTCGCTGTAGAGGGTGTGGGCCACACCCAGCATCATGGCCACGTCGGTGTAGGCGTTCGGGGCAATCCACTCGGCGCCGACCAGCTTGGCGGTCTCGTTGTAGATGGGGTCGATGCTGATGACGCGGGTGCCTTTCTCTTTCAGCGCCTTGAAGCCGGCCTGACCTTCGTGATCCGGCATGTTCCAGCTGTTCTTCAGGGTGACCTGAGCATTGACCCCCCACAGCACCACCAGTTCGGCGTTCTCCACCACGTTGGGCCAGGCGGTCTGCTGTTCGTACACCTCGATGGAGCCCATCACGTGGGACATGATCACCTGAGCCGCACCGGTGGAGTAGTCACCGGCATAACCGGTGAAGCCGCCGGAGAGGTTCATCAGGCGGTGCAGCAGGGTGCGGCTGTTGTGGAACATGCCGACACTCTTCCAGCCGTAGGATCCGGCGTGGATCGCCTGCGGGCCGAAGTCACTCTGCACGCGCTGGATTTCACCGGCCACCAGTTCGATCGCCTTGTCCCAGCTCACTCGCACCCACTCGTCGGCACCGCGCAGCTCGGGTTTGGCGCCCGGGCCGTGCTCCAGCCAGCTCTTGCGCACCATGGGATACTTGATGCGGTTCTTGGCATGCACCTGGAACGGCGCCATATCGATGAGATCGTTCGGCGCCGGATCATCGGCCACCGGCTGGACGCGCACCATGCGGCCATCTTCGACGATCGCCTCGAAAGCCCCCCAGTGGGCGCCGGTCAGAATGCCCTTCTGGGCGGGCACCAGGGTCGGGAACTGGCTCAATGCGGTGCTGATGGCTTGCGCCAGCGCACTCTTGGGAAAAATACCGCCGAGCAGGGGCAGGGCTGCGCAGGCGCCGAGCCCCTTGAGCAGGTTGCGGCGGGACAGATTGGTCTTCTTGTCATTGAAAAAAGTCATAACGGTTTTCCTCTGTGCCAGCCTTAGTGGGCCGCGCTCATGTCACTGGCGTGTTTCTGGACATACTGGGTCAACATGCGAGCCTGTTCCGGGGTCAGGGAGGTACGAGATTCCATCCCCTTGATGACGCCGATCCACTGGTTGGCATTGAAGTGATCCAGCGCGGTGAGGCCGTGGCAGCCGGTACAGTTGTTGGACATCAGGGTGGAAGCGTATTGCCACAGCTTGCCCTGATCGCCGATGAGCTGGCTCTGGTCGACCCAGGCGGTCAGCTTGACCTGATGCCAGGTGAGGTTGGTGGCGCTGTCGGTTTCGCTCTGTCCGGTGACCAGTGCTTTCTTGGCGGCATCGCCGACCAGTACGCTGAGGATCCGTTTGCCCGGTGCGGCGTAGAATACTTCGCTCACACCATCCTGTTGCCAGCCTTCGATCTGCACCTTGGCGCGGCCGTTTTCGTTGGCCAGCACTTCCACCTTGGTTGAAGGCATCAGGGTACCTTCGTCAGTCTTGGCGGCGGCATCGAGGAACAGCGGGGTGGTGGCGATGGCGTAACGGGTAGTGACGTTGGCCGGAGTCTGGGCCGCAGCCTGTGCCAGCTCGCTGGCACCGGCGGCTGCCAGGCCGCTCATGTCAGGCATGATGTGGGCGACACCACGGTGGCAGTCGATACAGGTCTGGCCTTCCTTGATGGCGACCGGGTGCTCGGCGCGGGCATTGGGGCGCTGGGCCAGAATGTCCATCGCCTCGTAGCTGTGGCAGCTGCGGCAGGTGGCGGAGTCGTTGGCTTTCAGCTCGTCCCAGACGGACTGAGCCATCCGCAGCTTGTGGGCTTCATACTTTTCCGGGGTATCCAGCGTGCCGATCGCCTCGTGATAGATATCCTTCACTGCGCGGATCTTGGTCCACAGGTAGGAGGTGGGATCGCCCGGGATGTGGCAGTCGGCGCACTCGGCGCGGATCCCCTTGGTGTTCTGGAAGTGGACACTGCCCTGATACTCGGCGAGCGGAGTCTGCATGGAGTGGCAGGAGACGCAGAATTCGGTGGAGCTGGTCTTGTGCAGCACGGTCACGGTGACACCCAGTGCCGCGACACCCAGCAGGGCCCCGAGCAGCAGGAGCCAGAACCAGGTTTTTCTTATCAGTTTTCCAATCATGGCGGCGTTTTCCTACGGTCAATAATTACCTACATAGTACTAGTCCAATAGTAGTAGTAATGACAGGGATAAGGCGTTGACCTCCATCATGGTTTATATTTTTGATTGTTATCACATTTTGTCTTTTGTTTTGTTATTGGCATAATTATCGAATTAAATTCAATTGTTTTCTGTTTTATCTATTTGTGCACTTTCCGCGACAGCTGTTAGCCCCCTCGCAAAACCCCACAAGATTCGCTGATATAGTGAGCAGTGAGCCTCAACGGAGTGTCGCTGATGAGCCCTTTCTCACTGCTGTGTGTCGCCGCCAACGTGCAACTGCTGGCCGAATTCGAACAGGAGTTGGCTCCGCTGCTCGGCCATTTCGCGCTGGTGGTGGTGGTCGGTCAGGGGTCGGCTGAGCTGGCCTTGGACGAGCTGGATCGCAAGGGGCAGCCACCCGCCGTGGTGGTGTGTGACAGCGAGCTGGGGGATGGGCGAGGGGCCGATTTTCTGATCCGCCTCGGCAGCCGTCACGAGGCGTGCCGCAAGATCCTGCTCGGCAGCCAGCCGGAGATGAAATCGATCATCGAGGCGGTCAACCTCGGTCGTCTCGACTACTACCTGCAACGCCCCTGGCGCGATGGCAGCCTGCGCCGGGCGGTGATCGAGCAGGCGAGCCACTTTGTATTGCAGCGTCCCGAGGCGGATCTGCTGAGCTATGCCGCCGTGCTCGACAACCAGAAGCTGCTGCGAGCCCATGTCGATCGCCAGTTGGCTGCCTATCGGCAGGGCTTTATGGATTACACCCACTGCAGCGATGAAGAACTCTCCCGGGTGGTGATCGACGGCCTCTACCAGTTTTTCGAGGGCAATGACGAGGAGCGGGTCTGCCGCCACTACAGTCCGGGCCATGTGCTGACCCGCGAGGGGGAGCCCAACAGCTTCCTCTGGTTTATCGCCAAGGGGGAGGTGGTGCTGCGCAAGCGGGACGAGCAGGGGATCGATCAAGAGGTGGTGCACTACCGCACCGGCTCGCTGGTGGGGGGCATGTCCTTCGTAACCGGCGAACCCGCCTTCACCACCGGCGTGACCCTGACCGGTGCCGAGGTGATCAAGCTCGACAAGCTGCAATTCTCCCGGGTGATGCAGGCGCGCAGCGAACTGCTCCCCTCCTTTACCAACCTGCTGCTGCGCCACTTCAACCGCCGTCTGCAAAACAGCATCCGTACCGAGATGCGGCTGCAACAGACCCTCAACTCCCTCGATGCCGCTCACGCCCAGCTGGTGGAGAGCGAAAAGATGGCGATGCTGGGTCAGCTGGTAGCCGGTGTCGCCCACGAGCTGAACAACCCGGTGGCGGCCATTATCCGTGGCAGCGAGACCCTGCGGGCCGCCATCCCCGATCTGGTCAATCTCGAGCTGCCAGCACCCATCAAGGGGCTGGGCAACCAGACCCTCTGTCAGGCGCTGACCGCCCAGCCGGTCTCGACCAGCGAGATCCGTGACAAGACCCGACAGGCGGAGGGGCGCTTTGGTGATCGCCAGCAGGCGCGGCTGGCGGTGCAGATGAATCTGGATGACGAGCTGAACTGGCAGCGCTGGTTTGCCAGCCGCACTGCCGACGAGCGGGAGGCGCTGCTCTCCCGGCTGGAGCTGTTCCAGCAGACCGGCAGCTTCCTGCGCAACATCGAGGTGTGTGCCCGTCGCATCGGCGATCTGGTCAAGAGCCTCAAGCAGTATGCCCGGCAGGATCGGGACGAGCCCTCGCTGGTTGACCTGCACGAGGGGCTGGAAGATACCCTGATGATTTTCGAAAACCGCCTCAAGCATCATGAGCTCTGCAAGGAGTACCAGCCGTTGCCGCTGGTGCGCTGTCACCCTATTGCCCTGCAACAGGTGTGGACCAACCTGATCGCCAACAGTCTGGATGCCATGAGCGGCTCGGGGCGACTCACCATTCGCACCGGGTTGCTGGATCCCGAGTGGGTCATGGTAGAGATCGAGGATAGCGGTTGCGGCATCGAGCCCGAGCTGTGGCAGCGGATCTTCGATCTCAACTTCACCACCAAGCGGGAGGGCCATTTTGGCCTCGGTATCGGTCTGAGCGTTTCGCTGCAGATAGTGCAACAGTACCACGGCCGGATTGAGGTGGCCTCCGAACCGGGCCGTTACACCCGGATGCGGGTCTGTCTGCCGCTGGACGGCATGGGTCAGGCCGGTTACGGGGGCGAACCTCATCACAACAAGGAGCATGCGGCCTGAGCCGTGGTCAGCATCAATCGCGCGGCGTGCCAAACCATGTCGCCAAGGAGGAGCAATGAACAAACACTATCTGATCCTGTGTGTGGACGATGAGCGTGAGGTGCTGGATGCGGTGATCCACGATCTCGCCCCGTTTCGTTCCCACTTCGAACTGGAAGCCGCCGAGAGCGTCGATGAGGCGCGTGCGGTGGTGGAGGAGTGGGAGAGCGATGGCAACAAGCTGGCGCTGATCCTCTGTGACCACATCATGCCGGGAACCCTGGGGGTCGATTTTCTGGTGGAGCTGAACCGGCGTGCCACCACTCGGGCCAGCCGCAAATTGCTGCTGACCGGACAAGCGGGGCTGGAGGCCACCGTCGAAGCGGTCAATCGTGGCGGGTTGCACTACTACCTTGCCAAGCCGTGGAAGCTGGAGACCCTGCAAGAGGCGGTGCGCGAACAGCTGACCGACTACCTGCTGGCGGAAGATGGCGAGAATGCCTTCCACTATGCGCCGCTGCTCAATCAGGCGCGGCTGTTTGCCGCCATCCACGATCACCCGTTCGACGAGTAGGGGAAGTTGGGCTTTCGCGGTGGCAGTTGTATACTGTCTGCATATACAGTATTGCAGGTAGCCACCGATGCGACTCTTTATCGCCGAGAAGCCCACGCTGGGCCGCGCCATTGCCGATGCCCTGCCCAAGCCCCACAAGAAGGGCGACGGTTTTATCGAAACAGCCCAGGGGGATGTCGTCACCTGGTGTATCGGCCATCTGCTGGAGCAGGCCGAGCCCGATGCCTATGACGCCGCCTTCAAGCTGTGGCGGATGGAGCATCTCCCTATCATCCCTGCCCAGTGGCAGCTGGTGGCCAAGCCCAAGACCAAAACCCAGCTCACCGTCATCAAGCGGCTGATCAAGCAGGCCGACTGCGTGGTCAACGCCGGTGACCCGGACCGGGAAGGGCAGTTGCTGGTCGACGAGGTGATCGACTTTCTCGGCTACCCGAAAACCAAGCCGGTGCAGCGCTGCCTCATCAGCGATCTCAACCCGCCTGCGGTGCGCCGCGCCCTCGACAAACTGAGGGACAACAAGGAATTCGTACCGCTGGCGGTCTCGGCGCTGGCCCGCAGTCGGGCCGACTGGCTCTACGGCATCAACATGACCCGCGCCTATACCCTGCTCGGGCGCAAGGCGGGTTGCAGCGAGCTGCTCTCGGTTGGCCGGGTGCAGACCCCGCTGCTGGGGCTGGTGGTGCGGCGGGATCTCGAGATCGAGGCCTTCGTGCCCAAACCCTTCTACGAGGTGCTGGCCCATCTGCTGACCGATAGCAACGAGCGCTTCACCGCCAAGTGGCTGCCATCGGAAGCCTGCCTGCCGTGGCAGGATGAGGAGGGGCGGGTGCTCAATCGGGCGCTGGCCGACAAGGTGGTGAGCCGGATCAATGGCCAACCCGCACAGGTTGAATCGGTGGAGGAGCAGGCCCGCAAGCAGGCGGCGCCGCTGCCCTATAACCTCTCCAGCCTGCAGATCGATGCCGCCAAGCGCTTCGGCATGGATGCCAAGCGAGTGCTCGATATCTGCCAGAGCCTCTACGAACGTCACAAGCTCATCACCTACCCGCGCTCCGACAGCCGTTATCTGCCGACCGACCACTTCAAGCGGGCCGAGCAGGTGCGCAGTGCCATCGCCGCCACAGCGCCCGCGCTGGCCAAGGCAGCTGCCGAGGCGGACGGCAAGATCCGCAGCAAGGCGTGGAACGACAGCAAGGTGGATGCCCACCACGCCATCATCCCCACCGAGAAGCAGGGCAACCCCGCCACGCTGGGGGCCGACGAGGCGAAGCTCTATGGCCTGATTGCCCGCCAGTATCTGCTGCAGTTCTATCCCCCGTTCGAATACAACGACAGCAAGGTGCTGCTGCGCATCGCCGGTGGCCTGTTTCAGGCCAAGGCGCGGCGCATCCTCAAGGCAGGCTGGAAGGCACTGCTCGGGGTGGAAGAGGATGACGACGAAGAGAAAGCGGGCACATTGCCGGCTCTCAAAGAGGGGGAGCAACTGCTCTGCGAGCGGGGCGAACTGCTGGAAAAGATGACCCAGCCCCCCAAATCGTTCACCGATGCCACTCTGCTGGCGGCCATGACCGGCATCGCCCGCTATGTGCAGGATCCCGAGATCCGCAAGACCCTGCGCGACACCGATGGCCTCGGCACAGAAGCGACCCGAGCAGGCATTATCGACCTGCTGTTCAAGCGACGCTTTCTGGTGCGTCAGGGCAAGAGCATCAAGGCGACCCCGACCGGGCGGGCGCTGGTTCAGGCGTTGCCAGCCACCGCTACCACGCCGGATATGACTGCGCTGTGGGAGCAGAGTCTTGGCCAGATCGCCGAGCGCCACGGCAGCTACCAGCAGTTTATGGGGCCGCTCACCGAGCAGCTTAACGGCCTTATTGAAGGGGCGCGGCAGGACTCCGGCGCCAGCTTCAGCGCCCTGCCCAAGGAGGCGCCGGGTGCCGGCAAGCGGCGTTTTACCAGGCGCAAGAGTCCGGCGGCCAGCACGACTGGCGGGCCCCGACCGCGCAAGACGGCCAGCAAGCGCCAGGCCAGGGTGGCATAACGAAAAAAGGCGCCCATCCTGGGCGCCAAAGGCATTGTTGTCAGGCTGCCTGAGTGGACAAGCTGGCACGGATCCTGTGCTGGTAGTGCAGAACCACACCGAGAAACACCAGATCCTTGAACAGGAAGAACTCGGTGACTGGCACGCCATCAACCACTTTCCAGACACCTGTCAGGGTCAGCAGGAAGCTCAGCGTCGCCAGGAAGGTGACGATAGCCCCCATGCTGCACCAGTAACCGATGCGAGGTTGCCACAGACCCACGACCAGCCCGATAGCGATCACTATCTCGACCACCCCGATCAGGTTCGATACGCTCTGTTCCGACAGGGGGCCATAGAGCCAGCTCATCAAGGGGTGGCTGGCTACCAGTGGTTTGATGGCGGCTGCCTCTGTCGGGGTAAACTTGAAGACGCCGATCCAGAGCAGGGTCAATACCACGCCCGCCAGGGCGACCAGAAAGCCTTTGTCATGTTGCTGCATGGGGGGCTCCTTGTTTAAGGGGTCAGAGTGACGGGCGGGAAGTCGATCTCGGTCGCCGCCAGGTGGTTGCCATAGTTGGTCAGGGTATTGACCACCACCTGGCCGAGCACCTCCAGCAGCAGCTCGTCATCTACGCCTGCGGCACGGGCGCTAGCAAGCTGCTCGTCACTGATCACCCCGTGCTGGTTGACCAGTGCCGTTGCCAGTTGCAGCAGGGCGTGATCAAGGGGAGCCGAGGCTTGGCCGAGCCGGGCTGCCCGGATCTCCTGGGCCGAGAATCCGGCCTTGCCCGCCAGTAGTGTGTGGGCAGACAAACAGTATTGGCAGGCGTTGGCTTGACCTATGGCCAGTGCCAGCAACTCCCGTTGTGGGGCAGTGAGGCGCCCCTTGCCAAGCGCCTCGGCAAAGCCCAGGAAGCCATTGAGCAGGGCTGGCGAGTGGGCCAGGGTGGCGTAGAGGTTGGGCACCATGCCCAGATTGCGTTGCAGGGTGGCCAGGGTCTGGGCGGCTGCGGGTTGCGGTTGGGATACGGGTTGGATACGGCTCATGATCTTCTCCTGTGGTAGTGAAGGTACGGGAGACAGTGTGCCGTCATTCGTGATACGGTTTATCACTCATCGTCTGCAAATAAATACTATTCGTCTCAAATATGGATCCGCTCTCTGCCCTGTTGGTTCATGCCTCCCCCGAAGCCAAGATCTTCTTCGCCGGCAACCTGTGTCAGAACTCCTCCAGTGATGATTACCCGAGTGGCGGACATCTTCATCTGCTGCGCAGTGGCGCCGTCATGTTGCGTGAAGAGGGGGGCGCCAGCTTGCTGCTTGAGGAGCCGACCCTGATCCTGTTCCCTCGGGGACGTCCTCACAAGCTTGAACCCAGAACGTTGGGGGGTTGCGATCTGGTGTGTGCCAATGTCGCATTCGGCAAGGGGGGAGCATCGCCGTTGCAACTGGCATTACCGGGCTCGCTGGTGCTGCCACTACGTGAGCTGCCTGCCCTGACGCCGGTGCTGAACCAGCTGTTTGACGAGGCGTTTCACCCCCGCTACGGGCAGGATCCGCTGATCTCCCGCTTGCTGGAGGTACTGTTGATCCTGCTGCTGCGTCATCTGGTCGAGCAAGGGGGGTGTCAGCAGGGGATGTTGGCAGGTATTTCCGATCCCCAGTTGGCCAAGGCGATCTCGGTGATGCATCAGCGTGGGGATGAACCCTGGACGGTGGCCACGCTGGCGCGGGAGGCCGGCATGTCGCGGGCCCGCTTTGCCGCGAGGTTTCAGGAGCGGGTTGGTCAAGCGCCGCTGGGTTATCTGACCCGCTGGCGCATGGCGCGAGCCTGCCAGCAACTGCTGGCGGGGGAGCCCATGGTACAGGTGGCGCTGGGGGCGGGGTACAGCAGCAGTGTTGCCTTTGGTCGGGCATTCGAGCGGGAGCTGGGGGTGAGCCCGGGGCGCTGGCTCAAGGCGCAGCAACAAGCCGAATAAAAAACGGGGCAGCCAGTGGCTGCCCCGTTTTCATAACCGGTCAGCCGGTATAGACGTTCTCTTCCGGATAACGGATGCGGGTCTCGACCGGGCGGGCCAGCATAAAGGCCAGGGTCAGAGGGCCGAGACGGCCGCAGATCATCACCAGTACCAGGATCAGCTTGCCCGGCTCGCTCAGGGAGGCGGTGATGCCGGTGGAGAGGCCGACGGTGGCAAATGCCGAGATGGTCTCGAACATGATTTTGTCGAACGGCAGATCCTCGGTCACCATCAGCAGGAACATCGCCAGCATCAGCACCATGGTGCTGACGATGATGATGGCCAGCGATCGGGTCACGATCTGGGGCGACAGGGTGCGGCCAAAAGCGGTGACATGGGGCCGTTTGGTCAGAAACGCCTTGGTCGCCAGCAGCACGACCGCGAAGGTGGTCACCTTGATACCGCCACCGGTCGAGGTGGCACCGGCACCGATAAACATCAGCATCATCAGGAACAGCAACGCCGCCGGGGTCATCAGCCCGATATCTATGGTATTGAAACCGGCGGTACGGGCACTGGCAGACTGGAAGAAGGCAGCCAGCAGCTGGCCACCGATACCGGCCTTGCCGAGGGTGCCCGGGTTGTTGTGTTCCAGCAGCCAGAACATCAAGGTACCGGCCAGCAGCAGCGCCGGGGTCATCAGCAACATCAGCTTGCTGTGCAGCTTCAGCTTGCGCCAGCGGCGGTTGCGCACCAGATCGACGATGACGGTAAAGCCGATCCCCCCCAGGATCAGCAGACCGGCGATGGTCAGGCTGATGATGGGGTCGTCCCTATAGTCGATGAGGTTGTTGGCAAACAGCGAAAACCCGGCGTTGTTGAAGGCTGATACCGCGTGGAAGAAGCTGACATAGAGGCCGTGCACCCACCCCATCTCGGGCACCCAGCGGATCGCCATGATGCCGGTACCGATCAGTTGGGCGATAAAGGCGAACAGCACGATACGTTTGACCAGCTGAATGATGTTGACCGAGCCTTCCTGTCCCAGCGCCTCCTTGGCCAGCACTTGTTGGCGCAGACCGACCCGCTTGCTGAAGATGGCGATCAGCAGCAGGGTCATGGTCATCTGGCCCAGACCGCCGATCTCCATCAGCATCAACAGGAAAATTTGCCCCTGCAGGGTGAAGGCGGTGCCGGTATCCACCACGCCAAGACCTGTCACGCTGATGGCCGAGGTGGCGGTAAACAGGGCGTTGACGAAGGTAACCTCGCCATTGTGGCTGGAGGGTTGCACCAGAAAGATGGTGCCAATCAGCAGAATGATCAGAAAGCTGCCGAGGATCAGCCGGGCTTCGCTCCAGCGAGAGTCCTGCTCCCGATGGAGGGCGAAGGCGTAGCTGCTGCGCCAGTTGATCATAGGGTTTCGAGCCAGTGGTCGATGGCGTGCTTGTTGCCCGCCAGGATCAGGATGTCGCCCAGTTGCAGCTCCATCTTGCCGGTCAGCACGTTGTGCAGCACGTCACCACGCTTGATGGCGAGCAGCTGGAAATCGCTCTGTTGCAGCAGATGGAAGTCGCCCAGTTCCCGGCCGTTCTGTTGCAGGCCAATCACGAACTCGGTCAGCACCATGTCGTGGCCCAGCTCCAGATAGTCGAACAGCCGGTTGTCCAGCATGCTCTGGGCGACCCGACGGCCCATGTCCCACTCCGGGTTGATCACCTTGTCGGCGCCCACTTTCTGCAGGATCTTGGCGTGGAACTTGTCGCGCGCCTTGACCCACACCTTCTTCACGCCTGCCTCTTTCAAGACGAGGGTGGTGAGGATGCTGGTCTCCAGGTTGTCACCGATGGCAACGAAGACGATATCGAAATTGGCCAGTCCCAGCTCGGCCACGGTGGCCTCATCGGTGGCATCCGCCACGATAACGTGATTGCAGAGGGCGGCGATTTGCCGGGTCTTGCTCTCGTCGATATCGATGGCCAGTACTTCGGCATCTTGCCGTTGCAGCTCTTCGCACAGCGCGCTGCCAAACAGGCCCAGGCCGATGACGGCAAACTGGTTGTTCATGAGTTATTCCTCAGCAGTTGAAGTCGCCTACTCTAAACCACTGCTATTCCCCCGAAAAGGGCTCGGGTTTTTCGTCATGGGGCAACTTGAGGTAGACTGCGCCCTTGCACCAAGCCGGGATAGACCGATGAAACTGAATGCCAACGCCTCCTTGTTGAAGCTCAACACCCTTGCCCTCGATGCGTACTGCCTCTGGCTGGCCGAGGTAGAGCAGGTTGCCGATCTGGCAACCCTGCGTGCCGATCCGCAGCTCAACCAGTTGCCTCGCCTCAATCTGGGCGGCGGCAGCAACATGCTCTTCACCACCGATTTTCTCGGTCTGGTGGTGCTCAACCGGCTCAAGGGGATTACCGCTGAAGATGGTGGTGATCACTGGTTGCTCCATGTGGCGGCTGGTGAAGATTGGCATCAGCTGGTGCGCCATACCTTGCAACAGGGCTGGTTCGGGCTGGAGAATCTGGCGCTCATTCCCGGCACGGTCGGTGCGGCGCCGGTGCAGAACATCGGTGCCTATGGCGTTGAGCTGGCCGACTTCTGTTCCTATGTCGAGGCGTTCAACTGGCAGAGTGGCGAGATTGAACGGATCGCGGCGGCAGAGTGCCGCTTCGGTTATCGCGACAGCATCTTCAAACACGATATCAGGACTCCCACCTGATCACCGCAGTCGGGCTCACACTGCCCAAGGCGTGGCAACCGGTGCTGGGCTATGGCCCGCTGGCGGCGCTCGGTGACGCGCCTTCGGCGCAGGCCATCTTCGATACCGTCTGTGCCACCCGCATGGCCAAGCTGCCGGATCCCGCCGTACTCGGCAATGCCGGCAGCTTCTTCAAAAATCCGGTGGTGCCTGCCGCGCTGGCGGAGAATCTCAAGGCGCGCTATCCGCAGATGCCCTGCTATCCGGCCGGAGAAGGGCAGGCCAAGCTGGCGGCGGGCTGGCTCATCGATCAGTGTGGTCTGAAAGGTTTCGCCATCGGTCGCGCCGCTGTTCATCAGGAGCAGGCGCTGGTGCTGGTCAATCTGGGGGGCGCCAGTGCCATGGAGCTGATCGCGCTGGCGGCTCATGTCCGTGACAGCGTGGAGCAGACGTTTGGCGTGGTGCTGGAGCACGAGGTGCGTTTTATGGGTGCGCACGGTGAAACCTGGCTCGACGAGGTGCTCTCATGACCCTTACTCCCATCAGACAGACCCTGATCACTCTGCTTAGCGACGGCCAGTTTCACTCCGGCGAACAGCTGGGTGAGCAGCTCGGCATCAGCCGGGCGGCGGTAAGCAAACACATGGCGGCGCTCAAGGAGCTGGGGCTGGATCTCTTTAGCCTGACCGGCAAAGGCTACCGGTTGGCGGTACCGATGGCGCTCTATGATCAGGCTACCTTGCAGGTACTGGCCCCGATGGCGCCGGTGCACTGTTTTCCGGTCATCGGCTCGACCAACCAACACCTGCTGGATCGGGTCAATGAGCTGCGCTCCGGCGAGAGTTGTCTGGCCGAGTGTCAGACAGCTGGGCGCGGTCGTCGTGGCAAACCCTGGATTTCTCCGTTTGGTTGCCAGCTGATCCTCAGCATGTACTGGCGACTCGAACAAGGCATGGCGGCGGCCATGGGGCTCAGTCTGGCGGTCGGCGTGGCAGTGGTTGAAGCGCTGGAGTCCCTTGGTTATCTGGGGGTCGAGCTCAAGTGGCCGAACGACCTCTACTATCAGGGCCGCAAACTGGCGGGAATACTGGTGGAGATGAGCGGTAGCGCCGGGGCCAGTTGTCATCTGGTGATCGGCATCGGTCTCAATCTGGCGATGCCGGCCCGCGAAGGTGAGAAGATTGATCAGGCCTGGGCCGAGCTGCGCCACATCAATCCCGAGCTGGTCGATCGCAATCAGTTGGCGGCCCGGATGATCGTCCATCTGCAGCGGGCGTTGCATACCTTTGAGCAGCAGGGGTTGGCAAGCTTTGTCGATGAGTGGAACCGGCTCGATCACTTTGCCGGTCGCTCGGTGCGCCTGCTGATGGGGGATCAGGAGATCCGCGGCATCGCTCGTGGCATCGACGATCGCGGCGCCCTGCGACTGGAGACAGGCGAAGGGATCAAATTCTATCTGGGGGGCGAGCTCTCCCTGCGCCGGGGCGACTGAGGGTCAGTAAGGCCGCTCATGATACCAAACAAGAAGAGGGGGCCCGCGGGCCCCCTCTTCGTTATCCGGCAACCGACGTCATCATTTGCGCAGTTTGATCTGTTCGATGGCGTGCTCATGGCCCTTGGTCATGATCAGGTTGGCTCGCTCACGCGTTGGCAGGATATTTTCTTGCAAATTCAGATAGTTGATATCTTGCCAGATGTTGCTCGCGATCTGGGTCGCCTCACTCTCCGCCAGTTTGGCGTAGTTATGGAAGTAGGAGTCGGGATCCGAGAAGGCGCCGCTGCGGAATTTCAGGAAGCGTTCGATATACCAGGTGCGCAGCAGTTCGGCATCGGCATCCACATAGATGGAGAAGTCGACGAAGTCCGACACGAAGACCCGATGGGGCTCCTGAGGGTAATCCATGCCGCTTTGCAGCACATTGAGCCCTTCCAGGATCAGGATGTCCGGCTGCTCCACCACCTTCTTCTCATCGGGAATGATGTCGTAGATAAGGTGGGAGTAAACCGGCGCTTCGACCTTCTCGTGACCGGCGCGGATATTGGCGACAAATTCCACCAGATGGCGGATATCGTAGGATTCCGGGAATCCCTTGCGGCGCATCAGGCCGCGATCTTCCAGTACCTTGTTGGGGTAGAGGAAGCCGTCGGTGGTGACCAGCTCCACCCGCGGGTGTTCCGGCCAGCGCTCCAGCAGGGCCTGCAGAATACGGGCCGTGGTGCTTTTGCCCCCGGCCACACTGCCGGCAATGCTGATGATATAGGTGCCCTTGCCGCGGGACTGGCCGAGAAACTGCTCCAGCACCCGGCTGCGACGCTGTTTGGCTTTGACATAGAGATTGAGCAGGCGGGAGAGAGGCAGATAGATCTCTTCCACTTCCCGCAATGACACCTTCTCGTTGATCCCGCGCAGGGTCTGCAGATCGTGTTCGGTCAGGGTCAGGGGGACCGAATCGCGCAATAACGCCCATTGTTCGCGGGTGAATTGCAGATAGGGGTTATGCTCTGTCGTCATGGTGTCATCACTGTTTCTTGGGCACGGCGACCATACACCAAGGGTGGGGGAGCGACAAGGGACGCAGCAGGATTGGCTTGTTTGCCCCCGCTTTTTTGCAAACTTCCCAGCAATAAAGCATATTTTGCCGGGTTCAATGGTTGCATCCCCCAAAACCTTACAATAAAATGCGCGACGCTTGACTGTCTGTCGTCTATTTGCCGTGCAAAAGCGATAAACACAACGGGTGCAAGCAGAATTACCGTTGTGACAATCTGGCGTCTGGAGGGGTTCCCGAGCGGCCAAAGGGATCAGACTGTAAATCTGACGGCTCTGCCTTCGAAGGTTCGAATCCTTCTCCCTCCACCATATTTCTCTGCGGTTTGAGTTCTTTGGGTTAGAGAAATGCGGGCATCGTATAATGGCTATTACCTCAGCCTTCCAAGCTGATGATGCGGGTTCGATTCCCGCTGCCCGCTCCAAGATGCTGATATGGCTCAGGCGTTAGCAGAGCCGCACCCTAGGGTGAGTTCGGCAAGCGAACCAGCCATCAGTACCTCTCTCTTTCCCACCAGATTCAAATCCATCATATAAACTGTTCTGTGGTTAGCTTGCCACCGCGTACTCAGCGTTAGTTTAGAGGGACGATCATGTCTAAAGAAAAATTTGAGCGTAATAAACCGCACGTTAACGTGGGTACCATCGGCCACGTTGACCACGGTAAAACCACCCTGACTGCAGCTATCACCAACGTGCTGGCCAAGCACTTCGGTGGTAAAGCTTTCGCCTTCGACCAGATCGACAAGGCACCGGAAGAGCGTGAGCGTGGTATCACCATCAACACCTCCCACGTAGAATACGACACCGCTACCCGTCACTACGCCCACGTAGATTGCCCGGGTCACGCCGACTACGTTAAAAACATGATCACCGGTGCTGCCCAGATGGACGGCGCGATCCTGGTAGTGGCAGCGACTGACGGCCCGATGCCGCAGACTCGTGAGCACATCCTGCTGGGTCGTCAGGTTGGTATCCCGTACATGATCGTGTTCATGAACAAGTGTGACATGGTTGATGACGAAGAGCTGCTCGAACTGGTTGAAATGGAAGTTCGTGAACTGCTGACCGAGTACGACTTCCCGGGTGATGACCTGCCGGTAGTTCGTGGTTCCGCACTGAAAGCGCTGGAAGGCGACGCTCAGTGGGAAGAGAAGATCATCGAGCTGGCTGGCCACCTGGATACCTACATCCCGGAGCCGGAGCGCGCGATTGACCAGCCGTTCCTGATGCCTATCGAAGACGTATTCTCTATCGCTGGCCGTGGTACCGTAGTTACCGGTCGTGTAGAGCGCGGTATCGTTAAAGTAGGTGAGACCGTAGAAATCGTTGGTATCAAAGATACCGTTTCTACCACCTGTACCGGTGTTGAAATGTTCCGCAAGCTGCTGGACGAAGGTCGTGCAGGCGAGAACATCGGCGCGCTGCTGCGTGGTGTTAAGCGTGAAGACGTAGAGCGTGGTCAGGTACTGGCCAAGCCGGGTTCTATCAAGCCGCACACCAAGTTCGAATCTGAAGTGTACGTGCTGTCCAAAGAGGAAGGTGGTCGTCATACCCCGTTCTTCAAAGGCTACCGTCCGCAGTTCTACTTCCGTACTACCGACGTGACCGGTACCATCGAACTGCCGGAAGGCGTAGAGATGGTAATGCCGGGCGACAACATCAAAATGGTTGTTACCCTGATTGCTCCGATCGCGATGGATGACGGCCTGCGTTTCGCTATCCGTGAAGGTGGCCGTACCGTAGGTGCCGGTGTTGTAGCCAGCGTAATCGCTTAATCTTTGGCTTACATAAATAAAGCAAAGCCCCTATAATAGGGGCTTTCTTGTGTAGGGGCGTAGTTCGAATTGGTAGAACAGCGGTCTCCAAAACCGATGGTTGCGGGTTCGAGTCCTGCCGCCCCTGCCATATACCTCGTCTCGTACGGGGCTTTTGTGTCTTTGGTTACGTCAGATACAGGTGGGTTGTATGAGTGTTAGTTCTGAGAGCCAGGGCGGAAGCAAGGATACCCTGCTTTGGGGCCTGGTTTTCATTATCCTGGCGGCCGCTGTAGTGGGTAATTACCTGCTCAACGATGTTGTCGCTGCCGTCCGCGCCTTGGGTGTGGTCGTTGTCATTGCTGCTGCCGGTGCAGTAGCCCTGCAAACCACCAAGGGAAAGGCAACACTGGCATTCGCCCGTGAGTCTCGCCTGGAAGTCCGCAAGGTCGTATGGCCGACCCGTCAGGAAGCCATTCAGACAACCCTGATTGTGCTGGCGGTGACCGCCGTGATGGGGCTGCTGCTGTTCGTTCTGGACGGTGCCTTGGTCTGGTTGGTCAACCTGATTACCGGTGTGTAAGGATAAGCCATGACTGAACAACGTGAACAACGTATGAGATGGTATGTCGTGCAGGCTTTTTCCGGCTATGAAGGCCGTGTAGCCAAGTCCCTGCGCGAACATATCAAGATGCATGGCATGGAAGACATGTTCGGTGAAGTACTGGTCCCGACCGAAGAAGTGGTCGAGATGCGTGCTGGCCAGAAGCGCAAGAGTGAGCGCAAGTTTTTCCCGGGTTATGTCCTGGTCCAGATGATCATGGATGAAACCACATGGCACCTGGTGCGTAACGTACCGCGTGTAATGGGCTTCATCGGCGGTACTTCCGACCGTCCGGCACCGATCTCCGACAAAGAGGCCGATGCCATCCTGAACCGTCTGCAGGATGCCCACGACAAGCCGCGTCCGAAAACCCTGTTTGAACCGGGTGAAATGGTGCGGGTTGCCGATGGTCCGTTTGCCGACTTCAACGGTACCGTTGAAGAGGTAGATTATGAGAAGAGCCGCGTGAAGGTCTCTGTACTGATCTTCGGTCGTTCTACTCCTGTTGAACTGGATTTTGGTCAGGTCGAAAAAGGCTGATTGAATTCTGTACGTTTAACGGTTGTCAGGGGCAGCGAATATCTCTATAATTCGCTGCCCCTTTATTAGTTGGGGAGCCGTTTGCAGGAGCAAGTCTCCGAGGCGCTAGAACCCATTTTTGAGGTATTTTCCTAATGGCTAAGAAAGTCACAGCTTATATCAAGCTGCAGGTTGCTGCTGGTGCAGCCAACCCGTCTCCTCCCGTTGGTCCTGCACTGGGTCAACACGGTGTTAACATCATGGAATTCTGTAAGGCGTTCAACGCTCGTACAGAGAAGCTGGAAAAAGGTTCACCGACTCCGGTCGTGATCACCGTTTACAGCGACCGTTCCTTCACCTTCGAAACCAAGACTCCGCCTGCTTCCTTCCTGCTGAAGAAAGCTGCTGGCATCAAGTCTGGTTCTTCCAAGCCGAACAAAGACAAGGTTGGTAAGGTGACCGTTGCTCAGCTGCAAGAAATCGCCAAGACCAAAGAGCCGGATATGACTGGTGCCGATCTGGATGCAAAAGTACGTTGCATCGCAGGCTCCGCCCGTTCCATGGGTCTGGTAGTGGAGGATTAAGACAATGGCTAAACTTTCCAAGCGTATGCGCGTTATTCGCGAAAAAGTTGACGGTACCAAAGAGTACTCCATCAACGAAGCCATTGCCCTGCTGAAAGAACTGGCTACCGCCAAGTTCGTTGAAAGCGTTGACGTTGCTGTCAACCTGGGTATCGACGCTCGTAAATCTGACCAGAACGTACGTGGTGCTACTGTACTGCCGCACGGTACCGGTCGTGATGTACGCGTTGCCGTATTTACTCAAGGTGCCAACGCCGAAGCAGCAAAAGCTGCCGGTGCTGACCTGGTAGGTATGGATGACCTGGCCGATCTGGTTAAGAAAGGCGAGATGAACTTCGACGTAGTTATCGCATCCCCGGATGCCATGCGCGTTGTTGGTCAACTGGGTCAAATCCTGGGCCCGCGCGGCCTGATGCCGAACCCGAAAGTTGGTACTGTAACTCCTAACGTTGCCGAAGCTGTCAAGAACGCCAAGGCTGGTCAGGTTCGTTACCGTAACGACAAGAATGGTATCATCCATACCACTCTGGGTAAGGTTTCTTTCAACGAAGTTCAGCTGAAAGAAAACTTGGAAGCTCTGCTGGTTGCCCTGAAAAAAGGCAAGCCCTCTTCCGCCAAAGGTCAATTCATCAAGAAAGTCAGCATCTCCACCACCATGGGTGCCGGTGTTGCCGTAGACCAAGCTTCTCTGGAAGCTCAGGCCTAATTGATGGGTTTTACAAGGCGCAAAATTTAATCTATAATTTTACGCCTTGATTGGTTGGGGGTTTCGACCTCCGTCCAAGACCGCAGGAGGCTGCAAAGCCTTAATGTTTCCTGCGTAGACGGTGCCGGAAACCCAGCGAGAAAGATTCTTTCTCTTCTGGAATCCTGCTACCGCATCGTTCCCCTCTGTTGTAAAGGTAGGGGGGATGTGTCAGTACTGGGTCAATAGACCCGGATTCAATCCAGGAGTTAAGCCAATGGCATTGGGACTCGAAGACAAAAAGGCAATTGTTGCTGAAGTCAACGAAGCTGCCAAAGGCGCTCTTTCTGCAGTTGTTGCCGATTCTCGCGGTGTAACTGTAGACAAGATGACCGTCCTGCGTAAAACCGCTCGTGAAGCCGGTGTGTACATGCGCGTTGTGCGTAACACCCTGCTGCGTCGTGCGGTAGAAGGTACCGAATACGAGTGCCTGAACGACGCATTTACCGGTCCTACCTTGATTGCTTTCTCTAACGAACACCCGGGCGCTGCTGCTCGTCTGTTCAAAGAGTTTGCCAAAGCGAACCAAAAGTTCGAAATCAAGGCTGGCGCTTTTAACGGTGAGTTTATCGCCGCAGCACAAATTGATCGTCTGGCCACGCTGCCGACTTACGAAGAAGCAATTGCGAAGTTGATGGCGACTATGAAAGAAGCCTCTGCTGGCAAGCTGGTTCGTACTATCGCTGCTGTTCGCGACCAGAAACAAGCTGCTGCTTGATTCTCGCCTATTTAGGCTGTTTGAGTTTATTCAACATCAGGAATTTTTGTCATGTCTATCACTAAAGACCAAATCATCGAAGCCGTTGCTTCCATGTCCGTAATGGAAGTTGTTGAGCTGATCGAAGCTATGGAAGAGAAGTTCGGTGTTTCTGCCGCTGCTGCCGTAATGGCTGGCCCGGCTGCTGCTGAAGCAGTAGAAGAGAAGACCGAGTTCGACGTAGTTCTGACTGCTGCTGGCGCCAACAAAGTTGCCGTTATCAAAGCCGTTCGTGGCGCTACCGGTCTGGGCCTGAAAGAAGCCAAAGATCTGGTAGAAGCTGCTCCGGCTAACCTGAAGGAAGGCGTGTCCAAGGACGAAGCTGAAGCTCTGAAGAAAGAGCTGGAAGCTGCCGGTGCTTCTGTTGAGATCAAATAATCTGCATTTATGTAGATTAGCCTGATAAAACAGGCTAGGGCTGGTGAATTTTTGTTCACCAGCCTTTTTGCGCTGTAGACTGAGAGCATTTCACACCGTTTACGACTCTCGGTGCACCAGCAATCCGGACTGTCTTCTTTCGTCCGGGCCAACACAAAACGGTGTTGAGACAGAGCTGTCCCGCGGGACAGAGTGGGTCACTTATCAGCGAGCTGAGGAACCCTATGGTTTACTCTTATACCGAAAAAAAACGCATTCGTAAGGACTTCGGTAAGCGAGACCAGGTACTGGACACGCCTTATCTGTTGTCCATTCAGCTGGACTCCTTCAAGCAGTTCATCGAGGCTGACCCGGAAGGTGAATATGGCCTAGAGGCCGCTTTCCGTAGCGTTTTCCCGATCACCAGTTACTCCGGTAGTGCTGAGCTTCAGTATGTCAGCTATCGCCTGGGTGAGCCGGTATTTGACGTAAAAGAATGCCAGATCCGTGGAGTGACCTACTCCGCGCCGCTGCGTGTCAAGCTTCGTATGGTTCTGTACGACCGTGAAGCAGCTGCCGGCACCGTCAAAGACATCAAGGAACAAGAAGTATACATGGGCGAAATTCCGCTCATGACCGAGAACGGCACCTTTGTTATCAATGGTACCGAGCGGGTTATCGTCTCCCAGCTGCACCGCAGCCCGGGCGTCTTCTTCGACCACGATAAAGGCAAAACTCATTCATCCGGTAAGGTACTGTATAACGCTCGCGTTATCCCCTACCGTGGCTCCTGGCTGGACTTCGAGTTCGATGCGAAAGACAACCTGTTTGTCCGTATCGACCGTCGTCGCAAACTGCCAGCATCCATTATTCTGCGCGCCCTGGACTTCACTTCCGAACAAATCCTGGCCACCTTCTTCGAGACCATCGGTTTTGAAGTAAAAGATGGCAAGTTGATGATGGATCTGGTGCCGGAGCGTCTGCGTGGTGAAACTGCGACCTTTGACATCGTGGCCAATGGCGCCGTGGTGGTTGAGACCGGTCGTCGTGTGACTGCGCGTCACATCCGTCAGTTGGAAAAAGACGCCGTTACCCAGATTGAGGTACCGGTTGAGTATGTTGTTGGCAAAGTTGCTGCCAAGGACTACGCACATCCGCAAACTGGCGAGATGGTCGTGACCGCCAACCAGGCGCTGAGCCTGGAAGCGATCGCCAACCTGTCCCAAGCCGGCTTCAAGCATTTCGAGGTTCTGTTCACCAACGAACTGGATCACGGTGCCTACATGTCCGAGACCCTGCGTGTCGACTCCAGCTCCAACCGTTTGGAAGCGCTGGTCGAGATCTATCGCATGATGCGTCCGGGCGAGCCGCCTACTCGCGAAGCTGCAGAACAGCTGTTCGAAAACCTGTTCTTCTCCGCCGAGCGTTACGACCTGTCTACCGTAGGTCGGATGAAGTTCAACCGCCGTCTGGGTCGTGAAGACGAGACTGGCGCTGGTGTACTGACCAAAGACGACATCGTCGATGTGATGAAGCGCCTGATCGACATCCGTAACGGTAACGACGAAGTGGATGATATCGACCACTTGGGTAACCGTCGTATCCGTTCTGTCGGTGAAATGGCTGAAAACCAGTTCCGCGTCGGTCTGGTGCGTGTCGAGCGTGCGGTCAAGGAGCGTCTCTCCCTGGGCGACCTGGACACCCTGATGCCGCAGGATCTGATCAATGCCAAGCCGATCTCCGCCGCAGTCAAAGAGTTCTTTGGTTCCAGCCAGCTGTCCCAGTTTATGGACCAGAACAACCCTCTCTCCGAAGTGACCCACAAGCGTCGTATTTCCGCGCTGGGCCCGGGCGGTTTGACTCGTGAGCGTGCCGGCTTTGAAGTCCGAGACGTACACCCGACCCACTACGGTCGTCTGTGCCCTATCGAGACTCCTGAAGGTCCGAACATCGGTCTGATCAACTCTCTGTCCGTGTACTCTCGTACCAACGAGTACGGTTTCCTCGAGACCCCGTACCGCAAGGTCATTGACGGTGTGATCACCGACGAAGTGGACTACCTGTCTGCTATTGAAGAAGGCAAGTACGTGATCGCACAGGCTAACGCCGCGACCACCGAAGATGGCCGTCTGAAAGATGAATTGATCCCGTGCCGTCACAAAGGTGAATCCACCTTTATGAACGCCGACCAGATCCAGTATATGGACGTGAGCCCGCAGCAGATCGTATCTGTGGCTGCGGCTCTGATCCCGTTCCTGGAACACGATGACGCGAACCGCGCATTGATGGGTTCAAACATGCAACGTCAGGCTGTACCGACTCTGCGTGCTGACAAGCCGCTGGTAGGTACCGGTATGGAACGCGCTGTGGCCGTTGACTCCGGTGTAACCGTAGTGGCCAAGCGTGGTGGCGTAATCGACTATGTCGATGCCTCCCGTATCGTCCTGAAGGTCAATGAAGATGAGCTGATGCCAGGCGAAGCCGGTATCGACATCTACAACCTGACCAAATACACCCGTTCCAACCAGAACACCTGTATCAACCAGCGTCCTTGCGTGATGTTGGGTGAGCCGGTCATGGCTGGCGACGTACTGGCTGACGGCCCGTCCACCGACCTGGGTGAACTGGCGCTGGGTCAGAACATGCGCGTCGCGTTCATGCCGTGGAACGGTTACAACTTCGAAGACTCGATCCTGGTGAACGAGCGTGTTGTTCAGGAAGATCGCCTGACCACCATCCATATCCAGGAACTGGCCTGTATCTCCCGTGACACCAAGCTGGGTCCGGAAGAGATCACTGCTGACATCCCGAACGTGGGTGAAGCCGCTCTGTCCAAGCTGGACGAGTCCGGTATCGTCTACGTGGGTGCTGAAGTGAAGGGCGGCGACATTCTGGTCGGTAAGGTAACCCCGAAAGGTGAAACCCAGCTGACGCCGGAAGAGAAGCTGCTGCGCGCCATCTTCGGTGAGAAGGCGTCCGATGTGAAGGACTCCTCCCTGCGTGTACCGAACGGTGTGTACGGTACCGTGGTTGACGTGCAAGTCTTTACCCGCGATGGCGTGGAAAAAGACAAGCGCGCCAAAGAAATCGAAGAGATGCAGCTGAAGGAAGCGAAGAAGGACTTGACCGAAGAGTTCAAGATCCTGGAAGACGGCATTTTCGGCCGCTCCCGCAACCTGCTGCTGGCCGCCGGTTACAGCGAAGATCGTCTGAACAAGCTCGATCGCTCCAAGTGGTTTGAACTGGCCATCGAAGACGAAGGCAAGCAGACCGAACTGGAACAGATCGCTGAACAGCACGTTGAGCTGAAAGCCGAGTTCGACAAGAAATTCGAGAACAAGCGTCGCAAGATTATCCAGGGTGATGATCTGGCACCGGGCGTACTGAAAATCGTCAAGGTTTATCTGGCAGTCAAGCGTCGCATCCAGCCGGGTGACAAGATGGCGGGCCGTCACGGTAACAAGGGTGTTATCTCCAAGATCTGTCCGGTCGAGGATATGCCTCATGACGAGTTCGGCCGTCCGGTCGACATCGTACTGAACCCGTTGGGCGTACCATCCCGTATGAACATCGGTCAGATCCTCGAAGTGCACCTGGGCCTTGCGGCCAAAGGTATCGGCGAGAAGATCGATCGCATGGTCAAAGAGCAGCGCGAGCTGCACGAGATGCGCAACTTCCTGCAACAGGTCTATGACCTGGGCGAGAAGGACACCCAGCAAGTGAACATCGCCGAACTGTCTGACGACGACGTACGTACCCTGGTGGGTAACCTGCGTAAGGGTCTGCCGGTTGCTACTCCAGTGTTTGATGGTGCCAAAGAGCGCGAAATCAAAGCCCTGCTGAAGCTGGCCGATCTGCCGGAATCCGGTCAGATTGATCTGTTCGATGGCCGTACCGGTAACCGCTTCGAGCGTAAAGTAACCGTTGGTTACATGTACATGCTCAAGCTGAACCACTTGGTCGACGACAAGATGCACGCGCGTTCTACCGGTTCTTACAGCCTGGTTACCCAGCAGCCGCTGGGTGGTAAGGCTCAGTTCGGTGGTCAGCGTTTCGGTGAGATGGAAGTGTGGGCCCTGGAGGCTTACGGTGCGGCATATACCCTGCAGGAAATGCTGACCGTCAAGTCTGACGATGTGAATGGCCGTACCAAGATGTATAAGAACATCGTGGATGGCGACCACCGTATGGAGCCGGGCATGCCCGAATCCTTCAACGTATTGCTGAAGGAAATCCGCTCTCTGGGTATCAACATCGAGCTGGACGAAGAGTAAGAGCTCGCTCTTATTGTTCGAGAATTGACGTGGGCGCCCCGCTGTTTTGGCAGCCGGGGCGCCGAGGTTAGACTCCTGACAGGGGAAACACGTGAAAGACTTACTCAAGTTTTTGAAGGCTCAGACCAAGACCGAAGAGTTTGACAGTATCAAGATCGGTCTGGCCTCTCCTGACATGATCCGCTCCTGGTCATTCGGTGAGGTCAAAAAGCCTGAGACCATCAACTACCGGACTTTCAAGCCGGAGCGTGATGGTCTGTTCTGCGCCCGTATCTTCGGACCGGTGAAGGACTACGAGTGTCTGTGCGGCAAGTACAAGCGCCTGAAACACCGTGGTGTGATCTGTGAGAAGTGCGGCGTTGAAGTGACCCAGACCAAGGTCCGTCGTGAGCGTATGGGCCACATCGAGCTGGCCAGCCCGACTGCCCACATCTGGTTCCTGAAGTCCCTGCCGTCCCGTATCGGTCTGCTGCTGGACATGACCCTGCGCGACATCGAGCGTGTGCTCTACTTCGAATCTTTCGTCGTAATCGAGCCGGGCATGACCAACCTCGAACGCAGCCAGATGCTCTCTGAAGAGCAGTACCTGGATGCGCTGGAAGAGTGGGGCGACGAATTTGACGCCAAGATGGGTGCCGAAGCAATCCTGGCATTGCTGCGCGCTATCGATCTGGAAGGTGAAGTCAAAACCATGCGTGAGGAGCTGGATCAAACCAACTCCGAGACCAAGCGCAAGAAGACCACCAAGCGTCTGAAGCTGATGGAAGCTTTCCTGCAGTCCGGCAACAAGCCGGAGTGGATGATCATGACAGTGCTGCCTGTGCTGCCGCCGGACCTGCGTCCGCTGGTACCGCTGGACGGCGGCCGTTTCGCGACTTCCGATCTGAACGATCTGTACCGTCGCGTGATCAACCGTAACAACCGCTTGAAGCGTCTGCTGGATCTGGCTGCTCCGGACATCATCGTGCGCAACGAAAAGCGTATGCTGCAAGAGTCCGTCGATGCGCTGCTGGATAACGGCCGTCGCGGTCGTGCCATCACCGGTTCCAACAAGCGCCCGCTGAAATCCCTGGCCGACATGATCAAGGGTAAACAGGGTCGTTTCCGTCAGAACTTGCTCGGTAAGCGTGTCGACTACTCCGGTCGTTCCGTTATCACCGTAGGCCCGACTCTGCGTCTGCATCAGTGCGGTCTGCCGAAGAAGATGGCGCTGGAACTGTTCAAGCCGTTCATCTATGGCAAGCTGGAAACCCGCGGTCTGGCGACCACTATCAAGGCCGCCAAGAAGATGGTGGAGCGCGAGGAAGCTGTCGTTTGGGATATCCTGGACGAAGTGATCCGCGAACACCCGGTTCTGCTGAACCGTGCACCGACTCTGCACCGTCTGGGTATCCAGGCATTCGAACCGACTCTGGTCGAAGGCAAGGCAATCCAGCTGCACCCGCTGGTTTGTGCTGCGTATAACGCGGACTTCGATGGTGACCAGATGGCGGTCCACGTACCGCTGACCCTGGAAGCCCAGCTGGAAGCGCGTGCGCTGATGATGTCTACCAACAACATCCTGTCGCCTGCCTCCGGTGAGCCGATCATCGTTCCTTCTCAGGACGTGGTCTTGGGTCTGTACTACATGACCCGTGCCCGTATCAACGCCAAAGGCGAAGGTATGGTGCTGGCCGGCCCGAAAGAAGCCGAGAAAGTATATCGCGCCGGTCTGGCCGATCTGCATGCTCGTGTGAAAGTACGCATTACCGAATACCTGCGTCAGGAAGACGGTTCTCTGCGTGAACACACCGAGATGAAGAACACCACCGTTGGTCGTGCGATCCTGAGCCTGATCCTGCCGAAAGGCATGGAATACGCCCTGATCGATGAGCCGAAGGTGCTGACTGCTGCAGAACAGGCTGATCTGGATGCCAATCCGCAGAACTGGATCAAGTGCGTATCCAACAAGGCGCTGGGCAAAAAGCTCATCTCCCGTCTGCTGAACACCTGCTATCGCAAGCAGGGCCTGAAGGACACCGTTATCTTCGCTGACCAGCTGATGTATACCGGTTTCCACTACGCGGCCCTGTCCGGTGCTTCCGTTGGTATCGATGACATGGTCATCCCGGATGCCAAGAAAGACATCATTGCAGCAGCCGAAGCCGAAGTTGCCGAGATCCAGGACCAGTTCCTGTCTGGTCTGGTAACTGCGGGCGAGCGTTACAACAAGGTTATCGATATCTGGGCCAGCGCCAACGAGCGCGTCTCCAAGGCCATGATGGAGAACTTGTCCAAAGAGCGTAACGTTAACTCGCTGGGTGAAGAAGAAGAGCAGGCCTCGTTCAACAGCATCTTTATGATGGCCGACTCTGGTGCGCGTGGTTCCGCCGCCCAGATCCGTCAGCTGGCCGGTATGCGTGGCCTGATGGCCAAGCCGGATGGCTCCATCATCGAGACCCCGATCATCGCGAACTTCCGCGAAGGTCTGAACGTACTGCAGTACTTTATCTCTACTCACGGTGCTCGTAAGGGTCTGGCGGATACCGCACTGAAGACTGCGAACTCCGGTTACCTGACTCGTCGTCTGGTAGACGTGGCGCAAGACATGGTGATCACCGAGGACGATTGCGGCACTACTGACGGTCTGTGGATGACTCCGCTGATCGAGGGTGGCGACGTGGTCGAGCCGCTGCGTGAGCGCGTGCTGGGTCGTGTGGTGGCAGAAGATGTCATCAAGCCGGGTACCGAGGACGAGATCCTGGTTGCTCGCAACACCCTGCTCGACGAGCAGCTGTGTGACCTGCTGGAGCGTAACTCCGTTGACCGTGTGAAAGTGCGTTCTGCCATCACCTGTGAAACTGACTTCGGTAACTGTGCTCACTGCTACGGCCGTGATCTGGCCCGTGGTCACCTGGTTAACAAGGGTGAGGCTGTCGGTGTTATCGCCGCCCAGTCCATCGGTGAACCGGGTACCCAGCTGACGATGCGTACTTTCCACATCGGTGGTGCTGCATCTCGTGCCGCTGCTGAAAGCAGCATCCAGGTCAAGAACACAGGTACCATCAAGCTGCAGAACGCCAAGTTCGTTCACAACAGCGATGACAAACTGGTTATCACCTCACGTTCTACCGAACTGACCATCATGGACGACATGGGCCGTACCAAGGAAAGCCACAAGCTGCCTTACGGTTCCGTGCTGGAAGTGAAGGACGGCCAGGCCGTGAGTGCTGGCGAGACCGTTGCCAACTGGGATCCGCACACCCACCCGATCATCACCGAAGTGGCAGGTCGCCTGCAGTTCGAACACATGATCGATGGCGTGACCATCACTCGTCAGACCGACGAGCTGACCGGTCTCTCTTCTATCGTTGTTCTGGACGTCAACGAGCGTCCGAGCGCCGGTAAAGAGATGCGTCCGACCGTTAAACTGGTCGACCTGAACGGCAAAGACGTGATGATCCCGGGTACCGATGTAGCCGCCCAGTACTTCCTGCCGGGCAAGGCGATCGTGAACCTGGAAGATGGTGCCAACGTGGGCGTGGGTGACGCGGTAGCGCGTATCCCGCAAGAGTCCGGCGGTACCAAGGACATCACCGGTGGTCTGCCGCGCGTTGCGGATCTGTTCGAAGCACGTCAACCGAAGGAACCGGCAATTCTGGCCGAGATCTCCGGTACCATCTCCTTCGGGAAAGAGACCAAGGGCAAACGCCGTCTGGTCATCACCCCGACCGATGGTGGCAACGTCTACGAAGAGATGATTCCGAAGTGGCGTAACCTGAACGTGTTCGAAGGTGAAAAAGTTGAGAAGGGTGAAGTGCTGGCGGACGGTCCTGAGTCTGCTCACGACATCCTGCGTCTGCGCGGTATCAGCCCGGTCGCCAACTACATCGCCAACGAAGTGCAGGACGTTTACCGTCTGCAAGGCGTTAAGATCAACGACAAGCACATCGAAGTCATCGTTCGTCAGATGCTGCGCAAGTGCGAGATCCTGAGCGCTGGCGATACCGATCTGATCGAAGGCGAACAGGTTGAAGTGGCTCGTGTGAAGATTGCCAACCGTAAGCTGGTTGCCGAGGGCAAGACCCCTGCGACCTACCGTCATGTACTGATGGGTATTACCAAGGCATCTCTGAGCACCGAGTCCTTCATCTCCGCGGCTTCCTTCCAGGAAACCACTCGCGTTCTGACCGAAGCCGCCGTAGGTGGCAAGCGTGATGAACTGCGTGGTCTGAAAGAGAACGTCATCGTGGGTCGTCTGATCCCGGCTGGTACCGGCTTTGCCTACCACCATAGCCGGATCAACCAGCGTGCTGCCGCAGCTCGTGCTGTTGGTACCCCGCAGGTGACCGCTGATGAAGCGGAGCAGAACCTGGCGGATCTGCTGAACGCAGCCGGTAGCTTCGACGAAGAGTAACTCGTCATCCGTGATTGAAAAGGGCTCCTTCAAGGAGCCCTTTTTGTTGGCCAATTCCTCGGCAAAGGTAGACGCAGCGCGGGTTTCAGGATGATCCAGAGCAAAGTTGTAGAGTAAAAAATCAAAAAAAGTTGACTTTACTCCCCTGCAATTTAAAACTCGGGAAAGTTGAATGGTTATTACAGGGGTAGAACATGACTGTCGGTATCGAGGAAGCCATGCTTCCCGAAGAACAGCTGATCAGCCGCACTTTTACAGATGAAGACAGGGAATTGTTGCGCTCATACGATGGGCTCATCGATGGCTTGGCCGAGCTGTTCGGTAAGCATTGTGAAGTAGTACTCCACTCCCTGGAAAATCTGCACGAGTCGGTGATCAAGATCGCCAACGGCTTCAATACCGGACGCACCCTCGGGGCGCCCATCACCGATCTCGCCCTGCGCATGCTCAAGGACATCGAGAGCACTGGCCAGGATTACACCCAGAGCTATTTCGCTCGCAGCCGTACCGGCGCGCTGATGAAGTCGAGCACCATCGCCATTCGCAACAGCGAGCGGCAAGTAGTGGGGCTTATTTGCATCAACCTGCACATCAATGCGCCTTTCCACGAGTTCGTGGCCGAATTTTTCCCGACGCCCCAGCAGGCGGCGCGTCAGTCACCAGAGACCTTCGCCAATAGCGTGGAAGAGCTGGTTGCACAGACGGTGGATAACACCATCGACGAGATCAACCGCGATCCCACCGTGGCCAACAATGCCAAGAACCGCTTCATCGTGACCCAGCTGTTCGAGAAGGGCATTTTCGACATCAAGGATTCGATCAATCTGGTGGCGGACAAACTCAATATTTCAAAACATACCGTTTATCTTTACATCCGACAGCGCAAGCAGGGTGAAGACGAGAACGAGTAACTCATTCCAGAAGGGGATAGATGAATGGCTAAAGAAGTGATTGCAACCGACAAGGCGCCTGCCGCGATTGGTCCGTATGTTCAGGCTACCAAGGTTGGCGAGATGATCTTCACCTCCGGGCAGATCCCGCTCGATCCTGCCACCATGGAGATCGTTGCTGGCGGCATCGAAGAGCAGGCAGAACGGGTGATGAAGAATCTGGTTGCCGTGTTGCACGCTGCGGGTGCCGATGCCAGCAAAGTGGTCAAAACCACCTGCTTCCTGAGCGACATGAACAACTTCGTTGCCTTCAATCAGGTCTATGCCCGCTACTTTGGCGACGCGGCGCCAGCCCGCTCCTGCGTGGAGGTGGCCCGTCTGCCGAAAGATGTGCTGGTCGAGGTCGAGGCGATTGCCCATCTCTGATCAACAGATCGAATCAAGCCCCTCCTGGCAGGGGCTTTTTTGTTTTTGGCGTAAAATGGACCGGGTCAGCACAGGAGTCCTGCTATGAGTCTGAGTTTTGCCATCCTGGTCACGGGGCCTGCCTATGGCACCCAATCGGCCAGCACAGCCTATCGTTTTGCCCGCAACCTGTTGGCACAGGGGCATACCTTGTCCCACCTGTTCTTCTATCAGGATGGGGTCTGCAACGGCAACGGTTTGCATCTGCCTGCATCCGATGAGACGGACCTGGTGCGTCTGTGGCGAGAGCTGGCAGAAGAGCAGGGGATCCGTATCGACGTCTGTGTCGCCGCCGCCATGCGGCGCGGTGTGCTCGATGAGCAGGAGGCCAAGGGGGCAGGGCAGGTGCACTTCAATCTGCAAGCGCCATTTTGCCTGAGCGGTCTGGGCCAGTTGGCCGAGGCTGCGCTCACCGCCGATCGACTGGTTCAGTTCTAGGGGGAGTCATGAGCAAGAAAATCGCCTTTATATGCAGTCGTGGCCCCCATGGCCATGCCGCCGGCCGGGAAGGACTGGATGCCCTGCTGGCCACCTCGGCCATGACCGATGAACTGGCCCTCTTCCTGATTGGGGACGGCGTGCTGCAACTGCTCAAGGAGCAGCAGCCTGCCGCCATTTTGCAGCGCCACTACGCGCCCACCTTCAAAATGCTGGAACTCTACGACATCGAAGAGGTCTATGTTTGTGCTGACTCGCTGGCAGAGCGTGGCGTGACAGTGGATGATCTGCTGATCCCCGTCGAGAGTCTGCCGCGCCAGGAACTGGCTCGGCGCTGGGCACAGTGTTCGACTCACATCAGCTTTTGAGGTCTCCATGTTGCATCTGATATTGAACTCTCCCTTTCAGAGTCAGGCTCTGGCAGAGGCGCTCTCATACCTTCAGCCCGAGGATGAGCTGGTACTGATGCAGGATGCCGTGATTGCGGCATCGGCTCCCCAGTGGAGCGCGCGGCTGGCGGGTATCCCGCTTTATGTGATGCAGGAAGATCTGCAAGCTCGCGGTTTGCAGCATCGGGTGGGTAATGTGCTCGATATGGCGGGTCTGGTGGCACTGATTGCGCAAAAAGGTTCCCCGCGCACCTGGGGTGGCTGAGAAGCACATTTTCAAGATAATTCAATGTGATGTCGTGAAACCAAACGGATCCGAATTGCCCTTTTGTGACGCAAATTGTATAAATCTTGACTCCCCAGACAACAGGGCATAAAATTTCGCGTCCCCGTATCTGCGGGGAGGATTTTCCACACGTTTATGAAGTCATTATCAGGAGCCTTTTGATGGCAACTATTAACCAGTTGGTTCGCAAGCCACGCATCAAGCTCGTTGTGAAAAGCAACGTGCCGGCGCTGGAAGCGTGCCCTCAGAAGCGTGGCGTATGCACTCGTGTATATACCACCACCCCGAAGAAGCCTAACTCTGCACTGCGTAAAGTGTGCCGTGTACGTCTGACCAACGGCTTCGAAGTCACCTCCTACATCGGCGGTGAAGGTCACAACCTGCAAGAGCACTCTGTTGTTCTGATCCGTGGCGGTCGTGTAAAAGACTTGCCAGGTGTTCGTTATCACACCGTTCGTGGTGCGTTGGACTGTGCCGGTGTTAAAGACCGTAAGCAGGCTCGCTCCAAGTATGGCGTGAAGCGTCCTAAAGCTTAATGGTTCTCCGTTAAGTAAGGCCAAACGTTAATTCGTTTCTAGTTAGATAGCTTTCTAGTTTTGGGTAATCCCTGAAGTTACGGAGAATTTGAAATGCCAAGACGTCGTGTTGTTGGTCAGCGTAAAATCCTGCCAGATCCCAAGTTCGGATCAGAGCTGCTGGCTAAATTTGTCAACGTAGTAATGGTTGACGGTAAGAAATCTGTTGCAGAAGCCATTGTTTATGGCGCCCTGGACATCATTGCCACCAAATCTGGCAAAGAGCACCTGGCCGTATTCGAAGAAGCTCTGGATAACATTCGTCCGGCGGTCGAGGTTAAATCTCGTCGCGTCGGTGGTGCAACCTATCAGGTGCCGGTAGAAGTTCGTCCGGTACGTCGCAATGCCCTGGCAATGCGCTGGTTGGTTGATGCCGCTCGTAAACGTGGTGAAAAATCAATGGCTCAGCGTCTGGCTGGCGAGCTGCTGGATGCCGCTGACAATAAGGGTTCGTCTGTCAAGAAACGTGAAGACGTTCACCGTATGGCTGAAGCGAACAAAGCCTTCGCTCACTTCCGCTGGTAATCCGCTTGCGCAGGGTCTTTTGACTCTGCGCACCTTTAATTATCTAGGGACAAGCGCCTTAGTAAGAGGATGACAATGGCTCGTACAACCCCCATTGAGCGTTATCGTAACATCGGTATCTCCGCTCACATTGACGCCGGTAAGACTACTACTACCGAGCGCGTACTGTTTTACACCGGTGTAAGTCACAAGATCGGTGAAGTTCACGATGGCGCTGCCACCATGGACTGGATGGAACAGGAACAAGAGCGTGGTATCACCATCACCTCCGCCGCGACCACCGCTTTCTGGTCCGGTATGGGTAAACAGTTCCAACCGCACCGTATCAACATCATCGATACCCCTGGCCACGTTGACTTTACTATCGAAGTAGAGCGTTCAATGCGTGTTCTGGACGGTGCCGTGATGGTGTACTGTGCCGTAGGTGGCGTACAGCCACAGTCTGAAACCGTATGGCGTCAGGCTAACAAGTACAAGGTTCCCCGTATTGCGTTCGTCAACAAGATGGACCGTACCGGCGCCAACTTCCTGCGTTGCGTTGAGCACATCAAGACCCGTCTGAAAGGTACTCCGGTTCCCCTTCAGCTGAACATCGGCTCTGAAGAAAACTTCAAGGGCGTTGTTGACCTGGTCAAGATGAAAGCCATCAACTGGAATGAAGCTGATCAGGGCGTATCCTTCGATTACGAAGACGTCCCGGCCGAGTTGCTGGAACAGGCGCAAGAAATGCGCATGAATCTGGTTGAAGCCGCTGCAGAAGCGTCTGAAGACCTGATGGAAAAATACTTGGGCGGCGAAGAGCTGACCGAGGAAGAGATCAAAGGTGCTCTGCGTCAGCGCGTGCTGAACAACGAAATCATCCTGGTAACCTGTGGCTCCGCGTTCAAGAACAAGGGCGTACAGGCAATGCTGGATGCCGTGATCGAGTACCTGCCGGCTCCGACCGACGTTGCTGCTATCGACGGCCTGAAAATGGACGGCGAGACCAAAGACGAGCGTCACGCTTCTGATGACGAGCCGTTCTCTGCTCTGGCGTTCAAGATCGCTACCGACCCGTTTGTTGGTAACCTGACCTTCTTCCGTGTCTACTCTGGCGTGATCAACTCCGGTGACACCGTGCTGAACTCCGTCAAGGACAAGCGCGAGCGTTTTGGCCGTATCGTTCAGATGCATGCCAACAAGCGTGAAGAGATCAAAGAAGTACGCGCTGGTGACATCGCTGCTGCCATCGGTCTGAAAGACGTGACCACTGGTGACACCCTGTGTGACCCGAACGCACCGATCATCCTCGAGCGTATGGAATTCCCGGAGCCGGTAATTTCTATCGCGGTTGAGCCGAAAACCAAGGCTGACCAGGAGAAGATGGGGCTGGCTCTGGGCCGTCTGGCTCAGGAAGATCCGTCCTTCCGCGTATGGACTGACGAAGAGTCAGGTCAAACCATCATCGCTGGTATGGGTGAGCTGCACCTGGACATCATCGTTGACCGTATGCGTCGCGAGTTCAAGGTTGAAGCCAACGTAGGTAAGCCGCAGGTTGCCTACCGTGAAACCATCCGTACCACCGTTAAAGACATCGAAGGCAAGCATGCCAAGCAGTCTGGTGGTCGCGGTCAGTACGGTCATGTTGTTATCGACATGTACCCGCTGGAAGAAGGCAAAGCCTACGAATTCGTCAACGACATCAAAGGTGGTGTCATTCCTGGTGAATTCATCCCGGGTGTTGATAAAGGTATCCGTGAGCAGCTCAAATCTGGTCCGCTGGCTGGTTACCCGGTTATGGATCTGGGTGTGCGTCTGCACTTCGGTTCTTACCACGATGTCGACTCTTCCGAACTGGCGTTCAAAATCGCTGCTTCCATGGCCTTTAAGGCTGGCTTCATGAAAGCCAACCCGGTTCTGCTCGAACCGATCATGAAAGTAGAAGTTGAAACTCCGGAAGATTACATGGGCGACGTTATCGGTGACCTGAACCGTCGTCGTGGCCTGATCGAAGGTATGGAAGATGGCCCGTCCGGCAAGATCGTACGTGCTCTGGTGCCGCTGGCCGAAATGTTCGGTTATGCAACTGCACTGCGTTCCGCTACCCAGGGTCGTGCTTCCTACGCCATGGAATTCGCCAAGTATCACGATGCACCGACCAACGTTGCACAAGCTGTGATCGAAGAGCGCAAATCCAAGTAATTTAAGATTCCCCGCCTACGACGGTAGGCGGGTTTAACCTAGAAGGACTACGTCGTGTCTAAAGAAAAATTTGAGCGTAATAAACCGCACGTAAACGTCGGCACCATCGGCCACGTTGACCACGGTAAAACCACCCTGACTGCAGCTATCACCAACGTGCTGGCCAAGCACTTCGGTGGTAAAGCTTTCGCCTTCGACCAGATCGACAAGGCACCGGAAGAGCGTGAGCGTGGTATCACCATCAACACCTCCCACGTAGAATACGACACCGCTACCCGTCACTACGCCCACGTAGATTGCCCGGGTCACGCCGACTACGTTAAAAACATGATCACCGGTGCTGCCCAGATGGACGGCGCGATCCTGGTAGTAGCAGCGACTGACGGCCCGATGCCGCAGACTCGTGAGCACA
>NZ_JBQBFF010000001.1:3122500-3302500 GCF_051919185.1 Aeromonas sp. 97A | reverse complement strand
TGTGGGAAGGCTCAGACAGCTAGGATGTTGGCTTAGAAGCAGCCATCATTTAAAGAAAGCGTAATAGCTCACTAGTCGAGTCGGCCTGCGCGGAAGATGTAACGGGGCTCAAACCAGGCACCGAAGCCGCGGATTCACACTTATGTGTGAGTGGTAGGGGAGCGTTCTGTAAGTCTGCGAAGGTGTATCGAGAGGTATGCTGGAGATATCAGAAGTGCGAATGCTGACGTAAGTAACGATAAAGGGGGTGAAAAGCCTCCTCGCCGGAAGACCAAGGGTTCCTGTCCAACGTTAATCGGGGCAGGGTGAGTCGACCCCTAAGGCGAGGCCGAAAGGCGTAGTCGATGGGAAGCAGGTTAATATTCCTGCACGACTTGTAATTGCGATGGGGGGACGGAGAAGGCTAGGTGGGCCAGGCGACGGTTGTCCTGGTGAAAGTGCGTAGGTGGTGTTTCCAGGCAAATCCGGAGACACAACACTGAGACACGAGACGAACACACTACGGTGTGGAAGCCATTGATGCCCTGCTTCCAGGAAAAGCCTCTAAGCTTCAGATTACAAGTCATCGTACCCCAAACCGACACAGGTGGTCGGGTAGAGAATACCAAGGCGCTTGAGAGAACTCGGGTGAAGGAACTAGGCAAAATAGAACCGTAACTTCGGGAGAAGGTTCGCTCTTGACAGTGAAGTCCCTTGCGGATGGAGCAGTTGGGAGTCGCAGTGACCAGATGGCTGGGACTGTTTATCAAAAACACAGCACTCTGCAAACACGAAAGTGGACGTATAGGGTGTGACACCTGCCCGGTGCCGGAAGGTTAATTGATGGGGTTAGCGCAAGCGAAGCTCTTGATCGAAGCCCCGGTAAACGGCGGCCGTAACTATAACGGTCCTAAGGTAGCGAAATTCCTTGTCGGGTAAGTTCCGACCTGCACGAATGGTGTAACCATGGCCATGCTGTCTCCACCCGAGACTCAGTGAAATCGAATTCGCCGTGAAGATGCGGTGTACCCGCGGCTAGACGGAAAGACCCCGTGAACCTTTACTACAGCTTGGCACTGAACATTGAACCTACATGTGTAGGATAGGTGGGAGGCTTTGAAGGCGTGACGCCAGTTGCGCTGGAGCCGTCCTTGAAATACCACCCTTGTATGTTTGATGTTCTAACGCAGGGCCCTGAATCGGGCTCGCGGACAGTGCCTGGTGGGTAGTTTGACTGGGGCGGTCTCCTCCCAAAGAGTAACGGAGGAGCACGAAGGTTGGCTAATCCTGGTCGGACATCAGGAGGTTAGTGCAATGGCATAAGCCAGCTTAACTGCGAGACGGACAGGTCGAGCAGGTACGAAAGTAGGTCATAGTGATCCGGTGGTTCTGAATGGAAGGGCCATCGCTCAACGGATAAAAGGTACTCCGGGGATAACAGGCTGATACCGCCCAAGAGTTCATATCGACGGCGGTGTTTGGCACCTCGATGTCGGCTCATCACATCCTGGGGCTGAAGTCGGTCCCAAGGGTATGGCTGTTCGCCATTTAAAGTGGTACGCGAGCTGGGTTCAGAACGTCGTGAGACAGTTCGGTCCCTATCTGCCGTGGGCGTTGGATGATTGAAGGGAGTTGCTCCTAGTACGAGAGGACCGGAGTGAACGAACCTCTGGTGTTCGGGTTGTCACGCCAGTGGCACTGCCCGGTAGCTAAGTTCGGAATCGATAACCGCTGAAAGCATCTAAGCGGGAAGCGAGCCCTGAGATGAGTCATCCCTGACCCCTTGAGGGTCCTAAAGGGCCGTTGGAGACCACAACGTTGATAGGTGGGGTGTGTAAGCGCGGCGACGTGTTGAGCTAACCCATACTAATTACCCGTGAGGCTTAACCATACAACACCCAAGAAGTGTTCTAAGGCTTGTAACAGATACCAAGCGAACTACTCAAATTCAGTGATAGTGACAAGCCAAGCGCAACATCACTACTCACGTCAGCTTTCTAGATTAAGAATTTGCCTGGCGGCCATAGCGCCGTGGAACCACCTGATCCCATGCCGAACTCAGAAGTGAAACGCGGTAGCGCCGATGGTAGTGTGGCATTCGCCATGCGAGAGTAGGACACTGCCAGGCACCCAATTAAACGGTGATGTGAAAACACATAGCCGGCTGCGAGGATGACACCTCAGAAGAAGCGGCAAATGATTTAGCGCAAGCTAACCGAATGCGGAGCGGTAGTTCAGTCGGTTAGAATACCGGCCTGTCACGCCGGGGGTCGCGGGTTCGAGTCCCGTCCGCTCCGCCACTAATTTGAAGGCCTTCCCTGATGGGAAGGCCTTTTTGCTATGGACGATTTTGTCCATAAGTCCCACAGATTTGTACGCAAGAACCAACACAAAGCCCGCTCTCACGACCGCGCGTTGGTGTTTTTAGCGTGTTAAACCGCCAATATCTGGCTTTCCCTGCCTAGTAAGAGTGCCAGATAGCCGTTTATTTCCACCATTTTCTGGCTATATCAGAGCCTTATCAGTTTCATTCACAGCCATTTGAGCGAGTCTAGAGGCGGCCAAATCAGGCTTGTGTTGCTTGCTGAGTACAGGGCAGTTCCATATTGACCACCCCCTCTTCCATCTGGACATCGATCTTGAAGCCAAGCCGCTTGGCGAGGTTGACCATACCGCGATTGCCGGGCGTGGCGGATTAATCAGGTACAGCGCAAACAAAGAGGCCTTCCCGTTGGGAAGGCCTCTTTGCGTTATCTATCAGGTAATTACTATCACTCGGTCGATTTATCAGGACTTCTCTTTCTTGCCAATGCTCAGGCCAAGCTTGATGGAGAGTGCTGCCAGTAGCAGCAGCATCATGATCAGGGAGAAGAAGTTGCTGCCGAGTTCCGGGTATTGCACCTTGAGCAGCGCGGAGTGGCCGAAGACACCGATAAAGAAGCAGAGCAGGGTACAGATGGGGGTGTTGCCCACCATGGGTTCATGGCGATAGTGCTGGAACAGCTGATAGGCCGCCAGCCAGAGGGCAATCAGCGGGAAGAAGGAGAAAGGCACAACCGAGTTGGTCAGCACGGCCAGAGAGGCATCGCCACAGATACCAATCAGAATCGCCATGGCGAGCGGTTTTTTCGGGATCATAAGCTGTTCAGTCATATCGTTCTCCATCCTGTGGTCATGGGTGAGGTTCACGGCGCTTCTGGTTTTGTACCTCGGCGCCCATGGCGATCATCCGCAGTTGGCGAATTGTTCGGTCGGAGAGTGCCCGGCACTCTTCGCTGGTCATGTCGAGCGCATCGGCACCGGCACTGAAGACGATGGTAACCATGGCTTCTGCCTGGATGTAGGCATCTTCCCGTGGTGCTTCGGTGGTGGCTTCCAGATAATCGGTTAGCTCGGCAATGAAGTGCTGGATTTCGCGAGCCACCGCCTGACGAAAGGCGGCCGAGGTGCCGGAGCGTTCCCGTAGCAGCAGCCGAAAGATGTTGGGGTTGTTCTCGACGAACTCCATAAAGGTTTGCACCGAGGTGCTGATGACACTGCCACCACCGGCAATGCGCTGGCGTGCCTGTCGCATCAGTTGGCGCAGGGTAAGACCTCCTTCGTCAACCAGGGTCAGGCCCAGTTCCTCCATATCGCGAAAGTGGCGATAGAAAGAGGTAGGAGCGATACCCGCTTCACGAGCGACTTCCCGCAGGCTGAGATTGGAGAAACTCCGATTGGCGCACAGTTGGCTGAATGCAGCATCGATCAATGTACGCCGAGTTTTTTCTTTTTGTTGAGCGCGAATACCCACGAAATCAGTCACCTTCAGCTTATTGAGGCCAAATGATAACCCGAAGGCGCCTCAGGATCAGGTTTGTATCCTACTTTTTTACCATTGACCGTGAGGAAATCACCATAGAAAATGGCTAACAGCTGTTCGCTGAAAGGATGCAATGAGATGGCCAGACCCCCCATTATTTTGACTAATACCCTGCTGTTTTCCCTCTCCGGGATAGTGGCGTTGATTGTCGTACCCTGGTACGGCATGAACCACGGTTACGATCTCTGGCAGTGGGCCAGTTTCCTGTTGTTGTTCTGCCTTAGTGGTCTCTCCATCACCGCAGGCTATCACCGGCTCTGGTCGCACAAGGCCTACAAGGCGCACCTCGCTTTGCAGTGGTTGTTTGCCATCGGCGGTGCGTTGGCGCTACAGAATTCGGCCCTGCACTGGTCGGCCGATCACCGCCGTCACCATCGTCATGTGGATGACAACGATAAAGACCCCTACAGCGCGGGGCGCGGCTTCTGGTATTCGCACATCGGCTGGATGTTGCGGGAGCATCAAGGAGATCGCTATGGTGATTACAGCAATGTGCGTGACCTGCAAAACAACCCGGTGGTCGCGTTTCAGCACCGTCACTATCTGACGCTGGCACTGGCGGCTAATCTGGGGCTGCCGCTGCTGCTTGGCCTGTGGCACGGGGACTTGCTCGGCATGTTGCTGTTGGCGGGCGTGCTGAGAATGGTGATGACTCACCACACCACCTTCTTCATCAATTCGCTGGCCCACATCTGGGGCAGTCAGCCCTATACCGACCGCAATACCGCTCGCGATAACGGCATCCTGGCTTTTTTCACCTTTGGCGAGGGGTACCACAACTTTCACCACCTGTTCGAGAATGACTACCGCAACGGCATTCACTGGTGGCAGTTCGATCCGACCAAGTGGTTGATCCGGCTCGCCTCCTGGTGTGGTCTGGCGGGGGATCTCAGATCCTCGCCGGAGGAGCGTATCGAACAGGCCCGGCTGCAGATGCAGCTGAAACGGGCACAAGCCAAGTTGCGCAAGCAGGAAGATCGCGAACTGTGGCAGGCGCTGCTGCAGGAGGAGTACGACAAGCTGAGCCAGCAGTTGCAACACTATTATGCCAGTCGCAAGCGGCTGCTGGAGCTGCGCAAGCGCAAGGCGCTGGCGCGCTATGACCATCTCAAGCTGCAACTGGAGTATCGGGCCCTGCGGGACGGCTTCATCGCTGGTAAACGCAACTGGAGTCGCCTGCTGGCAGGCATTGCATGATGCCTTGCCGAGGTATCACACAGACTAAAAGAGAAGACCGCCTGCTGGCGGTCTTCTCTTTGGTATGCATGTTTGAACGGGCTAGTTGGTTTGGCTCTGCTGTTGCTGCAACTGATCCAGTGCCTGTTGCTCCTGCTGGCTAAGACCCAGTTGTTCGCAGGCCTGCTCAAAGCTGATCCCCAGATAGCGCATCATGATATCCAATAACGGGAGGGCTTAGTTGGCTTGGCTCTGCTGTTGCTGCAACTGATCCAGCGCCTGTTGCTCCTGCTGGCTAAGACCCAGCTGTTCGCAGGCCTGCTCAAAGCTGATCCCCAGATGGCACATCATAATATCGATGGCGGGCAGATAGTTTTTCATAGCTTCTTCCATGGTGATCCTCCAGACCCGTCACTTATGCCCTGAACCACTCGGGGCGGCAATTAGACTTTAGGCTTAGTCTGTCCATTTGATCAGCACCCCTGCCACTGGGGGAGGGAATTTGTTACCCTGCACCATGATAAAAACGGTTGCCGTATGACTGCGAGCAACAGGTGAGGAGCAGGGCATGTTATTGAGTTTCTTGATCATCGCTTCAGGTTGGTGGCACATCCGTGCTGCCTACGGTTCAGACAGCCGCCAGTTCTATATCAGCAAGCCGCTGACCATGCTGCTTATCATTGCGTTGGCGTTCGGCTACCAGAGTTATGACCACGATGGCTCACACGCCTGGATCCTGCTTGGCCTCTGCCTCTCGCTGGCGGGCGATGTGCTGCTGATGCTGCCAAGCGATCGCTTCATTCAGGGGTTGGCGGCATTTCTTGTCGCGCATCTCTGCTATATCGTCGGTTTTGCCCAAGGGCCGTTGTTGCTCAATCTGGTGGATGGTTTGCTGCTGTTGCTGATCGCCGGCATGGTCTTTGGCCTGCTGTGGGGCAAGCTTGGGGAGATGCGGATCCCGGTCTTCTGCTACATGCTGGTGATTATCGGCATGGCCTGGGTGGCCGCCGGTGCCTGGCACGCCTCTCTCACTGCCGGTTCTGCCGCCGCTCTGGTGGGGGCGCTGATGTTCCTCTTCTCCGACAGCATGCTGGCGCTCGATCGCTTCCGCCGTCCCTTTCCCCACGCTCGAGCCTGGGTGATGAGTAGCTACTTCGCGGCGCAATTCCTGATTGCAGGGTCGCTGGCGGGATAACGTCTTCTGGTTGAGTGCAGGTAACAGATAACGAAAACGGGCATTGGCCCGTTTTTCGTTTTATGCCCGGCGTTTTTCACGCCTCTAGCGGTTCGGCATCCGCTACCCGTGGGGCGGGGGATTTGAGCAACAGCATCAGGCCGCTGGCGATCAGCAGGAAGATCCCCATGATGTAGAACACCTGGTTGTAGGCCATGATGGCCGCTTCCCGGTTGATGGTATTGGCCAGCATGGCGTGGGCTTGCTGCTCGGCCAGCTCGGGGCCTGAACCCTGTGCCATCATGCTCTGGGCCAGCTGCAGCAGATAGGTTTGTCCCTCGATGCTGCTGGCTGGCAGAGTGCTGCCAATCTGCAGCACATGGGTGCGGGTATCGTTGTCGAGCAGGGTCGCGATAATGGCGATACCGAACGCACCACCGAGGTTGCGCAGTACGTTGAGCAGGGTCGAGGAGGAGGGGATCTCGTCGTGACTCAGGCTGGCGGTGGCGACCAGGGAGAGCGGCACCATGATGAAGGGTTGCCCCAGCGCCCGAACGATAAGCGACTGGATCAGCTGCGGCCCGGCGTAGTCAGCACTCATGTTGACGTTCATAAAGCAGCTGACGGCGAAGATCAGGAAGCCGAAGCTCACCAGATAGCGCGGGTCTATCTTGTGGGTCAGTTTGGGCACCAGCGGTAGCACCAGCAGTTGCGGTAGCCCCATCCACATCAGTACCTCGCCGATCTCCAGCGCGTTGTAGTTGTGGATCTGGGTCATGTAGAGCGGCAGCACATAGATGGATCCCATCAACGCCATGCCGAGGATCAGATAGGCGAAGCAGGCCAGCGCGAAGCGCGGGTTGTGCAGCAGCCGCAGATTGACCAGCGGGTGACGGCGGATCAGCTGGCTGATGACAAAGAACACCAGCGCCACCGCCGAGATGACCGCCAGTCGCACGATGAAGCTTGAGCCGAACCAGTCCTCCCGGTTGCCCTCTTCCAGTACCACCTCCAGCAAGCCGAGGCCGAGTGCCATGGTGACAATCCCGATGAGGTCTACCCGCTTGATCACGGCCCAGTCCACCGGTTTTTTATCCAGCCCGTGGGCCAGCATAGCCATCACCAGCAGTCCCGGAGGCACGTTGAGATAGAAGATGTAGTGCCACGACATCTGCTCGGTGAGCCAGCCGCCGAGGGTCGGACCGATGGCGGGGGCGAAGGTGGCGCAGAGGCCAAACAGCGCCATGCCGGTGGCCCGCTTCTGTAATGGCAACAGGGTGATGATGAGGGAAAAGGCCATCGGGATCAGCGCCCCGCCAGTGAAGCCCTGCAGCGCCCGGAAGACGATCATGCTGGTGAGGTTCCAGCTGAACGAACAGAGCACGGAGGCGGCGATAAACGCACCGGTGGTCCAGAGCAGGTAGCGGCGCACGCTCAATCCCCGGCTCAACCAGCCGCTCAGGGGGATGGCGATCATCTCCGCCACCAGATAGGAGGTGGAGATCCAGGAGCTTTCGCTCAGGGTGGCCGACAGGGCCCCCTGAATATCCTTCAGGGAGGCATTGGTGATCTGGATATCGAGGATGGCCATGAAGGCGCCGATAAGCCCCCCCATGACCGCGATCCAGTTGCGACGTGGAATGGGTTCCATCAGTTGGCAGCCACCACGGGATCAGGAGTGCGGGTATCCACGATCACTTCGGTGGAGAGACCCGGCAGCAGCTTGCCTGCCAGCGGGCCTGGCTCGGGGATGCGGATCTTGACCGGCACCCGCTGCACGATTTTGGTGAAGTTGCCGGTGGCATTCTCCGGCGGCAGCAGGGCGAACTTGGCGCCGGTCGCCGGTGCCAAGCTGTCGATGATCCCCTCGACCGGTTGATCCGGGTAGGCATCGAGTACCACTTCGACCTTCTGGCCCGGCTGCATATGGGTGAGCTGGGTCTCCTTGAAGTTGGCCTCGACCCACACCTGCTGCAGCGGCACCAGGCTGGCGACCTGCATACCGGACTGGACGTAGAGCCCTTCCCGCAGGCTGCGCTTGCCAATGATGCCGTCAGCAGGCGCCCGCAGTTCGGTGTAGCCGAGCTCCAGCTTGGCCTGCTCCAGTTGTGCTTCGCTCAATGCCAGCTTGGCCAGATTCTGTTTGCGCTCGGCATCCAGTACCAGCAGTCGCTCGCGGGCCGCTTGCAGGGCTGCTTGGGCCTCCCGGGCTTGCGCCTGATTGACCTGCAGGCCGGCACGCACCTCGTCCAGACTGTCTTGCGAGCTGTAGTGGCGCTGGTTGAGCTGACTGATCCGGTTGACCTGCTGGCTGGCGCGCAGCTGTTCGGCGTTGGCGGAGGCGACCTTGGCCTCGGCCTGCTGGATCAGGCTCAGTTGTTGGGTACGGGTGGCGGCCAGATTTTCGGCCGTCGCCTGATTGAGGCGCAGGTCGGCTTCGGCCTCCGCGACCCTGGTTTTGTATTCGCGATCATCGAGACGGGCGATCAGCTGACCCGCTTTGACCGGCTGGTTGTCGGTGACCAGCACTTCGCGGATATAGCCGGGCAGCTTGGAGCTGATCCCGGTCACTTCACTTTGCAGATAGGCGTTGTCGGTGCTTTCAAAATAGCGGCCGTGAAGATACCAGTAACCGGCGAACAGCAGACCGAGCAGCGCCAATATCATGGCTGCCAGCAGGGGAATTTTCTTGTGTTGACTCATTTTTGTGATTCCTGAACTTAAGGGGCGCAGGCTAACACTGGTCAACTGTTTCGATTAGTATTGGTTCACGAGATATACAGTTTCACTGGTGCAACAATGGATCTCAATGCCGCGTTAATTCTGGTGCGTATCGTCGACAAGGGCTCGTTTACGGGGGCTGCCCGCGAGCTGGGGATGACCAAGGCGATGGTCAGCCGCCGCATCGCCGAACTGGAACAGCGGCTCGGAGTGCGTCTGCTCTATCGCTCCACCCGTCAGCTCACTTTGACCGAGGAGGGGGAGAAGTACTACCTGCACTGCAGCAAGGCGGTCGATGCCCTGACCGAAGCCGAGCTGATGCTGAGCGCCAGCCAGCAGGAGGTGACCGGTACCCTCAAACTGGCGGTGCCCATCGAGACGGGGCAACTGGTGGTCGGGCGCTTGGTCGCCAAGTTTTTGCAGGCCTATCCCGCCCTGCAGGTGGAGCTGGAGCTGACCAACCGGGTGGTGGACCCCATCAGTGAAGGGTTGGATGCGGTGGTGCGGATTGGCGACATGAGCGACTCCAATCTGGCTGCACGCCGACTCTGGAGCACCGGGCGGCTGCTCTGTGCCAGCCCGGACTATCTGGCCCGCAGCCCGGTCATCGAGCGGCCGGAGGATCTGGCCAACCACGAGCGGGTGACGGTGAGCAGCGGGTTTCTCGCCTCTCACTGGTGCTTCGAGCTGGATGGCAAAGAGGTGCTGGTTGACCCCCCATCCCGTTTTCGGGTCAATAATATTACCTGTGCCCGGGAGGCTGCGAAGGCGGGGCTGGGGTTGGCCTCGTTACCCGCTATGCTCTGTCAGGATGAGCTGGCCAGCGGCGAATTGGTGATCCTGCTGCCAGAGTGGCAGCAACCTAGGGTGCCGATTTATTTGTTGTTTCCGGAGCGGCAACTGATGCCGCGCAAGTTGCGGGCATTCATCGATTTCATGATTGAGAACGGCGCCGAGTTTGGCATCGACAAGTTGTTGTAAGGGGGAGCTATGGATAACTGGATCAATCTCTATCGCGCCTCACACACCCTGGAGGCGCACGCGTTGAAAGGGGCGCTGGAGGCGGAAGGGGTGCTGGTGCGCCTCAATGGCGAGGGGCTGTCGGGCGCCCTTGGCGAACTGCCGGTCGACATGTTGCAGGTGACCCTGATGGTGCGGGCCGAGGATCGCAGCAAGGCAGGACGGGTCATCGAGCGTTACCAGCAGCGTCAGGGTAATGGCTGGCTGTGCGGCCAGTGCGGGGAGGAGAACGGCGCCAACTTCGACGTCTGCTGGCGCTGTCACCACGATCCCCACGACAGCTGAGCTTTCTTCCGCTAGCGCGGCGGGAACTCGATATCTTCCCCTGCGCTGGCATCGTGATAGGTCGCCAGATCCAGCTCGTTTTCGCTGCGGGCGATCAGCACCGACACCAGAATATCCCCCGATACATTGACCGTGGTGCGCGCCATGTCGAGGATCCGGTCAATGCCTGCAATCAGTGCCACCCCTTCCAGCGGCAAGCCCACCGCCGTCAGGGTCAGGGTCAGCAGCATCAATCCGGTGCCCGGGGTGCCAGCGGTGCCGATACTGGCCAGGGTAGCGATGCTGATGATGGTCAGGTAATCGACCATGTGCAGCTCCACACCGAATGCCTGAGCTACGAACAGCGCAGTCACTCCCTGATAGAGGGCGGTGCCATCCATGTTGATGGTGGCGCCGATGGGCAGCACCTTGGCGGTGATGGCGGGGGAGACTCCCAGCCGCTTCTCGGCGCAGGCCAGACTGATGGGCAGGGTGGAGTTGCTGGAACTGCTGGTGAAGGCCACCGCCTGTGCATCAACGATGCTCTTGAAGTAGTGCAGCGGATTGAGCCGTGCCAGCAGGAGCAGCAGGGTGCTATAGACCCCGAGCACGTGCAGCAGGCAGCCGAGGTAGACGGCGCCGATCACCTTGAGCAGCGGCAGCAGCAGGTCGAGACCGTACTTGCCGGTCATCCAGGCCATCAGGGCGCAGACACCGTAAGGGGCGAGCGCCATCACCATCTGGGTCAGCTTGAACATCCCCTCGGCCAGCGAGGTGAAGAAGAGGATGGCGGGGCGGCCACGGCGACCGCTGGCATTGAGGGCGACCGCCAGCGCCACCGCAAAGACGATCACTTGCAGGATCTTGCCATCCACCATCGCCTGTACCGGGTTGCTCGGCACCAGATGGCTCAGCACGCTGGCCAGGGTGGGTGGTTCCGACATACCGATCCGCTCATAGGGGCCCATGTCGGCACCCATGCCGGGCTCCAGCAGCCAGCCCATCATCAGGCCGATGCAGATGGCGATGGCGGTCGAGCAGAAGTAGAGGCAGATCGCCTTGCTGCCGATGCGATCGAGGGCCTTGCCCTTGAGCAGCGAGGTGAGACCGGCGATGACCGAGCAGAAAATGAGGGGCACCATCAGCATCTGGATGGTGTTGACGAACAGGACGCCAAGGGGCTTGAGCAGCAGGGCTTGCTCTTCAAAGCCGACGCCCAGACCCACCCCTGTCAGCATGCCGATCAGGGTCTTGAGCCAGAGTGGTCGGCGGGTCCAGATCTGCCAGGGCTTGAGAGCCTCTCCATGGAACAGCATGACGCCAATATCCTTATACATTGTCTGCGATGGCCAAAAAGGGGCGCCAGTGTAGCGATCCCTGACGCGGGTTGCCACATTATCGACAAAGCGGTGGCGGTGACCACTCCCCTGACCAGGTAATGCGCAATTTATTGGCCTATATCAAGATCCCTCCGGGCGGGGAGATATTTAATTGGCATTAAATATGTTCATTATTGAGGTGAGAGATGTCGCAATCGGTTCATGGTCACGAAGTGATGGAGATGATGCTGGCGCAAGGGGGGCAATTTACCCGTGCCAGCCTGAAGCAGGCGATGGCCGAGCGGTTCGGTGCCGAGGCCCGTTTTCATACCTGCAGCGCCAGCGAGATGGATGCGGAAGCGCTGATCGACTTTCTGGCTGCCCGCAGCAAATTTATCGACTCGGCAGAGGGTTTCCAGACCCGCGCCGACAAGATCTGCAACCACGGTTAATCCCGCTGCGAGCGCATCATGGCGCTCGCTCAATTCTTCGCCCTTTGCTATATTTCGCCCCCTCTCTTTTCCCTATTCAGGGCGTAGCCCGGGCGTTGTATGGACACTTTCTCTGCCGCAGTCATGCTGTTTCTGATCATGGACCCGCTGGGCAACCTGCCGGTCTTCCTCTCTATCCTGCGTCATATCGATCCCAAGCGACGTCGCAAGGTGATGGTGCGCGAGCTGCTCTTCTCGCTGGCCATCATGATGCTGTTCCTGTTCGTCGGTCAGCAGATCCTCGGCTTCCTCAACCTGCGGCAGGAGGCGGTCAGCATTGCGGGGGGGATCATCCTGTTCCTGATCGCCATCAAGATGATCTTCCCGAGTGAGGGGGGGGTGACCGGGCTGGCGGCGGGCGAGGAGCCCTTCCTGGTGCCGATGGCGATCCCGATGATCGCCGGTCCGTCGATCCTCGCCTCTTTGATGCTGCTGGCCAATCAGGAGCCGACCCGGATGGTGGACTGGTCGCTGGCACTCTTTCTGGCCTGGGCTGCCAGTGCGGTGATCCTGATGTTCTACGAGGTATTCAACAAGCTGCTGGGTGAGCGGGGACTCACTGCGGTGGAGCGGTTGATGGGCATGCTGCTGGTGATGATCTCGGTTCAGATGCTGCTGGACGGGGTTCATCACTATCTGGCGGTGACCGGTCAGGGCTGAGCGGTTTACATGTTGAAGTGAATAAAACGGGGCTACGCAGAGCCCCGTTCTTTTTTGCTGTCGAGAGGGCGTGCCGTCACCCGTGAGTGGTCGCAGCGGGTTCCAGTTTGCTCATGATGAGGGAGAGTAGCAGCTCCCGCAGCCAGCGGTGGCCCGGATCCTCGCTGTGACGCTGATGCCAGATGAGCAGATGGGAGATGCTGTCCAACCCGATGGGCAGCGGCAGCTGCAACAGCGGATAGACCTGGGTAGCGTGGCGAGCGTAGAGCCTGGAGAGGGTCACTATCATGTCGGAGTGCATCCCCATCCGCAACGCCGCCTCGAAGGAGGGCACGGTTGCCTCGATACGCCGGTAGAGATCCTGCTCCGCCAGCTTGTGATCCAGCATCCAGCGGTCCCGCCCCTCGCAGTAAGTCTGTACATGGGGATAGCTGAGGTAGTGCTCCAGATTCCAGTTGGGCTCCCGCAGCGCGGGGTGGTGCTGCTGCACCAGACAGGTGAGATCATCGACCGCCAGCACTCGCTGACAGATGCTGTCGGGCAGGGTATCGAGCCGATAATCGGAGCTGATGCAGTTCTCTCGCACCGCGAAGGCGATGTCCACCTGTCCCTGACTCATCTCGGTCAGACTGTTCTCGGTCCACTCCTCGTAACGCAAGCGGATCCTTGGTGCCTGCCGCTTCAGCTCGCTCAGGTAGAGCGGGGCAAACAGGGTAAAGGCGCTGTCCATGCTGGCGATGACGAACTCCCGCTCCGAGCTGGCGGGGTCGAACTCGGGCGGCTGGATCAGGTTGTCCAGCGACAACAGGATGGGTTGCAACTGTTGTTGCAGCGCAAGGGCTCGGCCGGTGGGTTCCAGCCCGTAGGCAGAGCGGATGAAGAGGGGGTCATTGAAGGTATCGCGCAGACGGCCGAGGGCTTTACTGACCGCGGACTGGCTCAGATGAAGGCGGTGTGCCGCCTTGCTGCCGTTGCGTTCTTCCAGCAGTACCTGCAGGATAATCAGCAAATTGAGGTCGATGCGACCCAGTTGTTCCAGCAGCATGATATGAATCCTCTTCAATTCTAAGATGAATTTATACCATTTGTTTTCATATCTTGGCGATCTTATCCTCGAATGGTCTCAGGTTCGCATGAACCACTGGTACAGGATGTAGCGGTTGAGGGGACATGTAGCACAATCAATATGGCGACCTCAGGGTCGCCCTATTTTTTGGCTATGATTTATTTGCTCACTTGCACCTGCCTTGATTTTGCCCAACAATCCCTGCTCTCTATTTTGATACAAGTAACAGATATCTCTTTGTGAGGGAGTATCCCTATGGGACTCGGTGGAATTCATATCTGGCATATGTTGATCCTCTTGCTGGTTGTTGTGCTGGTCTTCGGCAGCAAGCGTCTTGCCAGTGCAGGTGAGGATCTGGGTACCGCCATCAAAGATTTTCGCAAGGCGATGCGTGACGACGCAAATCATCCGAAATAAGCAGTAGGAGTAGAAAATGTCTGTAGACGAGAAAGTTGAACTGAACGAAACCTGTGACAGCTGCGGCTGTTTTGCCGAGATCGGCACCATCATCGGCGAAGGCGACGATGTGATGGATCTGGTGATTGAAGCCGCTGCCGAGGCTGATGCCCGCGCCAAGCTGGCTGCCTATGAAGCACTGGCCAAACAGGTCACCGCCGAAGCTCAAGTGAGCAGCGAACTGACCCAGGGCGCCAACGGCGTGATCCTGAAAGCCCGCCTGCAATTCACCTGCACCGCCGAAAAACTGATTTTCGAAATGCGGGCCCGCTCTATCTGAGTTGTCTGATAACGCGGCAGGTTTGCCTGCCGTGTTGACCCTTCTGCTGTGGGTCGGCGTTCTATAGTTACTCTATCCCACAGACGTTTTTGCCCGGCGCGAGTCGGCCAACAGAAGGCGTAAACATCATGACGCAGCGATGGATCTCTGCTCCCAATCCCACCCTCTATCGTGATCCGTGCTGCCAACAGGCAGCAGGCGTGACCTCAGCACAGGGGCAGCCATCGTGATGCGACGCTGGATCTGGGCTCTGCTGGCCCTCTGCTGTTTTCCCCTGCTGGCGGCTGAACTCAAGCCACAGCGTCTGCCCCAACCCGGTGACCTCGAAAGTATTCTGCAAAAGCGCGAACTCAGGGCGCTGGTGGTCTATGAGCGCGGCTTCTATTTTCTCGATCGCGGCGCCCAGTACGGCATTCTGGTCAATCAGCTGCAAGGGTTCGAGCGCTGGCTGAACAAGACCTATCTCGCCAAAGAGAAGGTCAAACTCAAGGTGGTCTACATCCCGGTGCGTCAGGACAAGCTGCTGGACTATCTGACCGAGGGGCGTGGCGATCTGGTGGCGGCGACCATGACGGTGACTCCGACCCGGCGTGAACAGGTGGCCTTCTCCCGGCCGCTCATTTCATCCATCGAGGAGTGGGTGGTGAGCCAGCAGAGCCTGCCCGCCTTCAGCCGTATTACCCAGCTCTCCGGCAGGCGGGTCTGGGTGCGGGCCAGCTCCAGCTACTACGAGAGTTTGCGCCAGCTCAACTGGCTGTTTCGCGAGCTGGGGTTGCCCCCCGTCTATATCGAGACGGTGCCCGAATACCTGCAGGATGGCGATCTGCTGGAGATGGTGGCCGCTGGCATTATTCCCCTGACGGTGACCGACAGCTACAAGGGGCGGATCTGGCTGGGTGGCATGATCTCCGGCCTCAAGGCTCACAAGTTGATCCCCCTGCGCAGCAATGGCACCAGCGCCTGGGCGCTGCGCAAGAACAGCCCCGAGCTGCTCAAGGCGGTCAATGGCTATCTGGCGAGTGTCAGCCGCAACAGCCTTTACAGCGACATGACCCTGCGCCGGTTGCTGGTTCGCAGCGATCAGATGAGCAATATCCTGGCGCCGGATCCTATGGGGCGCCTCGCGACCATTCGCAAGGTGCTGGAGAAGTACGCCAATCAATACGATCTCGACTGGCTGATGCTGGCGGCGCTTGGCTACAAGGAGTCCGGCCTCAATCCCAAGGCGCGTTCGCCCAAGGGGGCCGTGGGCCTCATGCAGCTGCTGCCCAGCACAGGGCGGGAGGTCGGCATCAACGGCGCCAGACTCACCACGCTGGAGGGAAATGTGGAGGCCGCCTGTCGCTACATGCGGTTGATCCTCGATACCTACTTCAATGATCCCAAGCTGGATCGACTCAACCGCCACCTGTTTGCCCTCGCCGCCTACAACGCCGGGCCGAACCGGGTGCAGGCGCTGCGAGGCAAGGCGGAGAAGCTGGGGCTCGATCCCAACGTTTGGTTCGGCAACGTGGATCAGCTGGTGGCCAACGAAGTCGGACAGGGGCCGATCAACTATGTAGGCACCATCTACAAGTACTACGTGGCCTATCGTTTCAGCCTGCCCCAGATCGAGGGTAAGGCTGCCGCTATCGAAGCGGCTCAGCCCTGAGCCGGTTGACCGGCAGGGTCGCCTGCACGGTCGGCAATTGCCAGCCACCGTCCCTGTGTTGCAAAAACCAGTGAGCAGGGCCGGTGGCCGGGATGAGATCTGGCTGGCTGAGCTGGCCCAGATAGCGCAACATCGGGGTATCATGCAGTTCCATCAGCAACTCCTTTTGAATATGTGAAGAGGCTCGCCAGCGTTATGACACCCGGCCATGACAGCAGGATGACACCATGATCCCCGGATCCTTTGCCCTGATCGACGATCCCCTGCTGGCGCTCAAGGTGCGCTGCCACTGGATCCGTCATGCCCGAGAGCGGATCCAGGCGCAGTACTACAGCTGGGAGGAGGACAGCAGCGGCAAGCTGCTGCTGAGCGAGCTGCTTCACGCCGCCCTGCGTGGCGTCAAGGTACAGCTGCTGGTGGATGATCTCTATGCCGGTGACAACCGCTTTCTGGAGATGGTGGCTCACTACCCTGGGATCGAGGTGCGGCTGTTCAACCCCTTCTGGCTGCGGGGCTGGCGCCCGCTGGCACTGCTGCTGGAGGGGCTGCTCAGCTTTCGCCGCATCAACCACCGGATGCACAACAAGCTGCTGCTGGTGGATGGCAAGCTGGCGCTGATCGGCGGGCGCAACATCGGTGATCGCTACTTCGGTCTGGATCCGCAGGCTCCCTTCGTGGATCTCGATCTCGCCTGTCAGGGGGGCCTGTGTCAGCAGATGGCGCAGGGGTTCGAGCAGTTCTGGCACAGCCGCTGGAGCCACCCCATCCGCCATCTGCTGCGTCGCGAGCTGCTGCCCGCCGAAATAGAGGTGGTCAGCGACTTCCTGTTCACCATGACGGATCCGGCGGTGGCCACGGTCTACGATCTGCCCGCGGCGCTGTTTGACGAGCGCGATTTGCCGCTGCAATGGCATGAGGGGCGGGCCGAGGTGTGGTTCGACCGTCCCGGCAAGGGGCTAATCTCCCGTCCCACCACCGCCCGTCAACTGTGGCGCCAGCTGGCTGACAATCCCGGCTCGCTGGGGTTGGTGACCCCTTACCTCATCCTGACCCGCGGGTTCCGGCACCGCCTGGCACGGCTGCGCCAGCAGGGGGTCGCCATCAACATTCTCACCAACTCGCTGGCCAGCACCGATGTGCCGCTGGTCTATGGTGCCTACCAACGCTATCTCGGCTGGTTGCTGCGGCGCGGGATCCGGGTCGCCGAGTTTGACCATGGCCACGGCAGCCTGCACGCCAAGCTGATCCTGCTGGGGGAGGAGCGGGCGCTGTTTGGCAGCCTAAACCTCGATCCCCGCTCGCTGTTTCTCAATACCGAGCTGATGCTGCATCTGCACTGTCCGCCGATCTGCGAGGCGCTGCGAATGTGGCTGGCTCGCTGGCAGGAGCAGGCGGGTGGATTGCCGCGCAAACCCGAAGGGTGGTCAAGGCGACTGATAGCCCGCCTGAGCGACTGGTTGCCACTGCGCCGTTGGCTGTGAGGCGGCCATTTTTTGTGCGAGATCTCGTAAAGGCGTGTAGGCCTTTGCCGATGCACATCGCGGGTGAATAGCCATGATAGAGTCTATCTAACTGTTTTATAACCAGTTAATGGTGGTGATAAGGCTGTTTTTTGTACTCCAATGTGAATGGAATTGGCATAAAAACGTTTTTTATTTTGTTTTTATGCGTAATATTTCAGTTGCAAGGACAAACACGGCGGCCTGTCTGCCGTGTGGACGAAGGTTGTAACGGGTAGCTGGTCGGTTGCATTGCTGCAATTGGCGCGCACTTCAGATGGGTCGCGAACTATCGGAAAGTGAAACAGAGACCCGGCGTGGCCGGACTCCAATATGGAACATGCTATTTGCGAGGGGGTGACATGGACATGTCACCCCACTTTTTTGGCCGCTCGCCACCGTTTATCTTTTTCCATGATTGTTGCTCATCGCAAGAGCCGCAGAGGGCAAGGCAATAACAAGGCAATAAAAAGAGGGCCGCAATAGCGGCCCTCTGTCTCATCTGCCCGGTGGATTAACCGGCCTTGACGCTGCGGCGACGCTGCAGCCAGACGATCGCCCCGAACAGCAGGAAGCCCGGGATCCACATCCACTCCTTGGTCCAGCGCTCGGTCGGCGCCTTGACGGTGAGGATCTCCTGATCGAACTCCAGTCCCATGGTGGCGGCCGGGCTGCCAAAGGCGACGTTGTCGATCAGCGTCTTGCCGTCCTGCTCATAGAGGCTGAGCCCCAGATTGGCCAGCCGCTCTTCGCCATTTGCCCCATCCGGTACGGCGACCAGCAGGGTGAACTTGCGTGGCTTGCCCACGGCATCTTCACCGAGGATCCGCAGCCGCAGGGTGCTCTCCGCCTCCACTTCACCCATGGTTTGGGCCAGCTGGGCAGGCGGGGTCTCGCGATAGGGGTCGTGCACCATGTCCATCCAGAAACCCGGGCGGAACAGGGTAAAGGCGACCAGCAACAGCAGCACGCTCTCGTACCAGCGGCTCTTCACCAGGAACCAGCCCTGAGTGGCGGCGGCGAAGATCAGCATGGCGATGGTCGCCACGATGAAGATCAGCACCCCGTGGGCGAAGTCCACGTCGATCAGCAGCAGATCGGTGTTGAAGATAAACAGGAACGGCAGCGCTGCGGTACGCAGGCTGTAGTAGAACGCGGTGATCCCGGTCTTGATGGGATCGCCCTTGGAGACAGCGGCTGCCGCGAAGGAGGCCAGCCCCACCGGTGGCGTCACATCCGCCATGATGCCGAAGTAGAAGACGAACAGGTGCACCGCGATCAGCGGCACGATCAGCCCGTTTTGCTGCCCCAGCGTCACCACCACCGGTGCCAGCAGGCTGGACACCACGATGTAGTTGGCGGTGGTGGGCAGCCCCATGCCAAGGATCAGGCTCAGCAGGGCGGTCAGCAGCAGCATCAGCAGCAGGTTGCCCATGGAGAGGAACTCCACCAGATCAGCCAGCACCAGACCAACCCCGGTCTGGGAGACCGCACCCACGATAATCCCCGCGGTGGCGGTGGCAATGCCGATACCGATCATGTTGCGGGCACCGGCGACCAGCCCTTCCCGCAGATCCACCACGCCGTCAGCGACGGTTCCGTAGTCGTGCTTGCCGTCCTTGCGCAGCCAGTTGAGCAGCGGGCGCTGAGTCAGCAGGATGATCACCAGCATCACGGTACCCCAGAAGGCCGACAGCCCCGGCGAGAGGCGTTCCACCATCAGGCACCATACCAGTACTACCACCGGCAGCAGGAAGTGCAGGCCGGAGAGCAGCACGGCGCGGGTGTTGGGCAACTCGGTGAGCGGCTTGTCGGGATCTTCGGCAGGCAGCGGTTCATTGCTGGCGGCGATCTTCAACAGAACCACATAGGTGGCAGCCAGCAGTACCGAGATCCCCGGCAGAGCGTAGTCACCCAGTGCAGGTTTGAGCCAGCCGAGGCCATAGTAGACCGCCAGTGACAGGCCGCTGATGAGGGCCGCGCCAAAGGCAAAGCCGGTCAGGCGGCGCAGCCAGGGTTTGGGTTGATGGTTGCCGATGGGCTGCATGCCCAGTTTCAGCGCCTCCAGATGGACGATGTAGAGCAGCGCTATGTAGGAGATGGTGGCAGGCAGGAAGGCGTGCTTGATGATCTCCACATAGGGGATGCCCACGTATTCGACCATCAGGAAAGCCGCAGCCCCCATCACGGGTGGCATGATCTGGCCGTTGACCGAGGAGGCCACTTCGACCGCCCCCGCTTTCTCTGAACTGAAGCCCACCTTCTTCATCATCGGGATGGTGAAGGTGCCGGTGGTCACCACGTTGGCAATCGACGAGCCGGAAATCAGACCGGTCAGGCCGGAGGCGACCACTGCTGCCTTGGCCGGGCCGCCGCGCAGGTGACCGAGCAGGCTGAAGGCGAGCTGGATAAAGTAGTGACCGGCACCGGCCCGCTCCAGCAGGGCACCGAACAGCACGAACAGAAACACGAAGCTGGTGGAGACGCCAAGGGCAATGCCGAACACCCCTTCGGTGGTGATCCACTGGTGGTTGGCCAGCGCGGTAAAGCCTACTCCGCGGTGTGCCAGCAGTCCCGGCATCCAGGGGCCCGCCAGGCTGTAGATCAGAAAGACGATGGCGATGACCGCCAGTGCTGGCCCCAGGGCGCGGCGCGCCGCTTCCAGCAGCAGCGGAATGCCGATGCAGGCGGTCACCAGATCGGCGGTGGTGAGGGTGCCGGGACGCAGCGCCAGTGCTTCATACATCACAAACAGGTAAGAGGCGGCGCCAGCAGCGATCAGACCGAGGGCGATATCGCCGAGGGGAACCCGATCCCGCGGCGAGGAGCGAAATGCCGGGAACACCAGAAAAGCCAGCAACAGGGCAAAGGTGAGGTGAATGGAGCGGGTTTCGGTGTCATTGAGTACGCCAAACCCCACCATAAAGGGGAGTGGCGAGGCGATCCAGAGCTGGAATAGGGACCAGGCCAGCGCCAGTGCTGTGATGAGCCAGCCCATGATGCCCAGCGGCAGGCGAGCGCCCACATCCTGGGCGATCAGTTCCTCGGTAGAGAGTTGTTTATCTTGCATAGGGTTAACTTGTGCCAACGAGTACAACAAGAGCGACACCCGCCCCCGCAATCAGGCGGCAGACGGGTGTCGAAGAGAGTGACAAAGGCCCCGGGGCCTTCAATCAGAGCCAGCCGCGCTCTTTGTAGTAGCGGGCAGCCCCTTCATGCAGCGGTGCAGAGAGACCTACCTTGATCATGTCGGCCTCTTTCAGGTCGGCAAAGGCAGGGTGCAGGCGCTTGAAGCGATCCAGGTTGTCGAACACCGACTTGACCAGCTGATAGACCACTTCCGGATCGGTTTTGGCGCTGGTGGAGAGCACCGCTTTGCCACCGATGGAGGGGGTCGGCTTGTCGCTGCCCTTGTAGATGCCGCCCGGGATCTCGGCCTTGCTGTAGTAGCTCTTCTCGGCCAGCAGTTTGTCGATGTCGGCGCCGGTCACAGGTACCAGAACTGCATCTGTGGTGGTGGAGGCTTCCTGAATGGCGCCGTTCGGGTGACCGACGAAGTAGCTCATGGCGTCGATGTTGTTGTCACCGAGGGCGGAGGCCTGTTCGGCCGGTTTCAGCTCGGAGACCAGACCGAAGTCACCCTTCTTCCAGCCTTTGACCGCCATGATCTCTTCCATGGTGTCACGCTGGCCGGAGCCCGGGTTGCCGATGTTGACGCGCTTGCCTTTCAGGTCGTCGAAGCTGGCGATCTTGGCATCGCGGCGAGCCAGGATGGTGAACACCTCGCTCTGCAGGGAGAAGACGGCGCGCATATCGTCCATGGCCCCTTCGGCCTGAAACGGTGGCAGTCCCTTCATCGCTTTGAACTGGTGGTCGGATTGCATGATACCGAAGTTGAATTCACCGCTGCGGATGCCGTTGACGTTGGCAACACCACCGCCACTGGCCGGGGCGTTGCACTTGATTTGGTGATCGGCGGCGCCGCGATTGAGGAAGCGGCAGATGGACTGGCCAGCGACATAGTAGACGCCGGTCTGACCGCCGGTGCCTATGGTCACGAAGCGCTCCTGCGCTTGTACCGGACCACCGAATGAAACACCGACCAGAGCCGCCGACAGGGCGCATGCCAAAGTTAATCCTTTCATTTTTTCTCCCTTTTCTTTGATTTTGTTTATCCGATCCCCGGATAAATTGATGGCAATCCCGTTCTGCGCCGGGCTTGCCCGCTCTTCTCGTTGCGCGAAAGCGGGGGAGTTGATCACCCCCTTTCCGGCAGTCACCCTCATCCTGTGGTGAGGCTACCGACCTCCTGTCGGTCGAAGATAAATTGGCCCCTGAGGGGCCAAATAAAAAGTTGCAAGCACTCCGATTAAGCACATTCACCCAACATAAATCAAACGAAATGGCAAAATCACGGAGTTTAATCTTGAGAAACATGACCTTGATCATTCATTTTCTAGCCGAAGATTAATTTGATATGAAGGGAAATGGAAGAGGGAAAAACTAGGATGGGATTCTTATGCGGCCCTTGTGTGACAAGGGCCGGAGTCATGAGAGATCAGTTGGCCGGGGTGGCCAGATCCAGGATAAAGGCGTATTCCAGCGCGATATCCTCGTAGGCTTTGAAGCGGCCCGACTTGCCGCCGTGGCCGGCGTCCATGTCGGTGTTCAGTAACAACTTGTTATCATCTGTCTTCAGTTCGCGCAGCTTGGCGACCCACTTGGCGGGCTCCCAATATTGCACTTGCGAGTCGTGCAGCCCGGTGGTGACCAGCAGGTTGGGGTAGGCTTGCGCCTTCACCTGATCGTAGGGGCTGTAGCTCTTCATGTAGTCGTAGTAGCGCTTCTGGTTCGGGTTGCCCCACTCGTCATACTCCCCGGTGGTGAGGGGAATGGACTCGTCCAGCATGGTGGTAACCACATCGACGAACGGCACCTGCGCCACCACGCCGCGATAGAGTTCGGGCGCCTGATTGATGACCGCCCCCATCAGCAGGCCACCGGCGCTGCCGCCCATGGCGTAGACCTGATCTTTGGCACCGTAGCCTTGCTCCACCAGCGCCTTGGTGACATCGATAAAGTCATTGAAGGTGTTCTGCTTTTTCAGCAGTTTGCCATCTTCGTACCAGTGACGGCCCAGCTCTTCACCACCCCGGATATGGGCGATGGCGTAGACGAAGCCTCTGTCCAGCAGGCTCAGGCGCGAGCTGCTGAAGTCGGGATCCATACTGGCGCCGTAGGAGCCATAGCCATAGACCAGCAGCGGATTCTTGGGCGCATCAGCCTGCTCTTTCTTGAACTTGTCCTTGCGATAGACCAGCGACACCGGCACCGATACGCCGTCGCGGGCGGTCACCCAGAGCCGCTCGCTGGCGTACTGGTCGGCCTTGAAGCCGGCCACCGGCTGCTGCTTGAGCAGGGTGCGCTTGCCGCTCGCCATATCCAGCTCATAGGTAGAGGCGGGGGTGGTCATGGAGGAGTAGCCATAACGCAGGGCGCTGGTATCCGGCTCCGGGTTGTAGGCGAGCCAGGTGACATAGGCGGGATCGTCGAAGGCGATCTCCTTCTCGTCACCGCTCTGCCAGTTGATCTGGCGCAGTCGGGTCAGCCCCTTGTTGCGCTCTTCCAGTACCAGCCAATCCTTGAACAGGGCGTAGCTCTCCAGCAGCACGTCCGGATTGGGGGCAATCACCGCCTTCCAGCGATCGACCGGGCTCTCCTTGGTCTCGTAGAGGCCGAAGTTCTTGCCATCCTTGTTGGAACGCACATAGAAGCGGCCGCGGTAGTGATCCAGGCTGTATTCGTGATCCACCTGACGGGGCAGGAACAGGCGGGGGGCGTGCTCCGGCTGGTTGGCATCGATCAGCCGCGCTTCGCCTGTGGTGGTGCTGGAGAGGGCGATGACGATGAAATCTTCCGAGGTGGTGGCGTAGAGGCTGATGTAGAAGGAGTCATCCTTCTCTTCATAGACCAGCTTGTCCGTGGCCGGATCCGTCCCTAGCCTATGGCGATAGACCTGATAGGGCAGCAGGGTCTGCGGGTGCTTGCGCACATAGAAGACGGTCTTGTTGTCGTTGGCCCACACCAGATTGCCGGAGGTATTTTCCAGTTTGTCGGTAGCCCACTGACCGCTCTCCAGATCGAGGAACTGGATCTGGTACTGACGGCGGGAGAGGAAATCTTCCGCCACCGCCAGCCAGCGGTTATTGCGGCTCACCTCAAGGGCGCCGAGGGCATAGAACTCGTGCCCCTCGGCTCGCAGGTTGCTGTCGAGCAGCAGACTCGCCTGCTCTTCACCGAGCTTGGTGCGCGAATAGATCCCGTACTCCTTGCCCGGCTCATAGCGGGTCTGGTAGCGGTAGCCATTTTTCACATAGGGTACCGACTCATCCTGCTGGGGGATGCGGGCGACCATCTCTTTGTAAAGCTGCTCGCGCAGGGGTTGGGTCGGCTTGAGCATGGCCTCGGTATAGGCGTTCTCGGCCTTGAGATAGTCCAACACCTCGGGCTTCTGCCGCTCGTCGTCACGCAGCCAGTAGTAGTTGTCGATGCGGGTATCCCCGTGTTTTTTCAGAGTGCGGGGATGTTTGGCGGCCACGGGCGGCTGGATTGGATGTTCGCTTGTCAGCATGGCGGGCTCTTCATTGGCATAAGTGGGGGGGAGAACTGTCAGAAAGGCTAGCAGCAGAACTCCTCGGGAAAAGGTAAACATGTCGCATCCTTGGCGCTGGAAAGGGTTGGTAGACCTGAGCATCGGCTCCATGAATTGGCGTTAAATCTGCCCCTTGTTGCCGGTGGTTGCAAGCAATCCCTTGTTATTGCAGGAAATGTAATCAAAAAAAGCCGCTATCTCACGATAGCGGCCCTCTTTCTGGCCATGAGCGGCAAGAGTCCGCTCAGGTGTGCCTCACATGATATGGGAGTGCCCTCTCATGACCAGTTTTCGTCAGCCTGGGTAGCTCGACCAGCGGTTGGTCGCGCCCTCGTTGCTGATACTCAGTACCTCATAGGGATGGCCCGGAATATCCATGCCCGGCGCACTCTGGGGCATGCCCGGAATGGTCAGGCCACGGATCGCCGGTTTTTCCCTGAGCAGCTTCTGCACATCGGCGGCCGGTACATGCCCCTCGATCACATAGCCATTTACGATACCGGTATGGCAAGAAGCCAGTTCCGGCGCGATACCGTATTGCTGCTTCACTGCGCCGAGCTGTTCGGTTTCGATGACCTCCAGTTCGAAGCCATTCTGCTCCATGTGCTCGTTCCAGCTTTGGCAGCAGCCACAATATTTGGATTTGTAGACGGTCATCTTCTCGGCCGCGAGGGCCGAAAAGCTGACGGTACCGGCCAGCATGGCCAGTAACAGGGGTTTGTACATCACTCACCTCAGATTGAAAGAAAAGATGCCCGATACGGGATGCGTTTCAGGTCTGGGGGCGTGGGGGACGTTCGAGCCGCTCGCACGGAGCTTCCGGCATATAGAGAGAGGGGGAGGAGAAGTCGGGACTATCCGGTTCCAGCACCGCCACCATCAGGCTGTCGCTGGCCAGCAGCGTCATCGAAAGTGCTGTGGTGAAGCTGCCGCAGGGCATCGCTTTTTCCAGCGAGCGTTCGCTCTGGCTGCAGTGGGTGGTCAGGGTACAGAGGTCGGTTGCGGCCCGGCTGCCAAACGACATCAACACCAGCACCAGACTCCACAGGGGGAGCCAGCGACGGGCGTGAGCGAGTTGGCGACGGGTGAGAACCATGGAATGACTCGAAAATAACAAGGGGCACATGGTAACCCTGTGCCCCGGGGGAGGGTCAAGCCCTCCCCATGGTGTCAGTCAGCTGGATTCAAGGTTGCTGACGGGTCGCCGCCAGCACGATCTCGCGCACGCAGACGTTGGCAGGCTGGTTCCAGGCGTAGAGCACGGCATCGGCGATCACTTCCGGCGCAATGACGCCACCCATCTGATCTTTCCAGTCGTGGTAACCGGCCTTGATGCTTTCGTCAGTGGTATGGCTGAGCAGCTCGGTCTCGACCGCACCCGGGGCTATGGTCACCATCCGCACGCCCACATCGGCCACCTCTTCCCGGATGTTCTCGGTCAGGGCGTGCACTGCGAACTTGGTGGCGCAGTAGGCAGCATGGTTCGGGAAGGTCTTGCGACCGGCGATGGAGCTGATGTTGATGATGGTGCCGCTGCGGCGCTCCTTCATGCCAGCCAGTACCGCGTGGACGCCGTTCAGCACCCCCATCACGTTGATGTTGAGCATCTGCTGCCACTCGGCGGGATCCTGCACATCGGCCTGACCCAGCAGCATGACGCCGGCGTTGTTGACCATGCAGCCCACCGGGCCAAATTTGGCTTCTGCCTGCTGAACGGCGGCCTTCATGGCGGCGGTGTCGGTCACATCGACCCCGATGCAGAGGGTATCGGGCAGGTTCAGGGCCTGCATCGGCTCGACCCGACGTGCCAGCAGCAACAGCGGATGACTGGCAGCAGAGAAGGCTCGGGCGATGGCGGCACCGATCCCGGCGGAGGCGCCGGTGATCACGACGAGAGATTTGGACATGGGTCTTTCCTTCTGATTCAAGAGTCGGTTTGAGCAAACGGGTGGCTGGCCAGCACGGAACCCAATCACTATAGTCACTGCATCTATAAGTGATAAATATTGTTTTCCGCTGGTTATCATCTGAAAAAACTATGGTTGGGCTTATGCTGGATCTGAGATTGCTGCGTTTCTTCATCGCTATCTATGAAGAGAAGAACATCACGGCGGCGGCCGAGCGCTGCCACGTCAGTCAGCCCTCCCTCTCGGCGGGGCTGCGCCAGCTGGAAGAGGCGCTCGGTGACAGCCTGTTTGTCCGGGGCAAGAAGGGGGTGGTGGCGAAAGATCCGGCCCACTATCTCTATCCTCACGCGGTCAAGCTGGTGGAGGAGGCGCGCCGTCTGCCGGAGTTGTTTCGCCAGAAGGCGACGCGTGCGAGGCTCAATATCGCTATCATGCCGGACTTGAGTCGCCGCCGGGTGGCCGGGCTGCTGCAGCAAGTTCAGCGCGTGTTGCCGCAGCTGGATCTCACCCTCTCCGACTACACCACGCCCGCCGACTGCCGCTTGACGCTGGATGCCTTGCGCCGGGAGGACGAGATCTTCCTGCCGCTCTGGGAGGAGGATTATGTGCTCTGCGTGCCGGTCGACACCCCTTGGCAAGCCGCGAAAGGATCGAGCTGGCCGAGCTGCAACATTATGATTTTATTGAGTGCCCGCCCTGCGAAGCCCATCAGCAGACTATCGGCCTGCTGGCCTGTGACCGGCTTACCCTCAATCTGGTGGCCAAGGCCGAGAGCAAGGGGCTGGTGATGGCGCTGGTGCTGGCGGGGGTCGGCATCAGTTTTCTGCCGGACGGGCTGGTCGAGGATGAGGCGGGGCTCTGTACCCTGCCGGTGAGCGGACCGCGGATGTTTCGCCGGATCGGGCTCTGCTATCCCGCCCACCAGACCCTCAATCCGGCGCTGCGGGAGCTGATCCCCGAGTTGGCAGGCTATGGCGCTTCCTGATAAGGTCGCTCTCCTGTGCACCTTTACGATGCAGCTCCCCAGACTCCCCTTTTCTGTTTACCTCGCCTTGCACCGCAAGGCTTTGTTCGGGTGATGTGGTCATGAAACGCATTCTGGTTATTTTTTCCCATCCCGCGTTGCAGAGCTCGCGGGCCAACAAGCAGCTGTTGCAGGCGATTGAGGGGCTGGAGGGGGTCAAGGTTCACGACCTCTATCAGCACTATCCCGACATGTTTATCGATGTGAAGCGGGAGCAGGCGCTGCTCTCTGAGCACGATATCATCGTCTTTCAGCACCCGTTTTACTGGTACTCCTGCCCGGCCATCATGAAAGAGTGGATGGATCTGGTGCTGGAGTATGGCTACGCCTACGGCCCCGAAGCCCACGCCCTCAAGGGCAAGCAGTGGCTGAGCGCCATCACCACCGGCGGGGCGCCGGAGTCCTACTGCAGCGAGGGGTACAACAGCCGACCGCTGCTCGATTTTCTGCTGCCATTTCAGCAGGCGGCCACCTTGTGCGGCATGAACTGGCTGCCCCCTTTCGTGCTGCACTCCTTTCACAAGATCAAGGATCCCGCCGCCCTGCGCCGCTGTGGGCAGGACTACCGTCAGCTGCTTTGCGCCTTGCGTGACGATCAGCTGACTCCGGAGCAGCTGGCCGGGCGTCCTTATCTGCGCGACTTGCTGGAGGTGCTCTGATGACACACGGGCAGCTTGTTGGCCGAGCTCATGAGCCGGATCAGATGTTCATGCGGAGGGCCGACTGATGGGCCACGGGATCCTGTTTGATGCCTTTATCTACCTCTCCGCCGCCGTCATCGCGGTGCCGCTGGCCAAGCGCTGGGGGTTGGGCTCGGTGCTCGGCTACCTGCTGGCGGGGATCATCATAGGCCCCTTTCTGCTGGGGCTGGTGGGGGAGCAGAAGGATGTGATGCACTTCGCCGAGTTTGGCGTGGTGCTGATGCTGTTTCTGGTCGGTCTTGAATTGCGTCCGGCCCTCTTGTGGCAGCTGAAGGGGCCGATCCTCGGCACCGGCGGCCTGCAGGTGCTGCTCACCACGGCGGCGCTGACCGGCGTGGCGCACCTGATCGGTCTACCTCTACAACAGGGGCTGGCTATCGGACTCATTCTGGCGCTCTCCTCCGCCATCGTTCTGCAGAGCCTGCAGGAGCGCAAGCTGATGCAGAGCGAGAGCGGTCGCTCCGCCTTTGCGGTGCTGCTGTTTCAGGATATTGCGGTCATTCCGATCTTGGCGATCCTGCCGCTGCTGGCCATGGCGCCGGTCGCCAGTAATGGTGGCTCCGAGCTGGCGGGTTGGCAGCATGGTCTGCTGGTGGTCGCGGCCATCTCCGGCATCGTGCTGGGTGGCCACTACCTGATGCGGCCGGTATTTCGTGCCATCGCCCAGTCCCATATGCGGGAGATCTTCGTCGCCGCTGCTCTGCTGCTGGTGATCGCCATCGCTGTGTTGATGGAGTCGGTGGGGCTCTCACCCGCTCTTGGCTCTTTCCTCGCCGGGGTGGTGCTGGCCGATAGCGAATATCGCCACGAGCTGGAGGCCGACATAGAGCCGTTCAAGGGCTTGCTGCTCGGCCTGTTCTTTATGTCGGTGGGGGCGGGGATCGACTTCGGACTGTTTGCCGAGCACCCCTTCCTGATACCCACTCTGGTGGTTGGCCTGATGGTGCTCAAATGGCTGGTGTTGATGGCGCTCGGCTTCATCATCCGCATCTCGCCGAGTCAACGCTGGACCTTCGCGCTGGCGCTCGCGCAGGGGGGCGAGTTTGCCTTCGTGCTCTTCTCGTTTGCCGCCCAGAACCGGGTGCTGCCCGGCGAGACCATCTCGCTGCTGACGCTGGTGGTGGCGCTCTCGATGGCGCTCACCCCGCTGCTGCTGATCCTCAACGATCGGGTGATCCAGCCCTGGTTCGATTACCGTAACCAGAGCGACGCACCGCAGCATGAGCAACCTGAGCTGGTGGAGCATCCGGTGATCATCGCGGGCTTCGGCCGCTTCGGTCAGATCGTGGGGCGTCTGCTGCACGGTCACGGCATCGGTACCACCATCCTCGAGCAGGATGCTAGCCAGATAGAGACCCTGCGCAAGTATGGCTATCAGGTCTTCTATGGCGATGCCAGCCGGATCGATCTGCTCCATGCCGCAGGGGCGCACAAGGCGAAGCTGCTGGTGCTCTCCATCAACGATCCGGCTACCTCGCTGGCGGTGATCGAGATGGTGCAGAAGCACTTCCCGCACCTGAAGATCCTGGCGCGAGCTCTGGATCGACCCCATGCCCACGAGATCCTGCGCCACGGGGTCGAGAGCGTTCACCGGGAAACCCTGGGCTCTGCGGTCGATCTGGGGGTGGAAGCCCTGACCCAGCTTGGGTTTAGGGCCAACCAGGCCTGGCGGGCGGGGCAGACCTTCAAGCAGCACGATAACTGGCTGTTGCGCGAGCAGGTCAACTATCTGGACGACGAACACACTTATATCAACAAGAGCCTGCAATACCGGGAGATCCTCTCCGATCTGTTGCAAGACGACGAGGAGGGGCAGGAGCGTATCCATGCCCACAACTGGAATAGCGGGCTACCCGACGACGACAAGGAAGCAAAATGATTGCCTATTACCCCATGTTCAAACACCTGCATATGACGCTGGCGCTGGTCAGTCTGCTGCTCTTTATCTATCGCTGGAGTCTGGCGCTGGCCGGCAGCGATCGGTTGCAGCAGAAGTGGCTGAAAATCCTGCCGCATATCAACGATACCTTCCTGCTGCTGTTTGGTGTGTTGCTGGCGGTGGCCTTGCAGTTGAGCCCCGGCCAACAACCCTGGCTGATGGCCAAGCTGATTGCACTGGTGCTCTATATCGGTCTGGGTGTGATGGCACTCAAACGCCCGGCCCGCGGTCAGAAGCTGGTGGCCGGTGTGGCGGCACTGGCGGTGTTTGGCTACATGGTCGGTGCGGCCATCACCAAGTCAGCCTGGTCGTGGCTGATGTGAGCAAAAGGGGAGAGTCATGCTCTCCTCTGAAATCATATTCTGAGATGAATTAATTAATCGGAGTTTTATGCTAACAATAAATCGCAACATAGAACTTTCATTTGAGGGATTTTTGGCTAATTTTAGCCTCTAGCGGCTCCTTTTTTGAGTGTATTGTCTTTATAAATCAATTGTTTAGTGTGTTTTGTATGAAAATGGCGACAGTTGTCGCAGCAAAACTTGCGACATAGACTGTCGCAAGTCACGACTAGCATACAGTCAACGCTAAACCAGTGAAGGCAAGCACCATGAGCAAGAAGCTGTTACGACAACTGACCTTGGCGCGTTGCATCCCGCACCGCCCTTACAAGCTGACCGCCAGCCAACTCCAGGTAAAACTGGAAGAGGAAGGTATCCACGTCAGTCTGCGTACCGTGCAACGGGACCTGGAGGAGATGTCCGGCATGGGACTGTTCGACCTCACCTCGGACGAGCGCAGCAAACCCCATGGCTGGTGCTTCGAGCGCCACGGCCTCAACGACTTTGCCAATATCATGCCGCTCTCGCTGGCGGTGGCCCTGAAAACCTGGAGTGATCAGGCGAGCCAACTGTTGCCGGCGAGTGTACTGACCGAATTGAACCCGCTGGTCGACAAGGCGAGCCAGGTTATCCGTGACAGCCAGAGTGAACTGGCCGAGCGCTGGCTGGAGAGTGTCCACCAGTCACCGCGCCCGTTTGCCGGCAACCCGGAGATCCGCCGCAGCACCCTGATTCGCGATGCGCTCTGGCGTGGTCGCAAGTTCAGTGCCGAGATCCAGCGCGTGATCAAAGAGCGCACCGTGTGGCTCTGCTACGACCGTATCAACCCGCTCGGCATTCTCAATCAGCCGGACGGTCCGATCCTGCTCTGCACTCTGTCCGAGCTGGATCCCAAGGTCTACGGCATCCCGTTTGACCATATCAAGAACGTGGAACTGACCAACTTCAGCGCCACCCAGCCTAAGGATTTCAATATCCAGAAGCTGATCCGCGATCAGGGCTATCAGGATGTGAGCGGCCCGATCCGCTTCGTCGGCCGGATCGATGCCAACAGCCAGTCGCTGGTGGATAACCAGATCCCCGGCAATAATCCGCGCATGACCCGCTATGACAAGCGCGCGCGTGGTGGTGGAGACTGAAGTGCAGGACACCCCGGAGTTTCGCAGCTGGTTGAACAACATCGGCGGTGAACTGGAGGTGCTGGCACCAGAATCGTTGCGCAAGGCCTATCTCAATCCGGCCAACCGCTTGAGCTGATTAAAAAATTGGAATGTTAAAGAGTCGAGCCTGGTCTCGGCTCTTTTTTTGCGGTTTTTTTAAGCATATTTATTCAACTAATTTTTAAGTCTTAACGTCAGGATTGAACCGTTTTCCTGCCCCGTTTTCGGGGGCGAAACCCGTGTAAGAGATCTGCCATAGCGACTGTAAGAGGCTGGCGCTTTGAGCCGTACGCGAAGCCATGCCAGAATGATCGAGCTTTCCAGTGAAACTAAATAAATAACTGATATTAAAGGGTTAGTTTTTAAGTTCGTTTTTTGAGATGGGAGCTGCATCGGATCTTTATCATCGGATGGCCCTTGTTCGGGGTGAGCATTTCCTTAGTATGGGTCTCACAAGGACGGAGCTGGTCCGGCAGGATGCAGGGCAGCGCATAAAGATGGAATAGTCCGCAGGATGTGGACAAGGGACACCTCAGGATGAGCTCGATAATCAGGATGATTATCGTCACGGATGAATAAAGGAACACCGCGGGATGCGGCAGGACACTCTCGGGATGGGAGCAGAATGAACGGAACCTCGTTCTTCAGGATGAACAGGACCTCGCCGGATGCGAGAGGAATACTTCAGGATGAAGTGAGATAACCCGGATGGTTATCTGTCAGGAAGACGCAAGGAACCCCACAGGACGTGGTAATGGACACCTCCAGGATGGAGACAGGGAAGCAGTTCAGGATGAATTGCCAGGCCAGGAACGCCGCAGGACACGCCAACGGATTGGAAAGGGGATATTCCAAAGGATTAGGATAACGTCAGGGATTGCAGGGAGCATTGCAGTTCTACGGACAGGACGACACGACTCTAGGGGACGGCTACCGCCGTCCCCTTTTCTTTTATGGTTTGTCCGAGAGATTGCCGCGCTGGGCGGCGTTGACGATCTCTTGCAGGCGCTGACGAATGTCGACCATGCCAAACACACCAAAGATCAGCACAGTGACAAACTCGGCCTTGGTGACCGCGAAGTAGCGTTTGCAAGCTGCCTTGATCATGCTGGCCTGCAGCCAGTGCAGCAGGGCGACGATCACGCCGCAGACCGGCAGAAAGCCGTTGAGTTTGCCGGGCAGCGGGGCAATCAGGCTCATCAGCACGCCAAACCAGAAGAACAATATCAGCCCCATCGCCAACAGATTAAAGACCCGCTTCATTGTTTACCTCCCTTAGATAGAGTTGGTAGCAGACCTGATTTGATCGACCTGCTTGTCCTTGAGCCATTGTCCAAATTGACGGGGAGGGCTACTGCGCCCATTCCCCCCCTTTAAACTGCAGCGTCATTCTTGGTGTCCCGCAGATAGAGCTGGTAGCTGACCTGACCTGCCTGTTTATCCTTGAGTAGTTGCCAGCTGGCGGGCAGCGCCAGATCGGCCATCTCCTTCTCCCGCTCCAGATAGATGAGGGCGTCCGGCGCCAGCCAGCCGCGCTGCTCCAGCAGTTCGCACACTTGCGGCAGCAGGTCGCGGCGAAACGGCGGATCGAGGAACACCAGATCAAACGGTGTGGCCGGGCCTTGCAGCCAGCTCACTGCATCTGACTGGATCACCTGACCCTGACTGCTGCCGAGGGCGGTCAGGTTCTTCTTGATCTGGTCAGCGGCCCCTTTGTCCATTTCGATCAGGGTCACCTGCTCGGCATAGCGCGACAGCGCCTCCAGCCCGAGTCCGCCGCTACCGGCAAACAGATCCAGGCAGCGGGTGCCGCGAATGTGGGGGGCCAGCCAGTTGAAGATGGTCTCCTTGACGCGATCCGTGGTGGGTCTGAGCCCTTCCACATCCTTGACCGGCAATTTGCGGCCTCGCCACTGGCCGCTGATGATTCTTACAAAGCCCGATTTTCCTTGCGGGGCGGGACTCTTGCTCGGGTTGCTACGGCTGGATTTCACTCTGGGCATCGCGTTTCATCGTCAGAAAATAAAGTGGTAGTATAAGGCGGTTCATTTTTATGCCGACCCGCCAAGGGACGGCTATCTTAGCAGTCAGCCTTTGATGTGAGTATTTTTAGATGGCAAAAGGTTTGTTTTCCTGGCTGGGTTTCGGCCGCAAGAAAGAAGAGGCTGAGGCTGTCCAACCACAGACACCCCAAGCCACCCCCGTTACCGTTGAGCCCGAGGTCACTGCTACCCCCGCTCCCGTTTCCGATACAACTGTTTCCGATAGTACGCCGGCCGTTGCCCCCGAAGTGCCTGCCAGCGCACAGAATCCCGTTTTGCAAGATGATTGCTGCCTGCCGACCGAGCTGGACGACCACGGCCCACTGGTGGTGGAGGAGTGCGCTTCCGATTTGGAGCCGGTGATCGTCAATGAAGCGCTGATCGCCGAAGAGGAGCGTGCCGCTGACGCCGCTCGCACTGCCGCAGAGGCGCAAGCCGCTGAGGTCAAGGCAGCCGAAGAGGCCCGTATTGCTGCCGAAGCCCGTGCTGCGGAAGAGGCTCGTATTGCTGACGAAGCCCGCGCTGCGGAAGAGGCTCGCATTGCTGCTGAAGCTCGCGCCGCGGAAGAGGCTCGTATTGCTGCCGAAGCCCGTGCCGCGGAAGAGGCTCGCATTGCCGCCGAAGCTCAGGCTGCAGAGGAGGCTCGCATCGCTGCCGAAGCCCGCGCAGTGGAAGAGGCCCGCATCGCTGCAGAAGCCCGTGCCGCGGAAGAGGCTCGCATTGCCGCCGAAGCCCGCGCTGCGGAAGAGGCTCGTATTGCTGCCGAAGCCCGTGCTGCGGAAGAAGCTCGCATTGCTGCTGAAGCTCGCGCTGCGGAGGAGGCTCGCATTGCCGCCGAAGCTCAGGCTGCTGAAGAAGCCCGTATCGCCAAAGAGGCCCAGCGCGCGGAAGATATGCGCCTGGTCGCCGCGATGGAGGCTGAGGCTGCCGCCCTGGCCGCTCTACCGCTGGCCGCCAAGGTGGACGACGACACCCAGGACAAACCGCAGCGGGAGGGCTTCTTTGCTCGCCTCAAGCGCAGTCTGGTGCGCACCAAGGAGAATATCGGCTCCGGTTTCTTCGGCCTGTTCCGTGGCAAGAAGATCGACGACGAGCTGTTTGAAGAGCTGGAAACCCAGTTGCTGACCGCCGATCTCGGCGTCGACACCACCACCCGCATCATCGAGGGGTTGGTGCAGCACGCGGATCGCAAGCAGCTCAAGGATGCCGAGGCGCTCTACGGCCTGCTCAAGCAGGACATGGGCGAGATGCTGGCCAAGGTGGAGCAGCCGCTGGTGATCGACACCAGCAAGAAGCCTTATGTGATCCTGATGGTCGGCGTGAATGGCGTCGGCAAGACTACCACCATCGGCAAGCTGGCCAAGCAGTTCCAGGCTGAAGGCAAGAGCGTGATGCTGGCAGCGGGTGACACCTTCCGTGCCGCAGCGGTCGAACAGCTGCAGGTTTGGGGTCAGCGCAACAACATTCCGGTGATTGCCCAGCATACCGGTGCCGACTCCGCTTCCGTCATTTATGATGCCATCGAGGCCGCCCGCTCCCGCGGGGCTGACGTGCTGATCGCCGACACCGCCGGTCGCCTGCAGAACAAGAGCAACCTGATGGAAGAGCTCAAGAAGGTAGTGCGGGTGATGAAGAAGCTGGATGAAGAGGCGCCCCACGAGATCATGCTGACGCTGGATGCAGGCACCGGCCAGAACGCGCTGAGCCAGGCCAAGCTGTTCAGCGAGGCGGTTGGCCTGACCGGCATCACCCTCACGAAGCTGGATGGCACCGCCAAGGGCGGCGTCATCTTCGCGGTGGCCGACAAGTTCCAGATCCCGATCCGCTACATCGGGGTGGGCGAGGGGATCGACGATCTGCGTCCCTTCGTTGCCAATGACTTCATCGAGGCGCTCTTCAGCCGCGATGAATAAGTCCGGCCGCGATGAGTCAGCTCAGCCGTGATGAGTAAGTGTTCCATACCCCGACTCCGGTCGGGGTTTGTCAATTTCAGGGAACCGTTATGATTCGTTTTGACAAGGTCAGCAAGGTATACAGCGGTGGCCATCAGGCGCTGCAAAAGGTCAGCTTTCACCTGCGCAAGGGAGAGATGGCCTTTCTGACCGGGCACTCGGGGGCGGGCAAGAGTACCCTCCTCAAACTGATCAGCGTGATGGAGCGCCCGACCGATGGTCGTGTCTTCTTTCATGGCGATGATGTCAGCCATATCCAGCGCAGCCAGATCCCCTATGTTCGCCGCCAGATCGGGATGATCTTTCAGGATCACCGCCTGCTGATGGACCGCACCGTGTTCGACAACGTGGCGCTGCCGCTGGTGATCGATGGCTACAGCCATGCGGACATCAACAAGCGGGTGGCGGCGGCGCTGGACAAGGTGGGGCTGCTCGGCAAGGAGCGTTACCAGCCGCGCATGCTCTCCGGTGGTGAGCAGCAGCGGGTCGGCATCGCTCGTGCCATCGTCAACAAGCCGCCGCTGCTGCTGGCGGATGAACCGACCGGCAACCTGGATCCCCAGCTCTCCATGGATATCATGCGGCTATTTCAGGAGTTCAACAATTTTGGGGTCTCGGTACTGATTGCTACCCACGATCTGGGGCTGATCGCCCGTATGCGCTATCGCACCCTGACCCTCAAGGCGGGTCGCATGTATTCGGCCGGGGAGGAGCTCTGATGGCTATCGTTCGTCATAAACAACCGCCGCTGCGCCGTCTGATGATGTACGGGGTTGACCATGTGCGGCAGGCGTTTGCCAGTCTCGGGGAGTTGTGGCGCAATCCGCTCGCTTCACTGATGACGCTGGCGGTGCTTGGCGTCAGTCTGGCGCTGCCCTCTTGTTTCCACGTGTTGCTGAAAAACGCCGAGGTCGTGGAGGGGAGCTGGCAGAGCAGTTCCCAGATCTCTCTTTACCTGCGCAAGGATCTGCCGGAGCAGAGCATTCTCGATCTGCAGCACAGGATCCTGCTCTATCCCGAGGTGGATTCGGTCACCTACCTGAGCCGTGACGATGCGTTGCGGGAGTTTCGCGAGATCTCCGGCTTCGGCGATGCCCTCGATTATCTGGACAGCAACCCGCTGCCGCCTGTGCTGAGCGTCATTCCGGATCCACGCTGGCAGAACCCGGAAGGGGCCGCCGAGCTGCTCAGCAAGCTCAACAACGAGGTGGGGGTCGAGCAGGGCAAGCTGGATCTGCAGTGGCTGACCCGGTTGCAGGGGATCATGAACCTGCTGCGCCACACCATTACCGGTATCGCGGTGCTGCTGCTCTCCGCCGTGTTGCTGATTGTCGGCAATACCCTGCGTCTCAACATCCTCAACCAGCGCTCCGAGATTGAAGTGCTCAAGCTGGTGGGGGCGACCGACTCCTTTATTCACCGTCCTTTCCTCTATACCGGCATCTGGTTCGGGGTGATCGGCGGCATGTTGGCCTGGTGGCTGACCGAGGTGATGGTGATCTGGAGCGAGGGGGTGGTGAAGGAGCTGGCGGGCTTGTATAACAGTAACTTCCGGCTGGTTGGCATGGGGGCGGTAGACGGGATCAATCTGATCTTGCTGGGCGCCCTGCTGGGGCTGATTGCCTCCTGGTTCTCGGTCCATCGCCACATTCGCGACATCGAACCATCCTGATTACTTTGTCATCAAAGTAAATCGCTGGATTTTGAGAGGCGGATCAAGTAAAAGAGGGGCCGTTTCTGGCTTGGCCCCCATAGTCAGAGTATTCTGAATAACAATGATCTTCCGGATCTTCGCTAGATCCAGTGAACCTTCTGATTTATAAGCAGTCTATTAAAGCTGAAGCATTTATACGGGTGTGGCCCCTCTGCCTTGCTCGTCAGACTTGGCAAGCATGTGAAGGTTGCGAGCTCCGCAACAATGGACTTAGCATGCTACTTTTCGGGGGTCCTTCATTGTGACCCCCTTTTTTTGACTGTTCATTCATGATTCATCCTGCAGGCTTAAGATAAGCCGGTCTAAAACTGGGCATGTTCTTTGATACACGCCGCAGAATGGCATCCGGTCAGTAGACAGACCCTCTCAGGGTGTTAGACTGATTCGATTGAAAAGTAAGAGGTAACAGATGGGAACTTCATTGCAGCGCACTATGGCTCTGATTCCGCAAGGTAGTCTGGAAGGCTATATCCAGGCAGTAAACTCTATTCCTGTGCTGAGCGCAGAGGAAGAGCGTGAACTGGCTGAGCGTTTGCAGCAGGATGGCGATCTCGAGGCTGCCCGCCAGCTGGTTATGTCGCACCTGCGCTTTGTCGTTCATGTCGCCAAGAGCTATGCCGGTTACGGCTTGCCCCAGGCCGATCTGGTTCAGGAAGGCAACATCGGCCTGATGAAGGCGGTCAAGCGCTTCGACCCGACGGTTGGTGTGCGTCTGGTCTCCTTTGCCGTGCACTGGATCAAGGCCGAAATCCACGAATATGTCCTGCGCAACTGGCGCATGGTCAAGGTGGCGACCACCAAGGCCCAGCGCAAGCTCTTCTTTAACCTGCGCAAATCCAAAAAACGTCTGGGCTGGCTGAACCACGAAGAGGTTCAGGCCGTGGCGGCCGATCTCGGCGTCTCTGCCGCTGACGTGACCGAAATGGAAGCGCGGATGGCCAACTACGATCAGGCGTTCGATCTGGTGGGTGACGATGAAGAAGAGGGCGGTTTCGCTCCGGTTCACTATCTGGAGGACAAATCCTCCGATCTGGCCGCGACCATCGAGAACGACAACTGGGACGATCACGCGACCCGTCGCCTGAGCTCTGCCCTCGCCACCCTGGATGAGCGCAGTCAGCACATCATCCGCGCCCGCTGGCTCGATGATGACAGCAAGACCACTCTGCAGGAGCTGGCCGATACCTACGGCGTCTCTGCCGAGCGTGTGCGTCAGCTTGAGAAAAACGCACTCAAGAAGCTGAAAGATGCCATGGAAGCCTGATGCTTCCTCTCATAAAAACAGGGCCTGATGGCCCTGTTTTTGTTTCGCAGGGATCTGGTCGGCCTTGCTTTGGTTACCCTTGAGTGTGTTATGTTGCCGCCACTGCCACATTAGGGAGAGCAGAAGTGAAACTGTTGAACGACCTGTTTACCAACAACCGTGAGTGGGCCGAACGGATCAAAGCCGAAGATCCCGCTTTCTTTGCCACTCTTTCTGCCCAGCAGGCCCCCGAATACCTCTGGATCGGTTGTTCCGACAGCCGGGTTCCCGCCAACCAGCTGATGGGGTTGCTGCCGGGGGATGTCTTCGTCCACCGCAACGTCGCCAATCTGGTGGTGCATACCGATTTCAACTGCCTCTCCGTGCTGCAATACGCGGTAGAAGTCCTCAAGGTGAAGCACATCATCGTCTGCGGTCACTACGGTTGCGGTGGCGTCAAGGCCGCGATGCAGAACCAGGAGCTGGGGCTCATCGACAACTGGCTGCGCAACATCAAGGATGTCTACTTCAAATATGGTGAAGAGCTCGAGGCCATCGAGGATGAGCATGAGCGCTTCGACTACCTGTGCGAGCTGAATGTGGCCGAGCAGGTTGCCAACGTCTGCCACACCACCATCATCCAGAACGCCTGGCGCAAGGGGCAGGAGCTGGCGGTGCATGGCTGGATCTACGGGATTAAAGACGGTCTGCTGCACGATCTCGATCTTTGCATCAGCGGCCCGGATCAGATCCCCGATGTCTACCGCGCCTGGCCGGATATGCGTCCGCCCCACCGTCGGCGCTAGGGAGCTTCATGGTGGCGCCAGCTCTCTATCTGCAGATCAAGCAGCACATTCTGGACGGGATCCGCGAACGCCACTATCAGGCGGGGGACAGGATCCCGACCGAAGCGGCCCTGTGCGAGCAGTTCACCGTGAGCCGGATGACGGTCAACCGGGCGCTGCGGGAGCTGGTGGCGGAAGGTTGGTTGGTGCGTACCGCCGGTTCCGGCAGCTTCGTGGCGGACCGGCGCACCGAATCGCCGCTGCTGGCTATTCGCAATATTGCCGACGAGATCGCCGAGCGTGGCGGCGAGTACAGCGCCCGGGTGATCCGGCTGCAGCGGCTGGCCGCCGACGAGAAGGTGGCGGTGCAACTGGGGCTGCGGGTTGGCGCCCCTATCTTTCACAGCCTCATCGTCCATCAGGCCGATGGCGAGCCGTTGCAGCTGGAGGAGCGCTTTGTCGATGCCGGGCGCCTGCCGGGCTATGGCGAGCAGGATTTTACCCAACAGACTCCCAACCGCTATCTGATGGATGTCTGCCCCCTCTCCGAGATGGAGCACGTGGTGGAAGCCGTGTTGCCCAGCGCCGGTGAGGCGGGATTGTTGCAGATCCGCGTGGATTCCCCCTGCCTGTTGTTGCACCGGCGTACCTGGTCGGAGGGGCATCTCGTCTCCTACGCCCGTTTGCTCTCCCCCGGTTCCCGCTACAAGCTCAGCTCCAAGACTCAGCTGGAGTGAATGTCTATACAAATCGATTTTTGCAAAGCCCACCTCCTGGTGGGCTTTTTTGTGCTTAAACTCTAAGTTTGATGCTGTTATCAGGATGTGAACGCCGCTCTTTCTTTCGTCATAGAGATCGACTATAAGGATATGTATATACATTTGAGGTCGCTATGAACAAGGAACTGTTGAACTGCGAGCGGGTCTGGCTCAACGTGACACCCGCCACCCTGAATGATGAGCTGGCCGACTACGGCCTGCTGCCGCTCCACGCCATCGGCGTGCAGGATGGCAAGATCCACGCGCTGTTGCCGATGGCCGAGTTGAAGGGGCCGTATCCCGCTCACTGGCAGGATATGCAGGGCAAGCTGGTCACCCCCGGCCTTATCGATTGCCATACACACCTCATCTTCGCCGGCAGCCGTGCTGAAGAGTTCGAGCTGCGCCAGAAAGGGGTGCCCTATGCGGAGATCGCCCGTCGGGGCGGTGGCATCATCAGCACGGTGCGTGCCACCCGTGCCGCCTGCGAAGAGCAACTGTTCGAGCTGGCGTTGCCGAGGGTGAAATCCCTGATCCGCGAGGGTGTTACCACAGTGGAGATCAAGTCCGGCTACGGCCTGACGCTGGATGACGAACTCAAGATGCTGCGGGTGGCCCGCCGACTGGGAGAGGCGTTGCCGATCCGGGTCAAGACCACTCTGCTGGCGGCCCATGCGGTGCCGCCGGAATATCGCGACGATCCCGACAGCTGGGTCGAGACCATCTGTCAGGAGATCATCCCGGCCGCCGCCGAGGCGGGTCTGGCCGATGCGGTAGATGTCTTCTGCGAGCACATCGGCTTTTCGCTGGCCCAGACCGAGCAGGTCTATCTGGCGGCGGATCAATACGGCCTGCCGGTGAAGGGGCATATGGATCAGCTCTCCAATCTCGGTGGCAGCACACTCGCTGCCAACTTTGGCGCCCTCTCGGTGGACCATCTGGAGTATCTGGATCCGGAAGGGATCCTGGCGCTGGCCCACCGTGGCGTGGTCGCCACCCTGCTGCCCACCGCCTTCTACTTCCTCAAAGAGACCAAGCTGCCGCCGGTTGCCGCCCTGCGCAAGGCGGGGGTGGCGATGGCGGTCTCCTCCGATATCAACCCAGGTACCGCCCCCATTGTCTCGCTGCGGATGGCCATGAACATGGCCTGCACCCTGTTTGGACTGACCCCATTGGAGGCCATGGTCGGGGTGACCCGTCACGCCGCCAACGCGCTCGGTGAGCAGGATCGTCTTGGCCAGCTCAGGGTGGGGATGGCGGCCGATTTCCTGATCTGGCACTGCGCCCATCCGGCTGAGTTGAGCTACATGGTCGGCGTCGATCAGCTGGCAGGCCGCATCTTCAACGGCGAGGAGACCCTCCATGGATAAGTTCAACCCGATCGACATGTCGCTCTGGCAGGGGCGGCAGGATCCGGAAGATGGTGAACTGGCACTGCGCTGGCATGACAAGATGCTGCCCTGGACCGCCGGAGCACAAGACACTGCCGGTGTAGTGCTGCTCGGTTTTGCCTGCGATGAAGGGGTACGCCGCAACAAGGGGCGTGTCGGCGCCGCCGGGGCGCCGATGGTGGTCCGCAAGCTGCTGGCCAATACCGCCTGGCACCTGAATCGTCCCGTCTATGATGGCGGGGATGTGAGCTGCCCCGATGGCAATCTCGACGCAGCCCACGGCCATCTGGCCGAGCGGGTCGCCTCTGCGCTCGATCTGGGCCACTTCCCGCTGGTGCTGGGGGGCGGCCACGAGGTGGCCTTCGGCAGTTGGAGCGGCCTCAACAGTCATCTGGGCGGCAGTGGCAGGGTCGGCATTATCAACCTCGATGCTCACTTTGACCTGCGGATGAAGCAGGAGCAGGCCAGCTCCGGCACCCCCTTCTTCCAGATTGCCGAGCAGTGTGCCGCTCAGGGCACGCCGTTTCACTACGCCTGCCTCGGGGTGGCCGAGACCGCCAATACCCAAGCCCTGTTTGCCCGTGCCAAGGCGCTGGGTGTGTGGCATGTGCTGGACGAGGCGATGACCCAAGCCGAATTGCCAGCCTTGCTAAGCGGGTTGGACGCTTTTATCGCCGATTGTGATCACCTCTATCTGACCATCGATCTCGATGTGCTGCCCGGCAACCTGATGCCGGGAGTGAGCGCCCCCGCAGCTCGTGGCGTAGAGCTGGCGGTCATCGAACCGCTCATTGCCCATATCCGGGCCAGCGGCAAGCTGAGGCTTGCCGATCTGGCCGAGTATAACCCGACGCTGGATCAGGACAATCGCAGTGCCCGCGTGGCCGCGCGACTGGTTCATCTGTTGACCCGTTAACCCTTTGGCCGCATATCGCCGAAGGCACCCTATTGATACAACAAGGAGTGTGTATGTCTGTGCAACAGCAGGATCCCCGCCATGATCCGAACCGCGTGATCCGTGCCCCGCGCGGCACTGAACTGACCGCCAAGAGCTGGCTCACCGAGGCGCCGCTGCGGATGTTGATGAACAACCTGGATCCCGAGGTGTCCGAGCATCCACAGTCGTTGGTGGTCTATGGCGGCATCGGCCGTGCCGCACGCAACTGGGCCTGCTTCGACAAGATTGTCGATGTGCTGACCCGGCTGGAGGAGGATCAGACCCTGCTGGTGCAATCCGGCAAGCCGGTCGGGGTGTTCCAGACCCACAAGGACGCGCCGCGGGTGCTGATCGCCAACTCCAATCTGGTGCCCCACTGGGCCAACTGGGAGCACTTCAACGAGCTCGATAAGAAGGGCCTGATGATGTACGGCCAGATGACCGCGGGTTCATGGATCTACATCGGTACTCAGGGGATCGTGCAGGGCACCTACGAGACCTTCTTCGCGGTGGCCAATCAGCACTTCAACGGTGAACCCAAGGGACGCTGGATCCTGACCGGCGGGCTCGGCGGCATGGGTGGTGCCCAGCCGCTGGCCGCCACCATGGCTGGCTTCTCGATGATCGCCATCGAGTGCGACGAGACTCGCATCGATTTTCGTCTGCGCACCCGTTATGTGGACAAGAAGGCTCACAGCCTGGATGAGGCGCTGGCCATGGTCGAAGAGGCCAAACAGGGCGGCACCGCCGTCTCCGTCGGCCTGCTCGGCAACGCCGCCGACGTCTTCGCCGAGCTGGTGGCTCGCGGCATCACCCCGGACGTGGTGACCGACCAGACCTCCGCCCACGACCCGGTGCACGGCTACCTGCCGCAGGGCTGGAGCGTGGCCAAGTGGCGCGAGCTGCAGCAGAGTGCCCCGCAGGAGGTGAATCTGGCCGCTCGTCGCTCCATGGCCCGTCAGGTGGAGACGATGCTGACCCTGCAAGAGCGCGGCGCGGCGACTCTGGATTACGGCAACAACATTCGCCAGATGGCGCTGGAGGAGGGGGTGGCGAACGCCTTCGACTTCCCCGGCTTCGTCCCCGCCTACATTCGCCCGCTGTTTTGCGAGGGGATAGGCCCGTTCCGCTGGGTGGCCCTCTCCGGCGATCCGGAAGATATCTACAAGACAGATCAGAAGGTGAAAGAGCTGATCCCGGATGATCCTCACCTGCACAACTGGCTCGACATGGCCCGCGAGCGCATCGCGTTTCAGGGGCTGCCGGCGCGGATCTGCTGGGTCGGGGTCAAGGATCGGGTACGGCTCGGGTTGGCCTTCAACGAGATGGTGAAAAACGGCGAGCTGAAAGCGCCCATCGTCATTGGCCGCGACCATCTGGATTCCGGCTCGGTGGCGAGCCCGAACCGCGAGACCGAGTCGATGATGGATGGCTCCGATGCCGTCTCCGACTGGCCGCTGCTCAACGCTCTGCTCAACACTGCTGGTGGCGCGACCTGGGTGTCGCTGCACCACGGCGGCGGGGTCGGCATGGGCTTCTCCCAGCACTCCGGCGTGGTGATCGTCTGTGACGGCTCCGATGATGCGGCCCGCCGCGTCGGTCGAGTACTGCGCAACGATCCGGCCACCGGGGTGATGCGCCACGCGGATGCAGGTTACGAGATTGCCATCAACTGTGCCGTTGATGCGAAACTGGATCTGCCGATGATTGACGGCGCCAACGGTGTCAAAGGAAAGGTGTAACACCATGTTTGAATTGACTATTACTCCTGGTGAGCTGGATCTTGCCACCCTGCGCCGCGTCAGCCGCGAGCCGGTACATGTTTCACTGGATCCGGCCGCGCTGCCGGGGATCCACGCCTCCGCCGCCGTGGTTACCAAGGTGATCGAGCAGAACCGGGTGGTGTATGGCATCAACACCGGCTTTGGCTTGTTGGCCAACACCCGCATTCCGGTGGAGCAGTTGGACGAGCTTCAGCGCTCCATCGTGCTTTCCCATGCCGCTGGCATCGGCGAATACATGGATGACGCCACTGTACGGTTGATGATGGTGCTCAAGCTCAACTCGTTGGCGCGGGGCTTCTCCGGCATCCGGCTGACGGTGCTTGAGGCCCTGATGACCCTCATCAACGCCGAAGTCTATCCGGTGGTGCCGAAGAAGGGCTCCGTCGGGGCCTCCGGCGATCTGGCGCCGCTGGCCCATATGAGCTGCTTGCTGATCGGTGAAGGCAAGGCTCGCCACAAGGGCGAGCTGATCGACGCCGCCACTGCGCTGAAAATTGCCGGGCTCGAGCCTATCGCGCTGGCACCCAAAGAAGGATTGGCGCTGCTTAACGGCACTCAGGCGAGCACCGCCTTCGCGCTGGAAGGGCTGTTCCATGCCGAGGATCTCTACGCCGGTGCCATCACCATCGGCGCCATGAGCGTGGAGGCCGCCCTTGGCAGCCGCCGGCCGTTCGATGCCCGCATCCACGAAGTGCGCGGTCAGCGTGGCCAGATCGATGCGGCCGCCTGCTATCGCCACCTGCTGGTGGATGGCAGCGAGATCGGCATGTCCCATCACAACTGCGAGAAGGTGCAGGATCCCTACTCATTGCGCTGCCAGCCGCAGGTGATGGGGGCTTGTCTGACCCAGATCCGTCAGGCCGCCGAGGTGCTGGTGTGCGAGGCCAACGCGGTCTCCGACAACCCGCTGGTGTTTGCCGATGACGAGGAGATCCTCTCCGGTGGCAACTTCCATGCTGAGCCGGTGGCTTTTGCCGCCGATAATCTGGCGCTGGCCATCGCCGAGATAGGTTCCCTCTCCGAGCGGCGCATGGCGCTGTTGATCGACTCGCGGATGTCCGGTCTGCCAGCGTTTCTGGTCAACAACGGCGGGGTCAACTCCGGCTTTATGATCGCTCAGGTCACCTCGGCTGCGCTCGCCTCCGAGAACAAGACCCTGGCCCATCCCGCCTCGGTGGATAGTCTGCCCACTTCCGCCAATCAGGAGGATCACGTCTCCATGGCGACCTTCGCTGGCCGCCGGCTGGCAGACATGGCGGAGAACACCCGCGGCATTCTGGCTGTTGAACTGCTGGCGGCGGCACAGGGGCTGGATTTTCGCGCGCCGCTGCGCAGTACCGAGCTGATCGAGCTGGCCAAGGGACGACTGCGGGCAGAGGTGAGCTTCTACGACAAGGACAGGTACTTCGCGCCGGATATCGAAGCGGCCGCCGCCCTGCTGGGCCGTGCCAGCTACAACGACCTGATCCCGGCCGGGGTGCTGCCCAGCCTGTAAGCCTTGATCACCCTTCTCCCCTGGCGGGAGAAGGGTGGGGGATGAGGGGGAAGCCGCTTCACAGGCGCTGGTGAGAGCCGGGAGCAGATGACAAAAGACCGCCCAATCGGGCGGTCTTTGCGTGTCTGACGTTGGTTGAACGCGGTTATTCGTGTTCGAACATCAGGAACAGATAAACCACGAACAACACCAGATGGGTCGCACCATGGAGCACATTGGTGCGGCCGCTGCTGAAGGTTACTTTACAGACCATCAAGGTCGTGACCAGCAGCACCATATCGGCGGGGGAAAGGCCGAGGCGCACCTCCTGATCCAGCATGGAGCCGATAAAGAGCACGGCAGGTACGGTGAGGGCGATGGTGGCCAGCACAGAGCCGAAGTAGAGGTTCATTGCCCGCTGAAGCTGGTTGTTGAAGGCGGCCTTGATGGCGCCGACTGCTTCGGGGGCCAGCACGATGCAGGCGACGATAAATCCGCCCAGTGCGGCGGGTGCTTCCATCACATGCACCCCGTAGTTGATGGGGATGGCCAGGGTCTTGGCCAGCAGGATCACCACCAGCAGGTAGGCGAGCAGCAGGATGGTGTGATAGACGTTGCTCTGCAGCGGGCCGTGGTGCTCCTCATAATCCTCGTGATCGCTGTCGACGAAGAAGTGGCTGTGGCTGCGGGTCTGGATCAGCAGAAAGACCCCGTAGAGCAGGATCGAGATGATGATCAGCATCCATGACATGGCGCGCGACATACTGCCGATTGCACCGCCCTCGGTGAAGTTGGGCAGCACCAGACAGAGCAGGGCAAGCGGGATGATGGCCACCAGATAGGATTTGACCCCGTCCAGATTGAAGCTCTGGGTGTGGTAGCGCCAGCCGCCAAACAGCAGGGTGAAACCCACCAGACCGGTACTCACCAGCATCACTACCGCAAACATGGTATCGCGGGCCATGGTGGGGTTGGGCTCGCCGGTCAGCATTACCGAGGAGATCATCACCACCTCCAGCGAGATGACCGAGAGGGTGAGGATCAGGGTGCCGAAGGGCTCGCCCAGCTTGATGGCGAGGGCATCGGAGTGGCGCACCACCGAGAAGATGGCCCAGGTGACGATGGCCAATAGTGCCGCCGAAACAGGAAGATAGATCCCGAGCGGAGTTGTCTCTGTCAGCAGGTCACTGCCCAGGGTCTTGAAAAAGAGCAGGGTCAGCAGGCCAACGGGCAGGGCAATCTCTTGCCGGATAACTGTCTTCATAGGCAATGGTTCTCTATTGGGGGTCTTGACGACCGGATGACATAAACAGGCTGCAGGGTTATCGGTTGCGCAATAACCGGCTCCTTATGATAAGGGTTGTTATCCCCGTCAGGGCAGATCATTTTGTTGCTGAATGTAAATAAGGGGTGGCAGAAGACGGTTCGATTTCACCATGGAGCCGGGCCCGGGTCTGCTGGAGGCTTTTCCAGCCTGATGGCCGGGCTGGGTTACGGCGCTACCGCCAGCATCAACCTGATGATGTCGAGCCGCTGACCAAACCGTTTCACGGCCAGATCCTGCCATCTCTGCGTTAGCTGGCCTGCTGGTGTTGCAACTGCCACTCTCGTTGCCAGTGGGTCAGTATCTTCAGCGGCATGGGTTTGCCGAAGAAGTAGCCCTGGATCAGATAGACGCCGTGCTGGCTCAGATAGTCGACCTGCAGCTGGCTCTCGACCCCCTCGGCGATCATCTCCATGCCCGATTCCCGACCGAAGACGATGATGGCATCCAGTACGCTGCGCTTGAGGTCGTTGGTGCCTATGGTATCGACGAACATCTTGTCGATCTTGATCTGGCGGATCCCCAGGCTCTGCAGGTAGGCAAAGCCGCCGTAGCCGGTACCGAAATCATCCAGCTTGAAGTGATACCCCATCTGTTGCAGCAGGGTGATCTCCTCGGTGGCCGCCTTGATGTCGAGGATCGGCTTGCGCTCCGTCAGCTCGAAGGTGAGCCGGGTGGGTGAGGGGTTTTGGCTGTGAGCGAGCAGGGTGCGCAGCAGGGGCTGCTCGATATGGGCCGCCACCAGATTGACGCTGACCCACTGCTCCGGTGCCAGCTGCGGCAGGTCAGTGATCACCTGCTCCAGCAACTGTTCGGTCATCGGCAGGATCAGTCCCTGCTCCTCTGCATATTCGATAAAGGTGCCCGGGGGGATCAGCTCGCTTCCCCGCTGCCAGCGCAGCAGCGCCTCGAATCCCACCACTTGGTGGGTACGGGCATCCACTATCGGTTGGTAGAGGGGAATAAATTCCCTGCGTATCAATCCTGTTTGCAGCAGTCCCTTGAGGGAGCGCCGATAGCTGCGCAGCAGCCAGTATGTGACGCTTAACAGGGCACCGAGCGAGATACCGAACCAGAGACCGTAGTGATTGAGTTGGTCATGGGCATATTGCTCCAGCGCTTTTCCCGCCCAGACCGTCTGTTTGGTGAGTTCATTGGGATCGAAGAAACTCAGGCTGATATTGCTCTCTTCCTGTTTGATCTCCTTGTCGCCACGGGGAAAGTGGACTGTGCTTGCATCGGTATCCTGTCGGCTGAACTCCAGATAGAAGCAGTGGCTGCAGGGGTGTTGCAGCAGGTCGTGGCTCCAGCTGTTATCCAGCACCCAGTAGGCGAGGTTGTCGCCGGATCGGTAAAAGGCCACCAGCTCCTGTTCGGTATTGTATTTGGCCACTGTAGCGGTAATCCCCAGTTTGCCGAACTTCTGCCCGCTGTTCTGGAGCTCTTTGATCAGCGGGATCTCCACCCCCAGGCTGGAGCAGCTGTTGCCGGAAGCGAGCTCCAACCCTTGCAGGCGGATATGAGCGCTGTAGAAGCGCGGATCGCGCAGCAGCTCCATGTCTTTGGCGCCGCAGTTGAACTCAAATTGTGCCAGTTGTTTGTTGATGGCGGCATCCAGCTCCCGGTGGCGTACGGCCATGGCTCCCTTGAGCTCGGCAACCTTCTCTTCCAGCAGATGAAAGGCCATCGGCTTGGCAAACCACAGGCCGAGAAACTGGCTGCCCACGACAGGCAGGACGAACAGCAACAGAGCGATCCAGACGGGTGATTTACGCAAAGGAAGTACCTGCCAGTTTCATGAGACACAAATGGACTTTGCCATCATAGAGCATTAGTGCAATCAATTTGAGTCCGAGTTGTCACACTTGTTGATTGATTTTTTAACTGCATGATTTTAAATGTGTTTATTATTAACTTTGGCTAGATTCAATCGCTGACCTGTCATAAATGACAATTGCTCAGCTTATCCGAACTGCATTAGAGTAGCCCTGCGGTTTGACTCACCGTGTGTTCAATACTCCTGTATCTGTTTTTTGTCAGTAGCACAGAGTGTTAGTTTTGATATGAGTGTTCCTTTTGGTCCCCTTTGAGGGACCATTTTTCTGTCTGTCATCCCGCCCTTTCCCGCATTTGTAGCCCGTCATCCTTGGTATTCTCCCTCTGCTTTGGGTTATGCTTGCCCGCTTAAATTGCAGAAGCGGGATCTTCATCCATAGCTGTGGCCCGATCGCCGCTGCTACCATGAGGCGACATGGATGATGCCGGGCATACGGAAAGGCGCATGAAACTCACTACACAGCTTGTCTCATTTATCACCCTTTGCGTGATCGCAGCCATGGCGACCGTGCTGATTGGCGGGGTGTTCAGCTTTCGCGAGCTGGGCATGGAGTTGCAGCAAAAGAAGGTCGATGCGCTGGTCGAAGTGATCGACAAGCAGCTCGATGTTGCTCACGACATGGAGGATATGAGCCACTGGTTGCCCACTCTGCTGCGGGCCGCCCATGTGGTCGAGCTGGAGGTGCGCCAGAATAACCAGCGGGTCTACTGGTTCCGCGATGTGCGCAATCCGGTCGACGAACAACTGCTGGTGCCATACAGCCACCCGCTGCCCCATCAGGCCGACATGCAGGCCAACTTCAAACTGGAGCGCCCCTTCAAGGAGGCGGAATACTCCATCAAGGCGATGTCCGGCATCTCGCTGGGCATCTTTATCGTGGTGTTCGGTCTCTGGTACTCCATCCGCTGGCTGCGCCAGCAGTTGCGCGGGGCCGAGCTGCTGGGCATTCGTGCCCAGCTGATCCTCGATGACAAACTCTCCAAACTGAGTCATGACCCCGGCGAAGAGTGGCCGGTGGCCGCCAGTCAGGCCCTCGATCATCTGCTCGCCGAGCTGGCGGATGCCCGCAAGGAGCGCAGCCGCTTCGACAACTTCATTCGAAGCAACGCCTTCGTCGACAAGATGACCGGCATCGGCAACCGGCTGTTTTTCGACAACCGGCTGGAGAGCGCCATCATGGAGGCGAGCGTGATGAGCGGCGGCGTTCTGCTGATCGATCTCGCCTGTCTGGAGGAGCTGGAGGCCGATCAGTTCGAGTTGCTGGGGCACGATTTGATGATGGAGGCGAGCGCCACCATAGGTGCCTTCGTGCGCAAACACAACGGTGCCCTGCAGGCCCGCTATGCCGGTCAGGTCTTTGCGGTGCTGCTGCCCAATATGTCCGAGAGCGAGATGGTGGATAGCGCCAGCCAGCTGCTCAAGAGCCTGCAACGGTTGCATTGGCCGCAGGAGGTCAACCCGGAGACGGCGGTCTATCTCGGCGCCGTCTGTTATCAGGCACAAGACAGCCTGCTCAAGGTGCAGGAGGAGGCGGAGCTGGCCCTCAAGAGCGCCCGTCTGCAAGGGCACAACGGCTGGTTCCTCTACGAGAAGCAGCTGGATGAGGAGCAGAGCAGCAAGGGCACGGTACGCTGGCGTACCCTGATCAGCCGCCGTCTCGAAGAGCACGGCATCGAATTTTACACCCAGCCGATCCAGCAGGATCGGGGGCAGGTGGTGTTGCAGCAGGAGTTGCTCACCTATCTGCACGACGAGCAGGGGCGGGCTTTGCAGGCGGGGATCTTCATGCCGATGGCGGAGAAGGTGGGCTTGTTGCTGCAACTGGATCGGCTGGTGGCGGAGCAGACCCTAGCCCTGCTGCGCCAGCGCTCCGAGCAGAGCTGCCCCATCAGCCTGACCCTCAGTGCCCAGAGCCTGCTCAACCGCGAGTTCCAACGCTGGCTCTTCTTCGCCCTGTTCCAGCTGCCGCGCAGCACCAACGAGCGGTTGATCCTGCAACTCTCGGAATCCCAGGTGACCCGCCACTTCGAGGCGCTCAAGCGGCCGCTGCGCTCTTTGCGGATGCTGGGTTGCCAGCTGGCCATTGATCATGCCGGTCAGGATGTGGTGAGCACCCAGTACATCAAGGAGTTCGAGATCAACTTCCTCAAGCTACACCCCAGCCTGGTACGGGAAATCCATGCCCGTCAGGTCAACCAGATGGCGGTACGCAGTCTGGTGGGGGGCTGCGCCAATACCCGCACCCGGGTGCTGGCAGTGGGGGTGGAGAGTGGCGACGAGTGGAAGATGCTGCGCCACCTCGGGGTGCATGCCGGGCAGGGGCCCTGGTTTGCCGAGCCCCAGCGTCTGGTGCTGGAATCGGCTGGTGATTGAGATAAACGAGAGAGGGTCGCCTTGGGGCGACCCTCTGTTGTTTGCGATGCTGTTTGCGGTTGCCGTAAGGCAGGGATCACAGTCGCCCCTGCTCCCGCAGCCCGGCGAGCCCTTGCATGCCGCCAGTGTGGATAAAGACGATTTTGCTGCCGGGGGCGATACGGCCTGCCGCCAGCTCGCGAAACAGTCCCCACATTGCCTTGCCGCTATAGATAGGCTCAAGGGGCAGATCGGTCGTGGCGCTGAAATCCTGTACCCACTGCCAGAGGGCCGGGCTGAATTTGGCATAGCCACCATCGTGGTGATCGAGCGCGATGCGCCAGCCGGGGATATTGGCAGCCGCAGGATGGAGGCGACACACCTCGTCAGCGATAAAGCTGCCTCCTTTCAGTACCGCAATGGCGAGGATCTGCTCCCGATCCCGTTTGCCAGCGATCAGGCCCGCCAGAGTGCCGCCGCTGGCGCAGGGCAGTACCCAGAGATCCGGCGAGAAGGGCACTTCGCCGACCAGTTCCGCCACGCCGGGGATGGCCAGCGGGCTGCTACCCCCTTCCGGCACGATCAGGGTATCGGGGGCATCGAATTGGGCCAGCCAGTCGGGATCCTGCCGTCGCCGGTAACTCTGGCGGTCGACAAAAACGAGATCCATGCCCCAGCGCTGGGCATCCCGCAGGGTAGAGTTACTGACGGCGTCATATTCGCCCCGTATGATACCGGTAGTACGAAGACCAGATTGGCACCCCGCTGCCGCCAGCGCGTGGATATGATTGGAGTAGGCGCCGCCAAACGAGAGCAGATGCCGTTTGCCGTGCTCTTTGGCATGCAGCAGGTGGTACTTTAGCTTGCGCCACTTGTTGCCGGAGATGGCCGGATGGATCAGATCATCCCGCTTGCACCACAGCTCGACGCCATAGCGGGTCAGCAACGGATGGTGGAGGTGTTGCAGGGGGGAAGGGAGGATGGCTTGACCCTCTGATTCGGCGGAAAGGCTGGCTTGCAATGGTGAGTCCGTCTTTTAATCTGGAGGCTAATCTGCTGTTTATGTTAATATTTCATACATTTAATCACTATTGATGGGCGGGCTTACATGAAACAACTGTTCAGACGGTCGACGCCAAGCCGCCAGGTCGGGCTCTTGCTGGCCAATGACAGGATCATGCTGGCTGCGGTGGGCAATCCCCCCGTCTTCGCGACGCGCACCATCAACGGCCCACAGGAGTGGGCAGTGGCCATGAACGAGCTGTTCAGCCGTCATGGGCTGGCCAAGTCTACGGTGCGGGTGGCCCTCGCCGCCAGCCTTTATCAACAGATCCAGATCGACAAGCCTGCCGTGCCTGACGCCGAGATGGCGGGGGCGCTCCCCTGGGCCATCAAGGATTATGTCAGCGAACCCGTGCTGCAACTGGCGATGGATTATGTGGACTTGCCCACCCCGCCTGCCGGTCGCCCGCGCATCAATGTGATCTGCCTGCCCAAGAGCCGGGTGCAACAGCTGGCCGATGCCATCAATGGCATAGCCACCCTGCAATCCATCATCAGCGACGAATTGGCGCTCACCTCTCTCTATGACGCGGATGACACGGTGCGCATGCTGCTGTGGCAGCCCAAGGGGCAGGATCTGCAACTGCTGGTCTTCCATCAAGGCGGGCTCTGCTTCTCCCGCCAGCTGCGCGGTTTCACCAGCCTGACTGGCGAACATGAACCGGACAGCATGCTGCTCGATTCACTGGCGCTGGAGATCCAGCGCTCCCTCGACTATCTGGCGGGCCAGCTGAAATTGCCCGAGCTGGGGCAGATGCAGTTTGCCGTCGCCTCGCCCTTTATCGGTACCCTGGTGCGCCACATGGAGCAGACCTTCGGCTTTGCCGTCTCCGCCATGGCCAACAAGGCAGTCCTGGCCGGCGTCGAATACCTCTCGGCCTACGCCGCCGCCATCGGGGAGGATGCGTGATGAGACGTCAGATAAACCTCTATGGCGCCGAGTTTCGCCCCAAGCGACAGTGGGCCAGCCTCAATCAGATGGCGCTGGTATGGGGCTTTGCGCTGTTGCTGATCCTGTTGATGGGCGTCGGTTACAGCTGGCAGCAGCAGCAGGTCAGCTGGGCGCTGGCGCAGCGCTCTGCCGAGCTGGAACTCAAGCGCAGCGAGGCGCAGCGGCTCGATGCCGAGCTGGCGCGCCATCAGGCAGATCCCAGGCTGCAACAGCAACTGGTCAACAAGCAGGATGAGCTGACGGCCAAGCAGGGGCTGATGCGCCAATTGGGCAGCCTGACCCTGCAAAAATCCCAGGGCTATGCCAGCGTAATGGCGGATCTTTCCCGCATTCGCAACAGCAACCTCTCGTTGCAGCGCATCGAGATCAACGAAGGGCGGATCAACCTCTCCGGCTTTGCCGGACGCAGTCAGGATGTGCCGGCCTGGGTCAACCGCTTCAAGCAGACCCCGAGTCTGGTAGGCAAGGAGTTTGGTGAACTGACCCTCGGCCGTGACAAGGAGGGTCGCCTGACCTTCCAGTTGAGCGGCATTGCGCGGGAGAAACCCTGATGAACCTGAAAACACAATGGCAGGCATGGGGCCAGCGTATCGCCGTGTTGAGCCAGCGGGAGCGGGTGTTGATCCTGCTGACCGGTCTGGTGCTGCTGGGCGCGGCCGGACTCTACGGCTGGCTCGATGGCGCCGATACCCGCCTGCAGCAGGATCGTATGGCCCTGAGCGCCGCCGAGCGCGACCTCGAGATCATGGAGCTGGAAAACCTCGGCAAACAGGCCCGGCTCAAGCGGGATCCCAATCAGGGAGTTCGCGAGCAGCTGGCGCAGGTCGAAGCGGATCTGGCCCGGATCGACGATGAGCTGAAGGCCCAGACCGTCGATCTGATCCCGGCGCACGAGATGCCGCTGGTGCTGGAGGCGCTGCTCTCCCGCTCCGCCAACCTTCACATGCTGGCCCTCAGTTCGCTGGAGCCGACCCCGCTGATGGCGGGGGAGCAGAAGGTCAATCTCTACAAGCATGGTATCCGGCTTCAGCTTGAAGGCGGCTATTTCGATGTGTATCAATATCTTAAAGCGCTGGAAGCCTTGCCGCGTCACTTTTACTGGAAGCAGTTCGACTATCAGGTCAAAGCCTATCCCGGCGCGGTGGTGGAGATGGAGATCTACACCCTGAGTACCAGCAAGGAGTTTATCCGTGGCTAGAGTATTTGCGTTGTGCTGTTGCCTGTTCAGCTTGCTGGCACAGGCGGAGCAGGTCGAGGTATTGCAGGATCCCACCGCGCCGCTGGCTGATGTGGCGGTTGGCGCCCGTGCGACCAGCGAGAGCAGCGCCGGTTTGCCGAAGCTGCAGAGTGTGGTGCTGGGCAATGGCCCGGCACTGGCGGTACTCAATGGCAAGAGTTATCGGGTCGGACAACAGGTGGACGGCTATACGCTGGTGACCATCAATGCCGATGCCGTGGTGCTGGAAAAGGCGGGAAAACGCCATGCGGTCACACTTTTTGCCAGCAAGATCCGGGTTTGAGTCGTGCTTGCCTCTCGAGAGGTGAATCGGCTTTATCGAGTTTAATTGCAAGTCAGGGTGCCCTAATTACATGAAAAAACACCGTCTCTGTCTGATCACCGTGGCCATGATGGCTGCAGGCTGTACCACGTATCAGCACCCCGAGCCGACCCAGGCCAAGGATGCCCTCAAACAGGCCATGAACGAACAGCAGAAACAGGCTGCCCCTCTGACCGCGTTGCCCAAATCGGTGCAAAGTGAATTGCTGCAGCTGAACCGGCCGCAGATGCCGGTCGGCATGCCGGAGAAGCGGCTGCGTATCGCGGCTCACGACGTGGAGGCGGTAGAGTTTTTCGGTTCCCTGTTCAAGGGCTCCCGCTACAGCGTGGCGGTTCACCCCGGGGTGGCCGGGCTGGTCTCCGTCGAGCTCAAGGATGTGACTCTGCCAGAGGTGCTGGCGGTGGTGGGCGACATGTACGGCTTCGACGTGCAGCGCAAGGGCAATGTCTTCCATATCTATCCGGCGGGTCTGCGTACCGAAACCATCCCGGTCAACTACCTGATGATGTCCCGTCGTGGTCTCTCGCGCACCTCGGTCAGCACCGGCGGGGTGACGGCCAATGACAGCAATAACAGCAGCGACAGCAGTTTTGACAGTGCATCGAACAACAACAGCACCAATAACTCCTCCGGCAACAACTCGAGCGGTGACAACAACAACGGCACCCGTATCGAAACCGACACCAACAGCGACTACTGGACCGATCTGCGCGACTCCCTGCAGACCCTGATTGGCACGGGTGACGGTCGCGCCGTGATCACCAGCCCGCAGGCGGGTCTGGTCACCATTCGCGCGCCTATCCGAAAGAGCTCAAGGCGGTGCGTGAATTCCTGACCCAGTCCGAGAGTCACCTCAAGCGGCAGGTGGTGCTGGAGGCGCGGATCATCGAAGTTGCCCTCAACGAAGGGTATGAACAGGGGGTGGACTGGAGCGGTCTATCCGCCAGCTGGGATGGCAACAAGGGGATTACCGGTGGGCAGTCGCTTGCCAATACTCAGCTGCCCAGCACCCCCAACCAGATCTTCAGTGCGCTGGGGGGCGGTGCAGGCTTCAAGATCTCTGATGGCAACTTCAATGTGGCGGTCAACCTGCTCAAGACCCAGGGCGATGTGAATACCCTCTCCAGTCCCCGTGTCACCGCAACCAACAACCAGAAGGCGGTGATCAAGGTGGGGACGGACGAGTATTACGTCACCAATGCGTCCACCACCATTACCACTACCTCGACGGGCACAGACAAGACGCCTAACGTGGAGCTGACCCCCTTCTTCTCCGGTATTGCGCTGGACGTAACCGCAGATCGATGAAGAGGGCAAGGTGCTGCTGCACATCCATCCTTCGGTTATCGATACCGAAGAACAAAACAAGGTGATCGACATGGGTACCTCGGGTGGCAAGTTGCAACTGCCGCTCGCCAAGAGCTCGATCCGTGAGTCGGATACCGTGGTGCAGGCCAATAACGGTGACATCATCGTTATCGGCGGCCTGATGAAGACCGACAAGCAGGAGATCGTCAGCAAGGTGCCGTTGCTGGGGGATATTCCCTGGGTGGGCGAAGCCTTTACCAACCGCCGCGAGAGCACCAAGAAGGTGGAGCTGGTGATCATGCTCAAACCGACCGTGGTGGAGAAAGATACCTGGCAAAATGAGCTGCAACGATCCTCCGAGCTGCTCGACAAGTGGTATCCGGCCAAGGGCTGACCCATGACACCAGATGCGGTCACCCTTATCCCGAACGGCCTGTGCTGCCTTGCCAGCACAGGCTGCTTGCTCGCCGTGGCAGGTGAGGTCTCATGTACCTGACCCACTTCGGCCTGCAGGAGGCACCGTTCAGCCTCACTCCCAATACCGGCTTCTACTACGGCCTGCCGCCTCACGAAGAGGCGCTGCAGGTGCTCAACTGGGCGCTGGCGCAGGGGGAGGGCTTTATCAAGGTGACCGGCGAGGTGGGTACCGGCAAAACTCTGCTCTGCCGCAAGTTGCTCAGCGAGCTGGGTTCGGAAGCGCGTCCGGTGCGGCTTGCCTGGTTGCCCAATCCCCACCTCACTCCGGCCGAGCTGCGCATCGCGCTGGCGCTGGAGCTGGGGTTGGCGGTACGGGATCAGAGCGAACTGGATCTGACCGATCGTATCCATCGTCACCTGATCAGCCTGCACCAGCAGGGCAGTCGGGTGGTGGTGCTGATCGACGAGGCGCAAGCGCTGCCGGACGAGACGTTGGAGGCGATCCGCCTGTTCGGCAATCTCGAGACCGAATCGAGCAAGCTGCTGCAGATCGTGCTGTTCGGCCAGCCGGAGCTGGATGCCAGACTGGCCAAGCCGCATCTGCGCCAACTGCGCCAGCGGATTGGCTTCTCCTACTGCCTGCGGCCGCTGCGTTTTGACGAGACCCGCGCCTATCTGGAGCACAGATTGCAGGTCTCCGGTTACCGCGGGGCACCACTGTTTGCAGGTCGCGCCATGCGCCTGTTGTGGCGCGCATCGCGAGGGATCCCGAGACTGATCAATATCCTGGCGCAGAAGTGCCTGATGCTGGCCTATGGTCAGGGTGTGCGTCAGATCGACAGTCGTCTGGTACGGCTCGCCATTCGCGATACCGACGATGCCAGCTGCTTTGCGCCACGGCGCTGGTGGCCCCTGTTACTGTTGCTGGGGTGCGCCCTGGCTTATGGAGTCTGGCCATGAGCGTTATCAACCAGATGCTGAAAGATCTGGATCGGCGCCAGCAAGGATCCGAAGGTGCTGCCGTCTATATTGCCCCTGCGCGCCAGCAGGGATGGTGGATGTTGCTGTTGACCCTGATCTGCGGTCTGGCACTGGGGATCCTTGGTTGGCGAACCTGGATCTACTGGCAGCAGACCCATACCGTGACGGCTGCCAGTGAAGTGATCGCCCCCGATGCGGTGACTCCCGATGTGGTGGCAAGGGCCGCCGCGCCAGTCAGCCCGCCCGAGCCGGTCGAGGTGGCGGCCGCGCTGCCGCTGCCAAGTCAGGATGAGGTGAATGATGAGGCAGGCGAGAGTGACTCGGATGGCATGGCCGACGGTGCGCCCTTTGATGCCTCCAGCGATGTTGACGAGACGGAGCCGACCGATGAAGAGCTGCAGCCCGAGCTTTACGCCGAACTGGCGGCAGAGCAGCAGGCAGTCGCCAGCGCGCCGCGCAAACCGAGCGTATTGAAGATCGAGACGGTGGAGCTGTCGGCCAAGGAGCTGGCGGCACTGGCGGAGCGCAAGGCGACTACCGCCATGGCCAAGGGAAGCCTACGGGATGCGCAGGACAACTACTATCAGGTGCTGGCCCACGATCCCTACAATCAGGGGGCGCGCGAGCAGCTGGCGGGGCTGCTCTACGGCGAGGGCCGCCTGACCGAGGCGCGTCAGCTGCTGGAAGAGGGGATCCGGCTCGATCCCCAACAGGCCGATTTTCGTCTGCTACTGGCCCGCCTTGCCATCAGCGAGGGGCAGCAGCAGCAAGCGCTTGGCTGGCTGTCCGGCTATCAGCCGGATCTCGCCAGCAACATGGACTATTACGCGACCTGGGCCGGGCTGACTCAGGAGCTGGGCCAGAATGCCGATGCGGCAGCGCTCTATGTGAAGCTGCTGCGTCAGCAGCCGGATCAGGGCCGCTGGTGGCTTGGCCTCGGCGTGGCCGAGGATGGTCAGGGCCACAGCCAGCGGGCGCTCGATGCCTATCGCAACGCCCTGCTGCACGGCAACCTCGGCGAGGCGTCGACCAACTGGCTGGAACAACGAATTGGTCAACTAACCCCTTGATAAACAGCAGGTTCGATTAGCTAAGCCTAATCGGATGCGGCAACGGGTGTGAAGTAACAGAGATCGGAGCAAACATGGCACAACCCAGACTGAAAATGCGCCTCGGCGACCTGCTGGTACAAGAGCAGATCATCTCTGATGATCAGCTGCAGCTTGCCCTGCAGCAGCAGCGTCAGACCGGCCGCAAGCTGGGCACCACTCTCATCGACCTCGGTTTTATCAGCGAGGTGCAGCTGTTGCAGTTCCTCGCCCGCCAGCTGGATGTGCCCTTCTTCGATCTCAACAACCTCACCATCGACGCCGCTGCGGTGCCGCTGCTGCCCGAAGTGCAGGCGCGTCGCTATCGGGCGCTGGCGGTCAACCTTACCGACGACAAGGTGACGGTAGCCATGTCGGATCCGGCTGATCTGAGCGCACTGGATGCCATCGCGGCCCTGCTCAGCCCGCGCATCATGGTGCTGGCGGTGGCGCGGGAAGGGCAGCTGCTGGAGTATTTCGACCGCCTCTATCGCCGTACCCGCGAGATTGAGAGTTTCGCCGAACAGTTGCAGGAGGAGTATCAGGACTCCGGCTTTGAGCTGGGCTCCAGCAATCTGGGGGCCAATGACGAGGGGGAGGCGACGGTGGCCAAGCTGCTGCGCTCCCTGTTCGAGGATGCGGTGCAGGTGGGGGCGTCGGATATCCACATCGAGCCGGACGAGAAGGTGCTGCGCATTCGCCAGCGGATCGACGGCATCCTGCACGAGAATATCCTCAACGAGGTGCGCATCGCCCAGGCGTTGGTGCTGCGCCTCAAGCTGGTGGCGGGGCTCGATATCTCCGAGAAGCGCTTGCCGCAGGATGGTCGCTTCAACATGAAGGTGCGCGGCCGCGATGTGGATGTGCGGATGTCCACCATGCCGGTGCAATATGGCGAGTCGGTGGTGATGCGTCTGCTGGATCAATCCTCTGGCATCCTGTCGCTGACCGAGACCGGCATGCCGCCTGAGATCCTGACCCGTTTCCGTCGCCAGCTCAAACGCCCGCACGGGATGATTCTGGTGACCGGCCCGACCGGTAGCGGCAAGACCACCACCCTCTATGGCGCTCTCTCCGAGCTCAACCAGTCCAGCAACAAGATCATCACGGTAGAAGACCCGGTGGAGTATCGTCTCTCCCGCGTCAATCAGGTGCAGGTCAACCCCAAGATCGGCCTCACCTTCTCCAATGTGCTGCGCTCCACCTTGCGTCAGGATCCGGACATCCTGCTGGTGGGCGAGATGCGGGACAACGAGACGGTAGAGATCGGTCTGCGTGGCGCCATCACAGGTCACCTGGTGCTGACCACCTTGCACACCAACGATGCGGTGACCAGTGCCTTGCGCCTTATCGACATGGGGGCGCCCGGCTATCTGGTGGCGAGTGCCCTGCGGGCGGTGGTTGCCCAGCGGCTGGTGCGGCGGGTATGTGAGCACTGCGTCGAGGAGAAGGCGCCTGACGAAGGGCAGGCCACCTGGCTCACCGTGCTCTCCGGCGAGGCGCCTGGCCAACACACCTATCACAAGGGCCGGGGTTGCCAGAGCTGCAACTTTACCGGTTATTCCGGCCGGATCGGGGTCTACGAGCTGCTGGAGCTGGATCAGCCGATGATGGATGCCCTGCGCCGTAACGATGCGGAAGGGTTCGCCAAGGCGGCCCGTCAACATGAACACTACCGGCCGCTGGCCCTCACTGCCCTCGATTATGCCCGTCAGGGGATCACCTCGGTGGATGAGGTGCTACGACTGGCCGAGGATTTGGGGTAAGCGATGGCTAACTTTGCCTACAAGGGACGTGACAGCCAGGGCAACGCCACCAGTGGCGTGGTCGAAGCTGCCAACGAGATGGCGGCCGCCGAACAGCTGATGCGCCGTGGCGTGATGCCGACCGAGCTCAAACCGGGCAAGGCCAAATCCGCTGCCATCGACTGGTCATTGTTGCTGGAAGGGGGCGTCAAGCTGGATGAGCTGGTGATCTTCAGCCGCCAGATGTATGCCCTGACCCGGGCCGGGATCCCGATCCTGCGCGCCATCGCCGGGCTGGAGGAGAGCACTCACAGCAAGCCGCTCAAGCGGGCGCTTCACTCGCTGGGGGAAGATCTCGGCAACGGTCGTCCGCTGTCGAGCTCGATGCAGGCGCACCCCAAGGTATTCAGCAGCCTGTTTGTCGCCATCATCCATGTGGGTGAGAACACAGGTCAACTGGAAGAGGCCTTCTTGCAGCTCGCCAACTATTTCGAGCTGGAGCTGGAGACTCGCAAGCGGATCAAGACCGCCATGCGCTACCCCAGCTTCGTGATGATCGCCATCGGTATCGCCATGGTGATCCTCAATATCATGGTGATCCCGGTGTTTGCCGGCATGTTCGCCAAATTCGGGGTGGAGTTGCCGCTGGCGACCCGCATTCTGCTCGCCACCTCGCACTTTTTTGTCAACTACTGGTGGCTGCTGCTCGCCATTCTGGCTGGGATGGTGTTCGGTTGGCGCCGCTGGGTCGCCACCACCAAGGGCAAGCTGACCTGGCACCGCTGGCAGCTCAAGTTGCCGATCGTCGGCACCATCATAGAGCGCTCCCTGCTGGCCCGTTTTGCCCGCAGTTTTTCCATGATGCTCAAGGCAGGGGTGCCGCTGAACACCGCGCTGACCCTGGTGGCCGATGCTGTGGATAACGCCTATATGGCGGGGCGAGTGCGGGATATGCGCGCCGGTATCGAGCGGGGCGAGAGCCTGCTGCGCACCGCCAGCAGCAGCGGCCTGTTCACCCCGCTGGTGATGCAGATGATCGCCGTGGGTGAGGAGACAGGTCAGGTCGATGACCTGCTACACGAAGCGGCCGAGTATTACGAGCGGGAGGTGGATTATGACCTCAAGAGTCTCACCGCTCGGATCGAGCCGATCCTGATCGGGATCGTGGCGGTGATGGTACTGATCCTGGCACTGGGTATCTTCACCCCCATGTGGGACATGATGCGCGCAGTTCGCGGCAAGTAATCTTGCTGGAACTGGATATATTCACACCTGAGTGGTGGGACATGATGCGAGCCGTATGAGGCATGTGATCGGTGGAGTCGAGGGCTGGATGAACAGACAGACGCAGCAAGATGATCGCTGGCTGACCGGATATCGGCGGATCGCCGTGATCATCCTGTTGATGGTGATTGTTGCTACGTTGGTGCGTAGCTATCAGGGCCACCGGGAAGAGGCGCAGCAGCTCACCCTCACTTTACTGGGGGAACAATTTGCCGAGCGGGCACAGCGTTTGCACGGCATTTGGCTCGATGAGCGGCGCCCGCAGACACTGCATGTCGCTGGCAAGGGGTGGCAGTTTGATGCCCGGGGTTGGCCCCTGGGGCTGGTGCCGCTGCAATCCCCTTCGGAAAATTGCCGCCAGTTGTGGCTGGCACTGATGGGTGAGACGAAGGGGGGCATGCCTCCCCTGCAGGTTCTGGCCCGCCCCGATGGCAGTGGTTGCGAGATGGGGTGGGATGGTTATTGGCTGGTTTATCAGTTTTCTGACGGGCGGGTGATGAAAAAGCCTTGAATGAAACTAATCATATGACCCAACTACATGATTTTTTTGGGCCTGCATGAAATAATGTGGGGCATTACGGAGGGAGCATGACAATGAAACCAATGGCACTAACAATGCCGGAAAACGGGATGAGGAGACGGTCTGCCGGCTTCTCCCTCATTGAGCTGGTGATCGTTATCGTGATCCTGGGGATCCTGGCGGTGACTGCGCTGCCACGCTTTCTCGATGTGACTGACGAAGCGAAAAAGGCCAGCGTCGAAGGGGTCTCTGGCGGTTTTGCTACCGGCGTTTCACTGGTGCGGGCGCAATGGGAGGCGGAAGGTCGCGCCAAACAGGATAGCCTCAATACTGTGCTCTATGACGGTAGTCGCTTCTATCTGACCACTCCGACCGAGACCCAGATCAGTAACGGCGAGCTGTCGCCCGGCTATCCCATGGATACCGTAGCAAGCGGTAATCCCGATGTGGATCCGGCTAATCTGACCGCCGAACGTTGTCTCAATATTTGGGAGGGGTTACTGCAAAACCCGCCCAAGGCTACGGCCAACTTCAATGAAGTACGCGGTAGCGGCAATGACCTGAAATACTATGCCACAGTGAGCAGTAATGGACTGGATTCGGTCTGCCGTTACTATCTGGTCAATAGTTTGAGTAAGGGCAGTGATGGCAAGTATCAGGATCCGCAAGGCAAGACTGATGCATTTATGAGTTTCAGTTACCGTCCGGCGTCCGGTCAGGTGACCACAAATATTAATTAACAGAGGAAAGTGAAATGAAAAAACAGGCGGGTTTTACCCTGATCGAACTGGTTATCGTGATCATCATTCTGGGTATTCTGGCGGTCACCGCTGCACCCAAGTTCCTGAATCTGCAGGATGATGCCAAGAAGTCTGCCGCTCAGGGTGTGCAAGCAGCGGTGAGCAGCTCTGCACAACTGGTTTATAGCAAATCTGCATTGGAAGGCGAAGAGCGCGTCAGTAGTGCTGCGGTGACTGGCTCTGATGGTACATCGATTGATACTGCTTATGGTTATCCAAAGGCGACTGATGCTGGGATCAAAAACGCAGTGACTATCGATGGTTCTTGGACCGGCAAAGTTTCCAGTGCTTCTGGTAACTATGTGTTTTCTACTAGCAGCTCCAAATGTACCGTTAACTACAAGGAAGCAAGCGATACCTCAGCTGCTGTAACTACGCTTAGTGGATGCTAATTGTTGTGACGAGCGAGGCTTCGGCCTCGCTTTCTCTTTTCCCTGATGAGAAAACCCATGCCTGCAACCAAGGGCTTTACCCTGATTGAACTGGTACTGGTGATCCTGTTACTCGGGATTCTGGCCGCCTTTGCCGTGCCCAAATGGCTGGGCAAAGGCGGCTTTGAAACTCAAACCGTGCGTGACGAGCTGCTTACCCGGCTGCGGCTGGTACAGACCGTTAATATGCATGAGCCCGCCAACCGCTGCACCCAGCTGGTGGTTGCCTCCCCCCGTTTTGCCCACCGGACTTATGCGGCGTGTCCCGCCAGCGATGACCTGGATACCAGTAGTGGCTGGACTCCCCAGTTGGAGACCCGTGGTCGGCTGGTGACTGCCTCTGATGGAATCACTCTTTCCCTGAACAGCAACAACCGCTTCGTACTGCGCTTCGATCAGATGGGCAGACCGCTAGGCAGCTGCGCCACCGGTTGTACCTTGCTGGTGAGTGATGGTCGCGAAATCAGCCGTATCAAGATTGAATCCGAGGGGTTTATCCATGAGATCCCTTAAGCGCGGTTTCACCCTGATTGAGCTGATCGTTGGCATAGTGCTGCTGGCGGTAGCCTTGACCGGCATATTGGGGTTACTCATCAATCAGGCACCGCAGGCGGTGGATCCGGTGCAGCAGGTGCGGGCCGCCCAGCTGGCCCAGCGCCTCTCCGGCGAGATCTTGCAAAAGTCGTTTGATGAACATTCGGATCATAACGGTGGTCGTTATCGTTGTGGCGAGCAGGTGGCAGGGGTGACCATCTCTCCCTGCTCCACCAGTTATGGTCCGGATGGCGAGCCCGCATCCTATGCCTATAACGATGTGGATGATTTCGATACCGCAGGTAGCTGGGTGGATGCCAACACGCTGACCCAAACTGAAGCGGGAGTCAGCAGCGAGGAGTATCGCAACTATCAGGTGAAAATTACGGTGAGCGGTGCCGATTTCAGCGACGGCACTTTCAAGAGTTGTGCCACCCCCTGCTCTGTGGGCAAGCGTATTGATCTGCAGATCAAGCTACCGGATCAGAGCGTGCTCGACTTCTCCTTCTACCGGGGGAACTACTGATGGATCGCTCTGCTGTCGGGGGTTGCCTCTCTACCAGAATATCAGCGCCCCTAGCCACTTCCGGCGTTCGATTACGCCTACCGGCCAATCGAACCTACCGCAAACCTCGGGGTAACCGTGGCTTTACCTTGGTCGAGCTGGTGATGGTCATCCTGCTGCTCGGGATAATGGCGACCTTTACCAGCCAGTTTATCGGTATCGGTACCCAGATTTATGGCGATGCCAGCAGCCGTGAGCAGCTGATGAGCGATGCCCGCTTCGCCATGGAGCGGCTTAACCGCGAACTGCGCGATGCGGTGCCGGGCTCGGAGCGGATCGAGACGACTGGCGGGACATGGGACGACACTGGTGCCTGTTTGCGGTTCTGGCCCATCAGCACCTCGAGCCGCTATCTGGCACTTAACCGCGCCATGTCGGGGAGCACGGCCACCCTTGAGCTGGTGATGGCGACCCCGGCTTCTGCTGCCAATCCGCTGGATGTGGATGCCACCGCCGTTAAAAAAGACGATCAGCTGATTGTATTCCCCGTGCCGGACAAAAATGTCGGTTCGCTTACGGCAGGCTGCGATTATGGCCGCTGCGTAGCCAGGGTTACGGATGTGCTGACGCCCGTATCAGGAGCGCAAACCATCCGCTATACCAGCACCGAGAGTCTGACTGGCCTCTCTCCAGGCAGCCGGGTCTACTTTGCCAACCAGCAGGTTCGTTACTGTGTGGAAGGAAACACGCTGACCCGCGCTACCGCGCCCATTGGGGGACCCTTACCTGCACAGGGCGTGTTGATGGCGGACTCCCTTCGTAATGGCACCTTCTATAGGGAAACCTCGGCGTTTAACGCCGAAGGGGAGTTTGGTATGCGCTTTGTCTTCGAGCGCAAGGGGGAGTCGGTCACCTTCAACCACAAGATAGAGGTGTTCAATGTGCCCTGATCCACAGGCTTTCGGACGGATGCGAGGCAGTGCCTTGATGATCGCCCTGTTTGTGATTGTGGTGATGGCGCTGCTGGCGGCTGCAATGGGCCGTTTTCTGGTCGATAGCGGCGAGAAAAATACCGTGGAGGTGCGCAGCGTGCGTGCCTTACTGGCCGCCCAGAGCGGTCTGGAAGTGGCACTCTATCGGTTGTTCCCCAAGCGCACTCTTGCCCAACCGAACCCACCTGCGGTCTGCCTGGCAAGCAGCCCACTGAGCTTTGCCAGCAATCCAGGGCTGACCAACTGTCAGGCTGTGGTTCGTTGCGCCACGGTGCCGGTGACCTATAACGGATCTGTGACCAATGGCTATCGTCTCGAGAGTGTCGGAACCTGTGGCAGCTCCGACCTTAACAGTGCCAACCCTGATTTTGCCGTGAGCCGAACCCTGATGGTCGAAGCTTATGATGGAGGAGCGCCATGAATCGTGATGGCGATGATGTCGGTTGTGTTAGTCACTTCTGGCTGGAGTGGTTATCGCTGTTTCAGTGCAAGTCATTCGCCTGCACTTTGTACTGACGATCGATATTGCGGCAGATGATACAAGTGGAGAGGAAAGTGATGGATTTTAAATGGCTGGTTGGTTTATTACTTTTCTGCGGTACAGCTGTGGCGCAACAATATAATTTATCCATCAATCAATACCCACCATGTAATACCACATGGCAAAAGTCAGGAAATGTTTACACCTGTACTGGTGGTAATGGTCAGGTAACATTAAACGACGGTGATGTGATTGTCGCTAGTCAAGATTCAACGCTGAGTGCAGATGCCGGGTTTTCTCTCACGAATAACAAGATTGGCAGTGCCTCAAGTAGAATAAACCTTAAGGCTAGCTTTGGTGGTATTGTATCTCAAGGATATCAAAACACCATATATGGTGATATTATAGCTGGCAGCTCAAATATTACACTAAACAATATCTACTTATACGGAAGTATTACTACTAGTGGGAACGTGTCGCTAAACTCGGGAGTCGTTCAGGGAAATATCACCAGCAGTAGTAACTCTGTCAGTGTGACTAATGTGCAGTTATCAGGAGATATCAGTGCAAATAGTTCGTTGACGATATCTGGCGGAACTTATAGTGGTAATATTACCATGCGCTCAAATAATCCAGTGACGTTCAACTCAGTTAATATGACTAGTGGAAGTGTCTCTGGGGCTAGCTCTTTTAATGCAACAGGTAGCCAACTGGGATCTCAGGGAAGTCCTGTCATTATCTCGACCACATCAAATAATATCACTGTTACCAATTCTACGGTTTATGGCAATCTGACTGCTGCAACAAATAATGCCGGTGGGGTAGTGAATGTCAACAATAGCTCTGTGACTGGTACTTGCCTACCAGTGTCAAATCCGGTAAATGCTTGTGTCCCGGCACCTGTTGCCTTGTATCAGCTTGAAGAGAGTAAGTGGACTGGTGTTGCAGGAGAAGTCAAAAACGCTGTTGCGGATGTGCTACATGGTCGCGCCATGAGGGGCGCGAAAACCAATACTGTGTCGCCTGCATTACCTGCAAACGCGAATAATCTTGGCACTTGTGGTTATGGTGAGTTTACTGGCAGTAGTAATCAATATATTGAAGTGCCACATGACGCTCGCCTGTCATTTTCCAATCAGTTAACTGTTTCTGCTTGGGTATATCCGGTAAGTCTGCCATCGGCTGGAAATTTGTATTCTATCGTGTCAAAGATGGCAACTATGAGTTTCATCTAGATAGTCAAGGCAGAGTGTTTTGGTATTGGGAAAGAAGTTCTGGCGTGAACCAGACACTGACAACAAACACCAAAATACCGTTAAATACGTGGTCCCATATAGTCATTCGCTATGATGCAATGGCTGCTAACAATCAACGTCAAAAAATATATATCAATGGCGTCGCTGATACGGTTAAAGGTAATGATGCAAACTCATTAAGAACAAATACACAAAATTTGGAGATTGGCCGAGATTATATCGATAGTCGCAGCTTTAATGGACGAATTGATGAGGTTGCTATTTATGGTTTGGCCTTGTCTGACTCTCAGATAGCTGAGTTATATAGTCAACGTCATCCCTGTGGTGGCTCGACATTGATTTGTGAGACCGATAACTTCTCCCAGCCGCTCGGTGATAGGTGGGCCGTCAAGCAGAGTGCTGGCGGATTTATACCATCCATTACGGCAGACCGACGTTTACGGATGACTCAAGCCAGCACGGGACAAGCAACCTCCGCGACTTATCAGCGGTTATTTCCTGCTGCTGGCAATCTGGTGACGCTGACATTTAATCACTACGCCTATGGTGGCACGAGCACTGGTGCAGATGGCATGACAGTTGTGCTTTCTGACGCGTCGGTGACGCCACAGCCAGGTGCTGCTGGGGGGCCTTTGGGTTATGGCCATTATCAACCGAGTAACTCACCTGGATTTGCTGGTGGTTGGCTCGGATTTGGTTTGGATGAATATGGCAACTTCTCATCCTTTGGGGGGGGGGGGAAGTGTGGGCTATCGCCCGCAATCGGTTGTCGTGCGTGGCTCGGGATCCAATTTTTCCGGATATAACTATCTGCGAGGCACCTGTAATAACGGAACTACCAATGTTAATACCAGTTGCTTGAGTCCAAAGGTAGATGGTAACGGTAGCGCCAACCATCGTTACCGTCTGACGATTGATTCACGAACCAGTGGGCGAGCGATGGTCAAAGTAGAGCGTGATACGGGAAACGGGTTTATCTCTCTTATCGATTCGTTTGATGCGCTGGATCCTGCATTGGGCCAAAGTCCATTACCGCAAGACTTTTATGTGTCATTGACAGGTTCTACAGGTGCCCTGACCAATATTCACGAACTCGATAACGTAGAAATATGTGCGCTGAAATCAAGAGAGGTAGGCGTTCAGGTAGATCATTTCGAGTTGCAGTATTCGGGTCAACCTCTGACCTGCAATCCGGAAGAGATCACTATCAAGGCGTGTGCAAATCCAGATTGCAGTCTGCTGATTACCGAACAAGTTGCTGTTTCCTTGTTGCCACAGAGTCTCCAGGATGGTGGTTGGTACCCACTGTCTGGTGCCAACAATGTGAGTGGCAATACGGTGACCTTTACCGGTGGAACGGGCAAAGTTTTGTTGCGTAACAATACTCAGACCCAAGTGACGTTGGGTGTGAACAATTCCGTTCCTGCTGTCAAACCACTCAGTGAAACCTTGTGCAAGGCCGGGGCCGGTACGCCCAGTGCGGCAGCCTGTACCCTGAACTTTGCCGATAGCGGTTTCTTCTTTGATGTGCCTGATACTTATTCCAACCAGCCTCAGGATGTGACTATCAGTGCGGTCAAAAAAGACGACATTACCAAGCAATGTGTGCCCGGATTTACCGGCGTGAGGTCTGTCGGCTTTTGGGGAACGTACAACAATCCAAATACCAATAACTTTGGTAGCAAGATCTCGATAGATGGCAATGCCATCGCTACCTATGCCGCCAGTGTTCCTTCACCAACGCCAACCACCCTCAACCTGGCTTTTGATAATCAGGGTAAAGCGACCTTGAAAAAAGTGACCTACCCGGATGCGGGTCAGATGCAGCTTTCAGCCAGTCATAATGGCAGTGGTGAGACGGCGGGTCTGGTGATGAAGGGGGCCGACACGTTTGTGGCACGTCCGGTCGGCCTGTGCATTACGCCCCCGCAAGGGGGCTGCGCGGCTGGTGACAGCAGTTGTCCGGTCTTCAAAAAAGCGGGGGAGGCGTTCCAGGTAGATATCAAGGCGATGGCCTGGGAATCCGCCAATGATGGGGATATCTGCGTCGGGAATCAGACTACGCCCAACTTTGCCCTGCCCAATATTGCTCTGGGCAGTACGCTGGTGGCACCCAATCCGGGCACCAATGCAACGCTGGGTACTACCGCCTATAGCCATGTGGCTGCGGCCAACAGTGCCAATAACGTTAGCCAGACCGTGAGCGAGGTGGGAGTGTTCCGGATGACGGCGACGCCACCGGCGGCAAAGTCGCCAGAAGGAAGCACTGTATCTACGGGCTATTTCGGCTATACCATCCCTCCCGCCAGCAGCATGCCGGTGGGCCGCTTCGTACCCTGGGATTACAGTTTGAGTAATGGTTTTATCACGCCTGCCTGCAATGCCTTTACATATATGAGCCAGCCCTTTGCCAGCGGTTTTGTCCTCACTGCACGCAATCTGCAGAAAGGGACGACAGAGAACTATAAGGGGGCGTTCGCTAAAGGTGTTGCTGAGATGGTGGCTGCGAATGCTCTGGATGGGGTTGCGCGTGACAAGCGTATTACACTATCTCCCTCGCTCAGCTGGGCAAGTGGTATTGCGAGCGTTAATCAGCAGTCACCTTTGGGGCTGAATACCCGCTTTGATCGTGCAGCGAGTCCAGAAGCACCTTTCGCCACGTTGAGCTTTGGTCTCAAAGTCGATGATAAGGATGGCGGCAATACACTGTTGGCTAATCCAAATATGAATACTGCTGTCGCTGGGACATGTTCCGGATCGGGGTGTAATGCGGTGCTGCTGGGTACTCAAAAGCTGTTGTACGGCCGCCTGCAGGCTGGTACGGCGGCGGGCCTGGCCTCGGCGCCGCTGGCCATTCCACTGCAGATGCAATATTACGAAGGGGGCAACTGGCTGCAAAACAAGGAAGATCAATGTACCCAGCTCTCTTTGGCCAATCAGGGGTTCACTTTCCTCAATTCGAGTCACACCTTTGATGCGGCGACTCGCGAGCTGAATCTGGGGGCGGGTCGCAAGATCAAGCTGGGGTTGGGTAGTTCTGCACCGGGTGGGGATGCTGCACTGGCGAAAGAAGGGGAGATCCTGTTCCACTTTGCCAAGCCGGACATCTCGGTGCGCATCCCCTACAAGGTCGAATTGGCAAAACAGCCATCATCGCCACTCTGGTTGTCTGACCCAACGAGTGCCAATGACGGCAACCTGCAAGGTGAGGCCATTTTCGGCTCCAGCCGGGGTAATGACAGAATTATTTATCGGCGCGAAGTATTGCATTGAATGATGTGAAAGGGGGGCTGGCTCAACAGCATCCCCCTAAATCCTTGTTTATTAGTGTTTGCAAGCGTGTGCGAGTGAGTGATGACTCGCATTTTTGTCGCGCCTGATTGATTGGCGACAGTTTGAGCGCTTGCCCATTGGGGTGGGCATTGGTAAAGTTAGCCGGTTTTCTGCACCTCCAAATTCTTAGGATTTCCCGTAGCCATGTTCAAAAAGCTCAGAGGCGTCTTTTCCAACGATCTGTCGATCGATTTGGGAACTGCCAACACCCTGATCTATGTAAAAGATCAAGGGATCGTCCTTAACGAACCCTCAGTTGTCGCCATTCGCCAAGAGCGCGGGAACGCCAAATCGGTCGCTGCTGTCGGTCATGCCGCCAAGCAGATGCTGGGCCGTACCCCGGGCAACATTTCCGCAATCCGCCCGATGAAAGATGGCGTGATCGCCGATTTCTACGTGACCGAGAAGATGCTGCAGCACTTCATCAAACAGGTTCACGACAACAACTATTTCCGCCCCAGCCCGCGCGTGCTGGTGTGTGTACCGTGCGGTTCAACCCAGGTTGAGCGTCGCGCCATCAAGGAGTCCGCACTGGGCGCCGGTGCCCGTGAGGTCTACCTGATCGACGAGCCTATGGCTGCTGCCATCGGTGCCGGCCTGCCGGTATCCGAAGCGACCGGTTCCATGGTGGTTGATATCGGTGGTGGTACCACTGAAGTGGCCATCATCTCTCTGAACGGTGTGGTCTACTCCCAGTCCGTCCGTATCGGTGGCGACAAGTTTGACGAAGCGATCATTAGCTACGTCCGTCGCAACTACGGCAGCCTGATCGGTGAAGCGACTGCCGAGCGCATCAAGCACGAGATCGGCTCCGCCTATCCGGGCGAAGAGGTGCGCGAGATTGAAGTGCGTGGCCGTAACCTGGCTGAAGGTGTACCGCGCAGCTTCACCCTCAACTCCAACGAGATCCTGGAAGCGCTGCAAGAGCCGCTGTCCGGTATCGTGGCTGCCGTCATGGTGGCGCTGGAGCAGTCTCCGCCCGAGCTGGCTTCCGACATCTCCGAGCGCGGCATGGTGCTGACCGGTGGTGGCGCACTGCTGAAAGATATCGACCGTCTGCTGATGGAAGAGACCGGCATTCCTGTCGTCGTGGCCGAAGATCCCCTCACCTGTGTGGCCCGTGGCGGCGGCAAGGCGCTGGAGCTGATCGATATGCACGGTGGCGATCTGTTCCACTACGAATAAGACCCAAAGCCGGCCAGCGTGCCGGCTCTTTTTTGACGACCCATGAAACCCATTTTTGGTAGAGGCCCTTCGCTTCAGTTACGGTTGTTTCTCGCCGTCATCATCTCCATCGCTGCCATCGTCGCGGATTCCCGCTTCGGTGTGTTTACCCATGTCCGCGTCTACCTCAGTTCGTTAGTCAGTCCCCTGCAATACATGGCCAATGCGCCGGGTACCCTGCTCGACACCATGTCGACCCAGGTGCAGACCCGCGCCGATCTCATCGAGCAGACCAAACAGCAGGAGCAACAGCTGTTTACCCTGCGTGCCCGTCTGCTCAAAATGGATCAGCTGGAACACGAGAATCAGCGGCTGCGTGAGCTGCTGGGTTCGCCGGTGCACAAGGAGTCCCGCAAGATGGTGGCCGAGCTGCTGTCGGTGGATTCCGACCCCTTCAGCCATCAGGTGCTGATCAACAAGGGGGCGCTGGATGGCGTCTACAACGGTCAGGCGGTGATCAACGATCAGGGTGTGATTGGTCAGGTGCTCCACGTGGGCTCCACCACCAGTCGCGTGCTGCTGATCACCGACTCCAGCCACGGCATTCCGGTGCGGGTGCTGCGCAACGACTTGCGCGCCATCGCTTCCGGCAGTGGCGAGCTCGACAAGCTTGAGCTGCGCAACCTGCCGCGCAATACCGATATTCAGGTGGGTGATCTGCTGGTCACCTCCGGTCTGGGTGGCCGATTCCCGGAAGGTTATCCGGTGGCGACTGTGACCCGCTCCGAGTATGTGGAGGGCAAGCCCTTTGCCCAGGTCGAGGCCAAGCCGCTGGTGGAGCTGGACAGGCTGCGCTATCTGCTGCTGCTGTGGACCGACAAGAAGCCTGAAGTACATGATGAGGATGGCGAACGGGCGGCTCCCGCTGCGTCCGCCGCAGGAGCCACCCGCTGATGCTAGAACCCGCCAGCGGCAGGATCTGGATCTGGATCTCGATCCTGCTGGCCTTGAGCCTGTCGATCCTGCCGCTTCCTTTTGAATTTGACCCCTTCCGTCCGGACTGGCTGGCCATGGTGCTCATCTACTGGGCACTGGCTTTGCCGCACCGGACCAACGTCGGCACCGCCTGGGTGGCGGGCCTGCTGCTGGATGTGCTGCTTGGCAGCACCCTCGGCGTGCGGGCGATGGCGATGGCCATTACCACCTATCTGGCGGCCTTCCAGTTCCAGAAGATCCGCAACTTCTCCCTCTGGCAGCAGGCACTGATCATCGGTGGCCTCTCGCTGGTGGGCAAGATGACGGTATTCTGGGCCGAGCATCTGTTCAGCCAGGCCAGCCTCAACTTCTCCTACTTTTGGTCGACGTTGACGACGATGCTAATATGGCCCTGGGTGTTTCTGGTGCTGCGTAAGGTGCGGCGCCGCTTCAATATCAGGTAAATATGAACAAAAACAACGACCACAACTCTATCTCGCCTCGGCTTCTCCCCGTCGCCGTGAACTGCTGACCCAGATTGGCTACCGCTTCGAGGTGCTGAAACTGGATGTGCCCGAGCAGCGGGAAGAGGGTGAAAAGGCGCAGGATTACGTCTGCCGCCTCGCCCGTGACAAGGCGATGGCGGGCGTGGCGTGTGCGCCGACGGCGTTGCCGGTGCTGGGTGCCGACACCATAGTGGTGCTGGGCGACCGGGTACTGGAGAAACCGTCCGATCTGCTGGATGCCAAAGATATGCTGGAGTCCCTCTCCGGCAAGGTGCATCAGGTGATGACGGCGGTGGCGCTGGCCAGCAAGGATCGTTGTGACGTGCGTCTGGTCACCACCAACGTGGCGTTTCGCAAGCTGGACGAGGCCGAGATCGAGGCCTACTGGCAGACCGGTGAGCCCTGTGACAAGGCCGGGGCTTATGGCATTCAGGGTATTGCCGGCAAGTTTGTCAGCCGCATCGAAGGGAGCTATAGCGCCGTGGTCGGCCTGCCCCTGCTGGAGACAGACTTGCTGATCAAGCATCATCTGGAACAGCTCAAATAATTTCCCGTCAGCTGTGCTCTGCTGCGTTTCTCCCTTGCGCGCGTTGTACCGGATTGGCTCTATAGAATTCAAAACTGGAACAGGCAAGGTTACTTATGTCGGTAGAACTGCTGGTTAACGTTACCCCCTCCGAAACCCGGGTCGCTCTGGTCGAAAACGGTCTGCTGCAGGAAGTGCATGTAGAGCGTCAGGCCAAACGCGGCATCGTGGGCAATATCTACAAAGGCAAGATCAGTCGGGTGCTGCCCGGCATGCAGGCGGCCTTCGTTGATATCGGCATGGACAAGGCAGCTTTTTTGCACGCCTCTGATATCGTCCCCCACACCGAGTGTGTGGCGGTGAAGGAGAAGGAGCAGTTCCAGGTCGGTAACATCGCCGAGCTGGTGCGTCAGGGGCAGGACATCATGGTGCAGGTGGTGAAAGATCCGCTGGGTACCAAGGGTGCCCGTCTCACTACCGATATCACCCTGCCATCCCGCTATCTGGTCTTTATGCCGGGCAGCGCCCACGTCGGTGTCTCCCAGCGCATCGAGTCCGAAGCGGAGCGGGAGCGCCTCAAGCGCACCGTGGCCGGTTATGTGGACGAGCTGGGTGGCTACATCATTCGCACCGCCGCCGAAGGGGTGGGGGAGCAGGAGCTGGAGCAGGATGCAGCATTCCTGAAACGGCTGTGGCGCAAGATCCTCGAGCGCAAGCAGAAGTACCCCCCCTGCAAGATCCTCTACGAGGATCCCAGCCTGGCATTCCGGGTAGTGCGCGACTTCGTCGGTGCCGAGCTCGACAAGATCCGCGTCGACTCGCGCCAGAGCTTCGATCAGCTCAAGCGCTTCACCGAAGAGTACGTGCCGGAGCTGGCCAGCAAGCTGGAGTATTACCCCGGCGAGTCGCCCATCTTCGATCTCTACGACGTGGAGAACGAGATCCAGCGGGCACTGGAGCGCAAGGTGGAGCTGAAATCCGGCGGCTACCTCATCATCGACCAGACCGAAGCCATGACCACGGTGGATATCAACACCGGCGCCTTCGTCGGCCATCGCAATCTGGAAGAGACCATCTTCAACACCAACGTCGAGGCGACGGCGGCCATCGCCCGTCATCTGCGCCTGCGCAATCTCGGCGGCATCATCATCATCGACTTCATCGACATGCAGTCGGAGGATCACCGCCGTCGGGTACTGCACAGCCTTGAGCAGGCGCTGTCAAAGGATCGTGCCAAGACCAACGTCAACGGCTTCTCCCAGCTCGGTCTGGTGGAGATGACCCGCAAGCGCACCCGCGAGAGTCTGGAGCATGTGCTCTGCTCCGAGTGCCCCGAGTGCAAGGGGCGCGGCCGGGTCAAGACGGTGGAGTCGGTCTGCTTCGAGATCCTGCGGGAGATCATCCGGGTCAATCGTGCCTACGATGCGGATCAGTTCACCGTCTATGCGGCACCGGCCGTGGCCGACTACCTCCATGGCGAGGAGTCCCACAGTCTGGCGGAGCTGGAAGTGTTCATCGGCAAGCAGGTGCGGGTAGTGAGCGAACCCCTCTGCGGTCAGGAGCAGTTCGACGTGGTGATGATGTAATTGGTCTATCGCTGGCTGAGTCGGGGCTGGTTGGCCCTGGGGGTCCTGTTCGTACTGATGGCCATGCTGGTCACCTTGGTACGGGTCGGGGGCCCTTTGCTGAATCAATACCGGGAGAGTCTGATCCACACTCTGCTGGGCGATTCACAACTCAAGGTCAGCGTGGAGCAAGTGGGGCTGGACTGGACACAGTCCGGGCCCGCCCTCGAACTGCAGCAACTCGCCATCGCCCCGGATTCGGGGCGTTTTGCCGTACAGCTCGGCAAAGCCTGGGTGCATCTCGACTTCTGGCGCACTATTAACGAGCTCAAGCCGGTCTTTGGCGAGCTGATCCTGAGCGATGGCGATATCACCATCGACTTGCGCCAACCGGCTGACGACAGCCCCTCCGGCGATCCCCAGCAGGGCGCCCTGCTGCGCTTTCTGCTGACCCAGCTCTCTACCTTCGATGTGCACAACACTCGTCTCAGCGTCACCACTTCCCTCGGTGATCTCCGCGCCCTCGACATCGCCCAACTGCGCTGGCAGAACCGCGGCAAGCGCCATCAGGGGGTCGGCAAGGCTTACCTCATCAACGGGGTGGGCGAGAGCACCCTCGATCTGATACTGGATGTGGACGCCCCGACTGCCCGGCTCGATCGCCTCAAGGGGCAACTCTATCTGGGGGCCCGCCAGCTCGATATCACCCCGACCCTGGCCAAGATCCATGCGGGCGAACCCAAGGTTGCCGGTCAGCTCGACTTCCAGCTCTGGAGCGAGTTTGACAGCGGCAAGCTGGGCAATACCCTGCTGGCGTTTGGCAACAACTACCTGATTTGGAAGGATCCCAAGAAAGGGGATATGCACCGTTTCGGCCTCGATGGTGGCAAGATCCAGCTGCGCCGCGATGGCACCGACTGGCAGCTGGCCAGCCACAACGTCACCTTCAAGCTGGATGGCAAACCCTGGTTGCAGAGCCGCTTGCAGCTGGAACGGATCGGGGATCGGGTGCAGGGCTATCTGCCCAGCATAGAGTTCGACAAGATCACCCAGATCAGTCAGCTGGTCTCGGCGCTCTACCCTACACTCTGCGAGACCCTGCGCCAGACCAATCCGCAGGGTTCGGTGCAGGAGCTGACGCTGCTGGCCAATGCCGACTGGCAGGATCTCTCCCTCAGTGGCCGCTTCAGCAAGGTGCGTCTCAAGGCCTGGCAGGATATACCCGGGATGCAGGATCTCAACGGCGAGTTCTGGCTTACCCCGACCGGCGGTAGCGCCAGATTGGCGCTGGCGAACGACAAGGTGGATCCCGCCCGTCACTTCAAGATGCCGATCCCGGTCGACAACTTCTCGGCCCGCCTCGACTGGTGGCGCGAGGAACAGGGCTGGGTGCTCTACGGGCAGGATATCGCGCTGGATAACCCGGATCTGACCCTGGCCAGCCGTTTCCGCCTCGATTTGTTCGAGCACCCTTTCCTGGCCCTGACCGGCCGCATCGATGTGAAGAACGCGGGCCATGCGGATCGCTACTTCCCGCTGCAGGCGATGGACAAGGGGCTGGTGGATTACCTGAGCGGCGCCATCAAGGGGGGCAAGGCCAAGGGGGCCGACCTGCTCTGGTATGGCGAGTTCAGGGACTTTCCCTACGACAACGGCAAGGGCATCTTCCAGGTGGCGGTGCCGCTGGAGCAGGCCACCTACGAGTTCTTCCCCGGTTGGCAACCGCTCACCGACCTGCAGATCGATCTCTTGTTCCAGAATGCCGGTCTCGATATGCGCAGCCGCTCCACCAAACTCGGCAAGGCGAGCTCCGACTCGGTGCATGCCTGGATCCCGGATCTATCCCCCGGCGCCCATCTCTATGTGGATGCCAAGGTGCAGGGGGAGGGCAAGGCCATCAGCGACTATCTGCAGGATTCCCCGTTGGGTAGTTCGGTAGGTCAGGCGCTGCGGGAGATCGAGATCCGCGGCCCGATGGCCGGTTCGGTCAAGCTCGATATTCCTCTCGATGGCGAGAGTGAGGTGAAGGCGAGCGGCGATGCCACCTTCAGCAACAACAAGGTGCGGGTCGCCAGTCTGGATCTGCCGCTGGAGAAGGTGCAGGGGCGGCTCGAATATGACAACGAGCAGACCCGCTTCAGCAATCTCAAGGCGAGCCTGTGGAACCAGCCGCTGACCCTCGACTATCAGGGGCGCCAGCATCCGGATCACTATCAGGTCGACCTCGATTTCAAGGGGCAGTGGGATAGTCGCCGCCAACCCGCCGCCATCTCTTCATTCGGCATTCTCAACGGCCGCAGTAACTGGGGCGGCAAGCTCGGGTTGACCCTGCCCGACAGCAAGCCGTTCAGCTTCCAGCTGACGCTCGACTCCAACCTGCAGGGGATGGCGCTGGATCTGCCGCTGCCGCTGGCCAAGAGCAGTGCCAGTCGACTGCCGCTCAAGGTGATCGCCCGTGGCCGGGATGGCAGCGCCGACATTCGCGCCGTGCTGGGGGCCGATGTGGATATGCAGACCCGACTGGTCTACGGCGAAGGGGTGCCTTATCTCAGCCGGGTGCGGGTCGATGTGGGTCAGCCGGGCGCCCGGGTAATGCGCGATGCCCCCATGCTGCTCGCCATCAACCAGCAGGAGGCCGATGTCGGTGGCTGGCTGGCCAGACTCAAGCAGTGGTTGCCAGTGCAGAACCAGACCGGCAATGCGGTGGTTGGCCCGGCCTTCCTGCCGCAGGAGTGGTGGGTGGATGGACAGCTGGCTCGCGCCTATATCGGCAGTGCCACCCTCAAGGCGGCGCGTTTCACCGTGGGGCCGACCAATCAGGCGACCGAAGTGATGATCGACAGCCCCGATGTGATGGGGGTGATCCGCCTACCCGCAGTGGCCAATCGCCCGGTCGACGCCAAGTTTGCCCGCATCTACTGGTCTGGCAAGAGTTCGGATCTCAGCCCGGATCCCGATGCCAAACAGGACAACGCCATCATGGCATCCATCCCCTGGTTGAAGGTGAGCTGTGTCGATTGCCGCTTTGGCGAGCTACCTCTTGGTGAAGTGAAAGGGGAGCTGGTGCCCGGCGCCAACAAGGTGACACTCAAGGGGCTGGATATGCGGCTGGCGGGGAGTCAGCTCACCGGCAGCGTCGACTGGCTGGCCGATGGCAACCGGATGCAGACCCGCACCCGTGGCAAGCTGACCAGCAACAACAGCGAGCTACTGCTCAAGCGGCTCGGCTACACCTCGCCCATCGGCGATGCCCCCGGCTCCCTCGCTTTTGATCTGAACTGGCAGGATGTGCCCTATCGCCCGAGCCTGCCGACCTTGGGGGGAAGTGCCAACTATCAGCTGGAGGGTGGCACCCTGCGGGAGGTCAACGACAAGGGGGCGCGACTGCTCTCCCTGCTCAGCCTCGATTCCCTGCTGCGCAAACTGCGGCTCGATTTTCGCGATGTGTTCGACAAGGGCTTCTACTTCGAATCCATGTCCGCCTCTGCCACCATCAAGCAGGGGCAGGTCAGCAACGATGATTTCTATATGAAGGGGGCGGCAGGCAACCTGCGCGGCGAGGGGATCGCCGATCTGGTGCGCTGGCGGCTCGACTACGAGCTGAGCTTCTCCCCCAATCTGGGGGGCACCCTGCCAGTGGTGGCGGCCTTCTCCATCACGCCGGTCACGGGTCTCTATGTGCTGGCCCTCTCCAAACTGCTGGAGCCGGTGGTGGATGTGGTGACCCGCATCGATTTTCGCATCTCGGGCCCGCTAGACGCACCCAAGCTGATCGAGGCGGGGCGAGATCGCGCGCGCATCAAGCTCAACCAGCAGCAGAAAGAGGCGGTTGACGCCGTTGCCCCCGGCCTGCCTACCCAAGAGGTGACCCCTTTCCTGCTGAGCCCCAAACACGCGGGGCCCGCTCAGCGTTGAACGAGCGGCCCGGCACCATCACAAGGAGTGAGCCATGATCCGACATATCCTGCTGATCGCCTTCAAGCCGGGCACCCAGCCTGCCCAGATAGATGCGGTGCGTACTGCCTTTCTCGCCATTCCCCATCAGGTCAGCGGCGTGACCGCCGTGGAGTGGGGGGAGAATGACAGCCCGGAGGGGAGGGCCGAGGGGTTTACCCACAGCGTGCTGATGACCTTCGCCGACGAAGCGGCCCGCCAGCGCTATCTGCCCCATCCTGATCACGATGCCCTCAAGGCCATCTTCTGCCCGGTGCTGGCGCGAATCATAGTGCTGGATTACACCCTGCAGGCAGGGGATCGGGTTGTGCCAGAGGGGCCGTTATGATGGTGGATGAGCACTGGGCTGCCATCCCTCCACTGCAGCGCGCACTGCTGGAATCGGTTATGAAACATGGCGCAGCTCATCCTGCGATTGATGCCGGGGTAGTGGTTGGGTCGCTCGCCAAGGGCAAGGCAGACCGGGTATCCGATGTCGATCTCTTGTTGCTGGCCGAGCCGGGCTTCCATAAGCAGGGAGACGAACTGGTGCGCACCATTGTGGGGGAGCGGCCCATCTTTCACTGCTGGCAAGGAAGACATGAAGAGGTCTGTTCATACTGGCGCTTCATCTTCCTCGATATGTCCAGCATCGAGATCCATATCCTTGATCGGGGGGCTGAGTTCCCCCTTGCCAAACCTTATTTGCCACTGTTCGATAAAACTTCCTCCCTTGGTGCGCTTGAGGTATCTGGCCCTGCCCCAAGCCATTGGGACTTTCCTGCCTATATGGCCGAAGGAGATGGTCTGGTTTGGGAGTTGTTCGATTGCCTCAAATGGGCGGAGCGGGGGCAGCGGGGATTGGTCCGGCATCATCTTCGCAAGCTGCTGGCCGAGATGGATAAAGACCCGAATATTGTGGATCGCGATTAATACGGACAAGGAGAACGTCATGTGGTTAGCCGCAATACAGCTGGTATCTGGCCGTCACTGGCAGGATAACCGGGAGCAGATCGCCGCCGAACTGGCGGCCTTGCCCAAAGAGCGGCCGCTGCTGGTGCTGCTGCCGGAAAACTTTGCCCTGTTTGGCGAACGGCAGGGCTATCTGGATGGCGCGGAGGCCATAGGTGAGGGCCCGATCCAGCAGCAGCTGGCCAAATGGGCCCGCGATTACGGCATCTGGCTGGTGGCCGGGGCTATGCCGACCACCATCTCAGGTTCCGACCATATCCATACCAGCTCGCTGGTGTTTGACCCCAGCGGTGAGCTCAGGGGCCACTACCACAAGATCCACCTGTTCGACGTGGATGTGGCGGACAATCACGGTCGCTACCGTGAGTCGGAGACATTCAGCCCCGGCGAGGCGCCTGTGTTGGTGGACTCTCCCTTTGGTCCCCTCGGCCTCTCGATCTGTTATGATCTGCGTTTTCCCGAGCTCTACCGCCAGTTGGCCCGTGCCGGTGCCCGCGTGCTGCTGGTGCCTGCCGCCTTTACCGCCGTGACCGGCGAGGCGCACTGGGAGCCGCTGCTGCGGGCTCGAGCTATCGAAAACCAGTGCTACGTAGTCGCTGCCAATCAGGGCGGCACTCACGAGACAGGGCGCCAGACCTGGGGCCACAGCATGGTGATCGACCCCTGGGGTCGGGTGCTGGCGAGCAAAGAGTCCGGGCGCGGTACTGTGCTGGTGCAGATGGCGCTCGGGCTTATCGCCGAATTGCATCGCACCATGCCAGTGCTGCAACACGCCCGTTTGCTCTGATGGTGTGGTGAAAAATTGAAACGCAGCCGTTTGCCCGTGCTGGAGCATACCCGTTTGTTGTGATGGTGTGGCTTGTCGCCAACCCGTCGGCAAGACGATTTAAAACAGCTCGTTACGAGAGTGGAGAAGAAGATTGAGTCTATTGAGCCAGGTTAGTGCCTCCCTGTTGGCCCCGAATGACATCGACGAAGGGCGCCTGCAGCAGCTGCTCGGCAGCCTGATGAGCCATCAGGTCGAGTTCGGCGATCTCTATTTCCAGCGCAGCTGGCACGAGTCCTGGATGCTGGAAGATGGCATCGTCAAGGATGGCAGCTACAACATCGATCAGGGGGTCGGGGTGCGCGCCGTCAGCGGCGAGAAGACCGGCTTCGCCTACTCGGACGAGCTGAGCCTGCTGGCGCTGCAACAGTCGGTGACTGCCGCTCGCGGCATCGCCGCAGCAGGTGCTCACGGCAAGGTGAAGGCGTGGACTCGCACCGAAGCGAACCTGCTCTATCCGGCCATGGATCCGCTGCATACCCTCGACAAGCACCAGAAGATCGCCCTACTGGAGCAGATGGACAAGTTCGCCAGAAGTCTGGATCCCGCCATCAATCAGGTGATGGCCTCCATCAGCGGCGTCTACGAAGAGGTGCTGGTGGCCGCCACCGACGGCACCCTGGCCGCTGATGTGCGTCCGCTGGTGCGGCTGTCGGTGACCGTGATCGCCGAGAAGGGGGATCGCCGCGAGCGTGGCAGTGCCGGTGGCGGTGGCCGCTTTGGTTACGACTGGTTCCTCGAACTGGACGGGCTGGAGAGCCGCGCTTTTGGCTATGTGCGTGAAGCGGTGCGTCAGGCGCTGGTCAATCTGGAAGCCATCGACGCGCCAGCCGGCACCATGCCGGTGGTGCTGGGTGCCGGCTGGCCTGGTGTGCTGCTGCATGAGGCGGTGGGTCACGGTCTGGAGGGCGATTTCAACCGCAAGGGCTCTTCCGCATTTGCCGGTCGCATCGGCGAGCAGGTGGCCTCCAAGCACTGCACCATCGTCGATGACGGCACCCTGCCGGGTCGGCGTGGCTCCGTCAGCATAGATGACGAGGGGACGCCGGGTGGCTACAACGTGCTGATCGAGAACGGTATTCTCAAGGGTTATCTGCAAGACAAGCAGAACGCTCGCCTGATGGGGGTGCCGCTCACCGGCAACGGGCGCCGCGAATCCTACGCTGCCATGCCGATGCCACGCATGACCAACACCTACATGCTGGCGGGTCAGTACGATCCGGCCGAGATCATCGCCTCGGTGAAGAAGGGCATTTATGCCCCCAACTTCGGTGGCGGTCAGGTGGACATCACCTCCGGCAAGTTTGTCTTCTCCGCCTCCGAGGCCTACCTCATCGAGGATGGCAAGATCACTGCCCCCATCAAGGGCGCGACCCTGATCGGCAACGGCCCAGAAGCGATGAGCCAGGTCTCCATGGTGGGTAGCGACCTTGCGCTGGATCGCGGTGTTGGCATCTGCGGCAAGGAGGGGCAGAGCGTGCCGGTCGGTGTCGGCCAGCCCACCCTCAAACTGGACCAGCTCACCGTGGGTGGCACTTCGTAGGTTGGGTTAGCCGCGCAGCAGCGTAACCCGACGCATTCAAACCCCGGCTCTTGCCGGGGTTTTGCTATTCAGGGAGCCACAGGCAACAAAAAGCCCCGGTCGTTGGACCGGGGCTAGCGGGTTATTCGGTATCAGTTGACGGATATGGCGCGGGCGTCGATGAAATAGCGAGCGTTACCCTGTTTGTCGATCTGGATTTTGGCAACCAGTTGCTCCTGATCTTTATATTCCCAGCGTTGCTCGATCTTGGCGAGGGATGGGCTCGCAATCCCAACCACGTTCAGGTACTCGTGAAACAGGCTATGGCTCCCTATTTCGGTCAGCATCTTGTCCATCTGCATACTCTCCTGAAGTTGAGTGGGTATTCATCAACAAACCTATCAGCGTCCATCTGAATAAAGTCTGTATGAAAAACAAACTAACTCATTTGTGTGTCAATAACATGATCAGGAACAAGATCAGTGCAGATCGTCAGGGACTTTTTGATACCGTTTTCAATCAGAGCCGGTGGGCTTCTGCGGCAACTGATCAAACGTGCCGGAAGCCTGCGGTAGTGTCGGCGCGGTTTGCACGGTCTGGCCGCCGTGGAAGACCGGATCCTGTGCCACTTCCTTGATGCCGTTGATGCAAAACTGCATACCCATGCAGACCAGCAGGAAGCCCATGATGCGGGTCATGGCGTCGATGCCGGTGGCGCCCAGGATCTTGCAGACCGGATCCGCCAGCTTCAATACTCCCCAGCTGATCAGGCTCATCAGGGCAAACGCCGTTACCACACCGGCGTAGATGGTGAGGCGGTTGTACTCGTCAGGCAGTTCGGCAATCTGGGCGGCACCGCTTATTACCAGCGCCATGGTGCCCGGCCCGCACATGCTCGGCATGGTGAGCGGTACGAAGGCAATGCTCTGGTTTATATCGACCCCGCTTTGCTGGCTGGGGGCGGGGAACAGCATGCGAAAGCCGATAAAGCCGATGATGAGGCCACCGGCCAGGCGCAAGCCCGGAATGGAGATCCCGAACAGATCCAGGATCGAGGATCCGATAAAGAAGGTGATGCAGAGGGTGCAGAACAGATAGATGGCGGCCAGATTGACCTGACGGCGCACGTGTTCGCGCGACATCCCCTTGCTCAGTCCCAGCAGCAGGGTGGCCGTGGTGGGCGGGTTGACCATGGGCAGCAGCGCCAGCAAGGTGAGTAATACGACCTGAAAGAACATCTTGAGCCTCGGATAAAGAGTTGGACGTCATGGGGCGACGCGGGTGGCAGGCCCCAGAGGGAGGCTATCTTATGCTGGTGAAACTGAACATAAGCAGTACAAAAAAGCCCCGGCAGATGCCGAGGCTTGTTGTTCGGGTCAGGCCGCTTGCGGCGCTTGCTGTTGCCGGATGGCCCGTTGCTGGAACCAGAGCCAGAGACCGATGGCGAACCCCAGTACAGACAGGCTCACCACATAGTGGGAGGGGGCCAGCATGTCGCTCTTCATCCAGAGGGTCACCGCCATCGGGGTGAGGCCACCGAAGATGGCGTAGGCCACGTTGTAGGAGAACGACAGACCGGAGAAGCGCACCACCGGCGGGAAGGCGTTGACCATCACGTAAGGCACGGCGCCGACGATCCCGACCGCAAAGCCTGCCAGCATGTAGAGCGGCACCAGCTGGCTCGTACCGGCCGCCAGACCGTGATAGAAGGCATAGCTGGAGCCCGCCAGCAGCAGGGAGCCGAACATGAAGGTGAGACCGCTGCCCAGCAGGTCGATCAGTCGACCATAAACGATGCAGCCGAGGGTCAGGGCCACGATGGCCAGCGAGTTGGCGGTCAGGGCGTCAGCCGGGCTGATGCCATAGACCTTCTGCAGATAGGTGGGGGTCATCAGGATCACCACCACGATACCGGCGGAGAGCAGCCAGGTGAGCAGCATGGAGACCACCACGCTGCTCTTGTGGTTGCGCAGCACCGACTTGAGGGGCAGTTCGTCAGCCAGGGTCTTGTTGGCTTTCATCTCGGCGAAGACCGGGGTTTCGTGCAACCAGCGCCGCAGGTACATGGCGACGATGCCGAAGATACCGCCCAGCAGGAAGGGCACTCGCCAGCCCCAGTCACTCACTTCGGCTGGTGTCAGGCTCTTGTTGACCGCAGTCGCGATGAGGGAGCCGAGCAGGATGCCGGCCGTCAATCCCGCCGTGAGCGTGCCGCAGGCGACCCCGACCCGACGGGCAGGGACGTGCTCGGCGACAAACACCCATGCGCCCGGCACTTCACCGCCGATGGCGGCGCCTTGCAGGATCCGCAGTCCCAGCAGGGCGATGGGGGCGCCGATGCCGAGTACCGCATAAGTCGGCAACAGACCGATCAACAGGGTCGGCAGCGCCATCATGATGATGCTGAGGGTGAACATCCGCTTGCGACCGATGAGATCGCCAAAGTGGGCCATGATGATGCCGCCGAGCGGGCGGGCCAGATAACCGGCGGCGAAGATGCCGAAGGTCTGGAACTGGCGCAGCCACTCAGGAATGTCGGCCGGAAAGAACAGCTCGCCGATGACCACGGCGAAGAAGACGAAGATGATGAAGTCGTAAAACTCCAGCGCACCGCCGAGGGCAGCCAGACTCAGGGTTTTGTAATCCTGTCGATTGAGGGGGCGGGCGTGATCATGTTGTTGTGTGGTCGTGGTCATATCCGTATGTTTCCCATCGGTTTTTTTAGTTATTGTCACCCCGTGCAAGGGGCATATACAGGTGATCGAGAGTATGCTGCCTGCCTCTTGTGTGTAAATCGCGCAATTCGCAACACTGTCTTGCATCTTTTTGGGGCAATCCGAGTGCCCCGCTGGCGGAGGAATGATGGAAAAGAAACGGGTACTGCTCTCCTGGAGCAGCGGCAAGGATTGCGCATGGGCATTGCATCAGTTGCGGCAAGATCCCGCCATCGAAGTGGTGGGGCTGTTTACTACCCTCAATCAGGCATTCGAGCGGGTGGCGATGCACGGGGTGCGCAAGCAGCTGTTGACCGAGCAGGCCGCCTGCGTCGGGCTGCCCCTCATCACCATCGATCTGCCCTGGCCCTGCAGCAACGAGGATTACGCCCGCATCATGACCGGCTTTATCGCCGATGTGGTGGCACAGGGGATCCGCCATATGGCCTTTGGCGACTTGTTCCTCGAGGATGTGCGAGCCTACCGTGAAAAGCAGCTGGCAGGCACAGGCATCGAACCACTGTTCCCGCTCTGGGGCAGCAATACCCGTGAACTGGCGCCGCAGATGGTAGCCGCTGGGTTGAAGGCGCGGATCAGTGCTCTCGACCCGAACAAGCTGGATGCCAGCCTGGGTGGCCACGATTTTGACGAGGCACTGCTGGCGGCGCTGCCGGAGGGGGTCGATCCGTGCGGCGAGAACGGCGAGTTTCACACCCTGGCCTATGATGGCCCCATGTTCTCCCGCCCGCTCGGCATTCGGGTCGGTGAGACAGTGCTGCGCGACGGCTTTGTCTTTACCGATCTGCTGCCAATCGAAGATTAATTATCGGGCGTCAAATGCTCCCTTTTGCTGGAGTATTCACAGATTTGAGAGGCGGGATGGGGGCACTATTGGCCCCCTCTTTTGATTGAAGATGACAACCTGCCTTATGAAACACATCTATCGTCCGGCGCTGCTTGCCTCCTTGCTGGCTGCCGCCCTCTCTCTGCCTGCCGTGGCGGGTCAAGTCGCTACCGTTCAGCCTATCCCTGCCGGTGTCACCACCGTCACTCTGGCCCAGCAGGCGCCAATCCACTGGGTATCGGTGGAGCAGATTGCCAAGAGTCTGGATGGCCTGCCGCCAATGGCAGTCGGGTTTGATATCGACGATACCCTGCTCTTCTCCAGCCCGGGCTTCTATCGCGGCAAACAGGAGTTCTCGCCCAACGACGAGAGCTATCTGAAGAACCCCGCCTTCTGGGAGAAGATGAATAACGGCTGGGATGCGTTCAGCATGCCGAAAGAGGTGGGCAAGGCGCTCATCGCCATGCATCTCAAGCGCGGTGACCACATCTATTTCGTCACCGGTCGCTCGGCCACCAAGACCGAAACCGTGAGCCAGACTCTGCAGCAGACCATGAATATTCCGGCCGACCAGCTCAATCCGGTGATCTTCGCGGGTGATCAGCCGGGCCAGAACACCAAGGTGCAGTGGCTCAAGGATAAGCAGATGAAGCTCTTCTACGGCGACGCCGACGGGGATATCAAGGCGGCGCAGGAGGTCGGCATTCGCGGCATTCGTCTGCTGCGGGCCGCCAACTCCAGCTATCGGCCACTGCCGTTGGCAGGGGCGCTGGGGGAAGAGGTGATCGTCAACTCCCAGTTCTGATCCGGAGCGGATCTATGCAAAAGGGCGGGGCCATTGGCACCCGCCCTTTTTGCATCCGTCATCCAGCTCGGGTCAGTCGTCTGCCCACGGCATCTCGGGCAGGCTGTCGAGAAACTCGCCGTAACGGGTCAGATTGAAGGGGCCCTGATCGGCCTCCATCGCCATCAGCTCGGCCCCGAGGGCGCAGGCGATATATTGCAGCGCCTCTTCCCGCGGGGTGCCCTTCATCACCAGTCGCATCAGAGTCGCCTTCACATGGGGCGGGTGACCATCGTTGAGCTGGTTCTCCACCATCTCCAGCAGCGCGTCTTCATCAAAAAATTCCTGAGTGTCGTTCATGGGATATCCGCAACAGTGAATGTGGCGGCCAGTATAGCCCGAATGTGACTAACACCTTGAATGACCAGAGAATAAACAATCCGATGGGGAGGCCATTTGTTACCCATAATTAGGAGGAGTTTGCCAAGGCAAACAGGTTGGAACACAGATAACATGGATGGACACGCCTATGCCCACGATAGATTCCCTGCTGGCCGAGCCCAAGCTACTGCCCCAGATCCCGGAAGTGATGCGCGATTTGATCCAGACCTTCAATGAAAAGGATCCGGATCTGCTCAAGATCAGCAAGTTGATCAACAAGGACCCTGTCATCTCCGCCAAGTTGCTGCGCCTGGCCAACTCGGCCAAATTCGGCAGCAGTCGTCAGATCGGCACCGTCAATGAAGCCGCGGTGCGGCTTGGATTGGCGATGGTGCGCAACATGGTGCTGGCCTGCGGGCTCACCGAATCGGTCACTGCGGTGCCCGGCATTGACCTCAAACATTTCTGGGGCTGCGTCTTCAATGTGGCGGAGCTGGCCCGTCGTCTGGCGGTGAAGAAGGGGATGAAGGGGGATGAGGTCTTTACCTGCGCCCTGCTCTACGATCTCGGCCGACTGGTGATGCATGTGGGCTTGCCGGAAAACACCGTCCATCACATCCACGATCTGGAGTTGCACAAGGGACGGGCCAAGGCGGAAGAGCTGGTGGTTGGCTTCAACTATGCCCAGGTCGGGGCGGCCATGGCACGCTACTGGAAGTTCCCCGAGACCATCAGCAATGCGGTGGAGTATCACTATAACCCCATGCTGGCCAAGGAGTTCTCTCCCGAGGCCGGGTTGATCCATCTGGCGATCGTGCTGGCTGCGCAATCCGATGTGGGGGAAGAGGCGCCACCCGAGTGGCCCCACAAGGTGGCAGATGCGCTGGGGCTGAGCTGGGCCGATTGTGCCGCCCAGTTCACTGCGCTGCGCGAGCAGGGTAATGGCTATGCCGGATTGCTGGCCGCCTGAGCCCGTTTCTCCCATCTCGTCAGGGGTCGCACTGCGGCCCCTTTTGTATGAGTGATGGTGCCACAGGCTTGCCAGCCCGGGAGTGACGGGGCACTCTTTGCCCTTCACTTTCCGTTTGAGAGCCCTTGCCATGATTGCATCCTCCCGCCTGATCCTGCGCGAAATGATCGCCACCGACGCCCCCTTCATCCTTGAGCTGCTCAATGACGGTGACTTCTATCGCTACATCGGTGATCGGGGCATTCGCACCCTCGAACAGGCGCAGGAGTATATCCAGCAGGGGCCGGCAGTCAGCTATGCCCGCTATGGTCATGGCCTCTATCTGGTGGAGCGCAAAGAGGACGGTGCCAGCCTCGGTATATGCGGTCTGATCAAGCGCGATACCCTGGAGCAGGTCGATATCGGTTACGCCTTCCTGCCGCAATATCGCGGTCAGGGCTACGCCATTGAAGCGGCGCAGGCCGCTCTTGCCGATGGCAAAAGCCGATTGGGGATCGGGCAGGTAGTTGCCATCGTCACTCCGGGTAACGAGCGATCCATCGGCCTGCTGGCCAAGCTGGGGCTGGTGCACAGTCGACTGGTCAAATTGAGCGAAGATGCCGATGAGTGCCTGCTGTTGGAGCAGTGATCAAGGTCAGTGAGCGGGGAAGCGAATGGCGAGGTGGCTGTCAGGCTGAGTGACAAGCAAGAGGCTGGGTCTGGCTAAAGGCGTGAGAGAAGCAAAGAGGCCGCCGTGAGTTGCGGCCTGTCTGCATCGGGCGCAGCCGGAGGGCAGGCAGGATCAGTTGAGGTCTTCGATGGAGAACTCGCCAGCGATACCATCACAGGAGATGGCGAAACCGCCGCTGAAGCGGGTGCTGAACTGGATCAGAAACGCATCATTGTCGTGCTCTTGCACAGGCAGGTTGATGGGTTTGCTGCGACGCAGGGGCTTGTGTGTTTGTACTGCTTTCATCATGGTATTTCTCTATATAAATTAGGTGTTTGCTCCTTGTATTGGCAAATGTCAGGTCAATGGGCGCGGTCGATTGGGTGAACGACAAGCGCGCAGGAATACCCAGCCCGCTTAAAGGGCGTCTGCACTTTCAAGGAATATGCTGATGCATAAATCAAATTGGGTGGGCAGATCGGGTCTGCACCGTGAGAGCCGGGCAACGCAGGCAGACAGCCTGACGGTTCTCAAGGCGAGTAAATCAGAAGAAGGTTATGCGGGTACTGGCAGGATTCATCGTGAGGTGAAGCATTGCAGGGCAAACATAAACAGGGCTGATTAACTAGCCGGCGCGCATTCTCTCCTCGAAATGAATAAAAAGCAAACAATAATTTGCCGATGTTTAGGTCAGTACGCTTTTCCTCTGTGTAATCAAGGCGCTATCAGCAGCAAATATTCGCAACTATCCGCCATAAAAAGAGGGCTCCCGACGGGAGCCCTCTCTCTTCTGCAATCAGCACAGTGGGCCGACTCAGTAGTCGCTACAGGCCTTCTTGGCAGCCGTGATCATCGGGGTGATGGTCATGCCTTGCACCACGATGGAGAACATCACCACCGAGTAGGTCATCACCAGGATGACCTGACGCAGGTCGACGCCATGTTCCGGGATCATCATGACGCCGGAGGGGAGTGCCAGTGCCATCGCCATGGCCAGACCACCGCGCAGGCCACCCCAGGTGAGGATCCGCACCGAGAAGGTGTTGTAATTGCGGAATCGGCGGAAAGCCACATAGGGCAGCGACACGCTGATAAAGCGGGCGCCCAGGCAGAGCGGCACCGCAATGACCAGCAGGATCCAGTCACGCCAGGCGAGATCCAGCAGTACCAGCGCCAGACCGATCAGCAGGAACAGCAGGGCGTTGAGGAACTGGTCCATCAACTCCCAGAAGTGATCCAGGTGATGGCTGCTCTGCTCGGAGAAGCCGGAGTGACGGGTCCAGTTGCCGATCATGATGCCGGTGACCACCATGGCCAGTGCGCCGGAGACGCCGATCATGTTGGCAAAGGCAAAACCGGCGGTCGGGATGCAGAGGGTCAGCAGCAGCTCCAATGAACCGTCATCGGTGGCGCTGATCATCACGTGAGCGATGAGGCCCAGCACGGCGCCAAACAGGATGCCACCGAGGGCTTCGTGCAGGAACAGACCGGCCACGCTACCGAAGGTGGGCTCGACACCGCCAAAGGCGACGGCAAACACGGTAGCGAAGATGACGAGGCCAACACCGTCGTTGAACAGGGATTCCCCTTCGATCTGGATGGCGATCTGGGGTGGCGCTTTCATCTTCTTGACGATGGCCAGTACGGCAATCGGGTCAGTGGGGGAGATCAGCGCGCCGAACAGCATGCAGTAGACCAGCGGCAACTCCCAGCCCAGCAGCTTGGCGATAAACCAGAAGCCGTATCCGATGAGGAAGGTGGAGAGCAGGGTGGCAATGATGGCCAGAATGGTGATCTCCCACTTCTGGCTACGCAGTGCCTTGAGGTTGATGCCAAGGCCACCGGCGAACAGCAGGAAGCCCAGAATCCCCTTCAGCAGGAAGTTCTGGAAGTCGATGCTCTCCATGGTCTTGACGGCAAGAGGTTCCAGATTGAACCAACCCAGTTTGCCAAACAGCACCAGCAGTGCGGAGATCAGCATGGAGCCCGCAGTAATGGCGATGGTGGTCTGGATCTTCACAACATACTGGTTGGCAAAGGCGATAAAAATCGCCAACGCTGCCAGAAAACAGAGTGTGTAGTAGACGCTCATAGTTATTTTTTTCTCGTTGGTAGACAGCAAGCACGTATCCCTATGCAGGACGGGCATAGGTTACTCTCGGGCCCTATGTTACTCATTACCCATAAATGAGTATATGGTGGCGCATTTGGACTGATAGACGGCTAGATTTCCATTTTATTTGTTTGCTGTTAGGATGCTGTTTACGCAGTTGCATGGATGTAAGAGGAACACGCGGTGTCGAACGTAATGTCGAGCAGAGAGCCGAGCAAGCAGTCGGACGTAACAAAGAAGCTGGAAGCCTGCCTCAGGGAGCGGATCCTGATCATCGACGGGGCCATGGGCACCATGATCCAGGGCTACAAGCTGGGGGAGGCGGATTATCGTGGTGAGCGGTTTGCTGACTGGCATACCGACATCAAGGGCAACAACGATCTGCTGGTGCTGACCCGTCCGGCGGTGATCCGCGAGATCCACGAGCAGTATTGTGCTGCCGGGGCCGACATTCTCGAGACCAACACCTTCAACGCCACCCGCATCGCCATGGCCGATTACGAGATGGAAGAATTCTCGGCCGAGATCAACCGTGAAGCCGCCCGTCTGGCCCGCGCCGTGGCAGACGAGTGGACGGCAAAAGATCCCGCCAAGCCGCGTTTCGTGGCTGGGGTGTTGGGCCCCACCAACCGTACCGCCTCCATCTCGCCGGATGTGAACGATCCCGGCAAGCGCAACGTCACCTATGACCAGCTGGTGGCTGCCTACACCGAATCGACCCATGCCCTGATCGAGGGCGGCGCCGATATCATCCTGATCGAGACCATCTTCGACACCCTCAACGCCAAGGCGGCCGCCTTCGCGGTGGAAGGGGTGTTCGAGGAGCTGGGTTACAGCCTGCCGGTGATGATCTCCGGCACCATTACCGATGCCTCCGGCCGTACCCTCTCCGGCCAGACCACCGAAGCCTTCTACCACTCCCTGCGCCACGTCAAACCGGTATCGTTTGGCCTCAACTGTGCGTTGGGGCCGGACGAGCTTCGCCAGTATGTGGAGGAGCTGTCGCGCATCAGCGAGACCCATGTCAGTGCCCACCCCAACGCCGGTCTGCCCAATGCGTTTGGCGAGTACGATCTCGATGCGGGTGAGATGGCTGAGCATATCCGCGAGTGGGCCCAGAGCGGCTTTCTCAACATGGTCGGCGGTTGCTGCGGCACCACCCCGACCCATATTCGCGCCATGGCCGACGCCGTGGCGGGCATCAAGCCGCGCGTGCTGCCCGAGCTGCCGGTGGCCTGTCGTCTGTCGGGTCTCGAGCCCCTTATCATCACCCCTGAATCCATGTTCGTGAACGTGGGGGAGCGCACCAACGTTACCGGTTCGGCCAAGTTCAAGCGGCTGATCAAGGAGGGGCTCTACGACGAGGCGCTCGATGTTGCCAAGCAGCAGGTAGAGAACGGCGCCCAGATCATCGACATCAACATGGACGAGGGGATGCTGGACGCCGAAGCGGCCATGGTGCGCTTCCTCAATCTCATCGCCGGTGAGCCGGACATCGCCCGGGTGCCTGTGATGATCGACTCCTCCAAGTGGGAGGTGCTGGAAGCGGGCCTCAAGTGCGTGCAGGGCAAGCCGGTGGTCAACTCCATCTCCATGAAAGAGGGGGAGGAGAAGTTCATTCAGCAGGCGAAACTGCTGCGCCGCTACGGCGCCGCCGTCATCGTGATGGCGTTCGATGAAGCGGGTCAGGCCGATACCCGCGCCCGCAAGTTCGAGATCTGCCAGCGCGCCTACCGGATCCTGGTGGATCAGGTCGGTTTCCCGCCGGAAGACATCATCTTCGATCCCAACATCTTCGCGGTAGCGACCGGCATCGACGAGCACAACAACTACGCGGTGGACTTCATCGAGGCGGTGAAGGACATCAAGACGCATCTGCCCCACGCCATGATCTCCGGCGGCGTCTCCAACGTCTCGTTTTCGTTTCGCGGCAACGAGCCGGTGCGCGAAGCCATTCACGCCGTCTTCCTCTACCACGCCATCAAGAACGGCATGGACATGGGGATCGTCAACGCCGGTCAGCTCGCCATCTATGAAGACATTCCGGCGGAGCTGAAAGAGAAGGTCGAGGCGGTGGTGCTCAACCTCAATGACAACGCCACCGAGGAGCTGCTGGCCATCGCCGAGAAGTATCGTGGTGCCGGTGCCCAGGCTGAGGATCCGCGGGATCAGGAGTGGCGCAGCTGGCCGGTGGGCAAGCGGCTGGAGCACGCGTTGGTCAAGGGGATCACCGACTTTATCGAAGAGGATACAGAGGAGGCGCGTGCTCAGGCCGAGAAGCCGCTGCACGTCATCGAAGGGCCGTTGATGGATGGCATGAACGTGGTCGGCGACCTGTTCGGCGCCGGCAAGATGTTCCTGCCGCAGGTGGTGAAATCGGCGCGGGTGATGAAGCGGGCGGTGGCCTATCTGCAGCCCTATATCGAGGCGGAAAAGTCGGGTGGCTCCAGCAACGGCAAAATCGTGCTGGCGACCGTGAAGGGGGACGTGCACGACATCGGCAAGAACATCGTCGGGGTGGTGCTGCAGTGCAACAACTTCGAGATTGTCGACCTCGGGGTCATGGTCTCCTGCGAGACCATTCTCAAGACTGCGCGTGAGGTCGGCGCCGATATCATCGGGTTGTCGGGCCTCATTACCCCGTCGCTGGACGAGATGGTGCACGTGGCCAAAGAGATGGAGCGTCAGGGCTTCAAGCTGCCGCTCTTGATCGGCGGTGCCACAACTTCCAAGGCGCACACTGCGGTGAAGATCGAGCAGAACTACTCGGAGCCTGTGGTCTATGTCTCCAACGCCTCCCGCGCGGTAGGGGTGGCCCAGAGCCTGCTTAGTCCGGATCTCAAGGAGGCGTTTGTCGCCCGCATCGACAAGGAGTACGAGATCGCTCGGGATCAGCATGCCCGCAAGCAGCCGCGCTCCCGCCCGGTCAGTCTGGCCCATGCCCGCGCCAACCGGCATCAGCTGGACTGGGTTGGCTACCAGCCGCCCAAGCCCCGCGAGCTCGGGGTGCAGAAGTTCGAAGATGTGGCCATTTCGGTGCTGCGCCCCTACATCGACTGGACGCCGTTCTTCCTCAGCTGGGAGCTGGCGGGCAAGTATCCGCGCATCCTTGAGGACGAGATCATCGGCGAGGAAGCGACCAAGCTGTTTGCCGACGCCAACGCCATGCTGGACCAGCTGGAAAAGGATCAGAGCGTGCGCTGCGCCGGGGTGATCGGCCTGTTCCCGGCCAACGCGGTAGGAGACAGCATCGAGGTCTACAGCGACGAGTCCCGCACCGAGGTCATCAAGGTGTTGCACCACCTGCGCCAGCAGAGCGAGAAGCAGGGCTTCCCCAACTACTGTCTGGCGGACTATGTGGCGCCGAAAGAGAGCGGCAAACCCGACTGGATCGGTGCCTTCGCGGTGACCGGCGGCATCGGTGAGGAGGCCATCGCCAAGGCCTACAAGGCGCAGCATGACGACTACAACGCCATCCTTATTCAGGCGGTGTGCGACCGTCTGGCCGAAGCCTTTGCCGAGTATCTGCACGAGCAGGTGCGCAAGGTACATTGGGGTTATGCCCCCGACGAGGCCCTCAGCAACGAGGAGCTGATCCGCGAAAACTATCAGGGCATCCGTCCGGCCCCCGGTTATCCGGCCTGCCCGGAGCACACCGAGAAGGGGAGCATCTGGGAACTGCTGGATGTCGAGCAGGCTATCGGCATGCAGCTCACCGAATCCTACGCCATGTGGCCGGGGGCGGCGGTGTCGGGCTGGTACTTCTCCCACCCCGAGAGCAAATACTTCGCGGTGGCACAGATCCAGCAAGATCAGGTGGAAGATTACGCCGTTCGCAAGGGGATGACGCTGGCCGAGGCCGAGCGCTGGTTGGGGCCAAACCTGAACTGATTTCCGCGTGACATCGGTTGATCTTTAACGAGAAACGGCGGCATCCTTGCACGGGTTGAACAACCTGCGCAGAGCCGCCGTTTAACCTGTTGGTCACAGTGATGTGGTAGCGTGCGGTTTGGTGTGGTTTGTCTTGTTGTCAGGATAAACAATTGGCGTTGTCTTGGCGCTGTGGCACCTTATACTCTCCCGCCCCATCCTGCCCAGGCATAGCCTTCTAGCGGAATTGTCATGAAGATCGCCATTTTATCCCGTGAGCCGAAAAACTACTCCACCCGCCGTCTGGTCGAGGTGGCACAGGCGCGCGGTCATCAGGTAGAGGTGCTCGACACCCTGCGCTGCTATATGAATATCGCTTCCCACAACCCCTCCATTCACTACGAGGGTGGGGAGCTGGGAAGTTATGACGCCGTGATCCCGCGGATCGGGGCCAGCATTACCGCCTACGGCACCGCCGTGCTGCGCCAGTTCGAGATGATGAACACCATGGCTCTCAACAGCTCGGTGGCCATCAGCCGCTCCCGCGACAAGCTGCGGGCGATGCAACTGCTCTCCCGCCACGGTATCGGCCTGCCCATCACCGGCTATGCCCACAGCACCCACGACGTGCCCGACCTCATCACCATGGTGGGTGGGGCGCCGCTGGTGGTGAAGCTGCTGGAGGGAACCCAGGGGATTGGTGTGGTGCTCTGCGAGACTCAGAAGGCCGCCGAAAGCGTGATCGAGGCCTTTATCCAGACCAACAACAACATTCTGGTGCAGGAGTATATCCGCGAGGCCAATGGCGCCGATATCCGCTGTCTGGTGGTCAACGGCAAGGTGGTGGCAGCCATGCGCCGTCAGGCCCAGCCGGGAGAGTTTCGCTCCAACCTGCACCGTGGCGGCACCGCCGAGGCGATCAAGATCACTCCGGAAGAGCGCGCTACCGCCGTACAGGCCGCCAAGATCATGGGGCTGGACGTGGCGGGGGTCGATATTTTGCGCAGCGCCCGTGGCCCGCTGGTGCTGGAGGTCAACTCCTCCCCCGGCCTGCAAGGGGTGGAAGCCGCCTCCGGCAAGGATGTGGCCGGCAAGATCATCGAGTTCCTCGAACTCAAGGCGAGCCGCAAGAACAAACCGGCGGAGTGAGCCTCAGGCTTGCATCCGTCAGATAGAAACAGGGCGCCCTCGGGCGCCTTGTTGCTATCTGGCTGGTGGGTTGGCGGTGCCACTGCGCCCTCACCCTAACCCTCTCCCAAAGGGAGAGGGAACTGTTCGGCAGTGATCATCGCCAGCCGGGCGCTAAATACGCCATCCTCGAGCCGGGTGTCGATCTGCCAACCCAGCTTCTCGCAGATGCGCTGGATGATGGTGAGGCCACAGCCGTAGCCTAGGATCTGATCCGGCGCCGCCGCCGTCGGGTTGCTGATGGTGAGCACCGAGCCGCACAGCTCGATGTCGATATGTCCCTCGGCATAGCTCAGGGCATTTTTCAGCAGGTTGCCGAGGGCGATGGCGAGCAGGGAGAGGGGGGCGTTGACTTCGCTGCTCTCATCCAGATTAAGCCGGATATCGAGGGCCTCCCGCTGCAACAGCGGAGCGAGGCGGGCCAGCTCCTGACGGATCAGCGGGGTCACCTGCTGCAGCGGTCGCTCCACTGCCTCCTTGCGGCCCAGCAGCAGGAAGGTCTCGGTGAGCAGCGCCATCTCGTCGGCGGCGGCGCGGATGCGGGTGGTGGCGCGGGCGGCTGGCGCGGGCAGATCCGTCACCTTGCCGAGCAGCGCGGCCGAGCCCTGGATCACCATGTTGGGGGTGCGCAGCTCGTGGCTGGCGAAGCGGCTGAACTCCTGCTCGCGGGCGAATACCGCGCTCACCTCCTGTTTACCGGCCAACAGTGCCAGTTCGATATCGCGCAGCTCCTGCCAGGGGGCGTCGGGCTCGAAATCCGCCTGATCCGGAGTGAGGTGGGCGACCCTGTGCTGCAGCCGTTGCAGCGGCCCTGTGATATGACGTACCAGCCAGATGCCGAAGCCGAGGCAGGCGAGCAGCAGCGCCAGCCCGATCAGCCGGGTCGCCAGATGCAGCTTGTCCTCGTAGGGGTCAAGGTAGTCATCGGCGTCGTCATTGAACACCAGATAGAGCAGTCCCTCACCGGAGGGGTGACGGGCCACCAGAAAGTGTTTGTCCTCCTTGCCCAGCTGATGCTCGAAAAAGCCGGGAGTCTGGTAGGGCTTCAGCCATTTCGGCAGACGGCCCGCTTCGGTCCAGTAGCTGGAGAACTGTCTGGGGCTCGGGGCTGCGGCGGCCGGGCCGAGTCGCAGCCAGTCATCGCTGTAGCGGGTCACTTCGGCTTCCAGCCAGTGGCGCAGGCTCAGCTCCTCCATCTTGTCCTCGGCCACCAGCATCAGGCCGGAGAGTAGGATCAGCAGTACTACCCCGGCGCCGCCGAGCGCCATGATCAGGCGGCGGCGCAGGCTCGGCAGGCTCATGCGCTCACCAGTCGATAGCCCTGACCGTGCAGGGTCTCCAGCATGGGAGTGGGGAAGGGTTTGTCGAGCGCGTTGCGCAGGGCGTAGATATGGCTGCGCAGGGCATCGGAGTCGGGCTCCTCATCCCCCCAGACGGTGTCGAGCACCTCCTGACGGCTGACGATGGCGGGGGCGCGGCGGGCCAGCAGGGCGAGGATTTGGAACGGGATCTTGCCGAGCTTGAGGGGCTCACCGGCGCGGGTGGCGCGGCCGCTGGCGACATCGACCGTCAGATCGCCAAAGCTGATGGCCCCCACATCGCCGCGCGGGCCGCGCAGGCTGAGGGCTTGCAGTCGCACCTCCAGCTCCTCCATGGCGAACGGCTTGACCAGATAGTCATCCCCTCCCGCCTTGAAGCCCGCTAGCTTGTCTTCCAGGCTGTCGCGGGCGGTGAGAAACAGCACGGGAGTGGCAATCCCCTGCTCGCGCAGGCGCGCCACTGTGCTGAGCCCATCGAGGCGCGGCATCATCACATCCATGATGATGACGTCGAAACGCTGCTCCTCCAGCAGCTGCAGCGCCGCCTGACCGTGATAGGCACAATCGAGGCGGTGACCGGCCAGCTCCAGATAATCCATGATGGTTTCCGCCACCTGAGGATTGTCTTCCACTACCAAAATCTTCATGCTTTGCTCTCCTGGTTGGTGAGCGTTTCACGCTCTTTTCACACCGGATTCGGCATCCTGTTTGCCAGTGTAACCCCGAGGATCCCTGATGAAGAAGTCTCTCTGCGCCCTCCTGTTGCTGATCTTGTTGCCACTTGGCACCGCACAGGCGACCGAATTCAAACTGACCGGCCGCACCACCTGGCAGCTTGGCCAGTTGATGGTCAACGGCATGCCGTTCGTGATCGACGACCAGACCCGCTTCAAGGATTGGCTCAACGAGGATGATCTCGGCGGTACCTGGGTCGAGATGAAGGGGGTGGTGGAGAACGGCGTGCGCTATGTGCGCAAGGTCGAAGCCCTCGACGAGGATGACAAGGACGAGATGGATCTGGAGGGGCCGGTCGAAGGGGGGCGGATCTGGGGCTACACCACCTCGGACAACAGTCTGACGCCGTTCGAAGGGCGCTGGCTCGAGCTGGAGTGCAAGTTTGACGGCATGCGCCTGAGCCGCTGCCGCGAGGATGACTGATCCGATCTCTGCGTTCCGATTAGAAATGCTCCCGAATGAAGCCCATGCTTGTCCTGCATGGGCTTTTTGTTCAGGGACGAACGAAGATGGAACAATCGAGAAAGTGGTGTGCATGGATGCTGGGTGTGCCGCTCTGGGCGGCGCAGGCGGGAGCCGACGAATTGTGGCTGGTGGAGCTGGAGCACAGCGACGGCATCCGCCTGCAATTTCAGGGGGCCGAAGTGGAGCTGGGCAGTGCCGCCATCTGGCGGCAGGGGGAGATTTGGCCGCAGCCACTCAAACCCGGCGACCAGCTCGCCCTGCTGGTCACCGATGGCGTTGCCACCCGCATTGAGCTGCTGGCCGCCAGAGCCCCGCTGGCCAATCAGCCCTGGCAGCGGGCGCAAGATCGCCTGCAATCCTTCGATGACCGGCAGCTCACCCTGGCCACCCTGGGCACTGTGCCACTCAATCCGCAGGTGCGCTGGGTCAACGGCTCGGTCGCCGATCTGCACGCCGGGAGCGAGCTGGTATTGATCCGTTCGGCGGATGGAATATTGCAGGGAATTGAAGTGATCAATCCGGAAGAGTAATTCAGCATCTTCTTATTTAATATGGTTTCACCATATTGTGGCAGCCATTAAATAATGACTGTCACAATATTTATGATTTATTCCTCAATAAAGTCATCGCTCTAATTATTTTCCTGTATCACCATTATTTTGTTTGTCATGGATGTTTTTTGGTGGTTTATTTTATTTGTGTCAGGTTTTGTCGGAGTCCATACCTGTCAAATGAAAAAGGATATTTCTACACAATAACAATTATCGTATGTCTGAAAGAGGGATAAATGATGAATAGAATAATTACCGCCAATCTGGCGTTTTTGGCGTCTTCATTGATGCTCGCTCAGGTGCAGGCGGCTGAACCTGTCTACCCTGATCAGGTCAAGTGGGCGGGTCTTGGCACGGGCGTCTGTGCCAGTGGTTACCGTCCTCTGACCCGCGATGAAGCCATGAGTATCAAGGGTAATCTGGTCAGCCGCATGGGGCAGTGGCAGATCACCGGGCTGGCGGATCGCTGGGTGATTATGGGGCCGGGATATAATGGCGAAATCAAACAGGGCACTGCCGGAGAAACCTGGTGTTATCCCAACTCACCAGTTTCCGGAGAAATACCAACACTCTCTGACTGGAATATTCCGGCGGGTGATGAGGTCGATGTGCAATGGCGGCTTGTCCACGACAATGATTATTTTATCAAGCCAGTCAGTTATCTCGCCCATTATTTGGGATACGCCTGGGTGGGTGGAAATCATAGTCCCTATGTCGGGGAGGATATGGATGTTACCCGGGTTGGCGATGGCTGGCTGATAAAGGGAAATAATGACGGCGGCTGCTCCGGATATCGTTGCGGGGAGAAGAGTTCCATCAAGGTAAGCAACTTCTCATATACCCTGGAACCCGACTCCTTCAGCCATGGTCAGGTCACCGAGAGCGGCAAGCAGCTGGTCAAGACCATCACGGCCAATGCGACCAACTACACCGACCTGCCTCAGCAGGTGGTGGTGACCCTGAAGTACGACAAGGCAACCAACTGGTCGAAGACCGACACCTACAGCCTGAGCGAGAAGGTGACCACCAAGAACAAGTTTCAGTGGCCGCTGGTGGGTGAAACCGAACTGGCTATCGAGATCGCCGCGAGCCAGAGCTGGGCCTCCCAGAAAGGAGGCTCGACGACCGAGACCGTCTCGGTTGAAGCGCGCCCCACGGTGCCGCCTCACTCCAGCCTGCCGGTGCGGGTTGCGCTCTACAAGTCCAACATCTCCTACCCCTACGAGTTCAAGGCCGAGGTCAATTATGACCTGACCATGAAGGGCTTCCTGCGTTGGGGCGGCAATGCCTGGTATACCCATCCGGAGAATCGCCCCACCTGGGAGCACACCTTTGCCGTCGGCCCGTTCCGCGACAAGGCGAGCAGCATCCGTTACCAGTGGGACAAGCGTTATATCCCGGGTGAAGTGAAGTGGTGGGACTGGAACTGGACCATCAGCGAGTATGGTTTGTCGACCATGCAGAATAACCTGGGTCGTGTGCTGCGCCCGATCCGTTCGGCAGTGACCGGTGACTTCTATGCCGAGAGCCAGTTTGCCGGCGATATCGAAATCGGTCAGCCCCAGACCCGTTCCGCGGCCTCTGCCCAGTTGCGTAACGCCTCTGCTGAAGGTGTGGCTCTGACCGGTGTAGATCTGGATCAGGAGGCCCTTGCCAACGAAGGGTTTGGCAACGTATCCCTGACCATAGTTCCGGTTCAATAACCTCACTCGCAGGCCCCTTTCATAGGGGCCTGTTTCTGTTTGCCCTGCGCCCCTCGATTTTCCCTCTTTTTCTCCTCTTGTCCCTGAATGATCACAGCGGGAACCTGTGGCGTGCCAAGGTGATGCCAACGCAGGTTTGACCTCTGTTTGGGGTGGCTCCGTGGTGAGGCATTGTTCACTCATTTGTTGAAAGAGGCGTGTTGGCCAGATTGTTAACGGCTTGTGCTTTAGATTTTCCCCCTTATACTGGCGCCATCTTGTCGGAGTGCTGACCGTCGAACGACGCGAAGCTGAGACCGTTAATTCGGGATCCGTGGAACCTGATCAGGTTAAAACCTGCGAAGGGAACAAGGGTAACTTGCGGGTTACCGCGCCGGAGGAGGGACAAGCCTCTTCCGCTCATCGAAGGGAGCATCCTTGATGGGTCAGGGCGCACAGGAGGGAGTCTGTCCCGTCCGGTTGTCCAGCATGTGGGGCGCCTTGCCCACAGCGTGCAGAGAGCGGGAAGTGGCAGAACAGCGGCGCGGAGATCCATCCCGCGCGCACTCCCTCCCGAGATAAACTCCCCGCCGCAAGTTCATCTTCTCCTCGAACTCCAGACAAGCAAACACCCATAACTTCAACCAGTTAATGTGAGTTTTGCTATGTCTACTTCTGTATCTGATACCACCAAATCCAGCCGCCGCGAGCAGCGCTCCAGCGCCCAGGCCTTTATCGATAGCCTCAAGGGGATGGCTCACCCCAACTCCCGCCGCATCTTTATCGAAGGCTCCCGCGCCGATATCCGGGTGCCCCTGCGGGAGATCCAACTGGCCGACACCTTCGTCGGCGGCACCAAAGAAAATCCCCAATTCGAGCCCAACGAGCCGGTGCCGGTCTACGACACCTCGGGCCGTTACGGGGAGGAGGGGGTCGCCATCGATGTGCGCCGCGGTCTGCCGCGCCTGCGGGAGAACTGGGTGCTGGAACGGGATGATACCGACGAACTGCCGGGGCTCAGCTCCACCTTCACTCAGGAGCGTCTGGCCGATGAGGGGCTGGATCACCTGCGCTTCGAACATCTGCCGAAACCGCGCCGCGCCAAGCCGGGTCGCCGGGTCACCCAGCTCCACTACGCCCGTGCCGGTATCGTCACTCCCGAGATGGAATTTATCGCCATTCGCGAGAACATGGGGCGCGAGCGGGTGCGCTCCGAGCTGCTGCGCACCCAACATCCGGGCCGCGATTTCGGTGCCCGCCTGCCCCAGAACATTACCCCCGAATTCGTGCGCGATGAGGTGGCCGCCGGTCGCGCCATCATCCCCAGCAACATCAACCACCCGGAAGCGGAGCCGATGATCATCGGCCGCAATTTTCTGGTGAAGATCAACGCCAACATCGGCAACTCGGCGGTCACCTCCAGCATCGAAGAGGAGGTGGAGAAGCTGGTCTGGTCCACCCGCTGGGGCGCCGACACAGTGATGGATCTCTCCACCGGCCGTTACATCCACGAGACCCGCGAGTGGATCCTGCGCAACAGCCCGGTCCCCATCGGTACCGTGCCCATCTATCAGGCGTTGGAGAAGACCAACGGCATCGCCGAAGACCTCACCTGGGAGCTGTTCCGCGACACCCTGCTCGAACAAGCCGAGCAGGGGGTGGACTACTTCACCATCCACGCCGGCGTCCTGCTGCGCTTTGTGCCGATGACCGCCAAGCGCCTCACCGGCATCGTCTCGCGCGGCGGCAGCATCATGGCCAAGTGGTGCCTCTCCCACCATAAAGAGAACTTCCTCTACCAGCACTTCCGCGAGATCTGCGAGATCTGCGCCGCCTATGACGTGGCCCTGTCGCTGGGCGACGGTCTGCGTCCGGGCTCCGTCTATGACGCCAACGACGAGGCCCAGTTCGCCGAGCTGCGCACTCTGGGCGAGCTGACCAAAATCGCGTGGGAGTACGACGTGCAGGTGATGATCGAGGGGCCGGGCCACGTGCCGATGCACATGATCGAGCGCAACATGACCGAGCAGCTGGAGCACTGCCACGAGGCGCCCTTCTATACGCTGGGCCCGCTCACCACCGATATCGCGCCGGGTTACGATCACTTCACCTCCGGCATCGGCGCCGCGCTCATCGGCTGGTACGGCTGCGCCATGCTCTGCTACGTCACCCCCAAGGAGCATCTGGGGCTGCCCAACAAGGAGGATGTGAAGCAGGGGCTTATCACCTACAAGATCGCCGCTCACGCCGCCGATCTGGCCAAGGGGCACCCGGGCGCCCAGATCCGGGACAACGCCATGTCCAAGGCGCGCTTTGAATTCCGCTGGGAGGATCAGTTCAATCTGGCCCTCGACCCCGACACTGCCCGTGCCTACCACGATGAGACCCTGCCGCAGGAGTCCGGCAAGGTGGCCCACTTCTGCTCCATGTGCGGGCCCAAGTTCTGCTCCATGAAGATCACTCAGGATGTGCGCGATTACGCGGCGAAGCTTGAGGCGGTAGAGATCAAGCTGGTCGGCATGGATGGCCAGCAGGAGCAGGTAGTGGCTCAGGTGGAGAGCGGCATGGCTCGGATGGCGGAGACCTTCAAGGAGACCGGCGGCGAGATCTACCATCAGGCGGCGGCGCTGAAACAGGCCGCAGGGGAGGAGGCGTGAGCAGTGCAAGCGGGGCTGTCAGCCCCGCCGATCTGTCGCCCGTGATGGACTCCCGCCCAGTTGTCTGGACCATCGCCGGTTCCGACTCCGGCGGCGGCGCCGGCATTCAGGCCGACTTGCATACATTGCACGACCTTGGCGTGCACGGCTGCTCGGTCATCTCCGCCATTACCGCCCAGAACTCGGTGGCGGTGAAGATGGTCGACCCCGTGCTGATGCAGACCTTCACCGCCCAGATTGACGCCCTCGGCGTCGATCTGCCGCCTGCCGCCATCAAGATCGGTCTGCTGCCGACCCGGCTCCATGTGGAGGTGCTGGCCCGTCGACTGGCTGCCATCGAGGCCCCCTTCGTGGTCTACGACCCGGTGGCCATCGCCAGCACCGGCACCCCGATGGCGGAGCCCAATATGCTGGAGGCGGTGCGTGAACAGCTGTTGCCACGTCTGTCGCTCATCACCCCCAACGGCCCCGAACTGGAGGCCCTGACCGGCATTCCTGCGACCAGCCCTGTGCTGGTGCGCTTCGCCGCCCAGCGGCTGCGCGAACTGGGCGCTCGCGCCGTGCTGGTCAAGGGCGGCCATCTGGGTTGGAGCGGTGAGCTCTGCCTCGACTACTACCAAGACGAGACCCGCGAATTCTGGCTCGCCGCACCGCGCCTAGATACCCGCCACGGCCACGGCACCGGCTGCTGCTACGCCAGCGCCATCGCCGCCGTGGTGGCGCAGGATTATCCGGTGGAAGACGCCATCACCCTGGCGCGTGCCTACCTGCAACAGGGCTTGGCTGCAGCGCAGGGAGTGGGCGCAGGCCCGGGCCCCATCGCCCATCTTGGCTGGCCCGCCGATCTTGCCCACTTCCCCCGCGCCGTGTTGGCGGGATCAACCCTCGATCGCCGCTTCGGACTTTATCAGACAAGCAGCGCCCGCCTGCCGGATGGCCCCTTCGCGCCGACCGAACACAACCTCGGCCTCTATCCGGTGGTGGATTCGGTCAAGTGGCTGCGCCGCCTGCTGGGGCTGGGGGTCAAGACCATCCAGCTGCGGATCAAGAATCTGCCTGCCGCAGAGGTGGCGCCGGCCATTCGCGATGCGGTAGCGCTTGGTCGCCGTTATGGGGCGCGGCTCTTTATCAACGACTTCTGGCAGCAGGCCATCGAGGCGGGAGCCTGGGGCGTGCATCTGGGGCAGGAGGATATGGAGACCGCCGATCTCGCCGCCATTCAGGCCACCGGACTGCGCCTTGGCATCTCCACCCACGGCTACTTCGAGCTGATGCGGGCCCGCGAGCTGGCGCCCTCCTATATGGCGCTGGGTCATATCTTCTCGACCAACACCAAGGCGATGCCTTCGCGCCCGCAGGGGCTGGTGCGGCTGCATCGCTACCGCGCCCTGATGTGCGACTGGCCGACTGTGGCCATCGGCGGCATCAGCGAGGAGCGGGTGGCGGCGGTCAAGGGGAGCGGGGTCGGCAGTATCGCGCTGGTCTCGGCCATCACGGCCAGCGACGACTGGCAGGGGGCGACCGAGCGACTGCTCGCGGCCGTGGGGGTGGGGGATGAGCCGCGTTCAGCACAGCTCATGACCGACTTGCAGGAGGCTGCCCATGCTCTCTGATGCTGAGTATTTGCGATACGGCCGCCAGCTGATGCTGGCGGAAGTGGGTGAAGAAGGGCAGGCACGGCTGAAAGATAAGTCTGTGCTGATCGTGGGCCTCGGCGGGCTTGGCTCACCGCTCGCCCTCTATCTGGCGGGGGGCGGGGTGGGCACCTTGTGGCTGGCTGATGGCGACACGGTGGATTCCAGCAACTTGCCGCGCCAGATCCTGTTTGATAGCGAGGCGGTCAACCACTCCAAGGCGGAGCTGGCCCGCGAGCGCTTGGCCGCCCACAACCCGCAGGTGGAGCTGATCGCCATCAACCAGCGGCTCGATGCCGCCAGCCTGCCGGAGTTTGTGGCCGAGGTGGATCTGGTGATCGACTGCTGCGACAACCTCGCCACTCGGCAGGCCATCAACGCCGCCTGCGTGGCTCAGGGTAAGCCCTGGATCTCCGCCGCCGCAGTGGGCTGGCAGGGGCAGCTGATGGCGCGCACAGGTACGGATCACGCCTGCTACGCCTGCCTCTATCCGCTGGATACCAAGATCAAGGAGAGCTGCGAGACCAGCGGCGTCACCGGCCCGCTGGTCGGGGTGATGGGTTCCTTGCAGGCGCTGGAGGCATTGAAACTGCTGCTCGGGATGCCAAGCCCGGTCGCTGGCACATTGCGCCGCTTCGATGCTTTGACCCATCAGTGGCAGACCCTCACTCTGGCCCCCGATCCCGATTGCCCGGTTTGCGGGCAGCGCCGATGCCCGTCACACGATAAGGAGATCACCCCATGACCTTGACCATTCGACTCAACGATAAAGCGCAGCCGCTGGCGACAGGGCAGAGCGTGGCCGACCTGCTGGCGGCGCAAGACGTTAATCCACAGGGAGTGGCGGTAGCCCTTAACGGCACCGTGCTGCCCCGTGGCCGCTGGGCCGAGACCCGTCTCAATGACGGGGATGAACTTCACCTCTTTACCGCCATTGCGGGAGGCTGATCCATGATGCTTGCGATCCCATCTTCGAGCGTTCTGCCTTGCGGCGGAACTTCATCTCTTCTTACCACTGTGGCGGGAGGCTGACATGCTGACCATTGCCGATCACACCTTCTCCTCGCGCCTCTTTACCGGCACCGGCAAGTTTGCCCGCCCGGAACTGATGGCTGCCGCCATCGAGGCGAGTGGCTCCCAACTGGTCACCATGGCCATCAAGCGGCTCGAACCGGGCAAGGCCCACGACGATATCCTGAGCCCCTTGCTGCAACTCGGGGTCAAGCTGCTGCCCAACACCTCAGGCGCCAAGAGCGCCGCTGAGGCGGTGTTTGCCGCCCATCTCGCCCGCGAGGCGCTGGGCACGAACTGGCTTAAGCTGGAGATCCACCCCGATCCGCGCTATCTGCTGCCCGATCCCATAGAGACGCTGAAAGCCGCCGAGCAGCTGGTGAAAGAGGGCTTTGTGGTGCTGCCCTACTGCGGGGCCGACCCCGTGCTCTGCAAACGGCTGGAAGAGGTGGGCTGCGCCGCCGTGATGCCGCTCGGTGCGCCCATCGGTTCCAATCAGGGGCTGGTGACCCGGGAGTTTCTCGCCATCATCGTCGAGCAGGCCAATGTGCCGGTGGTGGTGGATGCGGGGATCGGTGCGCCGAGCCATGCCGCCGCCGCCTTTGAGCTGGGCGCCGATGCCGTGCTGGTCAACACCGCCATCGCGGTGAGCGGCGATCCGGTCGCCATGGGCCGCGCCTTTGCGCTGGCCTGCACCGCCGGGCGCAGCGCCTATGAGGCAGGTCTCGGCGCCCGCGCCCTGCAGGCCCAAGCCTCCAGCCCGCTCACCGATTTTCTGGGGGCGTTATGAGTCATGATGCTGGCGCGGGACAATATCCAATCGCCACGCCCTCTTTCTCGGTTTCTCCTGTGGTTGATGTGTTTAGCTCCCCTCTTGGCTCTTCACAAAATAAGGGAGAGGGGCTGGGGGGGAGGGCTAAAGAGCTTACCTTTCTCGACCGATGGCAGGAGCTGGAGTGGGACGATATCGGCATGCAGATCCGCGCCAAGACAGCCGCCGATGTGGCCCGCGCCCTGAGCGCACCGCGCCGCACCCAGAGCGATTTTATGGCGCTGATCTCCCCAGCCGCCGAAGCCTATCTGCCGCAGATGGCAGCCGAGGCCGAGCGGCTGACCCGCCAGCGCTTTGGCAACACCATCGGCTTCTATGTGCCGCTCTATCTGTCGAATCTGTGCGCCAACGACTGCACCTACTGCGGCTTCTCCATGAGCAACCGCCTCAAGCGCAAGACCTTGAATAGCGACGAGATTGAGCGCGAGTGTCTGGCCATCAAGGCGCGCGGTTTTGACAGCGTGCTGCTGGTGACCGGCGAGCACGAGCACAAGGTGGGGCTCGCCTATTTTCGCGAGGTGATGCCCATCATCCGCCGCCACTTCAGTACGGTGGGGATGGAGGTGCAGCCCCTCTCGCAGGCCGACTATGCCGAGCTGAAAAGCCTCGGCCTCGATGCCGTAATGGTTTATCAGGAGACCTACCACGCCCCCACCTATGCCCGCCACCATCTGCGCGGCAACAAGCGGGACATCGCATGGCGCCTCGCCACGCCGGATCGACTTGGCCGCGCCGGTATCGACAAGATCGGGTTGGGGGCGCTGATCGGCCTCTCCTCGGACTGGCGTGCCGACAGCTACTTTGTCGCCGAGCATCTGAGCTGGCTTGAGCGCCACCACTGGCAGAGCCGCTACTCGCTCTCCTTCCCGCGCCTGCGCCCCTGCACCGGCGGACTTGAACCTGCCGTGGTTATGTCGGATCGCCAGCTGGCCCAGCTGATCTGCGCCTGGCGCCTCTTCTCGCCCACGCTGGACTTGTCCCTCTCGACCCGCGAGTCGGCCACCTTTCGCAACGGCGCGGTGCGCCTTGGCATCACCCAGATGTCGGCCGAGTCGCGCACCCAGCCGGGAGGCTATGCCGAGGGGGATGCAGAGGAGCTGGAGCAGTTCGCCATCCACGACGACAGGCCGGTAGGAGAGGTGGCCGCCGCCGTGCGGCAGGCCGGCTTGCAGCCGGTGTTCAAGGACTGGGAGCCCTTCTTGGGCCGATAGGGGCGGCCACGCCCCCCTTTGCCGGTGGCATCCCGGCGTCCAGCCAGACTCCGTGCCTGTGGCAAGCAGGCACGGCTGCGTCGTGCAATCGTAGGGTCGATTAGCCGTCAGGCGTAATCGTCCGGGGGGATAGTCGATGGCACGGCTTCGCCGTGCAGGACGCGAGGCCGCTGGCCTCGAAGGGGTTTCGCCCGCCCTTCGGGCTTGGGCGAGTAACTTTTCTTTGCGTGGCCAAAGAAAAGTCACCAAAAGAAAGGCCACCCCCACTTATTCGCCCGACTTCGTCGGGTTCCTTCGGCTCACCCGCTTGTCCGACGGCACGCGCCGACGGGCCATCCATGGCCCGGCGCCGCTCGCTCGACATCCTGTCTCGCGGCCTGGTCAAGCGTGCTCACCTCTGCGAATAAGAGGGGGAACCAAAACCGTGCCCGCCATCACCTCAGGGGGTAGTCGTAGGGTGTAATAAGCGGAACGCATTGCAGCACTAATGAATGGTTTTATATCACCATCGTCGGTATTGCAGCGGATATGTGAAACTCTGGTTAATCGTTGTGGCAATCAAGCTTTCTTCCACACTTAAAAAGGAAGCCGATATAGAGTTCTTCTATGCTGATATTTTTATCCAAAAAATAATGTTAATGGCAATCATATCAGCGTGCATTTGACTTCACATATGGTGTAGCCTATTTAGCCTTGGTGAAATTGCATGCAATGCTTGGTATGATTGTTACGATACTATTTTGTCTGTAAATAGATGGAGAGAATTATGATAAAGGAAATTGATTTTAAACTATCTGGGAGTATAGATAAGAGAGTAAAAATACCGTTAAATGGTAAGAATCTTATTATTACTGGTGCAAATGGCTGTGGTAAAACAAGATTTTTACGTCAATTAAATGACTATCTACGCGGGGTTCTTGAACGGAAAATTCAACCGGAAGATGTAATATTACGTGAGTTGGAAAGCGCCCAGGAAACATTTAATAGCATAGATTTGTCTCATCAGCACTATCAATATCATAAAGATAGAGTAGATGAGATTTCAAAAAAACATCAGCAGTCAATAAATGAAAAAATAGAATTTGAAGGCCTCATGGACATATTTTCATTGCTAAATGAAAAGGCATTTGTTCTTAGGTTTTTTGAGGCGAATCGATTAGCTAATCAATTGGCAAATAATGGGCAAGTAGAAAATATCGCATCGATTAAACAACGTGGCATGCAAGAGGATATATTGCAGGACTCAAGTGATAAATTTGAAAGATATCTTGTTAGTTATTATAACTATGGTAGCCATGTAATTGCTCGTGAAAATAACCCAGAGAAAGCAAAGCAAATCAACAGCTGGTTTGATAAAGTGGAAAGCGATCTTCGTAATTTATTTGAAGATAGTCAATTGTCTCTGAAATATAATCCTGAAGAACAGGCTTTTTATATACATCAAGATGGGAAAGAACCATTTAGATTTGACAATCTTTCATCTGGTTACAGTTCTATTCTCAGTATTTATGCTGATTTATTAATGAAGGTTGAGCTTCGTGATGTACCATCAAATAAAATTTCGGGATTTGTTTTAATTGATGAAATTGATGCACATCTACATGTCTCAATTCAAAGGAAGATTTTCTCATTTTTTGACAAAGCCTTCCCAAAAATTCAGTTTATTATTACCACGCATTCACCATTTGTTATCCAATCAGTAAATGATTCAGTTATTTATGACTTAAGTAAAATGGAGTGCTTAGAAGACTTGTCGATGTATTCTTATGAGTCAATTTTGAAAGGTTTACTAGGTGTTGATAGTACATCTAATCTGTTAAATGAACAGCTAGAGCTGATGGCTCAACTTATACAGCAGAGGCCGATTAACAAAGATGAGTTGCAAAAGGTTGTTAATTTAATTGAGCCTCATGAAGCACGATTGGACTCGAAGTCGAAAGCGTTTCTTCTTCTTGGTAAGAATGCACTTCTTGATGCTAATGATGGTGAGGAGTAGCAGATGTTTAATGTTACTCGAATTTATCCGGCACCTGCATGTATAGCAAGAGGTCATTACACTAAAGAGGAAGTTCTCGTAGTGTTAAAACCAATGTTCTTTGAAAAATGTTATCTTTGTGAACGTGATGAGATTCAAGATGTAGAAGTAGAACATTTTATTCCTCATGAGGGTGATGATGCGTTAAAATATTCTTGGGAGAATCTTTTTTACTCTTGCTCGCGTTGTAATAGCATCAAAAGTAATCGACATGTCAATCTTCTTGACTGTACAGATGGTGCCTTGGATGTAGGCTCATTAATTAGTTGCAAGATGCCATCAGCACCATCAGATAGGGTGATGGTCGGAACTACTAGCCAGAATCCGACTCAAGAAATGATAAACACGGCAAGATTACTTGATGAATGCTTTAACCTTGAAAATACTGCATTGCGAGGTATAAGCCGTGAGGCCTTGATGGAGCAGTTATGGGATCACTACACAGACTTATTGAATGCTAGACGCGTTTTAAGAAATAAAAAATCTCCAGAGGTGGACAAAATTCGTGCAGAGCAAACTATTTCTGCAATGTTGACAGTGAAACATCCATTTTCAATATTTTGGCGTTACTACTATTTAGGTGACACCTTCTTGGTTAATACATATGCTCACTTAAGAGTTGGTTTTTAAGTTGAAGCGAATACTATATACGTCCCAACATAAATAATTGGGTCTTATATAATGAAATTCTGAGGGGTACGCTATTTTGGCTTCTGTGTCTGGGGTGCCTAGGTGAAAGTGCAGAGTGAGTTTTCCATGACCATCGTCCATGCAGGTTATCGAGGTCGATAGGATTTGCTCTACTGCAAGATTTAGTAGGCTGTAATAAGGGAGTAAACATTCGCATCCATAGGCAGTCCATGGAGAAAGATACGGTTCCTTGCCCGGCACTCAAAGGTAGCCCCTGCGGCGATGGCAACCGCTTCGCTGGCGCTGTTGCCGATTCCCATCACGATCTCCAGCCGAAATAGACCCAGCTGCCGAAAGCCAAAGTCACGGAGCAGGGCGACCGCCTGTCGGGCGATGCCGCAGCCTTGGCGGGATTGGCGTACCCAATAGCCGATATTGCCGTAGCGATGGTGGGGCGACAGCTGGTTGATACCTGCGCCACCCAACAGCTGGCCGGTGGTGGCGCAGAAAATGCCCATGTCAAAGGCACGTCCCGCTTCGCGATCCTGCTCGCAGTTGGTAAACCACTCCAGTGCGTTTTCCCGAGTAAATGAATGGGAGCACCAGCTCATCCATTTACCGACCGTCTCGATCGATTCGTGGGCCGCGCGGACAAACTCGTCAGCATCGCTCGGCTCGAATGGGCGGATTACGATCTGGGTGTTGGCAACGGTAGTGAGCTGCATCGTGCTTCCTGCTTGATGGTGTCTATGGGGCTGCGCTGCCCAGTTGCTTGAGGGAAGCCGTCAGCGAGAAAGGCTGAGCAAATTCCTTCATCCCGGCCAATCTATCCAGCTCTGCTTGGCCGACTTGCTGCAACTGAGCTTGCTGGGCGGGAGTGAGCGTGGTGGTTCTCGCCTTGATCAGGGTGTCGAGAAAACTACGGTCTCCCTCTACCGCCTGATGGAACGCCTTGATCGCCAGCGCATCCACTTCTGCTGCGGTGCAGCGCTCCATGCTTTTCTCATGCAGATAGATCAGCACGGTCGTCTGTTGTTCCTTCTCCAGTGACCAGAAGGGGTCGCTTTTCGCGGGCAGTGTGGCGCTGTGTTGTGACTTGAGCGCTTCGCACCGCTCAAATGCCGGATCCAGATCGTGTAGTGACAGGGCAAAGGCGCTGGAGCTGGTTGTAAGCAGTGCAAAGAGCAAGGCAAGGCGCCTGTAGAAGGAGAGACTCCTGCTACCCGGCGCCTTGTTTATTGCAGGGCTGTTGCGGCAGCTCATCGGCTTATGACTGCTTTTTCAGAAAGTAACTGATATGCCCCGGCGGCATATCGGGCAGCTGGCCAAAGACCTCGTAACCCTGCTTCTGGTAGAAGGGGAGGGCCTGAAAACTGGTGGTTTCCAGATGGTAGTTGCTGATGCCCTTGCTTTGGGCGTACTGCTCCATGGCGCCCAGCAGGCGGCCGCCCCAGCCATCGCGGCGGATGCTTTCGTCGATCCAGAGCCAGTCGACGTGCAGCCAGCCCCACTTGATGTCGGCGATGATGCCGCCGTGTACCTTGCCCTCTTCATCTTTGATAAAGCTGGCGATCCGTTCGCGCAGATGGGTGCCGGCGTGATCCTTGTTGAAGCCCGAGAGACCAATGCGCAGCGCTTCGATCTCATCGTCCTGAGGCGGTTGGGGTGGGGTTAGTTGCATAGTGCTTCCTGCTTGATGGTGGTTGTCTCTAACGGGTTGCCGCTTCCAGCGCGGCTATCTCACCGCCGCTGATAAGCGGCAGGTTGCGGCTGATCTGCTCCACCGGCCAGTCCCACCAGGCGATGGCGTTGAGACGGGCGATGGTGTCGTCGTCGAAGCGGTAGCGGATCACCTTGGCCGGGTTGCCGCCGACCACGGCGTAGGCGGGCACGTCACCGGTGACCACGGAGCGGGCGGCGATAATGGCGCCGTTGCCGACTTTTACCCCCGGCATGATCAGGGCGTCATAGCCAATCCAGACATCGTTGCCGATGATGGTATCGCCCTTGTAGGGGAGGCTGCCCGGGGCGGGGGCGGCGCTCTCCCAGCCGTTGCCGAAGATAAAGAAGGGGTAGGTGGAGAAGCCGGAGGTCTGGTGGTTGGCGCCGTTCATGATGAACTTCACCCCGCGGGCGATGGCGCAGAACTTGCCGATGATGAGCTTGTCGCCGATGAAGGGGAAGTGGTAGAGGACGTTGCGCTCGAAGCCCGCCGAATCCTCCGGGTCGTCGTAATAGGTGTAATCACCCACCTCGATATTGGGCCCCTTGATGGTGTTCTTGATAAAGCACACCTGGGGGAAGCCGTTCATGGGGTGGGGATTGGCGGGATCGGGTCCGTGCATCTGGTCTCCTTGGATGGGCGGGCTAGAGCGCCGGGAAGTAGCAGGCGCTCATGTCGATGGGGTGATCGGGGCTGCCTGGCAGATAGAACTGCCAGCCCGCATCGGAGAAGGCGCGCAGCTCGGTCTCGACAAACTTGATGGCGAGGCTCAGGGCCTGCAGGCTGTCGATGCCGTAGATAAAGGTTTTGTCGCTCAGCCCCGCCAGTTTCACCTTGCAGCGCCAGTCACCGCTGGCGGACTTGGGATCCGGCTCGGGGGCCTTGATGGCGATTTTGAGGACGAGCTGTTCCCCTTCGGTGCTAATGGCGTCGAAGCGGGCGGTGACGATGGCGTTTTTCATCTGGCGATTCCTTTTCCGTGGTACAGCCCCTGCGGTTGCGGGTGGCTGGCGTTCCTGATGGCTGATGAGGTGAAAACTGGACTCAGGACGGCCAGCGTAAATGAACTTGTGAGTTGAAACAATGGGATATGCGCGACCGGGGGAGGGGGCTTTCGCCGCTGTGAGCGAGCTCAGTGGCGGGAGTTGCAACGCGCTGGCCGAGAGGCTGGCAGGCTGCTAGATGTAAAGGATTGTTGGCTGTGGCCGCAGATTTTTCTGTTCTGCCGATGAGGGCGAGTGAGTCCTCTTGAGGCAGAATATCTCCCCCTGTTTGACGCTGAAGTACAGGAGTCTCCGTGGCGCTTTCGGTAACCCAGCTTTATGAAGTGATGGCCCAGCTGCCAGATCCCGTCTTTATCCTCAGTGAAGATGGCTATTACGTGGAATATATCGGCGGCATGGAGCAGCAATCCTATCACGACGGTAATCCGCTGGCGGGCAAGCAGTTGGCAGATGTGCTGCCACCCGAGATGGCCATGTGGGTCAAGGCGCAGGTGGCCGAGTCGCTGGCAAACGGTCAGGTGCGGGTGGTGGAGTATGAGCTCTCCGCCGTCGAAGTGGGGGGGATCAATGCTGCCGCCGGGCCGCAAGGGATACAGCGTTTCGAGGGCAAGATTGCGCCGCTGCCCTCCCTCTATGACGGCAAGCGGGCGGTGGCCTGGGTGACCCGCAATATCACCCGCCAGTACGAGTTGCAGCAGCGACTGCTGCGCCAGAGTGAAACCGACCAGTTGACCGGCCTCTACAACCGCCGTTTCTTCTTCGAGCACTGCCAGCCGTTGCGGGCAGGGGAGGCCCCCTGCGGCCTTATCATGCTCGACATCGATCACTTCAAGCAGCTCAACGATCGTTACGGCCACCAGCAGGGAGATCGGGCCTTGCAGCGCTTCAGTAGTTGTATCGATGCTCTGTTGCGGGCGGATGACCTCTTTGTGCGCAGCGGTGGCGAGGAGTTTCTGATCCTGCTGCCGCGGATCGATGAAGCCGGTTTGCAGCAGATGGCGGAGCAGATCCGTGCCGCCGTCGAAGCGCTGCCTGCCGATCCGGTCGCCATCACGGTCAGTCTGGGCACAACCCTGGTGCAGCCGGAGGAGGAGATCAATCAGGCGCTGGCCCGGGCCGACGAGTGGCTCTATCGGGCCAAGCGGGCAGGCCGCAACCGGGTGGCGCACTGCCCGGCAGGTTGAGAGTGCCACCCCGGTTGCTGCGGGAAATAGCCTGTGCTTTTACCCTGAATAAATTGGCTGACATCACTGTCAATTAGTAGAAAAGTTGGCCGTATTATTTAACTCATATTCCACAGCTTAAGGTGTTAATATTATCGGCCTGATCGCTGGTCTTATTTGTGTTGTTGGGCAACAGCATGAGGTTTTATCGGTATGTTATCAAACAGGCGTGAATCTGGTTTTGGGTGACGAATGTGATACATCCTGTTGTCTTTTGAAACATTCCGATTCAAACAGTCATGAATTATTAACCTTGACCCGGATAGCGATTTCAACGATGGTAGCGTGGCAGCTCCGTTTCTCTCCGGTGGCCCTGTTGGCCGCTGGCGGCGTTGTTTTTTCATGTGCAGGGCGATATGCAACGACATATCTCCAGCCTGTTATTCGGGCCAATAAAAATAATGATGACAGATTAATAAGGTATATATTGCAATGAGTGTTTCTATTGCTGAAAAGAGTAACCCTGTTTCAAAATTGAAATGGGAGAAAAGCGATTCGGTATGGACCATGGGCCTATATGCCACTGCTGTCGGTGCCGGTACGTTATTTCTCCCTATTACTGTTGGCAGTAATTCTCCGGTTATTTTGCTGTTTATTTTATTGCTGGCTTTTCCGCTCTCTTATTATTCCCACCGGGCATTGAGCCGCTTTGTGCTCTCCAGCTCCCATCGGGAAGGGGATATCACTCATGTGGTGGAGGAGCACTTCGGTGCCAAGGCGGGCAAGCTGCTGATGCTGGTCTATCTGATGGCCTTCTACCCCATCATTCTGGTCTACAGCATCTCCATCACCAACGCGATTCAGAGCTTCGTGGTTCACCAGCTGGGGGATGCCGAGCTGCCGCGCGGCTTGCTGGTGCTGGGGGTGATGCTGGGCCTGCATCTGGTGCTGCTGGCCGGCAAACAGATCGTGGTGTCGGCCATCAGCGTGCTGGCACTGCCGATGGTTGCCTTTCTGATTGGCCTCTCTATCTATCTGCTGCCCCAGTGGAGCCTCTCCTATTTCAGCGAGAGCCAGGCGGTGGATTGGCGTGATCCGGCGTTCTGGAAATCCCTCTGGCTGATCGTGCCGGTGATGGTCTTCTCTTTCAGCCATGCGCCCATTATTTCTTCCTTCAGCGCGGCGCAGAAAAAGCGTTGTCAGGAGAGCGCCGACCTGCGCGCCAAGCGGATCATCAAGTACAGCAGTATGCTGATTTGCGGCAGCGTGCTCTTTTTCGTGGTGAGCTGCGTGATGAGTCTGAGTCAGGCCGAGATGGCGCTGGCCCGCACCGACAATATCTCGGTGCTGTCGGCGCTGGCGAACAAGTTCTCCAATCCGCTGATCGCCTATGTGGGGCCGCTCATCGCCATTCTGGCCATGTCCAAATCCTTCCTCGGCACCTCCATGGGGGTGAGCGAGGGGACGGTGAGCATGGTGAGCGGTGCCTGTCAGGGGCTGGGGCTCTCCCTCAAGGAGTCAACCATCGCCCGGGTGTCATCGGTGATCCTGTTTATGGTGACCGCCGTCATCACCTATCTGAACCCCAATGTGCTCGACATCATCGAGCGCGTCAGCGGCCCGCTGATCGCGGTGATCCTGTTTCTGCTGCCGGCCTGCTCCATCTATCGCTTGCCCGCACTCAAGCGTTATCGCGGGCCGAGTACCCTTTTTGTGTTGGTGATGGGGCTGCTTGCCATCTCGGCCCTTATCTACGATCTGCTTTGACCGGGCGGTATCCCGCACAAATCAAAAAGGGCGACCATCTGGTCGCCCTTTTTCTGTGCATCGGGGTTAGCCGAGCAGGCCGCTGGCGCTCTGGCCCGCCATCAGCAAGCCGATGGCCAGCACGCTGAACCAGACCAGGGTTGCGCTTACCAGCAGATAGCCGCTGGCGACGAACAGACCATCCCGCTGCAACATGCCAGTGGCCAGCAGCAGGATGGCCCAGGCAGGCATGGCGTTGGTGAACGGGATGGCGCCCAGGGGCAGCATCAGCAGCAGGGCGGCCAGCATGATCAGCAGGCCGTTGCAGCGGTTGACCGTGTTGCTGCCGGTCAGCACCAGCAGGCGTGGGCGGATAACGCGATCGACCCGGGCCAGCAGATCCGCCCCCTTGTGCAGGGTCGGCTTGAGCTGGTCGGCGGCGAAGCGGCGCTCCATCAGCATGGCGGGCAGCCAAGGCACCCGATTGAGGGTGATGCCGATGCCGATAAAGAGGATCAGCAGGCCAAACGGGGTGCTGACCCCGGGAATGGAGACCGGCAGCAGGAAGGGGACGGTGAGCAGCACGCAAAACAGCAGCATGCCCTGCTCGCCCACCAGCGCGAGCATCTGGCGCAGGCTGATGTGGCTCTCGTCGATGGCATGCGCGGTGGCCCGCAGGGTATCCGCGAGGGTAGTTTGGGGGTCGTGAAGTTGCGCGGCAACCATTCCCTGATGTCCTTTTGAGTAGTGATAACGGGCCCCGATGACCCGATTTGGCGCCAGCATACGTGGCAGAGGTTAACCGTCGATGAATGGTGGCAGGGGCGCATAGCGGCGCCAGTGGGGCGGCTCGGCAGAGGTTCCGGCGAGAGGGAAATCCCGCGACGAAAGTGATCCGGTACAGCCGCCGTTTAGGATGGGCGCAGGACGCCTCTGGTATGCTTTCTGCACAATCACACAGGGAGCAGGGGGATGATGATGAAGAGAGCAGGGATCGTGATAATGGGGCTGCTGCTGCCACTGGGGCAGGCCTGGAGTAGCGAGGCCTCGACCACATCCGGTTGGCAGGTGACGCCATTTTTTGGCTACAGCTCAGCCATCGATTTTGAGAAGAGTGATGAGGTGCAGCCGATCTCGCGCTCGGCCTCGCTCGATTCACTGCAAGGACAGAGCTCCGGCAGCTGGGGCTTCTTTATCAGCAAGGAGGTGGATGATCCCGGCATGATTGAGCTGCTCTACAGCCATCAGTCCACCACCCTCTCTCCCGACCAGCCGGATCGCCTGACGGTGGACACCCTGCACTTTGCCGGTGCGCTTACTCTCTCTGACAACCTGATGGCGCCCTATATCGGCGCCGGGATCGGGGTGACCCGCTTTGCCGCCTACGACAGCGAGGTGACTCCTTCCATGTCGCTGGCGCTCGGGGTGCAACCGCGCCTCGCCGAGCATCTGGCCCTGCGGGCCGAGGTGCGCGGTTATGGCTCGCTGGTTAACGACAACAACCAGTTTCTCTGCAACCCTGAGCAGTGCGTGTTCAAGGTGCGCGGGGAGCTGGTAACCCAGTGGCAGGCCAATATCGGTCTTACCCTCCGCTTTTAGGCGGGGGGATTTCCCACATGAAACAAGGGCCCTTGGGCCCCTGTTTCAGCAGCAATCTTCCGCCGTGATCGGCAATCAATCGGTAGATCTTCACGTCTCCTTGTTAGTCGGCATCGCCCATACCGCGCAGTTTCTGCCCGCCTCCTTGGCGCCATAAAGCGCCTGATCCACCCGTTTGAACAGCGAGACTGCCGGCTCCTTGGGCTCGCGGATCCCCACTCCCAGGCTGACCGTCATGGTATGGGCCGGGTCGGGGGCTATGGTGCGGGTCGCAGTGAGCAGGGTGTTGGCCAGTTGCTGTAGCTCGGCTTCGTGGGCTAAGGGCAGCAGCAGGGCAAACTCTTCACCCCCGACACGGGCCGCCAGCGCACCGGGCGGGCAGTGCTGTTGCAACAGCTCGCCAAACTGCTGCAACACCCGATCCCCGATATCGTGGCCGTAGTTGTCATTGATCACCTTGAAGTGATCGAGATCCAGCAGGATGAGGGCGTGGCAAATCCCCTGTTCCAGAAACAGCTGCTGATGAAAGTAGCGCCGGTTTGGCAGCCGGGTCAGATCGTCGAACAGCGCCTGCTGTCTGAGCTGGGTATTGATGTGGAAGAGGTGGTGCATGGTGCTCAGGATACCGATGCTGCTTAGCAGGATGCCGCTGGAGCGCAGCAGATCCTCGGCATAGATGGCGAGCCAGAGTGGCTGCGCCACCAGCTCATCCATGATGTCGGCGGTGGCCCCCATGATCCACAACATCAGACCGCAGGAGAGCATGCGGTAGGTGTGGGTGGGCAGGTGGGCGCACTGCACCACCCAGAACAGGAACAGCATGGTGAGCCAGTTGATCACCTCGAAGCCAAAGCTGACGGCGTAAAAGCGCTCGTAGGGGAAGTGGGGCAGCAGCAACAGATGAAGGGCCATGATGGCCAGCATCACTATACCCAGCAGCGCGATGTGGGCGCGATGCTCCCGGTCGAGATGACGGTAGTGGGAGGGGCTGATGTCGAGACGATCGAACTGCATGGTGTTCCTCGGATTGGGCCTGCCATCAGCTTGCAAACAAGGGGCTGTGTAATGGCATGCCGTGGTCGGATAACAGGAAACTGCTGGTCTGTCAGTGTAAACGAGCGGGCCCGCAGCGCGCGATATCGATGACGTCAGCTTGTGGGCTGGCTCAGGGTTTGCGCACTTCTGGTGCGTGAAGTATCGCCTGCCCTGTGACAGGGCGACCCTGGGCAGGTTAGCGCAGCTCATGCGCCAAATTGGTGCATTGATGATGCGCAATCTTATTAATGCCATGATTTAAAAGGATTTAAATTTATGGCCCGCTTTATGCTTTTTACATGTCAGACGGTCTCTTGCGGTCATCGGCGGCAGACGCAGTGATGAGGAAGTGGCAAGAGGCATCCCCGTGCCGGGCGCGGGTGTGATTCTGGCGGGTTGCAGCAACACCTTGCGGTTCGCCACAGATTCAATCAGGGAAACGGAGCCGGTCTTGTACCGGTACGACAGGGAAGGAGAGTGCTCTATGGTCAAAAAATGGATGATGGCGGGTCTGACGATGTTGCCTGCCTTGCTGGTTACCCCAAGTTGGGCCGAAGAGGTCGCTCAGGTACAGGCGGCGGTGGCGCCGGTTGCCGCCATGACAATCAACAAGGGTGACAACACCTGGATGCTGCTCTCGGCGGCGCTGGTGATCCTGATGTCGATCCCCGGTCTCGCCCTCTTCTACGGTGGTCTGGTGCGGGCCAAAAACATGCTGAGTGTACTGATGCAGGTCTTTACCCTGTTCTGCCTCATCTGTGTGCTCTGGGTGATCTACGGCTATTCGCTGGCCTTTACCGAGGGGGGCAATTTCTATGGCTCCTTCAGCAAGGTGCTGCTCAAGGGGGTGACCCCTGACTCCATCGCTGCCACCTTCAGCAAGGGGGTCGGGATCAGCGAGCTGATCTATGTGGTGTTCCAGGGGGCCTTTGCCGCCATCACCTGCGGCCTTATCGTGGGGGCGTTCGCCGAGCGCATCAAGTTCGCCGCCGTGCTGCTCTTCTCGGTGATCTGGTTCACCTTCGCCTACATCCCGCTGGCTCATATGGTGTGGTACTGGGCGGGTCCGGATGCCTATACCAGCGCCGAGGCTGCGGCCACAGCGACCGCCACTGCCGGCTATCTGTTCCAGCATGGTGCGCTGGACTTTGCAGGCGGCACAGTGGTGCACATCAACGCCGCCGTGGCGGGTCTGGTGGGTGCCTATCTGGTGGGCAAGCGTCTGGGCTACGGTCGTGATCCCATGACCCCCCACAGCCTGACCATGACCATGATCGGTGCCTCCCTGCTCTGGTTCGGTTGGTTCGGTTTCAACGCGGGCTCCGCGCTGGAAGCCAACGGTATCGCCGCACTCGCCTTTATCAACACCTGGGTGGCGCCGGCTGCGGCAGCTCTCTCATGGACCTTGGCCGAGTGGGTGATGAAGGGACGTCCCTCCCTGCTGGGTGCGGCATCCGGTGCGGTGTCCGGTCTGGTGGTGATCACCCCGGCAGCCGGTTTCGTCGGTGTGGGCGGTGGTCTGGTGATGGGCCTTATCAGTGGCGTGGCGGGTCTGTGGGGTGTCCACGGTCTCAAGCGCCTGCTGGGTGCCGATGACAGTCTGGACGTGTTTGGCGTACACGGGGTGTGCGGCATTCTCGGCGCCCTGCTGACCGGCGTCTTTGCCAGCCCGGATCTGGGCGGCACCGGGGTGTGGGACTATGTCACCAATCAGGTTGCCGAGGGTTACTCCATCCTGACTCAGGTGAAGATCCAGGCCATCGGGGTCGGTGTCACCCTGCTCTGGTCCGGTGCCGTGGCGGCGATTGCCTTCAAGGCGGTCGACATGCTGGTGGGTCTGCGGGTGAATGGCGATGCCGAGCGGGAAGGGCTGGATGTCACCTCCCACGGCGAGAAGGCCTACAGCATGTAATTCCGAACGTCAGACAACAAAAAACCGCCGGTTCCGGCGGTTTTTTTATGACTCTAAAGCTGCAAAGCCTGAGTTTACACGCTTAATTCACGACGGCCACGTTGATGCTGCCATTGCCCTGGGTCATGCGCACGCGAGCACCCGGGGTGAAGGTGGGGCTGGCTTTCTGCACGACCACGATGGCTTCGCCGTTCTCTTTCTTGATCTCCAGCTCGACGCCGTCGACCTGATTCATCTTGTTGCCGATGGCGTTGCCTGCCGCTGCACCGGCGATGGCGCCGCCTGCGGCTGCGATATCGCGTCCGGTGCCGCCACCGACTGTGCTGCCCAGCAGGCCACCGACTACGGCGCCGCCAATGGTGCCAATCAGGGAGTTCTCATCGGCCTGTATTTTCACCGGGCGGGTGGAGATGATGGTGCCGTAGCTGACGGTCTGCACCTGTTTGGCGCGGTCCTTGGTGTAGACATCGCCAGAGTAAACGTCACTGTTGGCGCATCCGGTGATGGTGGTCGCTGCCAGCAGGGCAATAAGGGTCATACGCTTCAACATGGTGGGCCTCCTGGGCTGCACGTAATTTGAACAATCCGGTTGATGAGTGAACTTTACTCCAACCCCGTCACACATGAAATCGGCAAAATGTAACCAATTATGCGTTCTGTAACCGGTTTTGTCCTTGAATCGCAGCTGTACCGGAGAGGGTTTTAACCAGCAGCAGACGGTCTTCTCCGGGGCCGAAGTAGTCGGCTATTTCCGCCTGCAATGTGTAACCGAGCCGGTAGTAGAGGCGCTGGGCCGGATTGGCCGGATCGACCGTGAGCCGCAGTTCGCTGATCTGCAGCGCCTGCTGGTTGGTCTCCATCTGGCGCATCATTCGCTCCGCGAGGCCGAAACCGCGCGCCTCGGGCAGCACCGCCAGCGAGAGTACCCAGCCTTGCGACCGCTCCTGACCAAATCCCCCCAGCACATAACCCACCAGCTGCCCCTCGTATTCAGCCACCAGCAACAACTCGGGCCACAAATCCATCGCCTGACGGAAGAAGAAGGCGGGATAGACATCTTCGCCAAACACCTTGGCATCGATCTGCCAGATGGCGTGCATGTCATTGTGGGTAGCGGTGCGTAGCAGGGGCGGGTTGTGGTGCATCAGGACTCCATTGGCAGCAAACGGATCGGCAACGCCGCTGACCTTGGGGTCAACGGCAAAAAAGGAGTCATAGGGTAGTGGTCATCCCCTGCCGGATGCAAGGGATTGGCGGCTATGGCGGCAGGGGGCGGCTCTGGGGCAGTTTGGGCGCTTTGCGCAAGCCGTCGAGCAGGTGGCGAAGGGTGAGCCAGGGGTGGCGCAGCAACATGCGCGGGCCGCTCCACTTCATCACCTGCTGGATCTGTTTGCGCATCGCCGGTGCGTAGCAGTGGATATTGCAGTTGGCGCAGGTGGGTTTGTGGCCGTGGCCATAACGGCAGCGACGAAGGCGCTGATGGGCGAAATCCCGCAACTGGCGACAATGGCGGCAATGGGGATCCTGATGATGGTGCTGGCAGTAGAGGTGGATCATGGCGCTGACCGTCTGCTGCTCGCGCATGAGTCTGGGGTGGTCACTCGCCTTTTTGCTGGCTGCGGCGTGTGAGCCCCGGGCTGGGCTGGCATGATGACTTTTCATGGCCGCCATTCTCCTGACCTGCTCGCTTTGGGTGTTGATACAGGTCAAAAGGGGGGATAAAAAAACAGGGCCCGCAGGCCCTGTGTTATCAGATGAGGCTGGTTGCCTGCTCCAGCCAGGCGAGATCTTCGCCCTCGAGCAGCGGGCTCAGGCGGCGGAACACCTCGACATGGTATTCGTTGATCCAGCGGAATTCGGCCGGGCTCAGCAGACTGCGGTCGATCAGGCGGGTATCGAACGGCACGTAGGTCAGACGCTCGAAGCCCAGCATCGGCAGCTCGCCAACCTGTTCCTGCTCGGTCACGACAACCAGGTTCTCGCAGCGGATGCCAAAACCATCTTCCCGGTAGTAGCCCGGCTCGTTGGAGAGCACCATGCCCGGTTGCAGGGCGACCATGCTCCCTTTCGGCGCGATGCGCTGGGGCCCTTCGTGGACGCTCAGGAAGTGGCCGACGCCGTGGCCGGTGCCGTGGTCATAGTTGTAACCGGCCTGCCACAGCGGCATGCGGGCCAGCACATCGAGCTGGATACCGGCGGTGCCACGGGGGAAGCGGGCCTGATCCAGCGCGATATGGCCCTGCAGTACCCGGGTAAACATCGCTTTCTGCTCGTCGCTCACCTCACCCACCTTGATGGTGCGGGTGATGTCGGTGGTGCCATCCATATACTGGGCGCCGGAGTCCAGCAGATAAAGGCTGTCCTGACCAAACGCACGGGGGGTGCCGTTGGTGTGGTGGTAGTGGCACATGGCGGCGTTGGGGCCGAGCGCAGAGATGGTATCGAAGCTCGGCTCGACGTAGTGCTCCTGCTCGCGGCGGAACGCTTCCACCTGATCGGCCAGAGTACCTTCATCCACACCCTCGAACTCGCCGGAGGCGACCAGCCGATCCAGCCAGGCGAGGAAGCGGGTCATGGCCACGCCATCACGCAGGTGAGCGGCACGCATACCGGTCAGCTCGATCTCGTTCTTGCACGCTTTCGGCAGCATGGTGGGGTCTTGCCCTGCCACCAGAATGGCACCCGCCTCTTCCATGACGAGCTGGGTCCAGGCGTTGGCGCTGTCCGGATCGGCCAGCACCTTCTGCTGATCTTCACCGATGCGCTGCAACACGTCGCCCAGCTTGTCGATGGGGTAGACGGAGACATCCTGCCCCACGTGTTGGGTGAAGGCGAAGCAGTCAATTTTGTCGGTATCGACGAAGAAATCGATGCTGGTGTTGGCGTAGAGCACCGCAAAACCCAGCACCACCGGCAACCGGTCGATGTCGCGGCCGCGCAGGTTGAGCAGCCAGTTGATGGGCTCGGCCTGGGTCAGCAGCACGGCATCCAGCCCGCGCTTGCGCAGGTCGGCCGCCAGCTGTTCACGTTTGGACTGGCTGGACTGGCCTGCCAGCTCCTCGCTGTAGAGGATGACCGGGCTCTTGGTCGGCTCCGGGCGATCGCTCCAGTTCAGGTCGATAGGGTTCTGCTCGACGCGGATCAGCTCGATACCGCGGTCGGCCAGCACGGCCTTGGCGTTCTTGTACCAGGTCAGGCTGTGCAGACGGGCATCGAAGCCGACCCGGGAGCCTGACGGCAGCTGTTCGGCCAGCCACTGCACATGAGGATTTTCAATGAGGTGGAGGAATTCGAACAGTTCGGCGGGGGTTTGCATCCGCGCCTGCACCGTATAGCGACCATCGACAAAGAGGGCAGCCCGCTGGGCCATGATGATGGCAACGCCGGCAGAGCCGTTGAAACCGGTGATCCAGTCAAGCCGCTCGGCATAGGCGGGGATGTACTCGCCGAGGTGCTCATCATCGTGGGGGACGATAAAGGCGTCCAACTCCTGCATGGCCAGCTCGGCCCTGACTTGGGCGACGCGGGTTTCAATTATCTCGAAATTATTCATGTCGTTAGTGCCAGATGGTTGCTATATGAGTGTTCAGTTTTTATGGTCGCTGGCCAGGATCCGCTTGATCGACTGACCTGCTGCTTCGATATGCTGCCTGAGCAGCACCACCGCCTCGTGTTTGCGCCGGGCGCGACACAGTTCCAGCAATTGGGCGTGTTCACGCTCCGCCTTGTCCACCCCGTCGCTGGCAAAGAGCAGCTCGAAGCGGACATAGCGGTCACAGCTCAGATTGATCTGGGCGATCAGTTCAAGTGCCTGGGGGCGACCGGCTGCCTGATAGAGGGTGGCGTGAAAGCTGTGGTTCAACTCGGCCCAATGTTCGATCTGGGTGCCTGACTCCAGGGCGTGATCAAACTGGGCGAGGATCGCCTCCGCTTGTGCGAAGGTGGCTTCCGTCATCTTGTCGACGGCGTGAAACAGGGTATCGGCTTCCAGCAGCGCTCGCAAATAAAAGAGCTCTTCGATGGCCGAGGCGTCCAGCATGGTGACCACGGCGCCGCGATGGGCTTCGAACTTCACCAACCCCTGCGCTTCCAATTGCATCAGGGCTTCGCGTACCGGGATGCGGCTCACGGCCAGCTCCTTGGCGATGGCATCCTGACGCAAGGGGGCGCCAGCGGGGAACTCCCCACGGAGGATCCGGCCACGGAGGTTTTCCATCACCATCTGGGTTCGGGTCTTGTAGGGTGGGGTCATGGTCGGGTCACGATTGGGCGTTACAGAATTGTATATTGTATAAAGTTTGGCTGAATCTAACCTGTCACAATGGGCAAAGGCAAGGTTTTGCCCCCTTTAACGGGGCCGATGGCGGCGTTCGGGGCTCCACAAAAACAAAAATGCCGGTCAGCGTGGCTGACCGGCATGATGTCACTGATACGCAGCGAGCCTGTTACAGCTGCGGGCCTGCCGCAACCAGACGTTTGCCTTCGTCGTTATCGGTGAAGCGCTCGAAGTTCTTGATGAAACGGCCTGCCAGATCGACGGCCTTGGCATCCCACTCGGCTTTGTCGGCGTAAGTGTCGCGCGGGTCGAGGATCGCCGGGTTCACATCGTGCAGCGCGGTCGGGATCTCCAGATTGAAGATCGGCAGCACCTTGGTCTCGGCTTTCTCGATGGAGCCATCCAGGATGGCGTCGATGATGGCGCGGGTATCCTTGATGGAGATGCGCTTGCCGGTGCCGTTCCAGCCGGTGTTGACCAGATAGGCCTCTGCACCTGCCGCTTCCATCCGTTTTACCAGCTCCTGACCGTACTTGGTCGGGTGCAGGGAGAGGAAGGCTGCGCCGAAGCAGGAGGAGAAGGTCGGAGTCGGCTCTGTGATGCCGCGCTCGGTACCGGCCAGTTTGGCGGTGAAGCCAGACAGGAAGTGGTACTTGGTCTGCTCCTTGGTCAGTTTGGAGACCGGAGGCAGCACGCCGAAGGCGTCGGCAGTCAGGAAGATCACCTTGGTGGCGTGACCAGCCTTGGAGACCGGCTTGACGATGTTGTCGATGTGATAGATGGGGTAGGAGACGCGGGTGTTCTCGGTCTTGGAGCCATCATCGAAGTCGATGGTGCCATCGGCAGCAACGGTCACGTTCTCCAGCAGCGCATCGCGACGGATGGCGTGGTAGATGTCCGGCTCGGCCTCTTCGGAGAGCTTGATGGTCTTGGCGTAGCAGCCCCCTTCGAAGTTGAACACGCCGTGGTCATCCCAGCCGTGCTCGTCATCGCCGATCAGCTGACGCTTGGGATCGGTGGAGAGGGTGGTCTTGCCGGTGCCGGAGAGGCCGAAGAAGATGGCGACGTCGCCGTCCTGACCCACGTTGGCGGAGCAGTGCATGGAGGCAATGCCGCGCAGGGGCAGGAAGTAGTTCATCATGGAGAACATGCCCTTCTTCATCTCGCCACCGTACCAGGTGCCACCGATGAGCTGCATCTTCTCGGTCATGTTGAAGGCAACAAAGTTCTCGGAGTTGAGACCCTGCTCCTTCCAGTTCGGGTTGGTGCACTTGGCACCGTTCATCACCACGAAGTCAGGCTTGAAGGTTTTCAGCTCTTCATCGCTCGGACGGATGAACATGTTTTTCACGAAGTGTGCCTGCCAGGCCACCTCGGTGATGATGCGCACGGCCAGGCGGGTATCCGGGTTGGCACCGCAGAAACCGTCGACTACAAACAGGCGCTTGCCGGAGAGTTGTTTGGTGACCAGCCCTTTCAGATGTGACCACACTTCCGGGGTAATGGCTTTGTTATCGTTTTTACCCTGGTCAGACCACCACACAGTATCCTGGGTAGTGGCATCTTTGACGATATATTTATCTTTCGGGGAGCGACCGGTGAAGATACCGGTGTTTACGTTGACGGCGCCCAGCTCGGTCACCACACCGCGCTCGAATCCTTCCAGGTCAGGGCGTGTCTCTTCCGCGAAAAGCTGCTCGTAAGAGGGGTTGCGAACGATTTCTTGGCTGTTTTTGATGCCGTACTGGTCCAGTCCTAATTGTTGGGCCAGGGTGGGTTCTGCCACGATTGTCATTGTATTCTCCTGGGTTCAGAGGTTGGTAGGGTTCTATCTGACGGTCATCCTATCACTTAGGTGGTAGAGTTTAGCGATCGCCATCAAACTTTATAAAATAGGGTGTTTTTTTGTTATTAAAGTTAAAGGCGGGTTTTGCCCGCCTTTAATTAGTGTAACTGGTTTGCATCATTGCCGGGAGCCCTGCTGAACAGGGTTTCGACATCGATCCCATTAAATTGGTACTGGGCGCCGCAATAATCACAGTGCATGTCGATCTTGCCGAGCTCCTGCACCATCTCCATGACCTCTTCCTTTTCTATCTGCAACAGGGCTCCTTCGCAGCGCTCGCGGGAGCAGGTGCAACGGAACTCGACCGCCTGCGGATCGAACACCCGCACCTTGTCCTGATGGTAGAGACGGTAGAGGATCTCTTCTGCCTGCAGGCCGAACAGCTCTTCATCCTTGATGGTGCTGGTGAGCTGGGTCAGGTGATCGAAATCGTTGCTGTGATCCTCGCTCTGGGCGGGCAGCTCCTGCAGCATGATGCCAGCAGCGCGCGGCGCACCTTCGTGGTAGCCGGTGCGGATCCACAGCTTGGTGGCCAGCTGTTCGGAGCGGGCAAAGTAGTGCTCCAGGCAGCCCGCCAGGGTATCGGCGTCCAGCGCGATGATGCCCTGATAGCGCTCGCCCTGCTCCGGGGTGATGGTGATGATCAGTTGGCCGTTGCCAATCAGGCTCTGCAGCTTGCCATCGCTCGGCAGCTCGCCTTCATAGCGGGCCACGCCGCGCAGCTGCTGGTTGTTGTCACCGTTGATCACGGCCAGGCGCACCGGGCCATCGCCCTGCAGCTGTACGGTAATGGAGCCTTCAAACTTGAGGGTGGCGGTCAGCAGGCTGGTGGCGACCAGCAGCTCGCCCAGCAGTTTTTGCACCTGCACCGGGTAGTTCTGGGCTTCCACCACGTGGCGGTAGGTGTGATCCAGCTGGACCAGCTCGCCACGCACTTCGTACTCTTCAAACAGATAGCGATACAGCAGATCTTGGTTGCTCATCATGTATTCCTGGCTTTTCGGTGAGGTAAATCGGGCGGGCTGGGGTTGATGCCAGCCCGGTATCAAATCGGGGTCGGTCAGTACTGTTTGACCTTGAGCAACTGGCGTCGCTCCTGCTTGTCGGGGCGGCGCTCGGGGCTGGGGGCAAACTGGCTGTTAAAGCGGCGCGCCTCGTTGTTCTCGGCCCGTTTTTTCAGGCTCTCGGCGGTCTCTTCATAGAGCTGCTGGGCCAGCGGGGCCGATTTGCGCTGCTCGCTCAAGGCCAGCACCCGCACTTCGCGTTCATCCTGCCCCTGCCAGAAGCGGATCAGTGCACCCACTTCCACCTGTTTGCCCGGTTTGCTGCGCTGACCATTGTAGTGCACCTTGCCCCCGTCTATCTGATCCCGCGCAATGGAGCGGGTCTTGTAGAAACGGGCCGCCCACAACCACTTGTCGAGACGAACCTCGAGGGCACTTTCTGCATGATTGGGCATGAACAGGCTCCATAACGGGGAAAAGAGGTGGTCGATTATACCAGAGCACGGGGTCGGGATAGAAACCGGGCAGCCGCCGCGCGGGGCGCAAACCATGTCAAGGTGATGCAACATATGGGCAGTTTGCTGATTCACAAGGGAAAGCCGCTGCTTTATCGGGTATTCATGGGGCAGGGAGGGGCCTTCATACCGCGCATATAACACTGCCGCCCCGGTTGGGGGCGGCAGCGTTCACATCCGTTGACCACGGCTCAGTCAGAAGTGATCGTGCTGATCCGGCTTCTTCTGGTCGTGGGGGCCTTCGCTGTGGGCGATGGCGGTGCGGATGAGATCAACCCCGGCGCGGATAATCAGCACCCCCATGTTGACCAGCTTGACGCAGACCCACATGAAGGTGATGAGCAGGATCAGCTTGAGCACGGTCTGGAACGCTTCCAGGAAGTTCTGCTCCAACTGGGCGGTCAGGCCGTTGGCGCTGGTCATCAGCCAGGTGTAGACCTCGCGCACGAACGGGATGCGGCTTGGCATCTCCAGTACATCCAGTGCGGCAGGGAGCGCCTGGAAGATGACGATGCTGCCGAACAGGATCAAAATGACACCGATGGCGATGCCGAGGAAAAAGCCGAACTGTCTCATGGAGGGCTCCAGCGTTTGCTGCATGAAATTGAAGATAGCCGCCAATAGTAGGGAGTGCCCTGCTTCATCGCAATCTTCCGTGCACCGCCAGCGTGGCGGGAGCCGCGGCGATCCGGCCGCTACCGTTGCCCAACTATCTGATTTCTGGGAGGCTTGTCGCCATTGTGCATAGGGAAAGCAAATTGATGTCGAGAACCCTCTTTTTACTCTTGCTGGCACTGTTTGCCGCTTTGCCAGCCCTGAGCGCCGAACCGGCGGCACCGACGGCGGCAGTCTGCGCCATCCGCCATCAGGATCAACTGCTGCTGGTGCAGGATCGCATCTCCTCCCGCTACAGCCTGAGTGGCGGTTACATAGATGGCGACGAGCGCCCCGAGCAGGCGGCGCTGCGCGAGCTGTATGAAGAGACCGGCCTGCGGGGGGAGGTGGTGCAGGAGTTGGGCCGCTGGCAGCGGGCGCTTATCTTCGCTTGCCGCACGCTGGAACCGATTGTCGCGCAGCAAGGCGCCGCGTTTGTCTCCATCCTGAAGGCCCCCAATCTGGGGGGAGAGATCCTTAACGCCCGGCTGATCGCCATCGACCTGCTTCCCCGTGAGCAGCGCCGTTTCCCGGATCAGCTCGACTGGCTGCAATCCCGACTGGATAAGGTGCCCGAGAGCGAGGTGCGCTGGCAGGCCGATTTCGTGGCGCAGGGCAGTGCGCTGCATCAGGCCGAGATCCCGCTGATGCAGCGGCTGCAGCAGTGGCTAGGGCCCGATGTCTGGTGGCTGTCGGTCAGCAATCTGTTTGGTTCAGGCGGCTTTCAGCTTGCCCTGATACCTTTGCTGCTCCCGCTGCTGGGGTGGCCGCGGCTGCGCCAGCTGCTCTTTGCCATGCTCTGGCTCGGGTTGCTGGTGCAGGCAAGCAAGGAGGGGATCGGCTGGCCGCGTCCCTTCCATCTGCAACCTCTGCTCGCGATTCACAGCGCTCAGGGCTTTGGCATGCCGAGCGGCCACACCGCCTCGGCCCTGCTGTTCTGGGGGGCGCTGCTTGGCTGGCTCTGGCCTGCCCGGCGCGGGCTGGCCTACTCGCTGGCCTTGCTGCTGGCGCTCACCACCGGTCTGGCGCGGGTCTGGCTCGGGGTGCACTTTATCTCCGATGTGGCGGCGGGGCTGCTGATAGGCGCCTTGCTGCTGGCGGTTCGCCCCTACTGGCGGCTGGATCAGCGTTCATCCGTTTGGGGCTTGCTGATCGCTGCAGCACTGGTTTGCGCGGGCCTGAGCCAGTCGGCCCATCTGGCCGGGATCGGGCTGGCGGCCCTCGGGCTCTGGGTTGGCGGTTTGCTTACCCTGACCCGCGGCGGTTATCCCCCCATTGTGACCGGCGCGGTCACACTGGCGGGGGGCGCGGTGATAGGGGCTGGGCTCTGGGCGCTGCCGCTGCTGACCAGCAGTTCGCTGGCCATACTGCTTGGTCAGTTTGTGCTCTTTTTCGGGCTGGGGCTCTGGTTGAGCGCTGGCCTCTGGTGGATACTCTCTTTCTTGAAATGCGACACACGACCCAAGGGCAACGGCTCTGACAAGGGAACTCTATGAATGTGAAAAAAGTGGATTTGGCCAAGATAACCCTGGGGGTGCTGTTTCTCAGCATCCTGATTATCTCCTGTTTCTTGGTGTTGCAGCCCTTCCTGCCTGCGCTGGTGTGGGCCACCATGATCACCATCGCCACCTGGCCGCTGATGCTGATGGTGCAGCGCCTGTTGTGGGGCAAGCGCACCCTGGCGGCCCTCTTTATGACGCTGGTGCTGCTGTTGATGTTTGTCATCCCGCTCTTTATGACGCTGGCCAATGTGGCGGAGAAGGCGCCCATGCTGATCGAGCTGGGTACCCATATCAGCCAGTCACCGCCGCCGGAGCTGCTCTGGTTGCAACAGATCCCGCTGGTGGGCGACAAGCTCTATGACTTCTGGCAGCAAATTCTGGCGAGTGGTGGTCAGGTGCTGTTTGCCAAGCTGGCTCCCTACTTTGGCCAGACCGCCCGCTGGTTGGCCTCTCAGGCCGGTAATCTTGGCTTGCTGTTCGTCCACTTCCTGCTGACGGTCGGTATCTGCGGTGTGCTCTATCACTCCGGTGAAGTGGTGGCGACCGGCATTCGCCGCTTCGCCCACCGGCTGGCGGGTCAGCGTGGTGACAATGCCACCGTGCTCGCTTCACAGGCGATCCGTGCCGTGGCGATGGGGGTGGTGGTGACCGCGCTGGTGCAATCCTCGGTGGCCGGTGTCGGCCTGCTGATTGCCGGTATCCCTTATGCCATGGTGCTGGTGGTGGTGATGTTCCTGCTGATCGTCGCCCAGATCGGCCCCTTCCCGGTGCTGCTGGCCTGTATCGGCTACCTCTACTGGAGCGGCGACACCACCTGGGGCACCTTCCTGCTGGTGTGGTCACTGATTGCGGGCACCATGGACAACTTCCTGCGCCCCTTCCTGATCAAGCGGGGCGCCGACCTGCCGCTCATTCTCATTCTGGTGGGGGTAATCGGTGGCTTGCTGACCATGGGGATCATCGGTCTCTTTATCGGCCCCGTGGTGCTGGCGGTGGGCTACACCCTGCTGGATGCCTGGATCAAGGAAGATGACCAACCTGCGGCCGCCGCGGTGGAACCGCCCAAGGCCCAATAATGATTCAGTAAAAGACGATTCAGTAAAAGACGATTCGGTAACAAGATGAATCAGTCACCATCGCTGATGCCAGGAGCCGCCCATAAGGGCAGCTCTTTGCTTTATTACCGTATTACCGTCCCATGTAGGTTCGATTAGCGAAGCGTAATCGGACGATCGAGATGCCGCTGTTCCGGTATTTCCGTGAATCAGCGGCATCTGGCAGAGGGGAAATATGGATGGCCGTTATCGCGGGGGAATTGCTTTACGCGAATGTCCGATTACGCCTTACGGCTAATCGAACCTACGGGCTCATTGGGACTCGGAACATCATGTATTGACAATCTATTTTTAGGTGATTGTTATATTTTTATTCAACTTTTTTCTGAGACCCTACGTACCGATTAAGTCCAATCCCTTTGATTTTTGACCGTCCGCTATCTGAGCGGAAGAAAGGTCCTGCACCGAAGTCAAATATAAAGCCTTGGTTTTCTTTTATCTTTAACTCTCCAACGTTAGCTCGTTGCATTAGTCTGCGTAAAAGGCGTTTTTCTCTTGAAGTTGGCTCTTCTTGTATTTTACTATCGTATTTATTTACCCAGTCTTCTTCAAAAAACTTTTCTATTTCTGGATATATAAGAACAAAGGCAGGCCGTACGCCGTCAAACTCGCAAAAGGTATATGTGTATGATTGCATTACACAATCAAGAAGTTTCTTAACACTTTCCTTGCTTTGAGGGTCTTTAACTTCTACCCCAACAGCCTCTACATCAAAACCTAAATCTAACGCTTTTTGTTTGGGACGTAGTAATAAATCCAATCTCAAAGGACGGTCATCAAGGGGCCAGCTGCCTGAGACCTCTTCTTTGACTTCGAAGTATTCGCTTAAGAAGTTTTTTAAATATTTACGGGCCTTATCTTCTCTTTCTTGACTCATAATGCCTCAAAAGTATAGTGAGTTTGCCTCAGCGGTGCGCACCTTTGGAACGTCCGCTGGAGGCATTTGTTATGTGCTTTACTGTAAAATTGAGTACGGCCCTTATGTAGCCCGATAAAGTAGGTTTAGTTATTAACCAGTCGGCTATTGCTGGTGATACTTTGTAATAGACATTAACAAATATTCTACCAGCAACATTTTTTAATAATGAGTTATCTCGATATTTTCGCAGCTCTCTTACTTGGTAGCACGAAGGATCACCATAAACAGCTGTAGCAATAAAACACTTACTAAAAGTTTTTACTGTTGCAGCACAATAGGGGCAAACCGACTTTTCTGGGCTACCTCGATAAGTAATCAGTCTAGGAACAATTTTTTTACCACAACTTGGGCAGTTGATTCTGTCATCGGCAGGCCGAATGTTTTGCGAGGGTGCTTTCGCAGTAATTGTGATATTGATTGCTCTTGGGCCTTTATTACCGGACATTGACTCAAACTGAACCGAATCGCCATTTGATGGCAGCAATGCGCCATTGATGCTCTGAACATTGAAGTAATGATCTTCTCCGTCTTCAGACGTAATGAAGCCGTAACCCTTCTCTGAACTGAACCATTTTACAGTACCTTGCACGACATATCCTTTTTCATATTACACATAAAAATAACTAGATGGAGGGCGGTACTAATCCATTAATAGGCCTTCCATATAACACTGCTTCGTCCTGCTTTCCGCGAAAAAGTTATTTTAAATCACAACATCGCCGCCAATCTTAGGGGCTGAACGCATTCACACAACATTTCCCTTTGGCTCTTGTTTTTCGCTGCTGAGCAAAAATACACTTCTGGAGCGGCAATGGAAAGCGCCAGTCAGCTTCAACTTCTTGAATAGCTCGGGAATGTGATCGAGGTGACACCCATATGGCGTAGTGGGTCAAGATGCGGAATGGCGGCTGGTTCAGAGGCTTGTGGTCAACAGAAATGGATGGAAACAAATAACCCGGGGCGTGGCAACGCCCCGGGTTATCGGTGGGTAGGAGAGGGTCAGGCGGGCGGGTTGGTGAAGGGTGATGCAGTGAATGCCGCCACCACCGGTAGCCTTGTCGCCAGATTCGGGGGCGAACCCGACCAAGAGCAAGACGGGCTTTCCACCCTCTGAGGCAGGTCACTGAATCGGGGGCGCTGGCGTGGTTAAATGGTCGGCTCACATCTTGCCGGATATTGCTGTGACCATGCCATCTGACCTTCAGCAGCTGCTCGCTTGGCCTGACTATCTGCAGGCATCCTGGCTGCGCTGCGCCCACCAGACCAGTGCCACCCTCTGGCATCCGCCCCACAGCGCCAAGGGGCAGACCTTGCAGAGCCTGCGCCAGCGCAAGCGCGACCTGCTCACCACCGGCGAGATGGCCCTCGAAGATCTCTACGAATTTATGGAGGGGCGCCCCTGCGCCCTGCTGCTCACCGACGAGAGCGGCTGCCTGCTGGCCCAGACCGGCCACCCCGACACCCTGCGCGAGCTGGCGGCGCTGGGGTTTGGCCCCGGCGCCTTCTTCAGCGAGGGGCGCATCGGCACCAATGCCATCAATCTGGCGGCGCTGGAGGGCGTGCCGCTCTGCGTCAGCGGCCCCCAGCACTTCAACCAGACCCTCCACCCGTGGCACAGCTGCGCCAGCCCGGTCTACAACAGCAATGGCCGTCAGGTCGCCATCATTGCTTTGATCTGCAAGGTGGAGGAGGCGAGCGCCGGCGATCTGGCGCTCACCGTCAGCGCCGGGCGCGAGCTGGCCCATCTGCTGCAGATGGAGACACTGATGCAGGAGTCCCAGCACCACTTGAGCGAACTTTACGCCCTGCTCGATGGCATGGATGACGGTGTGCTGGCCTGGGATCCGCAGGGCCGACTGCGCTATCTCAACGCGCTGGCGGCACAACGGCTGCGGCTCGATCCCGCGCTCTGTCTCGGCCAACCGCTGGAGCAGCATCTGCTGTTGCCGCAGCGGTTGCAACTGGCCATCAGGGGGCAGACGCCACTGAGCCATGTGGAGGTAACGCTGGAGCGGCTCGGCGCTCAGGAGGGGGAGTTCATCAATGCGCTGGTGAGCCTCAAGCCGCTGCCGGGGCCGGAAGGAGTCAGCTTTATCGCCTTGCTGCACCCGGTCGATCGGCTGCGGGCCATTCACCAGCTGCGCCAGACGGTGCCCGAGTTGTCGGCACTGGTGGGGGAATCGAGCGCCATGCGCAAGCTGCTGCGCTACGCCCGGCAAGCGGCCCAGAGTCAGGGGCCGATCCTGCTGCGCGGCGAGGAGGAGGTGGGCAAGGCCCAGTTGGCGGAGGCGATCCACTTTGGCAGCGAGCGGGCCGCCGGGCCGCTTATTACCCTCAATTGCAAGGCGCTGCCGAGCGAGCGGATGGCGCTGGAGCTGATGGGCTCCGACGAGGCGGGGCAGGAGCGGGCGGGCAAGTTCGAGCTGGCCCACGGTGGCACCCTGGTGCTGGAGCAGGTGGAGTGCCTCTCTGCCCCCATGCAGGCGGCGCTGCTGCAACTGCTCAAGACCGGCCGCATCCAACGCTTCGATTCGGCCCGCATCCTGCCGCTCAAGGTGCGGATTATTGCCACCAGCAGCGCCCCTGGAACAACTGGTGCAGGAGGGGCTGTTTGGCCGCCAGCTGCTCTATGCCTTGCAGGCGTGCGAGCTGTGGCTGCCGGGGCTGCGGGAGCGCGCGGCCGATCTGCCGGGCCTGATCAGCCAGCAGCTAGGGGCGCAGGGGCGCGAGCCGGTACGCCAGTTCAGTCCGGCGGCCCTCGATTGTCTGCTCGCCTATCCTTGGCCCGGCAATCTGGGGGAGCTGCGCAGCGCCGTCGAGCATGCCCTGCTTCACGCCGGTCAGGGGCCGATCCCGCCGGAGGCGCTGCCTGCCGCCATTCGGCACGGCTATCAGCAGGTGGCGGACGAGGTGGTGGGGCAACCGCTGCTCACCCTGGCGGAGCTGGAGCGGCAAGCCATCTTGCGCTGCGCTCACGCCTGCAAGGGGCAGGTGAGCCAGATGGCCCAGCATCTGGGTATCAGCCGCACCACCCTGTGGCGACGACTCAAGCTGCTCGAGATCGATCCCGCCGACTATCATGGCTGATGGCTATTGAGGCCGTTGCAAACCGGCCCGTAGAAAACGAAAAGGCCCCGCAGTTGCGGGGCCGTGTTATATGGAAGGGTCAGTCGTAGCGCGGTTACAGCCCCAGCTGGTGGGCAGTGACGATGGCCGCCAGCACATCCTCGGCGGTGACCTTGAACGGCATATTGTGGATGGTTTCGCCCTCGGCGGTGGAGGCTTTGGCCACCTCCATCAGGCGCGCCATATCCAGCTCCTTGACCCCCATCATATGCAGGTTGGTCGGCAGGCCCACCGAGCGGCAGAAGGCCAGTACGGTTTCGATCTCCGCCATCGGCGCATTCTCCAGCACCAGCTGCACCAGGGTACCGAACGCCACTTTCTCACCGTGGTAGAGGTGGTGACACTCGGCCAGCTGGGTCAGGCCGTTGTGGATGGCGTGGGCGGCGGCCAGCCCGCTGCTCTCGAAGCCGATACCGCTCAGGTAGGTGTTGGCCTCGATGATGTTCTCCACCGCCTTGGTGCAGAGCCCCTGCTCCACCGACAGCTTGGCCTTGTAGCCATCGGCCAGCAGGGTCTTGTAGCAGAGCTCGGCGATGGCCTGCGCCGCCAGCGTGGAGGCGCCACCTGCCATGGTCTGGCAACCGGAGACCTTGTTGGCGCGCGCTTCGAAGTAGGTGGAGAGCGCATCCCCCATGCCGGAGACCAGCAGCCGCACCGGCGCGCGGGAGACCACGCCGGTATCCATGATGACCATGTTGGGGTTGGTCGGGATCATCAGGTATTCGCTGAACTGCCCTTCCGGGGTGTATATGACCGCCAGCGCGCTGGTGGGGGCATCGGTGGAGGCGATGGTGGGCACTATGACCACCGGCACCTTCTGGTAGAAGGCGACCGACTTGGCGGTATCCAGCGTTTTGCCGCCGCCGATGCCGATGATGACGTCAAACGGGGTCTGCTTGCAGCGGGCCAGCAGGCGGTCGATCTCGGGGCGGGAGCATTCGCCGTTGAAGCAGTCGAACTCCGGCTTGATCCCCGCGCCGTGGAAGCTGGTAGCCACGGTATCGCCCACCAGCTTGGTGACGAAGGCGTCAGCCAGAATAAGCGGCTTGCTGCCGAGCGCTTTCACGTAGTTGCCGATATTGGCGAGGGCCCCGTTGCCTTGTACGTATTTGCTGGGGCTGATGATGATGCGGTCCATATTTTATCCCTCTCTCTTTATGAATTAAGAATCGGGGCGAAGGGGCGGCAGTGCCGGGGACTCCTTCGTCTTGAATGAAGCTGCACAGGCTCAGCGAGCGAGTGCAGCCCCTTGAAAACAGTGGCGTGCGGCGTCAGTCGCCGAAACGCTCGTCGGCCAGCTGCTGAAAGCAGGCCAGTGCGGCGGTGGCATCCTCGCCGCGCGCCAGCAGGGTGAGCTGGTCGCCCTGACGCACGTTGAGCATGGCGAGCCGGGTCAGGCTGCGGGGGTTGGCCTCTTTGTCCCCCTTTTGCAGCTTGAGTTCAGCGGCAAAGGGCTTGAGGGCGGCCACCAGTCGGGCTGCGGGGCGCACATGCAGGCCGTGGGGGTTATCGACCACCACCTCGCAGCGCAGCCAGCCGTCGTCGGCAACGGGGGCTGTCTCAACGGCGGTCTGCGCCGCGCTGGCAGGCAGCATCGCCTGTTTCGGGCCCAGCGCGCCGAGCGCCTCGGCGGCTACCTCGTCCAGCGTCAGGCCGGAACCGGCCGCCACCACAGCGGCCAGAGTGCCCTCGACCAGCGGGGCGGGGCAGAGCCGCACCCGTGCGCTCAACTCCGGGGGCAGCAGTTCGAGGGCGGTCTCGGCGCTGAGCAGGGCGCTGCCCAAGTCCATCAGCACCAGAACGCCGCTGCCGTCGTCCGCTTCTTCAATCGCACTCATCACGGCGATGGCATCGGTGCCGATGGGGTGGTCGGGGTCATCGACCCCGGCCGCCAGCAGCAGGCGGGCCGGGCTGCCGAGCTGGTCGGCCAGCGCTTTCAAGCCGGCTGCCAGCATGGCGCTGTGAGAGACAACTACGATTCCGATCATGTCACAACCTCGCTCTGTCACGCAGGGCGGTCAGCAGCAGCAGGGTCGAGGTGGCCCCGGCATCCTGATGGCCGATGCTGCGTTCGCCAAGGTAGCTGGCGCGCCCCTTGCGGGCCTGCATCTGGATGGTGGCCTCGGTACCGGCCGCAGCGGCTGCCACCGCCTTGTCCAGCGCCTCGTTGAGGGGCAGCTCTTGTTGCTGCGCCTGTTGCAGGGCGGCCAGTGCCGGCCACCAGGCATCGCACATGGTCTTGTCGCCCGGCTCGGCACGGCCGCGGGAGACGATCCCCTCCACCCCGTCACTGAGCATTTTGCACAGCTGGCTGAGGCTCAGGCTCTGGCAGGCGTCACTGCTGGCCGCGGCCCGGATAAAAAAGGTGCCGTAGAGCGGGCCGCTGGCACCGCCGACCGAGGAGAGCAGGGTCATGCCGGTGGTTTTCAGTACCTGCCCGATATCCTTGTCTGCCACTGCGGGTAGCTTCTCGGCCACCTTGGCGAAGCCGCGCTGCATGTTGAGGCCGTGGTCGCCGTCGCCGATGTCGGTATCCAGCGCGGTGAGGTAGTCACGCTGCTCGGTAAAGATGTGTTCGCAGTCGAGCAGCCAGTTGACGATTTGGTGTTTGCTTAGCATGGCTATCGGCACTCCTTAGCAGCCGCGACGCAGGGCGGGGGTGTGAACGGGGGCATCCCACAGGGTCATCAGCTCATCATCCACCTTGAGCAAGGTGATGGAGATGCCAGTCATGTCGAGGGAGGTGCAGTAGGGGCCAATGAGGTTGCGCACCAGATGGATGCCCGCCTCTTCGCACAGGGTGGCAAGGCGACCATAGACGCCATAGAGCTCGGAGATGGGGGTGCCGCCCAGGCTGTTGACCAGTGCGATAACCCGATCGCCCGCATTCAGCGGTTCGATAAAGGTGTGCTCCTCCTGCCAGCTGCCGCTGGTGCGATCCCAGTGGCGCAGGGTACGGCCATAGGGGGTGTTGTCCGCCAGCTCGCTGAACATGTCGTCCACCAGGGTATTGAGGTCGGTGAAGGGGCGACGTTCGATGCCCGGTTCGCCGTGGATGCCGACGCCGAACTCCAGCTCGTTGTCCGCCAGAGTGAAGGAGGGCTTGCCAGCAGCAGGCACGGTGCAGGCATGCATGGCCACGCCTATGGTGCGGCTCTGGTTGTTGATGCGGCGGGCCAGCGCCTCGCAGCGCGCCAGATCGTAGCCCGCCTCGGCGGCGGCACCGACCAGCTTCTCGCACAGCACGGTAGTGGCAACCCCACGGCGACCGGCGGTGTAGAGGCTGTCTTTGACCGCCACGTCGTCATCGATCAGGGCGAAGCCCACTTTTACGCCGTCGCCGTGCAGCAGCTCGACCGCGGTCTCGAAGTTGAGCACGTCACCGGTGTAGTTCTTCACCAGAAACAGCACGCCCGCGCCGCCATCAACGGCCTGACCGCACTCGTACATCTGATCCGGGGTCGGGGAGGTAAAGATCTCGCCGGGGCAGGCGCCATCCAGCATCCCTTTGCCCACCAGACCACCGTGCATCGGCTCGTGGCCGCTGCCACCGCCGGAGACCAGCGCCACCTTGCCCATCACGGGGGAGTCGGCGCGGGTGATGTAGTGGGGTTCGATACGTACCTTGAGCTCCGGGTGGGCGGCTGCCATCCCCATCAGTTGTTCACGGACCACGGCATCGACGGCATTGATCAGTTTCTTCATGGCTCACTCCTTGGCTTGCCACCGCTCGGGTGGGCAAATGGTTGATGGAGCCAGTCTAACGACAGAAAGAGGGATAAAAATGACGGCCTGTTTGGTTCGGATTTGAAACAGCAGAAGGGGATTCGGTGTTTCAATCTGAAACGGCGCAGGGCAAGCGGGCGGGAAACTGTTAGCTGACTCACAGCCATGAAAAAAGGCCCCGCAGGGCCCTTGGCTATAACCGGAATATGTGGGCGGGTTAGATTGCCCAGCCACCGGCGTAGAAGATCACCAGCGCCAGGGCGATGATGACGGTGCCGACGTTCAGCTTCTTCCACTCGGCAGCGAAGATGCGGCCAACGACCAGCGCCACGAAGCCCAGCATGATGCCGGTCACGATGTTGCAGGTCAGCACGATAAAGACGGCGCACAGCATGCCGGAGAGGGCATCGACCGAGTCGCTGAAGTCCAGCTTGGTGACGTTGCCCAGCATCAGCAGACCGACGTACATCAGGGCCGGTGCGGTGGCATAAGCCGGTACCAGATAGCTCAGCGGGGAGAGGAAGATCATCAGCAGGAACAGCACGCCGACCAACGCGGCGGTCAGACCGGTTTTGCCACCTGCTGCGGTGCCTGCGGCAGATTCGATGTAGACGGCAGCCGGAGCACCGCCAACGGCGCCTGCCACCATGCTGCTGACGGAGTCGGCAGTCAGGGCCTTGCCGCCGCTGATGATGTGGCCACGTTCGTTGATGAGGCCCGCCTGACCGGCCACGGCACGGATGGTGCCGGTGGCGTCAAATACGGCTGTCATCACCAGCGCCAGCACGGTCGGAATCACCACCGGATTGAGGGCGCCCAGCAGATCCATGCTGCCTACCAGAGAGCCCTTCTCGCCAGTCAGGCTCGGCATGGCGAAGAAGCCCTGCCAGGTCACTTTCGGGTCGAAGATAAGGCCGAGGATGGAGATGGCGATAATCACCATCAGGATGCCGCCCGGCACCTTGCGACGCTCGAGACCGAAGATGGCGGCCAGACCCAGCACCGTCATGATGACCGGGAAGGCGGTCACTTCACCCAGTTGCACCGGCAGACCGGCCCCTTCGTTCTTGATCACCATGCCGACGCCGTTGGTGGCGATCAGCAGCAGGAACAGACCGATACCGATACCGGTACCGTGAGCGATACCGGAGGGGAGGTTATCCAGGATCCACTGGCGTACGCCGGTGACGCTGATCAGGGTGAACAGCACCCCCATCAGGAAGATGGCGCCCAGGGCAACCGGAATGCTCAGTCCCTGACCCAGTACCAGACTGAAGGCGGTAAAGGCGGTGAGGGAGATGGCGCAACCGATGGCCATCGGCAGCTTGGCCCACAGCCCCATCAGCAGGGAGCCGAAGGCGGCGATCAAACAGGTGGCGACAAACACCGGGCCCTGCTCAAAGCCGGCAGCACCCAGCATGTTCGGCACCACTATGATGCTGTAGACCATCGCCAGGAAGGTGGTCAGCCCCGCGACCAGCTCCTGACGCACGCTGCTGCCGCGCGCAGAAATGGAAAAATAAGAGTCCAGAAAGCCGCCAGTCCCTGTTTGAGCGGCCATATCTTGCTTTGCCATAACTAATCCTGAAAGTGTGAAGGAAATCGTTTGCGTTGGTGGCGCGCAAAATAGCAAGAATTCGCGGCAAATACAGCGGATAACCTGACTTTTTCGTCACTATTTTACATTTTGAGTCCATTCGGAGCTCATTCTAAGACTCAAGCGGTGAGAGCGTGTAAGGGAGGGATCAAGTGGTCGGGGGAGGGGAGATCAGTGAGGAAAAAGCGGGGAAAAACAAAAAACCCGCCGAAGCGGGTTTTTTTAAATTCTTGCAGAGCTGTCAGCAGTTGGCATGAGCCATCAGCAGCATGCTCCGGCTTGAATTACAGACCAACTACGTTGGCAGCAGCCGGGCCTTTCTGGCCTTGCTCGATGGTGAACTCAACGCGCTGACCTTCGTCCAGGGTTTTGAAGCTGGTGGACTGGATAGCGGAGAAGTGTACGAACACGTCTTTGCTGCCGTCAGCCGGGGAGATGAAACCAAAACCTTTCTCAGCGTTGAAGAACTTAACGGTACCAGTCATTTTGTTAGACATAATAATTTCCTTAAATAGTGTTGAATGCCACCTAAATGGCAATTTTTGATTTTTCGTCAGCAATACGTATGGGGAGCACTAAAGAAGGAGAATTATTTGATAAGAATTATCCTAGGATAACGCTTATGCTAATCACTGCTTTACTAAAATGACTGCCTAACATAATCAGGTCTGAACTGCCGAACCATCGAGAAAGATTAAAACACGCTCTCATTTTTAAAGCAAACTTTATCTCGATATTAATGTTTTGTAACAGCCAAAAATATCATTTTTTATAGTAAACATGATGCATTTCAACGGTATAGAAAAATCAGTGCAGACTCATATCACCCTGTGGCAAGCCAGATTCGGCTTTTTTGTCCTGACTATGTAGCCAGTTCTGGCAAAAGATATGAGAAAAAATGAAAAGGTGGCGATAGATGGGGATTGTCAGTTGTCGTTCTCTCTAACTCACAATGTAAATCACTTCTTTGCTGCTGCGATTAGCTTCTGGGCTGCAAATCAATGGCGGCGCCAAATCTGGCGCATCGAGCATCGCCCAGACATGCAAACGCCCGCTGGCACCAAGTGCCAGCGGGCGTTTTGCAAGAAGGGATCAGCGCTTGCTGCGAAACTTGTTGCTGACCGAATCAATCCAGCTGAAGGTTTCCGGCAGTACCTGGTTCTTGGCTCGCTCTTTGGCTTTCTCGCGAGCCAGCTTGGAGGCAGCCTTGGCCGCTTCGGCGCGGTCGGCCACAATTTTCAGGCGACCCTCTTCGCGGATCTTGTTCCGCTCTCCGTTGGTCAGCTGGTGGTCTGCATTGGCTTGTGCCTTTTGCAATAACAAGGCTATCTCGGCTTTTTCGGCCTCGGTCAGATCTTTCATTTCCAGCTTTTTCACGGCGCGCTCCTGCGGCAGGGTGGTTAGACACCCTAACACAGTTGTGCCGATCACTTCTTATGCAATCGGCTTTTCGGCAGTAAAAATGCGGGTTTGTGCCAACTTTCCGTTATTTCGCTGCCACTTTCCCGCCTGTTTGCCACATTTCAATTTATGGCGAGCGGTGAGGGCAGCTCTTGCTCCTCCGGCTCGACGTGGATCAGCACGATGGCGTGGGGCAACTGCGCCATGATGGCGTGCTCGATGCGATCACAGATATCGTGGGCTTCGCCGATGCTCATCTCCGGGGGCAGGGTGAGGTGGAAGTCGATATGGCGGCGGCGTCCGGCACGACGGCTGCGCAGATCGTGAAAACCGCTGGCGGCAGGGCAGCATTCGGTGATGATGCGGCTGGTCATCGCCAGCTCTTCCGGGCTCATGCTCTGGTCGATCAGCGGCTGGAAGGCCTCGTTGAGCATGCTGATCGCCTCTCTGACAATAAAGATGGCGACCGCAATGGCGACCAGCGGGTCGAGGATGGCGAGTGAATGGCCGAACAGACCGGCCAGCCAGATCCCGCCAAGACCAACTGCGACCCCGGCGGAGGTGAGCACGTCCGCCTTGAGATGGAGCGCATCTGCCGCCAATGCAACTGACTCTTCTTCCCGGGCCACCTTGTAGAGGTAGGCAGAGACGCCGCTGTTGACCAGCGCCGAGATCACCATCACCAGCACGCCCCAGCCTATGCTTTCAATCGGGCTGGGGGTGAGCAGCTTGTCGACGGCTTCGAAGATGATCCAGCCTGCGGCCAGCAAGATAAGCAGTGCTTCGATGACACCGGAGACATTTTCAATCTTGTCGTGACCATAGGGGTGGCTCTCATCGGGCGGGAGATCGGACTTTTTCACCGCGAACAGGGCGATCAGGGCCGCCACCAGATCCATGGCGGAGTGGATCGCCTCCGAGATGATACTGACCGAGCCGCTGGCGAACCCGGCTACCATTTTCATGATGATCAGACTGATATTGGAGCAGACCGACACCATGGCGGCTCTGGTTTTTCTGTTCATGTACAGCTTCCTGAATAAAAACGGATATTTCGGTGCGGCGCGCATTATATCCGGCTGACCGGAAATAACCTATTCGGTGTTGTAACCTGATGTTTCTGATGATATTGCGAATGCTTATTAAAATGGTGGCCGCTTGAACGGCAATAAATAATGAGAGGGATTTATATTTATCCGTGAAAATATCTAGGTAACGATGACTTAATATAAGCGTGACAACATTTAATAATGCGAATTACTCTTTTTTGGTCTTTCCTGTCGAGGTTGTTTGGCCTCTGCGCTCAGGGGACGGAGACCGGCATTTTTTGGACGAGAATGAGGCTGGATCCGGATGCCGCTGGAGGGTATGCTGGGTCTGGTGATGGTCTTGCACCATCCCACCAAGCGTACTGAAGTTGATGATTCGGATGGCATGCTGGCTCCCTCTGGGAACCAACTGTCTGGGTAACATTTTTGGAGTTTGATGATGAGTAACAAAGAACATCACAACGGCAAAGATGCCAAGAAAAAACCGCAGATGTCACTGAAAGAGAAACGCGAAGCCAAACGTCAGAAAGCAGAACTGAAAAACGGCAGCGCAATGAAGTAACGCTCCCCTACTGCTGTTCCTTCGGAGCCAGTACAAAGCCAGCCCTTACCGGCTGGCTTTTATGTTTGTGGCTCACGGCGTGGCGCCGTAAGCCGCGAAAATCTGGTGATAACGACCATCCTGACGCATCGCCTCAAGGCGCTTATCAAACAGATTGCGGGCATCGGCCGTTCGGAAGGCAAAGTGATAGACGGTGGGCGGGAAGAGGTCTGCTTGCCTGACCTGATTGCGCTCGTAGTGCTCGCCTGCCTGAGCGGTGGCAATCAGCTGGTCGAGGTAGTAGTAGAACACCCGCTCCTCCAGTACGACTGCATCTACCCTGCCGCGCATTAGCTGATGTACCTGCACCTGCTGCTTGGCTACCTCCTCATAGTGGGGATTCTGGTTGGCCATGGTGGCGAACGCGCCCCCCAGAATGATCCTTGCCCGTTGAAAAGCGGTGACCCGTTTTGAATGCAGGTCGTCCAGAGTACTGATGTGGGTGCTGCGCAGGGTGAAGATCCGGTTATGGAAGGTGATAACGGGCTGGGTCAGAACGTGAGGATCAACCATACCGGGTCTGACGTTGATGATGGCATCCAGCTTTCCTGACTCGAACAGGCGGAAGGTACGCTCCAGTGGCAGAAATTCAAAGCTGGGCTCATAGCCGCTGCCAGCGAACGCCTCTTTCAGCAGATCCAGCTCGATGCCGCGATTCTCGCCTTCGATGACATAAGGGGGGATGGCAAAGCTGACCCCGACCTTGAGTGGCTTTGCCTGCAACTGGCCGGAGAGCATGCTGGTCAGCATTAGCAATATAGGGGTGAGCAGTTTCATTGCACTTTTCACAAGGCGCTCCTGTGGAGAATATCCATCACTGTAGGGGAGGCAACCAAAAAGCGTCATATCCCTTTCGGGGCTGAGTGCATAAAAAAAGACCCTGAGTTATCAGGGCCTTTTCAATATTCTGTTCTTAGGATGGTAATACATGTAAAAAATCGCTGCTGAGTGAGTGACTGAGTGAGTGGCAATGAATTTTTTACTATATATTTCAATGCATAACACCTTTTCTTACACTTCTGGTTGCTCACCTTAAAATGACACTTTTTAAAGATATGTAAGAAAAGGTATGAAAATGCGTGTTCATACCTGTTTATTCTTACACTTTTTGGTTGTCCTCACCAGAACCCTCACCACATGAGCCTTACCAGCTCAAAAGAGAGAACCACGCACCGAGTTGCTGAGTGACCTTCTCGCAAAGCTGTTCGCACCCGTCCCGGTAAACAGACGAAGCTTTTGCTGAGCTGAGTGAGAGTTGGGCGGGTGACCTAGTGGCATATGGACGCCAGATCCGGGAGCGGGTACAGCAGTGGACAGGGCTGACGGTCGGTGTTGGTATCGGCCCCACTAAAACCCTAGCCAAACTCGCCAACTATGCCGCAAAAAAATGGCCCGCCACCGGAGGGGTGGTCGATCTGCGCGATGAAACACGCCGCGCCAAACTGATGGCGATCACCCCGGTAGACGAGGTCTGGGGAATTGGTCGCAAACTCACCACCAAGCTGTCAGCTCAGGGCATCAACACCGTGGCTGATCTGGTAGCGGCTGATGCTAAGAGTCTTCGGCACCGTTACGGGGTCGTTGTCGAGCGCACGGTGCAGGAGCTGTGCGGGATCCCCTGCGCCGAGCTGGAGCAACTGGCACAGGCCAAGCAACAGATAATTTGCAGCCGATCCTTTGGGGAGCGCATCACCGCCTTCGGCCCCATGCGGGAGGCTCTCGCTGGCTACATGGAGCGGGCAGCTGAGAAACTCAGGACAGAGGGCATGTGCTGCCGCCATGTCACAGTATTCATTCGTTCGAGCCCGTTTGCGGAGCGGGAAACACATTATGCCAACCAGATCTCCATGCTGTTGCCGATACCCACAGCCGACACCCGTGAGTTGCTAGCCCAGATCGAGCCGCTGCTGAGCAGGATCTGGTTGGATGATGTTCGCTATATGAAGGGCGGCGTCATGCTGGCGGACTTCTCCCCGAAAGGCATGCAGCAAGGGGGTCTATTCGGCAGCGAACAGCAGGATCCCCGTAGCGATGCACTCATGCAGGTGATCGATAGGATTAACCAGGGGCGGTTGGGAAAGGTCTACTTTGCATCCCGAGGCCGAGATACCAGCGAATGGATGATGAAACGCGAACAACTCAGCCCCCGCTATACCACCAGTATCAAAGGGATCCCGGTGGTGAAGGCATGAGCACAACCATGAAAGTTAACCTCCTCTCCTAGCTACAAACCACTATCAATGCGTTGCAAACTTCTGGTGGTCAATCCGCAACATGAGCAGGTATCTTACTTAGCGGTATCACCGTTTATTTTCACGTAGCTTAAAGAGAAGATCTAACTTTTCATCCTCATCAAGTTGCTCAAATAGACAAACCAATTCCGCACTAAGATCATCTTCGCAAAAAAAATAACTCAGCGGCTTTCCCAGTACATTGGCAAGTTTTCGCATTGTATCAATGTCTGGAACGTGGCGACCTCTCTCATAGTGATTCATGCGACCACTAGCAGAACTATCATCCATACCGGCCCTTACCCCAAGCTCCTTTTGGGATATACCTGCTTTTTTACGCGCCTGCTTGAGTCTCTCTGGGAATGGGTTTTTGTACAATGTTTGTTCATCACAAAGTTCTCATATGTATAGATTGTCTAAGTTTCACCTGTCTCTGTATACTTAGCAATCCTAAGTGTTGTGGTTGTGGAAATTTTATGCAGAATAAAAATGTTTACAAAATCAGTAACAAGTTTTATCAAGTTTTACTCAAAATGACTGGTCTAAAAATAAGCAGGAAAGAGCTGATACGATTGGCTATGGAGGTCAATGACTTGGCTGTGTATCAGGCATCAGGCTTGGTTGACCGCCATGTATATAGCTTGAAAAAACAGGATGCAGTGAAAGCTAATGGGCCAAAAAATAATCGGCATTATATTTTTTCAGATGATCTTCTGGGCAGTTTACAAGCATCAATCAAAGGCGATAATTATGATCTAGCAAGTGAGTTGAGGTCTCTGGAAGAAGAGCTTCTGTTGACTCGTTATGAGTTACAAGCCTACCGCGAGATACTTGAAAAACTACCTCAAGAGAAGCAAAAAATTACTTGTTTGCATAAAAATGCATCAGAAAAAATCTACCGGTTGAATGGGAAAATTAGAGCGGTAAGTCAATTGGTGATGATGTAATTAAAAGGTATAAATGAAAGAGGCGTTTTATCGAAAAGAAGCATACCTGAGTCGGCCATAGCGCAAGAAGCGATGCCGCCAACGGAAGGCGGTGGCCAATAGATACTGTGTTCCTAGGCGGCTTATTGATTTGAACAAATTATGTGCATTTTGTGCTGAGCTACTAATGAAAATACCTGCTGTTACGGCTCAACGATAAGGATGACCCGATGCAGAATCTTGTATTGAGGAAAGCAACGCATGAAGATATGGACGACATACTGCGTTTGCAAATTCCCGTGTTCAAGGGAGAGCAGGGGATCCCTGACGAATTGATCCCTATTCCAGCTGAAAAATCGCCACAATGGTGGTGTGCAATTATGAACTCCACAATTGTTGGTGCCGTTGCAGCCTGGAAATAATGCGATGAAACTCATTGGGGGCGATTTGCAACAATGCAAAATTTCAGAGGGTATCAAATAGGTTCTAGCTTGGCTCGGTTTTCACTGCACGAACTTTTCGCACAATCTGTAGATGAAATCCATATGGATGCAAGAGATATCATCGTTAAGACCTTAAACCGAATGGGTGGCTTAGTTGTGGGAGACTCAATGCCATTTTATCGAGGGACGGTGACACCCATGATATTAACCAGAAGTGGTTTAATATTTAATAGATAAAATACTGACGATACATGTATATATTTGAAAACACTATCCATAACTATAAATTAGAGTTGACACATAGATAGCATCATTTATTACCATCCTCAATGGGTGTATGCTTTTTTTCATCTAACTGTGCAGAAAATCCAAATATTAATGATTTCAGCCCGAAATGGAAGGCCATTTCAGCAGAGGTTCTCGCCTGAATATTAAATGCCTCTTGTAATAATGGTGGTGCAGCGTCTATCACATGATTATTTTCTATCTGGTTTGTTGCTTGCTCCTCTAATACTGCACCCAACGTAAAATGGCTGATAGATTGCAGAATGAAAAGAGCCTCCTCGACCGAAAACCCTGCATCGCATAGACAGCGTAGTTGCGCCTCTGCTTGTTCAAACTGGGGGGGCGTAGGAGAGGTCCCTATATGCAATCGGGCTCCATCACGATGGACCAGTAATGCTTTACGGAAACTCAGAGCATTTTCCTGGAGAAACTGCTGCCAACTCTCAGTCGGTAACGGTGCTGAACGGGTGTGATGCTTCGCCAGTATTGCCTCTGAAAGCATGTTCATAAGAGTCTGCTTGTTGCGCACGTGCCAATACAGAGTCGGTTGCTCAATTTTTAGGGACTGCGCCAGCTTACGCGTAGTCAAGCCCTCTAGCCCTTCGCTGTCCAGCAGGGTGAGCGCCATTGAAATTACGTCGTCCAAGCTTAGTCGTGCCATCACTATCTCCTTTTGCTGTTGACAATCTATCACTGATAGAGTTATTTTTCAAACCCTATCATCGATAGAGAACGTTAACTATGAACCGCACTGTGATGATGGCACTGGTCATCATTTTTTTAGATGCTATGGGGATTGGCATAATTATGCCTGTCTTGCCGGCGTTATTACGGGAGTTTGTTGGAAAGGCTAATGTTGCAGAGAACTACGGTGTTTTATTGGCGCTGTATGCAATGATGCAAGTGATTTTTGCCCCTCTTCTCGGCCGCTGGTCAGATCGCATAGGTCGTCGCCCTGTATTGTTACTTTCACTTTTAGGTGCAACACTGGACTACGCATTAATGGCAACAGCCAGCGTAGTGTGGGTGTTGTATTTGGGACGCTTAATTGCTGGTATTACCGGTGCGACTGGAGCTGTTGCAGCCTCAACAATTGCCGATGTCACACCTGAGGAATCCAGGACACATTGGTTTGGTATGATGGGTGCCTGTTTTGGTGGCGGTATGATTGCTGGACCAGTCATTGGTGGTTTTGCCGGTCAACTTTCGGTACAGGCACCGTTTATGTTCGCTGCTGCTATTAACGGGCTGGCATTTCTGGTCTCCCTATTCATTTTACATGAGACCCATAATGCTAATCAGGTTAGTGACGAGTTAAAGAATGAAACAATCAATGAAACCACATCCTCCATACGCGAGATGATCTCCCCATTATCGGGATTGTTAGTTGTCTTTTTCATCATTCAATTGATTGGCCAAATCCCCGCAACATTATGGGTTTTATTCGGAGAAGAGCGCTTCGCATGGGATGGCGTAATGGTCGGTGTTTCATTGGCTGTGTTCGGGCTGACACACGCACTGTTTCAAGGACTTGCTGCTGGTTTTATCGCTAAACATTTGGGAGAACGGAAAGCTATAGCGGTTGGCATTTTGGCTGACGGTTGTGGCCTATTTTTATTGGCGGTCATTACACAAAGCTGGATGGTTTGGCCGGTTTTGCTGTTACTAGCTTGTGGTGGCATCACACTTCCCGCCTTGCAGGGAATTATATCTGTTCGTGTCGGTCAGGTAGCACAGGGACAATTACAAGGGGTGCTGACCAGTTTGACCCACCTGACAGGTGTAATCGGTCCACTTGTTTTTGCATTTTTGTATAGTGCAACCCGCGAAACGTGGAATGGATGGGTATGGATAATTGGCTGCGGATTATATGTAGTTGCATTGATTATACTGAGGTTTTTCCATCCAGGTAGGGTAATCCACCCGATAAATAAGAGCGATGTACAGCAGAGAATTTGAGCAACAATGCTGTACAGCACCGTAAATTCTGGCGCCCTACTCGGTGGATAGAGGTGAGCTGGTAGGTGGGTCTGGGATTGCGATCCATTAATCATCCTTTGGCAGCAACCGAGATAGGCCCACTTGAGCCGGTAGTTCCCCGATGACCTCAATCTTCCAACCCGTCATATTGGCCCGACACATGTGATAATGGTGCGCGATGTTGGCCTGCGCTTGCAAGGCGTGACGGGCTTTATCTAGTGCCTCAGTTGCATTGATGCCAATGCGGTTTAGCAGGAGTTCAACGCGGGTCTCCAGTTGCCTGCGTTCATGGGGGGAGAGTACCCCGGCCATTACCTTTGGCGCTACGTAAAGGCGGGCGTCGTCTTGCGAAATAGTCTTCAAGACACCGCGAGCGTACTCATTGGCGAGAGTGACCTCCTGGGCCATGTATTTGTGCATGAGGTGACCCTCTTCGAGGCGCATGATCACCTCGTTGACGTTGTAGTGACTGTGTTCCTCCAGATAGTCACGGACAAGGAGCTTATGGGCCAGCGCGATGACATCAGCCCGCTCGATATCGTTAGTGAGCCGAAGGCGTAATTCGGTTGCGCTGGCTAATTTGCCCATCGCGGCAGAAAGCAGACGACCACGTTGCGCCTGACCGGGGGACTCATCGCGACCGATAACTCCGGTTGGCAGGAATTTATCGGCTATCTCGCGGCTGACGGTGACGCGAATGCGGCTATTTTCCACGGTGAGGGTTTGATGCTTCATGTTACTGCTCCTGAGTCTGTCCGATGCCCGCGCCCACGGGGCCATGCCTATCATAATTGCGAGAGGCCTTTCGTGGGTAATTACACTGACTTGACCACTTACTTTGCACCCAGCCTTTTTAGAGAAGGTTCTTATGGCTGGATTTGCATCAGTGGTTAGGGGTGACGGCCATTGCCGACCTTGGGATAGATGGGCGTAATGATGACCAGCATCCAGGGCCAGGGAAGCAGTTACTCTATTCAAGAGAGGAAAACTTCTTTACGGGTCTGGCGGCGTTTGCTGTTGAACTCGTAATCAGCGAAGGTCAATTGATGACTCACGTTGGAGTTCGTTCTTGGTACAAAAGAGACTCTGGTGGTACTATGTCAAGGCCTTGTAAGGTATTGATTTTTAAGGTTCTAGCCCTTCCGATCGCTCAGCTACGGGCACATCTTGCTACGCAAGAGCACGGAATAAGCCGTGGACAACGCTGCGCGTTGACGCACCGCTTATCTCCGCTTGTACCCGTAGTCGCTCCCCAAGGGAATCAATCTCCTCTCATTTCTTCAACAGATCACGCAGATAGCTGTTCCGGTTATGGGCATTGCTGGGCGCTTTGGTGATGGCTGCAAACTCAGCTGTGCTGCCCACGATATGGACCTCATGCTCGGCCCTGGTTATTGCGGTATAGAGCCAGGCCCTGTCAACGATCCTCCCCTTTTGCAGCGCGATGATGATGCGTGGGAACTGCGAACCCTGAGCTTTATGGAGTGTGATGCAGTAGCCCAGCCTCATACAGTCCAGCAGGGATTGGGTGACATACACGCTCTCGCCTGTGTCCAGTTCAACCACTCCGTAGTCATCTCCAGCCCCGACAGCGCGAGTTAGCGTTCCGAGCGAGCCATTTTGAATGCCTTTCTCGTAATTGTTCTGAGTGAAGAGGATCACATCTCCTTGGCGCAAATCGTTGCGGCGGTAGGTTTCGCCATACATCTCAAATATCATCCGAGCACCATCAGGGTTGACGGCCTCCTGAATAAGATTATTGATCTCCGCCACCATAGCGGTGGTCGCACCTACCACTCGGCTGTTCTCGGGGGATTGCTGATATAACTCGGCACAGACTTGGGCGATCCTCTCTTTGGATGTTTCGTGGAAATAGACGTTACCCATGCTCAAGTGCTCCGGTATGAGACCTTGATTGACCTGCATAGAGTATTCAGGAATGCCTGTGGCTCCCTTCTGGCGTTTAACGATGTCCAGGGTCACGTTCGCAATGGCCTGTGATGCAACGATATCGGCTAGCACCTTGCCACATCCTATCGGAGGTAGCTGGTTTGGGTCACCCGTGAATATGATCCGCACGGCGGGGTGCAGATGGTTGGTGAGCCGATACATGGTGGGCAGGTCGATCATGGATGCTTCATCGATCACTAACAGATGATTGGGAGACCCATCAGATGGCTCTATGGGCTCGTGCCGCAATAAGGCGGCAATAGTCATAGTCTTAAAGCCTATCGACTCATGTAGGCGCATTGCAGCGCGTCCAGACAGGGCGACAGCATGCACCTCAAAGCCCATTTTGCCATAGGCCCGCAGTGCAGTTCTGAGCACTGTGGTTTTGCCAGTTCCTGCGCCCCCCGTGATGCAACTCACCGCATTGTCTAGCGCGGTGAGCACCGCTTCATTTTGCATCGCGGTCAATTCATAGGGCAGCTCATTAACCGCAGCGAGAAACGCAGCATTGGTGGACTCGTCGTAACGATTTTGCTGTTTAGCAAGTTTCAACAGCCGCTTGGCAACAACAGTCTCCATCAGCAATTGTGCGGTAGGGTGATAGGTGCCTGCTTCATGGTTCAGCACATACTGGGCTTGGTGGTAACCGGCCTTGAATGCTTGTGCTGCCAACTCGCCGTCACCAAGCAATTTGGTCAGCAGGGGGCGAAGCCTGGCCTGCGTGGTGTAGGTGTGGCCTTTTTCCACTTCCGCGTGGATGGCGAACTCTAGGGCGGCACTCAGTCTCTTCGGATCTTTTAGTTCTACCTCAAACTTCGTTTGAGAAAGGGTATCCACTTCTTCAAACTCCATTCCGAAGCCGACCAACAAGTAGGGATTATCTTTGATTGCTTCAACGGATCCTTCGCCATGGAACTTCAATAGGCGCTGCTGAATGGACGAGGGGATCCGACACTCTGCCATCCAATTGCAGTGGCTCAGATTTTTGTATTTTGCATAGCCGTTGAACAGGGCATTAATAGATACATCACTCAGAATACCCTTGAGGCGCTCTCTGGACTCTGGTGTGTCGGTGCGCAGGGTGGTGTGAAATTGCTCACCGAGTAGTTGCCATAACGCCCTGGCTTTACCGAGGCCAATTCCCTTGAAATCAGGCTCCTTGGCAATGAACTGGATCAGCTGCTCACCTGTCTCTGGCAGGGTGCATATTACGTGCTCAGGTGATTCATAGGTGTGTTGCCGCATAACAACGTCACCAACCTCAACCCTCTCAATGAGGGGCTTTCCATGGACTGTCCATTGCTGGCCCTGTGACGGTTGTGCCGGAAGGGTGTCAGGCCGCGCCTTAATGGTCACATAGTATTTGCCGTCCCTAATCTGGCTGGTGTCGCCATGGAGTGGGATACCAGAGAAGATCACGTAGCCGGATGAGCTATATGGGATACTGGTGACACGAATTTGCTCGGAATGCAGGGATTGGATCATCGTGGCAAGATCCCCATTTCAGCCAATGTCTCAGATAGCTCACCAAAGCGCTCAAGTTTGGTTTTTAGTTCTTTGAGTTGCGCTTTCAGCTCAATGTTTTCCTGCTCCAATGTCGATACACGTTTCGCATCGAGTTGGCGTCGATGAGCCGTAGGGTCATAAGTCTTAGGGTTATCGGAACTGGCTTTGGCCTGAGCGGTTAACGGTGGCAGCACCCCTTGTGTTCTTAAACCGTCCTCTAATTGTTGTAATTGTCTGCGCAGCTCAGGATTCTGGGCCAAGGCAGAGCGGCCACAGCCAATGGCCTTGGCGATTTCACCTCGGCTGAGATTGCCTCTGTGAATTATCTGCCGGTAGCTCTCGTCAGTTTGTGTTGCCGTCCATAGCTCAAACGTCCTGACGAACTCCTTGGCTTTCTCCGCACAGCTCCCCATCATTGACCTCCTGTTCGGCGTTTAACTTCTATAAGCGGCTTTCCAAGCATATCCTGTAATTTTTTTAGATCGGCACTATCTGTTGGGAAGTTATCAATTGATGTCATTCTGACACCATGCATGTAAGCATTATATTGCCATACTATGAAACGCTGTTTGTATGCATCATTCAAACTATTTAATCTGGCCAATTCATTCTCTAAAAGAGCAACCTTTTTTATAAGATACTCAAGCGTTACATCACGCTCTTTGGTAGGCTCAGGTTGAGAAAAAAGTTCTTTTAAAAATGTCTTTCTTCGCGAGTATGCATCTTGAATATCTTTGTAAGAGGATAATGATTGACGTTGGACGCCACCTTTAACATCAATCATTATGGCAACTTTTTTACAGAGCAAGTCCCAAGTTAACTTTCCTTCCCAAGTATTAATTAGACCTAGTATATTAGGCAGATTTTTTTCTGTGATAACTATTTTAGGCATAACAAATCACCCATAATATTAAAAGCTTTAGAATCGATAGAGTCAGGCGATTGAACTTCAATATTAAGTCCCTTCTCTAAAAGAACAACCTTGGCTGGCGATGGATCATATACATCAGGAATACGAATGGGGGTGCCATCAAGAACATTTTCATCCTCTAATAGCCGGATCTTTGTTCTAATATGAGCAAGTCGCCAACCGTGTGAGCTAACCCAGCGGTCAGCACCAAAGGCCCCCATTTTATGGCTTTGCTGTGCTTTTTCGAGTTGAGCTGCCACTTGAACTTCTCGTACTTTCAACAGCTCCAATGAGCTACGGAAGCCTTTGATACAGACCAATTCTTTGCAGGTTTCACAGTCACCGTTTCGCTGACATGGAATCATGGCAAAATCATGCTCACACACGCCTAGCTCTGTTACTATCGCTGCACCAGTAAGGTTCTTTCCGATTTCCTCGAAACTAATTGGAAGGTTACATTTTATTTTGTCCAACGTGTTTGCATTTTCAGGGATAGTAATAACTGCAATTGCATTGGACTTTTCTTCTTCTGTGCGATGATCATAGCTGGCATTATCAGCAACTCTTGCTCTCCCTGCCCAGTTTGCAAGCGTCAATTCATCCATCCCACCCCGTTCAGCTTTGGTACTTAGCCAATGCCTAGCTTGATGGGATGTTATATCGGGTTGTGAGCCATCCTCTCGTAATATGTTATGTTTCTTCCAAAGGAGGCCTCCTTTTCTGGCCTCAGACCTAGAAATCCTTGCATTAATTATGTTCACCGTAGGTAAAACAAACGAGTGTTGAATAACATCATGTTCCGCATGTAACTCACGGTCTCTATATAGTAACAAAGCCTCTGAGGCCTTAACTTTTTTTGCGTTATCAACAAAAGGCCAGTTAACCAATTTACTGATATACGCCATACTCCCATTGTTATCTGGATGCGTTTCTGCATACATCGCTGCCTCCCGTGCAGGCATGCTAATTTTTTTCAATCGTTCGATAGCTTCCAAAGCTACATCTTGCATGACAGTAGGAACCCATTTAATCCCTTCGTTGCCATTTTTGGCAGGCACCCAACGTATTCCAAGTTTAAGTTCTCCACTGCGATTCTCCTCCCATACAGTACAATCTATAGGCAATGAGAATAACTCAGAGCATCGGGATGGCGCTTGCATGAGCAATGCTATTACAGAAGTAAAATATTCTGCTTCAATACCTAATGAAGGCGCGTCATGAAATAACTTAGCAAATAACATCATATCCTCTTCTGAGGGCAATTTATTTTTACGATGTTCTTTTCCATTCTCATCAAGTTGAATAATTAAATCTTTTACTTTTTGATATGGATTTGACCACCCAGGAAGACTCGGTGTTATAAAATTGTCACGGCAGAAATTAAGAAGAAGCTCCATTTGATAGCCCGCTTTATTTCGACCTGCCAGATTTGATATGCGTCTATTAAAGATATCGCCTAGCCTTTCTAAAACTAGGCCATCGAGCATCAGAATATCTGCTTTATGTTTTGATTGAATCAATGCTTCTTCAAGTATTCGAATAGCTTCGAAATGTCTGTGAAGATTTGTTATGGGTTTTAATGCGTAAATGTAGCGAATGTATGCTTTTGCAAAATCAATAAATGGTGCACCTAGGGGAGAGAAACTATAGGAAGTTGATGGCTCTAAATTTGTGGAGAAACGGGCAACAACACGGCGAGTATTGTGAAAAGTGTGCCATAAATTATGATCCCAGCAATCTTCACCGAAAACAGTTAATTTGTTTTTGCTACTTTGAATGAACTTTTCTAGGTTCGCTTCTGAATTCAGTTCTATCGCAGGCTTAAAATGAAAAATGTTACTGTCCACTGATTATCCTCATGCTCGTTGTTGTTTCAGTTCAAAGCATTTCTGCACAACCCATTCAACTGCTAAAATTAGCCTATCTTTTGTTGCCGCGTACTCTTCACTTTTTGTCGTTTTCAACCTTACCTCTTTCTCCGCATATAGATGGGATAAGAATTTCTCGTGAGGAGCATCTAATAATGGTCTGAATTTTTCACAAGTGTAACAACTTTCATACCCCTTAATGCAAAAGTCATTGGTGCCGCATGCTCCTACGATATCGTTATCCTTGTTTGGTATGCGAGCAGCAAGGTCATGTCCTCGCTCACCCTGCTCTAAGTCAACGATAATGCGACCTAGGAATGCATTAGCAAAGGGAGCCAGTTGTTTACCAATAGCCTTGTCAATATAGGTCACGGTATCTGCGGTATTTTCTGTATAGACCTTAACATTTTGTGTATCGTTGTGATCCAATGCCTCCGCTATGATCAACGGCCCCAAACCTTTTCGACCAAGGTTTGTTCCTCTTGTATGACGAAACCGCCGAGCCGTTATATGAATATAGTCTCCTGTTCTTTCAGAAATAGCTTTTTGTTTTCTTTGGAAATTTTTTAGCAGGTGATTTCTTAGATCTATTGATGACATATTGAAAATGTCAGTTTCTAATAACTCATCAGTCAATGATGTTCTTTGCGCCGCTAACTCAAAAACCATTTCCCAATCAATAAATAATGGGATTTTTGTTGCTTGAGAAGCAGTCAATTTTATTGAGAATTTTGATTCAAACTTCTTTGTTTCATCTCTAATTAAATTACGCAACGTTAGATAGAGCTCTTCCGTAATTGGAAATTTTTTAAAAGAGAAACGGAACCCACCACCGCGCTGCTTTGCTCTCGGTATATTGAGGTAAAAATTTGTCACATTCTTACTGTGATCATGTTCTTTAAATAAATCGGCAGCCTTTATTTGTCGTAACTGTGTGGGGCGTCTAGCTGTAGCTTGCAATAAGCTCACATATGCATAGCATTGAAATGAGATATAGTTATCCCTGAATAAGCGAATAAGTTCATGATTTAATGCAAGTACCTCATTGTTAGTAAAGGCACCTGTTTCAGGGCAACGATTAGCAACAGATACTCCTTTCTTGTTTCCTGATAGAGTTAGTATTTCTAGTGTTTTCACCATCTCTGTTGTTACACCATAATAGCCATATTCATTCCAGCTAACAAGAAAGCCACGGAGTGAACCTAAGTACCATTCATGACTTTTATCAAGCATTGCTCGCCAATTGAGTAATACATCCTCATCTAGTTTTTTGAATCTAGTGTCTCGCAATAGTCGTTGGAAGCGTAGATACATATTGGATGTATGGTGTGCTGATTGTTCTTCAGCATAGGTTGCTAGTGTTTTTTTAAATCCATCTAGCAGTTTTGGTTCCATAGATAAAACATCCGGCATGAATGCAATGCTGACATCTTTATTCAACATCCAGCGCTCTGAGTGAAAATCAAAGCTGTAACCATCTTTTGATACTAATTTTTTTGAGCTAAACCTTGATGGGAAATCGTCATTTTCTTCCTCAATGTAATCATATTTATTCATTTGTACCCTCTATTCTTTGAGATTCAATAAGTTGTCTCTGTAGTTCTTCTTGCTCTTCGAGTACGAGCTTGTTTGTTTTTTTGCGAATATGACGTTCAACATATGGTTTGGCAGAACTTTCTGATGTGTGCCCCATTTGATGCATTCGGCTTTTTGCTTCTTCACTAGGTGAAATAAACGTACGGTTGTTGTTCGGGTCTTTAGATAGAACATTGTTCTTGTCAATTATTTCTGAGAACCACTGGTTCCAGTTATGCCTAAAATAATGTGGGTGTATTGATTTGAACCGCTCATCTACAGATTTCATTGTTGGCACGATGATACTATCAAATGTACTGGTCGAGATTGGCAGTCCTTGCGTTTTTCCCTTCCTATGTGTAACAAACAAATATGGATGCTTGTTCGCGTTAGGAGTCTTTGCTCGTATATTTATGATGTAGTCATCAATGAGGGCCGCAGTTTCATCTCTAATTCGCAACATTCTTTCTTTCGTTTTTGCTACAGGCTGATTTTTGCGAGGATCATATATGTCATCATGGTGACGTTTTACCCATATGAATTTATTTGGCCCGTGAAGCATTAAAAAATTCGATTCAATAGATAGTGAGAGTAACTCACCTCTCCGTATGCCTAGTTCTTTTAAAAGTAAAAACATAAGATGATTTCGTTTTTTTGTCGAAGCATGTTTGAATGGATTCTTTGGATGGTCGAATTGTGCCACAGCCATAAATTCCTCAATTAATCCATCAGGCAAATCTTTACCATCCAGTTTGTCTACAACATTCTTACCTTTGCCTTTAGGGCGAACATCCAGTATGCGCTTATTCATACTGTTAATTTCTGTGAGTAGTTTAGTGCTATTACAGTTCTGTACAGCTACTCTAGCAATGAAATCTAAATAACTTGCAATAGCTGTCACACGATTGTAAATGTTATTACGTCCCACTGTGGGGGTGACACTGATTAGTCTTGGGGTGTTAAATAAATCAATGACCTTATCTCTGGTTTTTTTGCTTTTAGCTAAGCCTTTGAAATGAGAAATATCATGACTGAGATGTTCTCTGATGTTGTCAATGTCAGTGTCGCTAAGAAACTTACCTTTCTGAAACTCAGAGAACAGGTCTCTGTGTTTATTTTCTTCCCATTGAAGAAACCACTTTAATGCACCTAGGCGATTTGAAATGGTATTCACCGACAAGCTGCTACGAAGTTTTGTTGTCACCCAGAGGGTTGCAAGAAAATGAGGCATACCATCATTGCCCATTAAGACTGGATAACGTTCACCATTTGCAAAAATCAATCTATCTAGCTTGTACACTGTGCATCCTAATCTTACATTTTCCTCATACATAAAGTTATAGTGCTGAAAATCGCGATGGCAAGTGAAATGCAAAAATAAAAAAACCCAGCATTTCTGCTGGGTTGCTTTGCACTCAAGATGGTGAAAGTGATTTATTCTTACACTTTCATCTTTTACAAGATCTAGAACGGGATATCGTCGTCGAAATCCATCGGCGGCTCGTTATATACCGGCGGCGCAGATTGCGGCTGCTGGGCAGGACGGCCATAACCGCCTTGCGGCTGCATGTTCTGCTGCGGAGCCGGTGCCGGGCGCTGCTGATTCATCGGCTGCTGGGCGGGCATGCTCTGCTGTGGCTGACCCCAGTTACCCTGGGATTGGCCACCCATGTTCTGGCCCATACCCTGACCGCCTTGCGGACGACCACCCAGCATCTGCATCACGCCAGTGAAGCTGTCGACCAGCACTTCAGTGGTGTAGCGCTCCTGGCCGCTCTGATCCTGCCATTTGCGGGTCTGCAGTTTGCCTTCCACATAGACTTGGGAGCCCTTCTTCAGGTACTCGCCAGCCACTTCGGCCAACTTGCCCATGAAGACGACGCGATGCCATTCGGTACGCTCTTTCTGCTCACCGGTCTGCTTGTCGCGCCAGGTTTCGGAGGTAGCCAGAGTAATGTTGGTCACAGCACCGCCACTCGGCATGTAGCGTACTTCCGGGTCTTGCCCGAGGTTACCGATCAGAATGACTTTATTGATGCCTCGACTGGCCATAATCTCTCTTCCACCTTATTTACCGGCCAGGTCGAAACCTGGTCCAACACGACTAGATACCTGATTAGTTGCTGTGTGCGGGGCGCAATGTCCCGCAGACGCATGTGACGGTCATAGTAACAGTTGCGAAGCGGATTGGCAGCATCCTTAACCTGCTTGATGTGCCAAAGGTAACTGTTGGCTCCTGCTGCAGTGATGGTCGGGTTGCAGCTGTTTCCGGCGCGTCCGGCATCACATTTCTGCCATATATTCCTGTTATGCTGGCCGATTGGCGAATTGGCGTAGGTTTTTAAATCGACTAAAAACATATGGTTACGATATTTATGAGATCCATTCTCATACTTTTTTAATATTGTGCTCCCATACCTCCTTGGTAGACTCAGTCGGCCAGATTAGGTGGTTTACAGGTTCAAGGAAGAGCACACAATGAAAGCCGCATGCCCGATCGCACTGGTCACTGAAAATAATGTGCAGGCCAGCACATTTGCTGCATACCTCATCTCTCATTTGAGCCGTCCCGTCCAGCTAATCCACGAGATTAATCAGCTAGATAACCAGTGTGACGGCACGCTGTTTCTCATCGATCTCGACTATATCCGCTCTGGCCAGTCACTGGGCTGGAACCGGGCGATCTCCGAACGCTTTGGCATGGCGACCACCGTGCTGCTCAATGCTCCCACTGCGACGGATCGCGACCTGTTGCTGATGTGGCCGCAGATCTGCGGTCTGTTTTTCCGTCAGGATCCGCTCGACCGGCTGGTTGCCGGGTTGCAGAAAATCCTGTTGGGCGAGTACTGGATGCCGCGCCACCTGCTGTGCGAGCTGGTCGAATACTATCGCCAGGGCAACAGTTATCTGCTGCGTAACGACACCCTGCTGACCGCCAGAGAGCAGGAGATCATCCGTTATCTGATGACGGGCGCCTCCAATGTCGAGATCGCCGACAGCCTGTTTGTCAGCGAGCACACCGTCAAATCCCACCTCTATAACGTCTTTAAAAAGCTGAATGTGAAGAACCGGATCCAGGCGGTGAGCTGGGCCAAAGAGTATCTCGATGCTCCGGACTCTCACTGATGAAAGCGCTCTCTGTGGCGTGTTGCCTCGCGCTGCTCTGGGGCTGCACGACCGTTGTGGCGGGCGAGGCCGATGCACCGCTGGAGTCGGTGCAGCCGGAGCAGGAGAGTGATCGGCTGGATGTGGATGGTCTGGTACTGGATCGCACCTTTACCCGTTTCGGTCAGGGCTTTTATAACGAATTTACCCGGTTGCGCAGTGATGAAGACCCGGATGCCAGAGAAAATCTGACGATTCATGAGCGCCCGACAGCCCGCTGGGGCAGCCTGATCTGGATCACCCATAACCGGAAGGTGATTTTTAAAACCGCGCTCTCTCCCGGCCGCAATCAGCAGGAGCAGAGCGCCAAACTGGCTTGGTCACAGGTCAGGCAGACCCTCGAACAGCAGAAGATCGCGACCCTGTTCATGGATACCTTCGATTTGGAACATGATGAACTATAAGGATATTTCTCATGCGTGCCCGGTTATGGCTAGTTGCAGCACTGATAGCGCCAGCGCTCCATGCGTCGGAGCTTGTCTATCGCCCCGTCAACCCCAGCTTTGGGGGTAACCCTCTCAACAGCAGTCATCTGCTTGGCACCGCCAATGCGCAGAATGATTACAAGGATCCCGCCAGTGGCAGCGGTAGCAGCGGCACCTCGGCGCTGGATCGCCTGACCTCCAACCTGCAATCCCGCCTGATCAGCCAGCTGCTGGCCGATATCGGCAAGGATGGCAGCCAGAGTGGCAGTCTGGTGACCGATGATTTTGCCATCAATGTGGTGGATGAAGATGGCACTCTGGTGGTTTCGATCACCGACCGGGTGACCAACCAGACCACCATGATCGAAGTGAATGGCCTGATTGCCGACTGAGGGCGCGATGAAACGACAACTGTTATTGATAGTGCCCCTGCTTGCGCTGGCTGGCTGTGCGACCCATATCGGCTCGCCCGTTGCCGATGAGAAGGCAACCCTGATGCCGCGATCCGTCTCTTACAAGGAGCTGATCAGTCTGCCCAAGCCAAAAGGGAAAATTGTCGCGGCCGTCTACGATTTTCGCGATCAGACCGGTCAGTACCTGCCAGCACCGGCATCCAACTTCTCCACGGCGGTCACCCAGGGCGGGGTGGCCATGCTGAGCACGGCCTTGTGGGATTCCCAATGGTTTGTGCCGCTGGAGCGGGAAGGGCTGCAGAACCTGCTGACCGAGCGCAAGATTGTGCGGGCGGCCCAGAACAAGCCCAACGTTCCCGGCAACAATGCCAATCAACTGCCCTCGCTAGTTGCCGCCAACATCCTGATCGAGGGGGGGATCGTCGCCTATGACAGCAATGTACGAACCGGCGGGGCGGGGGCCAAGTATTTTGGCATCGGCGCCAGCGGGGAGTATCGGGTCGATCAGGTGACGGTCAATCTGCGCGCCGTCGATATCCGTTCAGGCCGGATCCTGAACAGTGTCACCACCTCCAAGACCGTATTGTCGCAACAGGTGCAGGCCGGGGTATTCCGTTTCGTCGAGTACAAGCGCCTGCTGGAGGCCGAGGCCGGTTTCAGCACCAATGAACCGGTACAGATGTGTGTCATGTCGGCTATCGAGTCCGGGGTGATCCGGCTAATAGCCAATGGCGTGCGGGACAATCTGTGGCAACTGGCTGACCAGCGGGATATCGACAATCCGATCCTGCAGGAGTACCTGCAAGACAATGCCCCGCTGCTTTGAGTTTTCCCGCTCGCGCAATGCCCTCCCTGGTGGAGGGCATTTTTTTGGCCTCCATCGAATACGAATTAAGACTTTCTGCTCAGCGACAGGGCGGCGCTTTTCATCCTCGAATCAGCGGAGTGCCTGATAGGCCGCCTCTGGTCTGACAGGGATACTGTGGGCGTTTTCCAACAAGGCGATGGCGCGATGAAACACCTGTTGAGTACTCTCTTTTTTCTGCTGATATCGGGCGCCCCGCAACTCGCCGCAGAGCCTGCCGTCTTCGACGAGCTGGCGATGGCAAGCGAGCTGGATTCCGGTCTGCAGAACGATGGTAATCAGGCGCTGTTGTGGCAACTCGGTAGCGAGCAGCAACTGCATCTCACCCAGCAAGGGGAGCTGAATCAGGCGCGTCTGCTGCAACAGGGGTGGGCCAATGAGTTGGCACTCTCCCAGGTGGGAGATGAGAACTGGGTCAATGGCGCGCAACTGGGCGAGGGCAATAGCGCCGAGCTCTATCAGGCGGGCATCAATAACCGGATTTGGCTGCTGCAACAAGGCAGCGGCAATGAAGCCTGGATCAGTCAGCAAGGGGCAGACAATCAGGCCCGGGCGATCCAGCTGGGTGATGGCAATCAGGCCAGCATCGAGCAGAACGGAATCGGATTAACGGCCACCGTCATCCAGATGGGGGCCAATCAGCAAGTAAATGTCGTTCAAACCAACTGAGCCTAGGCTCAACCATTAGCACGAGAGGGAAATCATGTTTAAACGTACCATCATTGCCTCGGCAGTTCTTCTGGCGACCAGCACCGCTTGGGCGGCATCTACTGGCAACCAGGCTACGGTGAACCAGGCCCAGAGCGGCAATATCGCCACCATTAACCAGGTGGTGGGAAGCGTCGATAACAAGGCTAACATCGATCAAGCTGGTAACAACAACACAGCTGTTACCACTCAAAAGAATACCGGCCAGTCAGATGCCGATACTCGGCAGGTAGGTGACAGTAACGAGGGTTACATCTTGCAACAAGGTGACACTAACCTCTCCAAAGCCTCCATCGATACAAAGGGGAACGACAACTTTGCTGATGTGATTCAGCAATTTGAGAATGGCGGTGCGGTTGCCGGGGTTGTGCAGGATGGGGATCGCAACGACGCCAAGATCAAGCAAGATAATGGTGACTTAGCTGACTCCAGGATCACTCAAATCTCGGATGGTAATCGGGCTGTCATTAATAACCAGATATCCGATTTCGCTCGGGCGAGTGTACAGCAGCTAGAAGGGGGGGCTCACCAGGCTGACGTGACCCAGACAGCGGCTGATGGAGCCAACGCCGAAGTGGTACAACGTGGAGAGAGCAATATCACCAAGGTGCTGCAGGCAACCGGTAACTATGACTATGCACCGGCGGAAGGAACATCTGCAGTGGTGACTCAGAGTGGTTCTTTGAACAATGCAGACGTCACTCAATACGATAGTGCCAACGTAGCGACTGTTGAGCAAAGTGGAACCGGCGGTAAGGTGGTGACCCTGCAACAAGGATCTGATGCCGGGGAGGGCAACCACCTGCTGGCAAAACAGAGTGGTAGCAGCGAGTTTGCTGAGTTGAAACAAGATGGTAATCGCAACCGTATTGAGACCGACCAGCAAGGTACTGGCAATGATGCCTTGATCAACCAGACAGGTGATGACAACAAGGCCGTGGTCAATCAGTTAGCCAGCAGTACCGATGGTGCGGTCACCATTGATCAGGTAGGCAATGACAACTATGCCAATGCAGTGCAACAAGCAGGCAGCGGCAATACCATCGATATCGACCAGAACGGAACTGGCAACCAGGTTGCATCTGCTCGTGATGGTGAAGGCAAAGGCGCATGGACCTGGGGCTCGGACAACGAGCTGGTCGTTGCTCAGAAAGGTACTGACAACTGGGCTTATGCCGATGCGTCTCACTCTGAGTCTGTGGTCAAAGTGAGCCAGGATGGTGAGCTGAACAATGCCAAGGTTGAGTCCTACTTGGGTAGCGAGAACAAACTCACCGTGACCCAGAACGGCGCTGAGCACGAGGCTAATGTCTACGTCAATGCTGGGGTTGGTGGGGGGCGCAACACCGTTGATGTGGTGCAAAACGAAAGCTTCAATACTGCCAATGTGACCGTATTGGGCAGCGATAACCATGCCTATGTCTATCAGGGTTCTGGTAGCAACTGATGGTCATCTCCGGATTCAGGGGCCTGCGGGCCCCTCTTTTGTTGGTGCTGCTCTGTGGGTTGATGCTGGTTTATCGCGTTCCTTCACCAGTAACTGCAAGGGAAACCGAGATAGAACCCGATCCGTCGATCCGCTTGTCCCTCAATATGGTGCAGAGCGAACAGGGGCTGTCACTTGCACCGACGCTGCTCAGCAAGCGCGACTTGACGGCGAGTGTCAGGTTGCTGGTGCGCAGCGAAGGGGCAGCCGGGAGCACGACTCAGCGCCAGAGCCGTAATCTGTCGCTGCAGGCTGGAGTGGTCATGGCGGTTGGCAAAATAGGGCTGGGTTTGCGTTGCCCCTATCGGGTCGAGGTCACCGCCCGGATATGGCAAAACGAGCGGCTGCTGGTGGAGAAAAAGGAGCAGATGGCGTGCGCCGGATGATGCGCATTTCCTCTCATGACTGTCTATTCATCCAGTAGTCTCTATGCCATACTGACTCGCTCAGGTTTCTGTATCGAGCGTGCAACAAGATGGAAAAGATCGTGGTCCGGGGTGCTCGCACCCACAACCTCAAGAACATCAATCTGACCCTGCCCCGCGACAAGCTGATCGTGGTCACCGGCCTCTCCGGCTCGGGCAAGTCCTCTCTGGCGTTCGATACCCTCTATGCCGAGGGGCAGCGCCGCTATGTGGAGTCGCTCTCCGCTTATGCCCGCCAGTTCCTCTCCCTGATGGAGAAGCCGGACGTCGACCATATCGAGGGGCTCTCGCCCGCCATCTCCATCGAGCAGAAGTCCACTTCCCATAACCCGCGCTCGACCGTCGGCACCATCACCGAGATCTACGACTACCTGCGTCTGCTGTTCGCCCGGGTCGGTGAGCCGCGTTGCCCGACCCACGCCATTCCGCTCGCCGCCCAGACCATCAGTCAGATGGTGGATCAGGTGCTGGCCCAGCCGGAGGGGAGCAAGCTGATGCTGCTGGCCCCGGTGGTGCGCGATCGCAAGGGGGAACACACCAAGCTGCTGGAGAATCTGGCGGCTCAGGGCTATATCCGTGCCCGCATCGATGGCGAGGTGTGCGATCTATCTGATCCTCCGACTCTGGAGTTGCACAAGAAGCACGCCATCGAGGTGGTGGTGGATCGCTTCAAGGTGCGCGAGGATCTAGCCTTGCGTTTGGCCGAGTCGTTCGAGACGGCGCTGACCCTCTCCGGTGGCATCGTACTGGTGGTGCCGATGGACGGCGAGGAGGGGGTTGCCCCCATGACCTTTTCCGCCAACTTCGCCTGCCCGGAGTGCGGCTACTCCATGTCGGAGCTGGAGCCGCGTATCTTCTCCTTCAATAACCCGGCCGGTGCCTGCCCGACCTGCGACGGCCTCGGGGTGCAGCAATATTTCGATCCCGCCAAGGTGATCGGCGATCCGGCCATCAGTCTGGCCAATGGCGCTATCCGCGGCTGGGACAAGCGCAGCTTCTACTACTTCCAGATGCTCAAATCCCTCTCCGAGCACTACAAGTTCGATCTGGAGACGCCGTGGGAGGATCTGCCGCCGAAGACTCAAGAGGTGATCCTGCGCGGCTCGGGTCGTACCGAGATCGAGTTCCGCTACATGAACGATCGCGGTGACGTGGTGGTACGCAAGCACCCGTTCGAGGGGATCCTGCACAACATGGAGCGGCGCTACCGGGAAACCGAGTCCAACTCGGTGCGTGAAGAGCTCTCCAAATACATCGCCAACAAGTCTTGCACCAGCTGCGGTGGCAGCCGACTGCGGGAGGAGGCGCGCCACGTCTTCGTCGACAACCGCAACCTGCCAGCCATCGCCGAGCAGTCCATCGGCGATGCGTTGGCTTTCTTCGAAGGGCTGAACCTCACCGGCCAGCGTGCCCAGATCGCCGAGAAGATCTTGAAAGAGATCGTCGAGCGGCTCGGTTTCCTGGTGAACGTGGGTCTCAACTATCTGAGTCTATCCCGCAGTGCCGAGACCCTCTCCGGCGGCGAGGCGCAGCGGATCCGGCTGGCCAGCCAGATCGGTGCAGGTCTGGTAGGTGTCATGTATGTGCTGGACGAGCCCTCCATCGGCCTGCACCAACGCGACAATGAACGGTTGCTCAAGACTCTCACTCACCTGCGAGATCTCGGCAACACGGTGATCGTGGTGGAGCACGACGAGGATGCCATTCGCCTCGCCGACCATGTGCTCGATATCGGCCCGGGGGCCGGAGTACACGGCGGTGCCATCGTCGCCCAGGGCACGCCGGAAGAGATCATTGCCAATCCCGAGTCGCTGACCGGTGACTACCTCTCCGGTCGCAAGCAGATCGCCATTCCCGCCGAGCGCACGCCGCTTACCGGCAAGTGGTTGAAACTCAAGGGGGCGAGCGGCAACAACCTGCGCAACGTCAACCTGGATCTGCCGATCGGGGTGATGACCTGCGTTACTGGCGTCTCCGGCTCCGGTAAGTCGACCCTGATCAACGACACATTGTTCCGCATTGCTCACCGCGAGCTCAACAAGGCGACCGAATCCACCCCGGCGCCCTATCGCAGCGTGGAAGGGCTGGAGCACCTGGACAAGGTGGTGGATATCGACCAGAGCCCCATCGGCCGCACCCCGCGCTCCAACCCGGCCACCTATACCGGCCTGTTTACGCCGATTCGTGAGTTACTCTCCGGCACCCAGGAGGCCCGCTCGCGCGGCTACCAGCCGGGCCGCTTCTCTTTCAACGTGAAGGGGGGGCGCTGCGAGGCGTGTCAGGGGGATGGCGTTATCAAGGTGGAGATGCACTTCCTGCCGGACGTCTACGTGCCGTGCGACGTCTGCAAGGGCAAGCGCTACAACCGCGAGACGCTGGAGGTGAAGTACAAGGGCAAGAACATCCACGAAATCCTCGAGATGACGGTGGAAGATGCCCGCGAGTTCTTCGATCCGGTGCCGGCGGTGGCGCGCAAGCTGCAGACCCTGATGGATGTGGGCCTCTCCTATATCCGCCTTGGCCAGTCGGCCACCACTCTGTCGGGCGGCGAGGCGCAGCGGGTCAAGCTGGCGCGCGAGCTCTCCAAGCGGGATACCGGTCAGACCCTCTATATTCTGGATGAGCCGACTACCGGCCTGCACTTCCACGACATCCAGCAGTTGCTCAAGGTGCTGCACCAGCTGCGGGATCGCGGCAACACCATCGTCATCATCGAGCACAACCTTGATGTGGTAAAAACTGCCGACTGGATCGTCGATTTGGGACCGGAGGGAGGCGCCGGTGGTGGTCGCATTCTGGTGACGGGGACGCCGGAGGAGATTTGCGCCAATAAAGAGTCTCATACAGCTCGTTTTTTGCGGCCACTATTGGCGCGATAAGCCGTTATAATCGAGGGGCCTTTGGCCCCTTTTTGTTATAAAAATCGGGAGAATAGGGGGAAGCTCGTCAAGTGTGGGCAGGCTTGGCATCTCAGCATCATGGTAATGGATATATCGGGTTATGGCTCAGGCTCCGCGCACGATTGATCATCAGTTGGCTTACTCCATGTTCCCCATCTGGCTGGGGGCGATCCTGCTATTGCTGGTCCTGCTGGCGTGGGCCCAAATCCCGGCTGCCAGCCGGATTGAAGAGCAGCGAATGAAGGAGCATCTGCTGCGCGTGACCAAGGCGGTGCAGGCGGATGTGGCTGCTCTGGATGCATTCAGTCGGGATTGGGGCATCTGGGATGACAGTCACCGTTTTATGGACAACAAAAGCAGGGCGTACATCGAATCCAATCTGTTCAGTGATATGCCGATGCGGGATTTTAGTCTCAACCTGATGAGCTTCATGGATCTCACCGGCTACGAAATCTGGACGCGCACCCTGCTACCCGATGCGCCGGGGATTAATCCGGATCAGTTTCCCTACTTCCTTGATGAACTGAAAAAGCAGTTAAGGGCGCGCTCGGTGGCGCACGGGGGCATCAATCTGCACGGGATCCGTGCTTCCCGGTGGGGGCCGCTGATGTACTCGTGGCAGCCGATCAGAAACAGTGACGAGTCGGCACCGTTCAACGGTTTCTTGTTGGTTGTACGTTGGCTCGACAAGGCCTACCTCGAGCAAGTATCGGAGCGTACCGCGCTGCCGCTGGCGATCTCCCACGCCAATCTGGATGTCACCGCTACCTTCAAACCACTGAAACCGCAAATAACGTATCGCCTGATCGACCTTGGGCTCACCCGGCTCAGGGGAGAGGTGCGACTGCTCAACAGCGATAACCAGCCGGTGCTGACTCTGGTGATTGAGGAGGAGAGAAAGATCTTGAGTGGCGTCATGGAGGGGGCTCTCTGGACCTTTATTGGTATGCTGTTTATCAGTTTTATCTGCGTCATGATCGCCATGTATCGGCTCAACAGCATTGTGCTCACCCCGTTGCAGCAGCTGGTATCGGCGCTGCAACGCTTTGGCGATCGGCCGGATGCCACCTTGATCCCCTATATCGACAGCAGCGCCGAGATGGCGACCCTGAGTGGCAAGTTCAGGGAGATGGCCAGCAAGGTTAGTCAGCAACATGATGATTTGTTGGAAAAATCCAGCCAGATGGAGATGGCTGCATTCACCGATCCCTTGACCCGTTGCTTCAATCGTCGCTATCTCGATGGCTGGTTGCAGGCCAACCGGGCCAAACCTTGTCTGTTATTGCTGCTGGATCTGGATCATTTCAAGCGGATCAATGACCGCCTTGGCCATGACATCGGGGATCTGGTGCTGAAACAGTTGGCGGATCTGCTGCGCAAGGTGGTGACAGGAGAGCGCGAGCCTATCATCCGGCTGGGCGGGGAGGAGTTCTTGTTGCTGTTGCAGGTGGATGACGAGCAAGAGTTGGCGCTGCGGGTCGAATATCTGCGCCAGCGTGTCGCTCAGCACCGCTTTGGCAAAGAGGATGCGCCACTCTGGTTGACGGTGTCGCTGGGGTTCTGCCGCTATCCGTTGCACCCGGAGTACCCGGATTCATTCTGGAGTCATAGCTTCAAACTGGCGGACATGGCGCTGTACCAGGCCAAAGTCGGCGGGCGAAATCGGTGGTGTGGCTACGCTGGTCCCCTCTCTGCGGAGGGAATGGGCCAGACTCCGGAGCAGCTTGCTGAAGGGGGGAATATCACCCTGCTGCACTCTGTCAACCCGGATTAACCCTGCCGTACCAATACCAGATAGGCCAGGGCGACAATAAAACCGAGCAGGATAAAGAGAAAGGATCCGATTCCCCACACGGCCGCGAGAAAGGCCCCCACCTTTTGCCATTTCGACTCATTTTTCATAAATAAACCATTACTTCCCAGTAACTTGTATGGCGCAAAAAATACGCTGATTTGCCCATGTTAACAACAATTAATAGCCACTCTGCCGCGCAATAAGATGTGGTTTGTTTGCCCCTTTTGGCGCTGGATGCGGGTAGTTACAACCTGTCCAAACAGGCATTTCGGCTTGTTGTCTGGGGGCTCAACGAGATTGGGATGGCGCGCAAAGATGTCACACCAATCGATTTATTTCTGTGCAACCTTTGCTCCAAGTCAATAACTTTGCATTTACAAGGGCATATAGTCAGCGGGCTTACAGCATCAAATGAAAACAAAAAAAGGGATTACGTGATGAAAAAATTACTTCCTCTGATGATTGCCGCTGCAGTGACCTCTCCTTTCGCCATGGCCCATCAGGCTGGTGATATTCTGGTTCGTGGTGGTTTGGCATTTGTATCGCCGCAGGAAAGCAGCACGCCTGTAGAGCTGGAAATTAATGACAACATGCAATTGGGATTGACTCTCTCTTACATGATTACTGATAACTGGGGTGTCGAATTGCTGGCTGCAACCCCTTTCTCTCATTCAGTCAAACTGGGTGGCTCTGAAGTTGCCAAGATCAAGCATTTGCCGCCGACTCTGATGGGTCAGTACTATTTTGGCGATGCTCAAAGCAAGGTTCGCCCGTATGTCGGTATTGGCGTGAACTACACCACCTTCTTTGATGAAGAGGGTCGTGGTGCACTGTCAGGAACCGATGTCAAAGTCGATGACTCCTGGGGTGTTGCCGGACAAGTTGGTATCGATATGGCGATCACTGATCGCTGGTTTGTCAACGGTTCAGCCTGGATCATGGATATCGATACCGATGTGCATACAGCGATTGGCACCATTAATACCAAGGTCGACCCGATGGCCTTTATGGTGGGTGTTGGCTACCGCTTCTAATGATTCTGACTGCGGTTCTGAACGGATCGCGGAAGATAGCAAAGTACGTCTCTTTCAGCCCGGCTTGTGCCGGGCTTTTTTCGTATGGCTGATTTTGTCTGTACTGTGATCCAACCCGATACAAATCAATTAAATACCTGCCGCTTTATTTCAGTTATTCGCCACCCCTGCCGATAGTGACTATGTTCACTTTACCTTCCCCCAATGAGTGAGGATGTCTCCATGGGCTTATCTATCGTGCAGCGGATCATCGCCGGATTCGTGTTGATGCTGCTGTTGCTGATCCTGCTTGGTGTGATCAGTACCTTTAAAATCAAGGGTATAAATGACGGCCTCTCTGCCGTATCTGACCGTGCAACCCCGCTGGTCGTGGCTGTCGCAGGTCTCAAGGGGGCATTGCAGGATAGTAACCGCTGGGTGCTGGTCTACCGCACCAGTGAAGATGCCGCCCAGTTGCCGCAGCTGGCCAATCAGTTCAAGGAGCAGCAGAACCGCTTCGCCCAGCTGAGTCAGGAGATGGGTAAATTTACCGACGTAGCGGATGCTCGTGCCCGCTTCCAGCAGGTCGAGAGTGCTACCACCCAATTTTATGGCTTGGCGGATCAGGTGTTGGCACAGCATCGACAGTGGGTTAGTGCACTGGAGCAGCGCCACAAGCTGGAGATGGAATTTATCCGCCTTGAGGATACCTACCAGTGGGCGGCGGATCTGCTGCTGCAACAGACAGCCAGCAAACGCTCCATGCGCAACAAGGCGGAGCTTATTACCTCGGGTATCGCCCGCGATCTGAAGAATATCCGCCGTGCCGATGCCAAAACCGACCTGAACGAGCTGGAAAAGGTGTTGAGCAAGGATATCGAGATGGCCCGCAAGCGGTTGGAGCGGGTGCTGGTGCCCGATGATGTGAAAGCGCGCTTTGTCTCCAATCTGGATCGGATGCAGGAGCTGGCGCTCGGCGCTCAGGGCTTGCTGGCAACCATGCGTCAGGCTCAGCAACTGGCGCTGTCGCTGGCCACGCAAAATCAGGAGCTGGATGCCAGTCTGGTCAACAGCCTCAATTTGCTCGATGAGATGGGCAAGTCCGCCGGTGCCATCGCCAGCGACAGCCGGATCAACGCCGATGCAGCGGTCAGCAGTGCCAGCTTCTGGATCCTGGTGGTTGCCGCGATGTCGGCCGCTGCGGCGCTGGTGATCGGTTATACCACGGCGCGCAGCATTCAGCGCCCGTTGCAGATGATCAACAAGGAGCTCGATTACATGGCGGCCGGCGACATGACCCGCCGCATCAACTACCGCAGCAGTTGCGAATTTGGCAGCCTCTCTCGCTCCATCGATACGCTGGCGGGCAAGACTGGTGAGCTGCTCTCTCAAATCAATGCAGGCTCTCGCCATCTGGTGGATGAGGCGAGCCGCGCCGCCGAGATCAGCGAACGGGCCATGTCCCGGGTACAGGAGCAGAAGAGCCAGACCGATCAGGTGGCCGCCGCCATTACCGAGCTGGAAGTGAGCGCCACCGAGGTGGCCCGCTCTACCGATGGCACCAAGCGGGAAGTGGATCTGGCCGATGAAGAGGCGCGCAATGGTCGCCAGAAAGTGGCCACCACTCGCCGGATCACCGAGCAGCTGGCTGGCGCCATGGAAGAGGCGGTCGGGATCACCTACAAACTTGGGGAATTCAGTAACAACATCGGCAGCATTCTCGATGTGATCCGCAGTATTGCCGAGCAGACCAACCTGCTGGCGTTGAACGCCGCCATCGAAGCGGCCCGTGCTGGTGATGCAGGTCGTGGTTTTGCGGTGGTGGCCGATGAGGTGCGGGCGCTGGCCAATCGCACCCAGACTTCGACCGAAGAGATCCAGGGGATGATTGAGAACCTGCAGAGCTCCAGCAAGCATGTGGTTGAAGTGATGGGGCGCAGCCAGGAGCAGACCCAGAGCTGTGTCGAGCAGACCCGCGAGATGGATGTGGCGCTGCAATCCATTGCCGAGCGGATGGGGGCCATCAAGTCGATGGCGGATCAGGTGGCCCATGCCGCTCAGGAGCAGATCTCCGTCAGTCAGGGGGTCGCTCGTCATATCGCCGGTATTGCCGATGTGGCATACGAGACAGAGCGGGAGGCGCGGGAATCCGCCAGCAGCAGCGAAGTGCTGGCCGACCTGGTCGCCAAACAGCAGCAATTGATCGCACATTTCAAGGTCTAGGAGGGCTTATGTCTAAAAAGTGGATTGGAGCCCTGAGTCTCCTGTTGTGTGGCCAGCTGATGGCCAGCGAGCTGGTGATTGAAAGCTGGCGAACCGATGACAAGGCGTTGTGGGAGCAGAAAATCATCCCGGCCTTTGAAGCGGCGCATCCCGGCATCAAGGTGAGTTTTCATCCGGTGCAGAACGTCAACTACATGCCCACTCTCTGGGAGAGCCTGAAAGGCGGTAAGGCGGGGGATCTCATTACCTGTCGTCCGTTTGATGACTCGCTCGCCCTGTTCAAGGCGGGCCATCTGGCCGAGCTGACCGAAATGGCAGGGATGGAGAACTTCCCGAGTTTTGCCCAGTCACCCTGGCAGACCGACTCCGGTGCCCAGACCTTCTGTGTGCCGATGGCCTCGGTGATCCATGGCTTCTTCTATAACAAGAAGATCTTCAGTGAGTTGGGGCTCACCTTGCCGCAAACCCGCGATCAGTTCTTCGCCGTGCTGGACAAGATCAAGGCCGACGGGCGCTATGTGCCGCTGGCTATGAGCGGTTCCGAGAGCTGGGTTGCCTCCGAACTGGGGTTCCAGAACATAGGCCCCAACTACTGGAAGGGAGAGGACGGCCGTCTGGCACTGATCGGCGGGCAGGAGCGGTTGGACAACCCCCAATATGTGAAGGTGTTCGACGAGCTGGCCCGCTGGCGTTCCTACCTCGGTGAAGGTGGCGAGAGCCGCGATTATGCGACCAGCAACGAGCTGTTCACCTCGGGCAAGGCCGCCTTCTACGTGGCGGGCTCCTGGGAGATTGCCCCCTTCACCGGCAAGGTCGATTTTGGCGTCATGCGCCCGCCGGTGGCCAAACAGGGTGATGGCTGTTTCTTTACCGATCACACCGATATCGGTATGGGGATGAACCCGGCCAGCAAGAACAAAGAGGGGGCAATGGCTTTTCTGCAGTGGCTGACGACGCCGCAATTTGCCGAGCTCTATACCAACTCGCTGCCGGGATTCTTCTCACTCTCCAACCACTTCTTCGATGTCACCAATCCGGCGGCCAAAGAGATGATGGAGTGGCGCGATCAGTGTGACTCGACCATTCGGGTGGCGACCCAGATCCTCTCCCGTGGTACGCCCAAGTTGGGGGATGAACTGGCCGAGGTGAGTCAGGCGGTGCTGCTTGGCAAGATGGAGCCTAAAGCTGCCGCGGATCGACTGGAAAGTGGCTTGAAGGGCTGGTATGCCCCTCATCAGGGCAACAAGGCCAAGAGCGCGGATTGTCAGTGTGATTCGGTTGCCCCTGCCCCTGCTTCAGTGCCGACGACTGAGCTGTCCGCAGCCCCCGCGACCAGTGAAACATCGGCCGTGGTGTCACCTGCTGTGACTCCCGCAGAACCCGCATCAGCGGCTGCTGCCCCATTACCGGCGCCGTCGGATGAGGTGGAGCAGGCGCTCTCCAACGAGCTGGAAGCGCCACAGCAGCCACAGCAATAGGCCATCGACATCAATAAAAACGGGAGGCATCAGCCTCCCGTTTTTTTATGGCTCGTGGCCAGCATGTATCGCTTTATTGTGCTTCGTGGGGCCAGCGGCAGAGGCTGCCGATGCGGGCTACCGGGGCAAACCCCAGAGAGCGGTAAATGCGCTGGGCATGGTAGTGCTCGTCAGCCACTATGATCAGCTGTTTGGCGCGGGACAATCCTGCGCGAGCCACTTGACTCAGCAGCTGGCGGCATAACCCCTGGTTGCGCCACGCATGGTGCGTGCGTACCAACTGGAAGCGCCCAAGTGTGCCGCAAAAGAAGAGGCCACAGCTGGCGACCAGTTGTTCCTCTTTCCAGATCCCCCACCAGTCCCCGAGACCATCGGCAATCATGGCCTGATAGAGCGCCTGGCGGGATCGCAGATAGGGGAGATAGCTCTGTTCCGAGTGTCCCTCATCCCGTTCATTGAGTTCGAAGTCGAGCCACTCAGGCCAATCAGCAGTAGTGAAAGTACGAGCGTCAACCTTGTCCATGTCACTGTGAGGAGGTGGGCTGCTCTGCTCATCCAGCGCCAGCACCACGCACTCCATATATTGGTATCCGGTTGCGACAAAACCGGCGATCCGGCTGTTTTGCCCAGCTGCCAGTGGCCATTGGAAGGTGCGGTGGCGCACTCGAGGATCTTGACCGATCAACTGATCGAATGCGGCTTCCAGCCAGCCTTTGTCACGGTCGCTGGGTGGGTTGGGGAGCAGCAGGTAGTTGCCGAAGTAGTAGTCGGGAGCATCCGGCGTGCGAACCGCCCAGAACTGATCGTGCTGAACAACCTCGCCCTGATAGCGATCGAACAGCAAGTCGGTGGCAAAGCCGGGGTGGGTATCCATGATGGTGCTCCTGCAAAGACTCATTCTGTTATCGGCAGGAGTGGGAAATAGATGAAAAGGGGCCGGAGAAACCTCCGGCCAAACAATCACACGCAGATTCAGAACGTCCAGGACGATCTGCCCCCATCATAACTCGACTGGGGCAATTTTGGGATGGGCACTTTTCGGTTACGTACCGTTAATTTTGTAAATATGAAGTTCGTCAGATCGGATGTGAGGTAAATCCCTGTTGACTTTGTGTCGTTTTGCTCATAAATATAAAGACGTTTAGACGTCCAAACATCCGTTTTGACGTAGGCAGATGGATTGCAGGACAGGGAGAAGAGCAGATGGGATTTCACAGTGCACGTCAGGTTGAGGCGCTCAACCAGAGCTTGGCAGATTTGAATGGCGATATATCGGTCAGTTTCGAGTTTTTTCCGCCCAACAGTGAAGGGATGGAGAATACCCTCTGGCAGTCCATCGAACGGCTGAAAGTGCTGGAACCCAAGTTCGTCTCTGTTACTTATGGCGCCAACTCCGGTACCCGTGATCGCACCCACAAGGTGATTAAGGACATCAAGGAGCGGACAGGCCTGATTGCGGCGCCGCACCTGACCTGTATCGATGCCAGCCGCGACGAGCTGCGCACCATCGCCCGCGACTACTGGAACAGCGGTATTCGTCATATCGTGGCTCTGCGCGGTGACTTGCCGCAGGGGCTGGAGAAACCGGATATGTATGCCACCGATCTGGTTGCCCTGCTCAAGTCAGAGGCGGACTTCGATATCTCGGTTGCCGCCTATCCAGAAGGTCACCCGGATGCCAAGAGTGCGCAATCCGACCTGCTCAATCTCAAGCGCAAGATTGATGCCGGTGCCAACCGCGCCATCACTCAGTTCTTCTTCGATGTGGAAACGTATTTGCGCTTTCGGGATCGCTGCGCCGCTATCGGCATCGATGCTGAAATCGTGCCGGGGATCCTGCCGGTCTCCAACTATCAGACCCTGGCCAAGTTTGCCGGTTTTACCAACGTGAAGATCCCGCGTTGGATGCATCAGCGTTTCGAGGGGCTGGATAACGATCAGATGACCCGCAATCTGGTGGGGGCGAGCATCGCCATCGATCAGGTGCGCGTGCTGAGTCAGGAAGGAGTGAAGGATTTCCACTTCTATACCCTGAACCGCTCCGAGCTGACCTATGCCATCTGCCATACCTTGGGGGTTCGTCCCAAGGGTTGACCGGTGGTCACCGCGATAAAAGCAAAAAGCCAATGAGTTGCTCATTGGCTTTTTCGTTATGGCCGATTATCAAGGTCTGGTCGGGGCGATCTCTTTTGGCTCAAGATCGATAACCGCATTACCGGCAGCCCCCGGATACTGGCGATAGACCTGATCCTGCTCCAGTGTGTAGAAGGTATCCAGATAGTCGTCGTTATTGGTCATCCAGGAGTCGGGTAGCGCCTTGACGATGCGACCGCCGAGATCGAGGAAGGGCAGGGCTTCTGGCACGCCACCCGCAGTAAAGCCGAGTTTGAGGGCTTCAATCAGCAGAGCGCTCAGCTCCTTGTAGTTGACGTTGTCATCCTGCTCCATCATCACCACATCGACGGCACCCCAGCGATAGCGATCCCAGTAAACCAGGATCTGGTTGGGGGTGTAGTTTGTGTTGTCATAGTCGAGGTAGGGCATGTCGACAATATCGACCACTGGTTCATTCCGGCTGGGATTGACCCCTGCGACCACCGCATACACTTCGGCTGCGCCGAGCAGCCAGGGCTCCTGATCATCCTTCAGTCTGATCTTTTTCAGGATACTGGTCTTGAGTGGCACCGTGCTGGCCGCCACTCGCGGAGCGCTTTGCAGATCCGCATCGGCCAGCGCTTTGCGCATTACCTTCAAGCCTGCGTTTTTGGCTTTGACGGGATCGGCTTCGACTACCAGAACCGGCCGGGCCGGTGCCTTGTCCACATCCAGATAGACGGGATTGCCAGCGCTGTCGAACGCTTCAATGGCGCTCCAGCTCTTCTCATCTCCACTTGGAACATAGGCGACCAGCGGTTCGACCCCCTGTTGCAGTGCGGCGGCCTGATCGGTGTTGGCCAGCCGCAACTGCATCAGTTGCTTGACCTCGCCATCCAGTCCTTGTCGGCTGATGGCCGCCTGGTTGGCATCGGTCGCCTGCCGCTTAAGGCGCGGGCTGGCCTTCTGCAGCAGGTTGGGAAGCGGGCTCTGGTATTGCTGATTGCTCAGTAGGGGCAGCAGGTTTTTCTGCTGAAGTGCGAGCTGGCGAGCCAGCTCTCGATCCGTATCGGCAGCCTGGACGCTCGTAGCACCCAGTATGGCCAGTAGTAACAAGACAGCCTGATTTTTCATTTTTATACTCCGTTGCATGGAACCTGACAGGGCACCATGTCCGGGAAGATTGGTGCCCTGACGCCACTAGAAGGAAATTAGTTTCACTTGTGAATCATTTTATGTGGATAGTGTGCAGAGGTTCACGGTTTGAGGTTCAATTGATTCCTTTGTCGATATGATTGGAACTGATAGATAGCCAGACCAATCAGCAGACCCCAGCAGGCTGCCGCGATGCCGAACAGGCTGATCCCGGACGCGGTAATGATAAAGGTGAGCAGCGCAGCTTCTCGCGCTTCATCCTGCTGCAAGGCAGAGTGCAGGCTGCTGCCGATGGTGCCTAGCAGGGCCAATCCGGCGATGCAGGTGACAAGGGCTGCCGGAAAGGCGCTAAACAGGGCCGCGACGGTCGCGCCGAAGCAGCCGGTCACAAGATAAAAGCAACCCGCCCAAATCGCAGCAGGCCAGCGGCGCTTGGTATCCGGGTCGACCTCTTTGCCCATGCAGATGGCGGCAGTGATGGCGGCCAGATTGAAGGCATAGCCGCCAAAAGGGGCGAGCAACAGGCCGGTCAGGCCGGTCCAGCTGATCAGCGAGGAGGTAGCAGGCTGATAGCCATGGGCTCGCAAGATGGCAATCCCCGGCATGTTTTGCGATGTCATGGTGACAATGAACAACGGCAGCGCGATACCAAACAGAGCATCAAGGGAGAAGGCTGGCCATGTCCAGACCGGGCTGGCGAGTTGCCAGTGAAGGGTGTCCATTTGCAAATCCCCCCGCACGCTGCAGATCAGCATCCCCACTCCCAGTACCAGCACCATGGTATAGCGGGGCCAGAGATGACGACCCAGCAGGAAGGCCAGCAGCAGGGTGCTAAGCAGCAAGGGATCTTGCGGGGCGACCTTGAACAGATCCAGCCCGAATTTGAGCAGCACGCCAGCCAGCATGGCGGCGGCCAGTGGAGCCGGGATATGTTTCATCAAACGGTCGAACCAGCCGCTGATGCCACACAGAGTGATCAGCAGGGACGAGATCACAAAAGCGCCGATGGCTTCCGCCAGAGTGAAGTTGCCCAGTGTGGTGATCAGCAGTGCTGCGCCCGGTGTGGACCAAGCGGTTAGTATGGGTATGCGGTAATAGAGAGAGAGGCCGATGCAGCTCACCCCCATGCCGATCCCCAGCGTCCAGAGCCAGGAGGCGACTTGAGCAGTATCAGTACCTGCTGCTGTGGCGGCCTGGATGATCAGGATGACGGAGCTGGTGTAGCCGACCATCACGGCGATAAATCCTGCGACCAGATGGGGGAGTGCGAAGGGCATGACTCTTCCTCTTGGCGTTGTGACGCGCTGTGCGTTATTACGTACAATACTGCTTTGACTATATCGCTGTGCGCTATAGCGTACAAGGCGCATCGTGCAAGAGTAATAAAGAGGCAGTTATGCAAGAGATGAGCCAGCATCTGGCTGCTCGACTGAAGGGGCTGCGCAGCGAGCGCGGCTGGAGCCTGGATGCCGCCGCGCGCGAAACGGGCGTCAGCAAGGCGATGCTGGGGCAGATTGAGCGGGGAGAGTCCAGCCCGACAGTGGCGACGCTGTGGAAGATAGCCACCGGTTTTCGAGTCTCATTTTCCAGTTTTATTGAGCCCACACCCGCTGCGCAGGCAGAGGTGCTCTATCGCACCGCCGATGCCATTCGCCAGCAGCCAGCGGGAGAGGGCATGCAAGTGGCACCGCTCTTCCCTTATGAAAACCGGTTTGGTTTCGAGTTGCTTGAGCTGACCCTGTTGCCGGGTTACCAGCGTGAGTCCGAGCCCCATGAGCCGGGAGTGACCGAGCATGTCATCGTCATCAGCGGCATGATGGAGGTGCTGGTGGAAGGGGAGTGGCGCTCACTGGTGCAAGGGGAGGCTGTGCGTTTTGCTGCCGATCGCCCCCATGGTTATCGCAATCTGGGCATAGCCCCGGCGATCTTCCACAACTTGATCCACTATCCGGTGGCAACACCCTGAACATGTTCCGCAGTCATCAACCCGGTCGACCATCTGCTCTGGGGCGGATCAGTATCGGGGTATAGACCCAGACAAACAGACCATAGGCCGCGATCCAGGCAAGCGCGCTGAGGTTCCAGCCATGCAGGGTATAAGCAGGCCAGAGCAGGGGAATCACCACCCGCATTGTGGCGGCGGCGATAACCAGTGCGAATGCGCCAGTGATCCTGCGTCCTACCTGCAAGGCCCGACCGCTATGGCCGAGGGAGACTCGCG
>NZ_JBQBFF010000001.1:2905000-3117500 GCF_051919185.1 Aeromonas sp. 97A | reverse complement strand
CACACTACGGTGTGGAAGCCATTGATGCCCTGCTTCCAGGAAAAGCCTCTAAGCTTCAGATTACAAGTCATCGTACCCCAAACCGACACAGGTGGTCGGGTAGAGAATACCAAGGCGCTTGAGAGAACTCGGGTGAAGGAACTAGGCAAAATAGAACCGTAACTTCGGGAGAAGGTTCGCTCTTGACAGTGAAGTCCCTTGCGGATGGAGCAGTTGGGAGTCGCAGTGACCAGATGGCTGGGACTGTTTATCAAAAACACAGCACTCTGCAAACACGAAAGTGGACGTATAGGGTGTGACACCTGCCCGGTGCCGGAAGGTTAATTGATGGGGTTAGCGCAAGCGAAGCTCTTGATCGAAGCCCCGGTAAACGGCGGCCGTAACTATAACGGTCCTAAGGTAGCGAAATTCCTTGTCGGGTAAGTTCCGACCTGCACGAATGGTGTAACCATGGCCATGCTGTCTCCACCCGAGACTCAGTGAAATCGAATTCGCCGTGAAGATGCGGTGTACCCGCGGCTAGACGGAAAGACCCCGTGAACCTTTACTACAGCTTGGCACTGAACATTGAACCTACATGTGTAGGATAGGTGGGAGGCTTTGAAGGCGTGACGCCAGTTGCGCTGGAGCCGTCCTTGAAATACCACCCTTGTATGTTTGATGTTCTAACGCAGGGCCCTGAATCGGGCTCGCGGACAGTGCCTGGTGGGTAGTTTGACTGGGGCGGTCTCCTCCCAAAGAGTAACGGAGGAGCACGAAGGTTGGCTAATCCTGGTCGGACATCAGGAGGTTAGTGCAATGGCATAAGCCAGCTTAACTGCGAGACGGACAGGTCGAGCAGGTACGAAAGTAGGTCATAGTGATCCGGTGGTTCTGAATGGAAGGGCCATCGCTCAACGGATAAAAGGTACTCCGGGGATAACAGGCTGATACCGCCCAAGAGTTCATATCGACGGCGGTGTTTGGCACCTCGATGTCGGCTCATCACATCCTGGGGCTGAAGTCGGTCCCAAGGGTATGGCTGTTCGCCATTTAAAGTGGTACGCGAGCTGGGTTCAGAACGTCGTGAGACAGTTCGGTCCCTATCTGCCGTGGGCGTTGGATGATTGAAGGGAGTTGCTCCTAGTACGAGAGGACCGGAGTGAACGAACCTCTGGTGTTCGGGTTGTCACGCCAGTGGCACTGCCCGGTAGCTAAGTTCGGAATCGATAACCGCTGAAAGCATCTAAGCGGGAAGCGAGCCCTGAGATGAGTCATCCCTGACCCCTTGAGGGTCCTAAAGGGCCGTTGGAGACCACAACGTTGATAGGTGGGGTGTGTAAGCGCGGCGACGTGTTGAGCTAACCCATACTAATTACCCGTGAGGCTTAACCATACAACACCCAAGAAGTGTTCTAAGGCTTGTAACAGATACCAAGCGAACTACTCAAATTCAGTGATAGTGACAAGCCAAGCGCAACATCACTACTCACGTCAGCTTTCTAGATTAAGAATTTGCCTGGCGGCCATAGCGCCGTGGAACCACCTGATCCCATGCCGAACTCAGAAGTGAAACGCGGTAGCGCCGATGGTAGTGTGGCATTCGCCATGCGAGAGTAGGACACTGCCAGGCACCCAATACAAGAAACCCCGCTCATCGAGCGGGGTTTTTTATTGCCTGCAATTCAGTAAGTCACCTGATAATTGACCCATCTTATCTCTTCTCCTCTGTTCTTATTGTTACTCGACGCTGTTTTCAGGTTCCACAAATAGCCTGATGTTCCGCTTGGTACTCTTTCTTCGCTGAACCGCTGTCGCTTTGTACGGTGGCTCTGGCGTCGTCATATCCCGTGCATCCCATGATCGCCTATACGTCATGCTCTCTTGCTTGGGATCTCTGCTTCCTGAGTTAGCCGTCCCCTCTTTTTAAGCCGCAACCCCATCATCCCTGCTTTTCTGTGACTGTGTTAACCGACCCTTACTGTATTCCGAAGAGGGGTTATTGGCGGTAGCAACATGCTGGAGCTGTGGTCGCTGCATTGGGTCGCTGTTGTTTGGGGTAGTAAGGAAATGGGAAGGGATGTGCGCAGGAACTCAGAGGTTCGATGTTGGTAGGTGATCTTGTGGCAGCTATTTAGCTCGCAGGTGAGAAGATCAAGAAAGGAGTTGAAGAAGACTAATGTGTTGAGATCTATGAGGAGTGGCAAATAGCAGGCAAATAAAAAGCCCACGCAACATGGTTGCATGGGCTCGGTATGAATGGCGGAGGAGGTGGGATTTGAACCCACGGATGGTCGCCCATCGCCGGTTTTCAAGACCGGTGCATTCAGCCGCTCTGCCACCCCTCCGCAGCAGTGCGGAGAATATTACCATGCTGATCCGGCTTGTAAATCCCCGTCCGGTTTGATTGCTGGTTAATTGCGCGAAATGACATGAAAAAGTGGCAGTCAGGGCGCATCAAGCGCTTTTTTGGCCAGATAACTTGACTTGAAAACAGACTCAACCACTATAGTGGCCTCTATCATATCCTCTGCAAGATAACGTTATGACTATTAAAAATGCCCTCTTTTGCGCGCTGGCTGGTGTGACCCTGCTGGCGACGCCGGTACATGCAAGCGAGCTGACCAAAAGCGATGTCGAGCAAATCGTTCGCGACTATCTGGTCAAGAATCCCGAGATCCTGGTCGAGATGTCCAATGCCCTGCGTGCCAAGCAGGAGAGCCAGCAGGCCGAGAGTGACAAGGCGCTGATCAAGGCTCACTCCAAGCAGCTTTATGCCAATCAGGATCCCGAGATGGGGAATCCGAAGGCGTCGCTGACCATTGTGGAGTTTTTCGATTACAACTGTGGTTACTGCAAACGGGCCCATCCGCTGGTCAAGCAGCTGATGTCGGAAGATAAAGACATCCGGTACATCTACAAGCAGTTCCCCATTCTGAGCGAGTCCTCCTACTTCGCAGCTCGTGCTGCGCTGGCGGTCCAGCTGGGTCAGCCTGACAAGTACCAGGCGTTCCACGAGAAGCTCTATAGCCATCAGGGCCCGCTCGCTGATGAAGCACAGGTCAAGCAGTTGGCAGTGGCGGCCGGTGTTGACTGGAGCAAGGTGGAAGCGAAGATCAAGGATGGCAACATTGACCAGAACCTCGGTACCAACCGTGCGCTGGCTGAAGCGCTCGGTATCTCTGGTACCCCGGCCTTCATCATCGGTGATCAGATCCTGCGCGGTGCCCCCCGTGATCTGGCCAGCCTGAAGGGGTTTATCAAGGACGTGCGTGCCGGCAAGAGCATTCAATAAGCAGTTGCCATGGTCGAGGGCCCTGCGCCCTGGCCTGATACAGAAAGAGGGTCGGTATCACTACCGGCCCTCTTTTTTATTATGTCCTTTGGCACAAGTGGTCGTCGCGAAAGGACCATAACAACGTGCTCAGGACCCGGCCTGTTGGCCTCAGTAACAAGTATTAGCAGAGTCGTCGGAGTCTATTGATAAATATTTCGCCTCGCAGAGGCGTGTCGTGAGCATTGCTTAATTCCGGTCAAGATTTTTTCTGCTGCTTGCCTTAGAATCGCCGCCCGTTGCAGGAGAAACCCCTATGTTAGTTGATATTTTACGGCTGGTTTTTATAGCCGGAGGCCTCGTATTCATCTTTATGCTGGTGCAAGCCTGCTGGCGGAAGAAGCAGAGTGGATCCTTTGAGGCGACCCCCTTCTGGCCGGTGGCGTTGATCGGTGGGGTTGCCAACTTTCTCGATACCCTGGGGGTGGGCAGCTTTGCGGTAAAGACCGCCTGCTACAAGCAGTTCAAGCTGATCGATGATCGGGTGCTGCCGGGTACCCTAAATGGGCAGTGCGTGCTGCCAACCGTGACTCAGTCGCTGATCTTCGTCGGTGCAGTCGCAGTGGAGCCGCTGACGCTGATCAGCATGATGATGGCCGCCGCAGCGGGCGCAGCCTGGGGGGCTCGCCATGTGGCTTCGTTTGATCGGCAGACCATCCGGCTGGTGATGGCCATCTCCTTGCTGGTCGTCGCAGGGCTTATCTTTGCCGGTCTGCTGGGTCTTTTCCCTGTAGGCGGCGATGCGATGGGGCTCAGCGGCTACAAGTTGGCGATTGCCCTGCTTGGCAATTTCATCTTCGGGGTGCTGATGAATGTCGGTATCGGCCTGTTTGCCCCCTGCATGACGTTGGTTTATCTGCTGGGGATGAATCCGCTGGCGGCGTTTCCGATCATGATGGGCTCCACCGCCGTGCTCAGCGTCTTCTCCGCAGGCACCTTTATCCGCAAAGGGGCGTTTGATGCCAAAGCCGTGCTGGCGGTGGCCATCTTCGGCCCCATTGGTGTGGTGCTGGCTGCCATGCTGGTCAAATCCATGGATATGGAGATGCTGAAGTGGCTGGTTGCCTTTATCGTCATCTATACCTCCTGGACCATGTACGCTTCCTGGCGGGCGGCGCGTCGCTCCCTTGTGCAGCTGACGGTGGAGAGCGCAGGCTAGCCTGTACCAGTGCCGCTTCGGCCTTGGCCCCCAGAAAAACATAGAGGCCAAGCGCCAGCAGCAAACCCACCGCACACCCCATCACTCCGACCGCTGGCCAGAGCAGCTCGTTCTGGCCGAGCGAGCCTTTGAACAGCAGCAACAGCCCCTCGATGGAGACCGCGATCAGAATAGCGGCGATAAAGCGGGTGATGGTGCGGCGAATGGCGCTGTGGCGGAAGATATCCTTATGCAGCAGTACCTCCTCTTCCAGAATGGTCTTGCCCAGATCGAACACTGCCAGTGCCAGCGTCAGGAAGATGATGGCGCTAAAGGCGCCGAGCTGGTTCTGCTGCTCGCCGCACAATAGCTGGTAAAGCTGCTCCAGCCCGTGCCAGATGAGCGTCGCGACGATCAAAAACAGCGCCATGCTGAGCACCACATAGACCGCCTTGAACCAGGGCATGGCGCGGCGGCGCTCCCTGTCTCCCATCAACCAGCCAATCAGATGATTCAGACAGACGGTGATCTCTCGTCCTTGCCCCTGCACGATAAGGTGCAACCGGTTATGGGCGACCGGTGCCGCAGGCTGGATGCACATCGGCCCCTGATAGTGGTCAATGCTGACGACAAAGGGATACCCCTTGAGCGAGACAAGGGGGGCGCTGAGCAGCCCCTGCAGTAGCGGGGTCAACTCATCCTGATACTCCTGATAGCGCCGCAGCACATCGATGGGGCTCATCTCTGCCATATGGACCTCGGTGACGTGGGCTCTTGTGGTGAATGTGCAAATAGTGGGCCTGCTTTATGACAGGGATGGCGGGGCAAGTTGCACCAGAGAATGACAAATCGGTGGATGACGGGGGTAATGCACCAGAAATGGGCGTATTGCCGCCCTGTGTGGTGATGGAGTCTCTGTAATAGAAAAGGGCCCATGACGGGCCCTTTGCGACAACCAGCGGCGATTTAGCCAGCCAGCTTGGCGAAGCTGCGCTCGGCGGCGGCCAGGGTGTGTTCAATCTCCTTGTCGCCGTGAGCCAGCGACAGGAAGCCCGCCTCGTAGGCGCTCGGCGCCAGATAGACGCCCTCTTCCAGCATCAGATGATAGAAGCGCTTGAAGCGTTCCATATCGCAGCGAGTAACCTGCTCGTAGCGGGTGATTTCGGGCTCGTCGGTGAAGAAGAAGCCGAACATGCCGCCCACATAGTTGATGGCGAGCGTGATACCGTGTTTGGCGGCGGCCGCTTTCAGCCCTTCTGCAACCCGCGCAGTCTTGGCGCTCAGCTGCTCATAGAGACCCGGCTCCAGCAGCAGATCCAGCATGGTCAGACCGGCTGCCATGGCCACCGGGTTACCGGAGAGGGTACCCGCCTGATAGACAGGGCCGGTCGGTGCGATGTGTTGCATCACCTTCTTCTTGCCGCCGAAGGCGCCCACCGGCATGCCGGCACCGATGATCTTGCCAAGAGTGGTGAGATCCGGGTCGATGTTGTAGTGACCCTGGGCACCGCGCAAGGAGACGCGGAAGCCTGTCATCACTTCGTCCAGGATCAGCAGGGCTCCGAACTCGTCACAGATGGCGCGCAGCCCTTCCAGGAAGCCGGGGACCGGCGGGATGCAGTTCATGTTGCCTGCGACCGGCTCGACGATGATACAGGCGATTTCGCTGCCGTACTGGGTGAAGGCTTCACGCACCGAATCCAGATCGTTGAAGACGCAGGTCAGGGTGTGCTTGGCGAAATCGGCCGGAACGCCCGGGCTGTTGGGCTGACCCAGGGTCAGGGCGCCGGAACCTGCCTTGACCAGCAGGGAGTCGGCGTGGCCGTGGTAGCAACCCTCGAATTTGACGATCTTGTCGCGGCCGGTGTAGCCACGGGCCAGACGGATGGCACTCATGGTGGCTTCGGTGCCGGAGTTGACCATCCGCACCTGCTCCATGGAGGGGACAATCTGGCGGACTTTCTCGGCCATCAGCACTTCGATCTCGGTCGGTGCGCCGTAGCTCAGCCCTTTCTCAACGGCCTTAATGACGGCGGCCTTGATGGCCGGGTGGTTGTGACCCAGCAGCATGGGCCCCCAGGAGCCGATGTAATCCACGTAGGCCTGACCATCCACATCATAGAGATAGGCGCCATCGGCGTGATCGATGAAGCGGGGCGTGCCGCCGACCCCATTGAAGGCGCGGACCGGTGAGTTGACGCCACCCGGAATGGTCTGGCGGGCCTGTTCAAACAGCTGATCTGATTTTGACATGGATCATCCTTAATGGGATTTTGGTCGTCACACAAGGGATTGCAGCCGATTGAGACTCGGCAGGCCGGAGCATCAGGAGTATGCTTTGCGCTCTCGCCACCCGGACTCTCGGTCTGCTCCCGTGACAAAAATTTAACGGGCCGACTATAGCAGAAAGCCCCAGCCCTGGGCAGCCGAGCAACGCGCCGGGTGATCCTGATCTCAGCTAGCTGACGATATGGTTTTTCCAAGTTGGTGTAACAAGATGGCGCAACAAGCTCTCTCCTCTGAAGCCGATACCTCTTCGCGGGGGCCGCTTTCCCGCATTATCCTGCAAGACAAGATGCCCTTGCTGGTGCTGCTGCTGGCGGCGCTGGTCGGCACCCTGGCCGGACTGGTGTGCGGCCTGTTCGAATCGGGTGTCCACTGGCTGGCAGAGCAACGCATCGCGTTGCTGGCCGACCGTCCCTGGTGGCAGCTCGGTCTGCTTGGCTTTGGCTTCAGCGCCTTGTTGGGATTTGTCGGCTACTTCCTCACTCATACCTTTGCCCCCGAGGCTGGCGGCTCCGGCATTCCCGAGATCGAGGGGGCGATGGACGATCTGCGCCCTGTTCGGTGGTGGCGGGTGTTGCCGGTCAAGTTCTTCGGCGGCATCTGCACCCTGAGTTCCGGCATGGTGCTGGGGCGGGAGGGGCCTTCGGTACAGATCGGCGGCAACCTCGGCAAGATGGTGGCGGATATCTTCCGGCTGCCCAAGGAGCATGGCCATGCCCTGTTGGCCGCCGGTGCGGCGGGCGGTCTGGCGGCAGCCTTCAATGCGCCGTTGGCAGGCATTCTGTTCGTGATGGAGGAGATGCGGCCGCAGTTTCGCTACTCCTTTCTGGCCATCAAGGCGGTGGGGATCTCCGCCATCATGGCGACCTTGATGTTGCAGAACATGAAAGGGCAGGGGGCGGTGATCACCTTGCCTCACTACGATGCGCCAGCCCTCAAGGCGCTCTGGCTGTTCCTTTTTATGGGAGCCACCTTCGGGGTGCTCGGTTTTGTCTTCAACAAGTTGGTGCTGGCCTGTCAGGATGGCTATCTGGCGTTGCACCAGAACAAGCGCCACCGTTTTGTGGCCATCGGCATGCTGGTCGCCGGAACGTTTGGCGTGCTGTCGCTGTTTGCTCCCGCGGTGACGGGGGGCGGCACCGAGCTTATTCCCCATCTGATGGGGGATGAGTATGCGATGGCGACCCTGTTCCTCATCTTTTCGGTGCGGCTGGTCGCGACCCTCATCTGCTTCTGCTCCGGTGCCCCGGGCGGGGTGTTTGCGCCGACCCTGGCGTTGGGCACCTTGTTTGGCGTTGTGTTTGGCCATCTGTTTCATGCGGCGTTTCCGGAGCTTGGCATCGAGCCCGGCGCCTTTGCCATCGCCGGAATGGGGGCGCTGTTTGCTGCCACCGTGCGTGCCCCCATCACCGGTATCGTGCTGGTCACCGAGATGACCGACAACTATCAGCTGATTTTGCCGATGATGATCACCACGGTCGGTGCGACTCTGGTTGCCCAGTGGCTGGGTGGCCGGCCCATCTATTCCCAGATCCTGGAGCGAACTTTACGGCTCGCCGCGCGTCAAAAGCGGGGTGATGGCAGCGCCACGGCAAGTTAATTTTTCCCTTTATCGCCTTTGGCCCCGGTCAGGGCGGTATAGTGAAGGGAGAGGCGCTGCCGTAAATGGCGTGATAACGGGATGAGGGGCTATGTCCAATCTATTGAAGTTATTGGTCGTGTTAGCCGTTGGCGGGCTCATCGGTTACTTTGTCGGGAACCGTCAGGAGCTGGCTCAGAGCAGTCTGTTGGTGGTACAGCAGGAGACGCTGGATCGTCAGGGCAAGGCCATCGGCCAGCTCAAGACCGAATTGGGGGTGAAAGATACCCAGCTGGCGACCCAGAAAGCGGCCTTCGAGCAGTTGCAGACCACCCTGAAGAGTCAGGAGGCGCAGGTGCAGGAGCTCAAGCGCCAGCTGGCCTTTTTCGAGCGGATCATGCGCCCCACCGGCGAACAGGTGGGGGTGGTGATCGACAACCTGACCCTGCAGGAGACCAGCATTCCCGGTCGCTACCACTACCGTCTCGCCCTGACCCAGCCTGCCAAAAAGCGGGAGCTGTTTCGTGGTCAGGTGCAGATCCGGGTCGAGGGGAGCCTGGCTGACAAGCCGAAGACGCTAACCGGCCGCGATCTCGGGATGAAGGTGAGCGAGTGGCGCTATGCCCTGCGTTATTTCCAGCTGCTGGAAGGGAATTGGCAGTTGCCGGAAGGCTTTGTGCCGGATCGGATCCGTGTCACCATCAACAAGGATGGCAGGCAACCGGCGCAAGAGCTGCTGGTTGAGTGGGGTGAGGTGATCAAGCCGCTGGTCGCCGCACCGCCTGCTCCGGTTCCCGCGGCCGGTTAAACGTGGTGAATACTTGAACTGAATGGTCGGGTATTGGATAATTTCGCGGTTTCCATGTTTGTGGATCTAATGGTTGTGAGGTCAGTAATGAGTGCAGTAGCAGAAGCCCCGCTGCCCATCCAGATGACGGATGCGGCGGCCAACAAGGTGAAGAACCTGATCACCGAGGAAGAGAATCCCGAGCTGAAGCTGCGGGTATACATCACGGGTGGGGGCTGCTCCGGTTTCCAGTATGGCTTTACCTTTGATGAGAAGATCAACGACGGGGACACCGTAGTCGAGAAGAATGGCGTCACCATGGTGATCGATCCCATGAGCCTGCAATATCTGGTAGGCGGCAGTGTGGATTACACCGAGGGTCTGGAAGGTTCACGTTTCACCGTGACCAACCCCAATGCCACCACGACCTGTGGCTGTGGCTCCAGCTTCTCCATCTGATCGGCATATCGGTCTGATGAAACGGCTCTCGGCAACGAGGGCTGTTTTTGTTTGTGGTGATCAGTTAGCTCCATCAAACAGCATTTCTCTGAAACAACATAGGCGCCTCGATGGCGCCTATGTTGTTTGCAGGATGGCTTAGCGGGAGCTTGCCGCCGCGACCAGCGGGACCCGGTTCACTGCCTTGCCCATGTAGGCGAGGGTGATGGTCACAATGATGCAGGTGAAGCTCAGCCACATGTAGGGCAGGTAGTCGAGGGTTGCCACCCCCAGAACCCCGGCCATGAAGATGCCGTTGTCGCTCCAGGGCACCATGCCGCAGGTGAGGGTGCCGCCAAACTCGGCGTTGCGAGAGAGGTTCTTGCGCGCCAGTCCCAGTCGGTCGTAGTTCTTGGCCATGATCTTGGGGGTCAGGATCAGCGACACATACATTGCCGAGCCAAACACGTTGGCCAGAAACGCGGTGCCGATGGTGTGGCTGGTCAGGCTGCCGACGCTGTTGATGCGCTTCTCGAAGGCGCTGGCGATCACTTCCAGAATACCGACCTTCTCCAGCAGGCCGCCAAACCCGAGACCGAAGATTATGACCGCAACCGAGCCCAGCATGGACTCCATGCCGCCGCGACCTAGAATGTTGTCGATAAAATCGATGCCGGAGGTGATGGCAAAAGGACTATAAGCCGAGTGCATCGCCTTGACCGGATCCATGCCCTGGAAGGCGATGGCCCAGATCAGGCCCAGCAGGGCACCGAAGCTGATCACCGGGAAGGCGGGCTTGCGATTGGCCAACAGGCCCAGCACCAGCACCACCGGCACTATGGCCAGCGGGGTGATATTGAACTGGTTGTCGAGAGCCTCCATCACCAGATTGACCTGCTCCAGGCTGACGTTGCCCGAATACTGCATGCCCACCACGGTGAATAGCACGGCGGTGATGACATAGGAGAGCAGGCTGATAGGCAGCATCCCCTTGATGTGTTCCACCACGTCGACGTTGGACATGGTCGAAGCCAGCACTACTGAGTCGGAGAGCGGAGAGAGCTTGTCACCAAAATAGACGCCGGAGAGCACGGCACCGGCTACCAGCGGCGCAGGCACGCCGAGGCTGTGGCCGATCCCCATCATGGCGATACCGGCGGTGGCGGCAGAGCCCCAGGAGGTGCCGGTGGCCAGCGAGGTCAGGGAGCAGATGATCAGGGTTGCCAGCAGGAAGATGGACGGGTGAATCACCTTGAGGCCGAAGTAGATGATGCTGGGGACTATGCCACCAGCAATCCAGGTGCCGACCAGAGCACCGACGGAGACCAGGATAAGGATGGCCCCCATCCCCTTGGCAACGCCGTCAACGGCAGCCTGCTCCAGGGATTTGTAATCGTGGCCGAGTTTGATGCCAAGCCCCATGATGACGAACCAGGCGATGAACAGCGCCAGCTGGATCGGCAGATCGAGCACGCTGGTGAACGAGAATGCCAGGGCCAGGAAAATGGCCAGACAGGCAAACACCTGTGCCATGCCCGGTAGTCGGATGTGGTTTTGTTGGTTTTGCATAGATACTTCCTAAACTCTTGCTCGCCAAGGTCACTCCCTCTCGTCCTGTGGATACATCAATCCCGAGGAGGCAACCCAAAAAGAGGCCGCAATCTACCACAAACCCGACGGGTTAAAGCCCCATCAAATTGGCAAAAATGCACATTTGATTGAAAAAATCACAAATTAGTTGATCTCATAACCCGTTTTTGAGCGGCCTGTTGACACAAAGGGTCACATACGAAGCTTGCTCGTGACGCTACTTGCATCCCCAGTAGATGAATATGATAATTATTATCAATTGTTGATTGGGGAGAAAACAATGCGCTGGATATTGCGGGGGATGATGTTGCTGGTGGCGGTGGCCGTACTCGCATGGGGTCAGGATAAAGAGTACGGCACCTGGAGTGCCGGTTTTCTGCTGGCTGCTTGGGTGATGCTGGAGCCCGGATTGCGGCCCGCCTTGATCTTGCTGCCAGTGGCCGGGTTGACCGGTATCGTCACCCTGCTCTGGCAGCAGCCCTGGTTATGAGCTTTTGACGGGAGCCTGCTTGATCTTCTGCTGTGCCACCTTGAGCGATTCGACCACCAGCTTCTCCATTTCGGTGCGCTTGGCGTCGGTCAGGAAGTAGATCATGTCGACATTGTGGCGAATATAGTGGGCCGGAAGCTGGTTGAGAGTAAGGCAGCAGAGGTCGGCCATCTGATCGCTGTTGAGCTTTTGCTGCAGCCCCTGTTTCTCAATCTCCTTGAGCACCAGATGTTCGTAAAAGTTGTGAATGTCGGTATCCAGTATCATATGCGTTCCTTGGCATGACGATGAGCGGGGAGTCGTCAAAAGCATAGCCATAACAAGGAGTAAAAACAAAAGGCCCATCACTTTCGTGATGGGCCTTTTGCGTAATGAATGGTGCGAAGAGAGGGACTCGAACCCTCACATCCGTGGGACACTAACACCTGAAGCTAGCGCGTCTACCAATTCCGCCACCTTCGCACACTGATTTTCTCCAGCTGGTTTTTAAATGCGGTTGGAGCGCATTGCTCTGTGTTTACATGTCAGAATCATGGTGCGAAGAGAGGGACTCGAACCCTCACACCCGGGGGGCACTAACACCTGAAGCTAGCGCGTCTACCAATTCCGCCACCTTCGCACATTGTGTTACCAGTTTTGATTTACATGCTGTCTGGAGAAGCATGGTGCGAAGAGAGGGACTCGAACCCTCACATCCGTGGGACACTAACACCTGAAGCTAGCGCGTCTACCAATTCCGCCACCTTCGCACACTGATTTTCTCCAGCTGGTTTTTAAATGCGGTTGGAGCGCATTGCTCTGTGTTTACATGTCAGAATCATGGTGCGAAGAGAGGGACTCGAACCCTCACACCCGGGGGGCACTAACACCTGAAGCTAGCGCGTCTACCAATTCCGCCACCTTCGCACATTCGGGTTTTCTAGTTGGATTTACATGCTGCTGAATCAGCATGGCAGTATTGGTGCGAAGAGAGGGACTCGAACCCTCACATCCGTGGGACACTAACACCTGAAGCTAGCGCGTCTACCAATTCCGCCACCTTCGCATCACTGCGGAGGGGGATTCTATAGAGTTTTGGGGGAGCGTCAACAGCCAAAGGGGACTTTTTTCGCTGTTGACGCCCAAAGTGGCGCCAAGGGTACAAAACTTCAGCAATCAGCTGACGTTTGGCGTTCAGTAACGGCCCAATGCGCTCTGATACATCCGTTCATACTGGGTGACCGAGTCAGGCCAGTTGAAGCGGGTGCTCATGGCATTGCGCTGTACCTTGGTAAAACGCTCTTTGTCCTGCAGGAAATAGAGCAGGCTGCGGCGCATGGTATCGAGCAGGATGGCGGCAGTCGGATCGTTGAAGCAGAAGCCGGTGGCATGCTCGGGATCGGCATCCCAATCCACCACGGTATCTTTCAGACCACCCACGGCGCGCACCAGTGGCAGGGTGCCATAGGCGAGACTGTACATCTGGTTGAGGCCGCAAGGCTCGAACAGCGAGGGCATCAGGAAGAAGTCGGCACCGGCTTCGACCAGATGAGCCAGTCGATCGTCATAGGTGTTGATGAAGGCGAGCTTGCCCGGATAATCCCGGGCCATGGTTTGCAGTTGCGTGGCGAGCGCAGGATCGCCAGAGCCGACGATCACCACTTGTACCTGATGGTGGAGGAATTTCTCCAGCGCAGGGAGCAGCAGGGGACGCCCTTCTGCTCGGTCAGGCGGCAAACCATGCCGTAGATGGGCAAGTCCGCTACGGCCAGCCCCGCTTCCTGCTGCAGGCTCTGTTTGCAGATCTGTTTGCCAGCCATGTTGTCGATGCTGTAGGTCGCAGGCAGGAATTCGTCGAACTCCGGATCCCAGTCCTTGTAGTCGCAGCCGTTGAGGATGCCGCAGAGATCCGCCGCCCGTTGCTGGAAGATATGCGCCATGCCGTGGGCGCCGAGGTGAGTCAGCAGCTCCTGGGCATAGTTGGGGCTGACCGCATTGATTTTGTCGGCGTAAAGCACCCCGCACTTGAGCAGATTGACATGACCGTAGTCGTAGTTGATGCGGCGTTCGTAGTCGGCGATCTCGGGCATGGCCCAGAACTGCTCGCGGCCAAACACCCCCTGAAACGCCGCGTTGTGAATGCTGATCACGCTGCGGGTCTGCTGGAAGAAGGGGTTGTGGGCGTGACGGGTTTTCAGCAGCAGTGGCAGCAGGCCGGTGTGCCAGTCATTGCAGTGGGCGATATCCGGAGCAAAGCCAAGCTGCTCGCAGGCATGGAGGGCTGCGGCCGAGAAGAAGGCAAAGCGCTCTCCATTATCCGGATAGGCCTGATTGTTCTCGGCGTAGAGCTGGGGACGATCGAAATATTGCGGGCAGTCGAGCAGATAGACGCAGACGCCATCCAGCTCCATCTGGTAGATGCGATAACCGATATCCGGCAGCCCGGGGTGGGTTGGCAGCCAGCGTGACGCCACCAGTCTGGCCTCATCCCGTCGCTTTATCGTTTTGTAGAAGGGGAGCATGATCCTGACATCATGCCCCTTCTGGGCCAGGTACATCGGCAGGGCTCTGGCGACATCGGCCAGGCCCCCGGTCTTGACCAGCCCCTCAACTTCCGAGGCAACAAACAGGATTTTCAGTGGGTTAATAGCCAACTCTTGCTCCCTTAGGTACCACCACGATACCGCCTTCGGATACGGTAAATCGCTCTCTATCGTGGTCCAGATTTTCACCGATAACGGTGCCGGGCGCAATTTCAACATTTTTATCTATAATCGCGCGCCGGATGGAGCACCCTTCACCAATCTTCACGTCCCCCAGCAGCACGGATTCACTGATATGGCTGCACGCGCCGATATTGCAGCGGAAACCGAGGATGGATCGCTGGATCTGGCTGCCCTGAATGAAGCAACCGGCGGAGATCAGCGAGTTGGCGATCTTCACCTTGCACTCGTCGCTGTCGATGAAGGTAGCAGGCGGCAGCGCCGGATAGTGGGTGTGCAGGGGCCACTTGCGGTTATAGAGAGAGAAGGGGGGATTGTCGGCCACCAGGTCCATGTGCGCTTGCCAGTAAGAGTCGAGGGTGCCCACATCCCGCCAGTAGACGTACGGTTTCTCGCCGGGGATGACGTTGGTGCTGTAGTCATAGACATAGACGGGGGCACGTGGGTAGAGGCTCGGGATCACATCCTTGCCAAAGTCGTGGCTGGAGTTCTCCTCGGCGGCATCCCGCTTCAACTCGCGGCAGAGGGCATCGGTCTCGAAGATGTAGTTTCCCATGGAGACCAGCGCCTGGGTCGGATCGCCGGGAATGTGCTTGGGCTGCTTTGGTTTTTCCTGAAAGCCGATCATCCGCCCTTCGGTATCCACCTCGATCACCCCGAAGGCGCTCGCTTCTTCGATGGGCATGCGAAGTGCCGCGACCGTCATGGCGGCGTTCTTCTGCTTGTGGAAGGTGACCATCTGGCTCACATCCATCTTGTAGATGTGGTCGGAGCCGAAGATGCAGACGTGATCCGGTTCGGCTCGCTCGATAAAACCGAGGTTCTGGTAGATAGCATCGGCGGTGCCGTCATACCAGCGTTTGCCCATCCGCATCTGGGCCGGGATGGGATCGATAAAGCGGTCGGTGATGCCGACGATATTCCACCCCTTCTTCATGTGCAGGTAGAGGGACTGTGATTTGAATTGGGTCAGTACATAGATGCGCAGAAAGTCGGCGTTGACGAAGTTGTTGAGGACAAAGTCGATCAGCCGGTAGCTGCCACCAAAGGGGACGGAAGGCTTGCTGCGGGTAGTGGTCAGAGGCTGCAGGCGAGTACCTTCGCCACCAGCCAGGATCATGGTCAATATGCCTGCCATCGTATTTCTCTCCCTGAATTAACAACATGAAAAGGTTTTCAATGTTCGGTATAAAAACACCCCTAAAGGGGTGGTTTTTATCGTGTGTTTAATACCTTATCAGATGCCGGATGGCGCTCTCTAGCTGTTTTATTGTGCTGCTTACACTTATTTACATTTTGCTCAGATAGACCTTGAATTTGGCATCACTGCTGATCACTTCAGTCCGTTTGAAGTGTGTCTCCAGTATAGGCTGGTAGCGCAAGAAGGCGTTGGCAACAATGGTCAGCGAACCATTTGGCAGCAAAAATTCCGGCGCCTTGGCCAGGAACTGCTCGGTTGCCGCATAGAAGGTTTTGAGACCCGCATGGAATGGCGGGTTGGAGACGATGTGCTGGAAACGGATGGAGACATCCGAATAGACATCGGAAGCGGTGACCTTGCCCTGCAGACCGTTGATCGCCAGGGTGCGGCGGCTCGATTCGAGCGCCAGCGCGCTGATATCCACCATGTTGACCCGCAGATCCGGATTGCGCTTGGCCAGCACGGACCCAATCACCCCGGCGCCGCAGCCAAAATCGAGCAGTTCGCCCTTCATCGGCGGTACGGCGGCTAGCAGCATCTGGGTGCCGAGATCCAGCTCGGCGGCGCTGAAGACGCCGGGCAGCGCCAGCACGGTCAGTTCGGTATCACCGGCCTTGCACTGATAGCGGCCAAACCAGCTATCCAGATCGAACGGGGCGACCGGTTTGCAGAGCTCACCATGATAGAGGGAGCAGCGGCGGGCCGAATCGCGCTTGATCGGCTTTTCGCCATAGGGGACCAGTAGCTTGTCGGCGCCATTGATGCCGCCGCGGTTTTCACCGGCCAGGAACAGATCGGCACCCGCTTCCAGCAAGGGGGTCATCATGGCCAGCAGATATTGTGCCTCGGCCTTGGCCTTGGGCATCAGCAGTAACAGGGCATCGAAGCGCGGGGCGCCGCCGAGCTGGTGGTCGAACAGGATAGCTTCGCCGAGGGCGGCCTGCTGGCTGCGGTAGTAGCAGTAATCGGTGGTAAAGACGGTCAGGGTCCGGGCCAGGCTCACCAGCTGGCGGGGGTAGTCATCCTCCAGCGCGCCACAGACAAGTAGCCGCTTGCCGACAAAGAGGGCTTGGTTTCGTTCCAGCATCTGGCTGACGGCACTGATTGGGCTGCTCATCGGGTCTCTCCACGCAATTTTGGGCGGCCATTATACATAGCCCCTTTCGCCTTGACATTTATGCCGTGTTCCCGAAATATGCCCAGACACCATTTTTTGACCAGAGATGACGAAATGCGGTTCAACGGGTTGAAACGAAAGCACAAAAAAAGCCTGAAATTCGGGCCTGCCGACGTTCGCGCGTAACCTCTCATCCCTGAGAAGCTTCAAACCCCGGTTGCGCACATCGTACCGGGGTTTTTTATTGCCATATGCGCGTCATTTAGGAGAAGGAGATCCCATGTTTCAAGGTTCAATCGTTGCGTTGATCACCCCGTTTCGACAGGGAAAGCTGGATGAAGAGGCGCTGCTGCGTCTGGTGGAGTGGCATATCGAACAGGGCACTCACGGCATTGTGCCGGTGGGTACCACGGGGGAAAGTCCGACCCTGACCCACGACGAGCATTGCCGGGTGGTGGAGCTGGTGGTCAAACAGGTCGCTGGCCGTATTCCGGTGATTGCCGGAGCGGGCTCCAACAATCCGGTCGAAGCCATCGAGTACACCCTCCATGCCGAGCGGGTGGGGGCTGATGCCACTCTGCATGTAGCCGGTTACTACAACCGTCCCAATCAGGAGGGGCTCTACCACCACTTCAAGGCGGTACACGATGCCACCGCCAAGCAGATCATCGTCTACAACATTCCGCCGCGTGCCATCGTCGACGTGCAGCCGGCGACCCTGGCCCGTCTGGCCGAGCTGCCGCGCATTGCCGGGGTGAAAGACGCGACTGGCGATCTGGCGCGCCCCTGGACCGAACGCCAGCTGATCAAAAAGCCTTTCGCCTGGCTCTCCGGTGAGGATGCCACTGCGGTTGCTTACAACATCGGCGGTGGTCAGGGTTGTATCTCGGTGACCGCTAACGTCGCGCCCAAGCTGGTAGCCGAGGTGCAGAACCTCACGCTGGCGGGCAAGTGGCAAGAAGCGCGTAAGCTGCAAGACCGGCTGATTCCGCTCCATCAGGCGATGTTTGCCGAGCCGAGCCCGGCTGGTGCCAAGTATGCCGCCTCTCTGCTCGGTTTCTGCAGCGAGGAGTGCCGCCTGCCGGTGATGCCGCTGTCGGAAGCGACCCGCCAGCGCATTCGCAACGCCATGCAGCAGCTCAACCTGCTGTAGTGCAAAACGGGTGAGCCAAGGCTCACCCGTTTTGTTTTCGGCTTTTGTTTCTGGCCTTTATTTTCGACCTTTAGTACCGGTATGGCCACGCTCAGGCTGCGTGATGCAGCCAGGCGGCGATGGCCAGCTGCAACTCGACATACGCCGGATAGAGGAAGAGCTCGGCCAGCTCGGCAGGCCACTCGTTTTGCTCGCCCGATTGGGCTTGCAGATGGGCGTGCAGGCTGGACAATGCTGGCAGCCATGGCGCTGGCTGTGGCTGCGCGGCCGCACTGCGGGCGACCAGATCGATCCCCTGGCACAGGGCCGCGAGTGCCTGCTGTTGAATGCCTTTATCCTGAGGATGCTCCAGCCAGAGCTGCTCGTGATGCTGCCAGTGACGCAGCCCCTCGCTTACCCCCGTTATGCCATCCATACCTTCATGTTCGACCAGCGCCTGCAGGGCCAGCGGTTTGCCAAGACCAGCCAGTCGATAGCCGCGCTGGGCCTTGGATTGGGCGCCGAGGCGCAGCCCGCCGATCCTGGCGAGGCGCCGGGCCAGTGCAAACAGCGCCGCGGTCGCGCCGGATTTGAGCTCCAGTTCCAGCTCGTTGATGGTGGTGCTGCCCTGACTGCCGACGATCTCTCCCTGATCCCAGGCCAGTTCAATCTCGGCCCCCTCGAAGGCGATCAGCCAATGGCGGCGCAGGAAGTCGGTACGAAACTGGGCGACCAGTTGCTGCTGAATGTGGTCGCGCTCGCTCAGGGTCGGCCAAATCTCATCGGGAAAGGCCGAGAGGGTCGGCAGATCGCCGCTCACGGGAGCGTTGTACTCGGGTCTGGCGTGCAGGCCGCCCACCACCTGACCGCGGCATTTGATGGTCTGCTCGGCGAAGGCGTCGCAGCGGCGAATGCGCAGCCCCATGTCCAGACGACGCAGGGCAAGGGTCGGCGTATCGAAATAGACGTTGCCGAGCTGCTGTTGTGACGATTCTTTAATCTCAAGAGAATTCAGCAGGTTGGATAACTCGGGTTGAATGTCGCGGGCGACAAAAAACTTTATCTCGATCTCAGTTTGCATAGTCATTCCGGGCTGGCAGGCAACTTTGGGGGGCAGGATTCGGGTCGCGGGGATATAATGCCCGCGAGACGACTAGATTAATTCGCGGTTTAATTGAGGGCGCAGTTCGGTTACCATGCGCGCCTCATAAAATCGTATCGAGTGTTTTTTCACCGACACAGGTTTGGCCATGCCAGTAAATACTATTTTGGGGCTTTTTGCCAAGTCCCCCATCAAGCCGCTGCAGAAGCATATCGTCAAGGTTCACCAGTGCTCCCAGCAGTTGGTTCCCTTCTTTGACGCCGTTGCCGAAGACCGTTGGGAAGATGCCGAGAAGATCCGGCAGCAGATCGCCCAACTGGAAAAAGAGGCAGATACCCTCAAGCGTGAAATCCGTCTGAAACTGCCTCGCGGCCTGTTCCTGCCGGTTGCACGTACCGACCTGCTGGAGCTGTTGACCCAGCAAGACAAGATTGCCAACCGTGCCAAGGATATCTCCGGCCGCATGCTTGGCCGTCGCATGGAGTTCCCCGCCGAAATGCGGACGGATTTCATGGCTTACCTCAAACGTTGTATTGATGCGACCGCTCAGGCCGAGAAAGCGATCGGGGAGCTCGACGAGCTGCTCGAGACCGGCTTCAAAGGACGGGAAGTGGAAATGGTTGCCGAGATGATCCACCAGCTGGATCTGATCGAGGACGATACAGACACCATGCAGATCGGACTGCGCCAACAGCTGCAAGCGGTTGAGCACAATTACAATCCGATCGATGTGATGTTCCTTTACAAGATCCTCGAATGGGTAGGTGACCTGGCAGATCAGGCTGAGCGCGTAGGCGCCCGTCTGGAACTGATGCTGGCTCGTTCGTAATCGACTGACTGGGTAAACACTACTAATGGACATTATCGCGAATTACGGCACCACTCTGGTGCTCGTGGCGGCCTTGTTCGGCTTTTTGATGGCTTGGGGCATTGGCGCGAATGACGTGGCCAACGCCATGGGGACATCGGTCGGCACCAAATCCCTGACCATTCGTCAGGCGATCATCATTGCCATGATCTTCGAATTTGCCGGTGCCTATCTGGCCGGTGGCGAAGTGACGGCCACCATCCGTAACGGCATCATCGACAGCAATGCGTTTGTCGATAGCCCGGACCTGCTGGTGCTCGGCATGATCGCCTCCCTGCTGGCGGCCGGCGCCTGGTTGATCCTCGCCTCCTACTTCGGCTGGCCTGTTTCCACCACTCACTCCATCATCGGCGCCATCGTCGGTTTTGCGGTGGTGAGCATTGGCCCGGAAGCGGTGCAGTGGAGCAAGTTTGGCGGCATCGTCGGCTCCTGGGTCATCACCCCGGCCATCTCAGGTGTCATCGCCTACTTCATGTTCATCAGCGTGCAGAAGCTTATCTTCAACACCGATGACCCCCTGAACAACGCCAAGCGCTATGTGCCGTTCTACATGTTCCTGACTGCGCTGGTGATCTGTCTGGTGACCATCAAGAAGGGGCTGACCCACGTCGGTCTGCACCTGAGCGATGGCGAGGGCATTCTGCTCTCCATCGCCATCTCCATCGCAGTGGCGTTTGCCGGCTGGATCTACATTCGCGGCCAGAAGTACAACCCGCAGGATGACAGCAAGATGCACTTCGCCAACGTGGAGAAGGTGTTCGGCATCCTGATGGTGATCACTGCCTGTGCCATGGCCTTTGCCCACGGCTCTAACGACGTGGCCAACGCCATTGGCCCGCTCTCTGCGGTGGCCTCTATCGTGGCTTCCGGTGGCGAGATTTCCAGTCAGGCAGCCATTGCCTGGTGGATCCTGCCGCTGGGCGGTATCGGTATCGTGATCGGTCTGGCGACCATGGGCGAGAAGGTGATGGCGACGGTCGGTACCGGTATCACTCACCTGACCCCGAGCCGTGGTTTTGCTGCCCAGCTGGCCACTGCCGCGACCGTAGTGATCGCCTCCGGTACCGGTCTGCCCATCTCCACCACCCAGACCCTGGTCGGTGCTGTGATGGGTGTCGGTCTGGCGCGCGGCATTGCGGCGCTGAACCTGGGGGTACTGCGCAACATCGTGGTCTCCTGGATCATCACTCTGCCTGCCGGTGCCATCCTGGCTATCGCGATCTTCTACGTGCTGCAGGCCTGCTTCTCCTAATCGAAGCGGCATTCAGCAAAAAGCCCGAGTCATTGACTCGGGCTTTTTTATTGTGCGCGGGAGAGAGGTGCTGCTCCCTTTGCAATCAGCCTTAGAGGCTGGCGCAGATCTGCCACAGATCGTACTGGATAGCGGCGGCTGTCACTTCCCGACCCGCCCCCGGTCCCTGGATCACCAGCGGGTTGGTGCGGTAGCTGTCGCTCTCGATGGCGAAGATGTTGTCGCACGGCAAGAGGTTCGCAAACGGGTGATGGGGCTCCAGCGCCTCCAGTCCGACCCGCGCCTTGCCGTCATGCTCGAAGCGGGCCACGTAGCGCAGTACCTTGCCGAGGCGCTTGGCTCCTTCGAAGGCGGTCTGGATCGGGCCATCCAGCTCTTTCAGTCTGTCCATGAACTGATCGGCGGTCACCTTGCGCAGCGTGACGGGCACCAGATTCTCCAGCTCGATATCGGCGGAGTCGAGCTCGAAGCCCGCTTCCCGCGCCAGAATAAGCAGCTTGCGCCGCACATCCTGACCGGAGAGATCCTCGCGGGGATCCGGTTCGGTCAGGCCGTGCTGCCACGCCTCGTCCACCAGCTCGGAGAAGGGGCGGGTGCCGTCATACTGCTGGAACAGCCAGGAGAGGGTGCCGGAGAAGATGCCGGAGACCCCCTGAATGCGGTCGCCGCTCTGGCGCAGCATCTGGATGCTGGACTGGATCGGCAGCCCGGCTCCCACGGTGGCGTTGTAGCGCCACTGCACCTGATGGTCGCGACAGGTTTGCTTGATGCGCTGGTAGAACTCGCTGTCGGCGGCACCGGCAAACTTGTTGGCGGCGATGATATGAATGCCGAGCTGGGCAAAATCCGGATAGTAGCGGCTCACCGTTTCGCTGGCGGTCATGTCCAGCGCAACCAGCGCATCGAAGCCGTGCTGTTCAAGCTGGGAGAGCAACTCCGGCCAGATCAGCGGCTTGGGATTGAAGTTGTCCTGTACCTTGAGGGGGTTGAGTCCCTCTTCATCCAGCAGGCCCCCTTCCGAGCTGAACACCCCGTAGAGGGTGAGCGCCAGATTGAGCTCATGTTCGAGCCGTGCCTTTTCACGGGCGTAGAGGCTGAGCCAGTGGCCGCCGATATTGCCCTTGCCGAACACCACCAGTCCGACCCGGGTCGGGCGGCTGAACAGGGCGCTGTGCAGGGCGATGAGCAGCGGCTCCAGCACCACTTGGCGCAGCACCGCCACCAGACTCAGGCCATCTCTGGCCACCTGTACGAACTCCAGCGGTTGATCTGCCAGTAGCTGATAGAAGCGGTGGCACTGCTCCGCGTTATCGGTGACACCGGCCCCCACCAGCGCCACCAGACTGTACCCCTCTTTCTGAATGAGGCCGGTGAAGCTCCCTTGCAGCTGGAAGTCGCGCAGCAGCTCGAAGGCGCCCTGTGCTACCTCAAGGGTGTAGGCGAGGCGCAGGATCCGGCGATCCGGCTGGCGCTGCAGGGTGAGCGGGTTGAGACGGTGACGGGCCAGATGGGCCTCGATGGTGGCCACCGTCTGCTCATAGTTGGTTTGCGGCAGCACCTTCAGCTCGATGAGGGCGATCTGATCCACCGAGGAGACGATGCGGGCGCCACCGGAGCGGGGGGCGCGGCGCAGGATGTGGGTACAGCCCTCGTCCGGGTTGTAGCTGCAGCGCAAAGTGAGGCGCTGGCGGCTGTCGGCCACCGGTTGCAGGGTGCGCGAGTGCAATACCGAGGAGCCAAGACGGGCCAGCTCGTTCGCTTCCGCGAGGCTCAGGCGCTCCAGCAGACGCGCCTCCTTCACCCGACGCGGGTCGGCGCTGTAGACCCCGGCCACATCGCTCCAGATGGTGGTGGATTCGCCGTCCGCCAGCAGTGCCAACAGGCTGGCGCTGTAGTCGGATCCGTTGCGACCGAGCAGCAGGGAGCGCCCCTCCATGTCGGCGGCAATAAAGCCGGTCACCACGATGCGACCGGCATGCTCCGCCAGTCGCGCCTTGAGCAGTTCGCTGGAGAGGGCGGTATCCACCTTGACCAGAGCGCCATCCTCGGCGCGCAGGAAACTGCGGGCATCGAGCCAGATAGCCTTGTCGCCTCGGCTGGTGAGCAGGGCCGCCAGCAGGCGCGCCGACCACACTTCGCCAAAAGCGAGCAGGCCGTTGCGGGCGAAGCGATCAAACTGCCCTTCAAGCGTTTTGGCTATCAGTTGCATGTCGTCGGCCAGCTGCTTGCTCAGATCAAGCTGTAGCTCGCCCTCCAGCAGGCCGTCGATCAGGCTCTGCTGATAGGCCTGCAGGGCCGAGATGGCTTCACCGGCGGCTTCGTCCCCCGCTTCGGCCAGCTCCACCAGCTGGATCAGCCGGTTGGTGGTCTTGCCGGCGGCGGAGACCACGATCAGTTCATCCCCGCCCACCTGTTGTTCAACGATACTGGCGACCCGGCGATAACAGACCGGATCCGCCAGACTGCTGCCACCAAATTTGTGGACGTGACGTCGCTTCAATCCTGCTTCTGCTGCCACCGCGATCTCTCCTTGCTGCTGTTCCATTACTTCGCTACCTGTTTTGCCTGCTGCGCCTGTTCAAAAGCCTGAGCCAGATCGGCCACCAGGTCTTCACCGTGTTCAATACCGACCGACAACCGCAGCAGTTGGGCGCTGATGCCTGCTGCCTGCTGCGCCGCCGGGGTCATGGCCCTGTGGGTCATGCTGCCCGGATGGGCCACCAGACTCTCCACCCCGCCGAGGGACTCGGCCACCGAGAAGAGGGTGAGGGCCGCGAGGAAGGCGCGAATGCCTGCCTCGCTGCAATCGAGTTCAAAACTTAGCATGGCGCCGAAGCCGGACTGTTGACGGCGCGCAATATCGTGGCCCGGATGGCTCGGCAGGCTGGGGTGATAGATGCGTTTCACCAGCGGCTGCTGTTGCAGGAAGGCGAGGATGCGATCGGTATTCTCCTGATGGGTGCGCAATCTGGGGGCCAGAGTGCGCAGGCCGCGCAGGGTGAGGTAGGAGTCGAACGCCCCGGAGGTGAGCCCCAGACAGTTGGCCCACCACACCAGCGACTCGGCCAGTGCGGCCTCCTTGGCGATCGCCACTCCGCCCACCACGTCGGAGTGACCGTTGATGTACTTGGTGGTGGAGTGCACCACCACGTCGGCACCGAGGGCCAGGGGTTGTTGCAGCAGGGGGGAGAGGAAGGTGTTGTCCACCACCACCTGCGCACCCACCTCGTGGGCGGCGCTGGCGATGGCGCTGATATCCACCACCCGCAGCAGCGGGTTGGAGGGGGTCTCGACCCATACCAGCGCTGGCTTTTGCGCCAGTGCGGCGGCCAGTGCGGCCTCGTCACCCTGATCGACAAACTGCACCCGGTAGTGGCCCTTGGCCGCCAGATACTCGAACAGGCGCCAGGTGCCGCCGTAGCAGTCGTGGGGGGCGAGCAGCAGATCCCCCGCCTTGAGCAGTGCTGTGGTGACCAGATGGACGGCGCCCATGCCGGTGCCGGTGACCACGGCGCCAGCGCCTCCTTCCAGCGCCGCCAGCGCGTCCGCCAGATTGGTGCGGGTCGGATTGCCGGAGCGGGCATAATCGTATTGACGGGGCTCGCCAAAGTCGGCAAAGGTGTAGTTGCTGGAGAGGTAGATGGGGGGCACCACGGCACCGTGTTGCTGGTCTGTCTCAATCCCGGTGCGAACCGCCAGGGTGGCCTTGTGGGTCATATCACTCTCCTTGATGTCTCTTCACACGCCGGCATCTTGCTGCCACACGCCATCCCGCCATTGCGGGCTCATGGTCAACCACACTACGCCAGCTTAAAAAAGCCGTCAACACTTCCAGACGTCTAAATGGCTTTGCTGTTGGATTGCCATTAATTTCCTTAAGGGTTAAAATCCGCGCTCACGGCTAAATGAGAACAGGTGAGTCATGGGAACAGAGTGGAACGGCGACTACGTCAGCCCCTACGCGGAACACGGTAAGAAGAGCGAACAGGTCAAGAAGATTACCGTCTCGATCCCGCTCAAGGTGTTGAAAGTGTTGACCGATGAGCGCACCCGCCGTCAGGTGAACAACCTGCGCCATGCGACCAACAGCGAGCTGCTCTGTGAAGCCTTCCTGCACGCTTTCACCGGCCAGCCGCTCCCTTGCGACGAAGATTTGCGCAAGGATCAACCGGACAGTGTCCCGGCCGAAGCGCGCGCCATCATGGAAGCGCTGGGCAAAGAGATCGAAGATTTCGACAAGGAATAATCCCCAATGACGCGGCCCTGGCCGCGTCATTGCTATCTGCCATGTCCCGCTTCAGCCTGCGCCACTATCACCACCACGTCTGCAGTCATAGCCACGACTTTGCCCAGCTGGTGATCCCCCTCGACGGCCCCCTCGAGATCGAGGTGCAGGGCCGGGGGCGCAGGCTTGCCCCCGGTTCTGCCTGCGTCATCGCCCCCGGCGAGCGGCACGACTACGCTGCTGATCCGGCTCTTTCGTTTCTGGTGCAGGAGAGCGACTGGCTGCCCGGGGATCTGGCGGCCTGCCCCTTTATCGAGCTGGATGAGCCCCAGCGCCACTACCTCGCGTTTCTGCACCGCATGCTGGCCGAGGGGCGGCAGGTGGCGGGCATGGAGCAGGTGTGGCTCTCCCTGCTGGCGGAAGGGCAGGGGATGCAGAGCGCAGCCATTCCACGCCTTGCCGCTCGCATCCTCAAGGTGCAACGCCATATCGAGGCCAACCTCGCTGCCCCGCTGACCAATCAGCAACTCGCCGCCATCGCCTGTCTTGGCCAGAGCCAGTTCAAGCTCGCTTTTCGCCAGCAGCTGGGATGAGCGTTTCCCACTACATTCGCAGTCGACGCATGGCGCTGGCGCGTACCCTGCTTGCCGGTACGCAACTGCCCGTCGGCGAGATTGCCAGCCGCTGTGGTTACCAGAATCAGGGGGCCTTCAGCGAGCGCTTCCTGGCCGAGACCGGGCTTACTCCGTCCCTCTGGCGCCAGCAAAACGGCCACCTGCCGTAACGAAACGGCTGATCGCCGAAGACGGGATGCTCTCTTTGGGCCATGCTGCGGGTCATGCAAGGTACACGATAAACAGGAGCCGAAATGGAGACGATTAGCTGGCAGGATTTCGAGATGGTGGAGCTGAGGGTGGGCACCCTGGTGCGGGTCGAGCCGTTCCCCGAGGCGCGTAAACCGGCCTACAAGGTGTGGGCGGATTTTGGCCCTGAACTGGGGGTTCGCAAGAGCAGTGCCCAGATCACCGCTCTCTACCAGCCAGAGCAACTGGTGGGCCGCCAGATCATCGCCGTAGTCAACTTCCCGACCAAACAGATAGGGCCGTTTCAGTCTGAATTTCTGCTGACCGGTTTCTATCGGCTGGATGGCGCCGTAGTGATGGCCATTCCCGAGCGGGCGGTGGAGAACGGCGCCAAGCTGGGCTGAGTTCACACCCGAACAGAGACAAGAGAGGCGACCCCGGGGTCGCCTCTCTTTTTGTTATCTGCTGCGAGTCGTTACTTCAACAGGCTGAAGATCAGCGCCGATACCGCCAGCGACCCGGTCAGCAGGATAAAGCCGTTGGTCCAGCCGTGACGGAAGCGGGCCAGCGCCTCCACCTTGTAGATGGCAATCACCGGCATGATGAACAGGATCATGGCGATGACCGGGCCGGAGAGGGTCTCCATCAGTCCCAGAATGCCCGGGTTGATGACGGCGGCGCCCCAGATGGCGAAGAACATCAGGGCGATGCCTAGTTTGTCCGCCTTGGCAAGCGGCAGGCCGGTGGGCTTGGCGATCAGGCTTTTCAGGCTTTCACGGGCACCGAGGAAGTGGCCGAGGAAGGAGGAGCTGATGGCGATAAAGGCGATGAGCGGCCCCAGAGTCACGATCACCGGGTTGTCGGTGATGTTGGCGAGATAGGAGAGCACAGAGACGTTCTGGGCCTTGGCTTCGGCCAGCTGGGCTGGCGAAAGGCTCAGCACGCAGGAGAAGACGAAGAACAGCACGAAGCCCACCAGCATCACTGTGGTGTTGCGCAGGATCAGGCCGCTCTTGGCTTCTGCCTGCTCGCCATATTCACGACGCTGCACGTTGGCAAAACCGGAGATGGCGGCGGCGTGGCTGAAGGCGAACACGGTGACAGGCAGCGCCAGCCAGACGGTGTTGAGGAAGCTGACCCCCTCAAACGCGGTCACTTCCGGCCATTGCCACTGGGGAATGAGGTAGCAGGAGAGGGCCGCCAGAATGGCCGCCAGCGGATAGACCATAAAGGCGAAGGCACGCAGCATCGCCTTCTCACCCGCCAGCATCACGGCGATCATGGCAAACACCAGCACGCCGGAGAGCATCACCCGATCCGGGGTCGCCATGCCGAGCTGGTTGACCATAAAGCTCTCCACCGTGTTGGTCAGCCCGACCCCGTAGATGAGCAGGATCGGGAAGATGGAGAGGAAGTAGAGTGCCGAGATAAGGCGACCGGCCATCTTGCCGAAATGCTCCTCCGCCACTTCAGTGAAGTCGGCGTGGGGACGTGAAGAGGAGAGCACGAAGCGCGCCAGCCCGCGGTGGGCGAGGAAGGTCATGGGGCCTGCCAGTACTGCGACGATAACGAGGGGCCAGATGCCGCCCAGACCCAGATTGATGGGCAGGAACAGGATGCCGGCGCCAACGGCGGTGCCAAACAGGCTGATAACCCAGTGGGTGTCGTGACGGCGCCAGCGGGTGATGCTGGCAGTGGTGGAGCAGGAACCGGATAGCTCCTTGGTAGCCTCTACAGATAAACTCATTACTAATTCACTTTTTGTTAGTGTTTTAATCTGAGTTCATTGTGGTTTATCGGGATTTAATTCTCAAAAAGCGAGACTGAAACATATCACTGCTATTGCGGGGTTTAGCCAGCGAGATTGGGAATGGAATCTGGTTCACAGAATGTAACAAAACTGATATTTGTGATTTTTGTGAAATATAAAACCAAAATTTGATCCGCTCTCGTTTTTTTATTTTGGCTAAACAGGTGTTTTCAGAATTACGTGAAAAATCGTACCATTTCTCGCCGACCGATTGTGATGTTTCACTATCATTTCGCTTCTTTGCCAGCGTATCACGCTGTTCAAAAGCGCCTTTGGTAGCGGATCACACCGGCCATCACTCGGGGAAACTTCCCTGAAAAAGCAGGCGGCCATCGGGCCGCCTGCTTGTCTGGTGTGATGATATCGCTACTCGTCTAGTGGGCCAGAATGTTGCCCCAGGCGAGATCCGGATCCCCCATCACGATAAAGTCAGGGTTCTCCAGCGACTCGGTTTCGTTGTAACTGAGTGGCTGCAACGCCAGGCTGAGGATGCGGCCACCGGCCGCCTCGACGATGCACTGGGCGGCGGCGGTATCCCACTCGCCGGTAGGGCCGAGCCTTACGTAGCAATCGGCCGCACCTTCCGCCACCAGACAGGATTTGAGGGAGCTGGAGCCGAGCGGGATCAGCTCGTAGTTGATGGCCGGGTTGAGGCGGCGGGTGAGGTTCTCCAGCTTCTGGCGGCGGCTGATGGCTACTACCAGCGAGTCGGGCTGGTCATGCTCGTGATGTATGGCGCTGATGGGCAACACCTCGCCATTCACCTCCTTGAAGGCGCCGTAGCCGCGCACCGCCCAGTAGAGCACGTCAGACTCGGGGGCATAGATGACCCCGAGCACCGGCACATTGTCCCGCACCAGCGCGATCAGGGTGGCGAAGTCGCCGCTGCCCGCGATAAATTCGCCAGTGCCGTCGAGGGGATCCACCAGCCAGTACTGCCGCCAGTTGGATCGCTGGCTGAAGGGGATGTCGGCTGCCTCTTCGGTCAGCACCGGCACATGGGGGGTGAGCGCCGAGAGCGCCTGCTTGAGGTAGGCATCGGCAGCAAGATCGGCACTGGTGACCGGGGTCGCATCCTCCTTCAGCTGACGCTCGAACTGACCGCCGTGATAGATGTCGTGAAGGATCCTTCCGGCTTCGCGGGCAATCTCCTTGACCCCCGGCACCCAGGCCAACAACTCCTGCATCTCGTTATCCTCTGTCTGTTAACTGCCCGTCTGCGGGCTACTCTGCCTGCTCCGCCAGCCACTTCTGGGCCAAGAGCAGGGCACTGATGCTGCGCGACTCGGTGAAGTCGGGCCGCGCCAGCAATTCGTCGATCCGGTTGAGTGGCCAGGGGATCACCTCCAGCGGTTCGGGTTCATCGCCGATCCGCTGTTCGGGGAAGAGGTCCCGGGCCAGCAGGATGTCCATCCGGCTGGAGAAGTAACCGGGCGCCAGCGACACCTGCTTGAGTAGGGTCAGGCTGTTGGCGCCAAAGCCCGCTTCCTCCATCAGCTCCCGGTTGCCCGCCTCGAAGGCATCTTCGCCCGGGTCGATCAGCCCTTTAGGGAAGCCCAGCTCGTAGGAGTGGGTGCCGGCGGCATATTCGCGCACCAGCAGCAGGGTGTGGGCATCGAACAGCGGCACCACCATGACGGCGCCACGATTGCCGCCGCGCATCCGCTCGTAGACCCGCTCTTCGCCATTGGAGAACTTGAGGTGTAGCGATTCCACCTTGAACAGTCGGCTCTCGGCGACGATATCGGCTTTGAGGATCTCCGGTTTGCTCTTGGGATGATCCAGTTGGTCGGCAGAGATGTGCTCGGGTTTGCTCTTGTGGGGGTCGCTCATCGGACGCTGGCAGCTCGTTAAAAAATCGTGCTTCAAGAGTAAACGACTCTCACACCGAACACCACGGGCCAGGGATGGCAAAGGGGGAGGAAAAATCCGCTATACTGCCGCTCCATTTCTTTCGCGACACCGAGATCAAGAGACCCGATGCCACACTCCCGCGCTACCACCTTGCCCTGGCACCAGATAGACACCGTCTTGCTCGATATGGATGGCACCCTGATCGATCTGCATTTTGACAACCACCTCTGGCAGCAGCTGGTGCCGGAGCGTTACGCCGAGCGGCTCGGTCTGCCGCTGGATGAAGCCAAAGCGCAGATCGATGTCCACTATCACGCCGTCAACGGCACCCTCAACTGGTACTGCGTGGATTACTGGAGCGAGACCCTGGGACTCGATATTTGCGCCCTCAAGCAGGAGCTGCTGGCGAAGATCCAGTGGCGTCCCCACGCCATCCACTTTCTGGCCGCGCTGCGCGCCGCGGGCAAGCAGCTGGTGCTTTTCACCAATGCCCACCCCGCCAGTCTGTCGGTGAAGGATGCGCAGCTGGGGCTGAGCGACCATCTGGATCTGATGGTGAGTACCCACGAGCTGGGCTGGTCGAAGGAGAGCCAGTACTGCTGGCAGGCACTGGCCGAGCGGCTGGCGTTCGATCCGGCCCGCACCCTGTTTGTGGATGACAGCGAGCGGATCCTGCGGGCCGCCGCCGACTATGGCATCGGCTACCAGCTGGCGATCCAGAATCCGGATAGCTGCAAGCCGGAGCAGAGCATTACCGCTTTTCCGGCGATCCGCGACTATGCCGAGTTGCTGCCGCTGGCAATCTGAGCCTGCTGAAACAAGAGAGGGCTGCATCGTGCAGCCCTCTCTGTATCTGAAACCTTGCGGTGAAAAAATCACAGCTCCCGAAACGGGCGCCGTTTCTCCTCTTCGATGACGATCGCCTCCAGATTGGCGATCCTCTCCTGCAATTCTCTGATGATCATATCCTGCTTGCCGAGGCGGTCGGTGATGCGGGCATCCCCCATCTGATAGCGGGCCCGCTTGCCGAGATATCCGAACAATAGGCTGATAAATACGATCAGGACTATGCCTGTCCACATGGTCATGTCACGACTCCTTGTCGTCTATAAACGGCGAAAACGCTGATGGATCCGTTCTGTTTTCTCATAGCCGCCAATTGGCCGCAATGGGGCCCGTTTCGTCTTTGTGATGCAGTTGGCTATTGCTGCCAGAGCGGGCGGTCAAGCCACAATTTTGTTACTCGGGTGGCTATTGTTGCCAGAGGGGGCGGCCAAGCCAGAGGGCCCACAGGGTGAGGTGCAGCAGCACGATAAACCAGAAGACCAGCCGGTAGCTGCGCTTCTGGGTCTTGTGGCGCAGCCACTGGCGGGCCACCAGCGCCCCCGGCCAGCCGCCGCACAGCTCCAGCAGATGGAGCCTCGATTCGGGAATGCGCCACTCACCCCGTACCGCCTGCCGCTTGTCCCAGGCGTAGGCGGCTACCGTGAGCAGGCTCATGGAGAGCAACACGGCCAGGGGCCACCACTGCTGTTCGCCGAGGCCGAGCCAGAGGGCGGCGCCCAGTGGCAGCAGCGCCAGCGCCATCATTGGGCCAGCTCCCAGCAGCGCTCCTCGTCCTGCTTGAGGGTGCGGATCACCTTGGCCGGATTGCCCACTGCCACTGAGTCGGCCGGGATGTCGCGGGTCACCACGGTGCCGGCACCTATGATGGAGCGCGGCCCTATGGTGACGCCGGGGCAGATGATGGCGCCGCCACCAATCCAGCAGTCGTCACCGATCCGCACCGGCTTGTTGTAGGCGGTCCAGTTGCGTCGCTCCAGATAGTTCATGGTGTGGGTGGCGGTGTAGATCTGCACGTTGGGGGCCAGTAGCACATGGCTGCCGATGTGCACTTCGCCCACGTCGAGAATGGTGACGTTGAAGTTGAAGAAGGTCTTCTCGCCGATATGAATGTTGCGGCCGAATTCGCAGGTAAACGGCGTGCTGATCCAGCAGGAGTCGGGGCAGTGGCCAAAGAGCTCGCGGCAGATCTGCTGGCGCAGAGGGGCATCGCCCGCCGATGAACCATTGAGCCGGGCCAGCAGCGCCTGACCGCGGATCCGGTCGTTGGCTATCTCCTCGCTCTGGCTATCCAGTGCCCCGCCTGCCAGTACCTTGTCCCAGTCGCTCGCCATTGCTACCTCCCCATGCTGCAAGAGCAGGCAGTATACGTGACTGTCAGGGGCGCCGTCAGTCTGTCACTTGTTGCAGGTGATCCCGGTCATCCTGTTGGCCAGACGAGGGGAAGGATCAGCAGGGCCGAGACGAAGTAGGGGAGCAATACCCGCAGCCCGAGACTGCGCCCGCCGATGCCGAGGGCAAGCAACCCCTTTACCAGCGAGTTGACCAGTCCGGCGAGCAGAATGCCGCGAGCGGCCACCTCCAGTGCCAGCTCCTTGTGGGAGAGCTGGGAGAGTGACAGCGTGATGGCGTCCACGTCGGTGATCCCCGACACCAGCGACAGCAGATAGACCCCCGAGTTGCCTACCTTGTCTTGCAGCAGCGTTGCCATAAAGCCGATCAACGCCAGCAGCAGGCCGAACTTGATGGCGGTGGCCAGATCGAGCGGGTTGCTGGTTTCCGGCTGTACCGGGCCGTCAGTCAGCTCCTCGCGCTGGCGCCAGAACCAGAAGGCAAAGCCGTACACCGTGGTCGCCAGCAACACAAGCGGGGCGGCGAGGCGCATCGCCAGTTCGCTGTGAATGAGCAGCACCAGTACCAGCAGCCGCAGCCACATGGTGGCCCCCGCCAGCAGGATGCCGGTGGCCAGCAGCCGCTCCAGCCCTCCTTGTTCCTTGTTGAGGCGGGCAAACTGCAGGGTGAGGGCGGTGGAGGAGGCCAATCCCGCCAGTATGCTGGTGAGCACCAGTCCGGCGCGAGTACCGAGCAGCCGCACCGCGAAGTGGCCACAAAACGAGATGCCGGCGATCACCACCACCATCAGCCAGATTTTGAAGGGATTGAAAGCATCGAGGGGCCCCATCTCCTCGTTGGGCAGCACCGGCAACAGCACCAGCGAGATAAGCAGAAAGCGCAGGGTGGCGTGAAACTCGGTCTCGCTGAGAAAGAGCATCCCCTGCTGGATCTGTCCCTTCAAACCCATCAACAGGGCGGCCAGCACGGCGCAGGCCACCGCTTCGCTCGGGCTCAGCAGCACCGACATCAGCCCCAGCAAATAGGTGAGCAGCATAGCTACCGAGCTGGTGAGGCCAAACTCCCCTTGCCAGCGCTGGGCCAGCCAGACCGAGAGGCCGCAGCCGATCACCACCGCTAGAAGGCCGAGCAGCGGCAGCCAGGGGCCCAGGGTAGGCAGCAGCAAACCGCACACCCCGCCGAGCAGGCCGATGAGGCCGTAGGTACGCATCCCGGCGATGCGCTGGTTATCACCCAGCTGGCGAACCTGCCAGCCCCGTTCCAGTCCGATGATGAGGCCGATGGCCAGCGAGACCAGGGCACCGTTGACGGGTTCTGCATTGATCCACATAACGACTTCCTTTTCGTCATCTGCCTGCCTTGTTCCCATGATGGCACAGCGCTTGAGGTCACAGAGGGGCATGGCTCACAGAGTGTGCGTCCGGCTCCCGGTGCGGGTAGCTGAGCTGATATGAGCAAAAGAGATAAGCAAAGAGTTATTTCTTTCTTCTGGGCATAACAACTCCACGGCATGCTGTTCTCAACCCAACAAGATATGGAGTATCACCATGAAACTGCGAATGACCGCCCTGACCCTGTTCTCTCTGCTGGCATTTGGTCAGGCCAATGCCGCCGAGATCCGCCTGCTCAACGTCTCTTACGATCCGACCCGCGAGCTGTTTCAGGAGTACAACGCCGCCTTTGCCAAGGAGTGGAAGGCGAAGACCGGCGACGACGTGGTGGTGAGCCAGTCTCACGGTGGCTCCGGCAAGCAGGCCCGCGCTGTGGTGGATGGACTGGAGGCCGACGTGGTATCGCTGGCGCTGGCCTACGATGTCAACGCCATCGCCAAGGAGGGGCTGACCGCTGCCGACTGGCAGAGTCGCCTCGGCAACAACGCCTCGCCCTATACCTCCACCATTGTCTTCCTGGTGCGCAAGGGCAATCCCAAGCAGATCAAGGATTGGGATGATCTGGTGCGCAAGGATGTCGCCATCGTGACCCCCAATCCCAAGACCTCCGGCGGTGCCCGCTGGAACTATCTGGCCGCCTGGGGTTATGCCCTGAAGAAGAGCGGCAGTGAAGAGGGGGCCAAGCAGTTTGTCGGCGATCTCTTCAAGAACGTGAAGGTGCTGGACTCAGGCGCCCGCGGTGCCACCACCAGCTTTACCGAGCGTGGTCTCGGTGACGTGCTGCTGGCGTGGGAGAACGAAGCCCTGCTGGTGCTTGGTCAGGCGGGTGCCAGCGACAAGTTCGAGCTGGTGGTGCCTTCGGTCTCCATTCTGGCGGAGCCGCCGGTCGCGGTGGTGGACAAGGTGGCCAGGAAGCACGGTACCGAAGCGGTGGCCAAGGCCTATCTCGATTATCTCTACTCTGACGAGGGGCAGCATATCGTCGCCAAACATCACTATCGCCCCAGCAACCCGGCGATCCTGAAGGAGACGGCAACCCAGTTCCCGCAGCTTGCCTTCTTTACCGTCAAGGATCTGGAAGGGGATTGGGAGAAAGCCCAGAAGAAACACTTCGCCCAGGGCGGTCTGTTTGACCAGATCTATCAGCCGGGTCGTTGATAGCTTCGTTATCCATCACTGAACTGGCCCCTGTGCCAGCCGATAGGAGCACCAAGATGAACAAGATCCTCCTGGTTCCCGGTCTGCACAACAGTGGGCCGGATCACTGGCAGAGCCGCTGGCACGATCATTTTCCCCAATGGCAGCGGATGACCGGGCTACCGTGGGACAAGCCGGACCTCAGGGTCTGGAGTGCCAAGCTGGCGAGCAAGCTGAAACGTCGCCGCAGTCGGGTCCATCTGGTGGCTCACTCCTTCGGCGCCCTGACCGCCATCGCGGCGGCCCGCTTGCAGCCGGAGAAGGTGGCCTCGATCTTTCTGGTGGCGCCCGCCGATCCTGCCCGTTTTGGTATTGCGGATGAGGCCTTGGCCGGGCCGCTGCAGGTATCGGCCCAGCTGGTGGCCAGCCGCAATGATCCCTGGATGAGCTTTGAACGGGTCGAATACTGGAGCCGTCAGTGGCAGGTGCCGCTGTTCGATGCCGGTGAGGCGGGCCATATCAATGCCCAGTCAGGTCATGGGGACTGGCATCAGGGGCTGCATTTGCTGGGGGCTCTCTATCGCCGTGGTGAGCTGGTGGTGGCTCCGGTCAAGGCCTCATCGCCCCGGCCGGTCGTACTGGGCTTTCGCTAGGTATCTGTGAAGTGGTTGGAGGGTTGTCGGGCGCGCTGTTCGCTGGCTACTCCATGCCCCCGTTCTTTGAATGCTCCGCTCCGTATTGCTCCATTTCTTAGGTCTTTTATTTATATAAAAGACCTTTTTTTATTTGGAGTGCGCCAAGAGCCTTGTGACTCTGCGGTTAGACAAAAAAGTGATTAGCAAAGTCGCAATTGATGTTTGTTGCCGATGAGGGGAGTGCGCAGAATCACCATATCGAAAATTCTTCATAACAGATGGATGTGTTATGCGATTTGGTTCTTATTCTGTCCTGCCCGGTTTTGGCCCCACCTTGGGGTTCAGCTTGCTCTATCTGGGCCTGTTGGTGCTGTTGCCGCTCTCGGCCCTGGTGCTGTTTGCGATCAACAACCTGACCGCCGCCGAGTTCTGGCAGGTGATCGGTTCACCCCGGGTGCTCGCCTCCTTTCGCCTGAGCTTCGGTGCGGCCTTTGTCGCGGCGCTGCTCAACAGCCTGTTTGGCCTGATCCTGGCCTGGATCCTGGTGCGCTACACCTTCCCCGGTCGTCGTCTAGTGGATGCGCTGATCGACCTGCCATTTGCCATGCCGACCGCTGTCTCCGGCATCGCCCTGTGCGCCATCTTCGCCCCCAACGGCTGGATCGGCCAGTTGCTGGCGCCGCTCGGCATCCAGCTCGCCTACAACCCCATCGGCGTCGTTATCGCACTCACCTTTATCGGATTGCCGTTTGTGGTGCGCACCCTGCAGCCGGTGCTGCGGGAGGCTGAAACCGAGCAAGAGGAGGCGGCCGCCAGCCTCGGCGCCGATCGCTGGCAGACCTTTCTGCGAGTGCTCTGGCCCACCCTGGTGCCTGCCCTGCTGACCGGTTTTGCGCTGGCGTTTGCCCGCGGGGTGGGGGAGTACGGCTCCGTCATCTTTATCGCCGGCAACCTGCCGATGGTCTCGGAAATCGCGCCGCTGATGATCATGAGCCACCTGGAGGAGTATGACTATGCTGGTGCCTCCGCCATCGCAGTGGTGATGCTGCTGATTTCGTTCATTTTGTTACTGCTAATCAACAAGTTGCAGGCCTGGAGCTGGTCTCGCATCGGAGGGAGCCGGATATGAGTTCATCTGCTATCGCCATTGAGGCGGCCTCTGTGGAGGCGACCCCCGCTCGCAAGGCACCGGTCGTGATCCGTGAACCCCAGTGGGTCAAGTGGCTGCTCATCACCGTTGGTTTGGGCTGGTTTGCCGCCCTGTTGCTGCTGCCGTTGGCTACCGTCTTTATTCAGGCGCTGACGCCGGGGCTCGCCTTCTTCTGGCACGCCATCAGCGAGCCGGATGCCCTGAGCGCCCTCGGTCTCACCGCACTGGTGACCCTCTGCGCCGTTCCCCTCAATCTGCTGTTCGGGATCGCGGCAGCCTGGGCCATCGCCCGTTTCCGCTTTCCCGGTCGGCAACTGCTCATCACCATCATCGATCTGCCCTTCTCGGTGTCGCCGGTGATCGCCGGTCTGATGCTGGTGTTGATGTTCGGTAGCCGCGGCTGGTTTGGTGACTGGCTGAGCGAGCACGACATCAAGATCATTTTCGCCACCCCGGGGATCATCCTGGCTACCACCTTCATCACCGTGCCCTTCGTGGTGCGCGAGCTGCTGCCCCAGATGGAGGCGCGCGGCCCGGAAGAGGAAGAGGCGGCCATCATGCTGGGGGCGAGCGGCCTGCAGATGTTCTGGCGCGTCACCCTGCCCGGCATTCGCTGGAGCCTGATGTACGGCCTGCTGCTCTGTACCGCCCGTGCGGTCGGGGAGTTTGGCGCGGTGTCGGTGGTTTCCGGTCATATTCGCGGCCAGACCAATACCCTGCCGCTGCATATCGAGATCCTCTACAACGAGTACCAGACCGGCGCCGCCTTTGCAGTGGCAAGCCTCTTGGCTCTGTTCGGGATCTTCACCCTGCTGGGTGAAACCCTGTTGGCCCGGCTGCGTGCCCAGCCCACCAAATCTCACTGATCACCGTTTTAAAGAGGCAGCCATGAGCATTCAGGTTCAACAACTCAACAAGTATTTCAATCAGTACGCGGCGCTGGCAGACATCAACCTCGACTTTCACGACGGTGAGCTGGTGGCCCTGCTTGGCCCCTCCGGCTGTGGCAAGACTACCCTGCTGCGGATCATCGCCGGGCTGGAGCAGGCCGACAGTGGCAGCGTCATCATCCGCGGTGAGGACGCCTCGGATCTCCATGTGCGTGAGCGCAACGTCGGCTTCGTGTTCCAGCACTACGCCCTGTTTCGCCACATGACGGTATTCGAAAACGTGGCGTTTGGCCTGCGGGTCAAACCGCGCAGCGAGCGCCCGGCCGAGACGGCGATCCGTGCCCGGGTCAAAGAGCTGCTGGATCTGGTGCAGCTCAGCCACGTGGCCGAGCGCTATCCGACCCAGCTCTCCGGCGGTCAGCGCCAGCGGGTTGCGTTGGCCCGCGCGCTGGCGGTGCAGCCCAAGGTGTTGCTCTTGGACGAGCCCTTCGGCGCCCTCGATGCGCAGGTGCGCAAGGAGCTGCGTCGCTGGCTGCGCGAGCTGCACGACGAGCTGCACGTCACCAGTCTGTTCGTTACTCACGATCAGGAAGAGGCGCTGGAGGTAGCGGATCGGGTGGTGCTGATGAATGCCGGACGGGTCGAGCAGATCGGCACCCCGGCCGAGGTCTACGACCAGCCCGCCAGCTCCTTCGTCCACAGCTTCCTTGGCAGCGTGAATCAGTTCCGCGGTCGGGTGGCGGAGCAGGGATTCGGTGTTGGCGAGCAGCTGCTCGGCGGGCCGTCGGCTTCTCATCTGGCCCACGGCAGTGCCGCCATCGCCTATGTCCGTCCCCATGAACTGGAGATCTTGCCAGCCGATGCGCCGGGCGGGATCCGCGCCACCATTACCCGCCTGCTGCCCATGGGGCCGCGCATTCGGGTGGAGCTGCGCGGTGACGGTGAGACCAAAGGGGCTCACTATGAGGCGGAGCTGACCAAGGAGGCGGCCAAGCTGTTTTCCCCGGGGCAGGGGGTGCGGCTGGTGGCCAGACAGGCTCAGTTCTATCCCGATTATCAGATTTGATGTTGTGTTGCGGGCGGTGTGGCCGCCCGGGTTCAGGCGCTTTGCCGGGGCATGATCCGGCCAAATAACAAAAATGAGAGGGGCGAGCAGATTGTGTCGCCCACTCTTCGCAGGAGGCGACAAGGTGAATTTTCAGCAGTTACGCATTATCCGGGAGGCCGCGCGGCGGGATTACAACCTGACCGAGGTGGCCAACGCCCTTTTTACCTCGCAATCCGGGGTGAGTCGCCATATCCGCGAGCTGGAAGAGGAGCTCGGTATCGAACTATTTATACGCTACGGCAAGCGGCTGCTCGGTATGACCGAGCCTGGCAAGGAGCTGCTGGTGATTGCCGAGCGCATTCTCAATGACGCCAACAACATCCGCAAACTGGCCAGCACCTTCGCCAACCGCGACTCGGGACGTTTACTGGTGGCGACCACCCATACTCAGGCCCGCTATGCCCTGCCGCGGGTGGTGAAGGCGTTTCGCGAGCAGTTCCCGCTGGTGCAGCTGGAGCTGCGTCAGGGTAGCCCGGAGGAGATAGTGCGGCTGGTGCAGACCGGCGAGGTGGATATCGGCATCAGCAGCGAGCAGCTCGACAAGAGCGAAGGGGTGGTGGCATTTCCCTACTACCGCTGGCACCACAATATCGTGGTGCCCGAGCAACATCCGCTGACTGGCGAGCGGGATCTGACGCTGGCGGCGCTGGCCAACTGGCCTATCGTCACCTATCAAGCCGGGTTGACCGGGCGGGTGCGGGTGGATGAAGCCTTTGCTGCGGCTGGCATTGAGCCGCAGATCCTGCTGACGGCGCAGGACTCCGATGTCATCAAGACCTATGTCGAGCTGGAGATGGGGGTCGGCATACTGGCCGATATGGCGTTCGACGCCCAGCGCGATCAGGGGCTGGTACAGCTCGACGGCAGCCGGCTGTTTGCCCCCCACACGGCCTGGATTGGCCTCAAGCAGGGGCAGTTCCAGCACAACTTTGCCTGGCAGTTTATCCAGCTCTGCAACCCCGAGCTGGCGCTGGCGGATATTCAAGCCCGCGCCATGGGCAGCGAGCCAGCCCTCGACTTCCAGATTTGAATAGGAAGAGATGACAAAAGGGGAGCCAATGGCTCCCCTTTTGCTCTCCGGCGACGAGTTACTTCACTTCATCCCAGGCCATTTGCCAGTGGGAGCCGATGCCCGGCTCGTACTGGGTGGCTGTGGTGGTCCACTGCTGGCAGTAGCCGCTGTAGGGGAAGGGCTTGCACTGATAGACCTTGCCATTTTTCGGCTGCTGCACCTTGGTGCCGGCGGCATAGGATTTGAGCGAGTTCGGGAAGACGAAGTCGTATTCGCCGCTGCTCTGCTCCTTGAATATCAGATCCATGGTCTGTTGGATGGTCTCGCCGCCCGCTTTCGGGGTGGCCTTGATCACCAGCTGGTGGTGACCAGCCTTGAGACCTTCCAGCGCCATGGTGAAGGTGTGGCTGCTGTCCTTGATGTCGGCACTGCTTTCACCCTTGGCGACGCCGCCGTGGTCATAGAGGGTGTTGGTGACGGCCAGATCGCCCTGTGCGGTGACGGTGAAATCGAGGGTTGCCTTGCCGTTGTCCAGCACATAGTCGCTGGCCAGACCGCTGACGCTGATGCTGTCCACTACCGGCGGCTGCAGCTGTTGCAGATCAATCTCGACTCGATCCAGTTTGCTGTCTCGATGCAGATAGACGGAGTTCATACCGTAGACCGGATTGAACTGGCCATCGGCTCCTTGCTGACCGGCGCGGATCAGGCTTTGCTCGGCGTTGATCTTGCTGGCGAGGGCATGGGCCCAGCTGTTCTTCTGGCCCAGCTCGGCGGTGGTGATGGTCAGCACGGTCTGCAGATCGGGGCGCTCGCCGTTGGCATCGAATACCCGGGTCATCGCCTTGTCACCCACAGCAAGGTCGATGGAGGGGTAGATGGTGCCTGCCTGGCTCCACTCCAGCGGCGGCTGGCTACCATCTTTGAACTTGGCATCGATGATGTTGTAGAAACTGTTGCTGGTGTCGCCCACTTCCCACACGCCGAGGATCACTTGATAACCGGTGCGCTCCGGCAGGACACAGTTGTGGGTCACCTGCTTGGGCGGCTGCACCATGTTGCCGTCGATGACGCAGAAGGGGGTCAGGTCGAACGAGGCGCGGGTGAGCGGCTGGTTGGGGTTCCAGTCCTGCTTGGTGAGGTAGTAGCGCCAGTTGCGGGTGACGTGGTTGGCGGTGAAGGTCCAGCTGATGGCGAAGGGGCCGGGCTGTACTTCACGCTTGGTCCAGCGGTCGCTGGTCTGGATGTTCAGCTCGCTCCAGCGCGGGCTGCCCGCCGAGGCGATTTGACCATCCTGCGGGCCGGTTTGCGGGAAGCCTGATGGGCCCTCCACGCTCTGGGGTTCCCACTGCACGCCGCCACACTGGCTGTTGCCACCGGTTTTGCACAGGTAGTTGCGACTCTCGGGCTGGCTGATGTAGCCGTGGGCCAGGGCGCTACCGCTGGCCAGCAGGGCCAGCATCGCCGCGATGTGATTGAGTTGGATTTTTGCTGCCATACATTCCTCTGTTCGATAGATGTGGGCAGTCAGTTGGCCGGGGAGTTCCCCGATGCACACTTGCGTGTGGCAACCCCGCTATCCTGGACAAAACGTCTGTAGACCGGAGGCTTTGCGTCCCGACCTTTCGGTCAGTTTGCCAAATGACTAGATGGTTAGTGATGGGCCAAATGTTCGGCCATCAGCATTGTGCACTGCATTGATTAATTATTTGAAGTTAAATGTTTAAATGCGCCATTCAATGGCGCGAAAATCATTCTAACTGGCTGTTTTTAAATTGTTCTCTTATCTGTGAATGGCACCGATTAACGTTGAATATGCCGATAAGATGCATGTTGATTGCGTGTTGCTGACGTAAAAAAAACCTGCCAGCTTGCCTGGCAGGTCGGGTGACAAGGCGACACGGATTGACGCCATCAATGACGGGCGCGCTGCTCTCCGGAGGGGGGAGATACGGGAGCCATCATTGGCGCTGCAGCTGACTCCTTGCCCAGTTTGAACACCGCAAGTCGCTCATCCAGACTGCGGGAGAGACCGGCCAGCAACTCGCTCTCCTGCGCCAGTTGCGAGGCGGACTGGGACATCTCCAGCGCCGAGTCGTTGATGCCGCTGACGTTGCGGTTCATATCCTCGGCCACCATGCTCTGCTGCTCGGCGGCGGTGGCGATCTGGGTCGCCATGTCGCTTACATGCTGGATGTGGTTGACGATCAGGGTGAGATCCTGCCCCGCCTGCTGGGACTGGTTGACGCTGCTCTCTGCCAGTTTGCGGCTGGTATCCATGGCGTTGGCGGCGGTGACGGCCCGTTGCTGCAGCTGGGCAATGGTGCTCTGGATCTCTTCGGTGGATTGGCGAGTGCGGCTGGCCAGCTGGCGCACCTCGTCGGCCACCACGGCAAAACCGCGGCCCTGCTCACCGGCACGGGCTGCCTCGATGGCGGCGTTGAGGGCCAGCAGGTTGGTCTGCTCCGAAATGGCGCTGATGACGGCGGTCACTTCGCTGATCTGCATTACCCCCTCCTTGAGCTGGTTGACCTGCTGGGTGGCCTGCTCCACCTCGGTGGCCAGCGCCTTGATGCCGTGCACGCTGGCGTGAACGTCGCGGTTGCCGAGACCTGCTTCACCGGTCGCTTCCTGGGTATCCCGCGCGGTATTTTCGGCGTGCCCGGCCACATCGGAGATGGTGGCGCTCATCTCGTTCATGGCGGTAGCGAGCTGGGCCAGCTGATCCCGCTGGCTGGTCACCGCCTGATTGGTCTGCTCGGCAGAGGCGGCGATGCGCAGGGCGGCATCGGCCACGTTGCGAGCCCCCTGACTGGCCTCCAGCAGGGCGTGACGGATGGCATCGAGACTCTGGTTGGTGCAGCGGGCGACCACTCCCAGCTCATCCTTGCCCTGTACCGGGATGCTTACCACCAGATCCCCCTTGGCGACTCGTTGCATAGCGTGGTTGATCTGGCTGAGGGGGGAGACGATGGAATGGGTGATGCGCCAGCCCAGCAGCCCCATCAGCAGGATCACGATGGCGGTGGCGGTCCCCATCTTCATGTACTGGGCCCAGATGGTCTGCTGAATATCTTGCAGCAGCATGCCGGAACCGAGGATCCAGCCCCAGGGCTGATAGCCGGAGACCATGGAGAGCTTGTCGGCGGTCTCACCGGACGGGCCGACCCAGACATATTGCAGAGTGCCCTGTTTGCCCCCTTTGGCGATATCCACCATCTGATACCAGAACTGCCCTGCGGTGGCGGCGCCCCCTTCACCCATCTTCTGGCCGACCAGTTCGGGACGGATGGGGTGAACCACCATGGTGCGGTTCTCGTCGATGACGAACAGGTAGTTGTTGCCATCAAAGCGGGTGTTGGTCAGCAGCTTGCGCGCCTCCTGCTGGGCCTGCTCTGCTGGCAGGGTGCTGGCCAGAAACTGGATCTGGCTCATGGCCTGCTCCAGTACCGCATTGAGCCGCGCCTCTCGCTCGCTCATCAGATTGCGCTGGAGCGCGTTGGCCGAGATAAGCAGCAGCGAGACAAAACCGACAAACGCCAGTGCGAGCAGCAAAATCAATTTGCGGCTCACGGTAATATCACCGAGCTTGAACATGACTAAACCCTCATTTCCCTGTTGATTTTATGTGGCTCTGTACTGCGGCAGCCAGTTCGTAAGAGTTAACAACTCATTTACTTTCAGTCTCTTGCCGAGCTTTCTCAAATGAGCGTTTTAACATCAGTATAGTCAGCAGACAGCAACCCCCACTTTTTGGTAGCGTGTTCAGGCGCATCCCTGCGCAATTTTTGCCAAAGAGTGTGAATCATTTGGCATTTCACTAAAAAAAGGAGTGGGCCCCGCTGCGGGTGACCCCATAACAAGAGGGAATTTATGAGTTCCATTGCCAGGAATTACTTCAACCAGCTCAACGCCGACTACCTGCAGGTTCACAGGCGCAAGGAGGATCTCTTCTGGTCCACCTATATGGGCACCAGCGACGATCAGGCCGGTTTCACCGCGGCCGAGCAGGCCTATAAGGCCTTTTGTGCCAATCCGGCCCGTCTGCCCGAATTGCGGGAGATATTGGCGCAGGCCGACGAGGATGATCTCAAACGCGGTCTGCAAGGCTGGATCGCCTTCTTCGAGTGCAATGTGATTGAAGATCCCGCCGCTGCCGCCCTGATGGATGAGCTGGTAGCCGCCGAGGCGGAGCTGTTCGCCCGCCGCAAGGGGCTGAAACTGACCCTGCTGGATGAGCAGGGTCAGCAGGTCGCAGGCAGCCTGCCCGCCGCCAGCACCTCCCTTGCCGCCAGCCCGAGCGAGGTGGTGCGCCAGAGCGCGCTCGCCATGTTCCACACCCTGGAGCGGTGGGTGGTCGGCAACGGTTTTCTCGAGGTGGTGGCGATCCGCAACCGCTTTGCCCGCGCCATGGGCTATCGCGACTACTTCGACTACAAGGTGCGCAAGAACGAGCAGATGAGCCCGGAGCAGCTGTTCGCCATCCTCGACGACTTTATTGCCCGCACCGACGCCCGGTTGCAGCAGAGTCTGGTCGAGCTGAAGGCCGCCAAGGGCGAGGCGGCCCTGCTGCCCCACAACCTGCGTTACAGCGTGAGCGGCGATGTGACCCGCCAGCTCGATCCTTACGTGCCCTTCTCGCGGGCGCTGCGGGATTGGGTCGAGAGCTTCCGCCGGCTCGGCATCCAGTATCGTGGTGCGACCCTGACCCTGGACTTGCTGACCCGGGAGGGGAAATACGAGAACGGCTTCTGCCATGGCCCGGTACCGAGCTTCTTCCAACAGGGGGAGTGGGTGCCAGCTGTGGTCAATTTCACCAGCCTGGCCGATCCGGCGCAGGTGGGCAGCGGCTGGAGTGGCCTCAACACCCTGTTCCACGAGGGGGGCCACGCCGCGCACTTTGCCAATGTCACCGGCAACGCCCCCTGCTTCTCACAGGAGTTTCCGCCCACCTCCATGGCTTATGCCGAAACCCAGTCGATGTTCTGCGACAGCCTGCTGGACGATGCCGACTGGCTCAAACGCTACGCCAGAAATGCGGCAGGAGAGGCTGTTCCCGATGCCCTCATCAAGGAGATGATCGCCGCCCGCCAGCCGTTTCGCGCTTTTAACGAACGCCAGATCGCGCTGGTGGCCTACTTCGAACGGGATCTCTACGCCATGGATGAGGCCGAACGTACCCCCGAGGCTGTGCTGGCGCTGGCCCGCCAGTGGGAGCGCAAGATTGTCGGGGTCGAGAGCCCGCGCCCGCTGCTGGCCATTCCGCACCTTCTTAATCAGGAGTCAGCCTGCGCCTATCACGGCTACCTGCTGGCGCTGATGGCGGTGGAGCAGACCCGCGCCTACTTCCTCAAGCGTGATGGTTACCTCACTGACAACCCGCGTATCGGGCCGGATCTGGCCGCCCACTACTGGGGACCGGGCAATGGCATGACTCACGATGAGACTTTGCGCAGCCTGACTGGCGAGGGGTTTAGCGCAGTGCCGCTGGCCGAGGCATGCAACCTGAGCGCTGCTGAAGCCTGGCAACAGGCTAAGGCCTGCATGGCCGCCGCCCAGCAGCGCCCCGCGGCGGGTGAGGGAAGCCCGCTCGATGCCCATATCCGGGTGGTACACGGAGCCGAGCTTATCGCCGACAACAGCGAGTCGGAAACCCGCATGCTGGCCGATTTCGAAGCGTGGATTACCCGGCGCTACTTTGCTGGAGATGTCAGAGAGGAGTTGAGCTGCGTGCAGTAAGTGATGTGATGAAGGCCGGCTTGTTATGAATAGGCAATTGGCAGGCGGGGAAACCTTCCTGCCATTCTTTTTGCTCATTGTTTACTACTCATCGATGACCTTTTTTCCACAATTTTCACAGATGGTGTGGCGTTCAAAGCGATCCATGTTGGCCAGAAAGGGGCCGGCGGCCCAGCCGGTAATGAAGTCTTTGATAAATGCTGTGCGTTTTTGCTCCGGTGTCGGCTGTTTGCCAAATGATTTGTCGACCAGCACCACGACATGGTTGGTCTCGCGCTGACAACTCGGGCAGACGCGTTGTTCGGTGGATGAAAGCAAGGGGGATCTCCTTGTCCGGAAGAGTGGGCAGCAGGTTTTCCGCCGCAGATATGTAACGTCCCCATTTGATTCCTTTTTCTGGCAGGTCGTCAATCACGGCAGAGGTGGATTGTGCGCTATCTCCTGTGAAGAGGGGCGAGCCAACAAGGGTGATCACGAGGGGCCAGTCGGCCCCTCTTTTGTTTCCGTTTGTCACACATTGCCACACAAGCTTCCCCCTATGGCAAAGTCTTGTGACCGGACGGGTGTGTAATGGCGCCATGAGCAGGGAGATGAGGCCCTGCCGCGATGGAACCAGGGAGCATGTTATGACGAATAAATGGATGTGGTGGCTGTTGCCGCTGCTGGCGGTCGGGGTCTGGTGGCTCGGTTATGCGGGGGATGCCAACGGGGTGTGGCCCTGGCGCCATGAGATGTTACTGCTGACGGGCCTACTGGGGATGACCTATATGGCCATTTCGCTGTTGCTGGCGTTGCGCCTGCCGCAGTTGGAGGTGTGGTGTGGCGGTCTGGACCGGATGTTGCGATTGCACCGCCAGATGGCCATCGGCGGTGCATTGGCGTTGACCGCCCACTGGCTGATGGTGGAGGTGCCCAAGTGGGCAGTCTCGGCGGGTTGGCTGAGTCGTCCTGCGCGGCGTGGGGCCAGCGGTGCTGGGGCTGGCGCAGGCAATGGCATCTCGCTCCATGCCCTTGGCAATACCCTCGGTGAGTGGAGTTTCTATCTGCTGATCGCGCTGGTGGTAGTGAGCTTGCTGGCGCTGGTGAGTTATGGCCGTTTTCGGCTGATCCACCGGCTGGTGCCAATTATCTATCTGGCGGGGTGGGGGCACGGGCTCTGCCTGTTGCCTCAGGTAGGGGCCATGACTCCCGTGGGGGTATCGATCTGGTTGATCGGTGGGTTGGGAGCTATCGGGGCCCTCTACTCCCTGCTGGGACAAGTGGGAGCGCGGGATCGCCATCCGGGCCGGGTCATTGCGGTGCGGGCGCTGGCGGATCACACCTGCGAGCTGACCATGCAGCTGGAGCGGCCGCTCGCCCATTACCGCCCGGGCCAGTTTGCCTTCTTCGAATTTGATGCCAAGGAGGGGCCGCACCCCTTTACCCTGGTGCGGGTGTCAGCGGATCGGCGCCAGCTGGTGATCGCGGTGCGGGCGCTCGGGGATCATACCCGTCAGCTGGTGGCAGAGGCGCGCGTCGGGGATGGAGTTGTGGTGATCGGCCCCTATGGCGCCTTTGTTGCGCCGCAAGGGGGAGGCCGAGCCCTCTGGCTGGGGGCCGGGATAGGTATCACGCCGTTTGTTGCCTGGCTGGAGGGGCTGGCTGCCCGTGGGGAGCGGGGCGAGGGGATCACCCTGATCCAGTGTGCGCCGGATCTGGCGGGGGCTGTCTACCACCAGCGGTTGGTCGAGCTCTGTCATCGCACCGGTGTGCGTTATCAGCTGCATCTGGACAAGACAGCCGGGCGGCTGGATCTGGCCCGCATCGCGCAGGATGCGCCCGAGCAAGTGTGGTTTTGCGGGCCGGAGGGGATGGCAGATGCCCTGACCCGGCTGTTACCGGACGGGCATCTGCATCGCGAGCTGTTCCGCTTTCGTTGAGCTCGATGGGGGCCGTTATTTGGCGCTGGCTGGCAACTGCTTGAGGGCGGCTTGTACTGCCGCCTCCAGTTGCGGGTCGAGCCCGGCCACCATGTCGGCGGGAGTGAGTGGCACCTGCAGATCCGGGATCAGCTCCTGATTCTCGTAGAAGGTACCGTCCGGTTTGCGCAGCCCCAGGGTCGGAATGCCGTAGGAGAGTCCCGGGATCAGCCGGGAGTCGTGGCTGTAGACCATGGTGCCTGTGCCGGGCACCGGATCGCCGACGATGGGGCCGACCTTGAGGGCACGGTAGTACTCGGGGAAGGCGGAACCTTCCGAGTAGCTGCCAGCGTTGACCAGCACCACCGAAGGCTTGGTCCACTGGCGAGTGGCGGCATCGGTTTCCCCCTTGCCCTGACGGGGCCAGCTGCTGGCCATCCCCTTGGCGCTGCCGCTGCCGGTCAGAAACTCCACCAGGGTATTGGCGAGATAGCCACCGCTGTTGAAGCGGACATCGACGATCAGCGCATCGCGATTGCGCTGTCTGCCGAGGGCATCCGCCACCACCGCATCGTAGACCTCGCTATTCATTGCCGGCAGATAGACGTAGCCGACCCGTCCTCCGCTCAGGCTGGCCACCAGCTCCCGCCGTTTCTCAATCCAGCGATCCTGTTGCAACTGGTACTCCTGCTGTTTGTCGATGGCGGTGAGCACCACCTCGTCAGTTTGCTTGTTGCCCTCCTGCTGGAAGGTGAGGGCGAGCCGGGCACCGGCCTGATGGTTAAGGGCTTGATCCAGCTCGGCCAGATTGGCAATCGGGACGCCGTTGATGGCGAGCAGGCGGGCGCCCGGGGCGATATCGCTCTCCTGATCCAGCGGGCCGCCAGAGAGCAGAGCGGTGAGCATCACCCCTTGCTTGCCATCCTGCCAGTAGCCGCCAAGGCTGGCGGTCTCGTCCGCCATGCGCGGGAAGGGGGCGGGGCCACTGCCCCAGGTGTGGGAGACATTGAGCTCGCCAGCCAGCTCCGCTAGCAGGTTGCCAAAGTCCCGCGGGTTGCCGATGCCCGGCAGCAGGCGGCGGTAAGCGGCGACATAGCTATCCCAGTTCACCCCGTTCATGTCGTCCAGATAGAACTCGTCCCGGGTGAGCCGGGCGATCTGATCGAAGGCGGCGGTCATGCGTTCCTGCCAGCGGCTGGTGGGCTGCAAGGCGAAGGGGGCGCTGGTGGCTTCGCCGGAGTCGAGGTGGATCCGGGTGATCTCCCCATCCCGCACCAGGGTAGCCAGGGAGCCCTGCTGGTTGAGGCTTGCCAGCGCTGGGCCGGGCTGCTCGCCAAACAGTTCGCTGGTTTTGCCCTTGCGCAGATCCTGGCTGTAGCCCTTGATCTCGCTCTCGCTGTTGACCCCCATCTCTTCCACCAGATAGATCAGCTGGTCGCCGATGATGCGGCTGGCGAGCAGGGTGCCGGTGGGTTGCAGCAGCAGCGCTTCTCGATGGTTGAGACGATCGCTCTCAAAGCCGTATCCCCCTTTCGGCGGCTCCAGTTCGGCAATCGCATCGGCTCTGGCGGCGCGGCTGCTGTAAATGCCGAGCAGGTTGGTGACGAGGGGCTCGCCATCGGGCCCCAGTGCGCCAAACCGGGTCGATTGCCAGTAGAGGATGGCGCCATCCTGACTCCAGCCCGGTTGCCCATCCTGATAGCCGTTGAGGCTGACATTGACCGGTTTGGCCTTGAGGTTGGCCGTGTCGATCACCGCGATCTCCTGCTCTGCCGCATCGGGGCGGAAAGTGAGCGCCAGATGGCGTGAGTCGGGGGCAAAGTCGAGATGTACCTCGTGGCGCGACGGGTTGAAGCTGGCAGGCACCAGCTCCCGCTGCTTGTTGCTCGCCAGATCCAGCAGGTGGATGGCCTGGCCATCCACCACGAAGGCGAGCTGCTTGCCGTCGGGGGAGAGCACCGGACGGCTGATCCCCTTGTCGGGTATGGCCAGCAGCAGACTCTCGGTCAGAGTGCCGGGATCGCTGAACAGCAGATCCGGATCACCCTTGCGCAAGCGATAGAGGGCGGCGTGCCCCTGCTGCTCCGACAGATAGATGAGGGCGCGCCCCTGCTCGGCGAAGAGGGGGCTGGACTGCTCGCTCGGATCGCGGGTCAGCTGGCGCACCCGCTCCCGCTCGGGGTCGACGGCAAACAGGTTGCCCTCGCTCACCAGGATCAGCTCGTCCGCCTCTTCGCTGACCAGCGCTTCGTCTGCCAAGGTCAGGGTCTCGCTCGCCTCATCCGGCGCGCTGGCCACTTGCGGGGTGAGGGTCAGCTTGCGTGGCTCGCTGCTATCGGCATCGAGGCGATAGAGTTCCCCCAGCCATGACCAGACCAGATCGCCATTGCGAGAGGCGCTGAGCCCCCGTACCGGATGGCCCTGATAGTGGGTCAGCTGTTGCTCCTTGCCGCTGGCAAGATCCCGGCGCCAGACGTTGAAATCGCCGCTGCGCTCGCTCAGGTAAAAGAGGGTATCTCCCTTGTCGCTCCAGACCGGATCGGTGGCCGCCACCCGATCTTCGGTCAGCTGCTTGTGCTGCTTGCCATCAAACAACCAGAGACGGGGCACCGCGAACGAGTGCTGATGCTTGCGAAAGGGTTGATCCGCCGCGGGCATCTGATAGGCGAGCCGCTCCCCGTGGGGGCGGGCGAGGGTTGCAGGCAGCGGCAGATCGGCCTGCAAGGTGCCGCCGGTGATCGGGGTCCAGTAGAGCTCGCCCCATTGGTAGCCTTCCGCGACAAAATGGTCGGCATCGGGCGCCCCCAGGCGCTGGCTGCTCAGCAACAGCCGTTTGCCATCGGCGCTGAAGGCTTGCGGCAGATCGGTGCGCGAATCGCGAGTGAGGCGCACCATCTCGCCGCCGCTGGCGGGTACCACGAACACATCTTCGTTGCCGTAGAGATTGGCGGCAAAGGCGAGCTTTTTGCCATCCGGCGACCAGATTGGCCGCTGGCTCAGGTAGTCGCTGCCGGTGAGCGCCGTGGCGGGGCCACCCTCGGCACTGGCGACAAAAATGCGCCCCTGCCAGGTGAAAGCAAGCTGCTTGCCATCGGGGGAGAGGGCGGGCTCGCGTAGCCAGAGCGCATCGGCGGCGACACTGGCGGGCAGCCAGAGCAGAAGTGGCGAGAACAGCAGGGTGGCAAGGCGGCACGAAGAGCGCATGGCATGATCCTGTCGGGGAGTGGAGTGTTATCTTCGCCGATCATTGCCCCGGGTGCCAGCGCGATAATTTTTTGTATCTTGTTGTTTTAACTGTTAATTACCAATGCCAAATGACGGCGTTCAAGGAAGATGGCCTTGCTGCGGCAAGATATGTTTTGCCGGGCATATTGAGTATTGATGGCGATCCAATATCATGGCGCTCGCTCGCCGCTCGGCGGGCATCGTTCAGATGATCTGGTAACAAGAAAAGCCCGCACCAGAGGCTTGTCGAGGGATGGAATGAGAGCCGTATTACTGTGTTTGTTGGGGCTTTGGCCCGCATTGAGTTTTGCCTTTACCGAAAAAGCCGATTTGGTGGTGGTCAAGAAGTCGACCTATAGCCTGACCCTGATGAAGGATGGCAAAGAACTGAAGCGCTACTGGATTGCTCTGGGCCCGGCGCCCAAGGGGCACAAGCAGCAGGAAGGGGATCAGCGTACGCCGGAAGGGCGCTACACCCTCGACTACAAGAAGACCAATTCCGGCTACTACAAAGCCATCCATATCAACTATCCGAACCTGGATGACATCAAGCGCGCCAATGAGCTGGGTGTTCGTCCGGGTGGCATGATCATGATCCACGGCCAGCGCAACAGCATTGGCAACCGCAGGGTTCAGCCTTCCAACTGGACCAATGGCTGCATCGCCATGCTCAACCACGAGCTGGATGAGGTGTGGGACGCTATTGATCCGGGTACGCCCATCGTCATCGAGCCCTGATCCCCTTGTGCACGCCCGCGACTCCGCGGGCGTTTTATTTCCCGCCAGTGATGACGTGACAGCGCTTGCTGTCCCGTGCTAGTTTTTTCGGCTCGCTTTGGCTGTGACAAGGAAGATCACATGATGTCAGTAACGAGCGTGCCCGAGCGAACGGGGATGCTCTGGTGGCGTGCCACACTGGATATGCTCCCGCTCTCCATTTCGGTGTTCCCCTGGGGGATCCTGTGTGGCGCTTTGGCGTTGCAGGCAGGGCTGAGTCCGCTTCAGGCTCAGCTGATGTCGTTGCTGGTCTACGCCGGAGCCGCCCAGCTCTCGGCCACGACCCTGTTCGGGGCGGGCACGCCCCTGCTGCCCATCATGGGCTCCACCATGGTGATCACTTCCCAGCATCTGCTATACGGCTTCACCTTCCGCCGTGACGTATTGCCGCTCTCCCTGCGCTGGCGGGCCAGCCTTGCTTTTTTCCTGACTGATGAGATGTTCGCTGTTGCGCTGAAAGACCGGGAGCGCAGCGGCCACTTTGATCCGGCCTACGCGCTCATCGCGGGATTCGTCTTCTATCTGTTCTGGAATCTGGCGACCCTGCTCGGCATCGCGGCCGGCCAGTACATCGATGGACTGGACAGCATGGGGCTGGATTTTGCTATCGCGGCCACCTTCATTGCCATGACCATTCCCGCCATGAAAAACTTGCCCATGGTGGCGGCCACTCTGGTGAGCGGCGGCACAGCGTTGCTTACCAAGCCGCTGCTGGCGGAGATCCACATCATCGTCTCGGCTCTGGCTGGCATGGTGGTGGGCTATGTGTTGCACCGGATGAGGAGGTAGCGTGAGCTGGCTGATGATTGGCCTGCTGGCCCTGATCACCTTTTTCAACCGCTTCGCCTTCTTTTCTCGGTTGACCCGATATCAGCCGGGTGCCGAGATGGGGGCGTTTCTCGGCTTCTCGGCCCAGTCGGTGCTGACTGCAATCTGGTTGCCCATCGTCTTTAGCTACGAGCCGGGGATAGGTCTTGACTGGGATCCTGACTACCTGACTGCCACCCTGTGGGTGATGCTCTTGACCCTGTTGCGGCTGCCGACTCTGGTTGTGGTGGTGGGCGGAATGGGGGGCTTCTTTCTGCTGCGCTGGCTGGGAGGCATAGCCGAGCTCTTACCTTGGTGAAGCGCGAGCCGTGATCTTGTGTAATGGATGTCATTATTCGACATCCGTCATGTCATGAATGTCACTTCAAAAAAAGCCTGCAAATGGTGAGGATATGGGCTCTGTCCGTGAAGGAGTGTCCCATGTCTTTGATCGAAATCTGTCAGCGCATCGTGCGCGATCCCCATCTCTCCGCCGCCCAGAAGAGCCACGCGCTGGCGCTGGCCGCCGAGAATGCGTTGCCCTACCCCGACCTGCCTGCCGCAGTCGCCGAGGCGATGGAGCAGGGATTTATCTGCGACATGTTCGAAGGGCACGCCCCCTACAAGCCGCGTTATGTGCTGCCGGACTATGAAAAATTCCTGACTCAGGGCTCTGCCTGGCTGGAGCTGGCGGCGCCGCAGGATTTCGACGAGGCGCTCAACGCCCTGCGCATCCTCTATCACCATGTCCCCTCAGTCACCGGCATGCCGGTCTGGCTGGGGCGGCTCGACCATCTGCTGCTGCCGTTTGTCGGCGAACTGGATGACGAGACCCTCTATCGCAAGCTGAAGGGGTTCTGGGTCTATCTGGACAGGGTGCTGCCGGACGCCTTCATGCACGTCAACATCGGGCCGGATGACAACCGCATCTGCCGCCTGATCCTGCGCATCGACAACGAGCTCAAGCAGGTGGCGCCGAACCTCACCTTCTTCCACGATCCGGAGCAGACCCCGGACGATCTGCTGCTGCAGGCGGTGAAGAATATCGCCGAGTGCAGCAAGCCGCACATCGCCAACTACCCGATCCACCGCGACACCTTCGACAATCGCGGCTTTGGCATCGTCAGCTGCTACAACGCCCTGCCGCAGGCCGGTGGCGCCAATACCCTGGTGCGCATCTCCCTCAAGCGGGTCGCCGAGCAGTGTCAGGGGATCGATGATTTCCTCGGCTGCCTGCTGCCCCATTACTGCCGTCTGGCCTCTCAGCTGATCGAAGCGCGGGCCGCTTTCCTCCATGATGAGTCCGGTTTCTTCGACAGCTTCCTGGTGAAAGAGGGGCTGCTGGACGAGGATCGCTTCGTCCCCATGTTCGGCATCTATGGCATGGCGGAAGCGGTCAATATCCTGATGGATAAAGAGAATCTGCCGGATCGCTACGGCCATGGCGAGGAGGCGAACCAGCTTGGCTATCGCATCTCGGCCCAGCTCTCCGCCTATGTGACCACGACCCCGCAGACCCATGCCTGGGGGGGCCGCGCTTTGTTGCATTCGCAAGGTGGCCTCAGCATCGATGTAGCGGTCACTCCCGGGGTGCGCATTCCCTACGGGCATGAGCCGGATCCGGCAAGCCATGTGCTGGCACTGGCACCGCACCACACTTATTACCATTCGGGGATCAGCGAGATCCTGACCCTGGATCCCACCATCCGCCAGAACCCGCAGGCGCTGTTGCAGCTCTGCAAGGGGGCACTTGCCATCGGCATGCGCGAGTTCACCGCCAACGTGGCCGACAGCGATCTGGTGCGGGTGACCGGCTACATGATCCGCAAGAGCGACGTGGCCCGCTTCGCAGAGGAGGGGTCGCGCTTGCAGACCACCTGTCTCGGTGCCGAGGCGAGTGAAGTGACCGCCATTCGTCAGCGGGCACCACGAGTGGTCGCCCACGAATCGACTATCGGCGAGTATTGAGTTCGCACCGATGGCTGATGTTTTGCCAACACGCAGCGCCCTGGTAAGCAGGGTGCTGCCGTTCTCCTGTGTCGACGGGCCGGGCAACCGGCTGGTGCTGTTTCTGCAGGGCTGCAACTTTCGCTGCCCCGGCTGCCACAACCCGCACACCATAGGGCTGTGCGACGATTGTGGCGACTGCCTCGAGGTCTGTCCGAGCGGCGCCCTCTCCATGAGCGAGGGCAAGGTGCAATGGCAGGCAACGCTCTGCACCGATTGCGACGCCTGTCTGGATGTCTGCCCGCGCAGTGCCAATCCCAAGACTGCCACCATGACGGTGGCCGAGGTGTTGGCCCTGCTGCGTCGCTACGGCCCCTTGCTGAGCGGGATTACCGTCTCCGGTGGTGAGGCGACCACCCGGCTCCCCTTCGTGGTTGCGCTGTTTGCCGCCATCAAGGCCGCGCCGGGTCTGACCCATCTCACTTGCCTGCTCGACAGCAACGGTTCGCTGGCCGAAACCGGCTGGCAGCGGCTGCTGCCGGTGCTCGACGGCGCCATGCTCGATCTCAAGGGGTGGGGTGACTCGGTGCATCACACCCTGACCGGCTATGGTCGCGAGCGGGTGCTAGGGTCGCTGCAACTGCTGGCACGCCACGGCAAGCTGACCGAACTGCGGCTGCTCCATGTACCTGGCAAGAGCGATTTTCTTGATGCGAGTGGTGAGCTGGACGCAGATCTTGCCGCCTTCTTGCAGCGGCTGGGGCCTGTGCCCATTCGCCTGAACGGCTTTCGCCATCACGGAGTGCGGGGAGAGGCGGCGCAATGGCCAGAGGCTCACCAAACCGAGTTGGAACAGCTGGCCAGCCGTTTGCGTGCAGCGGGATTGGGGCCGGTCTCACTGCCTGCCTTGATGGGCTGAGTGGTTGCGTCATCCGGTGACCGTCATGGCGTGAGGTGCGGCATGGAAAGGCCGCAACTGTGATTTCTGTCTATTGGAGGGGGCGAGAACGGCGGCTAGAATAATGGCCATCTTCTTACCCCTCAATGACAGATAATCATGAGTGAAAGCAAGGCGTTATATCGGGTTCAGTTTATTTGCCACAGCGAGCGCTACGAAGTCTATGTGCGCGAAGTCAATCAGGGCCAGCTGTTCGGTTTTATCGAGATTGCCGACTTTGTCTGGGACAACCACACGGCGCTTATCGTCGATCCCAGTCACGAGAAGCTCAAGAGCGAATTTGCCGATGTGCGCCAGACTCTTATCCCTATGCATCAGGTGCTGCGCATCGATCAGGTGAAAAAGCAGGGGGCAGCCCGCATCACGGATCTGGGCAGCAACGTCGCCTCCTTCCCCAGCCCCATCTATACCAAACGCCCCTGATCCCTCATTGCCGTTGATGTTTCGCCGCGGCGAAACATCAACCTCTTCTCGCTGTCGCCCGGCTCAGGGCTCAATCAATTCGCGACCCAGTTGCAGGATCCGCTGGCGGAACCAGTGACGGGCCGAGCCATCACCGGCTGGGCCATACCAGACCAGACTGTGACTCACCTTGCCGTAATCGAACGGTGCCGGACGCATCACCAGATCCGGCTGACTGGCCATGCAGGCCGCCCAGCCACCGATGGCGGTGAGGATCAGATCAGTCTGGGGCAGCAGAGCCGCCGCGCTGGCAAAATCGGGCAGGGTGACGCCAATCTGGCGACGTACCTGCTGCTGGGCCAGGCTCTGTTCGAAGAAGGGGTTGGCCAGCTCCTGATCCCGGATGGCGATATGGCGCCAGCTCAGGTAGGCATCGAGATCCCAGGGTTTGGCCAACGCGGGGTGGTCTTTGCGCAGCAGGCAGACCAGTTTCTCTTCCCGCAGGGTCTCCCACACCAGCCCAGGCTGGCGCGGCAATGGCTGGCTCTGGTCATGGGGCAGGATCACGAAGTCGAGTTTGCCCGCTGCCAGCGCCTCCAGCCCCTGCTCATCCTTGTTCCAGATCTCCGGCACCATGCCCGGCACCTCTTTCATCAGCTGACCCAGAATTGGGCCCACCGGCCAGGTCATGACGCTCTCGCGCAATCCCAGCCGCAATGTGCCCTGCCACTGCTGCGGGTTGAAGGCGTTCTGGCGAGTGAGGCCGTTCAGTTCCCCCAACAGCCGGTGCAGGGTCGGGGCCAGTCGTTCGGCCATGGGGGTGAGCAACAGCTGGTTTCCCTGACGGTAGAGCAGTTGATCCCCCAGCAGATCTCGCAGCTGGTTGAGGGTTTTGCTGACGGTGGAAGGTGTGGTGCAGAGCCGCTCTGCGGTGCGGGTGACGCTCTGGTTGTCGAGCAGCAGATGCAGGGCGACCAGATGGCGACCTCCCAGCCGAGAGAGAGCGATCAGATCCATAGTGGCTCCTGAAATTGATGAAGATAAACAGGCTTGGAATCAGAAAGATTCAACGTGACCTGCTGGCATTCTCTCACAGCAGGGGGAGGGTGAGCAGATCCATCAAGAGGTGACCGCGAACGCAACAGACAAAAAAAAGCCCCGCCAAAGCGGGGCTGATGCGGATTAGCCCTTGAGCACCGCCGCCATGGCGTCAGCAACATAGTCGACGTTGCGGCTGTTGAGGCCCGCCACGCACATACGGCCGGAGCGCACCAGATAGACGGCGAACTCCTCGCGCAGGCGATCTACCTGCTCCGGGGTGAAGCCGGTGTAGCTGAACATGCCGCGCTGGTTGATGAAGTAGCTGAAATCTCGGCCTGGCACTTTGGCGCTCAACACCTCGAACAGCTTCTGGCGCATCGCCTTGATGCGGTTGCGCATCTCGGTCACTTCATCGACCCACATGGCGTGCAGCTCGGGCTGGATCATCACCGCCGCGGTGATTTGGCCACCGTGAGTGGGAGGGCTGGAGTAGTTGCGGCGCACGGTGGCCTTCATCTGACCCAGCACCCGGCTCGCCTCTTCGGCATCCTGACAGATGACCGACAGGCCACCACAGCGCTCGCCGTAGAAGGAGAGGTTCTTGGAAAACGAGTTGCTGACGAAGAAGCTGACACCGGCGGCCACCATGGCACGGATGGCGTAGGCATCCTCTTCCAGCCCGTCGCCGAAGCCCTGGTAGGCGATGTCCATAAAGGGGATCAGGTTCTTATCGACCACCAGCGCGATCACTCGATCCCACTGGGCGCGAGAGAGATCCACCCCGGTCGGGTTGTGACAGCAGGGGTGCAGCAGCACGATGCTCTTCGCCGGCAGGCTGCTAAGGCAGTCGATCATGGCATCGAACTGCACGCCGCCGGTGGCCGCATCGTAGTAGGGGTAGTCATGCACCTTGATGCCGGCTCCCTCGAACATCGCCTTGTGGTTGTCCCAAGTGGGATTACTGACCCACACCTCGGAGGTCGGGAAGTAGCGCTTGAGCAGATCGGCGCCGATCTTCAGCGCGCCGGAGCCACCGATGGTCTGGATAGTGGCGATACGTCCCGCCTTGACCGCTTCATGGTCGGCACCAAACAGCAGATGTTGCACTGCGGTGCGGTAGTTGGCGGCGCCTTCCATAGGCTGGTAGGGGCGCGGCGCCGGGGCGGCGGCGCGCTGGGCTTCGGCCTGCTGCACCGACGGCAGCAGCGGAATGCGCCCCTGCTCGTCGTAATAGAGGCCAATCCCCAGGTTCACCTTCTGCTCGCGGGTGTCTTTGTGGAAGGTCTCGACTAGCGTCAGGATGGGGTCGCCAGCATAGGCATCGACGTGTTCAAACATGGGGGATCCTTGAAATTGACTGTCCAGTAAAACCGGCGGTCAGCCGGGCTGGACATCATGGCGCAAAGCTGGCGGTGGCTCAAGCCTGACGCTGGTCTAGCCTGAAGGGATGGTGCCGCCATCCTGCTTACTTCAAATAGGATCGCAGGACGCTGACCACCTGATCCAGATCCTCCAGCCGCTCGGCCGGGGTGGCATCGGGGGCGCCGAGATGCTCGCGCATATGCCCTTCCAGCACCTCCAGCATCAGGCCGTTGACGGCGCCGCGGATGGCGGCGATCTGCTGCAAAATAGCGGTGCAGTCGCTCTCCTGTTCCAGTGCACTCTCCAGCGCACCGGCCTGTCCCTTGATGCGGCGCACCCGTGCCAGCAGCTTCTTCTTGTCGTGAATGGTGTGGGACATGACGGATCCTCTCGATCAATAAAACTATACTGGGGTATAGTATATTGCATCATCGCTCTCAGGAGAAATCCATGTCATCCCTCGCTCAATCCCACTGCCATCAACCCGTCATCCACGAGGGCAATCCGCTGGCCGAACAGAAGACCCGCTGGGCCGTATTGCTGACCGTCATCATGATGGTGGCGGAGATTGGCGGCGGCTGGTTCTACAACTCCATGGCGCTGCTGGCCGATGGCTGGCACATGAGCTCCCACGCGCTGGCGCTCGGTCTCTCGGTGCTGGCCTATCGCGCCGCCCGCCATTTCGCCCGTGACCACAGGTTCAGCTTCGGCACCTGGAAGATCGAGGTGCTGGGTGGCTTCACCAGCGCCCTCTTGCTGGTGGGAGTGGCCGGGTTGATGCTGTTCGAGTCTGTGTTCCGGCTGCTCGACCCCAGCCCGATACACTATCAACAGGCGATCGCTATCGCGCTGGTGGGACTGCTGGTGAACCTTGCCTGCGCCTGGCTGCTCAAGGATGATCACGGCCACCATCACCACGGCCATGGGCATGACCACCATCATGAGCATCACGACCACGCTCATCATCATGACCATGACGATCACCACGGCCATCAGGATCTCAACCTGCGCGCCGCCTATATCCACGTGTTGGCGGATGCGGCCACTTCCGTGCTGGCGATTCTGGCGCTGACTGGGGGTATGTTGTGGGGGGCCGACTGGCTGGATCCGCTGATGGGCATAGTGGGTGCCGGGCTGGTCGCGGTATGGGCCTGGGGCCTGTTGCGCGACTCCGGTCGGGTGCTGCTGGATGCCGAGATGGATACCCCGCTGGTGACGGAGATCCGCGAGGTGATTGCCGAGCTGCCGGGCACTGATATTCGCGATCTGCATGTCTGGCGGGTAGGGCAGCAGCAGTATGCCTGCGTGCTCTCTTTGCTGATGGTCAATCCGCTACCGGCGCAGCAGATCCGCGAGCGGCTGGCGATCCATGAAGAGCTGGTGCATGTGACCATCGAGATCGCGACCGAATAAAAGCAAACAGGGGGTCTTGGCCCCCTGGTTTCAGTGCCGTTGGTTCCCTGATGTCAGTGCGGTTGCCCGGTGATCTCCTCCTGGGGCTTGTGTTGCCACACAGCGCCGAGCAGCAGCTTGAGCAGCAGTCCGGGCGGGTTGTCCAGCAGCTTGCCGGACTCCAGCAGCAGCTGACCATCGGCGCGAAATCCTAGGCTGGCATCTATGGTGCCATCCTCAGAGACCACCTGGATCAGGCCATTGAGGGCGGAGCGCTCGCCGGGCTGACAGCGCAGCCGCAGTTCGCGGGGTTCCCCCAGCAGGGTAAAGGCGCGGCTCAGCGGGGGCGAGTCTTCATAATCGGGCCAGTTGAAGAAGTGATACTGCTCGGCCAGGGCGCCAGCCTGCTGGCAAAACTGGTCGAACAGCTGCCCGATCGCCTGATACTCCTGATCGAGTCGTCTTGCCTGTTCTTCAATCCGTTTCATTGTTTACTCCTTGTCTATCCACTTGATCAGACATTGCTTTTCTGACCCCGTGACTGCCGTTTTCCAGATATGAGGCCAAATGGCCGCGAGGTCTGTGAGCCGGATCGAAGTTTCAGTCTGAAAACGTTATCTTGTTGAAACTGGATGGTTTTTTTGCCTTTCCGCTCACATTTGAATCGATTGCCGCTGATTAATATGGCACCGCCTGGCAATGACCGGGTGCTCGACTATCGAGACTAACTACAGCGGGAATTATAAAAATATGGATATGAAAAAGACCAAAGTGGCGCTGGTAACAGCCTCACTGCTCGCGCTTTTGTCTGGCTGTAATGACAACAGCTCTGATGCCTCCGGTGTGAACCCCGTCCCCCCTACACCGCCTACACCTGAAGTCACCGATGGGCCTGTCGCTCGTCTGCCCAAGATGGATCCCCCGAAAGAGTTGCTGGTTGCCGGCGACAATCAGGTGGTCATTGCGCTGGTGGATACCCAGTCGGCAGCCAAGGGGGCCAAGGCACCGTTTGACAGCCACAGCCTGCACCTTTGGAACAACGACGCCTGCCAGGCAACGGCCGATAGTGGCCTGAATACCGGTTGGGATGACAAGAGCAAGACTCCTGCCACTGCCGACAGCTTTGGTCCGGCCTGGGTCGTGCCGCTCAAAAATGTGGAAGGGTGCATCAACTTTATCGCTCGCAACGGCGATCTGGCCAACCTGACCGGCAGCGATATGAAGGTGAGCTTCAGTGAGCACCCGGATCGCACCGTGGCCATCGTCGCGGGCAAGAAAGATCTGTTTGGCAGCCGTGCCGAAGCCTTTACCGCCGCCTTTGGCGTAGCGGGTGCCAGCGCTCATCTTATCGATGGCAATACCCTGATTTGGCAAGGGGGCAAGGACAAGCCCCACGTTCGCCTCTATTACAGCGACTCGGGCACCATCAAGGCCAATGCCGATGGAGTGTTCGATTTCCCCTATATCAGCTTGACCGCGACCGGCCTGACTGCCGAGCAGCAGGCCAAATATCCGCATCTCAAGGATGCCGCCGCCTTTGCCCTGCCGGCCGGTAAAGATCTCAAGCCCCTGCTGAAGGGGGAGCTGGTGGCTATCGGCACCGATACTGACGGTATCCTGCAGGGGGCGACCCTGGTGCAGAGCGCCGGCGCCCTCGATGCGCTTTATGCTCCCGAGGCGACCAAGCTGAGCTATGGTGCCGTGGTGGAGGGTAACCGGGTGACCTTCCGCCTCTGGGCGCCGACCGCCAAGTCGGTCAAGCTGGCCCTCTACAACGCCAGCCACCAGAAGAGTGGTGAAGTGGCCATGACCTTCGACAGCACCAGCGGCAGCTGGAGTTACGAAGGGGGCAGCGAGCTGATCGGCCAGTTCTACCGCTACGACATGGAGGTCTACCACCCGCTGAGCCGCAAGGTCGAGCACTACGAGGTGACCGATCCCTACTCCTTGAGCCTCGCGATGAACTCCGAGTTCAGTCAGGTAGTGGATCTCGACGATCCGGCCCTGAAACCGGAAGGATGGGACAGCCTCAAGGCGCCCCACAGCCAGCAGAACCCCGCCGATATCACCATCTATGAGGCCCATGTTCGCGACCTGACCGGGAATGACGCCTCTACCGATGAAGAGAAGCGCGGCAAGTTTGTTGGCCTGACCCAGCCCGACTCTGTACCGGTCAACCATCTGAAAGCGCTGGCAAAGAGCGGCGTCAGCCACCTGCACCTGCTGCCGGTGTTCGATATCGCCACCGTCAACGAGGATCCGGCCAAGGTAGCCAATCTCGGCGATGACTTCAGCAAGCTCTGTCAGGTCAATCCGGATGTGAAAACATCCAAATTTGGCGGCTATTGCGGTGGCGGTCAGACCGTGGGAGATGTGCTGGCCGACCTGCAAGGGGGCGACAGCAAGGATAATCCGCAGGTGCAGGAGCTCTCCGGCTATCTGCGCGGCGTCGACTCCTTCAACTGGGGTTATGATCCCTACCACTACACCACGCCGGAAGGCTCCTACGCCACCAACGCCGAGGGCACCAAACGTATTCTGGAGTTCCGCGAGATGGTCAAGGCCATCAAGCAGAACATCGGCATGAACGTGGTGATGGATGTGGTCTACAACCACACCAACGAATCCGGGCTCGGCCCCAAGTCGGTGCTCGACAAGATCGTGCCCTGGTACTATCAGCGCCTCAATCCGGAGACCGGCTCGGTGGAGAACTCCACCTGTTGCTCCAACACGGCGCCGGAGCACGCCATGTTCGCCAAGCTGATGGATGACTCTCTGGTCACCTGGGCGCGCGACTACAAGATCGACGCCTTCCGCTTCGACCTGATGGGCCACCATCCGAAAGATCAGATGGTGCAGGCGCTGGCCGCGGTGAAGAAGGTCAATCCCGAGATGTACTTCTACGGTGAGGGGTGGAACTTCGGCGAAGTGCAGGATGACAAGCGCTTCGTGCAGGCGACCCAGAAGCATCTGGGCGGTACCGGTATCGGCTCCTTCTCCGACCGCTTGCGCGATGCGGTGCGCGGCGGCAGTCCGTTCGACGGCGGCGATACCATTCGCAAGACCCAGGGCTTTGGCAACGGTGCTTTCGTTGATCCTAACGAAATGAGCAAGGTGGATCTGGCTACGGCCTTGCACCAGTCCGATCTGGTGCGGCTCGGCATGGCGGGCAACCTCAAGGAGTTCGTGCTGACCGACAAGGATGGCATGCCGAAGAAAGGCGCCGAGATCGACTACAACGGTCAGAGCGCCGGTTATGCCCAGGATCCGGTGGAAGTGCAGAACTATGTCGACAAGCACGACAACCAGACCCTGTTCGACAACCTGATCTACAAGGCGCCTGCCGGAGCCGATCTGGTGCGGATGCAGGGGGTCTCGCTGGCGACTGCCATGCTGGGTCAGGGCATTCCCTTCACCCACGCCGGTGTCGAGCTGCTGCGTTCCAAATCCATGGAGCGGGACAGCTATGACTCGGGCGACTGGTACAACAAGGTCGACTACACCCTGGGCGACAACAACTTCGACAAGGGGTTGCCGCGCAAGGACAAGGATGGCGACAACTATCCGCTGATCGAGCAGGTGCTCGGCAAGCATGCCAAGCCGGGCTCGGCCGAGATGGCGCAGATGGTGAGCTTCTATCAGGAGCTGGCGGAGCTGCGCAACTCCTCCCGCCTGCTGCGTCTGGGCAGTGGCGCCGAGGTGATCAAGCGGGTCGACTTCCGCAATACCGGCCCGGATCAGGTGCCCGGCCTTATCGTCATGACGGTGGATGATGGCGTCAGTGCCGGGGGGGATCTGGATCCGGCCATCGACGGTCTGGTGGTGATGATCAACGCCAGCAACCAGAGCCAGAGCATCGGCGACTTCCGTGACGGCAACGATCAGCCCATCGATCTGAGCGGTATGGTGCTTGGCAGCAAGCATCGCGCAGTCGACAGCATTGCCAGCGGCGCCGCCTATGATAACGGCCAGCTGACGCTGGGGGCCTGGTCTGCCGCCGTGTTCGTCAAGCCGCAGTCTGGTGCACAGGGCGCGGGCCTGCCGGTCAGCAAGAAGACCGACCTGAGCACCCTGCCACCGTTTGGCAACACCGATGTTTATCTGAAGGGGTTCCTCGATGAGTGGGGCAACACCAACCAGATGATCTTCAGCGGCAACTTTATGTACGAGTTCACTACCGAGGTGAGCACCGACAAGCTGGGTACCACCAACGTCAAGATCGCTGACGCCAGCTGGGGGCCGGTCAACTACGGCAGTTGCAACGCTGGTGACAAGCTGGTGGTCGGCACTCCGCTGACCCTTTGCAAGGGTGGCGATACCGGCAACATCGGGCTCGATCTGGCCAAGGCAGGCAGCTACAAGTTTGTCTTTACCGCCATGAACAAGGACAAACCGACCCTGAGCGTCAGCTTCACCGAGCCGGTGCAGAGCTGCAAGGTGCTGGATACGGTGGCGGGCAATCCGCTCGGCTACAACCTGTTCGTCAAGGGTGAGCTCTCCGGCTGGGGAGCCCAACCTCAGTACCAGCTGAGCTACAAGGGGATGGACGGTGATCTTGCCATCTATCAGGCGGCGTTCAACTACACCGGCAGCACCGAGTTCAAGGTGGCCAACGAGGACTGGAGCAAGGAGTACCTGCTCAACGGTGGCGGCGCGGTGAACGCTGAAACCGGCTATTCGTTCGCCTTCTCCAAGGGGGGCAGTGCCAATAACAGCATCACCCTGCCGCAGGGGCTGTGGAGTGTGCTGGTGAAGGTTGACCCGGCTGGCGTCAAGGCGGGTACTGCCGTCATTCAGGAGTGCAGCGTCAAGTAAGCAAGCCATTGAGTCCGGGGGATGGCTCGGCGTCCCCGGGTTGAATTCCACCTCGCCAAGGGTGGGATAACTCCGAGAGAGTAAGCAAAGCGCGACTGCCGACCGGCAGGCGCGCTTTTTCTTTTACGGGGTGCCGTGAGAGAAATGAGAGGAAAAAGAAAAGCCGCCCCGGTTGGGGCGGCGGTTGTTATTTCACGGTTTCTGATTGTGCTGGATTAGCGCTTGCGCAGCAGGCGCAGGGCGTTGGCGGTCACCAGTGCGGTGGCGCCGGTATCAGCCAGCACCGCAATCCACAGGCCGGTGATGCCGAGCAGGCTGGTGACCAGGAAGATGGCTTTAAGCCCCAGCGCCAGCGCAATATTCTGGTGAATATTGGCCAGTGCCGCCCGCGACAGCCGGATCATCGCGGCAATACCGCCGAGCTGGTTGTGGGTCAGCGCCGCATCGGCGGTCTCCAGCGCCACATCGGTGCCGCCCCCCATGGCGATGCCGATACTGGCCCGCTTCATGGCGGGGGCATCGTTGATGCCATCGCCGATCATGGCAACCTTCCGGGTGCTGGCCAGCTTGGCGATCTCTTCTACCTTGTTCTCCGGCAGCAGACCGGCGCGCCAGCCCATGCCCAGCTCGGTGGCGATCGCCTCGGCGGCACGGGGGTTATCGCCGGTCAACATAATGCTGTTGAGCCCGAGCCGGTTGAGCTCTTGCAGCGCAGCCGCCGCCTCCGGCCGGATCTGATCCCGCAGCGCCAGCAGGGCAACCGGCGACGCCTGAGCATCGCTGCTCTGGCAGAGCACGACCACCGTCTTGCCCTGCCGCTCCAGCGAAGCAATCCGGGTTTGCTGTTCCATATTCAGGGCCGCCACCCGGCTCGGTGCCAGCAGTTGCCACAGTTCACCGTTGATGCGTCCCTCAACCCCCATGCCCGGCAGTGCGCGCAGGTCGCGGGCCTCCGCCAGCGTCAGCCCCTGTTCGGTCGCGTTGGCGACCACGGCGCGGGCCAGCGGGTGGTGGGAGCCCTGCTCGATGGCAGCCGCCAGTGCCAGCAACTCGGTCTCCGGTTGGCCATTGAGGCTCACCAGTTCGGTCAGTTGCGGTTTGCCCAGGGTCAGAGTGCCGGTCTTGTCAAAGGCGACAGTGTCGATATGGGCCAATCGCTCCAGCGCGGCCCCGCCCTTGATCAGCGCCCCCTGACGGGTGGCGGCGGCCAGCGCCGAGGTAACCGCTGCCGGGGTGGAGATGACCAGCGCGCAGGGGCAGCCGATCAGCAGCAGCGCCAGCCCGCGATAGATCCACTCGTCCCAGCTCTGGCCGAAGGCAAGGGGCGGCACCAGCACCACCAGCAGGGCGATCAGCATCATGGCCGGGGTATACCAGCGGCTGAAGCGGTCGATAAAGCGCTCGATGGGTGCGCGCTGGCTTTCGGCCTCCTCGATAAGGTGCAGAATGCGGTCGATGGCGTTGTTGCCGGGCTCGGAGACGACTTCAAGGCGCAGTACCCGATCGGCAGCCAGACTGCCGGCCGGCACCTTGTCACCCTGATGGCGCTCCACCGGAATGGATTCACCGGTCAGGGCGCTCTCGTCAAACGCACCGAGCTCATCGAGCAGGCGGGCGTCGGCAGGCAAGCGGGCACCCGGGGCGATTTCGATGATATCGCCGGGACGCAGCTCATCGGCAGCTACCTCTTCCCTCACTTCGCCCTCGGCAGTGGTACGGATCCGCAGCGCCTTGTCGGGCACCAGCGCCATCAGGGCGGTCACTCCGGCTCGGGCGCGCCCGGCGGCGTAGGCCTCCAGATGCTCGCCCAACATGAACAGCAGCAGCACCATGGCCGCTTCGGCGGTTTCGCCGAGAAACAGGGCGCCCACGGCGGCGACCGTCATCAGGGTCTCGATGGCGAAGGGGGAGCCGCTTTTGGTCAGCGCCCACGCCTTGCGGGAGATGGGCCACAGCCCCCAGAGGGTCGCCAGGGTAAAGAGCGGCTGACCGAACTCTTTCGGCAGCAGGGCGGCAACCAGCATCAGACCCGCCAGTGACAGGGGCTGCCAATATTTGCCCAAAAAGTTACCGAATAGATTGCCCTGCAGGGGCTGTTGTGAAGCTTGCTTGCGGCCAGCTGTCTGTTTGTCAGCGCTTTCCCCCTTGAGCTGGAAACCGGCGGCCAGCACGGCGGCGGTGACGGGATCGGGGGAGAGGCCTGGGGCCAGATCCACCACCAGCTTCTCGGTGGCAAACAACACGCGCGCCTGTTGCACGCCGCTCACCCGGCTGACGGCGGTCTCGATCTTGCGGGCGCAGCTGGGGCAATCCATCCCCAACACCTGCCAGCTGTGGCGACTGTTGCCTTGCACAGGCGCAACCAGCGGGTCGGCAGGTGGCATATCGTGCTCGTGATCATGTTCATGAGCCGGCGATAAGGGTGCACTGCAGCACGCTTTATCGTGGCAACTTCCTCGGGGAGGCTCTTCATCCCCGGGTGATTCATTGCCGTCACGGGATGCGTGCTCATGAGGCGTCGGGGTTGAACAGCAACTGACGGGCGTGGTGTTGTCGCAGCAGTGGCTATCGTGGTGATGCTCACTCTGGCCGGGGGCCGCCTTGCTGACGGCCTTGATGGGGGCGGCGCGCTGATGATTGCAGCAGGATTTGCTCATGATGAGTCCCTCTTGATGGATCCCGCCCCTGCGAGATCCCTGATTACCGAGAAGGAGTCTAAACCTTGGTGTTAAGTCCAAGGTCAACCCCTTTATATCCCTTGTCTTCGCGGGTGTTTGTCTGGTCCCGCCGCCCCTATACTGATCACCCGGATTTTTACTACACCAATAAAGGACATAACACATGAGCAACTCAGTCACTCTGCAAGGCAACCCGGTCTCCGTCGCTGGTCACTTCCCGGTCGCCGGTGAGCAAGCCAAGCCCTTCTCCCTGGTGGCCAAGGATCTCTCCGACGTGACCCTGGCAAGCTTTGCCGGTCAGCGCAAAATCCTGAACATCTTCCCGAGCGTCGATACCCCGACCTGCGCGACCTCTGTGCGCAAGTTCAACGAGCAGGCCAGCACGCTGGAGAACACTGTCGTGCTGTGCATCTCCGCCGATCTGCCGTTCGCCCAGTCCCGCTTCTGTGGCGCCGAAGGGCTGGACAAGGTAGTGACCCTCTCCACCCTGCGCGGTGCGGCCTTTATGGAAGATTACGGCGTTGCCTTCTCTTCCGGTCCGCTGGTCGGTCTGACCGCTCGCGCCATCGTGGTGCTGGATGGTGACAACAAGGTGCTGCACAGCGAGCTGGTCGCCGAAGTGGCCGACGAGCCGAACTACGCTGCGGCGCTGGCCGTGCTGTAAGGCTGCAAGCCATAAAAAATCCCGCTTCGGCGGGATTTTTTATGCGGGAATTGTCTGTTCAGGGTGTAGTAGGCGGGGTGGTTGCCGGTTCAGCCTTGGCGGCTGGGGAGGGTTGCCACTCCACATAGGGGCGGTGGATCTTCTCGTAGATCTCGGCCAGTTTGCCGGTGGCGGCCAGCTGAACGATGGCTTGGCGGAGAAATTCGTCCATCTCATCACCTGCTGCCCCTTTCTGGATGATAAAGACATCCTCGAAATCCCCGAAAAATTCTCGCCTGATATTGGTCAGCCCCAGCTGCTTGAGCATCAGGTCGGCCTCCTCTTGTGCCCAGACAAAGGCGTCGATACGGCCGCGTGAGAGCTTGCGCAGTGACTGCTCGATACTCATCGATCGCTGCACCGGGAAGGGCATATAGTCGGGAACGGCCTCGATCAGCAGATCCCGTTTGGTGGGCACTATGCCATAGGCCATATCAGTGGTGACCGGATAGGCGGTATTGCTGTAAATCACATGGGCAACCTTGCCAAAACTTCGGGTACTGAAACGATAAGCCAGCATATCGATATCCTTGAGGTTGCGGATGGCGGGCAGCCCCAGGTCCGCCTTGCCGGAGATCACCCCAGCCATGGCACGGGCGATGGGGTAGATGGTGATCTTGATGGTTACATCGGGGTAGAGATCATCGATGGCGTGCACCAGGTCGACAAAGGGGCCTGTCTTGTCGGCATTGATCAGCCCTGGCAGCTCGCCAAGGTGGGCATTGAGGATGCGCACCGGTTTCGGCGGCTCGGGGGTGGCGTCGTTTTCCGGAGTCTGCGACAGGCCGAGAGTCGCGCTGCCGAGCAGGGTGACCACGAGCAGCAGAAGGGGGATGTGTCTGGTCATGGCGTGTCTCTCTTGGTGATGGGTCAGCTAAAGTGTAGTCAGCCCGTCGCCAGCGCCCCTCGGCCAGGCCATCATGGATAGGGTTTTACTTCTCGGCCCCCGCTCACTAGACTTCGCCTCCCACTTCTTTGTTGACGTAGCGCCATGACCTTTAGCGAACTTGCCCTTCATCCCGCCCTGCTTGCCTCTTTGCCCGCCACCTTGCAGACGCCGACCCGCATACAGCAGCTGGCCATTCCGGCGGCGCTGGCGGGGCAGGATCTGCTGGCGCTGGCCCAGACCGGCAGCGGCAAGACGCTGGCGTTTGGCTTGCCGCTGCTGCAACGGCTGGATCCTACCTCCAGTCAGGTGCAGGGTCTGGTGCTGGTACCGACCCGCGAGCTGGCGATTCAGGTCACTGCCGCGCTAAAAGAGGGTGCCGAGGCGCTGGGGTTGCGCATCGTGACGTTGTGTGGGGGCGTTGCGCAGGAGCGGCAACAGGCCGAACTGGCGCAGGGGCCACAGCTGCTGGTCGCCACGCCGGGGAGGTTGCGGGCTCTGCTGACCCAACAGTTGCTGGGGCTGGATGGTTTGCAACTCTTGGTGCTGGATGAGGCGGATCGCCTGCTGGAGATGGGCTTTGCTCCCGACATCAAGGCGCTGCTCGGCTTTATTCCGGCGGATCGCCAGACCCTGCTCTTCTCCGCCACCTTGCCTGCCGAGCCGGAGACGCTGGCCAACGGCCTGCTGCGCGAGCCTACCCGTATCGAGGCCAACCCCCTCAACAGCGTGGTGAACGAGATCGAAGAGCGGCTCTATCTGGTCAACAAGAGCAGCAAGGTCCCGGCGCTCATCAGCCTGCTCAAGGAGCAGGCGTGGCCGCAGGTGCTGGTCTTTATCAGTGCGCGGGATGATGCCGACGGGGTTGCCAGAAAGCTGGCCAAGGCGGGCATTGCGGTGGCCGCCCTTCATGGCGAGAAGGAGCAGGCGGTGCGCGAGCAGGCGCTCGGCGATTTCAAAGAGGGCAAAATTCGGGTGCTGGTAGCCACCGACCTGATGGCGCGTGGCATCCATGTGGAGGCGCTGCCAGTGGTGATCAATCTGGACTTGCCCGCCAGCGCCCCCGTCTATGTACACCGCATCGGTCGTACCGCCCGGGCTGGCCGCGAGGGGCTGGCCATCTCGCTGGTCTGTCATGGCGAGAGTGACATGCTGCAAGCCATTCGCACCCTGACCGGCCGCGAGCTGCCGTTGGGCGATCTGGCGGGATTCCCGGTTACCGACCAGCCTGCCAGCGGGGAGGGCAAGCGCCCCCCTCGTGACAAGCAGGCCAATCGCCGCACTCAGGCCAAACGCAGCGTCAAGCAGTTCAAGGGCAAGCGCTGACCTCAGGGTTTACCTTGCTCCCGCGCGAAGAAGTCACGACGCCACTGGCTCAACACCTCCTCCTTGTGTTGTTGCCACAGGGCAGGATCCATCTGCTGTTGGCTGGCCGCCAGTTGCTGCTCGAGCTCGGCCAGCTCTCGCTGATAGCGGCTGCGTTGATCCAGCTGCTGCTGGCGCGCCCTGGCAAACGCCAGCGTGGCTTCAGCCTGCTCTGCGGGCAGGAAGTGACGGGCCAGGGTGGCTAGCTCCTCATCTCCCCACAGCTGACGGGCTTGCTGCAGGCGGGCATCCGGGTTGAACAGATCCACCGCCAGATCCGGATGATCCGCCGCCCACCGATCCTGCAAACGGGTGAGGGCGGTCATTCGCTCGGCCAGCGGTAACTGCTCGCTCTCCTGCGCCAACTGATCCAGCGCCAGGGCATAGCGCCCCTGTAACCGGATCAGGCTCTCCCTCTCGCTCAGCCACCCGGCCTCTGTTGCTTCCAGATTGCTCACACGCTGCGCCAGCGGCAACTCGCTGTCGCTGATCTCGCTGGCAAGCTGGTTGATCAGTTCATCCGGCATCGCCTGCCAGCTGCTGGGCACTTCTTTGCTTTTGCCATCCATCCCCTCAGCGTTTGGTATGCGGGGAGGCGGGCTCCCCGGTTCTGCTGGCAACTCCACATCGGCCGGAGAAGGCGTCGTCGACCGTTCTGGCGATATTGGGGGCTGCTCTTCCTGCCAGCCCAGATTCATCAGCAAAAGGGTCAGGATAGCCAGCGCCAGTATCCCGTAACGGCGAGTCATCGGCTGATCTCTCCCTTGACCGGGAAGTGGTCTGAGAGGTTGCTGGCGGGCCAGAGGCTGCCATCGCTGCTGCGCGGGATCCAGACCGTGTTGAGGTTGTGGCTGGCGCTGCCGTACTCCCGACTCACTACCAGATAGTCCAGATACTCGACGTTGGCGCCACCGGAGAGCGGGCCACCGGCATAGGGGTTGATCCTGGGATCGAAGGTGGCTTCGGTATAGCCGCCATAGGCGGGTTCATGGGCGTTCAGATTGGCCAGCATGTTGGCGTAGTCATCGGCAAACTTGCGTTTGTTGACATTGAAGTCGCCGCCGTAGATGACGGTGTCCGTGGTCGGGATCTTGAGGCTGGCTGCCAGAGAGCGGATCTGACCGAACTGGATCTGGCGCAGCTTGCGCGCCTCGTCGGTGTCGAAGCTGGCGGTGTGGGTGGCGAACAGGTGCCACGCCTTGCCCCCCTTGATCACCTCGGCGTACATCACCCCCTTGTCGGCGAAGCAGTCGGTACCGGTGCATTGGGGATAGACCAGCTGGGCCTCCCGCACTATGGGATAGCGGCTGACGATCACCACGCCGCCGTCATGAATGTTGACCCCGGGCTTGTCGAGTACTTTGGTCTGGTAGGGGTACTCTTTCGCCAGCGCCTGTAAAAAGCCCTCGCGGCGGCCATCGAATACCTCTTGCAGCAGCAGGGCGTCATAACCCTTGAGATAATCAGGCAGCAAGGTCAACCGCTCGCCGATGCTGGAGGCGATGACCGGCAGTGCCCAGACGTTGTAGCTGGCCACCTTGAGCCTGTGTTCTGCCGGTTCCGGTTGCTCCTGTTTTTGGGGGGGCGTGATCATATAGTGCAGATCGTCGTAGCGGCCGGTGAACTTGGCGGCAAAGGCCAGCTCTTGTGGCCCTGCAACGCGATGGATCGCCCGATCGTTTTGCCAGCCGGATGCGCCGGTCGGCGTTTCGCCACCGTGCTGCAAGGTGGTGTTCCACCAGGTTCCCTCCATCAGCTGGTTGAGCCGATAGACGTCGCCACCCGCTGTGGTCACACGGGTTTCGAACAGATAGCTCTTGCCCGCTTTTACCCCCTCATAGCGATTGAAGCTGAGTACCATGGCACTCTCCCATGGGCCTAGTTCGGTGCGGTGCTGGCTCCACTGACTGCCGGGTTGCAACTGGCCGCTGCCGCTTTGGCGGATGTCGATCTGAAGCGGTTCAGGACTGTTGTTGGTGAGATAGACATCGGTATCGGCCAGTGCCAGTTGCGGGAACTGGCTGACCAGCAGCAGGGCGGCATAACTGAGGGTTTTCTGCATCACAGGATCCTTTTGGTTGCAGGGCAATGGAAAGTGACTGTTATGGCGAATGCAGAGGTCAGTTTGTTTACATTTTGGTTACAAGTAAATGAATTGGTTTTGTTTGGAGCTTTATGGAGGTGTAAAGCGAGCGAGGCAGCACGCTTAAAGAGAGAGGGAAGAGCGAGGGAAGGCGCCCGTGTCAGGCGCCTTCAGGAGTTAGCGGTGGGCCAGCGGGTAGGTGAAGAGCGCCAGATGGGCGAAGTTGAAGGCGAAGTGGATCAGGATGGCCACGGAGAGTCGCCCGCTGAGCTGGAAGGCCAGGCCATAGCAGCAGCCTGCCAGGGTTGCAAACAGCGCCAGCAGTGGGCCACCGGGCAAGTGGATGGCTCCGAACAGTAGCGCAGCCACGACGATGCCAATCCAGGGACGGTAACGTTCGGTCAGCCCCTGCTGGATCGCGCCGCGAAACAGCGCCTCTTCCGCCACACAGGTGAACAGCAGGTTGTTGAGTGCAAACAGCCACCACCAGTGGGGCAGACCCACTTCCGGTTTCAGTGCCCCCAACTGCCAGGCGATGACCAGCAGGGCACCCAGCGGCAGCAGCAACAGGGCCAGCGGGCGCCAGCGGATTGCGCCCCCCTTGCCCAGCAACATCGGGCAGGCCAGCAGCAAGCCAAAGAGCAGCAGCGGCTTGTCGAGGTTCAGATACATGTTGAACGGTACGCTGGCAGGGCCTGCCAGCGCCTGATCCAGCACCTTGAGATTGTTGAAGCCGGGGATCAGGTGCAGGGTCAGCGCAATCGCCCAGAGGATCAGCACCACTCTGGTCACCATCGCCCAGCGGGCGGGGAGGGTTGGCGTACGCCACGCCAGCAGTAATCCTGCGACCGAGACCAGCAGGGCGGGTAGCGTCATTCTGTCAAGCCACAGTGCCAGCAGCAGGGAGAGTCCCAGCAGGGCAAAGGCGGGAAGACGTTGGCGGAAGAGGGCAAGCAGCACGGCCAGCGCCAGCGCGCCCCAGATAAATGAGTCGGGGAGGGGTAACATTGGATCTCCTTGATCGAGGCAGGCGGCAACCTTAACAAGTGGACGTCAGCAGGACAACCGCGCAGGAGGTGGTTGGATCCCTTCTCTATACTCATCAACAGGGTAAAGGGAGAGCAGCTGATGAAGCACTGTCTGTGGTTGTTGTGTTGTTGGTGTGTCTGGCTGCAGGCCGCACCCTTGCTGCTGGTGACCGGTGAGTTCACCCCCTATACCGGCAAGGCACTGTCTGAAGGCGGCGAGAGCACCCGGCTGGTGACGACCCTGCTGCAAGAGGCCGGGTATCGGGAGATCCAGGTCGACTACCTGCCCTGGCCCCGCGGCTATCAGTTGACCCGCAATGGGTTGGTTGCGGCCACCTTCCCCTACGCCTGGACTGCCGAGCGGGCCAAGCTCTTCCACTACAGCGCTCCCATTCATATAGATCGCCTCTCCTGGTTCACCTATCGGGGGAGTGAGGCCATTCAGGCTGGCCGCTGGCAAGGGCTGCGTGTCTGCATTCCGCTGGGGTGGAGCACCAGCCATGCCGACGGGGTGATAAAGCGTTTCGGGCTGGATCTGCAGCGCCCCAAGACCCTGGCACAGTGTCTGCAACTGCTGGATCGCAAACGGATCGATCTGCTGCCGATGAACGAGACGGTGACCCGGGATGCCAGCCGTCAGCTGTTTGGCGACCCCTGCCATCTGCAGGCATTGCCCCACTTTCGTCAGAGCGACACCTTTTACCTGATCATTTCACGGCAGTATCCGGAGGCCGCCAACCTGCTTGAGCGCTTCAATCATGCCCTGGCTGCCGCCCGTGCCGATGGTCGCTATGACCAACTGGTCTCCCGAGCCGGAAAGGGGATCGATTGCCGTTGAGAGTGCACGGCCGGAAAACAAAAAGCCGGAGCAGTGGCTCCGGCTTTCTATTTGCCTTCAGGGACGCTTAGCGGCCTGATTCGGCAATCACGCGGGCGATGATATCGGCGCGCTTGCCAGCTTCCAGTTCGCCCAGGGCGATCAGGCCAGCCTTGAAGATGACGTTCTTCGGCAAGCTGACGTCGTCCAGCGTGGCGATCGCTTCAACGTGCATGCCGTTCAGACGGCTGGCATCGCGCGGGCTCAGGTTGACCTGAGTGTTCATCACCTGCTTGCCTTTCTTCTTGGCTGGTGCAGCCGCTTTCTTGGTGGATTCCTGTTCTTCGTCTTCCGGCAGTTCGTCATCAAAATCGTAAATAGACATAGTCAATCCTGTTGAGTTAGGCAAAAGGGCACGTTTGCCCGACATAGTAATCCGACATTGGGTCAATCAGCCCATATCCTCGTTACGGATAAAGGCGCGCCAGGAGCTGAGCACCTGGGCAAAATCTTCCAGCCCGCACATGGCCAGCTGTTCATCATCGTAGTAGGCGAGATCGTCAAGATCCTCACCCAGCTCGATATTGAGGGCGTTGGCTTTCACCTCCGCCTCTTCATGGGTCAGCAGCAGGGAGTAGTCACCGCCGTTGAGCCGGTATTCGACTCGGGTGCGGTTGGAGAGCTGATCAATGATGGAGAAGAGCTCGTCGAGCTTCTCCTCATCCTTGCCAACCTCGTCGATCAGCCACTGACCGATGGCTTCATGGCCCATGGAGAACCGGGCGCGATAGCCACCAAACGGGTCGCGGCGAAATTCATAATCCATAGCACAGTCCAGATCGGAGGGATGGGCCATCACGGGCAGGCGGGTGCAAGCACGCAATTCCTGCTCCATGGCGGGGCACACATCGGGTAAAGTGGCCTATTCTAGCGATCCCCCTCTCGCTTGTCTTGATGATGTGGCATCTTTGCGCCCATGTGCTCTGAATCGCCCCGTGGTGGCGCTGCCAGATCAGCCCCTTGTCCGGAGATGTTATGCAGCTAAACGATAACCTTGCCCGCCAGATCGTCGCACGGGCGATGAAAATCCTGTCGTTCTCGGTCAACGTGATGGACGAACACGGCCTCATCATTGCGTCCGGCAATCCGGAGCGGATCCATCAGCGCCACGAAGGGGCCGTGCTGGCGCTCACCGAAAACCGGGTGGTGGAGATCAGCGAAGCGACAGCCTTGCAGCTCAAAGGGGTGCGACCCGGCATCAATTTACCCATCTCCTATCAGGGGGAGCTGATCGGGGTGATCGGCATTTCCGGCGATCCGGAGGAAGTGCGTGCTTACGCCGAGCTGGTGCGAATGACCGCCGAACTGATCCTGGAGCAGGCGGCGCTCACCGAGCAGTTGCAGTGGGACAAGCGCCACAAAGAGGAGCTGGTGTTACAGCTTATACGTGGTGAGGGACGAGTCGATCAATTGCAGCAGGCGGCCCGTTTTCTCGGGCTGGAGTTGGCCCAGCCTCGGGTGGTGGCCGTGCTGGCGCTGGAGGAGGCGGATCCGGCGCGTCTGCGGGAGCTGGTTCATCAGTTGGAGAACCCGGAGCGGGACAATCTGGTCGCCATCAACGGGCTCGACGAGATAGTGGTGCTCAAACCGGCGCAATTGAGTGATGGCGTCTGGCAATCGGCGCAGGAGCGCAGCCGGATCAAGCAGTTGCTGGCGCGAATTCCCCACTTCAAGGTGCATATCGCGGTGGGCGATTACTTCGCCGGGATCGACGGGCTGGCGCGCTCTTACCAGACGGCGCGCGATACCCTGCGCCGTGGCATGCGGCAGGCGCCGCGCAAACAGGTCTACTTCTTTGAGGACTACCGTTTGCCGGTGCTGCTGGGCAGTCTGGCGGACTCCTGGCAGGCGGATCAGCTGCGCACACCGCTGCAGAAACTGGCCCGGGAAGATGGCAAGGGGGCGCTGCAGAAGACCCTGCGCCACTATTTCTTGCAGGATTGTGATCTGCATCGCTGTGCCGAAGCGCTGTTCATTCACCCCAATACCCTGCGTTACCGACTAAACCGGATCGAGCAGATAACCGGGTTGAATTTCAACAAGTTAGACGACAAATTTTTGCTCTATCTCGGCCTTAATCTCGACTTGTGATTGTGAAGTTGGACAAAAAACCACTTTTACATGACGCAATTTTTGGTTTGTAAGCCAAAGCATTCTGATTGGAGATCTCCATAATGGCGGCCATTCACTCCCATTGAAGGTGTCCGTCATGATCCCGGTTACAGCCCTTGGCGCCATCGCGGCGCTCTCCATCGCCATCATCCTCATTTTGAAGAAGGTGCCGCCCGCTTACGGCATGATCGTGGGTGCCCTGGCCGGTGGCCTGATTGGCGGTGCCGATCTGACCCAGACCGTCGCCCTGATGATCGGCGGTGCCCAGGGGATCACCACTGCGGTGATGCGGATCCTGGCGGCCGGTGTGCTGGCGGGCGTACTGATCGAATCGGGTGCGGCCACTACCATCGCCGAGACCATCGTCAAGAAGCTGGGGGAAACCCGCGCCCTGCTGGCGCTGGCACTGGCGACTCTGATCCTGACTGCGGTCGGCGTATTCGTGGATGTGGCCGTTATCACGGTCGCCCCCATTGCGCTGGCCATTGCCCGCCGTGCCGACCTCTCCAAGGCGGCCATCCTGCTGGCGATGATCGGCGGCGGCAAGGCGGGCAACGTCATGTCCCCCAATCCCAACGCCATTGCCGCGGCTGACGCCTTCCATCTGCCCCTCACCTCTGTGATGGCGGCGGGCATCATTCCGGGTCTGTTCGGTCTGGTGATGGCCTACTGGCTGGCCAAGCGGCTGAACAACAAGGGCAGCAAGGTTGCTGCCGACGAGGTGGTGAGCTTTGCCGGTGCCAAGTTGCCGGGCTTTGCCGCCGCCATCAGCGCGCCGCTGGTCGCCATCCTGCTGCTGGCACTGCGACCGGTCGCCGGTATCGTGGTGGATCCGCTGATTGCACTGCCGCTCGGTGGTCTGGTCGGCGCCCTGATGATGGGGAAATTCAGCAAGGTGAACCAGTTTGCGGTCTCCGGCCTCGCCCGCATGGCGCCAGTCGCCATCATGCTGCTGGGTACCGGTACCCTGGCAGGCATCATCGCCAACTCCGGCCTGAAAGATGTGCTGATCGGCCTGACCGCCTCCGGTCTGCCTTCTTACCTGCTGGCGCCCATCTCCGGTGCCCTGATGTCGCTGGCGACTGCCTCGACCACCGCCGGTACCGTGGTGGCCTCCAACGTATTCAGCTCCACCCTGATTGAACTTGGCATCAGCAGTCTGGCCGGAGCGGCGATGATCCATGCCGGTGCCACCGTGTTTGACCACATGCCCCACGGCTCTTTTTTCCATGCCACCGGTGGCAGCGTCCACATGGGGGTAGGTGAGCGCCTGAAACTTATCCCTTACGAAACTGCAGTCGGTCTGACCATTGCCACTGTCTCCACCCTGATGTTTGGCGTGTTTGGCCTCGCCTAAGGAATTGATATGAAAATTGTTATTGCCCCCGATTCATTCAAGGAGAGTCTGAGCGCCATGGCGGTGGCTGATGCCATCGAGGCTGGTTTCAAGCAGGTACTGCCGAACGCCACCTACGTCAAATTGCCGATGGCCGATGGCGGTGAAGGCACGGTGCAATCGCTGGTGGATGCCACCGGTGGCCGCATCCTGCCGGTCGAAGTGACCGCGCCACTTGGCAACAAGGTGCAGGGCTTCGTCGGCCTGCTGGGCGATGGCGAGCGCGCCGTCATCGAGATGGCCGCCGCCTCCGGCATCCATCTGGTGGCGCCCGAGCAGCGCAATCCACTGCTCACCTCCAGCTTCGGCACTGGTGAGCTGATCCTAGCCGCGCTGGAGATGGGGGTGAAGCATCTGATCCTCGGTATCGGCGGCAGCGCCACCAATGACGGCGGTGCCGGCATGATCCAGGCGCTCGGTGGCAAGCTGCTCAAAGCCGATGGCTCAGCCATCGAGTTGGGCGGCGCAGGTCTCAGTGAGCTCGCAACCATCGATCTGAACGGTCTGGATCCGCGCCTGAGCGAGCTGGTTATCGAGGTGGCGTGCGATGTGAACAACCCGCTGTGCGGCCCGAAAGGCGCCTCTGCAGTGTTTGGCCCGCAAAAGGGGGCGACCCCAGAGATGGTGGCGCAACTCGATGTCAACCTCTCCCGTTATGCCGACTGCATTGAGCAGGCCCTTGGCAAGCAGGTGAAGGATATTCCGGGGGCGGGTGCCGCCGGTGGCATGGGGGCCGCGCTGGTCGGTCTGCTTGGTGCCGAACTCAAGCCCGGCATTCAGATCGTCATCGAAGCGCTGAAACTGGCCGAGGAAGTGGCCGATGCGGATCTGGTTATCACCGGCGAAGGGCGCATCGACAGCCAGACCATCCATGGCAAGACGCCAATCGGTGTCGCACGCTGTGCCAAGCAGTTCGGCAAGCCGGTGATCGGTATCTCCGGTTGCCTGACCGACGATTGCGGTGTGGTACATGATCACGGTCTGGACGCGGTATTCGCCGTGGTCAACCGCGCCATGTCTCTGCCGGAGGCGCTGGAGAGCGCCAGCACCAACATTCAACTCACCGCGCGCAACGTTGCGGCGCTCTATCAGCTCAAGGGCTGATCCTGTTCGGCCGATGCTCCCCATCGGCCACTCAATATCCCCGTTTGGGGCATCTCCCATCCCGCGAGATGTCTGACTGCCCTGGCACTCCTTTGCCGAGCCATTGTGATCGGCTCTTTTCTTTCTGCTCCTTTGTCTTGCCACACTTTTGACTCCATGGGTAAGCGCGGTTTTGATAGGCGCACATCTCCCTTTACGGCATAGTGGTCGTACCAAGTACAAGGAGAGACTCATGTTCCTGCTGACCCTGGGGGTTGCGCTGTTTACCCTGATCCATCTCTACCCCTGTTTTGCGGTGGCCCATCGGGCGCGACTGAGAGAACGGCTGGGTGAGAATCGCTACAAGGGGCTCTTCTCCCTGCTGGTGTTTGTCGCCATCGCCTGCATCATCGCCGGTTGGCGTTCGGCCAGCTCGCTGCCGCTCTACTTCCTGCCGGAGTGGGGGCCGATGACCATGACGGTGATGATGCCCTTTGCGCTGATCCTGTTCTTCTCCGGCCAGGGGCCCAACCATCTGCGCCGCTGGCTGGTGCATCCCCAACTGCTCGGTACCCTGCTCTGGGCGGTGGTCCATCTGCTGGTCAACAGCGAGGCGCGATCTCTGGTGCTGTTTGGCGGCATCGGGCTCTGGGCGCTGGTGAGCATGGTCTGGATTTCGGTGCGGGACTGGCAGCGATATCCCCGCCCGGCGGCTAACTGGACGGGCACTGGCATCAGCGTCGGGGCGGGCCTGGCTGCCACCGCGCTGTTGGTGTTCTGGGGCCACGGCTGGCTGACCGGCATTCCCCTGCATTGAGAGTGAACTGCAGCTCTGGTAACCGCGTATGATGGACAAAACAAAAGGAGTCTTGGCGATGAAATGGTTCACTTTGTTGCTGTTATGGGGGGCCGGTGCTGCCTCTGCGGCGTGCCCCGATTACTTCAATGTGGAGATGCGGGAGCTCAACAATGCCCAGCGCCACAACCTCTGTCAGCTGACCGAGGGCAAGGTGGTGCTGGTGGTCAATACCGCCTCCTACTGCGGCTACAGCGGCCAGTTCCGCGATCTGGAGAAGCTCTACCAGAGCTACAAGGATAAGGGATTGATTATTCTCGGTTTCCCCTCCAACGATTTCTGGCAGGAGGCGGGCAACGAGACCAAGACCGCCGAGGTGTGTCGCCGCGACTATGGCGTCACCTTCCCGATGTTCAATCGGGTAGCGGTGCGGGGCTCCGATGCTGTGCCACTGTTCAAGGGGCTGGCGGCGGCCGCTGATGGGGATGAGCCGAACTGGAACTTCCACAAGTATCTGGTGGGGCGCGATGGCAAGCTGATCGCCAGCTACGGCGCCAACCAGAATCCGGCTGACGACCCCCTCAAACTGCAGATCACCCGGGCGCTGGGGCTCTGACCCTACCCCTTGGCGGGCTGCTCTGGAATAATGGGCTCCCGCCACTCAATCCGGTTATCTTGTGCTGCAACGTCTTCCTCAAATGGTGATCTTCGATGCGCTGGTGCGCGAGCAGGGGATCTCTGCCGCCGCCCGTCGTCTCGGGGTCTCCAAATCCCATATCAGCAAGCAGCTGGCGCTGCTGGAGACCACCCTTGGCGCCCAGCTGGTCCAGCGCACCACCCGCCGCTTCGTCCTGACCGAGCTGGGTCAGGAGTATGCCCGTCATTGTCATGCGCTGGTGGCGGTGGCGCAGGAGGCGGACTCCATGATCGCCGAGCGGCGCGGCAAGGTGAGCGGTGTGCTCCATCTCGGGGTGGGCCAATCCTTCGGCCGTCTGCACGTCATTCCCCATCTCAAGGCGTTTCAGGATCGCTATCCCGAGCTGGAGCTGGAGGTCTCGCTGTTTGACCACAGAACCAATCTGGTGGATGAGGGGCTGGATCTCTGGCTCACCACCTATGAGGACAAGCCGGAAGGGCTGGTGGGACAGCGGCTGGCCGACATTGGCTTCGTGGTGGCGGCTTCGCCGGATTACCTGCTGAGCCACGGCACGCCGCTTCATCCCAAGGATCTGGCCCAGCACAACTGCATCACTTACCAGAGTCGGGAGCGGCGCTATCACCAGTGGTCGTTTCGCCAGGGCAAGGAGCGCCAGACGGTGCAGGTGGCGGGCAACTATCGGGTGGATATGGCGGAGGCGGTACGCGATGCGGCACTGGCCGGGCTCGGCATCGCCTATATCGCCAACTACTTGCTGGACAAGGAGTTACAGAGCGGCAAGCTAATCCCTGTGTTGCCAGGGTGGCGACCGAACCAGCAGATGGCGGTACACGCCGTTTATGCCCGGCGCGAACATCTGGATCCCAAGATCCGTCTCTTCATCGATTTCCTCAAGGCCCGCTTTGGCCCCGAACCCTATTGGGAGCAGCGACTGGCCCCCTGGCTCGGGGGTAAATTGTCCGGCGGTGAGGAATAATTGTTTCCATATAAGAACTCTCGATTTCTCCTGATACTAAAATCGAACCAAATCAGCCAGTTGGCGCAACCGATATCGTGCAAACGTTTTTTCTAACAGGGTTGTAACCAAGCGGACTTGCAGTGACGGGGGGAGAGGCGCAGAATCCGCGCCCATCTTTTGCCCCACCTGATGGAGTCCCTATGATTGCCCTGCTCGGCATCCTGAGTATCCTGGCGCTTGCCGTCATCTGCTCTGATAATCGTCGTCGTATCCCGTTGCGAACAGTTGGCCTTGCCCTCTGCCTGCAAATCATGTTTGCCGGTCTGGTGCTCTGGCTGCCTGCCGGTCAGCATGTGCTGAACGGGGTCAGCGAGAGCGTAAGCAGCGTGATTGGTTACGGTCAGGAGGGGATCGCCTTCCTGTTCGGTGATCTGGCCAAGTTCAAGCTGGGCTTCATCTTTGCCTTCAACGTGTTGCCGGTCATCATCTTCTTCTCCGCGGTGATCGCCATCCTCTACCATATCGGCATCATGCCGCGGGTGATCGCCCTGCTGGGTGGTGGCTTGCAGAAATTGCTGGGCACCGGCCGCGCCGAGAGCCTCTCCGCGACCGCCAACATCTTCGTCGGCATGGTGGAAGCGCCGCTGGTGGTCAAACCCTACCTCTCCAAGATGTCCGATTCCCAGTTCTTCGCGGTGATGAGCTGTGGTCTCGCTTCCGTCGCCGGTGGCACCCTGGTGGGCTATGCCAGCCTCGGGGTTGAGTTGAAATACCTGATCGCTGCCGCCTTCATGTCAGCCCCTGCCGGTCTGGCGATGGCCAAGATCCTGGTTCCGCCGAGTGTTGAAGAGGTGGATCACCATCAGGATGTCGAGATCCCCCGCGCTACCAACGTGATTGAAGCGGCGGCCGATGGCGCCATGTCCGGCCTCAATATCGCGGTGGCGGTCGGTGCCACCCTGCTGGCCTTCGTTGGCGTGATCGCCATGCTCAATGGTCTGCTCGGCTGGGCTGGTGGTCTGGTGGGGCTGGATCTGAGCTTCCAAATCATTCTGGGCTGGCTGTTTGCCCCCGTCTCCTGGCTGATCGGTGTGCCCTGGGATCAGGCGCAAGCCGCTGGCGCCCTGATCGGTACCAAGATCGTGGTCAACGAGTTCGTCGCCTTTATCGGTCTGGTGCAGGATCAGACCCTGAGCGAGTCGAGCAAGGCCATCGTGACCTTCGCCCTGTGCGGCTTTGCCAACATCTCCTCCATGGCGATCCTGATCGGCGGTCTGGGCTCCATGGTGCCGGAGCGCAAATCCTTCATCGCCCGTTACGGCATGCGCGCCATTCTCTCCGGCGTGCTGGCGAACCTGATGAGCGCTTGTCTGGCCGGTCTGTTCCTCGCCCTGTAACCGCTGCGGTACGGAATAGATGTAACAAGGGCGCCCTGATGGCGCCCTTGTCATATGGATAAAATGAAGCCCCTACCTTGGTCGGGGCTTCTTGTTGCTGCTCAGTCGACGTAGAAGGTCTGCTGGAAGCTGAGGTTCTGTTGCTGCCCGCCGCCCATGATCTTCAGGGTGAACTGATAGGTATCTTCGTTGCGGTAGGGGAGGGTCGCCAGATAGTAGATGGCATCGCCCTCTTTTACCTCCTGAAAGCTCAGAGTGCGGATAGTGCCGGTCAGGTTCTTGGCCTCACCGGTGATCCCCACGGCTTGCGCCACTTTCTGCTTGTCCTGTACCGCGATATTGATGATGGCGTTGTAGCGACTGCGCTCCAGCCCGTATGTTTTGGCCACTTCCGGGGTAAGGAAGCTGGAGTTGAAGGCGTTGTAGTGCACCAACCAGGGGCCCAGCTCCTTCATCTGTTCTGCCTTGAGCGGCAGGGTCATCAGCAGTGCCAGCAGGCCACTCATCCAGGCTGTTTTCATCTGTCATCCCTCTCATATCTTCGGTTGGCGCAGGCCGATTCATTCAGCCTTGCGCGTCATTCAGCAGTGCACTCACTTCTTGCGGCAACTGTTTGGGGCTGTCGATGGCGACAGTCTTGTGCCGCCCCAGCTCGCCCCGCACTATGGTGACCTGTCCCTTGGCCACCTTGAACTGCTTGGCCAGAAACTTGATCAGATGGCTGTTGGCCTGGCCATCGACCGGTGGCGCCGTGATGGCCACTTTCAGCTCTTCGCCATGCAATCCGATGATCTGATCCCGACTCGCCTTGGGCTGGATCACCAGATGCAGTACCAGTTCATCCCCTTGTTGCAGGACGGCTGGCATCAAATCATCCACCACAGCTGGCCAAACAGGTCACCCAGCAGGTAGTTGATGGCTTGCAGGCCGATAAAGGCGACCAGCACCGAGAGATCCAGTCCGCCCAGTGCCGGCAGTACGCGGCGGATAGGGGCGAGGAACGGCTCGGTCAACTGATGCATCACGTATTCGATGGGGTTGCGGCCCTGGCTGACCCAGCTCAGGATGGCGCGGATCAGCAGTACCCAGAAGATCATCGAGCCCGCTTTTTTCAGCACGGTCAGCGCGGCGAACAGGCTGATGCTGAGCCAGTCCGCCAGCAGCACGTTCATGCTCTTGAGCAGGGCCAGCTTGGCGAAGGCGATGGCAAGCGCCAGCACCACGGAGGCGAGATCGATGCCGCCAAAGCCCGGGATAACACGGCGCAGCGGGATCACCAGCGGATTGGTCAGCTTGACCACCATCTGGCTCATCGGGTTGTAGAAGTCGGCACGGGCCCACTGCAGCCAGACGCGCAGCAGGATCACCATCAGGTAGAGATCGAAAACGGTGTTAATCAGAAAGTAAGCAGTGTTCATCTGGGCTCCTGTTAGAAGAGGGTTTCCATTTCGGTGGCACGAGCGACGGCCGCCTGCATGGCTTGCGCAGTCAGCGGCATCAGCCCCTGTTGCTGGAATGTCTTGATGGCTTCGGCTGTGGTGCCTCCCTTGCTGGTCACCTGCTCACGCAGGGTCTGCAGCGCCAGCTCCGGGTTTTGCTCCACCATGGCGGCTGCGCCCAGCGCGGTTTGCTGCACCAGCAGGCGTGCCTGATCGGGCGAGAAGCCCATCGCCTCTGCCTCTTCGGCGATGGCCTGCATAAAGAGGAAGAAGTAGGCCGGGGCACTGCCCGCCGCGGCGATGACGCCGTTGATGCCGGATTCTTGATCCACCCAGAGGGTCTTGCCGACCGCCTGCATCATCTGCTCGGCAAAGTCGCGATCCGCGGCGGCAATATGTTCGGGTGCATAGAGACCGGTCATGCCCAGACCCAGCAGGGCCGGGGTATTGGGCATGGTACGGATGATGCGGTCGTGGCCACCGGCCATCTCGCCAAGGCGCGCCACCTTGATACCGGCCGCGATGGAGATGAGCAGCTTGCCTTCAAGGGAGCCCAACTCTTCAGTCAGCGCAGCCAGCATACCGGCCATCAGCTGCGGCTTGACCGCCAGCACGATCACCTCGGCGTCGCGGGCCGCCTCGGCATTACTCTGGGTGATGCGAATGCTATGTTCCCTCGCCAGCGCCTCCAGCTTGGGCAGACTGGGGTTGGCAGCAGTTATCTGCCCGGCGGGATAACCCGCCTTGACCAGTCCGGCGATGATGCTTCGGCTCATGTTGCCCGCGCCGATAAAGGCCAGCGTTCTATGCTGCATCAGATGCTCCTGTTGCACATGGGGTCGCGGCGGGGTTGGCGCAGCCTGCACCACCTGACGCCAGAATTCGGTGTTCCATCAAACGCTCCTGTTGATGAAGTCGCGGCAAGAGGCGGACGTATGGGTTATCCACTGGCCTTGCCTATGAGTAGTCACGGGCGCCGAAGATGGCGGTGCCGACCCGCACCATGGTGCTGCCGTGGGCTATCGCCAGTTCAAGATCCTCGGTCATCCCCATCGAGAGGGTATCCACCGTGGGGTATTGTCGCGCAAGCTCGGTGAACAGAGTCTGCATGCGGGTCATTTGGGCGGCCAGCACGCGCTCGTCACTGGTGTGCTCTGGAATGGCCATCAGTCCCCGCAGCACCAGTCGGTCACAGTGGGAGACCAGCTCGGCAAGGCGGAAAATCTCTTGTTCCGACGTTCCGGATTTGCTGCTCTCTCCGCTAATATTGATTTGCAGACAAACATTTAGCGGTGCCATTGTAGTTGGGCGCTGGTTGTTGAGGCGGTCGATCAGCTTGTCCCGATCCACGCTCTGCACCCAGTCAAACCGTTCGGCGACCAGTTTGGATTTGTTCGATTGCAAAGGGCCGATAAAGTGCCACTCTATGTCGCTATATTCCGGCTGCTGGCGCAAGGTATCGATCTTGGCCGCTGCTTCCTGAGCGTAGGATTCGCCAAAGCAGCGCTGACCTGCGGCATGGGCGGCCATGATGGCCTCGACAGGTTTGGTCTTGCTCACGGCCAGCAGGCGGATCTGCTGCAGGTTGCGGCTCGCCCGTTCGGCGGCCTGGGCAATACGTTCCTTTACCTGAAACAGGTGCTGGGCAATCTGGTTCATATTTCGTTAGTGATCTTGTGATGGGAGAATGACAAGTCTATGGATATCACAGAGTTATTGGCTTTCAGTGTAAAGCATAAAGCCTCGGATCTACACCTCTCGGCCGGGGTTCCCCCGATGATCAGGGTTGATGGTGAGGTTCGCAAGATCAATTTGCCCGCCCTGGAACACCGGGAAGTGCATGCCCTTATTTACGACATCATGAACGACCATCAGCGCAAGGAGCTGGAGGAGAACTTCGAGGTCGACTTTTCGTTCGAGGTGCCCAATCTGGCCCGTTTCCGGGTCAACGCCTTCCAGCAGGCGCGCGGCTCGGGCGCGGTATTTCGTACCATCCCCAGCACTGTGCTGAGCCTCGAGGATCTCGATGCGCCGGAGATTTTCCGCAAGATCGCCGAGTTCCCGCGGGGTCTGGTACTGGTGACCGGCCCGACCGGTTCCGGTAAGTCGACCACCCTGGCGGCCATGGTCAACTACATCAACGAGAACTTCCATCACCACATTCTCACCATCGAAGACCCCATCGAATTCGTCCACGAGAACAAGCGCTGTCTGGTGAACCAGCGGGAAGTGCACCGTGATACCAAGAGCTTCAGCAACGCCCTGCGCTCGGCACTGCGGGAAGACCCGGACATCATTCTGGTGGGCGAGATGCGCGACCTTGAGACCATTCGTCTGGCCATGACCGCCGCCGAAACCGGCCATCTGGTGTTTGGCACCCTGCACACTTCGTCGGCGGCCAAGACCATCGACCGTATCATCGACGTCTTCCCCGGTGCGGAGAAGGACATGGTGCGCTCCATGCTCTCCGAATCCCTGCGGGCAGTTATCTCCCAGACCCTGCTCAAGCGCATTGGCGGTGGCCGGGTGGCGGCTCACGAGATCATGATGGGCATTCCGGCGGTGCGTAACCTCATTCGGGAGGACAAGATTGCCCAGCTTTACTCGGTGATCCAGACCGGGATGACCCACGGCATGCAGACCATGGATCAGAGTCTCAAGCAGCTGGTGAGTCGTGGCGTGGTGGCATCCCTCGATGCCAAGGCCAAGGCCGTCGATCCCAACAGCATTTAAGCGACTCGCACCCAGGGAGGGATAGATGATGAATCTGGATGAACTGCTGGGCCAGCTGGTAGAGAAAAAAGGGTCGGATCTCTTTGTGACGGTGGGGACGCCCCCCACCCTCAAGGTAAATGGCCATCTGGTGTCGCTGGGTGGAGACGCGCTCGACAAGAAGGGGGCGCTGACGCTGGTCAGGGATACCCTCAGCAGCGATCACTTCGAGCGCTATATCCGCACCAAGGAGGCCAACTACGCGATCTATCGCGAAGCGCTTGGCCGTTTTCGGGTCAGTGCCTTCTGGCAGCAGGAGCTGCCCGGCATGGTGGTGCGGCGTATCGAGACCCGCATTCCCACCTTTGAAGATCTGCAGCTACCCAAGATCCTGCAAGAGGTTGCGATGGCCAAGCGGGGGCTGGTGCTGTTTGTCGGCGCCACCGGGGCGGGCAAATCGACCACCCAGGCGGCGATGATCGGCTATCGCAACCAGCATGCCGATGGTCACATTCTGACGGTGGAAGATCCGGTGGAGTTCGTCCATCAGCATGGTCGCAGTCTGGTGACCCAGCGAGAGGTGGGGATCGACACCGAGTCGTTCGATGTGGCGCTAAAAAGCTCACTGCGTCAGGCGCCGGACGTGATCCTGATCGGCGAAATCCGAAGTCAGGAGACCATGGAGTTTGCCCTGCAGTTCGCCGAGACGGGACACCTTTGTCTCGCCACTTTGCATGCCAACAATGCCAACCAAGCGCTGGATCGCATCCTCCATCTGGTGCCGCAAGACAAACACCGCCAGTTCCTGTTCGATCTCTCTTTCAACCTCAAGGCCATCGTCGCCCAGCAGCTGGTGCCGAGTATGGATGGCAAGCGGCGCTGCGCCGCGTTCGAGATCCTGCTCAATACCCCGCTCATCACCGACATTATCCGCAAGGGAGAGATGCATCGCCTCAAGGAGGTGATGACCAAATCGACCGAGCTGGGTATGCAGACCTTCGATCAGGCGCTCTTCAGCCTGTTCTGCGCCGGCCAGATTGGCTACAGTGAGGCCCTCGCCCACGCCGACTCGGCCAACGACCTGCGACTGCTGATCAAGCTCTCCGGTCGCGAGCGGCTCGGTACCGGCACGCTGGACAATGTGACGCTGGATGAATGAATCATGGGGCCGCTCTGCCGTTCGGCCCCTCGCCATAAAGGAACGTTATGCTGATTGTGGTTTCCCCGGCCAAGACGCTGGATTACGAGTCACCGCTGGTGACACCCCGTTTCACCCAACCCGAGCTGCTGGATCACTCCGCCGAACTGATTAGCCGGGCCCGCCAACTGAGCCCGGACCAGATCGCCACTCTGATGAAGATCAGCGACAAGCTGGCCGGTCTCAATGCCGCCCGTTTTGCCGAGTGGCAGCCAGATTTCACCCCCGCCAATGCCCGTCAGGCACTGCTGGCTTTCAAGGGGGATGTCTACACCGGTTTGGCGGTAGAGGATTTTAGCGAGGCCGATTTTGACTTTGCTCAGGCACACCTGCGGATGCTCTCCGGCCTCTATGGCGTGTTGCGTCCCCTCGACCTGATGATGCCCTATCGACTGGAGATGGGGACCAGGCTCGACAATAGCCGAGGCAAGGATCTCTACCAGTTCTGGGGCGAGGTGATCACTCACCACCTCAACGACGCGCTGGCAGCGCAGGGGGATGAAGTGCTGATCAATCTGGCCTCCGACGAGTATTTCAAGTCGGTACGACCCAAGAGCCTGAAAGGGCGGATTGTCACACCGGTGTTCAAGGATGAGAAAAACGGCCAGTTCAAGATCATCAGCTTCTACGCCAAGAAGGCGCGCGGCATGATGGCTCGCCACATCATCAAGCACCGTCTGACCGAGGTGGAGCAGCTGACCGGTTTCAACGCCGAGGGTTACTACTTCGTGCCGGAAGAGTCGGACGCCAATACCCTGATGTTTAAACGCGCCGAAAATTAATTACAAAAAGAGGGAACCAATCTTTCGACCCGCGGGTCTGAATATGTGAATCCTCTGTTGTAAGCACTTTTTATTCGCCGACGTTTGATACGTCGGCTTTTTTATTGCCGTTTTTATTGTCCATCGATTGCCTTCGCCGGGACTATGTGGTTCAGATAGACTCAAGACAGGGAGCGAGTCGTCGTGAGGTGAATATGGAACAGAAAAATGCCATTCGGCAGGTTGCCGTCCCTTGGGCTCCGTCCCGCCAGCTACCGCCCGGTCTGGTTGTGGCCGAGCTGCATCAGGATCTCTGGAGCGACTCTCTGACCATCATGCTGGGGCGGGCACGCAGCATCGATCTGCCCCCGCAAATCCTCTGCCGGGTCTATTTTCGCCATATCTATGCTCTGCGGGTCATCGAGGATTGCGATCTGGCCGAGGGGAAGGATAGCCACGCCATCGAAGAGCAGATCCAGCTCATCACTCCATCCCGTTTTGCCAGCTGGTTCCATCAGGAGTCGGACGGCCTGCATCTGGATGAAGATCTGCAGCACTATCGCATCTCGACCTGGGATTATTGTGCCGATGTGCTGACCTCCTCGGCGCCGGAGCTGCAATTCCTGCCCCAGAGCGAGTAGCCAGCTGTTACGTCAGAGGCGAAGGATGATCCTTCGCCTCTTGGTTTTTGGGCTGGTGCAGATTTTGTGGCGTTCAGGCCATTCAGCTTGGGTGGTGGCCTGTTGTGTCGGCACAAAAAAAGCGCCTCAGAGGAGGCGCGGGGAAAAAGACAGATTGGAAGCGTCACATGGGTGCTACTTGAATCAGCGAATGAGCCGTGCCATTCAAGTATGGAGCCATCATGCCAAGCTCAATCTGAAGTAGTTCTGAGGCGATTCTTCATTTTCTGTTCATCTTGTCAGCAAAGCGTGGTCACTGACTGAAAGCCTTTTCATTCTGGTCGCGATATTGTCCCGCCCTCTCCAAGGCGCTCACCGTCTCATGGGGCCAGCTCGAATGTTGTGCCTTCCTGTTCCAGTGCCAGCAACCAGCGCTTGATGGGAATGCCGCCAGCATAGCCGGTCAGATTGCCGCTGCGTCCGATCACCCGATGGCAGGGTACTATGATGCTCAGCGGATTGCGGCCATTGGCAGCACCTACCGCTCGCACTGCCTTGGGATTGCCGATAGCCTGGGCAATCTCGAGATAGCTCACGGTCTCGCCATAGGGGATATCACACAAAGCGTTCCACACCGTTTGCTGGAACGGGGTGCCCTTCGCTGCCATGGGCAGATCGAACTGCTGCAATTTTCCGGCAAAATAGGCGGTGAACTGCTCGACGAAAGGATCAAGAGCCAGGTCATCACGCTGCCACTCATCGGTCGGAGTTACCGGCTGCTCCCCCCGCACGAACTCCACATAGCGCAGGCCATCCTGATCGATGGCGACCAGCAGGGGGCCGCGGGCGCTGTCGCAAAAACTGTATCTCATCGGCTGACATCCTTTGGGGGCTGGCTCAGTCCAGAACCGGTTTGCCACGGGCGGACTTGATATCCCCCTTGCGTTTCTTGGCATCGACCCGTTTGCGCTGGGAGCTGCGGGTCGGCTTGGTGGCATGGCGGGCCTTGGGGCGCCAGGCTGCTTTTTTCAGCAACTCCACCAGACGGCTCATCGCCTCCTTGCGATTCATGTCCTGGCTGCGATGGCTCTCGACCCGGATCAGGATAAAGCCATCGTGTACCCGGCTATCGCTCAGCTTGTCGAGACCCTCCTTGTAGAGGGGCGTCAGGCTGGGAGAGTTGCGGTAATCGAAGCGCAGCCAGACGGCGGAGTCGGTCTTGTTGACGTGCTGTCCACCGTTGCCCTGTGCCCGCATGGTCTGAAATTGCAGCTCATGCCAGGGAATCGTGACGCTGTTGGAGATAACTAACATGCTGTTTTGCTCTTGTTTGGTGCATACCCGCTGACCGCTGCAGCATGGTGCCTCATTATGGGGCGTGCTGGCCGGTTATGGGGATGTGCCTGGCGAATGGCGCCGGCATTAAACTATATCTATATGAAATATAACAATAAAAATACTTGGCATAAGAATTGAAACCCGATTCATGACACACCATGGATTGGGAGCAACCAGATGAAGCTGATTAGTGCGATTATCAAACCGTTCAAGTTGGACGATGTCCGCGAGGCTATTGCCAACCTGGGGGTGGAAGGGCTGACCGTGTCCGAGGTCAAGGGATTTGGCCGCCAGAAGGGACACACCGAATTATACCGGGGAGCCGAGTATCAGGTCGACTTCCTGCCCAAGGTGAAGCTGGAGATTGCTACCGCCGATGATAACGTGGAAGGGGTGATCGAGGCGATCTGCAAGGCGGCCTATACCGGCAAGATCGGCGACGGCAAGATTTTTGTCTACGACTTGCTGCAAGCGGTGCGCATCCGCACCGGCGAGAGTGACGACGAGGCGCTGTGATGAACCGCATCAGTGACGTACAGATCTGTTGACCTCCCGATCTCGGGGAATCCCGATGGAGTGAGCGCTTATTGAAGCCTGATCAACATAACGTTTTGCTCAGAAGAGGCCGAATGGGATTCCATCCGGCCCTTTTCATTTATGGGCGATTAAATATGTGATGTGGCGACGGCGAGCTTTCTTGATCCGCTTATAAGATGTATGCAGAATGCAAACGGAAATCGTTATCACTCTGTATAGCTAATCAAGGAATGGATGATGAAAATGAAGATGTTGGCACTGGCTTTCTCTGCGTTGGCAGCTCAGTCGGCATTGGCGGCCGGGGAAGTGAATGTCTACTCCAACCGGCAGGATGAGCTGATCAAGCCCATCATCCAGCAGTTCGAGAAGGAATCTGGCATCAAGGTGAACGTGGTGTTCGCCAAAGAGGGATTGAACGAGCGTCTGGAGCGGGAAGGCAAGCTCTCTCCGGCCGACCTGATGCTGACCGTCGATATCAGCCGTCTGACCGATCTGGTGGACAAGGGGTTGGTGCAGCCGGTGGACAGCAAGATCCTGCAGGAGAACATCCCCGCCATCTATCGTGATCCGGAGAATCGCTGGTTCGCCCTGACCACCCGGGTTCGCGCCATCTACTCCAGCAAGGATCGCCTCGGCAAGCTCGATACCATCAGCTACGAAGATCTGGCCAAACCGGAATTCAAAGGGAAAATCTGCACCCGCAGCGGCAAGCATGAGTACAATGTGGCGCTGGTCTCCTCCATGATTGCCCATCACGGCATGGCTGAGACCAAAACCTGGCTGGAAGGGGTCAAGGCCAACCTGGCGCGCAAGCCGCAGGGCAACGACCGGGATCAGGTCAAGGCGATCAAGGATGGTATCTGTGACGTGTCACTCGGCAACAGCTATTATCTGGGCGCCATGTTGAAAGATCCTGCGCAGAAGTCTTGGGCGGATGCGGTCTATATCAACTTCCCGAACCAGGCTGACCGCGGTGCCCACGTCAACGTGAGCGGCGTGGCCATGACCAAGTATGCCAAGAACAAGGCAGAGGCCCAGAAGCTGATGGAGTTTCTGGCTGGTGACACCGCCCAGCACATGTATGCGGACGTGAACGCCGAATATCCGGTCAAGGCCGGGGTCGAGCCTTCTGCCATGGTCAAGTCCTGGGGTAGTTTCAAGTCTGACGCACTACCGGTCAGCGATTACGCCAAGCACCGCAAGGACGCCTTGCAGTTGCTGGATGAAGTGAAGTTCGACTTGTAATCAGATGGGGCCAACGGCCCCATCAACATCTGTGGTCTCATGAAAAATTTTGGATGGATGACCGGCAGCTGGGCCATCGCCCTGCTGCTGGGTTTACCGGTTATAGCCCTGCTTTTCTCTGCCTTCTCGGCTGAGGGGGAGCTGTTTCGCCACCTCGCCGATACCGTGCTGCTCGATTATCTGGGCAATACCCTGGGGCTGGTGGTCGGCGTGGTACTGCTCAGCCTGCTGTTTGGCGTACCCACCGCCTGGCTGGTGGCCATGTGTCAGGTGCCGGGGCGGCGCGCTCTGCAATGGGCGCTGATGCTGCCGATGGCCATGCCCTCCTATATCGTCGCCTACGTCTATACCGACTTGCTCGATTACTCGGGCCCGCTACAAGCCTGGTTGCGAGCGCTCTTTAGCTGGAACAGTCCGGCCGATTACTGGTTTCCGGCCATTCGCTCCCTTGGCGGCGCCGCCTGGGTGCTGGCGCTGGTGCTGTTCCCCTATGTCTATCTGCTGACCCGCGCCTCTTTTCTCGAGCAGTCAGTCAGCCTGATCCACTCCAGCCGCCTGCTCGGCTGTACCCCGTGGCAGAGCTTTCGCCGCCTCAGTCTGCCGCTGGCGCGCCCCGCCATCATGGTGGCGGTATCGCTGGTGGCCATGGAGACGCTGGCCGATTTCGCCACCGTCCACTTCTTTGCCATCAACACCCTGACCACGGCGGTCTATGACACCTGGCTCGGCTATGGCAGTCTGGCCACCGCGGCGAAACTCTCCTGCCTGATGTTGCTGGCTGTGGTGCTGTTGATCGCGCTGGAGCGCCGCTCGCGCAGCAGGCAGCAGGTGTTCCAGAAGTCCATGGGCCATGAGCAGCCGCTGCGCTATCCGCTCAAGGGGATGAGTCGCGCTCTGGCCGGTTTCTGGTGCTGGGGGCTGGTGCTGGCCGGTTTTGGCCTGCCGTTCGTCATCCTGCTCGATTACGGGGTGCGCTACTTCGAGTTGTCGTGGACACCGGAGTTTGTCCGCTTTGCCGGCAACAGCTTGGCTATCTCGGCGCTAACCGCCCTGCTGGCGATGGGGATTGCCCTGCTGCTTGGCTTCTTCCGCCGCCTCGATGGCGGGATCAAGAGTCTGTTGCCCCTGCGCATCGCCGCCATGGGTTACGCCATGCCGGGCACCGTGCTGGCTATCGGGGTGCTGGTGCCGCTCACCGCCCTCGACTTTGCCATCAACGATCTGGCCGAGTGGCTCGGGCGTCAGGGCCCAGGCTTGCTGCTGACCGGCACCATCACCGCCATCGTGTTCGGTTATCTGGTACGCTTCGTGGCCATCGCCATCGGCTCGGTGGAGAGCAGCATGGGCAAGATCTCCCCCAGCCTCGACATGGCTGCCCGTTCTCTGGGGCAAGGGGATGGCGCTATGCTGCGCCGTGTCCATCTGCCGCTGGTGCGCCGCGGTCTGTTTGCCGGTGCCATGCTGGTGTTTATCGAATCCATGAAGGAGCTGCCCGCCGCCCTGCTGCTGCGGCCGTTCAACTTCGATACCCTGGCGACCCACGTCTACCAGTTCGTCTCGGACGAGATGCTGGAGCGCGGCGCGCTCGGGGCCATCGTCATCGTACTGGTGGGGCTGTTGCCGCTGATCTGGGTTAACCGCAGTCTGGACAGTCCGGGTCACTGAGCCGCCACGTCGGTCAATGAAATTGCATGCGGTGTGCTGAACCGAAAGGCAGCGCGCCGCCAGAAACGAGAGGAAGTCAGCCTTGTCCTGTTTGCAGGTTGAAAATGTCAGCAGCCGTTACAACGGCCGCAATGTGCTGGAACAGCTCTCCCTGACGGTGGCAGACAACGAGATCGTCTGCCTGCTGGGAGCCAGTGGCTGCGGCAAAACCACTTTGCTCAAGGCCATCGCCGGGCTGCTGCCGTTGGCAGAGGGCTCTATTCGCCTCGGCGATACCCTGCTCGACGGGCCGGGTGCCAGCGTGCCGCCCGAGGCGCGCAACATCGGCATGATCTTTCAGGATTACGCCCTTTTTCCCCACCTGACGGTGGCCGACAATGTCGGCTTTGGCCTGACCAAACTCGATCGCCGCGTCCGCCAGCAGCAGGTGGACGAGGCGCTGGCGCTGGTCAATCTGCAGGGGCTGGGGGATCGCTATCCGCACCAGCTCTCCGGTGGTCAGCAGCAGCGGGTAGCCATCGCCCGGGCGCTGGTGTGCAAGCCGCGGCTGATGCTGCTGGATGAGCCCTTCTCCAACATCGATACCCAGGTGCGGATGAAGTTGATCCTCGAGATCCGCGCCCTGCTCAAGCAGCAGGGGATCGGCGCCATCTTCGTCAGCCACAGCAAGGAGGAGGCGTTCGCCTTCGCCGATCGGCTGGCGCTGTTTCGCGCCGGTCACATCGAGCAGGTGGGCCAGCCTGAGCAGCTCTATCGCCGCCCGCAAAACCGCTTCGTGGCGGAGTTTCTCGGCGGGGTCAACTATCTGGCTGCCGAGGTGGTGGACAGCCACTGCGTGCAGACGGCGCTCGGGGTCATTTGTGGCAGCGAGCCTCATGGCCGGGCGGTGGGCGAGAAGTTGCAGCTGATGCTCCGCCCCCAGCAACTGCTGCTGGAGAGCGCCGCAGATGGGGAGCTCAAGGTGGTGGAGCAGCAGTTCCTCGGCCACCACTGTCGGGTGCTGTTCGAGTGTGGCGATCTGCAGCTGGAGGCGAGCATTGGCGAGCCCCTTGATGGGATGCGGGCACGGATCAAGGTTGCCCCCCATGGGTTGGTGTTGTTTGCCCCTTTGCCCTGAACGCGTGATATCGTCGTGAAATCAAAGAACTGGATCCACTCTGGTTTATAATCGCGCAACGCAAATAGCCCGTAACGCTAACGCCTACTCAGGGGAGAGATATATGAAAGCCCAAGCCGGGATCTGCGCAGAGCCGAATCTGCACGCCCTCTATCTGATGTTCAATCGTACCGGCGATGCCGCCGAACTGGTCGGCCGTCTGGCCAAACTGCCCGCCTTGTGGCAGGCGGTCGCCGCCGATTTCCCTGATGCCGGTTTCAGCGGTCTGGTTGCTGTTGGCGCCGACGCCTGGGATGGTCTCTACCCTGCCGCCCGTCCGCCCCAGTTCCGCAGCTTTATGGCGCAATCCGCCAACGGTCAGGAGGCACCCAACACCCCGTTTGATCTTTTTATTCAGCTGCGCGCCGATCGGGTGGATGTGCTGCACCACGCCGGTCACCGCGTGATGGCACTGCTGGCCGGATTGGTCGAGCTGGCCGAAGAGGTGCGCGGTTTCCGCAATCTGGATTGCCGTGACCTGACCGGTTTCGTCGATGGCACCGAGAACCCGCAGGATGAACACCGTGCCGAAGTGGCGCTGCTGGCTGATGGCGAGTTTGCCGGTGGCTCCTACATTCACGTCCAGCGCTGGGTCCACGCCATGAGCGACTGGGAGAAGCTGGCGCAAAAAGAGCAGGAAGACATTATCGGTCGCACCAAGCCTGACAACATCGAATATGAGTCTGCTGCCAAGCCGCTGACCGCCCACATCAAGCGGGTCAATCTCAAGACTCCGAAAGGGGAGTCCATGGAGATCCTGCGCCAGAGCATGCCCTGGGGCACCATGACCGAGCAGGGACTCTACTTCATCTCCTGCTGCCGCACTCCGCAGCACTTCAACGCCATGCTGGCCAGCATGTACAAGGGGGAGGGCAGCCACTTCGACCACCTGCTGCGCTTTACCAAGGCAGTGACCGGCGCGGCTTTCTTCGCCCCATCGGAGGGTTTTCTGATGGCGCAGGGCAAATAAGCCCGCCTGACGAAGCTGCAGAAAACAAAAATCCCGGCCTTGGCCGGGATTTTTCGTTCTGGCGTGACCGCGATGACGCGGTAGCGGCCATTACGGCGTCTGTTCGAACAGCTCGAGGGCGGAGAGGTAGAGCTCTTCGATATCGGTATCGCTGGTCGGGGTGATGAAGATGGTGTCATCACCGGCGATGGTGCCGAGGATCCCCTCTGCCTTGCCGAGGGAGTCGAGCAGGCGGGCGATCAGCTGGGCTGCGCCCGGGCTGGTGTGGATCACCACCAGTGCGCCGTTGTGATCGACGTCCAGCACCAGATTCTTGAGCGGGCTGGAGGTGGTGGGCACGCCCAGTTCCACCGGCAGGCAGTAGACCATCTCCATCTTGGCATTGCGAGTGCGAACGGCGCCGAAGCGGCTCAGCATGCGCGATACCTTGGACTGGTTGATGTTCTCGAAGCCCAGCTCTTGCAGGGCGGTGACGATTTCTGCCTGGGAGCCAAAGCGCTCTTCTTTCAGCAAGGCTTTAAAGGCCTTGGCCAGTTTTTCTTGCTTGTCGTTGTGTTTCATCTTGGTCTCACGAATGAGGAGGTGTGGCGGCCTGTGCGATACAGGCGGCAGATACGAACAGCGGGGCCATTTTGCATTCATATGCCGTTTTTTGCAAGGAAGCGGCGCTTGTTCTGCATATTGATTCAAAAATGGCTTGCATCAACCTTTATTAGGGATAGAATCGGGATGAAATTTTGAAAACTTATTCAATTGGGCTGTATGGGTATTGAATTAATAGGTATCGAGAAGTCCTGGCACAAGGTGCCGGTTCTGCAACAGGTCAGCTTTCGGACATCCCCCGGTGAAACCTTGGTGTTGCTGGGCCCGAGCGGTGCTGGCAAGAGTTCCCTGCTACGGATGATGAACCTGCTGGATACCCCGGATGCGGGTGTTCTGCGGATTGGCGAAAGTGAATTTTCTTTCCCGAACTCCCTCTCTGCTGCCGAATTCAACCGCCAGTCCCAACTGCTGCGTCGCAAGGTGGGGATGGTGTTCCAGCAGTACAATCTCTGGCCACATCTCACTGTGATGGAGAATCTTATTGAAGCGCCGGTCAAGGTGCTCGGCATGAGCAAGGAGGCCGCCATCGAGAAGGGGGCCTACCTGCTGGCCCAGCTGCAACTGGCCGACAAGCGCGATGCCTGGCCTGCCCGTCTCTCCGGCGGTCAGCAGCAGCGGGTGGCCATTGCCCGTACCCTGATGATGGACCCGGAAGTGCTGCTGTTTGACGAGCCGACTGCCGCCCTCGATCCCGAGATCACCAAGGAGGTGGCCGAGATCATCCGCAACCTGAGCCAGACCGGCATTACCCAGGTGGTGGTGACCCACGAGGTCGACTTTGCCCGCAAGGTGGCCAGTCAGGTGATTTATCTGGAGAAGGGGCGGATCATCGAATCCGGCACCGCTGCCATTTTCCAATCCCCGCAAACCAGCCGGTTTGCCGAATTCTTGATGCATTGATATTGAATCGATAAGGAAGCTGTCATGAAAAAGAGTCTGTTGTTGGTTGCTGCCATGGGCCTGTTGAGTACCTCCGTCATGGCCAAAGAGATCAAGTTCGCCACCGAGGCCACCTACGCGCCGTTCGAATACCTGGATGACAAGAACGAGTTTCAGGGTTTTGACATCGATCTGGCGCGCGCCATCTGCGAGCAGGCCAAGCTGGAGTGCAGCTTCCACAACCAGGCCTTTGACAGCCTGATCCCCAGCCTCAAATTCCGTCGCTACGATGCCGCCATCGCCGCCATGGACGTAACCCCTGAGCGGGCCGCTCAGGTCGATTTCTCCGACATCTATTACGAGAACTCGGCAGTATTCGTCGCCAAGAAAGGGGCCTTCAAGGGGCCGGAAGAGATGGTCGACAAGACAGTCGGCGTGCAGAACGGCACCTCCCACCAGTCCTATCTGGTGGATAACTGGGTGAGCAAGGGTCTGCTGACAGTGCCGTACGCCAGCTACCAGAGCGCCTTCCTCGACATGATGAATGGCCGTACCGACGGTGTCTTTGCCGATACTGCCGTTGCTGCCGACTGGCTGAAGCAGCACAAGGAGTATGCCGTGGTGGGTACGCCAGTGACGGATGCCAAGTACTTCGGTACCGGCTTTGGCATCGCGGTCGCCAAGGGCAATCAGGAGCTGCTGACCCAGCTGAACAAGGGGCTGGCCGAGATCAAGGCCAACGGCACCTATCAGAAAATCTTCGACAAATACTTCGCGCAGTAAGCCATGTTGAGCCTGTTGTTGGATGCAGCCTGGATGACCCTCGGGCTGGCCTTGGCATCACTGGTCGGGGGCATGGTATTGGCACTGGCGTTCAGTGCCGCCGAGCTCAGCAAGCAGCGTGCATTGGTGTGGCCGGTGGCCACCCTGACCACGCTGATCCGTGGCCTGCCCGAGTTGCTGGTGGTGCTGTTCATCTACTTCGGTTCGACCCAGGTGCTGTTCCTCCTCACTGGCGAGTATGTGGAGTTCAGCCCGTTCGCCTGTGGCGTGCTGGCGCTCTCCCTGCTGTTCGCCAGCTATGCGACCCAGACCCTGCGGGCGGCGATCAATGCGGTGCCTTCAGGTCAACGGCTGGCGGCGCTGGCGCTGGGTTTGAGCAAGAGCCACATCTTCTTTCGCATCGTGTTGCCGCAGGCGTGGCGCCATGCCCTGCCGGGCCTCGGCAACCAGTGGCTGGTGTTGCTGAAAGATACCGCGCTGGTGTCGCTTATCGGGGTGAACGAGATGATGCGTCAGGCCCAGATGGCCTCGGCCAGTACCTATGAGCCTTTCACCTGGTATGCCGCCGCCGCCCTCATCTATCTGGCCATCAGTCTGGTGAGTGAATATGGCCTCGGGCTGGCTGCCCGCTACACCCGCCGCTACGGAGGCTAACTGATGCAAGAGTATCTCGTTACGTTGCTGGGCGGTCTGGTCACCACGCTGGAGCTGACCCTGTTCAGCCTGCTGCTGGGGATTGTGTTGGCAGCCCTGATGACCTGGGTGTTGGAGCTGCGCTTGCCGGTGGCGACCCAGCTGGTGCAGCTGTGGGTGCTGCTCTTTACCGGTACGCCGCTGCTTATCCAGATCTTCCTGATTTACTACGGGCCGGGCCAGTTCGAGTGGCTGAAAGCCAGCCCGCTCTGGCCGCTGCTCAAGCAGCCCTGGTTCTGCGCCGTGCTGGCGCTGGGCCTCAACACGGCGGCCTACTCCACCCGGTTGTTCAAGGGGGCGCTCGATGCCATCCCGGCCGGTGAAGTAGAGGCGTGTCGTGCGCTTGGTTTTAACGGTCGCCAGACCCTCTGGATGAAGGTGCGCCACGCCGCCCGTCATCTGGTGCCTGCCTACTCCAACGAGGTGATCCTGGTGCTCAAGGGGAGCTCCCTCGCCAGTACCATCACCATCATGGACATTATGGGGCTGGCGCAGGGGTTGAACGCCCAGACCTACGATACCTTGGCTGTGTTCGGGGTGGCTGGCGGGCTTTATCTGGCGATGAACGGATTGTTAACAATTGGTTTTCGCTGGTGTGAAAAACGGGCGTTGGCATTCCAATCCTGAGACCTTCATAACTACCTCTTTATGGTAAGGAGAAGTGCAGAAAAACTGTGCTTCTCCTCCAACTTTTTGTATTTCCCTCCAATTTTTGCTCCCGCATGTTTCGTGGCTCACAGAACCCGTGACTGCAACTGTTATCAGATTGTTTTTTATGGGGGGATCCATTAAGGTTGGGCGCACAACAACAAACAACCTTAAACCTACGCTTAAACATGGAGTTGATCATGAAAGTTGCCGTTCTGGGTGCCGCTGGTGGCATCGGTCAAGCCCTCGCTCTGCTGTTGAAAAACCGTCTGCCGGCTGGCTCCGAGCTGAGCCTGTATGACATCGCCCCGGTTACTCCGGGTGTGGCCGTTGACCTCAGTCATATTCCTACCGACGTCGCCATCAAGGGCTTCTGCGGTGAAGATCCGACTCCTGCGCTGGTTGGGGCCGATGTGGTGCTGATCTCCGCCGGTGTGGCACGCAAGCCGGGGATGGATCGCTCCGACCTGTTCAACATCAACGCCGGTATCGTCAAGAATCTGGTCGAGAAGTGCGCGGCCACTTGCCCGAAAGCACTGATCGGCATCATCACCAACCCGGTCAACACCACTGTGGCCATCGCCGCCGAAGTGCTGAAGAAAGCCGGTGTCTATGACAAGCGTCGTTTGTTCGGCGTCACCACCCTGGACGTGATCCGCGCCGAGACCTTCGTGGCCGCTGCCAAAGGGCTGAACATCGACAAGGTTCGCGTCAACGTGATCGGTGGTCACAGTGGCGTGACCATTCTGCCGCTGCTCTCCCAGATTGAAGGCGCTTCCTTCACCGCTGAAGAAGTGGCAGCCATGACCAAGCGCATCCAGAATGCCGGTACCGAAGTGGTGGAAGCCAAAGCCGGTGGCGGTTCTGCGACCCTCTCCATGGGTCAGGCGGCTTGCCGTTTCGGTCTCTCCCTCATCAAGGGTCTGCAGGGCGAAGCCAACGTTGTTGAGTGCGCCTACGTGGAAGGCAACGGCGAGCACGCCACCTTCTTCGCACAGCCGGTACTGCTGGGCAAGAACGGCGTCGAAACCGTACTGGATTACGGCAAGCTGAGCGCGTTCGAGCAGGAAGCGATGGAAGGCATGCTGGCTACCCTGAAAGCCGATATCCAGCTGGGTGTCGATTTCGTCAAGTAAGCGGGTCAACCGTGCCAACAAGGGAGCTTCGGCTCCCTTTTGTATTGATGAGATCCGCCCGGAAGGCTAAGGGGATGGGGCTTGGTGCCGATAACAGAGTGCAGCAGGAGATCCTTATGATGAAACCCCTTACCCTTCTCGTTCTTGTCGGTGCATTCACCGCGCCCCTTTATGGTGCCGAGGCGGTATCGGCTGCCGTATCGAGCGATGCGCCTGCAGCAAGTGCATCGGCACCGACAGCAAGCAGTGCTGCGGTGGCAACGGCCCCTGTCTCTGCTGCTACGCCAGCGCCCTCTGACGCTGTCCCCGTCTTGCTTCCGGCCGAGCCGGTCACACCCGTTGCCAGCAGTGGCGAGGGGGCCGCGCCGCTGCCAAAACCGGCTGAGCCTGCCGCTGTGGTGGCGCCTCCCGCGCCTCTGGCCGCTGGCGAGTTGCAGGCGGTGCCGCTCTATCGTCAGGACGAGCTGCTCAACTGGATTGAGCAGGGGCGCCATCTCACTCAGGTTAAACAGGATCGCTGTCAGCTAACTCAGGATATCGAAGCACGCGCCTCGGTGATGAAGATCCCTGCCTATCAATTCCTCTGGGGGGATATGCTGGCGTGGGGGGTCTGTACCAAGTCCAACGCCGAGCTCGGGGTGCAATATATGTGGGAGGCGGCCAATCAGGGGTTGGCGCCGGCGCTGGAGCAGTTGGGTCGCTACTACTGGAAAGGAACTTTGGTGCAGAAGGATTTGGTGCGAGCCGAAACTCTGATGCGCGAGGCAGCCAGCCTCGGTTTTCTGCGGGCCCGCATCGAGTGGGTCGAGATGCTGTTGCAGGGGATGGGCAGTCCGCTCGATTATGAGGACGCCTATCGCTGGCTCCATGGCTCCGTCATCGGTGACAAGGCGCTGCACCAGAAGGCGGCGAGTCTGCTCAACCGTCTTGGCAACAGGATGCCGGCCAACGTGGTGGCCCGCGCCAAGGCGATGCACTGATCCAAAAAAATGACCCACAGATCTGCACCTGTGGGTCCGGTTCCAGCCGCCGTGCCATGACAGGCCGGAACCTCCCTCTGTTATATGGCTGCCTGCGCCTTAGAGATCTTGATGGGGGCCAAAAACTTCGTAATGGAGCTGCCCCGCTGGCACCCCAGCCGCCAGCAGCTGCCGCTTGATCTCTTGCATGAAGCCGACAGGGCCACAGAAGTAGTAGTGGGCCTCAGGCGTGATGCGCTCCTTCACGGCAGTCAGATCCATGGTGCCGGCCAGATCGTAATCTTGACCCTGCACATCACTGGCTTCCGGCTCCCTATACCAGATCCGGCTCAGCAAGTTGGGATGCTGGCGGGATTTTTGCTGAATATCCTCCCGGAAGGCGTGTACAGCGCCCTGTTCGCAGGCGTGCAACCAGGTGACATCAGCCTGATGGCCGTTCGCCAGCAGCTGGTTGAGCATGCTCATCATCGGCGTCACGCCGACACCGGCGGAGAGCAGTACGACCGGGGTCTGGCTGTCGGCTTTCAGGTAGAAATCGCCGGTAGGGGGCATCACCTCGATCTTGTCACCCGCCTGCAGGTGATCGTGCAGCAGGTTGGAGACCTGGCCCTGTGGCTCACGCTTGACGCTGATGCGGTAATCCTGCCCGTTGGGGGCATCGGAGAGGGAGTACTGGCGGATCTCCTGATATTCCAGCTTGGGGTGAACCAGCTTGATGCTGAGGTATTGGCCCGGTTTGAAGGTCAGTACCGGCTTGCCATCTTCCGGCGCCAGCAGGAAGGAGGTGATGAGTTCGCTCTCGGCTCGCTTCTCCTTGATGATGAAGGTGCGGGTACCTTGCCAGCCGCCATCCTGATTGGCCTTCTCCTGATAGATCTCTCGCTCGCGGCCGATGAAGATGTCTGCCAGCACGCCATACGCCTTGCCCCATGCCTCCAGCACCTCGTCGGTGACCGCACTTCCGCCCAATTCTTTGAGCGTGGCCAAGAGATGACTACCTACAATGTGATATTGTTCCGGCTGGATCAGGAATCCGGTATGTTTGTGCGCAATCCGCTCGACCGCACCGGCGAGCGCTCCCAGATTGTCGATATTCTTTGCATACGCGGCGACTGCATTGAACAGGGCCAGCGGCTGGCCGCCACTGCGTTGATGGGCCAGGTTGAAGATATCTTTCAGCTCCGGGTTATGGCTGAACATCCGCTGGTAGAAGTGCTGGGTGAGGGCAGGGCCTGCCGATTCGAGCAGCGGAATGGTGCTTTTGATGACGGCAACGGTGGTTTGATCTAGCATAGGGGCCTCGTTCTAATTGAACATATAAAATGTCATTTAATAAGTGGCATCCTAGATGTTTATTTGATTTGAATCAATACTCCACTTTTCGCATCGCGCTAATCAGGTTTTATGAGACTAACCAGTTATACAGATTTTGGATTGAGAGCCCTGCTCTATCTTGCCACCCTGCCGGAAGGGGAGTTGTCGAGCGTTGCCAAGGTATCGGCCCTGTATGGCGTTTCCCGCAACCACATGGTGAAGGTGGTCAATCAGCTGGTGAAGCTGGGCTATCTGCAATCCCAGCGTGGCAAGAATGGCGGTATTCGTATGGCTTGCGATCCCGCCACCATCAATATCGGGCAGGTGATCAGGGCGCTGGAAGGCAATCTGGACGGCATTGACTGCGGCTCGCCCGCTTGTCACATCGTCTCTGTCTGTCTGCTCAAGAGTGCGCTGAAAGAGGCGATGGATGCGTTTCTGGCGGTGATGGACAGCTATACGCTGCAAGACCTGCTGGCCAACCGCGACGAGTTGCAACGGGTGTTTGGCGAGTTGATCCCGACGCTGGTGCTGGAGCCGGATGATGAAGATGAGCAATGACGATGAGCAATAGAAAAGGGCTGCCACTGGCAGCCCTTTTTCAATCTTGTGAATCCGACTCCGCCCGGTACGATGCAGGCATGATCCGCGCCATCTTGACCATATTGTTCTCCACATCGAGGATCTCGATAGGATAACCGGCCAACCGGATCCCGATGTTGGGCTGGGGGATCTCCTCCAGATATTCGAGGATCAGACCGTTGAGGGTACGCGGGCCGTCGATGGGCAGGTGCCAATTCATCTCCTTGTTCAGCTCACGAATATTGGCTGAGCCTTCGACCAGATAAGAACCATCTGACTGGGGGTGGATCTCGTCGCTCGGCGCTGGCGTCATGGAGGTGGTGAAGTCGCCCACTATCTCTTCCAGAATATCGTCCAGAGTGATTAGCCCCTGAATGTCGCCGTATTCGTCGACGATCAGGCCAATTCGCTCCTTGTTGCGCTGGAATTTGGCCAGCTGCACGTTGAGCGGCGTTCCTTCCGGAATGAAGTAGATCTCGTCCACTTCACGCAATAGACTCGATTTGTTGAACTGATCCTTAGCTACCAGCCGCAGGGCATCGCGCGCGTGCAAAAAGCCGACAACGTCGTCGATATTGTCGCGATAGAGCAGGATCTTGGTGTGAGCGCAGTGGGCTAGCTGGCGCTGGATGCTCTTCCAGTCATCGTTGATGTCGATGGCGTAGATATCGCTGCGTGGCACCATGATGTCCTCGACCAGCATCTTGTCGAGATCCAGAATGCTCAGCAGCATCTCCTGATGACGCTGGGGGATCAGGTTACCCGCCTCATTGACTATGGTGCGCAGCTCCTCGGTGTTGAGAGAGTCATCCTTGTTGGGGTTGATCTTCAGCATCTTGAGCAGGCCGCTGGTGATGCCGTTGATCAGCCAGACCAGCGGCGAGAGTGGCACCATCAGCCCCTTGAGGATCCAGGAGGCGGGATAGGCGATCTTCTCCGGGAACATGGCTGCCAGCGTCTTGGGGGTCACTTCACCGAATACCAGCACCACCAGGGTCAGGCCGAAGGTGGCGATGGCGACCCCGAGATCACCAAACAGCCGGATACAGACGATGGTGGCGATGGCGGAGGCGAGAATATTGACCAGATTGTTGCCGATCAGGATCAGCCCCAGCAGGCGATCGGGGCGGGCGAGCAGTTGCTCGACGCGACGTGCGGCTTTGTGTTTGGTCTGTGCCAGATGCCGCAGTTTGTAGCGGTTGATGGACATCAGGCCGGTTTCGGCACTGGAGAAGAAGGCGGAAAGAAGGATCAAGATAACGAGAACAATCAGTAATGTACTCGTTGAGATGCTGTCCAAAAAGGGCTCCTGTTGGATGGTATGGCTAAAAGAGTATAGGTGTCAGCTCAACAGCACTTCTTTGACGAAGCGGCTGCCAAAGTAGGCAAGAGTCAGGATGAAGCTGCCAATCAGACTGAGTGTGATGACTTTACGGCCGCGCCAGCCATAGGTGTGATGACCCCACAGCAGCAACACGTAAACACACCATGCCAGGATGGAGAGCACGGCCTTGTGAGACTTGCCCTGGGCGAACATATCTTCGAGGAAGAAGAGGCCGGAGGCGATGGAGAGTGTCAGTAGCAACACCCCTGCAGAGATCAACTGAAACAGCCGTTTTTCCACTGTCATCAGTGGCGGCATGGCTGGCAGGTTGCTGATTTTTCTCGATTTAAGCTGCTTGTCCAGACAGGCGAGCTGCAGCGCAAACAGACAGGCGATCATCAATACCGAGTAGGCCATCAGGGCGAGGCCGATGTGCAGCAACAGCTGGGGATGGGCCTCCAGATGGGTGATATAGCGACCCGGGATCAAGGCGCTGGCAGCCAGCAACAGGGCCGAGAAGCTGTAGACCACCGGCAGCAGGATCCAGCCGTTGAAGCGGCGGGTCACGCAGGTCATGAAGCAACTGATGATGAGGCTGACCAGCGAGGCAACGTTGAGCATGCTCAGGTTCTGGCCGTAACTCTGCAATACCTCTGAACCGAGGGCGCTGGCGTGGGCGATCAGGGCCAATCCGATACAGGCAAACAGGGAGCGCTGTCCCACCGGCTTGGCGCTCAGTAACAGATGCAGGGAGGCGATGATGGCCAGCAGATAAAACGCCAGGGCCAGAACAGAGATTACGATCATAACCAGGTCGTTGTTGCACAAGCTTTTGAGGGTAAGAGGGGCAGTATACCTTGCACGAGAAGTGCTCGCCAGTTGTGCAACGGCCGATCTGCCCATATATAGGGAGAAGGTCCCTGCTGCTGCGGTGCGGTGAATAATCGTCCTCGCGCCCGCTCTGGGTTATAATGCCCCCAATTTATTACGCCAAGAACCGGAATCCGTCATGTTTGAGAATTTGACTGAACGACTCTCGCGCACCTTGCGCAATGTCAGTGGCCGTGGTCGCCTGACCGAAGATAATATCAAGGAAACCCTGCGCGAAGTTCGCATGGCGCTGCTCGAGGCGGATGTCGCCCTGCCGGTAGTGCGTGATTTCGTGGCGCGTGTCAAAGAGCGCGCGGTCGGGCAGGAAGTGGCCAAATCCCTGAGCCCGGGCCAGGCATTCATCAAGATTGTGCACGGTGAACTGGTCACCGTGATGGGGGAGGCCAACGAACAGCTCAACCTGGCTGCCCAGCCGCCAGCGATCATCCTGATGGCCGGTCTGCAGGGTGCCGGTAAGACCACCACAGTTGGCAAACTGGCCAAGCTGCTCAAAGAGCGCAGCAAGAAGAAGGTGCTGGTGGTCAGTGCCGACGTTTATCGACCTGCGGCGATCAAGCAGCTGGAGACCCTGGCCAGCGACATCGGTGTCGACTTCTTCCCGAGCGATGCCAGCCAGAAGCCGGTCGACATCGCCACCGCAGCCATCGATCAGGCGCGCAAGAAATTCTATGACGTGGTGATCGTCGATACTGCCGGTCGTCTGCACGTTGATAGCGAGATGATGGCCGAGATACAGGATCTGCATGCCACCATCAAGCCGGTCGAGACCCTGTTCGTGGTGGATGCCATGACCGGTCAGGATGCCGCCAACACCGCCAAGGCGTTCAACGAAGCGCTGCCGCTCACCGGCGTGATCCTCACCAAGGCGGACGGCGACGCCCGGGGTGGTGCCGCGCTGTCGGTACGTCACATCACCGGCAAGCCGGTCAAGTTTATCGGTATGGGTGAAAAGACCGATGCGCTGGAGCCGTTCCACCCGGATCGTCTCGCCTCCCGCATCCTCGGTATGGGCGATGTGCTCTCTCTTATCGAAGAGGTCGAGCGCAACGTCGATAAAGAGAAAGCGGCCAAGCTGGCCAGCAAGGTCAAGAGTGGCAAAGGCTTCGATCTGGAAGATTTCCGCGAGCAGCTGGCCCAGATGCGCAACATGGGCGGCATGATGGGGATGCTCGACAAGCTGCCCGGCATGTCCGGGCTGCCGGATAACGTTAAAGATCAGATGGATGACAAGCTCACCGTGCGAATGGAGGCTATCATCAGCTCCATGACGCCGAAGGAGCGTGCTCACCCCGATCTCATCAAGGGTTCCCGCAAACGCCGTATCGCCGCAGGTTCCGGCATGCAGGTGCAGGATGTGAACAAGCTGCTCAAGCAGTTCACCGAGATGCAGCGCATGATGAAGAAGATGTCCGGCAAGGGTGGCATGCGTAAGATGATGAGCCAGATGAAGAACATGATGCCCCCCGGTTTCGGTGGCGGTCGCGGCCCGTTCTGATCCGGCCTGCGTGTTGATGGGGGTCTGCAGCGGCAGGCCCCTTTTCATTGCCGCTCTGCGCAAAAAATGGCTGGCTTGGTTGCAATTATTACGAATCCAAGTAGAATTACGCGGCTTATTTTAAGCTAGGGTCCGCGTGTTTGCGGGCCTTGTTCATTAGATGTTAATGAGGACGATATGGTAACCATTCGTTTACAACGTGGTGGCGCGAAAAAGCGTCCGTTCTACCAGGTAGTAGTTTCTGACAGCCGTTGCGCCCGTGACGGTCGCTTCATCGAGCGCGTTGGTTTCTTCAACCCGGTTGCTGCTGGTCAAGCTGAAAAGCTGAACCTGGACCTGGCTCGTATCGAGCATTGGGTTGCTACTGGTGCCGCTGTTTCTGACCGCGTTGCCAAGCTGATCAAAGACGCTAAAAAAGCTGCTTAATCAGCCCAACGGTAAGGAGTTAAGGTGGAAAAACCTGTAGTTCTGGGCACCCTGGGTACCGTTTATGGCATCAAGGGCTGGCTTAAAGTGAACTCCTTCACCGATGTTGCCGAAGCGATTTTCGATTACAACCCCTGGCTGATTAATCAGAACGGGGCGTGGCGTGAAATTCGGGTCTCATCCTGGAAACGTCACAACAAGGGTCTGATTTGCAAACTCGATGGTATCGATGTGCGCGAAGATGCCCTGGCATTGACCAATGTCGAGATTGGCGTAGCCGCCGATCTGTTGCCTGCGTTGCCTGAAGGTGAGTTCTACTGGCGTGACCTGATTGGTTGCTCCGTGGTGACCACCAAGGGATACGACCTGGGCAAGGTGACCGAATTGATGGAAACCGGCTCCAACGATGTGTTGGTGGTTGAGGCCAATGTAAAAGATGCCTTTGGTGCAAAGGAGCGGTTGATTCCGTTCTTGGAAGAGCAGGTGATCAAGAATATTGATCTGACTGCTCGAACAATCGAAGTTGATTGGGATCCTGGTTTCTAGTTTCCCGCGCTAACACGGGTGCCGGAGGTTTCTTATGTGGATTGGGGTTATTAGCCTCTTCCCTGAAATGTTCCGAGCCATTACCGAGCACGGGGTAACGGGTCGGGCCGTCAAGAGTGGCCTGCTGCAGATTGAGTGCTGGAACCCCCGGGAGTTTACCCACGACAAACACCGTACGGTCGATGATCGTCCTTATGGTGGTGGGCCTGGCATGTTAATGATGGTTCAGCCGCTGCGTGACGCGATTCATGCAGCCAAGCAAGCAGCGGGAGACGGGGCGAAAGTCATCTATCTCTCTCCTCAGGGACGCAAGCTGACTCAAGCGGGCGTAACCGAGTTGGCGACGAATCAGAAACTGATTCTGGTAGCCGGTCGATACGAAGGTATCGATGAACGCGTGATACAAACCGAAGTCGACGAAGAGTGGTCTATCGGGGATTACGTGTTAAGTGGTGGCGAGTTGCCTGCCATGACCCTGATCGATGCGGTTTCGCGTCTGGTCCCCGGGGTTTTGGGTGATCAGGCCAGTGCCGAGCAGGACTCCTTTACGGATGGCTTGCTGGATCACCCCCACTACACTCGGCCGGAGGTGTTGGATGGATTGGCGGTGCCCGAGGCGCTGACAAGCGGCAATCACGAAGTGATTCGACGCTGGCGTCTCAAGCAGTCGCTCGGACGAACCTGGCAAAGAAGGCCGGAACTTATTAACAACCTAGCTCTGACTGACGAGCAAGAATCACTTCTTGCCGAGTATGTCCGCGAAGTGCGTGACAGCGTTAAGTAGAGTTTTCAGTTTATCCTAGGTAAGGAAAGACAATGAGCAAGATTATTCAGCAGCTTGAACAAGAGCAACTGCGTACCGACATCCCGGCTTTTGCCCAGGGCGACACTGTACGTGTTCAAGTTCGTGTTAAAGAAGGTGGTAAAGAGCGTCTGCAGGCTTTCGAAGGCATCGTTATTGCCAAGCGTAACCGCGGTCTGCACTCTGCTTTCACCGTTCGCAAGATCTCCAACGGCGAAGGTGTTGAGCGTGTATTCCAGACTCACTCTCCGCTGATCCACAGTGTAGAACTGAAGCGTCGTGGTGATGTTCGCCGCGCCAAACTGTACTACCTGCGCAACCTGTCCGGCAAAGCTGCTCGTATCAAAGAGAAGCTCAACTAATTCGATTCGAATTGGTGTCGGTATGTCGGCAAATAGCTCGACAGGTAGTGAAAAGGCTCGCCAATGGCGAGCCTTTTTTGTATCCGTCTATTGGCTCTCTGGTTGCCGTTACTGGATGACCCGTACCACCGAGTTGTCACGCCCGAAGGGGCCAGGCACATAGTCGTCCGCAGCCCAGTCATTCTCGTAGAGGGTTTCCCCTGCCGGTGTGATGAGTTGGTAGCAATATTCAAAGTAGCCCGGGCCGTCGGTCGGCAGATTGAGGGTGGCTTTGAACTCGCCGCTCTTCATGCGTTTCAGCTCGACCGGTTGCCACTGGGTGAACTCGCCGATCAGCATCACCTGTTCCGCTCCTGCAGCCGCCTCTTTCTCTACGGCAAAGGTCACCTTGACCTCGGGCTTGGACTTCAAAAACTGTTTGATCAGTGGCATGACGCCTCCTTGTCTGTGAGTTAAAAATGGCTCCTGTCTATTTTTATACCACCATATGACAAAGATGTTGATAAGGCAGATCAAGTCGGCAAGGCAAAATAGCGTTGCAGCAAACTGTGGGTGAAGTCGATCTTGAGATAGAAGCCACGGGGCAGGGTCATGATGGGTTGACCATCGCGGCCGATGGCGCGAGTCAACGCCTTGTTGTTGGCCGCCTTGGGCCGCAGTTGCATCACCTGGCCGTGGCGGGCGCTGATCTGCTCAACTTCTCCCAGCACTATCATGTCCATCAGCTCCTCCCAGTCCTGACGCAGTAGCCGATCTTCCTCTTCATTCGGGCTCCACATCAGCGGCATGCCGACTCGCCGCTCGCCAACCGGGATCTCCCGACTGCCTTCCACCGGGATCCAGAGCACCCGGGAGAGCTTGTTGCGCACGTTGGAGTCCTCCCAGCGCTGGCCGCTGACGCCGATCAGCGGGGCGACGCAGACGAAGGTGGTCTCCAGCGGTTTGCCTTGAGGATCCACGGGGATCGTCTTGAGTTCGATCCCCAGCTCTGGGAAGTCCTGCTCCGGCTTGCTCCCAGCGCTGGCCCCCAGTTGCAGCTCGATCAACTGACCGACCCACCCCTTGTCACGGCGCAGGTCTTTGGGCACCGCAACGCCAGCCTCGGCGGCCAGCTGCGCCAGCGTGAAGCCGGCCATGGCATAGGCGCGGCTCAATAACTCCTGCTCGGATTGGGGATTGCTTGGCATAGTTGGCTCCATCTTGCTCACCATATTCTAACAGGGGAGGATCCCGAGAAGGATCGCTGTTTTTATAACCGATCCTGAGTGGATAAGATCAAATGCAGAGAATTTGGGGGCCATCAGTTCATCATTATGATTTTAAAGGATTTTGTCTGTTTTATCGAGCAGTAAGCCAGGTCTGGTTTGACCTCGAAATAGTTGTCCAAGGGTTTGTGCATGATGTTACACACAGTTATCCACAGAAATCTTGGATAAGTGGATGAAAGTGGTTGGAGTCGCTGATATGTTACAAAAAATTGTGAATGCCACCCCATTTTTACCGGGTAAACGGGGTAGATATTGTGCCACTCCTGTGGATAATTTCGCCACGGTGGATCTTTGAGCAGTTGAACTTGTTCACAATCCGGATCATGGATCTGACTCTTGGTGAAACATGGATCTAGATCCAGTTGCTTTATCTCAAGTATATAAAAAATAAAGGTTTTTTATATTTTATGTCGCGTGGTGATACGGAGGGGCACTTTTCGCGTACAGTTAAAAAGTACTGTATATACCCGTTTGCTAACAGCTTTATGCACAACCTGGGTGGGCAACTTGGGGGCGTGGATCCTTGGATTTGTTTATAAGTATGTTTGAAATTGAAAGTTATTCATGAAACAGGGGATTCACTCCTTGTTTGCTGCCACGGAGTGAATGTGGAACAATCTCCTTATAGATTCAGCCTTTATAAGGTGATCACGTGATTGATGGCGACGGATTTCGTCCCAATGTCGGTATCGTGATCTGTAACCGTGAAGGACAAGTGTTGTGGGCTAAACGCTATGGGCAGCACTCCTGGCAGTTTCCGCAGGGGGGGGTTGATGATGGTGAAACGCCAGAGCAGGCCATGTATCGAGAGCTGTATGAGGAGATTGGCCTCAAGCCCGAAGATGTGACCATCATGGCCACCAGTCGTAACTGGCTAAAGTACCGTTTACCCAAACGTCTTGTCCGCTGGGACAGTTCACCGGTCTGTATTGGCCAAAAACAAAAATGGTTCCTGTTGCAGCTGAATTCGGGCAAGGAGTCGCGGATCCAGTTCGGCTGTCATGGCCATCCCGAATTTGACGACTGGCGTTGGGTCAGCTTCTGGTATCCGGTGCGTCAGGTCGTTTCGTTCAAGCGGGAGGTTTACCGCCGGGTCATGAAAGAGTTTGCCCCGCTGGCGATGCCAGTGCCGGTAGTGCAGGTCAACAAGAAGGATGGGCGGCGCAACCGCGCCCGTTAAGGAGCACAGATTAGTTGTTAACGGAACTGAGACGTATCGTCGAGAGCATGGCCGAGGCCAACACCCTCGAGCAGGCCTTGCAAGCATTGGTGAGCCAGACCCGGCACGCCATGGCAGTGGACTGCTGCTCCGTCTATGTCTCGGAACCCGAGGTGCGCCGCTATCGCCTGGCGGCTACCGACGGCTTGGCCCCGTCCGCGGTCGGCAAGGTGACCCTGCCTTACGAGCAAGGCATCGTCGGTCTGGTGGGTCAGCGGGAAGAGTTGATCAACCTGGCTGATGCCCCCGCGCACCCCAGCTTCAAATTCCTGCCCGATGTGGCCGAAGAGGCGTTTCGCTCCTTCCTCGGCGCACCCATCATGCACCAGCGTCAGGTGGTTGGCATTCTGGTGGTGCAGCAGAAGGAGAGTCGCCGCTTCGATGAGGGGGAAGAGTCCTTCATGGTCACCCTGGCGGCCCAGCTGGCGGCGCGGATTGCCCAGGCGCAGGCCAAGGGGTGGTTGCAGAAGACCGACTGGAGCAAGCCACTGCGTGGTATTGCCGGTGCCAGCGGTATCGCCATGGCCAAGGCCTGGGTGTGGCGGCCCCGCAAGGCGCTCTCGTCCATTACCCCGCGCAAGGATGAAGACCATGCCAGCCAGCTGGCGCGGCTGGAGCTGGCGGTGGAGGAGGTGCGTCACGACTTGGAGAGTTTGGCGCTGCGTTTTCGCGAGAGCTACAGCCAGGATTCGGTGGCGATCTTCGATATCTACCTCCATCTGCTCAGCGATCCCGGCTACATCAAGCCCATTCGCAACAAGGTGAGCAAGGAGCACTGGACTGCGGTCTCTGCGGTCAAGCTGATCAGTGATCGCTTGATCGAGCAGTTCAAGGGGATGAAGGATCCCTACTTACAGGAGCGCTCCACCGATGTGAAGGATATTGCCCAGCGGCTGATCAGCCGACTGGTGCAGAACGAACCGGAACATATCTCCATCGGCGAGCCGGTGGTGCTGGTTGCCGACGAGGTGACTGCTACCATTCTGGCGGAAGTGCCCCGCGAGTATCTGACCGGGGTGGTCTCGCTCAAGGGGGGAACCAACTCCCACGCGGCCATTCTGGCCCGTGCCATGGGAGTCGCCGCCATCATGGGGGTGGATCTGCCACTTGGCGACATCGGCGGTCGCATGCTGGTCGTCGATGGCTACAGCGGCGATCTCTTCATCGAGCCCAATCAGGTGATCCTGACCGAGTATCGTCAGCTGCTGAGCGAAGAGCGGGCGCTCGATACCCTGGTGCGCAGCGTCGATAACCTGCCATCTGAGACGGCCGACGGCACCAAGGTCTCCCTGCTGCTCAACGCCGGTCTCAGCGCCGATACCGAGATTTCCCTCAATCAGCTGGCGGACGGGGTCGGTCTCTATCGCACCGAGATCCCCTTTATGCTGCAGGAGAGCTTCCCCTCAGAGTGGGAGCAGACTGCCCGTTATCGCGGCATTCTGGAGACCTACCGCAACCGGCCGGTCTGCATGCGGACGCTGGATGTGGGCGGCGACAAGCCGTTGCCCTATTTCCCCATCGTCGAGGAAAACCCCTTCCTTGGCTGGCGGGGGATCCGGATCACCCTGGATCACCCCGAACTGTTTCTGGTGCAGCTCAAGGCGATGCTGCGGGCCAGTGAAGGGCTGACAATCTGGCCATCATGCTGCCGATGATCAGCAGCGTCAGCGAAATCAAGGCCTCCCGTCGTCTGCTGGATCAGGCATGGCGGGAAGTGTCGGAAGAGGCGGCGAGCCGCGATGCGGTGATCCGCTATCCCAGCCTCGGGGTGATGATCGAGGTGCCCTCAGCCCTCTTTATCTTGCCGGAGATGGCGCCGCTCATCGATTTCTGGTCGGTGGGCAGTAACGACCTGACCCAGTACCTGCTGGCGGTAGATCGCAACAATTCCCGGGTTGCCAACATCTACGATGCCTTCCATCCTGCGGTGATCCGCGCCCTGCAACAGCTGGTTGATGCTTCCCACCGTTACCAGAAGCCGGTGTCGGTCTGTGGCGAGCTGGCCGGTGATCCGGTCGGTGTATTGCTGCTGCTTGCCATGGGCTATCGCCGCTTCAGTATGAACACCCACAACATCGCCCGGATCAAGTACGTGCTGCGTCAATCCACCCTGAGCGAGTTGACCGAACTGATGGCCGATGGCCTCAAACATGACAACCCCCATGTACTGCGCGGCCTGTTTGCCCGCTATCTGGAGGAGCATGGTTTGGGCGGTTTGCTGCGAGCCGGTCATAAATCGAAACAGAGTGATTGATAATCATGCCTTGTCCCTGCTGACGAATGATCGGAAAATGCGGCTTTTATTTTGACTGGGGCCGCATATGCAGCACGATGGATATTGGGTTTTCTCGCAGATTGATCCCGTAGCATTCAGTTTGGGACCACTATCGGTACGCTGGTATGGTCTCATGTACCTGTTCGGTTTCGCGTTTGCCATGTGGCTTGCCGGCCGTCGCGCCGATACACCGAACAGCGGCTGGACCCGCAACGAGGTGTCGGATCTGCTGTTTTACGGTTTCCTCGGGGTGATCCTCGGTGGCCGTGTCGGTTACGTGCTGTTCTACAACTTCGATCTCTTCCTCGCGGATCCCACCTATCTGTTCAAGATCTGGACCGGCGGTATGTCGTTCCACGGTGGGTTGATCGGGGTGATCACCGCGATGATCTGGTTTGCCCACAAGACCAAGCGCCACTTCTTCACCGTGGCCGACTTTGTGGCACCGCTCATTCCGTTTGGTCTCGGCGTTGGCCGGATCGGCAACTTCCTCAACGGCGAGCTGTGGGGCCGGGTCACCGATGTGCCCTGGGCCATCATCTTCCCGGAGGCTGGCCCCGAGCCTCGTCACCCTTCCCAGCTTTACCAGTTCGCGCTGGAAGGGGTGGTGTTGTTCATCATCCTCAACCTGTTCTGGCGCAAGAATCCGCCGCGCGGCGCCATCTCCGGCATGTTCCTGCTGTTCTACGGCCTGTTCCGCTTCCTGGTGGAGTTTGTGCGCCAGCCGGATAGCCAGCTCGGTCTCTACTTCCAGGAGATCAGCATGGGCCAGATCCTCTCCACCCCGATGATTATCGCCGGTGCCCTGATGATCTGGGCCGCCTACAAGCGTCCGCAGTTGTTCGGTAATGCCGTGAAGGAGGTGAAATAATGCGAGCTTATCTCGACCTGATGCAGAAAATCCTCGATGAGGGCACCGTCAAGTCAGACCGTACCGGCACCGGTACTGTCTCCCTGTTCGGCCATCAGATGCGCTTCAATCTGGCGGAAGGTTTCCCGCTGGTCACCACCAAGAAATGCCACCTGCGCTCCATCATTCACGAGCTGCTCTGGTTCCTCAATGGCGATACCAATACCGCCTATCTGAAGGAAAACGGCGTCAGCATCTGGGATGAGTGGGCCGACGAGAATGGTGATCTGGGGCCGGTTTACGGCGCTCAGTGGCGCTCCTGGCCTGCGGCTGACGGGTCTGTCATCGACCAGATCCAGAAGGCGGTGGATGACATCAAGCACAACCCTGATTCGCGCCGCATCATCGTATCCGCCTGGAACGTGGGTGAACTGGACAAGATGGCGCTGGCCCCTTGCCACGCCTTCTTCCAGTTCTATGTGGCGGACGGCAAGCTCTCCTGCCAGCTCTACCAGCGCAGTTGTGATGTATTCCTCGGCCTGCCGTTCAACATCGCCAGCTACGCCCTGCTGACCCACATGATGGCCCAGCAGTGCAATCTGGAAGTGGGTGACTTCGTCTGGACTGGTGGTGATGTGCATCTCTACTCCAATCACATGGAGCAGACTGCGCTGCAGCTATCCCGCGAGCCGCGCCCGCTGCCGACCCTGGTGATCAAGCGCAAACCTGACTCCATCTTCGACTACAAGTTCGAGGATTTCGAGATCGAGGGTTATGACCCCCATCCCGGCATCAAGGCGCCCGTCGCCATCTGATAGCAAGGCGCCTCAGGGCGCCTTTTTTATGCAGTTAAATAATTGAAAATTCATTTTATTGATTAATAAGACGGTAGCCAGAGACGAGGAAAAACCTGCTTATAGCAGGTATGTTCTATTTTGCCTTCGGTTTTTTCGTTGTATTGAGCAGCAAGAAACGATTTTCCATTGGTTGTTGCAAGGGATAGACTCAAACCAAAGCAATACGGTGGAAAATTTAACCATGAGTGACGTAATCAAAAAGTTCCTGAAGCTGGAGGCCGCCTCCGGAATTATTCTGATCATGGCTGCCATGCTGGCAATGATTTTAGCCAATACCGCGCTGGCTGGCGGGTATCAGGCGTTTCTCGACACGCCGGTGCAGGTGCGCATCGCGGCTCTCGACATCAACAAGCCGCTGCTGCTCTGGATCAACGATGGCTTTATGGCGATCTTCTTCCTGCTGGTTGGTCTGGAAGTGAAGCGTGAAATGCTGGAGGGGGCGCTCTCGACCCGGGTTCAGGCGACCTTCCCGGCTATTGCCGCGGTTGGCGGCATGCTGGCTCCAGCCTTGATCTACGCCTTTTTCAACTATTCGGACGAAGTGGCGCGCGCTGGCTGGGCAATTCCGGCTGCGACCGACATCGCCTTTGCCCTCGGGGTGATGGCGCTGCTCGGCAAGCGGGTGCCGGTGAGCCTCAAGGTATTCCTGTTGGCGCTGGCCATCATGGATGACCTGGGTGTCATCATCATCATCGCGCTTTTCTATACCCAGCAGCTGTCGCTTGAGGCGCTGGCCATCGGTATTCTGGCAACCCTCACTTTGCTTTGGATGAATCGCCGTGGTGAGGACAGGATCAGCCTTTACATGCTGGTTGGTCTGGTGCTCTGGGTTGCGGTGCTCAAGTCTGGTGTCCATGCGACGTTGGCCGGTGTGGTGGTGGGCTTTATGGTTCCGCTTAACGGCAAGCGTTACGCCTCGCCGCTCAAGTATCTGGAGCATCAACTGCACCCCTGGAGTGCCTATCTGATCCTACCTCTGTTTGCCTTTGCCAACGCAGGGGTATCGCTGGAAGGGATTGGTCTCTCCTCCCTGCTGAGTCCGGTACCCATGGGGATCATGCTGGGGCTGTTTGTCGGCAAGCCGCTCGGGGTGTTCACCATCAGCTGGCTGTCGGTCAAGCTGGGCATCGCCCAGTTGCCGCCCGGGGTCAACTTCAAGCAGATTTTTGCGGTCAGCATCCTCTGTGGCATCGGGTTCACCATGTCGATGTTTATCGCGTCTCTCGCCTTCGAGCACGGTGGGCTGGATTACGGCAGCTACTCTCGCCTCGGGATCCTGGTGGGCTCCACCATGGCGGCGGTAGTCGGCTATCTGGCCTTGCGCATGGCCCTTCCCAAGGGAGAAGGGGAACAGAGTACGGAGGGACTATGAAGCTGCATACAGGGTTGTTGATGCTGTTGTTGAGCCCCGCGGCCTGGGCCGGCGGGCTGGAGGATTGCAAGCAGGACGCCGCTTCGGCGAACTGCTCTGCCTATCTGAACGGAGTGGTAGACAGTGCCCTGCTGCTGGGGGACAAGCAGGCCAAGGCGCGCTTTGGCGAGACCTTCTCCGAGCGGGCGCTAAGCAGCCGGGCTGGCGAGATGGTCAAGCGCTCCAACAAGCGTTATTGCGCTGACCGGATGCCGGACAAGGCACGCCTCAAGGCCAGTCTGATGGAGCAGTTTGGCGCGAACAAGGTTGACTCGGTTAGCGACATGTATGACATTCTGGCGGTTGAACTCAGCTGCTACCGGAGTCCGCGTCAAGCGGGAACCCCATCGGATGTCACACCTTAACTACAACCATCTCTACTATTTCTGGATGACTCAGAAGAAGGGCTCCGTTACCCAGGCAGCAGAAGCCCTTTTTTTGACCCCGCAAACCGTCACCGGTCAGATCAAGCTGCTGGAGCAGCGCCTCGGGGGCAAGCTGCTCAAACGCAAGGGGCGCTCTCTTGAGGCAACCGAGCTGGGCCAGCTGGTGTTTCGCTATGCCGACAAGATGTTCAGCCTCTCCTACGAGATGCTCGATATCGTCAACTACCGCAAGGAGAGCCAGATCCTGTTCGACGTCGGCATCGCCGATGCCCTCTCCAAGCGCCTTGCCAGCCGCGTGCTTCTCTCTGTCATCCCCAATGATGGTTCCATCCATCTGCGCTGTTTCGAATCGACCCACGAACTGCTGCTGGAGCAGCTGAGCGAACACAAGCTCGATATGATCCTCTCCGACTGTCCAGTGGACTCCAGCCAGCATGCGGGGCTGCTCTCCAAACGACTGGGCGGCTGTGGTGTCAGCTTCTTCTGCAAGGCGCCGCTGCCTGAAAAGCCCTTTCCCGCTTGTTTGGAGGAGCGCAAGCTGCTGATCCCCGGTCGCCGTACCGCCATGGGGCGCCAGCTGACCCAGTGGTTCGAGCAGCAGGGGGTTTCTCCCAGCATTCTTGGCGAGTTTGATGATGCCGCCTTGATGAAGGCGTTTGGCTTCTTCAATCAGGGCATCTTCATGGCTCCCACCATCTATCGGGAGGAGATCCTTGAGGGGGAGGGGGTGATGCTGATCGGGGAAACTCAGGATCTGATGGAGGAGTATTACGTCATCTTCGCCGAGCGGATGATCCAGCATCCGGCGGTGAAGCGGGTCTGTGAGAGCGATTTTACCTTTCTCTTTTCCGGCCAGGAGAACTTCTCCGCCATCCAGCCGGCCACCCTGTCGTTTTAAAACGACCCGTCACCACGTATCATCGGCGATCAGTGGCAGAGGAGAGATGTGATGCAACTTGAAGAGATGGAAGCCAATGCGAGTAAAGCGGTGGCCTTGCTCAAGGCGCTGGCCAACGAACGGCGACTGTTTATTCTGTGCCAGTTGCTGGAGCGCGAACTGTCGGTGGGGGAGCTCAACGAGCGATTGGGATTGAGTCAGTCGGCCTTGTCACAGCATCTTGCGCTGTTGCGGCGGGATGAGCTGGTGACGACGCGCAAAGAGGCCCAGACGGTCTACTATTCGCTGCGCAGCCATGAGGTGCGTGAAATGATCAGTTTGCTGCATCGACTTTATTGCAGCGCAGATAAATAAAAAACCGGCACTAAGGCCGGTTTTTTCAGCTTTGATCAGCAGACGCTGATTAAGCCATAGCTTTGATCTGGGCAGACAGGCGGCTCTTGTGACGAGCAGCTTTGTTCTTGTGGATCAGGCCTTTGGTCGCCATACGATCCATGATCGGCTGAGCAACAGCGAAAGCGGCAGTCGCAGCAGCTTTGTCGCCAGAGGCGATAGCAGCAATGACTTTCTTCAGGTAGGTACGGGTCATGGAACGACGGCTGGCGTTGTGCTGACGGCGTTTTTCTGACTGAAGAGCGCGCTTCTTAGCAGATTTGATGTTAGCCAAGGTAAAACTCCTAAAACTGTCTTAGCGAGTGTATTGAAAAGGCCCGGAAATATGCCCTTCCAACCACATATTGTCAAATGATTTGTGCAAATAAACACCGCCTCCCGGTGGTGTGTCAGTAGGGAGACGGTTAAACTGTCGGCCGATTCTAGCAGCATTCTTTTCATTCTGACAGTTCCAGAGGCCTCGTCTTGAGTAAGAAATTGATCAAATCCGGCATGATAGTGTCCGGAATGACGCTGGCATCCCGCGTAATGGGCTTGGTTCGCGATGTAGTCATCGCAAATCTGCTCGGTGCCGGGGTGGCCGCCGACGTCTTCTTTTTTGCCAATCGCATTCCCAACTTTCTGCGTCGCCTGTTCGCCGAAGGTGCCTTCAACCAGGCCTTTGTTCCCGTGATGACGGAGTACAAGAAAAATGGCGACGAGGGGGAAGTGCGTGAATTGCTGGCGGCGGTTGCGGGCACGCTGGGGGGGATAGTAACTGTGGTCACCCTGCTCGGTGTGCTGGGGTCGGGTGTGCTGACCGCGCTGTTTGGCTGGGGCTGGTTCTGGGACTGGCTGCACGGCGGCCCTGCGGCCGAGAAGTTCGAGCTCGCCAGTCTGATGCTCAAAATCACCTTCCCTTACCTATGGTTCATCACCTTTACCGCCATGGCGGGGGCTATCCTCAACACCTTCGGTCGCTTTGCGGTCTCGTCGTTCACGCCGGTGTTTCTCAACATCACCATGATTGCGGCGGCCTGGTGGATTGCACCGCTGATGGACAAACCTGAGATCTCGCTGGCGATTGGTGTCTTTTTGGGTGGTTTGGTGCAGTTTCTGTTCCAGTACCCCTTTTTGCGCCAAATCAACATGCTGGTATGGCCCAAGTGGGGATGGAATCACCCGGGGGTGGTGAAGATCCGCACCCTGATGCTCCCGGCCCTGTTCGGGGTCTCGGTCAGCCAGATCAACCTGCTGGTCAACACCATGCTGGCTTCCTTCCTGGCGACTGGTGCCATCAGCTATCTCTACTACTCGGATCGCCTGCTGGAGTTCCCCCTCGGGCTGTTTGCGGTAGCCATCAGTACCGTGATCCTGCCTGCGCTGGCGAAAAAGCATGTGGATGCCGATCCGGCCGACTTCTCCCGCACCATGGATTGGGGGGTGCGGATGGTGATGCTGCTCGGCCTGCCCGCCATGATAGGCATTGCGGTCATGCGCGAGCCCATTTTGCGAGTGCTGTTCATGCGCGGCGAATTTGGCCTGCATGAAGTGGCCATGTCGAGCGCCAGCCTGCTGGCCTCCACTACCGGTCTGCTCTCCCTGATGCTGATCAAGGTGCTGGCGCCCGGTTACTACGCCCGTCAGGACACCAAAACGCCGGTGCGGATCGGGGTGATGTCGATGATTGCCAACATGGTTTGCAACCTCATCTTCATCTACCCGCTCGGTTACGTGGGGTTGGCGCTCTCGACCGCCTGCTCGGGTACCCTGAATGCGGCTTTGCTGTTCAAAGGGTTGTACCAGCAGAGTGTCTATCGTCCCTCCCGCCATACCGGCGTGTTCTGCCTCAAGTTGCTGGTCGCCAGCGTGCTGATGGGGGGCGTGCTCGCCTATCTGTCGCCGGATCTGACCCAGTGGGGCGCATGGAGCATGGGCAAGGCCAGTTTGCAGCTGACCATGCTGCTATCGCTGGGGGCTGCGGTCTATGCCGTGGTGTTGCTGCTGCTGGGCATTCGGCCGCGTCACCTTAAATCGGGGCAGCAGTAGCCGTGATCCTGCGGCGCCATGGGGATAGTGCCTCATGACGCCGCAGATGGGCGGGATTGGGCCCGGATAGTTGAAATCAGGCTATGAGGGCTGACCCTGCTTGCTGCCTGATATATAATCCGCCGATTTCCATGGCAGCAACGCACAAGGCACTGATGGAGCTTATTCGCGGCATTCACAATCTCAAGCCCCGTCACCGGGGATGTGTATTAACCATTGGCAACTTTGATGGGGTTCATCAGGGTCACCATGCGGTATTGGCACGTCTCAAGGAGAAAGCGGCCCAGCTGGGATTGCCCGCCTGCGTCATGCTGTTTGAGCCGCAGCCGCTGGAACTGTTTGCCGGCACGGCAGCGCCCGCCCGGCTGAGCCGGTTGCGGGAAAAGTACGAAGCGCTGCAGGGGCTGCATATCGACCGCATGCTCTGCGTGCGCTTCAGTCACCGCTTTGCCGAGCAGGCGGCCTCGACCTTCATCGAGCTGTTGCTGGTCGAGAAGCTCGGGGTGCGCTATCTGGTGGTCGGCGACGATTTTCGCTTCGGCAAGGGGCGGGAAGGGGACTTCCACCTGCTGGAGGAGGCGGGTCATCGCTACGGCTTTGAGGTGATCAGTACCCAGAGCTTCCAGCTCGAACGGCAGCGGGTCAGCAGCACACTCGTACGCGAGTCCTTGAAAGCGGGCAGGATGGCGGAGGTGGAGCTGATGCTTGGCCGTCCCTACACCATCAGCGGCCGGGTGGCCCACGGCGACAAGCTGGGGCGCACCATAGGTTTTCCCACCGCCAATCTGGCCCTCAAGCGCCAGGTGATCCCGGTCGGTGGCGTGTTTGCGGTGGAAGTGATATGTTCCGGCAAGACCTTCCCCGGTGTAGCCAATGTGGGTGTACGGCCGACCTTGAGCGGTACACAAGCCAGATTGGAAGTACATCTATTTGATTTTTCTGGTGATCTATATGGTCAGCAGGTCAAGGTGCTGCTTCGCCACAAGCTGCGCGAAGAGCAGAAGTTTGCCTCTTTCACTGCCTTGAAAGAGCAGATCGAACGAGATGCCCTGGCGGCCCGAGCCTGGTTCGGGCTGCCACAATTCAATTTACCCAGCACTCTTTTAGAAAAGAAGGGAACCCAGGACTGATGAGCGACTATAAACACACCCTGAATCTTCCGGAAACCGAGTTTCCGATGCGTGGCGATCTGGCCAAGCGCGAACCCAACATGCTGAAACGTTGGTACGATCAGGATCTCTACGGCGCTATTCGCCGCGCCAAAGCGGGCAAGCCTTCTTTCATTCTGCATGATGGCCCCCCCTATGCGAACGGCAACATTCACATCGGTCACTCGGTCAACAAGATCCTCAAAGACATCATCATCAAGTCCAAGGGCCTCTCCGGTTTCGATTCCCCCTATGTGCCGGGTTGGGATTGCCACGGTCTGCCTATCGAACTGAAAGTAGAAGGCATGGTCGGCAAGCCGGGCGAGAAGGTTTCCGCTGCCGAATTCCGCGCCGAGTGCCGCAAATACGCCAAGACCCAGATCGAAGCGCAGAAGACCGACTTCATCCGTCTGGGTGTGCTGGGTGACTGGGAACACCCCTACCTGACCATGGATTTTGGCACCGAAGCCAACATCATCCGCTCCATGGCCAAGATCGTTGAAAACGGTCACCTGCACAAAGGTTCCAAGCCGGTGCACTGGTGTACCGATTGCGGCTCCGCGCTGGCTGAAGCCGAAGTGGAGTACTACGACAAGAACTCTCCCTCCATCGATGTGCGCTTCAAGGCCGTTGATGAGGCGACCGTTGCCGCCAAGTTTGACTGCGCCGAAGGCCACACCGGCAAGGGCCCGATCTCTGCGGTGATCTGGACCACCACTCCGTGGACCCTGCCAGCCAACCGCGCCATCGCCATGCACGCCGACCTGGATTACGCACTGGTGCAGGTTGAAGGTGAGCATCCCGAGCGTCTGATCCTGGCCGCCGAGCTGGTCAAGGATGTGATGGATCGCGCCGGTATCGAGAAGTTCCACAATCTGGGTTACGCCAAGGGCGCCGCGCTCGAGCTGCTGCGCTTCAACCACCCCTTCTACAGCTTCGACGTGCCGGTGGTACTTGGTGACCACGTCACCCTGGATGCCGGTACCGGCGCTGTACACACCGCCCCTGGCCACGGTCAGGAAGACTTCGTGGTCGGTCAGAAGTACGGTCTGGAAGTGGCCAACCCGGTTGGCAGCAACGGTGTTTACCTGCCGGATACCGAACTGTTTGCCGGCCAGCATGTGTTCAAGGCCAATGCCTCCGTGATCGAAGTGCTGACCGAGCGCGGCGCCCTGCTGCACCACAAGGTGTTCAACCACTCCTATCCGCACTGCTGGCGTCACAAGACCCCGATCATCTTCCGTGCCACCCCGCAGTGGTTCATCAGCATGGAGCAGAAGGGTCTGCGCAAGCGCGCGCTGGAAGAGATCGAGCGCATCGAGAAGGACGGTATTGCCCAGCAAGGCCAGAGCGGCTGGGTGCCGGCCTGGGGGAAAAACCGCATTCAGGCGATGGTCGAGAACCGTCCTGACTGGTGTATCTCCCGTCAGCGTACTTGGGGTGTGCCCATCTCCCTGTTCGTCCACAAAGAGACCCAGGAACTGCACCCGGAATCCGTGAGCCTGATGCACGAAGTAGCCAAGCGGGTCGAGCAGTCCGGCATTCAGGCATGGTGGGATCTGGACAAGGCCGAGCTGCTGGGTGCCGATGCCGACATGTACGACAAGGTGCCTGACACTCTGGACGTCTGGTTTGACTCCGGTTCTACCCATGCTTCCGTGGTCGATGCCCGTCCCGAGTTCAACGGCAAGCCAGCCGACATGTATCTGGAAGGCTCTGACCAGCACCGTGGCTGGTTCATGTCCTCCCTGATGATCGGTGTGGCCATGAAAGACAAGGCTCCCTATAACCAGGTGCTGACTCACGGCTTCACCGTGGATGGTCAGGGTCGAAAGATGTCCAAGTCCATCGGCAACGTGGTGAGCCCGCAGGACGTAATGAACAAGCTGGGTGCCGACATCCTGCGTCTGTGGGTAGCGAGCACTGACTACACCGGCGAGATGACTGTCTCCGACGAGATCCTCAAGCGTTCTGCCGATGCTTATCGTCGTATTCGCAACACTGCCCGCTTCCTGCTGGCCAACCTGAACGGCTTCAATCCGGCGACCGACATGGTGGCGCCTGCCGACATGGTGGTGGTGGATCGCTGGGCTGTGGGTCGTGCCAAAGCGGTACAGGCCGAGATCATGGCGGCATTCGACGAGTACAACTTCCACGGTGTAACCCAGAAGCTGATGCAGTTCTGCTCCATCGAGATGGGCTCCTTCTATCTGGATGTCATCAAGGACCGCCAGTACACCGCCAAGGCCGACAGCTTGGCCCGTCGCTCCTGCCAGACTGCCCTCTATCACATCGCCGAAGCCATGGTGCGCTGGATGGCGCCGATCATGAGCTTCACCGCTGATGAAATCTGGGCCCTGCTGCCGGGCGAGCGCGGTGAGTTCGTCTTCACCGAGGAGTGGTACGATGGCCTGTTCGGGCTGGAAGCGGGCGAAGTGCTGAACGACGAGTTCTGGGCCGAGATCCTCACCGTGCGTGGTGAAGTGAACAAGGCGCTGGAAGTGGCCCGTGGCGAGAAGCGTATCGGCGGTTCCCTGCAGGCCGAACTGACCCTGTTCGCCAAGCCGGAGCTGGCTGCACGCCTGAATGCCCTGGCCGATGAGCTGCGCTTCGTGCTGCTCACCTCCAAAGCCAAGGTGGTGGTGGCTGACACTGCGCCGGAAGGCTCTGTGGCGACCGAGCGTGATGACCTGTGGCTGAGCGTGGCCCAGTCTGCCGCCGCCAAGTGCGACCGCTGCTGGCACCATGTGGAAGATGTGGGCACCATCGCGGGTCACGAAGAGATCTGTGGTCGCTGTGTGACCAACGTTGAGGGTGACGGCGAAACGCGTCAATTTGCCTGATGAACATGACTCAACATAAAAGCGGCCTGCGTTGGCTGTGGCTGGCAGTGCTGGCCTTTGTACTGGACCAGGCGAGCAAGCTCGCCGTGGTCAAGTTGCTGCCATTTGGTTACCCGGGGGTGGAGATCACCCCCTTCTTCAATCTGGTTCACGTCTACAACAAGGGCGCCGCATTCAGCTTCCTGGCTGATCAGGGGGGCTGGCAGCGCTGGTTCTTCGCGGTGCTGGCTTTTGCCATCTGTGGATTGCTGATCCACTGGCTGCGCAAGCAGTCGGTGACCCAGCGTTGGAGCGGTATCGCCTATTCACTCATCATCGGCGGCGCCCTTGGCAACGTCTTTGATCGACTGGTGTTGGGCCATGTGGTCGATTTCCTCGACTTCTACTGGCAGCGTGCGCACTGGCCGGCATTCAATCTGGCCGACAGCTTTATCTTTATCGGGGCCGCCATGATCGTGCTGGACGGTTTCCGTGGTGAGAAAAAGGAGCAGGCATGAGCCAGCAGATCACCGCTAACAGCAGCGTGCTGTTCCACTTCTCCATCAAGCTGGAAGATGGCTCGGTTGCCGACAGCACGGCGCTGCACGGCAAACCAGCCCGCCTGCGGATGGGCGATGGCAGCCTGACCCCCACCTTCGAGCAGTGTCTGCTGGGCCTGTGCGAAGGGGAGAGCAAGAGTTTTACTCTGGCGCCGGAAGAGGCCTTTGGTCTCTCCAATCCCGACAACATCTACCATCTCGACCGTGCCAAATTTGGCGCCGATGTGGAGCCAAAAGTCGGCACCATCATCCTGTTCGATCAGCCCAATGGCAGCGAGCTGCCGGGCATTATCCGGGCGGTAGCCGGGATGTCGGTCACGGTCGATTTCAACCACCCGCTGGCCGGTCATACCGTGACCTTCGAGGTGGAGATCCTGGGCGTTGATGATGAGGAGAAGGTGCATTAATGGATATTCTGCTCGCTAACCCTCGCGGTTTTTGCGCCGGTGTAGATCGCGCCATCAGCATTGTCGAGAGCGCGCTGGAGAAGTTCGGTGCCCCCATCTATGTCCGCCACGAAGTGGTGCATAACCGCTATGTGGTGAACAAGCTGAAAGAGGCGGGCGCTGTCTTCGTCGAGGAGCTGGACGAGGTGCCGGACGACAGCATCGTCATCTTTTCTGCTCACGGCGTGGCCAAGACAGTGCGCGAGATGGCCAAGTCCCGCGCCCTCAAGGTATTCGATGCCACCTGCCCGCTGGTGACCAAGGTGCACATGGAGGTTCATCGCGCCAGCCGCAAGGGCTCAGAAGCCGTGCTTATCGGTCATGCCGGCCACCCCGAGGTGATCGGCACCATGGGTCAGTACGAGAACCGTGAGGGTGGCATGTATCTGGTGGAGACGCCTGAAGATGTGGCCAAGCTCAAGGTGAAGAATCCGGATGACCTCTGCTTCGTCACCCAGACCACCCTGAGCGTGGACGAGACCTCTGATGTTATCGATGCGCTGCGCAAGCACTTCCCCAAGATCCAGGGGCCGCGCAAGGATGATATCTGCTACGCCACCCAGAACCGTCAGGATGCGGTGCGGGAGATGGCGGGGCTGGTGGACGCCATGCTGGTGGTGGGGTCTCGAAACTCCTCCAACTCCAACCGTCTGCGCGAGCTGGCCGAGAAGGTGGGCGCCAGAGCCTATCTTATCGACGATGCGTCGATGATCGAGGCGAGCTGGCTGGAAGGGGTGAAGGCGATCGGCGTCACTGCAGGTGCATCCGCCCCCGAGGTGCTGGTGCAAAACGTGATTGCCCGCCTGCGGGAGCTGGGTGGCAAGGTGGTCGCCGAGCATCCTGGCCGTGAAGAGAACGTAGTCTTTGAGGTTCCTCCCGAACTTAGAATAATTTGAGTGCAGCCAGGAAGGCTTAAGAATAAAGTGTGTTGATAATGACGCCGGGTTTGTTCAAGAGACAGGCTCGGCGTTAAACTTATGAAGCAGTCTGTCACCAAGGATGGGATATGATTGGATACTTTCGTGGTTTTTCTCTTATTGAGTTGATGATTGTCATCGCCATCGTGGCGATTCTTGGCACCATCGCTTATCCCGCCTATCAGCAATATGTGCTGACCAGTCATCGTGTCGAAGCCAAGAGCATGCTGCTCAATGCGGCCAATCGGCAAGAAACCTATTTTATGGATTTCAATCAGTATGCATCCTCTGCTGCTGCTCTTGGTATCAGTAGTGCATCTGAGAATGGTCTGTATCAATTATCCATTGCCGTATCAGGCAACACCTACACCTTGTCAGCCAGTGCTGGCTCGACGACAGCCCAAGCCAAAGATACCGATTGCACGGTGTTTTCCATTAATCAGTTGGGTGTCAAAAGTGCCTCTGGTGCAGCTAGCAATAGCTGTTGGGAATAGCCATGGCCATTCATGTCTCATCACATGAGAGAGGATTCAGCCTGCTGGAGGTGATGATAGCTGCAGTTGTGTTGTCATTTGGTTTGCTGGGACTGGTTGCTATGCAGGCTCAGTCGAAGTTTTCCGGATATGAAGCCCGACAACGAACAATTGCCAGCTGGTTGGCTAACGATATGGTCGAGAGGCTCAGAGTCAACCGTGGAGCCTGGGAGTCGCAAGCTAACAATACCTGGATTGTCAGCGCCGGAACTTCATCATTGCCATCCTGTGCTAATGAAAATGGCACTATGAGCAGCTGTAGCGATGCTCAGTTACGGGATCTCGATCTTTATTATTGGCGACAGTCATTAATGGGAAGTGCTGCTTCGGGGGCCGGCGCAACATTACAAAATCCCACCGGCTGTATTATCAAGGGAGCCAGTAATGCATTGACGGTCTCAATTTTTTGGGCTGGACGTGAATCATCTCATGATGGGGCAAATGGCGTTGCGTCAACGATTACGACGGCATGTGGAATTGCAGGTGTTGATTTAACGAGGCGTCAGTTTGTTCTGATGACGACGCTATGAAACATCATGGGTTTACGCTGGTTGAATGGCTCATCGCAATGGTGATTGGTGTTTTTCTGCTCGGTGGGGTGATGAGTATTTTTGTGGCCTCACGCGCTACCACCAATGAGTCCTTCGATCAGAGTGAGCTGCTCGAAAATGGTCGAATTGCCATGCGTCTCATCACTCAGGATTTACGCTGGGCCGGGTTTTGGGGGGATTTCACGGGGGGGGCTCTGATTGCGGGTGATGAGCTCACTTTGTCTGCTGATGCTGCCGTGACAAATGACTGTCTGGATGAGAGAAATGAAGGGAGTCTACCCTCCAACCTTTTTCCAGTACGCCCGCTGTGGGTTACTCATATCAGTGCTGCAGGCACCATGAGTGGTTTTGCCTGTATCTCATCCTCTACTCGCGTTGCCGGCTCGGATGTTATCAGTATCAAGCGCCTGATTGGCAATCCGGTGACAGGAGGACTGGATGCCAATCGTTTCTATATGGCCACCAATACTCAACAGGCTCATTTATTCAGAGGTAATGAGGCTGCGCCTTCCGAGGCTGCCATGCCGATGCGTCAGATTTGGGAGTACCAGCATCATGTCTATTACCTCTCGCCTAATGGTCGTGGGGGTTTTGAACTGCGCAAGCGTATCCTCACTGCTGATGGCGGTTCTTGGTTGATATCTGGGGCTTTGGTTGATGGTATTGAACGCATGGTGCTGTTGTTTGGGGTCGATACAAGCAATGTGCCAGATGGGCGTGTAGACAAGTTCTCCTCCATAGATGCAGTCACCTCGCAAGAGTGGGGCGAGGGGCGGGTCATCGCAGTCCGTGTTTTTTTGCTTGTGCGCTCGCTGCAGGCATCCAGTCGCTATACCAACAACAATGTCTATCAACTGGGAGATATCAGCGTGGCTGGCAATGGGGATGGGTTTCGACGCTTGTTGCTGGAAAGTACTGTGGTACTGCGTAATCCCATGGTGATGGCGGGAGGTGGGTAGTGAAGCATTCACGTGGCGTGGCATTGATCGTGGCGCTGGTGATTCTGGCCCCTTTGACTTTGATTGCCGTGGTGTTGATGCAATCTGGGGGCATGGATTTACGTGCTAGTGGAGCGGCGGCAGCGTTACAGCAAGTCGAACACAGAGTAGAGGGCATCATAGGTGGCGCCATGCAGCAAGCAGGGCTTGCTACCCAGATTGCTCAGATGCCTTCTGTTTCGACGGCAACGTCAACAGTGAGTGGCTCTATGGGTAACGCCACCATGCAATATAGAAGTGAAACAGTGTGCAAGCGCCGATTTGACGCGACCAGCAAGAACGTCATACCAGCCTGCCGTTATGTAGAGCTAGAGGCAAGCCAAACGTACGGAAAACAGGGGCGTCCTATGACGTGGACGGTTGGAGTCGAACAGCCATTGTTAAAGACGGCTGAATAGGAGCGACAGCGATGTTACATCATGGAAAACTGTGGCTGATGGCCCTGTGTGCACTTAGTGTGCCAGCTGTCGCCAGCGATGCTTACTCGGATGATACCGAACTGTTCATCTATGACTTCTCGAAAGCGGGAGATTATCGGCCCAAGGTGCTGATTATCTTCGACAACTCTGGCAGTATGGCCGAAACCATGGAGCTGGAGCGGGAAAAGTATAATCCTGCCACTGTCTACCCAGCGCTGAACCGAGATCCTGATACCAGTAACTCGCTTAATTATATCTATTATTCGACCGATGGTTCTGTGCCCGCCATCAATAGTTCTCGGCGTTTTCGCGACAGCATCAATGCTTGCGCCTCATCAAAGACCCCCCTAAGCACGGTCGGTTATTTTCAGTCCCAAGTCTGGACGTATGTCTATTCAAGTTATCGCAATGGATTACCTCGTCAGGGGGATTGGGAGACCATCTCTGGCAAGTACGAAGATGACATCACCATTGTCGACTGCAAGCAGGATATTCAGAACCGCAATCCTGCCAATCCTTTCAACGGAACGCTGGTGGTGGGGGCGGTCGGCGATGGTTATCCGGTCGACAAAACCAGCAACACTCGCGGCGAGTGGTATTACACAGCTAATGCGAATAATGCCACATCGGGTAGCAATACCAGTGTAACTCTCTACACTGCCAACTATATCCGCTGGTATTACGGGCCGACGGGTTATGCCGTTGAATCGCGCTTACGTATCGCCAAGGATGCAGTCAAGTCGGTGATCTCCTCCACTCCTGGGGTTGATTTCGGCTTGGCCATCTTCAATACCAACAATAGTACCAGCACCAATGGTGGCAGAGTGGTGCGTCGCATCCTCAGTAACGACGATATTGTCGGCACCATTACTGCCGAACAGGACTTGCTCAATACTGTGGAAGACCTGTCGGCTACGACCAATACGCCATTATGTGAAACCCTCTATGAAGCCTACCGTTTCTACGGAGGGCAATCCGTGCTCTATGGCAAGCAAGGTGGTACGCGGGACAAGCTTGCTGAAGATCCGGAAGGTACTTACACCTCGCCTTATGACAAATGTTCAAATAATGGCTATGTCATCTATGTCACTGATGGTGCTCCGACCAGCGATACGGCTGCTGATAGTGCAGTAAAAGCGTTGACGGATTCGCTAAGCCCAGATGAACGGGCTGCCTACGGCTCAACAGTGGGATATGGTTCCGGCACTTCCAAGAGCTATCTGGCAGCGATGGCTGGCTACATGAAGAACAAGGATGTAAATACTTCATCGCCCGGCAAGCAGACTGTTACCACGTTTACCGTGGGGTTTGGTGATGACGCGATCTCTGGGGCGGGCAATCTGCTGGCAGAAACGGCGAGACGTGGAGGCGGTCAATATTACCCTGCGGTCAGTGCTGAAGCGCTCACTCAGGCGTTGCGATCTTCCCTGTTAGCCATTTTGCGGATAAACACCTCTCTGGTGTCGCCAGCTATTACCACTAACAACTTTGACCGGACTCGCAGCCTCAATAATATCTATTACGCCATGTTCGAGCCTGATACAGGGCCGCGCTGGAAGGGTAACCTGAAGAAGCTAGTTTTGTCTGGTGATGGGTATGTGGCAGATGTTAACGGTTTGCCCGCCATCAAGGTAGATGGTTCCATTCTGGATCAGGCTCAGACCTATTGGTCATCGGAACGGGATGGCAATCTGGTTGCCAAGGGCGGCGTGCAGGCCATGCTGGCAGAGAAGACCAATCGCAATCTTTATGTGATCAATACGGTTGCATCGCCCAAGCGATTGGATGCCTTTAACAAAGCCAATTTGGTGTCGATCGCAGGCTCAGCCGACAATTTGGCCAGCTACATGCGGTTAGCCAGTGCCACCGAGCTTGACGGACAGATCGACTGGACAAAAGGTGTCGATGTGGACGATGAAGATTATGATGCCAGTACCACCATTCGGCCATACATAGTGGGAGACCCCCTGCACTCTCGTCCATTGGTGGTCAATTATGGTTGCTCCATTGCTTCAGGCCAGAGCACCTGTACCCCTGACTTGCGGATCCTGATGGGAACCAATGCTGGTTTCCTGCATATGTTCAAAGATCTAGGTAGTACGGTTGATGAAAGCTGGGCCATGATCCCCTATGAGTTGTTGCCCAGGCAAGAAGCTCTACGTCTCAATGCCGAGTCTGGCGATCATATCTACGGTGTTGATGCTTCACCGGTTGCGTTGATCAAGGATGCCAATAGGAATGGTGTTATCAAGGCATCAGAGGGAGACTTTGTCTGGCTGCTTTTCGGTTTACGAGGGGGTGGTAGTAGCTACTATGCACTCGATATTACCAATCCAGATGCCCCCAGCTTGAAATGGACGATCAATAGTCAGACTGCGGGCTTCTCATTACTGGGGGAAACCTGGTCAGTACCGGAGGTGGCTTATATTCCTTGGGATGCTCCTCCGAGCAACAAGCGATTGGTGATGGTTTTTTCCGGTGGTTACGATGCCAATAAGAGTAAAGTCGGGATAGGTAGCTCTGACAGCAAGGGTATGGGCGTCTACATGGTCGATGCCGATAGTGGTGCTCTTGTGTTCAGCGCAACACCTGGAGCTGGCTCCAGTACCAACAAGCAGGTGACTGCGATGGTTGATAGCATGCCGGGGTCAGTTTCCACTCTAGACAGTGATGGTGATGGGAAAACTGACCGAATTTATGCTGGTGATACAGGCGGCAATATCTGGCGCCTGGATATGCCTTCAACCAGTACTAGCTCCTGGAGTATTTTCAAGTTTGCCAGTCTTGGGTCTGATGATGTACAGGCTAATGACCGCCGATTTTTCACTCAGCCTGTATTGGTACGTACTATAAACAAGCAAGTGACCAAGACGGTAATTAGTGGCGAAGATTATTTCTCGTTCAAAGATAGGCCATTCGATGCAGTGCTGGTTGGTTCTGGTGATCGAAACCGCCCATCGTCCGAGTCTACCGTGCAAAACGCCTATTTTATGTTGCGTGACTACGGGGTAGTTACCAAGAGTTATAACACTGCTGCTCCGGCCCCTATCACGATGACGGACTTGTATGACGTCTCGGTTGATCCTCTGGCTGGTGTCACGGACACCAATGACCTGCTTAGTTTGAGAGCTGCCATTACCAGTAAATTGGGTTGGAAATATTGGCTAGCCGAGTCAGGAGAGAAGTCGATGGGGTCTGGGGTTGTGCTGCAAGGCAAGCTCTATTTCACCTCTTTTTTGCCGCAGGTTCAGTCATTCGAGGAGTGTACGATTCAGTCGATAGGCGCCATGCGGCAGTATATGGTCGACATGCATTACGGTACCTCTTTCAAATATGTGGTGGATCAGGATGGTAATGAAATCCCGGAACGCTATGTGGAAGTCAATAACAAGGTGGCCGATGATCTAGTGATCCATGCTGGTGATGATTCAAAGATCCGGATTATTGGTGGTGCCCCGGGTGAAGAGGTGATTCTCAAAGACGAAGGAGAAGGGGTTCCTGAGCGCTGTACCGGCGAGGGGGAGTGTTCGGAAGGGGCGGAGGAGGCTGAAATGGATATGACGCCCAAGAAAATATACCTGTATGAGGATGAGTCACAATGAAAATGATCCTCTGGCTGATGGCGTTGTTAAATGCAGTCAATGTCTATGCTGTCGTGGATAGAAAATGCTATGTCGAGTTGGCAAATGATACCTATGTCGTTATTCAGGGAACGATAAAGGATAGCCAGAGTGCTGAAATCGTCTTTCAAAAGAAAGGGTTTGAACTGAATGGGCAACTTCTGATGGTGAAGAGAGTTATCGAGTGTCAGCCAACCGAACAGCCATTCAATCTTGAGGCTGCGCAACGGCAAGAGAAACTGCAGCCAAGATAGTGGTCAAGGGCAAATGCTGGTGGTTTCGGATTTACTGCTGCGACCTGATGCTGCGATTACAACATCAACTCTGGGTTCTTCGCTGATGCAGACTCTTACGGTCATATTGGTACCTAGGCTGGTTCCATCAGCGGCAAACAAGACTCGGGGTCTGGTTGAACTGATGGTGGCATCAGGAGTAAAAGCTGGTGTGCGCGCGAGTTCTACTTCCCCTTCGTCCAGCTCGGCATTACCGTCATCATCGATGAAAACCAATAATTGAACCGGATCCTGTTCAACACACTCGTTATCGTTGTTTATTAGGCATGCGGTGACAGTTTGCTGGTCACTGATAGCTTGGGTGCGGGCAAAGCGCAGGAGCTTAATCAACCGCTCGCTTTCATAGTTAGCCGTGCTGTCTTTAAGCAGAGAGCCCAAAGAAGGAATACCAATCCCCAACAGAATGACGCCCAGTGCAATGGCTATCATCAACTCCATCAGGGTAAATCCGGCGTTTTTCATATCTGCGAAGGCCTGTCGTTCCGTGACTATCTACAGCTTATCCTTCTCACTGGTTGCTGTCACACGGTTACGCCTGTCTTGAACTGGCAGATTGCCCCCCTTTTCTTTATCATTCCCCATCATTTTCGAATTCAAGATGCATCGCCATGGCAAAAGCCCTCTCTCTGATGCTTGCCCAGTTGAATCTGACGGTAGGCGCCATCGAAGATAACACTGACAAAGTGCTCGCTGCGGCGGCTCAGGCCGAACAGCAAGGCGCTGATCTGCTGGTCTGTTCCGAGCTTGCCCTGACCGGCTATCCACCGGAAGATCTGTTGCTGCGCGCCGATCTGATGATGCGGGTCGAAGCCGCGTTGGCTCGTGTTGCCGAATGGCAGGGCAACTGTGCCATTTTGGTGGGTCACCCTTGGCGTGAAGGAGAGGCGCTCTACAACGCGGCTTCCCTCTATGAACAGGGCCAGCTGATTGCCCGTTACTTCAAGCAGGATTTGCCCAACTACGGCGTGTTTGATGAGAAGCGCTACTTTACCGCTGCAACCGAGACCTGCGTGGTGCCATTCCGGGGTCACCAGCTGGGGCTGCTCATCTGTGAAGATCTGTGGCAGCCGGGTCCGGCGCTGGCCGCCAAGGCGGCAGGGGCCGAACTGCTGCTCACCATCAACGCCTCGCCCTATGATCAGGAAAAACCCTGGATCCGCCGCGAGCTGATGGCCGAGCGCTGCGATCAGACCGGTCTGCCGCTGGTCTACCTCAATCAGGTCTGCGGTCAGGACGAGCTGATTTTCGACGGCTGCTCCAAGGTGTTCAGTAGCCAGGGCGAGTTGACTCACAAGCTGGCCCCGTTTGCCGAAGAGCTGATGCTGGTACGTTTTGCTGATGGCCAGCCAGTGAAGGAGCGGGAGCCCGCTGCGCCGCTGGAACCCTTGGCCGAGACCTATCAGGCGCTGGTGCTGGCGGTGCGCGACTATGTCACCAAGAACGGTTTCCATGGTGCCGTACTGGGTCTATCCGGTGGTATCGACTCGGCGCTGACGCTGGCCATTGCGGCCGATGCCATCGGGGCCGACAAGGTGCAGGCGGTGATGATGCCGTTCCGCTACACAGCACAGATGAGTGTGGAAGATGCCAAGGAGCAGGCCGAGCGGATGGGGGTTGAGTTCAACATCATCTCCATCGAGCCGATGTTCGAAGGCTTTATGGCCCAGCTGGCGCCCTTGTTTGAAGGCACCGCCCGCGATACCACCGAAGAGAACCTGCAGGCCCGCTGCCGCGGCGTGCTGCTGATGGCGCTCTCCAACAAACGTCGTCGCATCGTGCTGACCACCGGTAACAAGAGCGAGATGGCGGTCGGCTATGCCACGCTGTACGGTGACATGGCCGGTGGCTTCGACGTGCTGAAAGATGTGCCCAAGACGCTGGTATTCAAGTTGTGCGAATATCGCAACTCGGTTGACTATGTGATCCCGCAGCGGGTTATCGACCGTCCTCCTTCAGCGGAGCTGGCGCCGGATCAGGTGGATCAGGACAGCTTGCCCCCGTACGACATCCTCGATGCCATCCTCAAGCGTTATGTGGAAGAGGATGCGTCCGTGGCCGACATGGTGGCCGAAGGCTTCGAGGAAGCGGTGGTGCGCAAGGTGATCCGCTTGGTGGATCTCAACGAATACAAGCGCCGTCAGGCGGCGGTCGGGCCCCGCATTACGGCTCGCAACTTTGGTAAGGATCGCCGTTACCCTATTACATCCGGGTTCGGCAAACAGAACTGGTAAGGAGTCACCATGAAGAAGATTGAAGCCATCATCAAACCGTTCAAGCTGGACGATGTGCGCGAGGCCCTGGCCGAGATCGGCATCAACGGCATGACCGTATCCGAAGTCAAAGGCTTCGGCCGCCAGAAGGGCCATACCGAGCTCTATCGCGGCGCCGAATATATGGTCGACTTTCTGCCGAAAGTGAAGGTGGAGCTGGTGGTGCAGGACGAGGATCTCGATGCCTGCCTGGAAGCGATCCAGAACACCGCCCGTACCGGCAAGATTGGTGATGGCAAGATCTTCGTCTGCGAGGTGGAGCGTGTCATTCGTATCCGTACCGGCGAAGAGAACGAAGACGCGATCTGACCTTGGCTATCTCTTTACCTGACCAGAGGCGTGAAGTGCGGCCTCATTTGATGGGGTGGCTGCGCTTCGTGGTGGTCGCCAGCCTGTTGGCGGGCCTGACTGCTTGCAGTACCCGTCCACCGGCTCAGCCGGAGAATCTGTGCCAGATTTTTCGCGAGAAACCCGAGTGGCACAAGGCCGCGCTCAAGATGAACGAGAAGTGGGGGACGCCGATCCATGTGGTGATGGCCATGATGTATCAGGAGTCCTCTTACGTACATGATGCCCAGCCGCCGATGCAGTATTTTCTCTTCATCCCGACCGGGCGGGCCAGTTCGGCTTATGGTTATGCTCAGGTCAAAGATGAAACCTGGGCTGATTACCAGCGGGAAACCGGCAACAGCTGGAGTGACCGCGATGACTTTGCCGACGCCATCGATTTTATGGGTTGGTACACTAACAAAGCCCAGCGGCTCAATGGCACCTCCAAGTGGGATGCCTATGGCCAGTACCTCAACTATCACGAAGGGTGGGGTGGCTACCGGCGTGGCAGCTATCGCAGCAAGGGGTGGTTGATGAAGACCTCTCGCAAGGTAGAGGCTCGCGCCCAGCGCTACGGCGCCCAGTACCGTCAATGCAAGGGTCAGCTCTCCCGCGGGGGCTGGTTCTGGTAACCAAATCAGGAGTCAGAAATGCCGTTATTGGACAGTTTTACCGTTGACCACACCCGTATGGAAGCGCCAGCGGTGCGTGTGGCCAAGACCATGCAGACCCCGAACAAGGACACTATTACCGTGTTCGACCTGCGTTTCTGTGTGCCTAACCAGGAGATCCTCTCCGAGCGCGGTATCCATACGCTGGAGCACCTGTTCGCCGGTTTTATGCGTGATCACCTGAATGGCAACGGCGTGGAGATCATCGATATCTCCCCCATGGGTTGCCGTACCGGCTTCTACATGAGCCTGATCGGCGCGCCGGACGAAGCCCGTGTTGGCGCAGCCTGGCAGGCGGCCATGAGCGACGTGCTGACCGTGCAGGATCAGGCCAAGATCCCCGAGCTGAACGAGTATCAGTGCGGCACCTACAGCATGCACTCGCTGGAAGAGGCGCACGCCATCGCCCGTCATGTGCTGGAGCGCGGTATCGGCGTCAACCACAACGACGAGCTGGCCCTGCCGGAAGAGAAGCTGAAAAGTCTGTGAGGCTGATGAGCTGTCGCTCATCGGATAACCTCTTCAGAGAATGTTAAAAGAGCCGGTCAGCCATGCTGACCGGCTCTTTTTTATCTCGCCCGACCGCAATAGTGGGGATGGCTTGCTCACCTTGCCGACTCTGATTAGGATGGTTTTTGAACCGAATCCGTTGGCGGAGGTGTGACGATGAAAGGGGTATTGCTGCGTTGGCTGGCCCGTTACGACGCGTGGTGCGAGGAGTGGGGGCTCACTCAGGAGAACCGGCGCTGCTGCTCGCCGGTTCGTTATGATGATGATTCAAGCAAAGAGCGAGCTTGCGCAGAAGAGGCTGAGCTCAATCAAAATTGCGGGTCACGGCACCGGTAACACTGTTGTACTCGAAGCCGAGGCCGTTGGGGTGATCCGGGAAGCGGCCGATAGAATCGCGAAGAATATAGGTGCAATTCCTATGGGTTTGACCATGCTCATCAGTTTTGTAATTGATGCTGACTGTAGATATGTAGTCTGCTTTGTCGATCAGAGCTTGGTTTTCATTGCTGGCTACAACTGTGTATTCAGTTTCGAGTAACTCCTTGAAGACAAGCTTGCAGTCATCATTTCCAGAAATAGAAATGTAGTCTGATGGCAGCTTGCTCAAATCATACGTCTCGTTTATGCCTTTTCCGCTGCCCTCTTCAGAGCCCACTGGCCAGCCATAGAGATTGATGTCCATATTCTTGGCACCAAAACTTCCCAGATTATATAGAGCGAGAGCTTGTCCTTGTGTGGCTACTGCCCAGCCAGCATGAGCCAGCTGAACAGCACTGGCAAAGCTGCCTGCGGTCGCCGAGACAGTGTTTTTCAGGGCATCATCCTTGATATTGATAAAGCGGGGCAGGGCGGTGACGGCCAGGATCCCCAGCACTATGATCACCAGCACCAGTTCAATCAGGGTAAAGCCGTTGTTTCTGTTGTTCATCATGTTCAATGACCCATTAAATACCGCAAACAGGTGTGAGTGATATGCAGCTGATAGATACCCATTGCCATCTCGACTTTCCGGTGTTCGACCAGGACAGGGAGGCGCTGCTGGCCCGTTGTCGGGCATTAGGGGTGACGGAGTATATCATTCCTGCCATCGCAGAAGATAACTGGACTCGTGTGATGGCACTGGCAGAGCAACATGACGGCCTCTTTTACGGTCTGGGCATTCATCCCTGGTATGCCGGTGAACAGCGGGAGGGGGTGATGGAACGGTTGCGAGCGTTGGTGATGAGCCAGCCTGCAGGGCTGGTGGCCATTGGCGAGTGCGGGCTGGACCTCCGTTCACACGTGCCTCAGGAGGGGCAGCTTGCGCTGTTTGAGTCTCAGATCCGGCTGGCTGCCGATGTCGGGCTTCCCCTGATGATCCACTCGGTGCGTGCCAATGACACTGTGGCCAAGCTGTTGCGCCGTTTCAAGCCGCCTCGTGGCGGGGTGATCCATGCTTTCAGCGGTTCGTTGCAGCAGGCGGAGGCTTTCTGGCAACTGGGCTTTCGACTCGGGGTGGGCGGGGTGATCAGTTTTGAACGGGCGAACAAGACGCGAGAGGTATTTCGGGCTATGCCGCTCGAGGCTCTGGTGCTGGAAACCGATTCGCCCGATATGCCCTTACAAGGTGAGCAAGGCACCCGGAATACCCCGGAAGCGCTGCCGAAAATAGCGGAAATATTGATGACATTGCGAGATGAACCATCGGCAGATGTTGCCAAGGTGTTATTTGAAACTGCCCGACATATTTTCCATCACGACCAATAGCCATGAAACAATTTCGCAACACCTGATTTAGTTGTCAGGAAAAAAAATGAGCGTAAAAATCGTTTGCTGTCTAATTTTGTGACACTTGGATATTTTGATAACGATAAAATGTGACCAGCATTCTATTTTATCGGACTTTAATTAGTATAATGCGCTCCCCTTGATTAGTTGGGTTTAATAACAACTAACTAACAAGCCAGGTGCTACTAGAGGAAGATAATAATGAATTTGTTCATGGGTCTGGTAGGGATGGCGACGCTCGTCCTTATCGCGGTGCTGTTCTCCAGCAATCGCAAGGCAATCAACGTCCGTACCGTTGTCGGTGCGTTCGCAATTCAAGCCGGTCTGGGGGCGTTTGTTCTCTATGTTCCGGTTGGTCGCGATATCCTGGTCGGCGTGTCCGACGCGGTATCCAGCGTGATCAGCTACGGCCAGAACGGGATCGACTTCCTGTTTGGCGGTCTGGTCAGCAACAAGATGTTTGAAGTGTTCGGTGGCGGCGGCTTTGTCTTTGCCTTCCGTGTTCTGCCGGTCATCATCTTCTTCTCTTCCCTGATTGCAGTGCTCTACTACCTGGGCATCATGCAGATGGTCATCAAGTTGCTGGGCGGCGGTCTGCAGAAAGTACTGGGTACTTCCCGCACCGAATCCCTGTCTGCAACTGCCAACATCTTCGTAGGTCAGACCGAAGCGCCGCTGGTGGTTCGTCCCTACATCGCCAAGATGACTGACTCCGAGCTGTTCGCCGTCATGTGTGGTGGTCTGGCTTCCGTTGCCGGTTCCGTACTGGCCGGTTACGCCTCCATGGGCGTGAAGATGGAGTACCTGATTGCTGCCTCCTTCATGGCTGCACCGGGTGGTCTGCTGTTCGCCAAACTGCTGGTTCCCGAAACCGAGACCCCGAACTACGACGAAAGCTCTGCTGATGCCGAGCTGGATGACAAGCCTGCCAACGTCATTGACGCTGCTGCTGCTGGCGCTTCTGCCGGTATGCAACTGGCCCTGAACGTCGGCGCCATGCTGCTGGCCTTCATCGGTCTGATTGCCATGATCAACGGCATCTTCTCCGGTGTGGGTGGCTGGTTCGGTTATCCGCAACTCTCTCTGGAACTGCTGCTGGGCTGGATCTTCTCCCCGCTGGCCTTCCTGATCGGTGTGCCCTGGAATGAAGCAGTGGTTGCCGGTTCCTTCATCGGTCAGAAGCTGGTAGTGAACGAGTTCGTGGCTTACCTGAACTTCGCTCCGTACCTGAAAGACGAAGTGCTGATCAACGGTGTGGCCATGTCCGATCACACCAAGGCGATTATCTCCTTCGCACTGTGTGGTTTTGCCAACCTCTCCTCCGTTGCCATCCTGCTGGGTGGTCTGGGGTCCATGGCGCCGAACCGCCGCGGTACCATTGCACGCTTTGGTCTGAAAGCCGTACTGGCTGGCTCTCTGTCCAACCTGATGTCTGCCACTATCGCAGGCTTCTTCCTGGCACTGTCCGGCATGTAATCGCCGCCTGACTGACAGGGTATAAACACGAACGCCACGGCATCTGCCGTGGCGTTCGTGTATGGAGCGGTGACAACCGTTTTCCTATCTAAACTAATAATAAAATGAGTCAAATCGGAGGTTATATGAATGAAGTGCTACTGGCGATGGTGGCCGGCTTTATAGTTGGTTTGTTGTTTTCTTTCCTCAAATTGCCGATCCCGGCGCCTCCTGTTTTATCCGGGGTAATGGGGATCGTCGGGGTCTATCTGGGGGGATTGGCCTACTCCTGGATCCTGACTCGTTTCTTTTCGTAAGGCTTTTTTAGACCTGGATTTGCCAGATGTGAGGTACCTCTGAAATTGGCAAATCCGGCTTGCAAACAGGGGGTATCTCGGCTGAAATAGGCGTTGCCAGCAGGGTGCTGGCAATGACTAATACTCGATGAAATCGGGTGTTGGCGGTCAAATGGAATTGATTGGGAAGTCGGGTCAGATGTTGTCGGCCTTTCTCAAGTCTTCATGGAACCAAGTCCGCACTTTTGTAAGAAAGTGACAGGGCTCTTGCCTTATTTACAGTCGCAGTGCCTGCAGGGTGTTTTGAATAGCATCCCGATAGTGCCGGTGCCTTCGCACTGTAATTCCATTCCCGTATAGCTGGGGATTACTGCCTGTGCATCCATCGCTGGATGGTATGGTGGTGCCCGGTTATCTGGATTAAATCGAGACTTTGGAGAACAGAATGACTGATCTGAAAGTGGCCGCTCAGCGCGCCCTGAACCTGATGGACCTGACCACCCTGAACGATGACGACACCGATCAGAAGGTGATCGACCTGTGCCATAAGGCCAAGTCACCGGCTGGTCTGACCGCCGCCGTCTGCATCTACCCCCGTTTTATCCCTATCGCTCGCAAGACTCTGCGTGAGATCGGCGCAGCCGACGTACGCATTGCGACCGTGACCAACTTCCCGCACGGCAACGACGACATCGAGATCGCCGTGGCCGAGACCCGTGCCGCTGTCGCCTACGGTGCTGACGAAGTGGACGTGGTGTTCCCGTATCGCGCCTTCATGGCCGGTAATGAACAGATCGGTTTTGATCTGGTCAAAGCCTGTAAAGAGGCCTGCGGTGCCAACGTGCTGCTGAAAGTGATCATAGAAACCGGCGAGCTGAAAGAAGAGGCGCTGATCCGTCGCGCTTCCGAGATCTGTATCGATGCCGGTGCCGACTTCATCAAGACCTCCACCGGCAAGGTGCCGGTCAATGCGACCCCAGAAGCGGCACGCATCATGATGGAAGTGATCAAGGCCAAGAATCCGAAAGTCGGCTTCAAGCCTGCTGGTGGCGTGAAAGATGCCGCCGTTGCCGGTCAGTATCTGGCCATGGCCGAAGAGATCCTCGGCAACGACTGGGTATCCGCCCGAACCTTCCGCTTTGGTGCATCCAGCCTGCTGGCCAGTCTGCTGGCCACTCTGGGGCATGGCGACAAGCCAGCCAACACCAGCGGTTACTAATAGGTTGATGAGAGGGCGGACTGCTGTCCGCCCTGTTAGCCCCCACCATGCGGTGTGCGGGCAAGGATTCAGGCTTGTGTAACGCCAGCAATGGCGGAGGGAATGAAAGATGTTTTTGCCTCAAGAAATTATTCGCAAGAAGCGCAACGGTGAAGCGCTCAGTACCCAAGAAATTCAATTCTTCGTTCAGGGCATTACCAACAACACCATCGGTGAGGGGCAGATTGCCGCCCTGGCGATGGCGGTCTACTTCAAAGACATGACCATGGATGAGCGGGTTGCCCTGACCTGCGCCATGCGCGACTCCGGCATGGTGCTGACCTGGGATCACCTCAATCTGGGTGGCCCGATTGTCGACAAGCACTCCACCGGCGGTGTGGGTGACGTTGTCTCCCTGATGCTTGGCCCGATGGTCGCCGCCTGCGGCGGTTTCGTGCCGATGATATCCGGCCGTGGCTTGGGCCACACCGGCGGTACCCTCGATAAACTGGATGCTATTCCCGGCTACCAGACCTCGGTCGACAACGACCGTTTCCTGAAAGTGGTGAAAGAGGCGGGTGTCGCCATCATCGGCCAGACCGGCGATCTTGCCCCCGCTGACAAGCGTATCTATGCAGTACGTGACATTACTGCAACCGTCGAATCCATCGCCATGATCACCGGCTCCATCCTCTCCAAGAAGCTCGCCTCCGGGCTCGAAGCGCTGGTGATGGATGTGAAAGTGGGCTCCGGCGCCTTTATGCCGACCTTCGAAGCGTCCGAAGAGCTGGCCAAGAGCATAGTCGCCGTGGCCAACGGTGCCGGTTGCCGCACCTCTGCGCTCTTGACCGACATGAACCAGGTGCTGGCCTCCAGCGCCGGTAACGCGGTGGAAGTGCGTGAAGCGGTGCGTTACCTGACCGGCGAATACCGTAACCCGCGGATCCACGAAGTGACCATGGCGCTGTGCGCCGAGATGCTGATCTCTGCAGGCTTGGCCAGCGACGAGCGTGATGCCCGCGCCAAGCTGCAGGCGGTGCTGCATAATGGCAAGGCGGCCGAGATCTTCGGTCGCATGGTGACTGGTCTCGGTGGCCCGGCCGATTTCATGGAGCGTTACGACGCTTACCTGCCCAAAGCCGCCATCGTGCGCCCGGTCTTCGCGGCCAACAGCGGTTTTGTGACCGCCATGGATACCCGCGAACTGGGTCTGGCTGTGGTCGCCATGGGCGGTGGTCGGCGCGCTGCCGGTGACAAACTTGATTATGCGGTCGGTCTGACCGACTTTATCCGCCTGGGTCAAAGCGTCGATGCTGACAAGCCGATCGCGATGATCCACGCTCAGACTGAAGAGCAATATGCTCAGGCTGCCAGCATGGTGCAGGCGGCTGTCCGGATTGGTGGCGAGCGGCCGGAGGCACTGCCTGAAGTGTACCGCCGTATCACCCTGGCCGATTTGTAACAAGGGGAAGACCCATGAAACGTACCTTTATTCTGATGATGGACTCTTTCGGTATTGGCGCTGCTGCCGACGCCGACAAGTTCGGAGATGTGGGCGCCAACACCCTTGGCCATATCGCCAAGGCGTGTGCGGCAGGTGAAATTGAAGGCCGTGGCGCCCTCAATCTGCCGAACCTCAACAAGCTGGGTCTGGGCCACGCCTGCGAGCAGGCCTCCGGCTACTTCCCGGAAGGGCTGAAAAAAGATATCGAGGTGGTCGGTGCCTACGGCTTTGCTCAGGAGCTCTCCTCCGGCAAGGATACCCCGTCCGGTCACTGGGAGATCGCCGGTGTGCCCGTGCTGTTCGAGTGGGGCTACTTCACCGATCACCACAACAGCTTCCCGCAGGAGCTGCTGGACGCCATCGTCGAGAAGGCTGGTCTGCCGGGTTATCTCGGCAACTGCCACGCCTCCGGTACCCAGGTGCTGGATGATCTGGGCGAAGAGCACATGAAGACCGGCAAGCCGATCCTCTACACCTCTGCCGACTCCGTGTTCCAGATTGCCTGCCACGAAGAGACCTACGGCCTCGAGAAGCTCTATGAGCTGTGCCACATCGTGCGCGAGTTGTTGGAGCCCTACAACATCGGCCGCGTGATTGCGCGTCCGTTCGTAGGCACTGGCAAGGGTAACTTCAAGCGTACCGGTAACCGTCACGACTACTCAGTGCTGCCGCCGGCGCCGACTGTGCTGGATTACATGAAAGATGCGGGCGGTCAGGTGGTCTATCGGCAAGATTGCCGACATCTATGCCCAGCAGGGCATCACCAAGCAGGTGAAAGGGACCGGTCTGACCGAGCTGTGGGATCGCACGCTGGAAGAGGTGAAAGCGGCCGGTGATAACACCATCGTCTTCACCAACTTTGTGGACTTCGACTCCTCCTACGGCCACCGCCGTGATGTTGCCGGTTATGCCGGTGCGCTGGAGTATTTCGATTCCCGCCTGCCCGAGCTATTTGAGCTGCTGCAAGATGGCGATGTGGTGGTGCTGACTGCCGACCACGGCTGTGACCCGACCTGGGGTGGCACCGACCACACCCGCGAATACATTCCGGTGCTGTTCTTCGGCAAGCCGGTCAAGGCTGGCTCCGTCGGTCGTCGCGAGACCTTTGCCGATATCGGCCAGAGCATCGCGGCTTACCACGGCCTGCCGAAACTGGCGTACGGTACCAGCTTCCTGTAATTTACCCGCCCGCCACTTCGGCGGCGGGCAATTTATAAAACAATAAAACTCAACCTAGTGTGAAGGAATCAAGAGAATGGCAACTCCTCATATCAATGCGAAAGATGGCGCCTTTGCTGATACCGTGCTGATGCCGGGCGACCCCCTGCGCGCCAAGTACATCGCTGAAACTTTCCTGGAGAACGTTGAGCAGATCTGCGACGTGCGCAACATGTTCGGTTTCACCGGTACCTACAAGGGCCGTCGTATCTCCGTGATGGGCCACGGCATGGGTATCCCGTCCTGCTCCATCTACGCAAAAGAGCTGATCACCGATTACGGTGTGAAGACCCTGATCCGCGTGGGCTCCTGTGGCGCTGTGCGTGAAGACGTGAAACTGCGTGACGTGGTGATCGGTATGGGTGCCTGCACCGATTCCAAAGTAAACCGTCTGCGCTTCAAGGATCACGACTTCGCTGCCATCGCCGACTTCGATCTGGTTGCCAATGCCGTGCAGGCCGCCAAGAACAAGGGCGTTGCCGTGCGCGTCGGTAACATCTTCTCCGCCGACCTGTTCTACACCCCGGACCCCTCCATGTTCGACGTCATGGAAAAATACGGCATCCTGGGTGTCGAGATGGAAGCCGCAGGTATCTACGGCGTGGCCGCAGAGTACGGTGCCAAGGCACTGACCATCTGCACCGTCTCCGACCATATCCGTACCGGTGAGCAGACCACCTCTGAAGAGCGTCAGCTGACCTTCAACGACATGATCGAAATCGCACTGGATTCCGTCCTGCTGGGCGACAAGTAATTCCCTTGCGAATAAGAAACGGCGGCCTTCTGGCCGCCGTTTTTGTATCTGCTCTCTGGTTGCGCCATCAATTTTCCGGAGGTGGCGAGGGGGGCGTACTCTTTTTCTTGTGCTTGCGCACCCGCATGTAGTTGCGGCGTACGCCGTAGGAGATGAGCACTCCGGCCAGCAGGGCGACCAGCAGCATCAGGCGCTGTTTCTCCGGGTGTCTGCACCACCTTGAGCCGGGTGTCCTTGTCTGCCAGCATCTGCTGCTCTTCCAGGGTGATGCGCAGGAAGCCGATGGTCTGCTCGCCATCCCGGATCTCCTGTACGAACTGGATCCGCCCCTTGCCCTGCTCCGGCAGTGACTTGTTATCGCTGCCGATGGGCAGCAGGCTCTCCAGCGGCACCGCCTGCTCAGACTGGGCGAGGGGAATGCCGCGTCCATCGTAGAGGGTGGCATCAAGGATCTCCGGCTCCGCCGCCAGATCCCGCGCCAGACGCTCCAGCTCGCTGCTCTTCTCCTCCTTGATCCAGCGCTTCATGTCGCGGGAGGCATAGGCGACCAGCGCCTGTGCCCGGTTGCGCGCTTCGCTGTGCAGCGAGGCCTGGCTTTCACCCTGCATATGAATGAGCACACCGAGCACCCAGCATCCGAGCAGGATACCGGCACCCAGGCTGAGAACACGTTTGATGGGAAGATGACGCTGCAAGCGCGAGACCTCATGGTAACAAGGAGTGGCGGGATCTTGGCGCTTGCCTGTACAAAAAGCAATACGCTACTCTGGGCCAGCATTGTTAACCCCCTGATCACCAAGGAAGGCGTATCCCTTATGTTGTTGTCCCGGCTCCCCCCTCTGTTATCCGATTGGCCCGCGTTGTTGTCAGGCTCACCCTGTTGGCAGCTCAACGCAGATGCGTTGCAACCGACAGAGACTCCGCAGGCTGGCGGCTGGTTGGTGCTGTTTGGCAAGGGGCTGGGTGCCTCCCATCTGGCGCGCCTGTCGCCACTGTTGGCTGCGCAGGAGTTGGCAGCCACCCTCTATCCTCCCACCGAGGTGGCGGGCGTGCCGTTGCTGCTGCTTGGCTGCGATCGCTTCTCTGCCGAGCTGGTGGCCGAGCTCAAGAGCGGTGAGTGGGAGATCGATCTCTGCCATCTGCCAGCGTTACCTACCCTGAAGGAGCCCGGCCTGCTGGTGATGGATATGGACTCCACCGCGATCCGCATCGAGTGCATCGACGAGATTGCCCGGCTTGCCGGGGTTGGCGAGCAGGTGGCGGCAGTGACGGCCGCAGCCATGCAGGGCAAGCTGGAGTTTTCCGACAGCCTGTGCAATCGGGTGGCCCTGCTGGCAGGGGCGCCGGTCACCATTCTCGACGAGGTGGCGGCATGGATGCCCTGGATGCCGGGCTTGCAGCTGATGGTCGATATCCTCAAACAGGCGGGGTGGCGTGTGGCCATCGCCTCCGGCGGTTTTACCCGTTTTGCTGGCCAGTTGCAGCGCGAGCTGGGGCTCGATGCCATCTTCGCCAACGAGCTGGCGGTGGAAGGGGGTCAGCTGACCGGCAAGGTGAGCGGGCGCATCGTTGACGCCAGCGTCAAGGCCGAGATGTTGCAACAGCTTGCTCAGGAGTACGGCATTGCTGCCGACCAGACCGTGGCCATCGGCGATGGTGCCAACGATCTCAAGATGATGGGGGTCGCGGGTCTTGGCATCGCCATTCACGCCAAGCCGCTGGTGCGGGCGCAGGCGGCGGCCACCCTCAATCATCACGATCTGGAGGGGGTGATCTGCCTGCTGGCGGCGCGGGCCTGCAGCGAGCAACGTTGGGACAAGCGCTGACAGTGTTTCAAGGAGGAAACCAATAAAAATGGAATTGTTGCAGCAGTCTCTGTTTATCCCCTGTGGTGGCCATCAATTGCATGTGCGCCACATCAAACCCCGGGTCGCAGTGCATGGAGAGCCGATCCTGATGGTGCATGGCGCCATCGAGAACGGGCGGATCTTCTATACCGAATCGGGCAAGGGGCTGGCCTGCTTTCTGGCCCGTCACGGCTATCAGGTCTATGTGGCTGATTTGCGGGGGCGGGGGCTCAGCACTCCGGCCATCGCCGAGCAGGCGGAGCACGGTCAGCATGAGCTGATCACCGAGGATCTGCCCGCCCTGCAGCGCTGGATTGCCGAGCGCCATCATGGCTTCAAGGTGCACTGGGTGGCCCACTCCTGGGGCGGTGTCATCATGGCCTCGACCCTGGTGCGCTTCCCCGAGCTGGCGGAGCAGGTGGCCAGTCTGCTGTTTTTTGGCACCAAGCGCGGCGTGTCGGTGCACAATCCCGAGCGCTGGCTGAAGGTAGATCTGATCTGGAATCGGCTGGCCCCCTGGCTGGCCCGCCGCCGTGGTTTTCTGGCGGCTCGCACTCTGAAGATCGGTGCTGACGACGAGCCGCTGCGCTATCTGCAGGAGACCATCCCCTGGGTCAAGTGCGGCCCCTGGCAGGATCCTCACGACGGTTTTGCCTATGACGAGGCGGCGGCACGGGTCAACTGGCCACCGCTCTGGATGATTTCGGCCAAAGCGGACAAGGTGCTGGGTCACCCGACCGATGTGCGCCGTTTCAGCGACGAGATGGGGTCGGTCACGCGTCACACCCGATTGGGGCGGGACAATGGCAACTGCCTCGATTATGACCACATCAACATGCTGACCGCCCCGCAGGCGCAGGAGGATCACTTTCCCCAGATCCTCGACTGGCTGCTTAACCCGCAGGCGGCATGACAAAAAACAGGGCGCCTCGAGCGCCCTGTTTCATTTTTGTCTGTTTCCGGATCATCAGTTCAGTGGTGGCGTGATGCCAAAGCGGAACAAGGTGGCCTGGGTGGTATCGGTCAGCTCGCCCACCCCCACCACGCTCCACAGCTCCTCTTCCAGCTTGCGCGCCTTGTGGATGGCGAACTTGGCGATGTAGTCCAGCTCGTTGGCGATGAAGTTGGTGTCGGGCCGTCCGGTACGGGAGATGCCGACCATCACCGAGTAGAACTCCCCCTGTTGCTGCGCCAGCTCGATGAACTGACGCTTCTCTTTGACGTTGGCAAAGCTGCTGGCCAGCCGGCTGCTGAAGATGGGCAGGCCGGCCTTGGTCTGGATGCTGGCGATATAGACCTCGTCTTCTCTCGGTTTGTCCTCCCGCTCGATGGCACGCAGCGGGTTCATCAGCAGCTCCTTGAGCAGCTCCCCCTGAAACAGCGGGTAGAGGTTCTCCTGCTCCGGCAGCTCGGCACAGGCTTGCAGCAGCCGCTGCAGACTGCGCGGTTGCAGAGACTTGCCGATGGAGGCCGGTTTGGGCGCGCCTTTCAGCTTGTTGACGTAGACCGGCGAGTTGAACAGGTGGTGGGTGTAGATGTTGCGCAGTGCCCGCGCTAGCCCGCGATAGCGACGCTGCTCCTGCGCCGCCTTGAGCTTGTTCTGGTTGCTCTCGATCAGCAGGCTGAAGAACTGGCGGCCGGTATGGCGATCCGAATCCCCTTCGATGCAGAGGTGCAGCACGGTGCGGGTCATGTTGAGGCTGACCAGCCGATAGGAGAGGCGCTGCAGATCCATGCTCTTGGAGAGCTCCTGCAAGCGGGGCAGGGCGATGGTCACCACATCGTTCTTCTCGCCGATAAAGGCATCTTCCAGCTCGATTTGCAGGCCGTGAGTCGAGATGTCGCGAGTCCAGCCGATCCAGGATTTGCCGTTGTGATGGATGGCGACCGCGGTCTTGTGGATATAGCGCGACTCCTTGCGCAGCTGAACATAGTGCAGGGTTTCGATCTCGAACGGAGCAACCCCCTGTTCGTGACCAAAGCGTTGCAGCTCGTTGGCGTTGTTGCTGACCCCTTCCTGATGGAACTCTTCCCGCTGGGACTCCAGGCCGATCTCCTGCAGCAGGCCGCAGTAGCCGACCTGCTTGAGCCGCTCGAGCAGCAGGATGTCTTGCAACTGCGGGTTGTCCTGCCCCTGCAGTTGTCCCACATCTGCTTCGATCAGATCGCACGCCTCCAGCGTGAACTTGTAGACTCGCCAGCTGGGGCGGCGGGAGCCTACCTGGAAGAAGAGGGCGGTGAGGCCACTCTGGCGCAGCTCCTCGGCGGTGGCGGAGAAGAAGTAGATGTGGCTGCGCACCGTGTGGGTAAAGCAGTAGATGATGGTCTCGGTGGTGGTGCCGGGGGCCGGGCAGAGCCGTTTCATCCGCTCCGCGCTGAAAAGCCCCGCGAGGGCATCGCGGTTTTTCTCATCGCGCCAATACTCCAGCAGGTGCTGGTTGTTTTCCGTGCGCAGGGCAATCTCGAGATTGGGGCTGTCGCCGGTGCCGAAGAAGAGCGGCATGCCGGTCATCCGCGGCAGATAGAACTGCTCATACCCCTTGATGATGGCGGCGGAGAGCAGATAGTCGACGCTGACCCGATAGCGGATTTTGTTGGCGTCGATAAAGTCGCTGAGGAAGGCATCAAAGGCTGGCTGTTCGCCGGAGCGCACCAGTCGCAGCCAGTATTTCCCCTCTTTGCTCTCTTCGCCAAGGATCTGATAGCCGACCGGCTGGTGCAGCACCGGATTAGGGGTGTCCCGCTCCAGTCCGGTAAAGAAGACCTCCACCTGGGCGCCGGTGTGATAGTTCGGCAGATAGGGAACCGAGACCCGCATGCCACCCAGCGAGAGATCTGAACTCTTGGCGAACAGCTTCTCTCCGTCCTGAAACTTGATCAGCACCGGTGAGCTGAAGTGCATCCGCTCCTGGCGGCGGCCGTAGTAGCTGGCAAAGGCGATGGTGTTGACATCATATTGCCGGAAGGGGCTGGCCGGCGGAGACAGCTGACCATCCACGCGGGCGTTGTGGTGCTGTTTTTGCCACTGTTGCAGCGCCTCGTAGACACCGAGGGTATAGATATCGCGGTAGAGATAGCACTGGGACTGGAACAGGGCAATCGCATCGGCGGGCATGAAGTGAGTGATGCTGTCGAACTCATGTACCAGGCACTCATCCTCCAGCTCATCGCGCATGTCGATGACCCTGCGGCAGGGGGAGCACTTGCGCTTGAGCTCCATCTTGATCAGAAAACGGCTGTTGCTGTTTTCCTCCTGAGTCATGCGGTTGAAGATCTCCTCGAAATCTTTCTCCCGCAGCAAGGGGACGAGTTGTTCAATCAGATGTTGCTGGTGTTCTGAATCCATTTGTTCCTGCCACGGAAAGTCACTTTTCCGATTCTGGGTTTGATCTGTCGGTCGCAAACAAGTATATCAAGCAGGAATTCATCCTGTCCCCGAGTTATCAATGGCCAAAAATAAAACTGCTTATGTTTGTTCCGAATGTGGTGCCGACTTCACACGCTGGCAAGGTCAATGCAGCGAATGCAAGGAGTGGAATACCATCACCGAGGTGCGCCTCGGTTCGGTGAGCCCCGCTGGCAAGAGTGCCCGTTACACCGGTTATGCCGGCGCGGTCGGCAGTCAGGTACAGACACTGGCAGAGATCGCCACCACCGAAATTCCCCGTTTTACCTCAGGTTTCAAGGAGCTGGATCGGGTGCTTGGTGGCGGTGTGGTGCCAGGCTCGGCCATTCTGATCGGCGGCAACCCGGGGGCGGGCAAGTCGACCTTGCTGCTGCAAACCATGTGTGGTCTCGCTGAACGGATGAAAACCCTCTATGTCACTGGTGAGGAGTCGCTCCAGCAGGTGGCGATGCGGGCCAACCGCCTTGGGCTACCTACCGACAAGCTGCGGATGCTTTCCGAGACCAGCGTCGAGCAGATCTGCCTGATTGCCCAGCAGGAGCAGCCGCAGATCATGGTGATTGACTCCATTCAGGTGATGCATGTGGCGGATGTGCAATCGTCCCCCGGTTCTGTCTCTCAGGTGCGCGAAGCGGCAGCGCTGCTGACCCGCTATGCCAAACAGAACCATGTGGCCATCTTTATGGTGGGTCATGTGACCAAGGATGGCAGTCTGGCGGGTCCCAAGGTGCTGGAGCACTGCATCGACTGCTCTGTGCTGCTCGATGGTGGCCATGACTCCCGTTTTCGTACCCTGCGCTCTCACAAGAACCGCTTCGGTGCGGTCAACGAGCTGGGGGTCTTTGCCATGACTGAACAGGGGATGCGCGAGGTGAGCAACCCCTCCGCCATCTTCCTCAGCCGGGGGCAGGAGCAGGCGCCTGGTTCCATCGTCATGGTGATCTGGGAGGGCACCCGGCCGCTGCTGGTGGAGTTGCAGGCGCTGGTGGACTACTCCCAGCTCTCCAACCCGCGCCGGGTGGCGGTGGGGATGGATCACAACCGGCTCGCCATGTTGCTGGCGGTGCTGCACCGTCACGGCGGGTTGCAGATGGCGGATCAGGATGTCTTCATCAACGTGGTCGGCGGGGTCAAGGTCGAGGAGACCAGTGCGGATCTGGCGCTGCTGCTGGCGATGGTCTCCAGCTTCCGGGACCAGGCGCTGCCCAAGGATCTGGTGGTGTTCGGCGAAGTGGGTCTTTCCGGTGAAATTCGCCCTGTGCCGTCCGGCCAGGAGCGGTTGCAGGAGGCGGCCAAACACGGTTTTCGTCGTGCCATCGTGCCGCACGCCAATGCCCCCAAGCATCCCATCGAAGGGATGGAAGTGGTGCCGGTCAAGAAGCTGTCTGAGGCACTCGAGGCGCTGTAATCCCTCAGCATTGCAATCGAGACAACCGCACAACGAAAAAAGAGCGCCTCGGCGCTCTTTTTTATGGGCTGGCACCTGCCATCAGGGCTGGCTATGTTCCAGATGTTCGCTCAGCAGTTGTTCCAGCTCGCGGTGGAGCAGCTCTTCGTCGCCGACGTTGAGCTCGATCATCCGCTTGAGATGGGTGGCGCTGTCGATATCGATGTGGTGGCAGTAGAAACCCAGTTTTTTGCTGGCTTCGTGGGTCAGCTCGACCTGCATTTTGATCTCGATATCGCTACCGCTCAGGATAAAGCTGAGCTGGTACTCCTTGTTGTCACGGCTCTCCCAGTCGTCGGGGCGGATCAGCAGGGCTCCCTGCAAGGAGACGTCGACAAGCTGGGTCTGCCACTTCTGTTCCCCCTGGGTGAGTTCTGCCATGGTCAAGTAGAGGATCCGTGCAAAACGGCGGCGCTCAGACATGCTCATCTCCTGTATGCAATAAGTGTGGACGCTAGGGTCATTGCTCTGAGTGTAATCCACCTTGGTTGCCAGTATCTTGAACTTGCTCCGAAAATGGCATTCAGGCTTGCTGGGTACTTAAGGATTCCACCACATGAAGCGCCTTGACCAGGCGATCTTCCTGTTTGAACCGCTCTTCCAGAACCGGCCCCAACTCGTTGAGATCATCATCCAGTAGCAGCAATTGGGCCTCGTCGGCATCACTGTATTTGTCGTTGAACTCGAGGGCGAATTCAGTGCTGTTACGAATATGGGGATAGATGCGCTTGGCCAGCTCCAGTGTTTCGCCGCTGGCTTGCTCGAAGGCGGTGACGACGTGGTGGTAGATTTCGAAATGGCCCGCGCTGACATAGTCGACCAGGCGGTCGCAAAACTGATGCAGCTCTTCTGTTTTGGGCAGGCTGCGTTGCTTGGTTCGCGCCGGAGTGAGGCCTGCCAGCTGCATGTATCCGACCAGCAACGCTTGCCTTGCATCCAGCCAGTCGTCGATAGCTTTATGCTTGCCTGCCAGCGCCTGCTTGGTCTGTTCCAGTTTCGTCAACATAATCCCTATCCCTCCGTGGGGCAAAGGCTGGCCGATTGTTCGGTATTCCGAGCCGTTTGAGCAGTGACACAACCTATAACTAGGGAAAATCTGGACAAGCGTCAATAGCCATGGGGGGATAATGTTAAGTGGCGAAGAAATAGTCAGTGGATTGTGTCTGCGTGCTAGCAGGTTTCAGGCCTACTCACGGTTTTTCGCGTGTGGAATGTGACTATTTCCGCAGATCTTGATGAAAACCCCAGCGTTTGACGCGTTCGGCTCGATAAAGGCTTTGCCTGTGAGTTTTTTTTTGCATAGAGTGACCCAGCGCTAAATGCCCGATCATAAAGGAAATGTTATGAACAAAGCTCAACTTGTCGATGCGATTGCCGCCAAAGCAGATCTGAGCAAAGCTCAGGCCAAAGTGGCTCTGGAAGAGATCATCAATGGTATTACCCAGAGCTTGAAAGAAGGCGATGCTGTGCAACTGGTCGGTTTTGGCACCTTCAAGGTCACCCACCGCGCAGGCCGCACCGGTCGTAACCCGCAAACTGGTAAAGAGATCCAGATTGCTGCTGCCAACGTGCCTTCATTCGTGGCTGGCAAGGCTCTGAAAGACGCCGTCAAGTAAGTCCGAAAGTCTGTTTTGTCCAATGCCAGTCAGCTTGCTGACTGGCATTGTTTTTATGGGATTCTCCCATCCTTCCTATTAGTCCTTCCTGACTTTTCCTTCTGTCAGCCTCGTGGCGGCTGAGGCCTTATGCCGTTTGCGGGTTGGATGGCAGCGGCCAGATCCGCTCATAGGCCCAGGTAAAGACCATGATGTAGACGAGGTAGAAGGCAGCGAAACCGAGATCCAGCATCAGGGCGTCCCACACTCCCAAATCGAGCCAGAACATGACGCAGGGGAGGGAGAGCATCATAAAGCTCGCCTCATAGCCAAACGCGTGCAGGAAGCGGTCCAGTGGTCGCTTGTTGGTGCGCCCGCAAAGTTTGAGCAACCCCTTGTCGAACAACAGGTTCCAGCCATAGGTCCAGGCGGTGGCGACGATGGAGAAGAAGATGGCCAGCGAACCGACCTCGGCGACGCCCTGACCGAACAGCTGGCTGATCAGCGGTGCGACCAGTGCCAGCCCGATGCCTTCGTAGAGAACCAGATAACGAAGTCGATCCGGGGTGGTGCGAAGTTGAGTACTACTCATGGGGATATGCCTCCTGTGGGAGGCGCATTCTAATCAGGGGGTTGGTTAAAAGAGAAGCATCGGCCCGTCATGACTGGCGTTGAGGGGCATGATGATGCCCCCTCTTTGCGATACTTTTCTATTGCCTACTTGGGCGGTAGCCCTGAGTGGTCAAGTCTGCGACTCAGGCGCCGGTTGGCGTAACCCGGGTCAGCATGGCAAAGCCCTCCTCCACTTGATTGAGCTCTACCTTGACCTCTCCCAACTCGGCGAGCGAGGCAACATGGGTGCCGCCACAGGGGATGGTGACCTCCTGGCCTTCCAGCATGCAGTGCCAGTAACGGGAATCGATGATCGCCTCGCCAGCGCGGCTGCGGCGGATCTCGCTCCCGGCTGCGATCCAGTCGGCCAGCTGCTGGTTGACCTTCTCTTCAATCAGCGCCAGATCTGCCAGCAGTGCCTCGCTGTTGACCCCTTTCTTGCGCAGGCTCTTGCCGATTCGGTACTGCTCCCGCGAACCGCAAGGCTCGACCCGCGAGCTTTGAATAGCCAGACGGTCGAAGTCGGGCTGGCCCAGTGCATCGCGCTCGCTTACCTCCTTGCGCCAGTAGGGAGTTAGTACTCGATTGAGCGCCAGCGCGGCCAGATGGCAACCGCTATGGCCAAGGCTCAGGGCGTGGCGGGCAGCGCTATCTACTTGCAATTCGACCTGGCTGCCAACGGCCAGCTCATGGTCACCGGTCAGCGGGTGGACCACCACGAAACGCCATCCCTCTGCGCCCCGCTTGACCGGAATGGCAGTATCGACGAACAGCTCGCCATCCGGGCTGATGGCCCCCATTCGGCAAGGGCCAATGGTGGCTTCGCCCCCTTCCCAGCGAACATGGCCTACATCCCCCGGCTGATCGGGCCAGAGGTGGCTCTGGGGATGAAAGGGGGTGAGGTCGGTGACCAGCAGCGTGGTGTCACCGCGCTGGCAGCAGACCACGCTGGCCTGCTCTTGATGATGGCCCAGTACGAAGCTGGCTCGGGTATGTTCCATGGCAAGGCTCCCGCAACGATAAATGAGAAGAGAAAGCGGCAGCATACGCCAAAGTGCGAAGAGGCTCATTAACCAGAGTTAATGAGCCTCTCTTCTCGGTTTTACGGTTCGCTAGATCATGGCGACCAACAGATAGGCATTGAGCCCGATCACCAGCGCAACGATAAGGCGGCCGACGGCTTGTGTGACCGGATGGTTGCGATGTTGCCCCATCAGCGTCCGATCGCCGGTCAGCATCAACAGCGGGATCAGGGCCAGCGCGATGCCAAAGCTCAGGATCACCTGACTCAACACCAGAATTTCGGTGGTGTTGAGTCCCATGGCGATTACCACGAAGGCGGGAGCCATGGTGATGGCGCGACGCAGCCAGAGCGGGATGGTAAAGCGGACAAAACCCTGCATTACCACTTGCCCGGCCAGGGTCCCTACCACGGTAGAGCTGATGCCGGAGGCGACCAGCGAGAGGCCAAACAGGGTCGCGGCAGCCTGACCCAGCAGTGGAGTGAGGGTCTGATAGGCGGATTCCAGCTCCGCCACCTGCTGGTGGCCCGAGCTGTGGAACGCGGCGGCCGCCATCGCCATCATCGCCAGATTGACGAAGCCGGCGATAGTCATGGCAATCGCCACATCGACCCGGGTGGTGTGCAGCCGCTGGCTGACTGAACCCTGATCCTGCGTGTGCTGGGTCAGTGCCGAGTGCAGGTAGATAACGTGGGGCATCACGGTAGCACCGAGCACACCGGCGGCCAGATAGACGGCATCGCTGTTGGGCAAACCGGGGAAGAGGGCGCCCTCCAGCAGGCTGGGCAGATGGGGGCGGGAGAAGATCAGCTCGACGATGTAGGCCGCCGCGACAAACAGCAGCAGGCCACCGACCACGAACTCCAGCGGTTTCTGACCACGGGATTGCAGCATCAGGATCCCCCAGGTCACTACGGCGGTGATACAGGCTCCTTCAAGCAAGGTCACGCCAAGCAGCAGCTTGAAGCCGACTGCGGCGCCGATAAATTCGGCGAGATCGGTGGCCATGGCGATGATCTCTGCCTGTACCCAGTAGGCCCAGACCGCCGGTTTTGGCAGTCGGTCGCGGATGTGCTCCGCCAGATTCTTGCCGGTGACGATACCAAGTTTGGCCGAGAGGGTCTGCACCAGCATGGCCATCAGGTTGGCCCATACCACCACCCAGAGCAGTTGGTAGCCAAAGGTAGAGCCCGCCTGAATATTGGTGGCGAAGTTGCCCGGATCGATATAGCCGATGGCGGCGATAAAGGCAGGCCCGAGCAGGGTCAGTTTGAATTTGCGGGCTGGAATCGTAGTCGTCAGTGCGGGTTGCATGGCATCACCCTCCATAAGGATATGGAGAGAGAATAGATCTAAGTGATAATCATTATCAATTGTTGTTTCTGATGATTTCCATCGGGAAAAACATTTGAGGCGGTCAGTTGCAGTGAGGGATGTGATTTCGTACAATACGCCGCCCTAGAAAAGCAGCGACTAAACACCTTTATGTTCCTTGCCTCCGAGGTCTGGCTGCACCTGGGCGGAGGCTGAATTAATCCGTAAGGAGCTAAAATGCGTCATTACGAAATCGTCTTCATGGTTCATCCGGACCAGAGCGAGCAAGTTCCCGGCATGATCGAGCGTTACACCGGCGCCATCACCACCTCCGGTGGTACAATTCATCGCCTGGAAGATTGGGGCCGCCGTCAGCTGGCTTACCCGATCGACAAACTGCACAAAGCCCACTACGTTCTGATGAACGTAGAAGCAGAGCAAGCCGTTATCGATGAGCTGGAAACCAACTTCCGCTTCAACGATGCCGTTATCCGCAACATGATCATGCGCACCAAGCACGCCGTGACTGAAGTTTCTCCGATGGCCAAGGCCAAAGAAGAGCGCTTCACCCGTCGTGACGACGAGCGCCGCGAAGAAGCTACTGAAGCTGCTTCCGAAGAGTAATTCTGGATCACTGACTAGAGGATAAAGGCCATGGCACGTTATTTCCGTCGTCGTAAGTTCTGCCGCTTCACCGCCGAGAACGTTACCGAGATCGACTACAAAGATATCGTTACTCTGAAAAACTACATCACTGAATCTGGCAAGATCGTACCGAGCCGTATCACCGGTACCCGCGCCAAGTATCAGCGTCAGCTGGCACGCGCCATCAAGCGTGCTCGTTACCTGGCTCTGCTGCCGTACACCGATCTGCACAACAAGTAAGAATCGGCCCGGCACTTAAGCCTAACTCAACGAAATTTATAGAGGAAAGGTAATGCAAGTTATCCTGCTCGACAAAATCGCCAAACTGGGCGGTCTGGGTGACCAAGTTTCCGTGAAATCTGGTTATGCCCGTAACTACCTGATCCCGCAAGGCAAAGCTGTTATGGCCACCAAGGCCAACATCGAAGCTTTCGGTGCTCGTCGCGCTGAGCTGGAAGCCAAACTGGCTGCCAACAAAGCTGCTGCTGAAGAGCGTGCTGCCAAGCTGGCCGAACTGGCTACCGTGGTTATCGCTTCCAAGTCTGGCGACGAAGGCAAGCTGTTCGGTTCCATCGGTACCCGTGACGTGGCTGAAGCCATCACTGCTGCCGGCGTAGCCGTTGCCAAGAGCGAAGTCCGCATGGGCAACGTTCTGCGTAACACCGGTGACTACGAAGTTGCTGTTCAGCTGCACGCTGACGTTAAAGCAACCGTACAGATCCAGGTTGTTGCCCTGTAATAGCGATTCGCTTTTGCAGAAAAAACCCGCGCTTTTGCGCGGGTTTTTTATTTTCCGGCCCGGGGGTAGAGTGAAGGTCTGTTCCACTGGAGGAGATCCTTATGGCTTGGGTAGAAGGCCGCGTCATCGAACGTATCGAATGGACACCCACCCTTTTCTCCCTGCGGGTAGCGGCCGAGCTGGCTCCCTACAAGGCAGGCCAATTCACCAAGCTGGCCCTCGAGCAGGGCGATCGCCGCATTCAGCGCGCCTACTCCTTCGTCAATCCCCCCTCTTCGCCATACCACGAGTTCTATCTGGTCGAGATCCCGAGCGGTGAGCTGACTCCCTCGCTCGGCTCGCTGCAAGCAGGCGATACCCTGCTGGTGCAATCCCAGGCCACCGGCTTTCTGACGCTGGATGAGGTGCCCGCCGGGCGCGATCTCTGGCTGCTCTCGACCGGTACTGCCATCGGCCCCTTCCTCTCCATGTTGGCCGAGGGTGAGGCCTTCAACCGTTTCGAGAATTTGGTGTTGGTGCACGGGGTGCGCAAAGGCGAAGAGCTGAGCTATCAGGGTTTGATTGCCAGCTTTGCCGAGCAATATGGCGCGCGCTTCCGCTATGTCCCCTTTGTCAGCCGCGAGCCTTGGCCCGATGCAATGGCAGGGCGGATCCCGGCGGCGATTGCCAATGGTCAGCTGCAGGCTAGAGTGGGGTTGGAGTTCTCACCCGAGCTGAGTCAAGTGCTGATCTGCGGCAATCCGGAGATGGTGAAAGAGACCCAGCAGACCTTGCTGGCACTGGGGTTGGCCAAGAATCTGCGCCGGGCGCCGGGCAATATCAGTGCGGAGAATTATTGGTAAAACAATCAGTACAGGGGCGCCAAGCCCCTGTTGCATCAGGAGAGGGCGTTCAGTTCTTCTTGCCGTTGCCCTTGTTTTTATCCTTCTGTTTGTCGTGACCTTGCCCGGGGTTATTGCCGCTGTGGATACTGCGGTTGTAGTGATCCCGGTACTTGCCATCCATCTTGTCGCAGTTGAGTTTGATCCGGCTGTCGCCAATGCCAAGATCCAGGCAGTTGTCCTGCCACCAGTCGTACTCTTTGTCATCCCAGTCGAGATTGATCTTGATGTCATCACCGGAGATCTTGATGCCATCGCTATTTTTGCTTGGCGGTGCCGCAACCGCGATGCCGTGCGCCATGAGCAGGGAGAGCAGCAGGGCGCCACGCTGGATAACGGGGTTGTGTTTGGCTTGGGTCATCGCCAGGGTACTCCTGTCGTTATTGGCCACTCTGCGCGTTGGCAGGGAGCTGGTTGGTTTGCGGCGGCTGGTTGCGGTTCTCTTCATCTTCCAGATTGAATTTGACTGCCCTGCAGTCGGCCGGGGCGGTTTCGCCGACCCCCAAGTCGAGGCAGTCGTTCTGGGTCCAGCCGAACTGCTTGTCATCCCAGTCCAGATTGAATTTAAGCTCATCGACGGAGAATTCGGAGCCACTGCTCTCTTGATATTGCTGGATCGCTGCGGCGCTGCCGGTAACCAGAAGAAGGGAGAGTAGCAAAGTGCTCTTACTGTTCATGATGGCCTCGGATAATTGCAACGGTGGATGAGTGTACAGACCGGAGCTGAACCCGGGCGGAACTGTTCCCCATCTCACTACATGATCAAGTCAGGGAGGGATTGTATCGCTTTTCTGCTGCCGATTTGTCCGTTTTGGTCGCACTCTGGGCAGCTGGTTGCCAATCTGAAGGAATTCAGTCATTTGCCCTTCTCTGGGCGAGTCTGGCGACTATAATCGGCAGCCAACTTTTCCTGCACAGCACACCCCTTCATCATGACCACACAGGACTCCTCCACATTGCGCTACCCCAAGGGGTGGTTTGCTCTGACGACGGTATACAGTTTCACCGGGTTGGCTATTCTGGCCTCCATTATCTTCTCCCTGCTGCTGTTCCTCTCCATCGATGACAACCCGCTGATGAAGTGGCTGTTCGGCGGCTTGGCCATCATCTTCGAGCTGGGCAAGTTTTATGTCTGGTACGAGTATGGCGAGCGCAAGGCGCGGCGGGATTTGAGTGGCGCTTTCTGGTCGCTGTTGTTCTACAGCGTGTTGGCGGCTATCTCCATCGGCGGCAGTATTGGTGGCATCAACAGCGCCACCAACACGGTACTGAGCCAGCAGGCGCGCCACGAACGGGAACTGGCCCGTTTCGACGAGCAGATCGCCAGCATCGAGCGGCAGATCCAGCTCAACGAGGAGGCGGCCCGCAAATACATCGAGCTGGAGCGTATCTCCAGCGGCGTCTCCTCGTTGCAGCACGCCAATACCAAGCTGCGCTTGCAGCAGGATGAGCTGCGTCAGCAGCGCGATGCCAAGCCGGTCAACGAACAATCCTCCATGTTGGGGCTGATGAGCAGTCTGGCGGACGGGGTGGGGATGAGCATCAGTCAGGTGCAGTTCCTGCTGGTCTGCTTCCTCTCGGTGCTGCTCGACGTGTTCGGTGCCTTTTTCGTCAGTCTGATCGGCGAGGAGAACCGCTTTCGCCGGATGTGGCGCTGGCAGCAGGATCAAGCTCGCAGAGAGGCGCAGGCAGCGTTGGCGATGGCAGCCCAGCCCGAGCCCATCATGCCCCCAGAGCCAGCCCCTGAAGTGCTGGCGCAGGTACGCGGAGCGCTGGTGAGCGGTGAGCTCAAGTGCAGCAAGCGCTCGGTGGCGCAGGCTTTGTCACTCTCGCTGGAGGAGGTGGATCGGGTGTTCCACCATCTGCTGTCGCAAGGGGTGTTGGGGCAGGGGAGCAATCGCCACTACTACCTCAATCCGGCGCTGGAGCAGCAAGCCGGATAGTGAGAAGGCCACCGGAACGCGGTGGCCTTTTTCGTTATCGAGTGGCTGTGGAATTCAGTGAGTCAGCACCATCATCAGGCTGAGGAAGGCGGCCAGTCCGCCACCGATGCCGATGATCCAGTAAAACCCCTTGGCCCCCTGTTTGAGCGGGATGCGGAAGTAGAGCAGAAACGCCCACCACCCCAGTGCCAGCAACAGAGGAATAAGAAACATTCGAGCCATGGTGTCCTCGCTGTTATTCTGTTGACCCTTGATCAATCAACAGGATGGATTGTGCAATGACGCAACTACAGATTACCGCATTCGGTGACCCCTCGGTACTCAAGCTCAACCCTTCCCTCGATAAGGTGCCAGCCGATGGCGAAGTGCGGGTGCGCATCTGCTTTGCGGGGGTCAACCCCATCGATGCCAAAACTCGCGCCGGTCTTGGCTGGGCGGCGGCCCAGAACAAGGACAAGCTGCCCTGGACACCGGGTTATGACATCTCCGGCGTGGTGGAGAAGGTAGGCCCCGGCGTAACCTCGCTGATCGAGGGGGATCGGGTGTGCGGCATGGTCGGTTTTCCCCTCACCGCAGGTGGCTACGGGGAGTCTGTGGTGGCAAGCGAGAGCGAGCTGGTCAAGCTCGACGGGGTGAGCCTGCAGCAGGGAGCTGCGCTGCCGCTGGCCGGTCTCACCGCCTGGCAGGGGCTGCTTGAGCACGGCGGCCTCCAGAGCGGTCAGCGGGTATTGATCCTCGCCGGTGCCGGTGGTGTCGGCCATCTTGCGGTACAGTTTGCCAGCGCTTATGGCGCCGAGGTGGTGGCCACCGCCAGCCCCGACAACCATGGCTTCCTGCACGCACTGGGGGCGCGCTGGAGGGTGGATTACCATGATGCGAACTGGCCAGCTCAGGTGGTGGCAGAGGCCGGCCAGGTCGATCTGGTGCTGGATCTGGTAGGCGGCGAGAGCGGCAAGGCGGCGATCGCCTGCGTCAAACCGGGTGGTCGCTTGGTGACTGTGCCTACCATCACTGCCCAGCAGATCAAGGATGCTGGGGCTGCGGCGGGTATCGAGGTGGTCGGTATGCTGGTTCACCCCGACCAGAAGCAGCTGGGTCAGATGTTGATGCTGCTGCGTCAGGGGGAGGTGAAGGTCACCCTCGCCGGTGAGTTCGCTCTGGCTGAGGGGGCGCTAGCCCATCAGGCTATCGAAGGGGGCCATGTGCGCGGCAAGCTGCTGCTGCGCATGCCCGCCGCCGATGGTTATCCCGGATGAGCGAGATGATGGATATGGGGCTGGGGTGGCTCTTTTTAAGCGCGTTTACCTCCGCCACCCTGCTGCCCGGCAGCTCGGAAGTGCTGCTGGGAGCCATGGCGGCCAAGGGGGAGTGGAGCATGGCGAGCCTGCTGCTGTGGGCGACGCTGGGCAATACCCTCGGATCCATGACCACCTGGTGGCTCGGCTGGCTCGCCACCTTCAAGAAAAAACCGGAAGATTTTCAAGGCCGTGGGGAACAAAAAGCCCTCGGCTGGCTCAAACAACATGGTCACTGGTGTCTGCTGCTTGCCTGGACGCCGGTGGTCGGTGATGGTCTCTGTCTGTTGGCCGGTTGGCTGCGCCTCTCCTTCTGGCGCTCTCTCATTTTGATCGGGCTCGGCAAATTGTTCCGTTATGCCCTGGTTTTTCTGCTGGCCAGTCACATTTTCTAGCCTGTTTTTGTCACTCACGAGGTTACCGTGAACAAAGTCATACCTTTAACGATTCTGCTGGGCTTCACCCTGCCGGTGCTGGCGGCACCGACCCTGATCGCCGAACAGGGCAAGGAGGAGGGCAAGCTCGCCATCCCCTACCAGATGTACAAGCTGGACAACGGCCTGACCGTGATCCTGGCCCCCGATCGCTCCGATCCGCTGGTGCACCTCGATGTGACCTATCACGTCGGCTCATCCCGCGAGACGGTCGGCAAGTCCGGTTTCGCCCACTTCTTCGAGCACATGATGTTCCAGGGCTCGAAACACGTCGGTGATCAGGAGCATATGCGGATCATCAACGAAGCCGGTGGCGACATGAATGGCACCACCAACAAGGACCGCACCAACTACTACGAGACAGTGCCTGCCAACCAGCTGGAAAAAGTGCTCTGGCTGGAGGCGGATCGGATGGGCTTCCTGCTCGATGCGGTGAGCCAGAAGAAGTTCGAGATCCAGCGCGCCACCGTCAAGAACGAGCGGGCCCAGCGGGTCGACAACCAGCCGTACGGGCTGGTGAGCGAGAAGGTGGGGGAGGCGCTCTATCCACGTACTCACCCCTACTCCTGGCAGCCTATCGGTTACGTGGAAGATCTCGACCGGGTCGATGTGAACGACCTCAAGCAGTTCTTCCTGCGCTGGTATGGCCCCAACAACGCCACCCTGACTCTGGGCGGCGACTTTGACAGCAAGCAGGCCCTCGCGTGGATCGAGAAGTACTTCGGCTCCATCCCGCGCGGCCCGGACGTGGCCGAGCCGACGCCAAAGCCGGTGACCCTGCCCGAGACCCGTTACGTGACGTTGCAGGACAAGGTGCACCTGCCGCTGCTCTATATCAGCTACCCCACCGTATCCCTTGGTGACCCGCAGGAGCCTGCGCTCGACATGTTTGCCGACGTACTCGGCGGTTCCGCCAGCTCCATGCTCTACCAGTCGCTGGTGAAAACCGGCAAGGCGATCGATGTGGGGGCGTCTCACTACTGCGAAGAGCTGGCCTGTACCCTGACCGTCTACGCCTACCCCAATCCGTCGCAGGATGGCAGCCTCAAGACCCTCAAGGGGGAGGTGGACAAGGTGATCGGCGAGTTCGCCCAGCGCGGCCTCAAGCCGGAAGATCTGGAGAAGGCGATCGCCAAGTACCGCGCCTCCGCCATCTGGGGTCTGGATAGCGTCTCCGGCAAGGTGAGCCAGCTCGCCATGGGTCAGGTGTTTGCCCAGGATCCCAACTATGTGTTCAAGACGCTGGATGCCATCGGCAAGGTGACACCTGAGCAGGTGAAGGCCGCCTACGACAAGTTCATCGCCGGCAAGCCGGCGGTGGTGCTCAGCGTGGTGCCCAAGGGCAAGACAGAGTGGCAGGTTGCCACCCCGAACTTTACCCCCGCCAAGCGCGAGCTGCCGGATTACAGCAAGCATGACGAAGCGCTGGCCGAACGACCGGTAAAAGACAATTTCGATCGCAGCGTGCAGCCCAAGGCGAGCGAGGCGGTGAGCGTCAAGGTGCCCGCCATCTGGCACGGTAAGCTCGACAAGAACATCGAGATCATTGGCACCAAGAGTGACGAGATCCCCGCCGTCTCCATTATGATCGCCCTGCCGGGCGGTATTCGTGCCGAAGATAAGGGGCAACTGGGGCTGGCCAATCTGACCGCCGCCATGATGGGGCAGGGCACGGTGCGCCTGACCGAGGCTCAGCTGAGCGACGAGCTGCAAAAGCTGGGCTCAAGCATCGATGTCTCCAGCGCCCAGTACAACAACCTGATCACCGTCAGCTCGCTGGCGGACAAGTTGCCCCAGACCCTTGCGCTGGTGCGCGAGGTGCTGGAGCGCCCGGGCATGCGGGAGGCTGACTTCGAGCGGGTCAAGGCGCAGCTGCTGCAAGGGATGCAACAGGCCCAGCAGCAGCCCGAGTGGCTGGCCGGGCAGGCGTTCCGCGAGCTGGTCTACGGCAAGCAGAACCGCCTCGGTCAACCTACCGACGGGGTTGCGGCCGATGTGGCCAAGCTGACGCTGGCGGACGTGAAGCACTTCTATCAGGCCTACTACAACCCCACCAACGCCAAAGTGGTGGTGGTCGGTGATGTGGGCCAGAAGCAGATCGAGGAGCAACTTGGCTTCCTGACCGAGTGGAAGGGGGCCACGCCGACTCTGGGGGATCTCAAGCTCAAGGGTGAGCAGGCCAAGCCGGGCATCTATCTGGTCGACAAACCGGGGGCGCCCCAGTCGGTGATCCGCATCGGTCGTCGCGCCATGCCGTTCGATACCACGGGGGATTACTTCACCGCCGGGCTGATGAACTTCAATCTGGGTGGCAACTTCAACAGCCGCATCAACCTCAACCTGCGGGAAGACAAGGGTTACACCTACGGCGCCAGCTCCGGTTTCTCCGCTAACCGCGAGGTAGGCACCTTCGCCACCGGCGCCAATGTGCGGGCCGATGCAACCGTCGATGCCATCCGCCAGTTCCTCAAGGAGATGGACAACTACCGCAAGAGCGGCCCGACCCCGGTCGAGCTGGCCTATATGCGCAGCGCTGTCTCCCAGCAGGATGCCCTCTCTTACGAGACCTTGGGCCAGAAGGCGGGCTTCCTGCTGCAGATGGTGATGTATGACCTGAAACCGGACTATGTGCAGGCCCAGAACAACCTGATCAAAACGGTGTCGCCCGAGGCGCTGAAGGCCAGTGCTGCCCGTTGGCTCAATCCGGCCGACATGGTGATCGTGGTGGTGGGAGACAAGCAAAAGCTTGAAAAACCCCTGAAGGAGCTTCATCTTCCCATCTATCCGCTGCAGTTGCCGTAACTGACGCTTTATAAAAATCAAGAGCCGTGAATATGACTACAACAAGCTTGTCGCTCACCGAGTTGCTGAATGCGTTGGGATCACCGGAGCGCCTCACCGCGCTCAAGGGGATCCGGCGCGGGATCGAACGTGAATGCCTGCGCATCACGCCGGATGGCCGACTCGCCCAGAGTGACCATCCCCGGGCGCTGGGCTCGGCCCTGACCCATCCCAATATCACCACCGACTACTCGGAGAGTCTGCTGGAGTTCATCACCCCGGCCACTGACTCCATCGACAGCCTGATGGAGCAGCTCGGCGACATCCATCACCATGTGATTCAGCATCTGGGTGACGAGCGGATTTGGCCGCTCTCCATGCCCTGCTTCGTCGGCGGGGAAGAGAGCATCCGGCTGGCCCAGTACGGCAGCTCCAACATCGGCAAGATGAAGACCCTCTACCGTCAGGGCTTGAAGAACCGCTACGGCAGCCTGATGCAGGTGATCGCCGGGGTGCACTTCAACTTCTCCATGCCCGACAGCTTCTGGAGCGAGTGGCAGGATCTGGTGTGCGAAGGGTGCTGCAGCCAGCGCTTTATCTCCGACAAGTACATGGGGCTTATTCGCAACGTCTACCGCTTCGGCTGGCTGGTGCCCTATCTGTTTGGCGCTTCCCCGGCCATCTGCGAATCCTTCCTCAAAGGGCGCAAGAGCAACCTGCCGTTCGAGAAGACCGGCAAGGGTACCCTCTATCTGCCTTACGCCACCGCGCTGCGTCTCTCCGATCTTGGCTATACCAACAGCGCCCAGGCTGGGCTCAAGATCAGCCACGACAATCTGCCGGCCTATGTCAGCAGCCTGCGCCGCGCCATCAACACCCACAATCCTGACTTTGCCAAGATCGGGGTCAAGGTGGATGGGGAGTATCGCCAGCTCAACGACAACGTGCTGCAGCTGGAGAACGAGCTCTACGCCCCGATCCGCCCCAAGCGCACCCCGCGCAGCGGCGAGAAGCCCTCGGATGCACTGGATCAGCGCGGCATCGAATACATCGAGCTGCGCACCGTAGACGTCAACCCCTTCACTCCGCTCGGCATCGATGCCGACCAGATCCGCTTCTTCGATCTGTTCCTGGTCTGGTGCCTGCTGCGCCCCTCTCCGGTGTTGAGTGACGAGGAGATTGCTCGCAACCGCCGCAACCAGAACAAGGTGGTGCTGGAAGGACGTCGTCCCGGCCTGACGCTGGAAGATGAGCAGGGCAATGCCATTGGCCTCAAAGAGTACGGCCTCAAACTGTTTGACGAGCTGGCTCAGGTGGCCGATCTGCTGGATCGCTGCTGTGGCCGCAACCGCTATCGTGAGACGCTGGCGATGCATCGCGAGAAGCTGCTCAACCCCGAGCTCACCTATTCCGCCCGCATGCTCAAGGAGCTGCTGGAGAGTGGCAAGGACAACGGCTGCTACGGCGACAAGCTGGCGACCCGCTATCGCGAGGAGCTGCTGGCAGGGGAGCTGCAGTACTGGGATGAGGCCTACTTTGCCGGTGAGGCGAAGGATTCGCTGGCCAAGCAGCGCGAACGCGAGCGCAGCGACAGCCTGTCGTTCGATGACTTCCTGGCCGACTACTTCGGGACCAGTACCACTACGGCCTGAAGGCGGGTTCGTACCAACCAAAGTGCCAACAAAAAGCCGCTCGAGTGAGCGGCTTTTTTATTTCCCTGAACCCGAGCGGTATCAGACGTGGTTGTACTCAGACATGGTTATACATGGCCTCGATTTCGCTCTGGTATTTTGCTTCAATGATCTTGCGGCGCAACTTCATGGTGGGGGTCAGCTCACCCAGCTCCATGGAGAAGGCGCTCGGCAGCAGGGTGAACTTCTTCACCTGCTCGAACTTGGCCAGCTCTTTTTGCAGATCGGCGATGCGGGCTTCGAAGAACTCCATTACCCGGGAGTGGCGCAGCAGCTCGGTCTTGCACTGGTACTGCAGGTTGATGGAGCGGGCGTACTCCTCCAGCGACTCGAAGCAGGGCACGATCAGCGCCGAGACGAAGTGGCGGGCATCGGCGACGATGGCGATCTGCTCGATAAAGCGATCCTTGCCGATGGTCCCTTCCACCAGTTGCGGAGCCACGTACTTGCCGTTGGAGGTCTTCATCAGCTCCTTGAGGCGCTCGGTGAAGTAGATATTGCCCTGGCTGTCGAGCTCACCGGCATCGCCGGTACGCAGGAAGCCATCCTCGGTCATCACCTCGGCGGTCGCCTCCGGCTTGTTGTAGTAGCCGCGCATTACTGTGGGGGAGCGCACCAGCAGTTCGTTGTTCTCACCCAGCTTCACCTCGATGCCGTTCAGTGCCGTGCCGATGGAGCCGAGCTTGAACTGGCTATCCTCGTAGCAGCAGACGGTGGCGGTGGTTTCGGTCATGCCGTAGCCGTACTTGAGGTTGAGTCCCATCGCCTGGAAGAAGAGGTTCACATCGTCGGCCAAGCGGGCGCCCGCCACCGGCAGGAAGCGGGTACGACCGCCAAAACGGGCGCGCAGCTTGCGAAACACCAGTCGCTCGGCGAGCCAGAGCTGGCCGTAGAGCAGCGGGGAGGCGGACTTGCCAGCCTGACGGGTGGCAACCATCTGCTTGCCGACCTTGGTCGCCCAGCCAAACAGAGCGCGGCGCAGAGCCGGAGCCTGAGCGACTTTGGCTTGGATCATGGCGTAGGCCTTCTCGTAGAGGCGCGGCACGGCGCACATCACGGTCGGCTGCACCTCGCTAATCACATCCATCACCTTCTGCGGATCGCGGATATAGACGTTCTCGGCACCGCAGTAGAGCACGTAGTAGCTCCAGGCCCGCTCGAACACGTGGCTGAGTGGCAGCATGCAGAGCGACACATCCTGCTGATTGAGGTCGAGGCGGCTGTTGTGCATCTCGAAACAGGCGGCGATGTTGCTGAAGTCGAGCATGACCCCCTTGGGCTCGCCTGTGGTGCCGGAGGTGTAGATCAGGGTCAGCAGATCATCCATCCGGTACTGGGTTTCCCGTACTCGCAGTTCCTGCTCGCTGGGCTGATGGTTGCCGGAGACCAGAAATGTCTGGAAGTGGCTCGCCTGCTCGCAGCCGCGTAGATTGACGTTGCCATCGAGAGCGACGATCTGGCGGATTTCGCCGTTTTGCAGCAGGGTCAGCGCCTGATCGAACTGGGGTTGTTCGCCAACGAACAGTACCTTGATGCTGGCATCTTTGACGATGTAGCGCAGCTGATCGAGCGTGCTGGTGGGGTAGATAGGGACGCTGACACCGCGGGCGGCAAGGATGCCGAGATCGGCCTGGGTCCACTCCGGCATATTGCGGGCATAGATGCCGACCATTTCGGTTGGCTGGTGGCCGGCACGGATCAGTGCCTGTGCGCAGTAGTCCATGGCCTGGCCCAGAGTACGCCAGCCGATGGCGCGCCACTGGCCATCTTGCTGAACCCGCAGGGCAGCCTTGTTGCCAAGCTGGGCAATACGTTCACGCATCAGTCGAACCAGATGAAGCTTCGGCATCAGTTAAACATCCTTTAATTACAGTTGTACGCCCGCGAGGGCACTAAAAATCGGGCTAGAGTTTAAACTCCAACATTACGGCTTACAAGTGTTCGCCATTTGTCTTGGATCACAAAGAGCGCAAATAGCTCTCCCTTTGCTCAGACTGGCCGATACTGCTAGGAGGCAGAGAGAGGGTTAACGATATGAATCTGTGGGTGAAAGGGGCGTTGGCCGCGGTCGGGCTGATGGTGGTGGGGGGCGCTGCGTTTTGGTTCTTTGCCGGAACGTCATCAAAGGGGCCCGCCAATCCCTGGTATCAGGGGGCCGAGGGGTATCAGCAGGCGCAGCAACAGGCGCTGGCGTTGGGCTATCCGCTGCTCTATGTGCTGGAGACCCCCAAGTGCCGCCGCTGCGGCGATCTGGAGAAGAAATTCTGGCAGAGCAAGGAGATGGCTGGCCCGCTTGCCCGGCTGGTGAAGGTGCGGCTCAACCCGGGCAAGGGGGATGGCAGCGAGCAGATCCTGCGCCGCTTTCCCAAGGTTGCCACGCCGCCCGGCATCTATATCCAGCAGCCGGACCAGCCTCTCAGGCCCATCAAAATAGTGGTGGATATCGACCAGATCTGGATGCCTGGAAAAACCTGGCAGCGTGGCTTCTATATGCCGCTCTCCGGTGCCGGATTCGAGGCGGTGGTGCATACCACTCTTGCCTTGCAGGATCCAGCGCTGGACAACGCCCCCCTCGATTGAGGGGGACAAAAGGCTTGGGTGCGACGAACAGGCTGGATCAGCCGAAATCGAACAGTCGCGACATCAGCACCGCATCTTCCCTGTCGTTGCCGGTGCCGTAGTAGTCGGCGCGGCGGCAATACTCGGCAAAACCGGCACTCTCGTAGAGGTTGATGGCGGTCTGGTTACCGGCCCGTACCTCGAGAAACCAGGCCTCTGCCCCGGCTTGCTTGCTGCGCGTCAGATAGGCCTGCAACAGCGCCCGTCCCAACCCCTTGCCCTGAAATGCCGGATGCACACAGATATTCATTAGCGAGCTGTCACCGGCCACCAGATCCGAGATATAGAAGCCCGCCGGGCGACCATCGACCAGCATCAAGCCGTTGAGATAGCGAGGGCCGAAGCAGGAGAGCAGGTTGGCCTCACTCCATGGCTCCTTGTGAGCGGCTTGCTCGATGGGGTAGACAAGGTCGAAATCGCTCTCGAGCAGGGGACGAAACTCAGGCATGGGGGCTCCGAATGGCAAGGTGTTGGGCACTGGGGTTGGCAGAGGCGGCATTTGTAAAATCAGGTAAAAAGAGCAGCATCACTGTGGGTCTTGGCGGCATGATGCAGGATCACGCCGCGCTGGCCGCAAGGTGCTGGCGCAGTTGTTGCCACAGGGCGCGCTTTTGCGCGGCGCTGGGGGCGAGCGGGCAGATCAGCGCATTTGGCCGTGCGGGGTTAGCCTCCGTCAGCCAGAGCAGGGGGGAAGCGCCCGCCGTTTGCAGATCGGCAGGCGGCAGCTCGCTGAGCAGTGAGACCTCGTCGGGGGTCATGCCGAGCAACTGGCAGATATCCGCCAGCAGCGTGGTGGCAGGCAGCTGAGGCGCCTGCAGCCAGAGTTTGCCGCTGGGTAGCGGAGCGCTGGTGGCTGGTGCCGTCTGGCCCGGCTGTGTGGCGTTTTGCTCAAGCTCGGGAGCGGGTGCTGCGCCCAGCAATGCCGGACGACGCAGTTGCCAGCTTTGAATGCCCATGCGGGCCAACATGCTCTGACGAACGGGATCTTGCATTTGAGGCGACTCACTCTTGATCTGCATTGGGGAAAATTGTGTTGCGCAGGGTACACTCGAACCGCTTTTGCTGCACCCTTTGCAACGCATCATCTGGCGCATGCGGGCATGGTGCTCATCACGACACTGGCTATGCATGGGCGCAGCACGCTGTCGATACGGTATCGCACTGCCTTTGCGTTTTTTCCTGCCAGAGGCGGGTATTGTGCGGCAAGAGATACCAGAATAAACATCATAACAAGACAAAACCCAAGGTCGAGCAAATGGATATCGCGCCTTGGGGCTAACATCATCCCAGCTTCGGAACACTCTCTATGTCGTCTTTAGCTCAAGCCCAGAATCCTGCGCGTCTTATTCCCATCCAGGAGCGCTTGCCCCGGCTGCTGGCCGCCCTCGGTGAGGGACTCTACGAACGGCAGGATGCCTTGCGCCTCGGTCTGCTGGCGGCCCTCAGCGGTGAGAGTGTCTTCTTGCTGGGGCCACCCGGTATCGCCAGAGAGCCTGATCGCCCGCCGCCTCAAGCTGGCCTTTCACGACGCCCGCCACTTTGAATACCTGATGACCCGTTTCAGTACGCCGGAGGAGGTGTTTGGCCCCCTCTCCATTCAGGCGCTGAAAGAGGATGGCAAATATCTGCGTCTCACCACAGGTTATCTGCCTGAGGCCGAAGTGGTGTTCCTCGACGAGATCTGGAAGGCGGGCCCTGCCATCCTCAACACCCTGCTCACCGCCATCAACGAGCGGCAGTTTCGCAACGGAGACAGCCAGCACCCCATCCCGATGCGCTTGCTGGTGACTGCCTCCAACGAGCTGCCGGCACCGGACAGCGGGCTGGAAGCGCTCTACGACCGGATGTTGGTGCGGATTTGGATGGACCGGGTGCAGGAGAAAGCCAACTTTCAATCCATGCTGGCCAGCGATGGCCACGCCCACCAGAACCTGCCGGAATCCCTGCAGATCCGGGGGGATGAGTACGAGCAGTGGCAGAGCCAGATTGAACAGGTGCGCCTGCCGGATGCCTGTTTCGAGCTCATCTATCAGCTGCGCCAGCAGCTCGACAGCCAGCTGGCCCATCGCTGCTATGTGTCGGATCGTCGCTGGAAGAAGGCAGTACGGCTTATCAAGGCGAGCGCCTTCTTCAATGGCCGCGATGAGGTCGCACCGGTAGATCTGCTGCTGTTCAAGGATTGTCTCTGGCATGACGAGGAGTCCCGCACCGCCCTGCTGGAGATGATGACCGAATTCTCCCGTCTCTACGGCTATCAGCAACTGGCGATGACCCGTCAGCTGCTGGCGTTGCGGGATCAGTTCAAACAGCTCAAACAGAGCGTGGCCCAGCGCCTGTGCACAAAGGCCCGGCAACGCAAGCAGTGGTTTGGTCGGCGGGCTCGGGGCATCGAGATCCCGCTCGCCAATGCCAGGCCCTTTGGCAAACAGGTGCACTTCCATCTGCTCACCCCGGCGCCGCTGGATGGCAGCGATCCCGAACGGCTCACCCGCACCCTGGTGTTCGATCGCACCTTGCTCTCCCATTGGCATCCCACCGGTGAGGCGCTGGTGGGTTATGAGTTCGGCAACCCGAAAGAGGGGCATTACGAGCTGGTGCTGGACGATGAGCTGCGGCTGCAGGTGCTCGATATCCAGCGCCAGCAGATCCCGTTGGTGCTAATGGAGCGCAACGCCATCCCCGAGGTGGTGCTGGCGCCCTGGTTGCAGTCGCTCGACGAGCTGCTGGTTCAGGTCGGCAAGGTGATGCAGATACTCAAGCAGCAGCGCAGCCTGTTCGAGCGTCACCAGCAACACCTCTTTATCGCCCAGCGCTGGCTGCAGCAGGTGGAAGACAGCTTCTTCGTGCTGAACCGGGATCTCGAACTGCTGCGTAGCGAGCTGACCCAGTGGCGCGAGCGGTTGCCAAGGCTGGACGAGTAAGGAGCGCTCATGCTTGAGATCGGCATGCTGGATCTGGGCCTTCTCATGGGAGAGGGTGAGCTGGCGGGAGAGGTGGTGGCGCTGCTGGCGGCCTCACCCAAGATTTCCGAATTTATCAAACGCTCCCCGCTACAGGGCAAGCTGCTGAAAAAGCGCCTGCAGAGTTGGGGCGAGCAGCTTGGTGAGGAGATCCGTCACAAGCCGGTGCCGGTGGCGTTGGAGCAGGAGTACTTGCTCTATCAGGCGCACCGGCAACTGCCGATGACCGAGCTGATTGGTCGCCTGCCCGGCTTGCTGGAGTCGCTGGAGCAGTACAGCCCCTTCGCCGGTGAGGCCAGATCCTTGGTGCGTCAGCTGACGGCCCACCCCACCGAGGGGCTGCGCCAGCTCTTTATCGACAAGTGGCGCGCCAGTCTGGTGGGGAGCCTGCTGCAACTGCAGCAGCAGATCGCCGAAGCGGAGCGAGAGAAGCAACGTCAAGAGATTGAAGATCAGCTGCTGGCGAGCCGCACCCTGGCCGATGCCCTCGACCCCAACCAGATCTCAGCCGGTGGTCTTTGGGATCTGGCGCAGGGGCACTGGCACAAGCGCAGTCTGGTGCTGGTCAAGCAATACGCCCGCATGTTGCAGCGCGAACCCTTGCTGGCGGAGATTGCCGGTCTGCTCGGGCGCAGCGAGCGGGATCGGCGGGCGCAGGAGCAACCTGTGCCGCCGGTTCAGGTGCTGGAGCTGGAGCCCGCTCCCAGCGATGATGTGCCGGACGACTTGGTAGGCATTCATCAGGCCAGCGATCTGATGCGGTTATTGCCAAGCGAAGCTGTGATGCTGGGGCTGCCGGAGCTGGAGCTGGAGTTCTATCGCCGCTATCTGGAGCGGCGTCTGCTGAGCTACCAGTCGCGAGGTACCTTGCCGCGCCAGCGCATCATGTTGCGTACTCCGGAGCAGGGGGGGCAGCAGTTGCAGCAGCGAGGCCCCTTTATCGTCTGTGTCGATACTTCGGGCTCCATGGGGGGCTATCCCGAGGAGTGTGCCAAGGCGCTGTTTCTGGCTTTGCTCAAGGTGGCGATGGATGAGAAGCGCGGCTGCTACCTGATGCTCTTCTCCACCGAGGTGGCGACCCTCGAGATCACTGCAGATACCGGGCTGGACAAGGCGGAGCGCTTCCTCTCCATGAGTTTTCACGGCGGTACCGATCTGGTGCCCTGCCTGGAAAAAGCGCTGGCCAAGCTCGATGATCCCGCCTTTGCCAAGGCGGATGTGCTGGTCATCTCCGACTTTATCGCCCAGAGCCTGCCTCATCCCCTGCTCGATCAGATGAACCGCTATCGCCAGCGCCAGACCCGTTTTCACGCCGTCGCCATGTCCCGCCACGCCAAGCAGGCGCTGTTGCGGGTATTTGACAACAGCTGGCTGCTCGATTGTGGCCTGCGCGGCCGACTGCTGCGGCGCTGGCAGCATCTGTGACGATATAGAGGACACAAGTTGGGCATCTGATTGCGATTTTCCCCCTCCCTGATTCGGCCGGCGCTCACCCTGACTCGACGATGATTCGCTACTGTTGGTCCGGTGGACATATCTTTGGGCTTCCTGCGGTGGCGCTTCCCTTTACAAGGCTTGTGGCAGAAGGGAACAATAACAATAGTCATGTAGTATCGGATTGCCCCTTTTATCCGGAGAGTTTATGCGTCATCTCGCTGTACTGCTGTTGTTGGCAGCGTTTAGGCTTGCGGCTTATCCTTTGGCTCCTGCCCAGCTGGAAGGGGTGCTTGATGAGATGGAGCGAACCTACCAGCTTATAGAGTTACAGAGCGAGCGACTTAACCAGTTATTGCTGGAGGGGGATTCTTATTCACAATCGCAGCTGATGCGGATCAGGCGTTTGACCTGTTGGGCACAATCTGCCGATGACATGCAGAAGTCCAGTGCGGCTGTTACCTATGCCAATGCCCAATTGTTACTGGCGTATCAGCAGCAGGATGGCGTTGCTATGGCAGACCTGACCATCTGTCGTGGTTGGTTCAATCAGCTACTGGGTGATGTGGCACATGCCCGTAAGGACTACGATGAGGGGTTGCAACGGGCCAGGGTGGCCCACGAGCCAAAGCTTGAAGCTCAGGCTCTGTCTCACCGTGGCGCTATGTTGTCGTTTCACGGCGCGGCAGGCCAAGGGTTGGTCGATCTTACCAGGGCGCACACCATTTATGAACGGCTCGGATTGATATCATGGTCTCAGCACGTCCAGCTGGAGATTGCAGCAGCATTTCGTCGTATGGGCCTTTATACCGATGCATTTACTGCTTTGGCGCCGCTTCGTCCGTACTTTATCGCCAGCAGTGATCGCTTCGGCATGGCCAGACTTAGCGATCAACTTGCTCTTATCTACCTGCGGACCGAACGTTATCAGGATGCCTTGGCTGAACTTGAGCTCAGCTCTGCATACTACCGTCAGATCCGGTATCGGATTGAGCATGCTGCTCGTCAGATAATGAAGGCCGAGGCCCAGCTCGGGCTGGGTAATCCCGATGAAGCAAAGAGCTTGTTGGATGCGGCTAGCAAAGTCTTGTTGGCAGATGTGGATCCCGTGCTTTATGGCCGTGTAGAGTTGGTGAGAGCCAAGTGGCAGCTGCAGGCTGGGCAACCGGAACATGCGCTGCAGTCGCTGGAGCGAGTTGAGCCCATTCTCAAGGCGAAGGGCTATGTACTGTTTCTTACCACGTTGTATGCATTGCGTGCTGAGGCACAGGAGGCGTTGCATAACTATCCTGCGGCGTTGGCTGCCCAGCGGGATAACCTGACGCAAGAACAGCTCCTCGCTCAACTGTTACGGGAGCAAAGCATTGCCTGGGTTCGCGGCGAGTTCGAACTGGCCCGTCAAGAAGGGGATAATGCACGACTGAGAATCGAGCAGCAGTTGCAGCAGCAGGAGCTGGAGCAGGTCAAGGAGCGTCGGTTCTGGCTGCTGGTGGTGATGGTGCTTTGCGGGGTACTGGCGCTGCTGACGATGGGGTGGCTGCTTGATCGCAACCGTCGGATGCGTCGTCTGGCCTTTACCGATGAGCTGACCGGCATCAACAACCGCCGTCGGGTGCTACGGCAGGGCAGCGATATGCTGGCGCAGGCTCGCAGGCAGGGCACGCCATTTTGCTTGCTGGTGTTCGATATCGATCACTTCAAGCGGATCAACGATACCCTGGGCCATCATCAAGGAGACAGGGTGCTGCAATGGGTCTCTCGAGCGGCAGATCGTCAGCTGCGGCACCAGGATCAGTTGGGGCGTACCGGCGGAGAGGAGTTCTTGATCCTGCTGCCGGATACCAGCCTTGAAGAGGCGTGCCGGGTGGCTGAGCGGATCCGTCACTCGGTCGCCAACCGGGCGCTGCCCGGCATGTCGTACCCGGTAACCATCAGTATCGGGTGTGCCTCTCTGCGAGACGATGATCAGGATCTGGCGGCCTTGATCCAGCGTGCCGACAATGCGCTGTATCGTGCGAAAGAGGCGGGTCGCAACCGGGTGGAAACAGACGAGTGACGGGCTGGGTATTGTCACTCACCAGGGTGTCATCGCTATTGGGAGCACACTGATACGGCGATGAGACTCGCCCCCTGCGCTCGTTCTTGCCTGCGATGACAGATTGGCAAGCGCGAGCGCAGATGACCGTCAGAAGGGTGTTATGCCCAGGCGCTGCCACCATTGAGGTGAAGCACTTCACCATTCATGTTGTTATTGCTCATCAGGAACAGTGCGGCCTGCGCATAATCCTCTCCCTCACCCAAGCGTTTCAACGGCAGGCTTTGCGCCACGGCTGCCACTTTTTGTGGGTCATTGCCCAGCGCTTTAAGCAACATGGGAGTACGCATGGGGCCCGGGTTGATAACGTTGATCCGACGGGGGGTCAGCTCGGTAACCAGACTGTGAGCCAATGTTTCAACAGCGCCAGCCGCAACGGCAGGGAGTGCTTTACCCAGTTGTGGGCGGCGCGTCACCATCCCGGACGTGAGCACGATGGAGCCGCGTTCGGACAGTTTGGGTGCTGCGGCGCGGATCGCATGAACACTTCCCCAGAAGGGCTGTCCATGTTGATTTTCAAGTCTTCGATGGCAGCGGTGAGAAAGCTGCCTGGTCGCATGACTGCGGCGGTGATGACGAGATGATCCAGCGAATCCAGCTGGTTGAAAAAGTGATTGACGGAGTCGACGTCGAGAATATCCAGTTGATGGCCACTGGCATTTGGGCCCAGTTCAGCCAGTGCAGTGGCAAGCTGCTCACGGCTGGAACCGCCGATAATGACCTTGGCGCCTTGCTCGATCGCCTGTTGGGCGGTGGCCAGGCCAAGACCCGAGGTACCACCGATAATGACGATCTGTTGATTGTGCAGGGTGGAATGTTTCATGTAATGACCTCTCCATTATGTAGATACGATTTACATATTTGTAGCTGGATAGGGAAAGTCCAAGTATGAAAATTTATCAAGAGTGGTTGTTGCTGGCATGAGGAGGGGGCCAAGTCCACGTGGTCCGGATGCTGCCATCCGATTCGGAGTGTTTGATTTTCTGTTCAGTTGGAACCTGTGGAACGGCTGAGCGGCCAAATTATCATCTCTTGTCAGGCTGGGTATTTTTCACTCGCGCGGGTATAATGTCGCGCAATTTTGCTTTGACTCAGGCGAGAAGACCCATGTAACGCAACCCTCCTCCCTCTCTCCACCAGGTTGGCAAAACGCCAGCTGGCGTGGCTTTCGTTGCGTATACATGTGCCGTGAGCGGCATTCCGGATTTATTCCCACGGTGGCTGATGCCACCGCTCAATAGAAGAACGTTGAATTATGTCAGCTGAATTTCTGAGTGAAGTCTCCAAGAGACGCACTTTTGCGATCATTTCGCACCCGGATGCGGGTAAAACCACCATCACCGAGAAAGTCCTGTTGTTCGGACAGGCCATTCAGCGCGCCGGTACCGTCAAGGGCCGTGGCTCGGGCCAGCACGCCAAATCCGACTGGATGGAGATGGAGAAGCAGCGTGGTATCTCCATCACCACCTCGGTGATGCAGTTCCCCTATGCCGATTGTCTGGTCAACCTGCTCGATACCCCGGGTCACGAGGACTTCTCTGAAGATACCTACCGTACCCTGACCGCGGTCGACTGCTGCCTGATGGTCATCGATGCCGCCAAGGGTGTTGAAGACCGGACCCGCAAGCTGATGGAAGTGACCCGTCTGCGTGATACCCCCATCCTCACCTTCATGAACAAGCTGGACCGCGAAGTGCGCGATCCGATGGAAGTGATGGACGAGGTGGAGCGCGAGCTGAAGATCATGTGCGCCCCCATCACCTGGCCCATCGGCTGTGGCAAATCCTTCAAGGGTGTCTATCACCTCTACAAGGATGAGACCTATCTCTATCAGAGCGGTCAGGGCCACACCATCCAGGAGAAGCGGGTGGTCAAGGGGCTGAACAACCCGGATCTGGATGCCGCTGTCGGCGAAGATCTGGCCCAGCAACTGCGCGACGAGCTGGAGCTGGTGCAGGGCGCCTCTCCCGAGTTCGATCACGATGCCTTTATCGCTGGCGAGATGACCCCGGTCTTCTTCGGTACTGCACTGGGTAACTTCGGTGTTGACCACATGCTGGATGGCCTGACCGACTGGGCGCCGTCTCCCATGCCGCGCAAGGCCGAGAGCCGCGAAGTGGTGGCGACCGAGGAGAAGTTCTCCGGCTTCGTGTTCAAGATCCAGGCAAACATGGATCCGAAGCACCGCGACCGTATCGCCTTTATGCGTATCGTGTCAGGTACTTACAGCAAGGGCATGAAGATGCGCCATGTGCGTATCGGCAAGGATGTGAACATCTCCGACGCCGTAACCTTTATGGCCGGTGACCGTGAGCAGGCGGAAGACGCCTTCGCCGGTGACATCATCGGTCTGCATAACCACGGTACCATCCAGATCGGCGACACCTTCACCCAGGGTGAGGATCTCAAGTTCACCGGTATCCCGAACTTTGCACCGGAACTGTTCCGCCGCATCCGCCTGCGCGACCCGCTCAAGCAGAAGCAGCTGCTCAAGGGGTTGGTCCAGCTCTCCGAAGAGGGCGCGGTACAGGTGTTCCGTCCGCTGATCAGCAACGATCTCATCGTTGGTGCGGTCGGTGTGCTGCAGTTTGACGTGGTGGTTTCGCGCCTCAAGAGCGAGTACAACGTTGAGGCCATCTACGAGGCGGTCAACGTCTCCACCGCCCGCTGGGTGGAAGGGACCGACGTCAAAAAGTTCGAAGAGTTCAAGCGCAAGAACGAGGTCAACCTGGCCCTCGATGGCGGTGACAACCTCACCTATATCGCACCGACCATGGTCAACCTGCGCCTGGCACAGGAGCGCCACCCGGACGTGGAGTTCCGTCAGACTCGCGAGCACTGATATTGCTGCGTCTGCCTGCATGGCTGACGAAACAAGAGACCCCGCTTCGGCGGGGTCTTTTTATTAGAGGGATTAACGACAGACCGAGGTCCAGTCGATAGGTGTTTTGTTCTGGGAAATAAGAAAAGCATTGGTTTGTGAGAAATGTTTACAGCCAAAAAAGCCACTCTCTGCAGACCATCCGCTTGGATGTGATGTTTTGAGTATTTTGTGACTCTGTTTGTTAATTAGGCTCTCTTTTTCCTGTGCCTTTTTCCCCCAAAGTAGAAAAACCACCTCTTCACAGTGTTCATTGACTTCTGAAATTGCCTTATCGGTGAACGTTACCCACCCATAGTCATTATGAGAGTTTGGCTTCCCTTGTTCAACGGTCAGCACTGAATTGAGCAATAAAACACCTTGCTGAGCCCAGCTTTCCAGATTGCCGTGAGTAGGTTGTTGAAAGCCCGGAATATCATCGGCCAGCTCTTGGTAGATATTGACAAGCGAAGGAGGGATTCCCACTCCGTGGGGAACTGAGAAGCTGAGACCATGTGCTTCACCATGATTGAAGTAGGGATCTTGTCCCAAGATGACGACTTTCACATCACTCAACTCGGTCAATTTGAATGCATTACATATCTCTGACTGTGGCGGATAGATAGTTTTACCTGCGTCTCGTTCAGCCTTCACTCGGTTCCAACATGCTTTGAAGTAAGGTTGTTCTTTTTCTGGCCCCAATACATCGCCCCAAGTTTTCATTTATTACTCCTGTCGGTTGAGTCGGCAGTATAGGAATTCGTATAAGGTAGAGCAATTTGAGGCCAATTATGTTCGGGAGTGGATCACAGTAATTTCTCCATGCAGATCTCGCAATCCCCGTGGCCGGTGCAGCCAAGGGGACCGGGCAGGTGTTCAAAGCCCAGTGATTCATAGAGGCTGGTGGCTTCGCGCAAGACCTCGGTCGTTTCCAGATAGCAGCGCTGATAACCAAGTGCGCGCGCCTCGTCCAGTGCCTGCAACACCAGCCGCTTGCCAAGGCCCAGTCCGCGCAGGGCGGGCATAAAGTACATCTTCTGCAGCTCGCAGACTCCCTCTTCTCCCGCCAATGGCGCGATACCACCACCGCCGAGGATGGAACCGTCCGGCCCTTCGATGACCCAGTAGCGACTCTTCTTCCCCTGATAACTCTGAGAGAGGGTATCGAGATTGGGATCCGAGACCCCATACCCTTTGTCAGCGGTGAGGCCATATTCGGCCGAGACGGCGCGGATCACCAAGGCGATCTGGGCATTGTCCGCCGCCGTGATGGGGCGGATCTGGTAACCCCGCTGGCGACGGGCGTGGGAGAGGGCGCTGCGATAGAGCCGCAGCCCTTGCCACAGCTGCTCCCGCTCGGGCAGGCTCAACTGCGCCAGCATCTCTTCCATCGCCCCGTCCATCTCCCGGTGCAACTCCAGCAGCATCCCCTGACCGTTGACGGTGAGGCGGGCCTCCTTGCTGCGGCCGTCGGAGGGGTGCGGGTGCCAGCTGATGAGCTCCCGCTCGGCGAGGCGCGCAAGCGGACGACTGGCGTTGGATTTGTCGATGTGCAGCTTTTCTGCCAGCTGCTGGTTGGTGGCCGGGGCGTTTTCCAGCTCGATCAGCAGGTGAGCCTCGATGGGGGTGAGGGCCAGGTTGCCGCACTGCTGGGAGAGCATGCCGAGTTCGCGAACCAGATCGCGCGACAGGGCGCGCAGGGGACGGGGATCCATGTCGTGGTTTCCTGTTTAGTTGTGCATGACAACTAAAATAGCGTAAAAGTTGTAATTCGCAACCTTTTGCTGTGATGACTTGCAGAATATGGGGTGAGCGGCAGCACCGTTGATTGGGCTGCCGCAGGTGGGGCGGTCGTCAGGCGGCTGCTCTGATGGCCAGCTCCGGGCGGCGGGAGAAGCAGCGGGCGAGCAGCAACATGGTGGCGACGCCTATGGTGCCCAGCACCAGCCAGGGGAGGGCCGGTTGTCCCTGTTGCAGCGAGAAGTCATAGAGGGAGCCACCGCCCACGTAGCCGGTCATGCCTCCCAGCGCCAGTCCGAGGCGGCTGAAGCCCATGTAGCTGCCGCGGGCTGTGGGGTTGGCAAGCCGGGTCATCAGGGTCTCCCGGGCCGGTTCACAGATGATGATCCCCAGATAGAAGCAGGCCAGCAGCACGAAGATGCCGGAGAGGGTGCTGACGAAGGCGACCAGCCCGATCCCCACCGTCATGAGCAGGATACCCGCCATCAGCCGGCTCTCCAGCCGATAGCGCCGCTCGCTGAAACGGGCAATAGGGTAGAGCAGCGCCAGTGATAGCGCCGTTTCCAGGCTGTACATCCAGCCCACTGCCGTGGTGGTGCCGGAGAGCTGCTTGACCAGAATGGGGAAAATCAGCATCACCTGTACCCACAGCATGTAGTAGCCGCTCAGGATCAGTACCAGTCGGCAGAAGGCGCGATCCGCCAGCACCTGCCCTAACCCTTCCCGCATCGGAGTCGGTTTGACCGAGAGGCGGTAGGCGGGCAGCAGGGTCCAGTTGCAGAGTGCCGCCAGGGTGAAGAGCCCTGCCCCCAGCAGGCAGACGTAGGTGAAGTCAAAGCGCAGCAGCCAGCTGCCGAGCAGGGCACCGGTGACGGCCCCTGCGCTCTCCAGCATCATCAGCAGGGAGATAAAGCGGCCCCGCTCATGGGGACGGGTAAATTTGATCACCAGTGCGGCCCGTGGCGGGTCGAACAGGCAACCGCCCAGACCGGAGAGGAAGCAGGAGAAGATCAGCATGGCGCCGCTGTCGGCCCAGGCCAGGGTGGCAAAGCCGACGGCGCGCAACAGCATGCCGGTGACGATGAGCGGGCGGGCGCCGAAGCGGTCGGCAAGCGAGCCGCCAAAGATCCCCAGCCCCTGCTGGGTCAGCTGGCGCAGGCCGAGGGCCAGCCCCACCAGACCGGCCGCCCAGCCGAGTTGATCGACGAAGCGCAGGCTGATCATCGGCATCACCACAAAGAAACCCAGGATCACCAGTGTGGTATCCAGCGCCAGAAACCAGCGCCCCCAAAACCTCGCCCTATCGACCATAACGCCCTCTCATTCACAGATACCTTCATTCTGGAGAGGGTTTAGATATAGTGGTAGACGACAACTACCTATATTTCATATCAGGATTATTTATGTCTATGGATCTGGACGATCTGCAACTGCTGCTGGATGTGGCCGAGCTGGGCAGTTTTAGTCAGGCTGCGGCCATTCGTGGCTGGTCACAGCCGCTGGTGAGCCAGCGGATTGCCCAGCTGGAGGAGAGCCTCGGGGCGCCACTGTTTCAGCGCCATCGGCGTGGCGTAACGCCGACCCGTGCCTGCGAGGAGTTTCTGCCATCGGCCCGCTCTGCGCTGGCGATCCTGAGCGAAGGGCGGCTGGCACTGCAGGGGGCGCCTGCGCTGCCTTGTATCCGTCTCTCCAGCCTGCCATCCCTCACTTCGGTGGTGTTTGGCTCGCTATTGATGGAGCTGGTGGACGAGCCGTTTGAGATCCGCTGCACCACGGATCACTCCGGCGAGATCATGCAGTCGCTGCTGACCGGCGAGGCCGATATCGGCTTTGTGCTCAAGCGCCCGCCGGTTGCGGGCCTGCAGATGGAGCTGCTCTGTTGCTCCCCCATCATCGCTATCGCCTCGCCATTGCATCCGCTGGCCGGTTGTCACGGCCTCACCCTGGAGGATATTGCCGACCAGCGGCTGGCGCCTCAGGTATGGGGGCCGGGATGCGACGTCTTTATCCAGCAGTTGCGGCGGCTGCGGCGGGCCGCCAGCCCCCTGCATGCGGTGCAGCCCGCCAGTGCGGCGCGGGATCTGGCGCTGGAACACGGGTTCATCACCCTGATGCCGGAGCTGGCCATCAAGCGGGATCTGGAGGTGGGGCGGCTGGTCAGGCTAGATGTGCGCAATCTGCCGCAAGAGCATTGGGATGTGATGATGGCGTGGCGCGGTGGCAAGCGGCCCAACCCGGCCCGGGAAACCGTGTTGGCCACCGCTCGCACGCTGGCGAAACGGTGGCGCAATGAGTAGAACGATGCGGGACAAGGCCCGCATCGGGTGGATCAGTAGCTGGCCTTGAGGGTCACGCCACTGAATGCAGCAAAGCCGGAGAGCTGGACGTACCAGGTACCTGCCTTGGGATTGGTGAACGAACAGCTTTCGTTGTTACCGCCCTTGTAGGGGCGGCAGTCGTAACTGCTGCTGGTGGGGGCGCTGCCAAAGCGGACGTAGAGGTCGGCATCACCGGTACCGCCGCTGCTGCTGATCTGCAGCGACCTGGTGCCCGCCGGTACGTTCAGGGTGTAGTTGAGTTTGCCACCCTTGCTGGCGGCGAGGTTGCTCACCGGCACGCCGTTTTGCAGTACGTTGTCGCTCGGTGGCGGCGTGCTGCCGCAGCTGGCATCAACCCCGACGGTCTGGAAGGCCCGTGCCACATCCGCCTGACTGTAACCCAGATCGGCGGTCGCCCGGCTGACGCCGCAGGCCCCTTGCTGGTAGTTGGTGTTGGCGCCCCAGTAGAGGCGGTTGGCCAGCAAGAACACTTCAAATGCCTTGCGGGTGTTCCAGCCGCTGCTGGTGGCGAGCAGGTAGAAGGCGCGGTTATAGACCCCGGAGCTGTGGTGTACATCCATCCCCTCCTGATAATCCGCGGCATGGCCGATGGATCTGCCATCCCGGGTCGGATCCTCGAAGTAGCGCAGGGAGCCGTTGCCCTTGAAGATCTGGGCGCCGACCAGCCAGTCGTTGCTCCCTTTCATGTAGAACTCGGCCGCTTCCCCCGCCATATCGGAGAAAGCCTCGTTGATGCCGCCGGATTGTCCTGAATAGATCAGCCCGGAGTTCTGTTCGGTAAAGCCGTGGCTCACCTCGTGGGCGGCCACATCGAGGCTCACCAACGGGTGGAAGGTGGTGGCGCCGTCCCCGAAGGTCATCTGGCTGCCATCCCAGAAGGCGTTCTCGTAATTCTTGCTGTAGTGAACCCGCATCTTCAGCTTGAAGGTCAATGGCGCCGTGTTGTACCAGTTGCGGTACATGTCGAACACAACGTTGCCGAAGTAGTGGGCGTCGTTGAGGGGCGAGTAGGCGCCGTTGATCTCCTTGACCCGGTTCTCCGGGCAGGTGAACTGGTGGATGGCGCCGCCAGAGGTGGCGTGGTTGAGGTTGATGGTATCGACGTTGGGGCTGGTCATCCGGCAGTTGTCATCGACGATGAGCGGGCCAAAATCGGTGCCGTAGACGTATTTGCCGGTCTTGATGTTGCCCCCCGGGCCGGTCGCATCCTTGTGGTTGATCCCCTCCCAGCGTTTGAGCTCCTCACCGCTCTGGGCATCAAGTATGACGAAGGGGCGGCTTGGCTTGTCACCTTCGGCGATGAAGGAGACCTGATAAACCAGCCGAGCCAGCCCGTTCTCATCCTGCATCACGTAGAGTTTGACCTGCTCGTTGCTCCCCTTGCTGCCCGCCTTGGCCTTGCTGGCGGCATCCTGTGGCGAGAGGGTGGCGGCCGGGCTTGCCACATCCTGATCGATCTGGCGCAGCATGCGCCCGCTGGCCTGTTGCAGCTGGCCGTTCAGGCTCTTGTCTGCCACCACCACCTGACCCATTACCGGGATGCCGTTCCAGACCTGCTCGTAGCGGATCCGCTGCTGGCCGTTGGGTAGCTTGACCACCCGCACCTGACGAAACTCGCCATCTTCCAGCTGCAAGGTGCCACTCGCGGCACTGAGGTCGGTCATGGCCCGGATGCCGTTTGCCGTTACGTTGATCTCTACCTCTTGCGCCGCCAGTGCGGTGCTTCCCCAGCAGGCCAGCGCAACGGCCAGATAAATTTTATTCATCTCTTCTTTCCTTAAATCGATGAGGTTGATAAACCGACCGAAGGTCGGGCGTTTTGAAGCTAGTGCCGGTGGGGGAAAGTGCCCCCTGTCAAAAGTGACAGCGCAGCACAAAGGGGTAGCAGGATCTGCCAAAGTGCCGTTTGTGGGCATTCTTCGGCGCCATGTGGAGAGCATTATTCGGTTTCAGACACCCACCCTCCTCTTTTGAAGGAGGAGAGTACGCACGCTGTCACCCTCTGAGAAGCCTGCCGGAGGAGGGTCGTAAAAGTGGCTGGCGCGGCCAGTGGCGATTGGCTACATTGGATGCTGGTTCGCGATTTGATCACTGATTTAAAAGGAGAATCCCATGTTTTCATGGCAGTTGGACGACGAGCTTGCGCTGCTCTTCTTGCAGCCCGATATGGCGAGCGAACTGTTTGCCCTCTGCAATGACAACCGGGAGTACCTCTCCCAGTGGCTACCCTGGCCGCCACTGATCCAGCGCCCCGTCGACAGTGCCCTCTTCATTCGCAGTGCCATCGAGAAGTTCGCCCGCGGCGAGGGGCTCACCACCGCCATCGAGTATCAGGGGGAGGTGGTGGGGGTTATCGGTTACAACAGCATCGATCACGACCTTGGCAAGGTGGTCATCGGTTACTGGCTGGCGGAGCGCTGGCAGGGTAACGGCATCATCACCCGGGCCTGCCAGGCCCTGATCCACCACGCCTTCGAGGAGATGGGGATGGAGAAGGTGGAGATCAGCGCCGCCACCGATAACGAGCCCAGCAGAGCCGTCTGTGAGCGGCTCGGGATGCAGCAGGAGGGGGTGACCCGGCGCGCAGAGCGGCTGGGCAACCGGATTGTGGACCATGTCCACTACAGCCTGCTGCGTGACGAGTGGCTAAGACAGAGGGAGTCCTGATGGCGCTGCCACATATCAAGACGGCCCGCACCCACCTGACCATACTGTCGCCGGATCGGGCCCCCATGATGCTCGACTTCTACCGGCGCAACCGCGCCCATCTCGCCCCCTGGGAGCCGCTTCGGGACGAGCAGTTTTACACTCTCTCTTACTGGCATGCCCGGCTGCAGGACAGCTACAGCCAGTTCTTCAACGGCACCGGCGTCAATCTGGTTGCCCTCGATCCGGCTGGCGAGCGGGTGATCGCCACCTGCAACTTCAGCAATATCCTGATGGGGGTCTTCAAGGCGTGTCATCTGGGCTATGCCATCGACCAGCAGCATCAGGGACAGGGGGTGATGGGAGAGGTGCTGTCAGCCGCCATCGACTACCTGTTTCGGGAGCACGATCTGCATCGCATCATGGCTTGCTATATGCCTGCCAATCAGCGCAGCGGCGCCTTGCTGGAGCGGCTCGGCTTCGAGCGGGAGGGATTCGCGCGGGCGTATCTGATGATCAATGGCCGCTGGGAGGATCACATCCTCACCTCGCTGATTAATCCGGCCCCCTGAACGACAGATAAAAAAACGGGCCCGAAGTTGCCTTCGGACCCGTCTTCGAATGAGGTGCAGGCTTAGTTGGCCTTGGCATCGCTCACTGCAGCTTCAACCTTGGTAGCGGCTTCGGTAGCAGCTTTTTCTACGGTTGCAGTCGCTTCGGAGGTGGCCTTCTCTACGGTAGAGGTGGCTTCGCTAGCGGCTTTTTCTACAGTGGCAGCAACTTCGGCGGCCGGAGCAGCAGCAGGAGCGGCAGCTTTTTCTTCTTTCTGACCGCAAGCAGTCAACATCAGACCCAGGATACCGGCTACCAGTACTTTGTTCATGTGCATTCCCTCAAAAAAAGATGGAGAGATGGTCTGTGCAACCATCACAGCGCCCACCGTTGCCCGGTATTGAAACAAGAAGCCGGGAGGCAGCAGGCGGGCGCAATATAGCCCCATTAGTTACCGATGAAAACGGATATCACAATGACATTTTTTCGTGCCGTGGATAAAAAGCTCCACTGCAACGACTGATATCAATACAAGATGCCGTTAAATGGTGCTGATTGCGCAATAAAACACCGCTTTGCTGTCATCTCATGGCGGTTTAACAAGGTCAAGGTTGGTCAAGCGTGGCCGATGACCCGCACCTTAGTCAGACAGCTTCTGACAGGGCAGCCGTTTTCCCTCAAGGTGGCTCTGACGGGCCAGATCCAGCAGCGCCATCACCGCCAGCGCTTCACTTGCTGGCACCGGGTTGCTTCCCTCGCCCTTGATGGCGGCGCAGACACCGCGATAGTAGGCGCCATAATCCCCGGCCTCACCCACCACGCTCTGCTGCTGCAACTGACCATCGACAATGCGGCTGAGCTGACCGGGTTCACTATCAATGCCCCAATCCGCCGCCGGTGGCCGCTTGCCCAGCTTGAGCTGGTCTTCCTGTACATCCATACCGCATTTCACGAACGAACCCTGGTTGCCGTGGACGATGAAACGCGGCATGGTGGCCGAGACCAGACAGCTGCCATGCAGAATAACCCGCAGGGCACCGTAACCCAGCACCACATGGAAGTAGTCGTCCGCTAGTGCGCCGGGGCGCTGCTCGGCCAGATCGGCCTGCAACCAGTCCGGTTGGCCGAACAGCTGCAATGCTTGATCCAGCACGTGAGGGCCGAGATCGAACCAGAGGCCGGAACCCGGGCCACCCGCTTCGCGCCAGCGCTGGCGAACCTCGGGGCGATAGCGATCGAAGTGGGATTCGAACTGGGCGAGCTGTCCCAGCGTCCCCTCGGCAATCAAACGGCGCACGGTAAGGAAATCCCCGTCCCAACGGCGGTTGTGGAAGATGCTGAGCAGTCGCTGCTGCTTTTCGGCCAGTTCGACCAGTGCTTTCGCTTCTGCCAGATCCAGTGCAAAGGGCTTGTCGATCACCACATGTTTGCCTGCCAGCAGCGCCTGGCGGGCGAGGGGGGCGTGGGTGTCGTTGGGGGTGGCGATCACCACCAGATCGACGGTCTCATCGCTTAGCACCTCCTCCAGTGAACCGACTCGGCAGCCGGGCAGATCGGCCTGCACCTTGGCGGCATCGCGGCTTACCACCCAACTCAGGGACAAGCCCGGCGTGGTGGAGAGGAAGGGGGCGTGGAAGGTCTTGCCTGCAAAGCCATAGCCCACCAGGGCTGCGTTGAGAGTGTGGCTCATCGGGAGTTCTCCGCTGACATCGAGTGAGTGGGGTTGCCATCGCAGGCTCTCTGCCGGATGGCCATTCGTTGTAAAGGCGATACAAACGAGAAGGGGGCCGATGGCCCCCTGAGTGTGCCCATCAGAGCACAGGATTTATTGCAAACACAAGCGGCGACCGCGTCGGGTCATCAGCATCACCAGAGGCGGCAGCAGCAGCCACATATGCAGCGCCAGCTGGCTGAGCGGGTCGTGCATCAGGGCACCAGTCAAGCCAACGAGGGCGCCGGATCCGCTCATCTGGAACAGGCCGAGCAGAGCGGCGGCGGTACCGGCGCAGTGGCCGAACGGTGCCAGCGCCATCCCGGCAGCCGAGCCCAGAATCATGGCAAAGCCGATGCTGGAGAGGAACACCGGCCCCATCATCGCCAGCGGGTGCTCGATATGCATGGCCAAAGTCAGGGTGATGGCCGAGAGCATCAACACCAGCAGGCCGATGCGCAGGGTACGTCTTGGCCCCACCTTGGCGATAAAGCGCGGCGCCATAAAGCAGGCCAGAATGTTGAGCGCGGCGTTGGCGGTAAACCAGTAGCTAAAGCCGCTCATGTCCAGCCCCAGTTTCACCATCAGCTGCACCGGTGCGGCGGTGACATAAGCGAGGATCACCGCCATCGCCAGCATGCACAGGGACGCGTTGAACAGGAAGCTGGGGGAGCGCAGCACCGGGCTGTAGCGAGACCAGCTGATGAGGGCCCCTTCACTGCGGGTCTCCTCCGGGCGGGTCTCCGGCATCCGCCACATCAGCCAGCTGCCGACGATGAGCGCATAACCGGCCATAAACCAGAAGTTGGCAGACCAGCCCGCCTTGGCGGTGAGCCAGCCACCGAGCAGGGGGGCCAGCGCAGGAATAAAACAGATGGCGCCATTGAGATAGGAGATCATCTGGCCGCTCTTTTTCGGGCCGTAGCTGTCACGTACCACCGAGAAGGCGGCAACCGAAGTGGCGCAGGCGCCAAAGCCCTGCAGCACTCGCGCCAGCATCAATTCGCCGAGGCTGGCGGCAAAGCCGGCCCCCAGCGCGCTCAGGCCATAGAGCAGCACGCCGCCCAGCGCGATGGGCTTGCGACCGTAGCGATCGGCCAGCGGGCCAACAAGCAGTTGCCCCAGCCCCATGCTGAACAGGAACCAGGTGATGGTGCCCTGCATCAGTGTCACTTCGGCGCCCAGCTGCTCGGCCATCTGCGGAATGGCGGGCAGGTAGATGTCGATAGCCAGCGGACTGAACAGCACCAGTAGTACGAGTAAAAGTATCAATGGCATCTGTCACCTCTTTAGTCAGCCAGGTTAATGAATTGGGGCGCGAGTCTACTGACTCACAGTAATGAATAGAAATGGTATTTAATCACTTTGGTTATTCCATTATGGAAACATGTATTAAAAAGCTGGTTATTCGATGGCGGCAAATCCCCCGTAACCCCATCACAGCGGGTGTAATTGACGCTTTTACTAAACGCTTGCGCCGCATAGAATGCGCAGATTATTTTTGCGGAGGTGCTCGATGAACAAGCTTGTCCTGGCAACAGGTAACCAGAAAAAGGTGAAGGAATTGGCCGCCATGCTGGCCGATATGAAGATCCAGGTGATCCCACAGAGCGAGTTTGCGGTCTCCGATGCCGATGAGACCGGCACCACCTTCGTCGAGAATGCCATCATCAAGGCCCGCCACGCCGCCCGCATTACTGGTCTGCCCGCCGTGGCCGATGACTCCGGACTGGAAGTCGATCTGCTGCAAGGGCGCCCCGGCGTCTACTCCGCCCGTTTTGCCGGTGTGGGGGCTGGTGACAAGGCCAACATCGAGAAGCTGCTCGGCGAGCTGCAAGGTGCCCCCGAGTACCTGAAGAGTGCCCGCTTCTGGTGTGTGCTGGTCTATATGCGCCACGCTGACGATCCCACTCCCATCATCTGTCAGGCGAGCTGGGAAGGGATGATCATCGACGAGCCGCGCGGTCAACATGGCTTTGGCTATGATCCAGTATTCTTCGTGCCGGATCACGACTGCACCGCCGCCCAGATGCCCGCCGAGCTGAAGAACCAGCTGAGCCATCGCGGTCAGGCGCTGGCAAAGCTCAAAGCGGCGCTGGCTGCGGCGCACTGAGTCACTTCGCCACCTTGTCGGTTACACACGGTCAATTACACATAGTCATCTACAATGGGGGCCTTGAGCCCCCGTTTTATTGGAAGCCCCATGCTGCAACTGCCGCCGCTCTCTCTCTATATTCATGTGCCCTGGTGCGTCCAGAAGTGCCCTTACTGTGACTTCAACTCCCATGCCCAGAAGGGGGAATTGCCTCATCTAGAATATGTCGCTGCCCTGCTGGAGGATCTGGATCAGGATCTGAAGTGGGCACAAGGGCGGCCGCTCTCCTCGATCTTTATCGGCGGCGGCACCCCCAGCCTGTTGACGGTGGAGGCGATGCAAGCCTTGCTGGACGGGGTACGGGCCCGCATTGTGCTCACCGCAGATTGCGAGATCACCATGGAGGCCAACCCGGGCACGGTGGAGGCGGACAAGTTCGCCGGTTTCCAGCGCGCCGGCATCAACCGTATCTCCATCGGGGTGCAGAGCTTCCAGCAGGAGAAGCTGACCCGGCTTGGGCGCATTCATGGCCCGGAAGAGGCGCGCAAGGCCGCCGCACTGGCCCACGCCATCAAGTTGCCCACCTTCAATCTGGATCTGATGCACGGTCTGCCGGATCAGAGTCTGGATGATGCCCTTTATGACCTGCAGCAGGCGATCGACTGCGCCCCGCCGCACCTCTCCTGGTATCAGCTCACCATAGAACCGAACACTGCCTTTGCCTCCAAACCGCCCAAACTGCCGGAAGATGACACTCTGTGGGACATCTACGAGCAGGGTCACGGCATGCTCACCGCCAGCGGTTATCGCCAGTACGAGATCTCGGCTTATGCCAAAGAGGGCTACCAGTGCCATCACAACCTCAACTACTGGCGCTTTGGTGACTATCTGGGGATCGGCTGTGGTGCTCACGGCAAGGTGACCGATCTCGCGGATCAGCAGATCCTGCGCACCGCCAAGGTGAAGCATCCAAAAGGGTATCTGGACAAGAGCCGTCCCTATCTGGACGAGCAGTGGCAGGTGACGGCAGACGATCTGCCGCTCGAATACTTTATGAACCGCTTCCGCCTGTTTGAACCTGCCCCCAAGGCGGAGTTCGAGGCCTATACCGGCTTGCCGCTGGAGCGGGTCGAGACGGTGCTCGCCATCGCCCGGAGCAAGGAGCTTATCGAGGATCTGGGGGATAGCTGGCAGCTCACTTCTCTCGGCCATCGCTATCTCAACGTGTTGCTCGAACTGTTTATGGATGAGTGAGTGGCCTGTTGAGACGCGCTGTTGAGGCAGTGAGTTGGCGTTGCCAAATCGCTTCTTCTGTCAAAACAATCAGGGCGCCAATGGCGCCCTGATTGTTTATGGTCGGTAGAAACCCGCTCAGCAGCAGACGCGGATCATCTGCTGTTGGCCGGGCTCCCACCGCTTGCCGAATTTGGCCTTGCGCTGGTAACTCCCCTTGCCCTTCTTGTTGCGCTCGACCCGGCTGCGAAACAGGGGATCGGAGAGCAGGGCATGCAGATGGTTATCCTTTATCTCGCCGCGCTGATGGGCATAGCTGCCCCCTTGCGCATTTTCCTCACGGGGGAGGGCGGGTTGGTCGATCCGGATCTTGGCCATGATGGCTCCTCTTCTTTTCTCTTGGTGTGTTGATGCTTGTGTCTGGATGGCGGTTTTCGCTGCGGGCGCCTGTTCAGATGAGCGCCCGGCAACCGGATGCACTGGCACCGGTTAAAAACGCGGCGATTTTGTCACCAAATCGCCGCCGGAGCAATGCGTCGGGCACGCCGAGTCAGTCACTCTGAGCTAGGCACGCTCAGTCAGGCGTACCATGTCAGCCGTGAACCGGGTCATGCTAGTCGTGGCTGTGATGCTCGTGATGGGCCGGGGCGCCAGATTCCAGTGTCTCGAGGATGGCGCAGTGCTCCGCCGAGCGCGGCCCGCCGCAGCAGATATTGGAGAGCTCGCGCAGGTTGTCGCGAAAGCGGGTCAGTTCGATGATCTTCTGCTCCACCTGGGCCAGCTTGGTGTCGGCCATAGCTTTCACCTCCTGACAGGTGACTTTGGCCTTGTTGGTATCGAGGTCGAGCAGCTCGCCGATATCGGCCAGCGAGAATCCCACCGACTTGGCGCGAATGATGAACTCCAGCCGCCGCTTGTCCTGTTCACTGTAGAGGCGGTAGCCGGATTCGTTGCGGATCCCCGGTGAGATAAGCCCGTTCTTCTCGTAAAAACGCAGGGTATCTGCCTTGACCCCGCACGCCTTGGCCAGTTCACCGATCCGATACATGCTCTTTTCTCCCCTTGAATGTATGCCGCCACAAAAACCGGAATCCACTATCACCCCTTTGCCCATGGATTGCCAGCCAAGGGCATAAAAGGGGCAGATAAACATCTCCTGGCGACCCTTTTTCCCATAAAACACTGAAAGTGCAAACGTTTCGAGAAAATCAAGTGGAAAACGTTTAACGCCGCGCCAAATAAGGCTTTGCTGTTTCAAAAAATCCACCACAGGTCACATTTTTTGTGTAGAATACGCGCCCATAACAGAGCGCCGCACCAAGCGGGCATTTCTTAAAACGCTTTTGCCGGATGTTGGGGCGAGAGTGGTTTGCGAAATCCCCCACTTCCATTTATTTGGGGACTCTCTGTGTTGAGCCTCGCCTCCCATGGAACGGTCCCCGTTATGTTGAGGACGATAGTGTGATGGAACAAGCTCGACCCATTCGCCGTGCACTGCTGAGTGTGTCTGACAAAACTGGCATTCTGGAATTTGCCAAGGCACTCAACGAGCGTGGTGTTGCCCTGCTCTCCACGGGCGGTACCGCCAAGCTGCTTGGCGAGGCGGGTCTGCCGGTGACCGAGGTCTCCGACTACACGGGTTTCCCTGAAATGATGGATGGCCGGGTCAAGACCCTGCATCCCAAGGTTCATGGCGGCATCCTCGGCCGTCGGGATCAGGATGACGCCATCATGGCCCAGCACGCTATCTCCCCCATCGACATGGTTGTCGTCAACCTCTACCCCTTTGCTGCCACCGTGGCCAAAGCGGGCTGCACCCTGGCGGATGCGGTCGAGAACATCGACATCGGCGGCCCGACCATGGTGCGTTCTGCCGCCAAAAACCATAAAGATGTCGCCATCGTCGTCAAAGCTGCCGACTATGATCGGGTTATTCGCGAAATGGATGCCAACGGCAACAGCCTGAAACTGGCGACCCGTTTCGATCTGGCCATCGCCGCCTTCGAGCACACTGCTGCCTACGACGGTATGATCGCCAACTACTTCGGCACCATGGTTCCTTCTTACGGTGACAACAAGGAGGGTGACGAGGAGTCCCGCTTCCCGCGCACCTTCAACAGCCAGTTCATCAAGAAGCAGGACATGCGTTACGGCGAAAACAGCCATCAGGCTGCCGCCTTCTACGCCGAAGAGCATGCCGCTCCGGGTTCTGTCTCCAGCGCTATCCAGCTGCAGGGCAAGGCGCTCTCCTACAACAACATCGCCGATACCGATGCTGCGCTGGAGTGTGTTAAGGAGTTCGACGAGCCGGCCTGCGTCATCGTCAAGCATGCCAACCCCTGCGGTGTAGCCATCGGTAACGACCTGCTGAGTGCCTACGATCGCGCCTACCAGACCGACCCCACCTCTGCCTTCGGCGGCATCATCGCCTTCAACCGTGAGCTGGATGGTGCCACTGCCGCAGCCATCGTGGCCCGCCAGTTTGTCGAAGTGATCATCGCCCCCACCGTCAGCCAGGAGGCCCGCGATGCGGTCGCTGCCAAGCAGAACGTGCGTCTGCTCGAATGCGGTCAGTGGACGGCACCGGCGCAAGGCTTTGACCTCAAGCGCGTCAACGGCGGCCTGCTGGTACAGGAGCGGGATCTCGGCATGGTGACGCTGGGTGATCTGACCGTGGTCAGCAAGCGCCAGCCGACCGAGGCAGAGCTGCAAGATCTGCTGTTCTGCTGGAAAGTGGCCAAGTTCGTCAAATCCAACGCCATCGTCTACGCCAAAGATGGCCAGACCATCGGCGTCGGCGCAGGCCAGATGAGCCGTGTTTATTCGGCCAAAATCGCCGGTATCAAGGCGGCGGACGAAGGGCTGACCGTGGCGGGCTCCGTGATGGCCTCCGATGCCTTCTTCCCGTTCCGCGACGGTATCGATGCTGCCGCGCAGGCCGGTATCTCCTGCGTGATCCAGCCGGGTGGCTCGATGCGCGATCAGGAGGTGATCGACGCCGCCGACGAGCACGGTATGTGCATGGTCTTCACCAACATGCGCCATTTCCGTCATTGATGGGTCAGGGGCTGCCGATGGCGGCCCTTTTGTTGTCTCTTTTCAACTGACTATTTCCACTGACTGACGGCCCGGGTGGCCGTCCAGTGACCACAAATAGAAGCGAGCGATACGATGAAAGTACTGATCATTGGCAACGGTGGCCGCGAACACGCCCTGGCCTGGAAGGCCAAACACTCCCCGCTGGTACGCCACGTTTTTGTGGCGCCGGGCAATGCGGGCACCCAGCTTGAGCCGGGTGTCGAGAACGTCGCCATCGAGGCGACCGATATCGAAGGGCTGCTGGCCTTCGCCAAAGAGAAGCAGGTCGGCCTCACCATCGTCGGGCCGGAAGCGCCGCTGGTGAAAGGGGTGGTGGATGCCTTCCGCGCCGCCGGTCAGCCCATCTTTGGCCCGACCGCTGCCGCTGCCCAGCTGGAAGGCTCCAAGGCTTTCACCAAGGATTTCCTGGCCCGTCACGCCATCCCGACTGCCGAGTACCAGAACTTCACCGAAGTGGAGCCAGCACTCGCCTACTTGCGCGAGAAGGGCGCCCCCATCGTCATCAAGGCCGATGGTCTGGCGGCGGGCAAGGGGGTGATTGTCGCCATGACCTTGCAGGAGGCGGAAGATGCGGTGCGCGACATGCTCTCCGGCAATGCCTTTGGCGAAGCGGGTTCCCGGGTGGTGATTGAGGAGTTTCTGGAGGGGGAAGAGGCCAGCTTCATCGTCATGGTCGATGGCGAGCACGTGCTGCCGATGGCCACCAGTCAGGATCACAAGCGGGTTGGCGACGGTGATACCGGCCTCAACACCGGCGGTATGGGGGCTTACTCCCCGGCGCCTGTAGTGACCGCCGAGGTACATCGACGCGTGATGGAGCAGGTGATCATGCCGACTGTGCGCGGCATGGCGGCCGAGGGCAACGTCTACACCGGTTTCCTCTACGCCGGTCTGATGATCGACGGCGCAGGCAATCCCAAGGTGATCGAGTTCAACTGCCGTTTCGGCGATCCCGAGACCCAGCCCATCATGCTGCGGATGCAGTCCGATCTGGTAGAGCTCTGTCTGGCGGCTTGCGCAGGCAAGCTGGATCAGAAAGAGGCCATCTATGATCCCCGCGCCGCTATCGGCGTGGTGTTGGCGGCGGGAGGCTATCCCGGCGATTACAGCACCAACCACCCCATCAGCGGCTTGCCGGTGGATGAAGTGGCGGGCGAGAAGGTGTTCCATGCCGGTACCCGCCTGGAGGGCGATACCAGCCTGACCGCTGGCGGCCGCGTGTTGTGCGCCACGGCGCTGGGCCACACTGTGGCAGAAGCCCAGCAGCGTGCCTATCAGCTCGCTGGCCGCATCAAGTGGGATGGCGTCTTCTACCGCAAGGATATCGGCTGGCGCGCCATTGCTCGCGAACAGGAGTAACTGACGCCAGCAAATGGCCAGCTGATTCAGACCCCGCTACGGCGGGGTTTTTTGTCCCTGTTTACCGCTTTCAACCATCCTCATGGTGCGCGTCACCGGCGTTCAGTCAGTTACCAAGCGCAAACAAGCGCGGCATATCTGTCACTATTTGCCACAAAAAACAGCATTTTTCACAAACGTTTCACCATGAGTCATGGCATCATGCTGGTGATGAATTCTTGTTTGGATTCATAAGTACCCCTAACAATTCGAGCATGTCGTTATATAAGGAAATCCCATGTTGAAAACCGTCCGCCCCCTGCTGTTGCCCCTGATGTTTGGCCTGATGACCCTGCCTGCCGTGGCGGGTGATCTGGAACAGCCGATGAAGAAGATTGGCTTCAACTACAAGCAGGCCGTCAAGGCTGATGATGCAGCCACCATGGAGAAGCACATCAACGAGATGAAGGCCCAGCTGGATGTGGCCAAGCAGAAGAACATGCCGGCCGCCAAGAAAGAGAAATTCCTTGAAGGGATGAACGAGGTACAGACCGAGCTGGACGCCAGCCTGGCCGCACTCAAGGCGGGTGATGAGGCCAAGGCGCGCGAACATCTGGCCAAGGTCAACGACCTGAAGAAGGAGTACCACAAATATGCCAAGCAAAAAGGGTGAGCCCTTTCGCTGGGATCCGCTGGTTCGCCTGACCCACTGGGGCTTGGTGGTGGTCTGCATCAGCAATCTCTGGGTTAACGAAGCGGGCGAGGAGTGGCACGAGTGGCTGGGTTACGGCGCCATTGGGCTGGTCTCCTTGCGTCTGCTCTGGGGGCTCACTTTTGCCCGTGGCTATGCCCGCCTTGGTGCCCTCATCCCCAGTGGTGAGGATTTTCGCCAGCAGGCGCGCGAGATGCGTGAGCGGCAGCCTCCGGCACCGGGTCATCACGGCAGCGGCAAGCTGGCCGTGTGGGCGCTCTGGCTGGTTGTGCTGGCGACCGCTGGCAGCGGCTGGTTTCAAAATACCGAGACGGGATTTGAACTGGGGGCTGACGAGTGGCATGAGTGGTGCGTGGTGGCGCTACAGGGGCTGATAGGTCTGCACCTGCTGGCCATCGTCTTCACCTCCTGGCGTCAGCGCAGCAATCTGGTTACCCGGATGCTGCCTGCCATCGGGCGTCGCTCGTCCATCCAGAGCGGCAGCAACGAGCAAACCTGAGGCTCAGCATTAGGCTCCTTGTCACTGAGTGAGGCGCCTGATCCGGACCCTGCCCAGACCCGCCCATGGCGGGTCTTTTCTATGACCTCATCGAGCTTATCACGGGACATTGCCCGATCAGCAGATGCAAAAAGGCCGCTCATGATGAGCGGCCTTTTCTAATTTGGTGGCCCCTGGGGGACTTGAACCCACGACCAATCGATTATGAGTCGACTGCTCTGACCAACTGAGCTAAGGGGCCAAATTGTGTGTTTAGCGGCGTGGATTATAGGGGAAGAGGAAAGGGCAGTCTATAGGCATATCAACCACTTGGCGACTAATTGTCCAGCTTGATTGAGGGCGCAAAGCGGGTCGCAAGGGTAAATGCCAGACAAAACAAAGCCCCGCATGGCGGGGCTTTGGCAGAGCAGTTTGACACAGGGTCAGGACTATTCGTCCAGGAAGCTGCGCAGCACTTCCGAGCGGCTCGGGTGGCGCAGTTTGCGCAGTGCCTTGGCTTCGATCTGACGAATACGCTCACGGGTAACGTCGAACTGCTTGCCCACTTCCTCGAGGGTGTGGTCAGTGTTCATGTCGATACCGAAACGCATCCGCAGTACCTTGGCTTCGCGGGCGGTCAGGCCAGCCAGCACTTCGCGGGTGGCGTTGCGCAGGCTTTCGCTGGTCGCCGCATCCGCTGGCAGAGCCAGGGTGGTATCTTCGATAAAGTCGCCCAAGTGGGAATCTTCATCATCACCGATGGGCGTCTCCATGGAGATAGGCTCTTTGGCGATTTTCAGTACCTTGCGGATCTTGTCTTCCGGCATGCCCATGCGCATCGCCAGCTCTTCCGGGTTCGGTTCACGACCCATCTCCTGCAGCATCTGACGGGAGATACGGTTGAGCTTGTTGATGGTCTCGATCATGTGTACCGGGATACGGATGGTACGGGCCTGATCCGCGATGGAGCGGGTAATCGCCTGACGGATCCACCAGGTGGCATAGGTTGAGAACTTGTAGCCACGACGGTATTCAAACTTGTCTACCGCCTTCATCAGACCGATGTTGCCCTCCTGGATCAGATCCAGGAACTGCAGACCGCGGTTGGTGTACTTCTTGGCGATAGAGATAACCAGACGCAAGTTGGCCTCAACCATCTCTTTCTTCGCACGGCGGGCCTTGGCCTCACCGATGCTCATGCGGCGGTTGATATCCTTGATCTGGGCAATCGACAGACCGGTCTCTTCTTCAATCTGCTGCAGCTTGCCGATGGCGCGCTGAATATCCTCGTCCATTTCAACCAGACGGGGAGACCAGGCTTTGCCAGCCTGCTTCTGGTATTCGAACCAGGCAGTTTCACACTCGTTGTTGGTGAAGGCCGCGACGAAGGTTTTCTTCGGCATCTTGGCCTGCTCAACGCAGAGCTTCATGATGATGCGTTCCTGCACGCGGACGCGCTCCATCATTTCACGCATGTTGTTAACCAAGCGATCGAACTGCTTGGGCATCAGGCGGAATTGGCGGAATACATCGGCCAGCTGGGCGATGGCGGCCTGGGTATCTTCGTGCGCGCGACCATTCTTCTGAATGGAGAGGCGGGTCACTTCATACTGGGCACGCAGTTCGCCAAACTTCTCGCGAGCGACTTCCGGATCTGGACCACCGTCACCGTCGTCGTCAGAGCTGTCGCCATCTTCGTCTTCGTCTTCTTCGTCTTCTTCATCTTCGTCGGCCAGATCGTCTTCGCCGAGTTCGGAACCGATATGCGTGGCGGTAGGCGCCATATCTTCAGTTTCGTTCGGGTCAATAAAGCCAGAGATGATGTCAGAGAGACGCAGCTGCTCGGCTTCGTACTTGTCGTACTGTTCGAGCAGGTAAGTAATTGCTTCAGGGTACTCGGCTACGGAGCTTTGTACCTGGTTGATACCGTCTTCGATCCGCTTGGCGATGTCGATTTCGCCTTCACGGGTCAGCAGTTCGACGGTACCCATTTCCCGCATGTACATGCGGACGGGATCGGTCGTGCGACCAATCTCAGATTCAACAGATGCCAGAGCCTGGGCCGCTGCTTCGGCAGCGTCCTCATCGGCGGTACCACCTTCAGCCATGATAAGGTCATCGGCATCCGGAGCGTTTTCAACCACTTGAATGCCCATATCGTTGATCATCTGAATGATGTCTTCGATCTGGTCTGAATCGACAATGTCTTGCGGGAGGTGATCGTTCACCTCGGCATAGGTCAGGTAGCCCTGTTCTTTACCTTTGGCAACGAGGAGTTTAAGCTGAGACTGCGGGGTTTGCTCCATAGAACTCATCCGGTTGGTGTTGCTAGGTTGCGCGTACAGTGCGCTGCTGCGCAAATAGCCAATTCTAATAGAAAACCGCCAGACATGCTATGTCTGGTTGCGGCGTCGGTCATGAGAAACCCCTGCCCGCAGTATTGTCGGGGCCAGGCGGTTATAAAATTTTTGCTTTTCATCCCGTCGATTCGGGCAACGCTATCCATATTGGGACTAATCACTCAAATATCAAGCCCCACTTTCATTTCTTTTCTCAATTTGCACCTCTCTTATCAGCATCATCAGCTCTTGGGTTTCTTCGGAGCTTAGTCCTTCCTGAGCCACTTTGGCCTGCAATTCTTCGATCCGCTGTTTCAGAAACTGGTTGATGAAGCCGACGAAGGTGTCCTGCAATTCTCCCAGAATATCCGGCTCCTGATCGAGTTTGATCTCCTCGAACAGGTCGTGCATGGCCAGCTGAGCAAGGATCTCTCCCTCCTTGGTACCACGCCAGTGTTCCAGCAGGATACCGGTTGTGATACTAGGCTGTGCCAGGATCTGCTGGTGCAGTTGCAGCAGGAACTTGATGCCCTGTACGCGTAGTCCGGCCAATTCCGGCATGGGGGGAAGCTCAGCCGTTACTGCCGGATATTGCACCATCAGTGCCAGCGCACGCCGCAGTGGGGTCAGCTTGGCTGCCTTGGGTTTGTTGACCTCGGCCTTGGGCTGACTGTTGCGGGCAAAGAGCTCGGCGATGCGCTGTTTGTTCTCACCCCAACGCATCATGCTGGAGAGACGAGTGATCAGCCCTTCGCGGGTAAACCCTTCCGGTACGCGACGAATAAGCTCGGCGGCCTTGTTGGCCACTTCGAACTTGCCTGCCTCACCGGAGAGCGCCGCATCCCGGCCGAGACGCTCGAACATGAAGTCGGCGAACGGCTGGGCTTCATCGAGCAGGGCTTCAAAGCCCTCCTTGCCGATCTGGCGTACCAACGAGTCGGGATCCTCGCCATCGGGCAGGAACACGAACTTCAGCTCGCGGCCATCCTGCAGATGAGGGAGGGCATTATCCAGCGCGCGCCACGCGGCTTCACGACCAGCATTGTCGCCGTCGTAACAGCAGACCACCTCGGCGGTGGTGCGAAACAGGGTGTGGATATGGTCGCTGGTCGTTGCAGTACCCAGCGCCGCCACCGCATAGTCGATGTCGTACTGACCGAGTGCCACCACATCCATGTAGCCTTCCACCACCAGGATCCTGCGTGGATCCTTGTGTGCCTGCTTCACCTCGTAGAGACCGAACAGCTCCCGCCCTTTATGGAAGATGGGGGTTTCCGGCGAGTTCAGGTACTTGGGGGTGCCATCACCCAGCACCCTGCCACCGAAACCGATAACCCGGCCACGCTTGTCGCGGATCGGGAACATGATGCGATCGCGGAAACGGTCATAACTGCCCGGGCCATTGTCACGGGTGATCAGCATGCCGCCCGAGATAAGCAACTGCTCGTGATCCCGGCTGGCACCAAAGCGGCGGCGCACCTGATCCCAGTCGCTGGGTGCATAACCGATGTTGAAGCGCTTGACTACTTCGCCGGTCAGGCCACGTCCCTTGAGGTACTCCACCGCGTGGGGGGCACTCTTGAGATTGCTCTCGTAGAAGCGGGCTATCTGGTTCATCAGCTCGAACAGATCCTTGCTGACTGCGGGCTGGCTATTGGCCGAGCCGCCGATGCTCTGCTCGCGAGGCACCTGCATGCCCTGCATGCTGGCGAGCTCTTCGATGGCATCGGGAAATTCGAGACCGTCGTACTCCATGACAAAGCCGATGGCATTGCCGTGGGCGCCACAACCGAAACAGTGGTAGAACTGCTTCTCCTGGCTGACGGTAAAAGAGGGGCTTTTTTCGTTATGAAAAGGGCAGCAAGCCTGGTAGTTCTTACCGGCTTTTTTCAGCCGCACTCGCGAGTCGATCAGCTCGACTATGTCTGTGCGTACGAGCAGATCGTCGATAAAGGATTGGGGGATCCTGCCTGCCATAACCGTCCTGTTTCATTGCGGAGAAAATAAAAAAGCCGCGCATTCCAAGGGAAGCACGGCTTCTTCGACCAAACAAGAGAGTTGCCTGTTACGCCAAGCGGGTTTTCACCTGAGCACTGACGGCGCCGACATCGGCACGCCCCTGAATTTTCGGCTTCAAGACAGCCATGACCTTGCCCATATCAGCCATGATGGCAGCACCACTTTCAGTGATGGCTTGCTCGATCAGGGCGGCAATTTCATCTGCGGTCAGCTGTTGCGGCAGGAATTCCTGCAACACAACGATCTCGGCGGACTCTTTGTCGGCGAGATCCTGGCGACCGGCAGCTTCAAATTGGCTGATGGAATCGCGGCGCTGTTTGACCATTTTGGTCACGACAGCGAGGATATCCTCATCATTCAGCTCGATACGGGTATCGACTTCACGTTGCTTGATTTCTGCCATCAACAAGCGGATCGCTCCCAGACGTGCCTTATCTTTGGCAAGCATGGCGAGTTTTTGCTGATCCTTGAGTTGATCCTTCAGAGACACGGCAATATCTCCCGATTAGTACAGGCGGATACGACGTGCGTTTTCGCGAGACAGCTTCTTGGCGTGACGCTTGACAGCAGACGCTTTGGCGCGCTTACGAATGGTAGTCGGCTTCTCGTAGAACTCACGGCTACGAACTTCGGACAGGATACCGGCTTTTTCGCAAGAACGCTTGAAACGACGCAGAGCAACGTCAAACGGCTCATTTTCACGGACTTTGATTACTGGCATGTGCCTTTCACCTCAGTGATAAATTGTTAGCTGACCTTCAATCGATCAGCATGTCTTAAAATGGTGCGAAATTATACTCTGGACAGGGAATGAAAGTAAACCCGCAGAGATCGCTCTGGTTTAAAAAACCCGCGAAGGTTACCATAGCCGTCTCATTTTAGCAGTGAAATTTTTTAGCAATGCGTGTATTGGGCATAGAGACATCCTGTGACGAAACCGGGATCGCGATCTTCGACGATCAAAAAGGGATCCTTTCCCATCAGTTATACAGCCAGGTCAAGCTGCATGCGGACTACGGTGGCGTTGTCCCCGAGCTCGCCAGCCGGGATCATGTTCGCAAGACGATCCCGTTGATCCAGGCCGCATTGCAAGAGGCGGGACTGGGCAAAGATGACATCGACGGCATCGCGTATACCGCGGGTCCGGGTCTGGTTGGCGCCATTCTGGTGGGAGCCACTATTGGTCGTTCGCTGGCGATGGCATGGAACAAGCCTGCTATCGCCGTCCACCATATGGAAGGCCACCTGCTGGCTCCAATGCTGGAAGAAAAGGCCCCCGAGTTCCCCTTCGTGGCTCTGCTGGTCTCCGGTGGTCACTCCATGCTGGTGCGGGTTGACGGCATCGGCAGCTATCAGCTGTTGGGCGAATCCATCGACGATGCCGCTGGCGAAGCGTTCGACAAGACCGCCAAGCTGATGGGGCTGGACTATCCGGGTGGTCCGCTGCTCTCCCGTCTGGCCGAGAAGGGCACTAAGGGGCGCTTCCACTTCCCCCGTCCCATGACTGACCGTCCCGGGCTCGACATGAGCTTCTCGGGCCTCAAGACCTTCACAGCCAACACCATCGCCGCCAATGGTGATGATGAGCAGACCCGTGCCGATATCGCTCGGGCGTTTGAAGATGCGGTGGTCGATACCCTGGCCATCAAGTGCCGTCGTGCCTTGAAAGAGACAGGTCTCACGCGTCTGGTGGTCGCCGGTGGCGTCAGTGCCAACCGTCATCTGCGTGCCCAGCTGGCGGAGCTGATGGAGAGCCTCAAGGGCGAGGTGTTCTATCCGCGCACCGAATATTGCACCGATAACGGCGCCATGATCGCCTACGCCGGTATGCAGCGCCTGAAAGCGGGCGTGTTTGAGCCGCTGGCGGTCAAAGCCGTGCCGCGCTGGCCGCTGGATACCCTGGATCCGGTCTGAACCGATGGATCCCGCCTTCTGGCGTGGTGGTGAGTACCATGGTGGCCTACTACTCCGGCAATCCGGCAGCGGTGGTTATAGCGCTGCTGGCACGCTGATGTGGTGTCTGCTGTCGCCGTGGTTGAGCCATACGGATAAGAGGTCAGCCCTCTTGCTTGCAGACAGCCAAGCACAGAGTAAAAAGATAAAAAAATCCCCGCCAACTGGCGGGGATTTTTTGTTTGGCGATCGGCAGACTATAGGATTACAGCAGGATGCCGCCGAAGAAGAAGCCCAGTGCCACGGCGATGGCGATGGTGGCGGTGCCCGGTACGAAGAAGGGGTGGTTGAACACCGCTTTTCCAATACGGGTGGAGCCGGTGTCGTCCATCTCTACCGCGGCCAGCAGGGTCGGGTAGGTCGGCAGTACGAACAGGGCGCTCACGGCTGCGAAGGAGGCAATCGCAGTCAGCGGGCTGACACCCAGTGCCAGAGCAGCAGGCATCAGGGCTTTGGTGGTTGCACCCTGTGAGTAGAGCAGCATGGCGGCAAAGAACAGCACCACAGCCAGCAGCCAGGAGTACTGGTTCAGCAGGTCGCCAGCGATCAGCTGGATGGTGTCCATGTTGCCTTTCACGAAGACGTTACCCAGCCAGGCCACACCCAGTACGCAGATACAGGCGGACATACCGGACTTGAAGGTCGGCATGTTGGTGACCTGGGTGGCGTCCAGTTTGCACACCAGAGTCATGATGGTGGCCGCGGCCAGCATGATGCCCATGATGGCGCCGTCACGGGGGATCGGCGGGTTGGTGATCAGACCCACTTTACCGGAGATGGCAGTGGCATAAGCCATGACAGCAACGATGGCGGCGATGAAGATCCAGACAGACAGTTTGGCGTACGGTTTGATCTCGAGCTTGGTAGTACCACGCAGTTTGATCAGGCCCTTGCCTTTACGCTCCAGATAGACTTCGTCCTGCTCCAGCGGCTTGCCCATCATGTTGGCAATGAAGGCGCCCAGGATACAGGCCAGGAAGGTAGAGGGGATGCAGATGGCCAGCAGGGTCAGGTAGTCAACACCAAACGGCTCGAGCATGCCGGAGAAGGCAACCACAGCGGCAGAGATCGGGGAGGCTGTGATGGCGATCTGGGAGGCGACAACCGCGATGGAGAGCGGACGGGATGGGCGGATCCCTTGCTCTTTGGCCACTTCAGCGATCACCGGCAGGGTGGAGAAGGCGGTATGACCGGTACCGGCCAGCATGGTCATCAGATAGGTAACCACCGGAGCGGCGAAGGTGATGTATTTGGGGTTCTTGCGCAGCGCTTTTTCTGCCAGGAAGACCAGATAGTCCATCCCGCCAGCCAGTTGCATACAGGCGATGGCGCAGATGACGGACGCGATGATCATGATCACATCCCAAGGGATGTAGCTGACCAGTTGATCGCTCGGGATGGGCATGCCCAGACCCCACGTCAATACCAGTACCCCCAGACCACCGGCAAAGCCGATGCCGATGCTGCCTATCCGGGCCCCCAGATAGATAGCGGCGAGCACGACAAGTAACTCGATTCCAATCATAGCGATAACTCCATTTTTTAGTTTTTGGTTTTTATTTGGCAAAAAGCCAATTCCCGATCGGACTGGGGATAAAGACCAATCGGGAACTGACTTTATGGGCCGGGAAGATCCCGGCCCACACTCGCTTATACGGCCGCTTCGCGGGTGAAACGCTTGGCTTTGTATTGCGGGTTCATCAGGTTCTCGATGGAGAGAATTTCGTCCAGCTGCTCGGCGCTCAGCAGACCGCGCTCAAGAACGACTTCACGGACGTTCTTGCCGGTCTGGGCACAGATCTTGCCGACGATATCCCCTTCGTGGTGGCCGATGAAGGGGTTCAGGTAGGTCACGATACCGATGGAGTTCAGCACGTGATTCATGCAGATTTCCGGGTTGGCGGTGATACCTTCCACGCACTTCTCGCGCAGGGAAATACAGGCTTTTTCCATCAGGCTCAGGGATTCGAACATCGCCTGACCAATCACCGGCTCCATGACGTTCAGCTGCAGCTGACCGGCTTCGGCGGCGAAGGTGATGGTGATGTCGTTACCGAATACCTTGAAGCAGGATTGGTTGACCACTTCCGGGATAACCGGGTTGACCTTGGCCGGCATGATGGAGGAGCCCGCCTGCATTTCCGGCAGGTTGATCTCTTTCAGTGCAGTGCGCGGGCCGGAGGAGAGCAGACGCAGGTCATTACAGATCTTGGACAGCTTCATGGCCAGACGCTTGATGGCGCCGTGCAGCATGACGTAGGCGCCACAGTCGGAGGTCGCTTCGATCAGATCTTCTGCTGGCACATAGGCACGACCGGTGATCTCGGCCAGACGCTTGATGGCCAGTGCAGAGTACTCGGGCGGAGTGTTCAGACCGGTACCGATGGCGGTCGCGCCCAGGTTCACTTCCAGCAGCAGCTCCTGGCAACGTTTGATGGACTTGATCTCTTCACGCAGGGTCACGGCGAACGCGTGGAACTCCTGACCCAGAGTCATCGGAACCGCATCTTGCAGCTGGGTACGGCCCATCTTCAGGATGTTTTTGAACTCTTTCGCTTTGGCATCGAATGCCGCGATCAGGTGCTCCAGCGCGTGCAGAGTCACGTCAGTGCTGTTGACCACAGCAACGCGGAAACCGGTCGGGTAGGCATCGTTGGTGGACTGGCACTTGTTGACGTGGTCGTTCGGGTTGATGACGTCGTAACGGCCTTTCTCCAGACCCATGATTTCCAGGGCGATGTTGGCCAGTACTTCGTTGGTGTTCATGTTGACGGAGGTGCCGGCACCACCCTGGTAAACGTCGACCGGGAACTGGTCGAAGCATTTGCCGGTGTTCAGCATCAGGTCGCAGGCTTCTACGATCTTGTCAGCAATTTCAGGACGGATGGTACCCAGTTCACCGTTTGCCAGCGCAGCGGCCTTCTTGGTCAGCACCATACCGCGGACGAATTCCGGAACGTCAGAAATCTTCTGAGAGCTGATCTTGAAGTTCTCGACAGCGCGCAGGGTGTGCACACCGTAGTAGAGATCATTGGAAACTTCTTTGGTGCCCAGCAGGTCTTCTTCAATGCGGACGTTCTTGATGTCGCTCATTGTAATGCCTCAGAAATCAGATAAATGGAAAAATCCTCACCGAGTGGTCGCGAGTTCCTTGCGCACAGCTCATCCTGAAGCACCACACATCGAGTGGGGCGGTTGGGAGAATGACCTCCCGAAAAACTAATCAATATACTACTCCAATTGAGGTATCGGTTATTAGAGGTGGATCACTAAATTTGCGACATTTTCAAATTACTTTGAGAAAAGTACACATATGTTATGAAGTTTTTATCATGATGATTTTTATAAATTTTTGTGACTTTTTGCTGGTTTTTTAGATTGCTGATGACGTAGGAGTCAGTTGGCCAACTTGAAAAGAGGGGGGCCGCCCCCATTTATTCAGGGCAGAAAGTGGTGATGACGGGGCGGCAAACTCGCCTCTGGCCATCGTTGGATGGGCGCCACTTTTTCTCAATTTACCGGTGCTGGAGTGGATATGGGCAAGTTGTTTTTGTTGTTGGTGGGTCTGGTTGTGCTGGAGCTCACCGTGATGATCGAGGTCGGCTCGGTAATCGGGGCGTTGCCGACTGTCGGCTTGCTCATCCTGACAGCGGTATTGGGCTCCTCACTGGTGCGCAGTGAAGGGATCAAGACCCTGTTCAGCGCCCAGCAAAAGATGCAGATGGGCGAGATGCCGGGCCGCGAGGTGATGGGGGGCATGATGCTGGCGTTGGCCGGTTTGCTGCTGATTATCCCGGGTTTCGTGACCGACATTTTCGGTGTGCTGTTGCTGCAACCCTGGCTGCGTAACAAACTGGCTGACAAGCTGATCGGCAGCAGCCAGTTCCGGATGCAGATGGGTGGCTTCCAGCGTACTCAATCGCCGTTTGGCAACGCACCGTCCGATGATCATCTGGGGAACGCCAAGCAGGGCGGCACCACCATCGAAGGCGAATTTGAGCGCAAAGAGTGAGCGCAAAGAGTAATCGACGAGACGAAAACCCGAGGCGAGTGACTGAATCAGGGTTTGCCTTGATGGCACAAGGTCTCGAAGCGGTGTCGGGCATACCACCATGCGAGGGTGCCCGCCGCCAGATTGGCCAGCAGTATCCCCAGATATATCCCCTGTTCTCCCCCCAGCTTTGCCCCCAGCCAGGCTCCTGGCAACAGAAAACCAAACAGCCGCAATCCGTTGAACAAAAACGAGATACTGGATGCTCGCACGCCATTGAGTGCCGAGGCCAGCAGCATCACCATGCCCTGAAAGCCGTAACCGATCGGCACCAGATGCAGATAGAGAATGATGAGGCGAATGACCTGCGGATGATCGCTGAACAGGTTGGCGATGAGTGGCGCCAGTAGCCAGGTCAGGCCATAGATGGCGAGCTGGAACAGCAACGCAAACCTCATGCAGCTTTGCAGCGCAGCCTTGGCGCGGGCCGGATTGCCAGCGCCGCAGTTTTGCGAGATGAAAGGGGCCAGCACGGAGGCGAGTGCCATCATCACAATCAGCAGCAGTGCCTCGACCCGCGACGCGGCACCATAAGCCGCCACCACTTCGGTACCCAGTCCTGCAAAGATCGTCATCAGTACCGCATTGGCCAGGGGGTTGAGCATATTGGTAAAAGAGGCGGGGACGGCGACATGGAGCAGCGCCCGCCAGTGGGTCAGCAACCGGGCCCGCGGCGAGAGGCGCCACAGCAGCAAGCCTTCCCGATGACGCAGGATATAGAGGCTGACCAGCATCGCCATCAACCAGGAGAGAGAGGTCGCGATAGCGGCCCCGCGGATCCCCCATTCGGGAAAGGGGCCGATACCGAAGATCAACAGAGGATCCAGTACCCCGTTGACCAGCCCGGCTACGGCCATCACCAGACTGGGGGTTTTGGTATCGCCGGTCGCCCGGATGGCGGCATTGCCCACCATGGGCAGCACCAGCATGGGGACGGTGAGATACCAGATCAGCATGTAGTCATGGATGAGAGAGATAAGCTCGGCACTGGCCCCCAGCAGAGTAAACAGAGGCTTGATGGTGAGAGCTCCCCCCGCGGAGAGCAGGGCCACCATGATCACCGCCAGAAACAGGCTGTCGGTGGCGAGATGGGCTGCCTCATCGTGTTTGCCCTGCCCCAGGGTATGACCGATCACCGCTGACAATCCGGCGCCCAATCCCATCGCCAGCGAGGTAACCACAAAAGTGACGGGAAAGGTAAAACTGATGGCGGCCAGAGCGTCGGTTCCCAGCATACCGATAAAAAAGGTATCGACCAGATTGAAGGCCAGAATGGCGATGATGCCGAAGATCATGGGGCCCGTCATCTGGCGCAGTACGACCGGAATAGGGGCTGTCAGCATGGGGTTGGTGCGGGTCAAAGGCTCGTCTCTACAGCTGGCTTTGAAGGTTCTTGCATGGAAACCGGGCGGCTTGAACCGACCTTGCACCAGAGTGCGGACATGGCTGAACCATCGAAGATGTTTATAGTACGTGAAAAAATTTTTTTTGTATTTGCCCTTGAAGGGTTAGCAACTCTGCCCCACATCAGGGACATATCCGATTTGGCCTGGAACGGCCATTCCTCAAAGCAACAATGAGACTCATTTTGGGAGAGTTATCGATGAAAATTCGTCCACTGCACGACCGCGTCATCATCAAGCGCATCGAAGCTGAAGCCAAATCTGCCGGCGGTATCGTCTTGACTGGTACTGCGGCCCAGAAGTCCACCCGTGGTGAAGTGCTTGCCGTGGGGACTGGTCGCATCCTGGATAATGGCGAAGTCAAAGCGCTGGCCGTGAAGGTTGGTGACAAAGTTATCTTCAACGAAGGCTACGGTGTGAAGACCGAGAAGCTGGATGGTCAGGACGTCCTGATCCTCTCCGAAACCGACATCCTGGCGATTGTCGAAGAGTAATCCATCCTCCTTTTCCCCGAATTGATTTAAGGATTGAAGAAAAATGGCAGCTAAAGACGTTAAGTTTGGTAACGAAGCCCGCATCAAGATGCTGGAAGGCGTAAACATCCTGGCTGATGCCGTCAAGGTGACTCTGGGCCCGAAAGGCCGCAACGTGGTGCTGGACAAGTCCTTCGGCGCCCCGACCATTACTAAAGATGGTGTGTCTGTTGCGCGCGAAATCGAGCTGGAAGACAAGTTCCAGAACATGGGCGCCCAGATGGTCAAGGAAGTGGCTTCCAAGGCGAATGATGCCGCCGGTGACGGTACCACTACTGCAACCGTTCTGGCTCAGGCCATCGTCAACGAAGGTCTGAAAGCCGTTGCCGCCGGTATGAACCCGATGGATCTGAAGCGCGGTATCGACAAGGCCGTTGTGGCTGCTGTTGCCGAGCTGCAGGCGCTGTCCCAGCCTTGTGCTGACAGCAATGCTATCGCTCAGGTGGGCACCATCTCCGCCAACTCCGACGAGAAAGTGGGCAAGCTGATTGCCGAAGCCATGGACAAAGTGGGTCGCGATGGCGTCATCACCGTTGAAGATGGTCAGGGTCTGGAAGATGAGCTGGCAGTTGTTGAAGGTATGCAGTTCGACCGCGGCTACCTGTCCCCCTACTTCATCAACAAGCAAGAGACCGGTTCCGTTGAACTGGACGACCCGTTCATCCTGCTGGTTGACAAGAAAGTCTCCAACATCCGCGAAATGCTGCCGGTGCTGGAAGGCGTTGCCAAAGCTGGAAAGCCGCTGCTGATTGTTGCCGAAGACGTAGAAGGCGAAGCCCTGGCCACTCTGGTGGTCAACACCATGCGCGGTATCGTGAAAGTGGCTGCCGTCAAGGCGCCTGGCTTCGGTGACCGTCGCAAGGCCATGCTGCAGGATATCGCCGTACTGACTGGCGGTACCGTCATCTCTGAAGAAGTTGGCATGGAGCTGGAAAAAGCGACGCTGGAAGATCTGGGTCGTGCCAAGCGCATCGTCATCACCAAAGAGAACACCACCATCATCGATGGCGTGGGTGATGCCGGTGTGATCGAAGGTCGTGTTGCTCAGATCCGTCAGCAGATCGAAGAGACCTCTTCCGACTACGATCGTGAGAAGCTGCAAGAGCGCGTAGCCAAGCTGGCTGGCGGTGTTGCCGTGATCAAGGTTGGCGCAGCCACCGAAGTCGAGATGAAAGAGAAGAAAGCCCGCGTTGAAGATGCCCTGCACGCTACCCGCGCCGCGGTTGAAGAAGGCGTGGTTGCAGGTGGTGGTGTTGCGCTGGTTCGCGTTGCAGCCAAACTGGCTGGTCTGCGCGGTGACAACGAAGACCAGAACGTCGGTATCAAGGTTGCCCTGCGCGCCATGGAAGCCCCGCTGCGTCAAATCGTCATCAACGCCGGTGAAGAAGCCTCCGTCATTGCCAATGCAGTGAAGAACGGCGAAGGCAACTTCGGTTACAACGCTTACAGCGAACAGTATGGCGACATGCTGGCCATGGGCATCCTGGATCCGACCAAGGTAACCCGTTCCGCCCTGCAGTTTGCCTCTTCCATCGCCGGTCTGATGATCACCACCGAGTGCATGGTCACCGAACTGCCGAAGAAAGATACCCCTGCCATGCCTGACATGGGCGGCATGGGTGGCATGGGCATGATGTAATCATCCCCCCTTGCTCTGTTTGACAAACGGCTCGCTCAAGGCGAGCCGTTTTTTTATATCTGGCTAAACTGAGTCTGTTGAGACAGCAAATCTGGGGGAGATATGAAAATGTTTGGTTGGCTGACACTACTGTGTTCATTGGTCATCATGCCGGTGATGGCTGCTGAGGCGCTGACGGGGCCGGTGATCCTGAAAGTCGGTGGCAACATCAGGTCGGCAGACGAAGTTGATGGCAAGGTGTTGTTTGATCTGGCAAAACTACAGGCTCTGCCGCAACATGAGATAGTGACAGGCAACCCGTGGGTGGATAAGCCGCACACCTACAGAGGCCCAAAACTGGCCGATGTATTGGCTGCAGTCGGTGCGGATGGCAAGACCATTACGTTGACGGCACTGAACAGTTTCCAGGTCCGCATTGAATGGGACAAGGTTGCCAAATACGAGCCCATTCTTGCATGGGAAGACAATGGCGCTGTCATGCGTGTGCGTGACAAGGGGCCGGTCTGGTTTATGCTGCCTCTTGATCAATATCCGGAATTGAAGCGATCCGAATATACCGACATGATGATTTGGCAGCTGGATTTGATAGACATTCAGCACTGATAAAAACAGCACGGGAGCATGGGGTGAAAGGAAAGACTAGGGCGTGGCCACTGCTCGTCATTCTGTATGTATCCATCCTGTTGTTTACCGGGAGCACCCTCTATTGCCTGATGCAAATCCAGAATGCGACCAGAGCGATGGAGAAATACACCTATGATGTCTCCTGGGCGCTGATGCAGTTGCAGCTGGAGCTCGGTCGTTTCCTCAATGCGGTAGAGGTCTATCACTATGGCGGGATTGATCATGACGCCTTGATGTTGCGTTATGACATTCTTTGGAGCAGAACGCCCATCCTGTTGAGCGGCCAGCTGCGCAAGAGCATGCAGGACAAGCAGAAAACCTTGCGTCTGGTGCAGCTGATTGAAACCAATATTCGCCAAATAGAGCCCGACATCATCAAGTTGCAAAGCGGGGCATCTGACTATCAGCAGATCATGATGCGCCTTGCCCCGCTGCAAGAGCCGCTCTCTTACTCCCTCGCTTCTGTGATGCAGAAGAACATCAACGTCTATTCCGAGAACGATCGCCATTTTGGCCAATTGCGCAATGCCTTGTTGCTGATGGTCTCCGGTCTGGTCATGTCAGTGCTGCTGCTCAGCATGCTACTTATATATGAAGGGCGTCGCCATTTCAGAGCGGCCAGACGGGATCCGCTGACCGGGTTGTCCAATCGGGTTGCTTTGCTGGAGCGAATGGAGCTGTACGCCACACAGGAAGTGCCGTTTGGGCTGGTGCTGGTCGACATCAACGACTTCAGGGATATCAACAGCAAGTTTGGCTATGACACCGGTGATTATCTGCTTTGTGAGTTTGCTGCCCGGATCAGAGTACTCTGTGAAGAGGGGGAGTTGAGCGGACGTCTGGGGGGGGATCAATTTGCCATTATCCAGCGTGGCAGCAGTGATCTGCGTCAGGTCAGGGAGCTGGTAGCGCGATTGCTGCATGCGCTGAAGCAAGATATCGTCTATGACAACTATCCCTTCCGGCTTGAAGTCGGGATCGGGATTGCCTTCTATCCGATGGACAGCGACAAGACTCAGGAGTTGCTGAGTCGTGCGGAACAGGCCCTGTTCCATAGTCGCAAGACCCATGTTCCCTATGTGATTTACGATAACTCCCTGCTCAACGAGACGGCGCGGCGCAAACATCTGGCGTCGGACATGATCATGGCGCTGGAACACAATGCGCTGGAACTCTATTACCAACCCATCGTCAATCTAGAGAGTGGCCGCTGCGAAGCTGTCGAGGCTCTGTTGCGCTGGCGGCATCCGGAACTCGGTTTCATTCCGCCAAACGAAGTGATCATGGTAGCTGAGGAGTTCCAGCTTGCCGAACGGGTTGGGAGCTGGGTGCTGAACACAGCTTGCGAGCAGCTCTATCAGTGGCACCAGCTTGGTATGGTTGATCTGCAAATGTGTGTGAATATCTCGCCAGGCATGTACCAGCGTAATTTGCTCAAACTGGTGGCCAAGGCATTGATGGAGCACCACCTGCCTGCCCGTAGCCTGGTCTTGGAGGTCACGGAAGATACCACCATGCGCGAAGTGAAGAACTCGCTGCAACTGATGCAGGATCTCAATCAGCAGGGGGTACTGCTGGCATTAGACGATTTTGGGACTGGTTATTCATCTTTGAGTTATCTGCAAAAGTTACCGGTCAGCAAGGTGAAGATCGACCGCTCCTTTATACAAGGCATTGACACCTCAATGGAGGCATCCGAACTGGTCGCCAATATTTGTCGGATGGGAGCCATGCTGGGCAAGAGTCTGGTGTGTGAAGGTATTGAGACACAGGCTCAGTTGGATGTACTGCGATCTCTGACCGACATCCACTTGTAT